>NZ_JBWKVV010000001.1:1565017-1681058 GCF_059421875.1 Sphingomonas sp. GW821-FHT02B09
GAGCCGGGGTCCCGCTTCTTCCAGCGTAGCGCGGTAGCGGGACCCCGGCTCGAGGCCGGGGTGACGAATCATGGCGAACGTCGTCCGCCTCTCCCTCGCCCTCTTCCGGAGCAACCCAGATGACCGATCCCGCCACCCGGTTCGCCGAGGCCTTCGCCGCCTGCCCGCTCGTCGCGATCCTGCGCGGCCTCACCCCCGCCGAGGCCGAGGGGGTCGGCGACGCGCTGGTCGACGCCGGCTTCACCCTGCTCGAAGTGCCGCTCAACTCGCCCGATCCGCTGACCAGCATCGCCGCCATGGCCAAGCGCTATGCCGGCCGCGCGATGGTCGGCGCCGGCACCGTCCTCACCCCCGAGGCGGTGGCGCAGGTCGCCGACGCAGGCGGCGAACTCATCATCTCGCCCAATACCAACACCGACGTCATCCGCGCCACGGTCGCGCGTGGCCTCGTCTCGCTGCCCGGCTATTACAGCCCGAGCGAAGGCTTCGCCGCGCTCGCCGCTGGCGCCCATGCGCTCAAACTCTTCCCCGCCGACGGCGCCAGCCCCGCCTTCCTCAAGGCACAGCGCGCCGTGCTGCCCAAGGACCTCAAGGTGCTGGCCGTCGGCGGCATCTC
The DNA here is from genome assembly GCF_059421875.1 of Sphingomonas sp. GW821-FHT02B09. Taxonomy (NCBI): domain Bacteria; kingdom Pseudomonadati; phylum Pseudomonadota; class Alphaproteobacteria; order Sphingomonadales; family Sphingomonadaceae; genus Sphingomonas; species Sphingomonas sp. GW821-FHT02B09. The sequence goes on from NZ_JBWKVV010000001.1 coordinate 1,565,634, forward strand.
GCCCGACAATATGGCGCAATGGCGCGCCGCCGGCGCCGACGGTTTCGGCCTCGGCTCCAACCTCTATCGCGCCGGTAAGTCCGTCGCCGACGTCGCGCGCGATGCCGCGGCGTTCGTCACCGCCGCCAAGGATCTCGCATGACCGCCTCCCGCCTTCTCCAGCAGCGCCTGCCCGACGGCACGCGCCGCGTCCTGCTCGCCGAGGATATTGCCACCGTCCTCACCGGCGTCACCACCACGCGTGAGCTCGCGACGCAGGCGATCGCCGAGCGCGCGTCGCTGCTCGACGCCGCCCGCGCCCGCCGCTCCGACGAGACCGTCGACCTCGCCGAGGCGCTCGCCGCCGGCACGCTGCTGCCTGCGATCGACCATCCCGATACGGCGCGGCTGATGCTTGCCGGCACCGGCCTCACCCATCTCGGCTCGGCCGCGGGTCGCGACGCGATGCACAAGGCCGCCGCCGCCGGCACGCAGACCGATTCGATGCGCCTGTTCCTCGAAGGCATGGAGGGCGGCCGCCCCGCCCCCGGCCAAACCGGCGCGCAGCCCGAATGGTTCTACAAGGGCGACGGCCAGTCGCTCGTCGCCCCCGGCGCGCCGCTCCTATCCCCGTCGTTCGCGCAGGACGGCGGCGAGGAACCCGAACTCGCCGGCATCTATCTGATCGGCGACGACGGCACCCCGTTCCGCCTCGGCATCGCGCTCGCCAACGAATTCAGCGACCACGTCACCGAGCGCCACAATTATCTGTGGCTCGCGCATTCCAAGCTGCGCCAGGCATCGCTCGGCGCCGAGCTGCTGCTCGGCGAACCGCCCGCCGACATCCAGGGCACCAGCCGCATCGAGCGCGACGGCGAAACGCTGTGGGAAAAGCCGTTCCTCACCGGCGAGGCGAACATGTCGCACACGCTCGCCAATCTCGAACACCATCATTTCAAATATGCCTCGTTCCGCCGCCCCGGCGACATCCACGTCCATTTCTTCGGCACCGCGACGCTGTCGTGCGCCGACGGCGTGCAGACGCAGGCCGGCGACGTCTTCTCGATCCAGGCGGCGCCGTTCACGCTGCCGCTCCGCAACCCCCTCGCGCTCGCCGAGGCGGCGCCCGTTCAGGTGACCGCGCTGTGAGCCAGAAAATCCGTCTCGCGCTCGTCGGCATGGGCAAGATCGCCCACGACCAGCACGTCCCGGCGATCGCCGGCAATGCCGACATCACCCTCGCCGCCACGGTCAGCCGCCACGGCGAAGGCATCGCCGACGTGCCGCATTTCAAGGACATCGACGAACTGATCGCCAGCGGCCTCGCGATCGACGCGGTGGCGCTGTGCACCCCGCCGCAGGTCCGCCGCGCCATCGCCGCGCGGGCGATCGCGCAGGGCTGGCACGTCTTCCTCGAAAAGCCGCCCGGCGCCACGCTCGCCGAGGTCGCGCAGCTCCGCGCCGCCGCCGATACGGCGGGGATCAGCCTCTTCGCCAGCTGGCATTCGCGCTGCGCGCCCGGCGTCGAGCCGGCGCGCGCCTTCCTCGCCGATGCCACGATCACCAAGGTGACGGTGACCTGGCGCGAGGACATCCGCGTCTGGCATCCGGGGCAGGCGTGGATTCTCGAAGCCGGCGGTTTCGGCGTGTTCGATCCTGGCATCAACGCGCTGTCGATCGTCACCCGCATCCTGCCGCGGCCGTTCTTCATCGAGGAGGCCGAACTCGACTTCCCGGCGAATTGCGACGCGCCGATCGCCGCGCGCATCCGCTTCTCGGACGACGCCGGTCTGCCGATCGACGCCGATTTCGACTTCCGCCAGGAAGGCCCGCAGAGCTGGGACATCGCGGTCGAGACCGACCGCGGTACACTGACGCTGCACGACGGCGGCGCCCGCCTCGTCCTGCCCGACGGCAGCGAGGCCGAGCACAAGGCGGCGCTGCACGGCGAATATGCCGGCCTGTACGAACGCTTCGCCGAGATCGTGCGCGCCGGGCAGAGCGACGTCGACATAGCCCCCCTCCGCCACGTCGCCGACGCCTTCCTCCGCGGCCGCCGGCTCACCGTCGACGCCTTCGTGGAATAGGCCCGCGAAGAAGGGTTGTTCGCGCAGAGACGCAGAGAAGAACAGGGCCGCGTCAGCGGCCTCTTCGCTACCCAGTAGTTGGTGAAGATGGCGCTCCGCGCCGGGAGTAACACCTCTGCGCCTCTGCGCCTCTGCGCGAACAACCCTTCTTCCTTCTCTTCGCGCCTTCGCGTCTTCGCGTGAAAAAAGTCGACCCCGGGTTCGCCGACCGAAGCCATCGACCGATAGATACCCGGCATCACAAAAGAAGATTTTCACGCGAAGCCGCGAAGCCGCGAAGAGAAGAAGGGTTCACGCGGAGGCGCGGAGATAGACCGCCCGCCCCCACCCGTTCGTGCTGAGCCTGTCGAAGCACGGTGAGACTCAGGCCCTTCGACAAGTTCAGGGCAAACGGGAGCGTATGAACACACCCTACCGTACCGGCGCCCCCGATCCTGTCCTACACCCCACCGATCTGCTATCAGACAAACACCGAATACCGCTCTTTCTCATCGATGCAAAAAACGGAAACGATCAGGAGGGGATCGTTTCAATTAAGGTGTCCATCTTGTCCACGTTGCCGCATTTCAGCCGCAATTGGCGGCCGCCTCTCCGATCGCCGCATAGATCGCATCGAGATCGGCATCGTCGATACAATAAGGCGGCATCACATAGACCGTATTCCCCAACGGCCGCAGCAACAGGTCGCGTTCGCTGAAGAACGCCAGCAACCGCGGCCCCAGCGCCGAGAGATAATCCGCCCCGTCTGTACCCAGATCGACCGCCGCGATCGTCCCCAGCACACGCGGATTGCGCACCCCGTGCAACGCGGCCAGCCGCACCGCTTGCCGCGCCGCCAGATCGGCGACCCGTTCTAGCACCGGCTCGTCTTCCCAGATCGCGATGTTCGCCGCCGCCGCCGCGCAGGCGATCGGATTGGCGGTATAGCTCGACGAGTGGAAGAACATCCGCGCGCGATCGTCGCTGTAATGCGCCTGATAGATCGGCTCGGTCGCCATCGTCACCGCCAGCGGCACCGCACCCCCGGTCAACCCTTTGGACAGACACAGGATATCCGGCACGACCTCGGCCTGTTCGCACGCCAGCAACGTGCCGGTTCGCCCCCAGCCGGTCATCACCTCGTCGGCGATGAACAGCACGCCATAACGCGCGCAGATCGCCCGCATCTCGGCAAGCACCCGTGCCGGATAGGTCAGCATCCCCCCCGCCCCGACGATCAGCGGCTCGACGATCAGCGCCGCCGGTGCGTCGCGGCACGCCGCCTCCAGTGCATCGAGCGTCGCCTGCTCCGCCCCCGCCGCGGGAAAGGGGATCGTCGCGACATCGAACAGCAGCGGCGCATAGGCCCGATTGAACGCCCCCCGCGCCCCCACCGACATCGTCCCGATGGTGTCGCCGTGATAGCCGTGTTCGAGCACGAGGATGCGATGTCGCGGCTCGCCGCGGTTGAGCCAGTATCCCAGCGCCATCTTCAGCGCGACCTCGACCGCGGTCGATCCCGAATCGGAGAAGAACACCCGCGTCAGCGCCGCCGGCATCAGCCGCAGCAGCCCCGCCGCCACCGCCTCGGCGGGTTCGTGGCTCCAGCCGGCGAAGATGATCTGGTCGAGCCGCTCCGCCTGCGCCGCGATCGCCGCCATGATCCGCGGGTTGCGGTGGCCGTGGGTCGTCACCCACCAGCTCGAGATCGCATCGACGATCCGCCGCCCGTCCCTGGTGAACAGCACCGCGCCCTCGCTGCGCACGACGGTGGGGATCGGCTCGCCGAGGCCATGCTGGGTGAAGGGATGCCAGATCGGCGAGCTCATGCGAAATCCTCCGTCCTGAACCCCGCCGCGAACGCCCGCGCCAGCGTGCCCGCATCGAGCGGCGCGATCCGTGCCAGCCGCCCAAGCCGGCGCACCCCGCCGATCCGCGCGATCGTCGCCTCGCTGTCCTCGACCGGTTCGCCGACGAAGGCGACGCCGAGGATCGACACGCCGCGCCGGCGCAACGCCTCGATGCTGAGCAGGCTATGGTTGATCGTCCCCAGCGCCGTCCGCGCCACCAGCACCACCGGCGCCCCCCAGCGCGCGAACATATCGGCGTAGAGCAGATCGTCGGCCAGCGGCACCAGCACGCCGCCCGCGCCCTCGACCACCAGCGGCCCGTCGACCACCGGCAGCGCCAGCCGCGCGGGATCGATCGTCACCCCGTCGATAGCCGCCGCCCGATGCGGCGAACAGGGCGTCGTCAGCCGATACGCCTCGGGCAGCACCTTTGCGACGCCGAGCCGCCGCACCGTATCGCCGTCGCCGCCCTCGTCGAGCCCCGCCTGCACCGGTTTCCAATAGGTCGCACCCAGCGCCGCCGCGAGGCCCGCGGCGAACACCGTCTTGCCGATCTCGGTATCGGTCCCCGTCACCACGATCGTCCGCGTCATCGCAGCACCTCCCCCAGTCCGGCGATCGCCGCCGCGTCGACGTTGAGCGTGATCGACACGCGCAGCCGCGCGGTCCCCGCCGGCACCGTCGGCGGCCGGATCGCGCGCACGTCGTATCCCGCCGCCCGGCATCGTTCGGCGAGCGCCACCGCTGCCCCGTCCGCGCCGACGATCACCGGCACGATCTGCGATCCCGTTGCCCGCCCCAGCGCCGCCTCCGCCGCCGCGACCAGCGCCCACAATCGCGCCTGCCGCTCCGGCTCCTCGGCGAGGATGCGCAGCGCCTCGCGCACCGCCACCGCCATCAGCGGCGACGGCGCGGTCGAAAAGATGAACCCGCGCGCGCGGTTGACCAGCATGTCGCGCAGCACGTGCGGCACGCACAGCAGACCGCCCTCCGCCCCCAGCGCCTTGCCGCAGGTATGCAAGGTGACGACGTTCGGCCGATCGTGAAGCCCCGCCGCGAGGCCCCTTCCGCCCTCGCCGAACACACCGGTCGCATGCGCCTCGTCGATCAGCAGCATCGCCTCGTGCCGCTCGGCCAGCGCGACCAGCTCGGCGAGCGGCGAGCGGTCGCCGTCCATGCCGTAGAGGCTCTCCACCGCGATCCACGGCGTCCCCGTGCCGCCGCCGGCGCGCCAGTCGCGGATCGCATCCGCGAACGCCGCCACGTCGTTATGCGCCGCCGCCGCCCGCGGCGCCCGCCCCAGCCGCATCCCGTCGTGCGCGCTCGCATGGATCAGCGCATCGTACACGACCAGATCGCCCGGCTGCGGCAAAGTCGCGAACGCCGCGACATTGGCGGCATAGCCGTTGGCGAAGAACAGCGCCGCCTCGCTGCCGAAATGCGCCGCCGCCTCCGCCTCCAGCGCCTCATGCTCGGGATCGTTGCCGCGCAGCAGCCGCGATCCCCCCGAGCCGATGCCGACCCCGCGGTCGAGCGCCGCCGCCACCGCCCCGCGCAGCCGTGCCGACGCGCCGAGGCCGAGGTAATCGTTCGAGGTGAAATCGGCACCGCTGCGCGGCACCAGCCGTCTCAGCCGGTCCGCGCCCGCCAGCCGGGCAAGATCGTCGCGATAGAATTGCAGCATCGCCGCCTCTTAGCGAAACCACACGCGCATGCCATCATCCAGCGCTGGCCATCCCCCCGCCGCATCCGATACGGCGGCACGATCGATGCGCGACGACGGAAGGACCATATGATGCCGAGGCGACTCCTTGCCGCCCTCCTGCTGCTGGCGCTGCCGACCGCCGCCGCCGCCGCCGCGCAGCGCGGGCCGACGCCGGTCGTCCTGCCGCGCACCATCCTGTTCATCGGCAACAGTTTCACCCAAGGCGCGCATTCGGCGGTGCGCAACTGGCACGCCGGCACCGTCACCGACCTGACCGGCGCGGGCTATGGCGGCGTGCCGGCATTGTTCAAGCTCTTCACCGAGGAAGCCGGGCTGCGCTACGCCGTCAGCCTCGAGACGCAGGGCGGCCAGAGCCTCGCCTTCCACTACGACCAGCGCCGCCATCTGTTCGACCGCGCCTGGGACGTGGTCGTCCTCCAGGAATTCAGCACGCTCGACCGCGACCGCCCCGGCGACCCGACCCGCTATATCCGCAGCGTCGGCCAGCTGGCGGCGCTGTTCCGCGCGCGCAATCCGGCGGTCCGCATCGACCTGATGGCGACGTGGAGCCGCGCCGACCAGACCTATCTGCCGAACGGCCACTGGTATGGCCGCGGCATCGCCGCGATGGCCGACGACCTGCGCCTCGCCGCCGAGCGCGCGCGCCGCGCACATCCGGCGATCACCGGCGTCATCCCGGTCGGCCAGGCATGGACGCGCGCCTTCGCCGCGGGCGTCGCCGATCCCAATCCGTATGACGGCACCACCTACGGCCAGACCAATTTCTGGTCCTACGACCAATATCACGCCAGCATCGCCGGCTATTATCTGGAGGCCCTGATGGTGTTCGGCCGCATCACCGGCGTCGATCCGCGCACCCTCGGCCGCACCGAGCGCGCCGCCGACGAACTCGGCCTGTCCCCCGACCTCGCCGCCTCGCTGCAACTCATCGCCCGCGAGCAATTGGCCGCGGGCTAACCCGCTCACCCGCGCGCGTCCCGTTCGCACTGCGCTTGTCGAAGTGCCTTGAGACTCAGGGGATAGATCGCGCCCGCCCTACCAGGCCGCGAAGCGCGCATTCGGCACCGCCGGTCCGATCCGCGGCGCCCCCAGCCGGCCGTCCTGACCGAGCGGCAGCACCTCCATCGCCGGGCTGCGCTCGTTGGCGACGAGCATCTCGCCCGCCTCAGGCCGCAACAGGAAGAAGCGCGGCCAGTCGCCACCGCACGGCGCCTGCTCGATCAACCGCGGCCGCAACGGATCGTCGAGCGCGAACACCGCGATCGTATTCGGCCCGCGATTGGAGGCATAGAGCCGCCGCCCCTGCGGATCGACCGCGATATGGCCGACATAGCCCTTGCTCCCCGCCGGCAGCGTCGGCTGCACGTCGAGCGCGGTCAGCATGCCGTCCGCCTCGATCCGCAGCGTCGTCAGCGTGCTGACCAGTTCGCTGACGACATAGGCGAGGCGCTTGGTCGGATGCCAGGCGAGATGCCGCGGCCCCGATCCCGCCGGCGCCTGCCACGCGATCCGCGTCTCGACCGACCGCCCCTGCTCGATCCGGTGCGCGACCACCGCATCGGCGCCGAGATCGACTACGTAGAGCCAGCGCCCGTCCGCACCGAATCCCACCCAATGCGGATGCGGCCCCGCCTGGCGCGACGCATCCGGTCCGGAACCGCGATGGCGGATCAGGGTCGGCGCACCCGGCACACCGTCCCGCAGACGATGGAGCGACACCGTCCCGCCGCTGTAATCGGCCACCGCCGCCACCGATCGATCGGGCGCGATCGCCAGATGCACCGGCTCGCCGCCGCCCGTCGCCGCCTCGCCGCGCGGACGCCAGCCACGATCGAAGCCGATCAGCCGTCCGCCGCCCTTGCGCGTGAAGACGGCCAGCCGACCGCCGGCGCCATCGGGCACGACCCATTCGAGACCGTCGCCGATTGCCAGCGGCCGTGCGCCGCCGCCCGCGGTAAGCGCGAACGCCCCGCCGTCGGAGGACGCCGCCACGCCCTCGGCCGCCACGCGAGTCGCTGCGGCGGGTACGGCGATGCTGACGCCGATCCCGGCGATCAGCGACCGCCGGTCGAGCGCGAACCCGTCATCGGCCAGCGGATCAGACCCGCATCGGCATCAGCACGTAGAGCGCCGGTGCCTTGTCGTTCTCGCGGATCAGCGTCGGCGCGGCGGCATCGTTGAGATGCACCTCGACGACGTCGCCGTCGATCTGGCCGAGGATGTCGAGCAGATATCGGCTGTTGAAGCCGATCTCGAACGGCAGCGAGACATATTCGCCCGGCACCTCTTCCGCCGCGGTGCCGTTCTCGGGGCTGGTCACCGACAGCGTGATCTTGTCGCGATCGAGCGCCATCTTTACCGCGCGCGTCTTTTCGGTGGCGATCGTCGAGACGCGGTCGACGCCCTCCTCGAAGCTGCGCGGATCGAGCTTAAGGATCTTGTCGTTCGCGGTCGGGATGACACGCGAATAATCGGGGAAGGTGCCGTCGATCAGCTTCGATGTGAGCACCGCCTGCCCCAGGTCGAAGCGGATCTTGGTCCCGGACAGCGACACGCCGACCGAACCGTCGACCTCGTCGAGCAATTTGCGCAATTCAGCGACGCATTTGCGCGGCACGATCACGTCGGGCATCCCCGCTGCGCCCTCGGGCCGCGGCAGCGTCACGCGCGCCAGCCGGTGACCGTCGGTCGCGGCCGCCTTCAGCGTCGGTTCGGCGGCATCGTCCTGAACGTGGAGGAAGATGCCGTTGAGATAATAGCGCGTCTCCTCGGTCGAAATGGCGAAGCGCGTCTTGTCGATGATCTGCTTCAGCGTCTCCGCCGGAATCTCGAACTGCGTCGGCAGCTCGCCCTCGGCGATCACCGGAAAGTCGTCGCGCGGCAGCGTACCGAGGCTGAAGCGCGCGCGCCCCGCGACGATCGACATTCGCCCTTCCGACGCGGCGAGCTGGACCTGGCTGCCGTCGGGCAGCTTGCGCGCGATGTCGAACAAGGTGTGCGCCGACACCGTCGTCGATCCCGGCTGGTCGACCGCCGCCGCCACCGATTCGTTGATCTGCAGATCGAGGTCGGTCGCCATCAGCCGCAACTGCCCCTCGGCGGTCGCTTCGAGCAGCACGTTCGACAGGATGGGGATGGTGTTGCGCCGCTCCACCACGGACTGGACATGGCTCAGCCCCTTGAGGAGCGTTGCGCGTTCGATGGTCGCCTTCATGTTCTTAATCCCCGTCCCCCGAGTCCGGGGCAAGTTTCCCCCTGTCCTACCCACGAAAAAGGGGTTGGAGCAAGCGCGCCGACCCCTCGGGCGATTCCAGTTAACGCTCGGTTAGCGCGCGGCACGCCGACGGTCGTGAAAGCCGTTGCTTTTGCCCGGCGGCGATCCGACACGGACGGTATGACGCTCCCCGCCCCCGCCCGCCAGGGCCGCGACTTCATCGGCCGGCATGGCGAAACCGTGTTCAACGCCGCGCGGCGCCTGCAGGGCGACTATCCGCACACGCCGCTGACCCGTGCCGGCTTCGCTCAGGCCGAGGAAATGGGGCGGGCGTTGCGCGCGACGCTCGGTGTCCGGCCGGCGCTGACGCTGTGGGCGTCGCCGACCGGCCGCGCGTTGCAGACGCTGAGCGTCATCGCCGAACATCTCGAACTCGACTGGCATGCGGCGCATACCGACGCGCGGCTGGTCGAGATCGGCATGGGCGCCTGGGGCGGCCGCTATTATGCCGAGGTGATCGACGCGGTCGGCGCGGTGGTGACCGCCGACGGCCTGCTCCGCCCTGCACCGGATGGCGAGGATTACCGTCAGATCGCCACGCGCGTTTCGGGCTGGCTGGCGGACACCGACGCGCCCGGAGACCGGCTGGTCATCATGCACGGCATCTCCAGCCGGGTGCTGCGCGGCGTGATGACCGGCGCGCCGCCGCATGCCGAATGGGGCGCACCGATCGCCGCCGGCCTGCCGCAGGGGTCGTTGGTGTGTATCGAGGAAGGCCGCGAATCGATCGCGCACCTCGGCAACGGGCATGCGCCGGCGTGAAGGTGCTGTTCCTCACGCTGCTGATCGCCGCGCCGGCGGCGGCGCGCGACACGATCGGCGTCTATCGAAGCTGGGGGGCGTTCCGCGATGCGGTTCCGGCGCGCTGCTATGCGATCGCGCGGCCGGTCACCGCCGGCGGCCGCAGCACCGGCTGGGCGAGCGTCGCGACCTGGCCCGGGCGCGGTTTGCGGGCTTCGCTCCACGTCCGCCTGTCGCGCCCGCGCGACCGTTCGGCACCGGTGACGCTGACCGTCGGCGAGCGCCGCTTCGACCTCGCCGCCGACGGCCTCGACGCCTGGGCGACCGACGGCCCGAGCGATCATGCGATCGTCACCGCGATCCGCTCCGGCCGCAGCATGAGCGTCGAGGCGGTCGCCACCGGCGGGAGACCGTTCGCCGACGTCTACCTGCTCGCCGGTGCCGCCACCGCGATCGACGCGGCCGCCTTGGGGTGCGTCCGCTAGCCGCCACGCCGCGCGTTCCCGAAGGCATGGCAAATCACGCCGTTTTCGCCTATATGCCGGCGATGCTCGACAGCGTTGCTCCCCCCATGCCCATTCCGGGCCATATCGATCCCGTGCCCGTGCCGCGCGCCAAGACCTTTCGCGAGGACGGGCGGATCGACCTGATCGGCCTCGGCAAGGACGAGTTGCGCCAGACGCTGCTCGACGCCGGCATGGAGCTGCGGCAGGCGAAGCTGCGCGCCAAGCAGATCTGGCATTGGCTCTACAATCGCGGCGCCACCGAATTCTCGGCGATGACCGACATCTCCAAGACGATGCATCCGTGGCTCGAACAGCGCTTTGTCATCGGCCGGCCGGAGGTGGTCGAGGCGCAGGTGTCGACCGACGGCACGCGCAAATGGCTGCTGCGCTCGCCCGACGGGCAGGATTACGAGGCGGTGTTCATCCCCGACGCCGATCGCGGCACGCTCTGCGTGTCGAGCCAGGTCGGCTGCACGCTCAACTGCCGCTTCTGCCACACTGGCACGATGCGCCTCGTCCGCAACCTCACCGCGGGCGAGATCGTCGGTCAGGTGATGCTCGCACGCGACGCGCTCGGCGAATGGCCGAGCCAGCCCGAGGGCCGGATGCTTACCAACATCGTGATGATGGGGATGGGCGAGCCGCTCTACAATTTCGACGCGGTGCGCGATGCGCTGAAGCTGGTGATGGACGGCGACGGCCTCGCGCTGTCGAAGCGCCGCATCACGCTCAGCACCAGCGGCGTCGTGCCGATGATGGCGCGCGCCGGCGAGGAGATCGGCGTCAATCTCGCGGTGTCGCTGCATGCGGTGACCAAGGAGGTGCGCGACGAACTCGTGCCGCTCAACAAGAAATATGGCATCGAGGAGCTGTTGCAGGCCTGTGCCGACTATCCCGGCGCCAACAATGCGCGCCGCATCACGTTCGAGTACGTGATGCTCAAGGACAAGAACGATTCGGATGCCGAAGCGCACGAACTCGTCCGCCTGCTGCGCAAATACGATCTGCCCGCCAAGGTGAACCTGATCCCGTTCAACCCGTGGCCGGGCGCCGCCTATGACACGTCGACGCCCGAGCGCGTCCGCCGGTTCAGCGACATTATCTTCGAGGGCGGCATTTCAGCGCCGGTGCGCACGCCGCGCGGCCGCGACATCGACGCCGCCTGCGGCCAGCTCAAGACCGCCGCCGAGAAGAAGAGCCGCGCGCAGATGGATCGCGAAGCCGACGAAAAGATGGCCGCGCTTGGCTGATCCGGTCACGCTCGCCCTCGCGGCGGGCGCGGGTCTGCTCGGCGGGGCAATGAACGCGCTCGCCGGCGGCGGCTCGTTCGCGACGATGCCGACGCTGATCGCGCTCGGCCTGCCCTCCACCGTCGCCAACGCGACCAGCAATGTCGCGGTCCAGCCCGGCGCGGTCGCGAGCGCCTGGGCCTATCGGGGCGGGCTGGCGCCGCTGGGCGGCGTCGGGGTGCGGACGCTTGCCGGCATCACCTTCATGGGTGGGCTCGCTGGCAGCCTGCTGCTCGCCTGGACGCCGGCGCGCGCGTTCGACGTCATCGTGCCGTGGCTGCTGCTCGCCGCGACGATCGCGATCGCGCTCGGCCGCCACGCTTCCGACTGGCTGAGCGCGCGCTTCTCGGCAGGACCGCGCAGCCTCGTTGCGGGACAGGCGCTGCTCGGCATCTACGGCGGCTATTTCGGTGGCGGCGTCGGCATGATGCTGACCGCGATGTGGGGGCTGCTGACCGGCGCGAGCCCCGCCGAACTCGCCGCGCCGCGCACGCTGATGCTCGCGGTCGCCAATAGCGCGGCGACGATCGTCTTCGTCGCCAGCGGCATGGTGGCATGGGCCTTGTGCCTGCCGATGATGATCGGCTCGATCGCCGGCGGCTATCTTGGTGCGCTGGTCGGGCGCAGCCTGCCGCCCGGCGTGATCCGCGGCTGGACGTTGCTGGTCACCACCGTGACCACCGCGGTGTTCTTCTGGCGCGCCTACGGCTGAGACGACCGCTTATCCCGGCCGGCGCATCTCGAACCGTGTTTCGGGCGTGACCTCGAAATAATCCGCCGGCCCGCCCCCGCGCAGGATCGGGCGGGCGCGAGCGGTCTGGTAGACGCCGTCCTCCAGCATCGCGGTGTCGATATGGATGCCCACCGCCTCGCCGATCACCAGATACTGATCGAGCTCCGTGCCATGGCGGTCGGTGAGGCGCAGGATCTGCGTCAGCTTGCATTCGAACGCCACCGGACTCGCCGCCACCCGCGGCGGCGCGACCAGCCGCGACGGCAGCGTGTCGAGCGCGGCGAGATCGAATTCGTCGACCTCGGGCGGGACGATCGCCGCAGTCGCGTTCATCGCCTCGGCGAGATCGCGCGTCGCGAGGTTCCAGACGAACTCGCCGGTCGCGTCGATATTGGCGACGCTGTCCTTCCAGCCCATCGAGGAAAAGGCGATCAGCGGCGGCGTATAATTGATGACGTTGAAGAAGCTGTAGGGCGCGATGTTGCGCACGCCGTCGGCAGAGACGCTGCTGATCCAGCCGATCGGTCGCGGTGCGACCATCGCGTTGAGCGGGTCGTGCGGCAACCGGTGGCCGTCGCGTGGTTCGTAGAAATGCCATTCGATCATGGGCGCTTAACTGCTATGCATGGGATATGGACCCAATCGCCCCCGGTACATCCATCCTGCGCCATGCGCTGGCGACGCGCATCTGGCATTGGATCAACGCCGTCGCGGTCGTCGTCCTGCTCGGCAGCGGGCTCGGCATCTCCAATGCGCATCCGCGGCTCTATTGGGGACGATACGGCGCCAATTTCGATCACGCCTGGGCGCAATTGCCGCGCTTCCCGGCGTGGATCACGATCCCCGCCAACTACAATCTCGCCATCTCGCGTCGCTGGCATCTGCTGTTCGCGCTCGTCTTCGCCTTCGGCCTGCTCGGCTATATGATCGTCAGCCTGATCAACCGCCATTTCGCACGCAAGCTCGCGCTGCGCCGCGCCGACGTCAACCTTGCGCATCTCGCCGAAGACGTCCGCGATCACCTCAACCTGCGCTTCCACGACGCCGACGATCCCGGCGCGTACAACAGCCTCCAGAAATGGAGCTATATCCTCGTCCTCTTCCTCGCGCTGCCGCTGATGATCCTCACAGGGCTGGCGCTGTCGCCGGGGATGGATGCCGCCTGGCCGTGGCTGCTCGACCTGTTCGGTGGTCGCCAGTCGGCGCGCTCGCTGCATTTCGTCGCCGCCACGCTGATCGGCGGCTTCATCGTCGTCCATGTCGCGCTCGTCATCCTCGCCGGTGCGGGCAACGAACTGCGCGCGATGATCACCGGCAAGTGGAAGGTCCCTGAGGCATGATCCTCCCCCGCCGTTCGCTTCTGACGGCAGGCGCCGGGCTGCTGCTCGCCGGCTGCGACAAGGTCGCCGCGATCCCGCAGGCGCGCAAGATCCTGTTCGCCGGCGAGGACATGCACCGCGGCCTGCAACGTGCGCTGATGGACCGAGGTGCGCTCGCACCCGAATTCACCCGCGAGCAGATGTCGCCGATCTTCCGCGCCAATGGCACGCGCGATCCCGGCACCCCCGATTACGCCGCGATGGTCGCCGACCAATTCGCCGGCTACCGCCTCAAGGTCGGCGGCCTCGTCGACCGGCCGCTGGCGCTGTCGCTCGACCAGCTCGCGTCGATGCCCTCCCGCAGCCAGATCACCCGCCACGATTGCGTAGAGGGCTGGAGCGCGATCGGCCAGTGGCAGGGGCCGATGCTCGGCACCGTGCTGAAGGCGGCGGGGATGCGCAACACCGCGCGCTACATCGTCTTCACCTGCGCCGACCTCTACAACGGCCAGCCCTATTACGAATCGATCGACACGATCGACGCGTTCCATCCGCAGACGATCCTCGCGCTCAAGATGAACGGTGCGCGGCTGACCGTGGCGCACGGCGCGCCGGTGCGGCTGCGCGTCGAGCGCCAGCTCGGCTACAAGCACGCCAAATACGTCACCGGGATCGACGCGGTCGCCAGCCTCGCCACCATCGGCAAGGGCAAGGGCGGCTATTGGGAGGACAATGTCGATTACGATTGGTATGCGGGCATCTAGCGGATTAAGGCAGCGCGCATGGCGCTGATCGATATGTTCCTCAGCCGCGCCGTCAAGCGTGGCCAACTCACCCTCCACCGTCCCGGCAAACCGCCCGCCACCTTCGGCACGCCCGATCCCGAGCTCGGTCATATCCAGCTCCGGTTCCAGGACAATGGCGTCGCCGGACGGATCGTCCGCAACCCCGCGCTCGCCGCCGGCGAGATGTATATGGACGGCCGGATGACCGTCGACGGCGACGACATCATGGGCCTCGTCCAGCTGATGAAGCGGAACAGCGCGTGGGAAGACGGCCAGAACGCGCTGCAACCCTCCGCCTTCGTGCGCGGCTTCGGCGCGGTGAAGCACCGGCTCGACCGGATCAACATGGAGCGCCGCTCGAAGCAGAACGTCGCGCATCATTACGATCTGTCGGCGCGGCTCTACGACCTGTTCCTCGACGCCGACAAACAATATAGCTGCGCTTACTACACCGATCCCGACAACAGCCTCGAACAGGCGCAGAGCGACAAGCTCGCGCATATCGCCGCCAAGCTGGCGCTGCGGCCGGGCATGCGGGTGCTCGACATCGGCTGCGGCTGGGGCGGCATGGCGCTGTATCTCAACAAGCATTTCGGCGTCGAGGTGCTCGGCGTGACGCTGTCCGAGGAACAGCTCAAGATCGCGCGCGAACGTTCCGCGGCGGCGGGCGTCGCCGACCGGGTCAAGTTCGAGCTGATCGACTATCGCCGCGTCGAGGGCCAGTTCGACCGTATCGTCTCGGTCGGCATGTTCGAACATGTCGGGCCGCCGCAATATCGCGCCTATTTTCGCAAATGCCGCGACCTGCTGACGCCGAGCGGCGTCGCGCTGATCCACACGATCGGCCGGCTCGGGCCGCCCAGCGTTACCGACGACTGGACGACCAAATATATCTTCCCCGGCGGCTACAATCCGGCGCTGTCGGAGACGATCGCGGCGTTCGAAGGGCTGAAGCTGTTCCTCACCGACGTCGAGGTGCTGCGCCTTCATTACGCCTATACGCTGTACGAATGGTATCGCCGGACGGTGGCGGCGCGCGACGCGATCATCGCCCTGTACGACGAGCGCTTCTACCGGATGTGGACCTTCTACCTCGCCGGCGCGGCCAATGCGTTCGAGAATGGCGGGCTGGTCAATTTCCAGATCCAGTTCAGCCGCAGCCGCACCGAACTGCCGATCACCCGCGACTATATGTTCGAGGGCGAACGGAAGCTGCGGGGATACTGAGAACATCATTCTGTCATCCCCGCGCAGGCGGGGATCCATACGCGCGGACCACACGGCTAGAGGCGCAACGTCAGCGTCTACGGATCCCCGCCTCCGCGGGGATGACGGTAAGTGGACGATTTGGAAGCCTTATCGCGCCTTGGGTGCCGGCACCGGCGCCGGCGCGATGATCGCCGCGCGCGCGGCGGTCCGCTCCTCGAGGCTCACCACGCCGTCGTGATTGGTGTCGTATCGCGACGCCAGCGCACGGAACAGGCCCTGCATCTCGGCGGGCGTCACCTTGCCGTCGTGATTGGCGTCGGCGGTGTTGAACCACGCGGTGCTGATCGCCTTGGCCTTGCCCGGCGGCATCTTGTTCTTGCCGACGTCCATCCGTGCGACGCGCGCGTCGATCTCGGCGCGGGTCAGCACGCCGTCGTGATTGGCGTCGGAGCGGTCGAACTCGGCCTTCAGCTTGGGATCGATCGCCTGCGCCGCCACCATCGGCGTGGCGAGCATCAGGACGGGCAGAGCGGCGAGCAACGGACGAAACATGACGTCTCCGAAAAAAGGGATCGACCGCGATACTAGCGGCCGGCGATTAAACCCACCGTGAACGCAACCGTTGCGCAGGCGCGCGCAGGAGCCTAGGGGCGCGGCGACCCGACCATAGCCAAGGATGCTGCCGTGACCGATCAGATCAACCGTGTCGTTCTCGCCTATTCGGGTGGGCTGGATACGAGCGTGATCCTGAAGTGGCTGCAACAGACGTATAATTGCGAGGTGGTGACCTTCACCGCCGACCTCGGCCAGGGCGAGGAGCTGGAGCCCGCGCGGCAGAAGGCGCAGATGGCCGGCGTCAAGCCCGAGCATATCTTCATCGACGATCTGCGCGAGGAATTCGTACGCGATTACGTCTTCCCGATGATGCGCTCCAACGCCCTGTATGAAGGGCTGTATCTGCTCGGCACCTCGATCGCGCGGCCGCTGATCGCCAAGCGCCAGATCGAGATCGCCCGTCAGGTGAACGCCGATGCGGTCAGCCACGGCGCGACCGGCAAGGGCAACGACCAGGTCCGCTTCGAGCTCGGTTATTACGCCCTCGCGCCCGACATCAAGGTGATCGCGCCGTGGCGCGAATGGGACCTGACCAGCCGCACCCGGCTGATCGAATTCGCCGAACAGCATCAGATCCCGGTCGCCAAGGACAAGCGCGGCGAATCGCCCTTCTCCACCGACGCGAACCTCCTGCACACCTCGTCGGAGGGCAAGGTGCTTGAGGATCCGTGGCAGGAGGTGCCGGATTATGTCTATTCGCGTACCGTAAACCCCGAGGACGCGCCCGACGCCCCCGAATATATCACGATCGATTTCGAGCGCGGCGACGGCGTGGCGCTGAACGGCGAGGCGACCAGCCCGGCGACGCTGCTGACCAAGCTCAACGAACTCGGCCGCCGTCACGGCATCGGCCGCCTCGACCTCGTCGAGAACCGCTTCGTCGGGATGAAGAGCCGCGGCATGTACGAGACGCCGGGCGGCACCATCTATCACCTCGCCCATCGCGGCATCGAGCAGATCACGCTCGATCGCGGCGCCGCACACCTCAAGGACGAACTCGCGCCGCGCTATGCCGAGCTGGTCTACAACGGCTTCTGGTTCAGCCCCGAGCGCGAGATGCTGCAGGCGGCGATCGACCACAGCCAGGCGAAGGTCAGCGGCACCGTCCGCCTCAAGCTCTACAAGGGCGGCGTCTATATCGTCGGCCGCAAATCGCCCAACTCGCTCTATTCGGAAAAGGTCGTGACCTTCGAGGACGATCAGGGCGCCTATGACCAGCGCGACGCGGCCGGCTTCATCAAGCTCAACGCGCTGCGCCTGCGCCTGCTGGGCCGCCGCGACGCCTGATTCGCGGCACGGCATGGCGTGGTTACGACGCCTGCCCGCACCAAACCGTCACCCCGGACTCGTTCCGGGGTCCACCCATCCGCAAGGGCACGGCCGGAGGCTCCAGCCCCGCGCCTCGCCGCAGAGTGGACCCCGGAACGAGTCCGGGGTGACGGATGTGGGTGGTCCGGTCGCAAGCCCCGCCGCCTTGATTCGGCGCACCCGGCACGACAATGCTTGTCGGACGCGGTTCCTACCCACTAAGGCAGGATGATGCAGGGGCATAAGCTGCACTGGTGGCAAACGCGGTGGTTCGTCGTGGCGATGGTGATCGCGGCGGTGATCCCGTTGCTGTGGCCCGACATCCCGCCGCTGGTCGATCTACCCGGGCATATGGGGCGCTATCGCGTCCAGCTCGACGGCGCCGCCTATCCGTGGCTCGCCGAATGGTACGACTTCCGCTGGGCGTTGATCGGCAACCTCGGCGTCGACCTGCTGATCGAGCCGCTCGCGCCGATCCTCGGCCTCGAACTCGCCGTCAAGCTGATCATCATGGCGATCCCCGCGCTCACCGTGTCGGGATTGCTGTGGATCGCGCGCGAGGTGCACGGCCGCATCCCCGCCACCGCGCTGTTCGCATTGCCGCTCGCCTACAGTTACCCTTTCCAGTTCGGCTTCGTGAATTTCGCGCTGTCGATGGCGCTCGCGCTCAACCTGTTCGCGCTGTGGCTGCGGATGGGCCGGCTCGGCAGCCTCAAGCTGCGCGCGATCCTGTTCGTGCCTTTGTCCTGCGCTCTGTGGGTCTGCCACACCTTCGGCTGGGGGGTGCTCGGCATCCTCGCCTTCTCTGCCGAGATGGTCCGCCAGCACGACCTGCGCAAGGACGGCCGCGGCGGGCATTGGCTGGAGAGCTGGACGCGTGCCGCCATCGGCTGCCTGCCGCTCGCTTTGCCGTTCGCGATGATGGTGCTGTGGCGTTCGGGCGATCACGTCACCGGCAAGACGATGGACTGGTTCAACTGGCGCGCCAAGGTCGGCTGGATCATCATGGTGTTGCGCGACCGCTGGATGGCCTTCGACCTCGCCTCCGCCACCGTGCTGTTCATCATCCTGCTCAAGGGCGTCCGCGACCATCGCGTCGAATATTCGCGCAACCTGCTGCTCTCGACGCTGTTCCTGACCGCGATCTTCGTGTTGCTGCCGCGGATCGTCTTCGGCTCGGCCTATGCCGACATGCGGCTCGCGCCGTTCGTGATCGCGATCGCGCTGATCGCGTTGCGTCCCCGCCACGGCCTGTCGTTCCGCGGCGCCTCGACATTGGCCGCGCTCGGCCTGCTCTTCTGCGGCGCGCGGCTGGTCGGCACGACGATCAGCTATCTGCAATTCGACCGCGAATACGACCGCACGCTCGCCGCGCTCGACCACGTCCCGCGGGGCGCGCGATTGCTGACCATGGTCGGTCGCACCTGCCGCGACGAATGGCTCTATTCGCGGCTCGAACATGCCGCCGGCATCGCGCTCGAACGGCGCATCGCCTACGCCAACGATCAATGGTCGATGGCTGGCGGGCAGTTGCTCACCGTCCGCTACACCCCCGCCGGCCGCTTCGCGCACGATCCGTCGCAGCTCGTCACCGACCGGCGCTGCCGCGGCGAATGGTGGCGGCCGTTGCGCGTCTCGCTTGCCTATCTGCCGCGCGATGCCTTCGACTATGTCTGGCTGATCAATCCGGCGCCGGTCGAACCCGCATTCCTGACCGGCCTGACGCCGATCTGGCGCAGCGGCCGCGACGTCCTCTATCGGATCGATGACCGCCGCCGCCCGGACGTGACGCTCGATCCCGATCTGCTGCCGCCACGGCGCCGGCTCGTCAGCCTTCCCCCTTCCTGAACGGCGCCAGTTCGGCGAGATAGCTCTGCTCGTCCGCCACCGCGGCGCGTTCGCGGACGAGGAAGTCGGCGATCGCACGGCGGAAGCCCGCATCGGGGATATAATGCGCCGACCAGGTCGGCACCGGCACATAGCCGCGCGCCAATTTGTGCTCGCCCTGCGCGCCCGCCTCGACCGTCCTGAGCCCGCGCGCGATCGCGGCATCGATCGCCTGATAATAACACAGTTCGAAATGGAGGAACGGCACCTCCTCGGTACAGCCCCAATAGCGGCCGTAGAGCGTGTCCGCGCCGATCAGGTTGAGCGCCCCCGCGATCGGCCGGCCGTCCCGCTCGGCGAGGATCAGCAGCACGTCGTCGCCCATCCGCTCGCCAAGCATCGGGAAGAAGCTGCGGTTCAGATACGGCCGCCCCCATTTGCGGCTGCCCGTATCCTGATAGAAGGTCCAGAACGCGTCCCAATGTTCCGGCTGGATTGCGGCGCCGGAGAGATGACGGATCGTCAGCCCCTGCACCGCCGCCTCGCGCTCCTTGCGGATCGCCTTGCGCTTGCGGCTGGCGAGCGCGGCGAGGAAATCGTCGAAACTCCCATAGCCCTGATTGGCCCAGTGGAACTGCGTGCCCTCGCGGATCAGCCAGCCCGCCTGTTCGAACAACGGCACCTGCTCCGGGCTGACGAAGGTCGCATGCGCCGACGACAGGCCGTGCTGGTCGGTCACCGCTTCGAGTGCAGCGATCAGCGCCGGACCGGCGCTCTCCTCGCGCAGCAGCAGGCGCGGCCCCGGCACCGGGCTGAACGGCGGGGCGATCTGGAGCTTGGGATAATAATGGCCCCCCGCCCGCTCCCACGCGTCCGCCCAGGCATGGTCGAAGACATATTCGCCCTGGCTGTGGCTCTTGGCATAGGCCGGAGCGATCGCGGCGGGCGCCCCGTCGACGCCGTCGACGACGATCGGGATCGGCTGCCACCCCGATCGCCCGCCGGTGCTGGCCGACTCTTCGAGCGCGGCGAGAAAGGCGTGGCGGACGAAGGGGTTGCCGGTACCGGCGCAGGCGTCCCATTGGTCGGCGGGGATCGCGCGGACGCCATCGACGAGGCGGGCGGCGACCTGGGTCATGCGGCGAGGGTCGTAAAGGTCATCGCGGCGGATATAGGCGCTCGGCACCGACTTGCGGAGGGGGCGTCAAGCACGCCCCCTCCCGGAAATCATGCCAGTTCGACGATCGCATCCACCTCGACCGCGGCGCCGAGCGGCAGCACCGGCACGCCGACCGCGCTGCGCGCATGTTTGCCGGCGTCGCCGAACAGCGCGACCATCAGCTCCGACGCGCCATTGGCGACCTTCGGCTGGTCGGTAAAATCGGCCGCCGAATTGACGAACACGCCGAGCTTCACGATCCGCTTCACCCGCGACAGGTCGCCGCCGAGATATTTCTTCACCTGCGCGACGATCATCAGCCCGCAGAGTTTCGCGGCCTCCTGCCCGTCCTCCAGCGACACGCCATCGCCGAGTCGGCCGGTGACGAGCTGCCCCGCCTTGAACGGCAGCTGCCCCGACAGATGGAGCAGACCGCCCGCTTCGACCACCGGCACGTAGGCGGCGACGGGCGCCGCGGCTTCGGGCAGCGACAGGCCGAGTTCCTCGAGCTTGCGATCGACATGGGTGGTCATGGCTGGGTCCTTTCGGGAAATGATCGGGGGCGCTTAGCCGATTCGGCGGGCGGGTGGAACGCCGTCGCGCGTCTTCCGCCCCCTAGCCCCCCTCGTCATCCCGGCGGAAGCCGGGACCCATGGACACGACGCCATCCGCGTCAGCGCGCCTCGGTCATCCCCCGCCACCATGGGTCCCGGCGTTCGCCGGGATGACGAGAGGAGGAGGTCTCTACGCCGCCACCCCCGCGTCGAACCGCGCCGCGATCCAGTCCGCCGCCTCGCGCCAGTCGTCGATCCGCGCGTGCGCGAAGGCGGCGGGTGGTACGTTGGGGGCCAGCGTCGGCTCCGACACCATGTGCAGCCGGTGCACCTCGGGCGCGTGGCGCGCGACCGATTCGTGGTGCACCGCGAGATCGTCGACGAACACCGTCACCGGGTCGCCATAGTCCGCCCGCAGTCGCGCGACCGGCTCGCCCTTGCCGCCCTGGTTGCATTCGACGCGATGCGCGATGCCGAACCGCGCCAATTGTTCGATCCGCGCTGGCTTGCACGCATCGGTGATGTTGGTGAGCACGACGATGTCCGCCTGCGCCGCCAGCCGCGCCAGGGCCTCGGCGGCATGCGGCACCAGCGTCTGGCGGTGCATCTCTGCCGGAAAGAAACCGCCGAGCATGTCCCACATCTCCTCGCGCGTCGGCGCGGGGCCGCCGTCGCGACGGCGCATGCTGTTGGCGAAATCGGCACCGTCGGGCGTGAAGTCGATGTCGTGCGCCTCGCCGACCCAGGCGCCGAAATGCTTCACCATGTGCAGCAGCACCTCGTCGCAATCGGTGATCAACAACGGTTTCATCGCAGCTCCAAGGCCTGGCGGGCGCCGACCAGCGCCTCTGGGGGAACGCCGAGCGCGCGGGCGCAGGCGATCAGATCGGGTTCGTAGGATTCGAGATATTCGATCACCGCGCCCAGCACCGCCGGCTCGCCGGCACGGGCGCGCAGATCGTCGGGGAACAGACCGGTGACCGCGATCAGCCGGTCGGCGCGGTCGGGCTCGCCGATCGCCCACACCAGGGCCTGCAGGGCGAGCACCTCGGGATCGGGGATGTTTGTATCGCGCGCGCGCATTGCCTATCGTCCATTATCGGAAGGGTTGGTGACGCACGTGGCGAAACGGGTACTCGTTGTCGAGGACAACGAACTCAATCTGAAACTGTTCTGCGACCTGTTGCGCGCGCACGGCATGACCGCCGAGCCGGTGCGCGACGGGCGCGAGGCGGTGGCGCGCGCACGCGCCTTCGGTCCGGACCTGATCGTCATGGACATCCAGATGCCGCACGTCACCGGCTATGAGCTGATCCTCGAACTGATGGCCGACGAGCAATTGCGCGATATCCCGGTGATGGCGGTGACGGCCTATGCCGGCCGCGACGACGAGGAGCGCATCCGCGCCGCCGGCGCACGCTCCTACGTGTCGAAGCCGATCAGCCTCGCCCGGTTCATGGACGCGGTGAACGCGCTGCTTTGACGGGAAGACGCCCTGCCGAGCCGGCGAGGCTTCGACAGGGCGCCGCGCGCTTCCAGACCCCCGCCCCCCGAGAAGGGCCGGATGCTGCAAGCCTGATGAAAACGTGACATCGCCGGTCCGGTTCCCGCCGCCCGGCGCGGCGACCTTCGCCACCCCATAAACCAAGGGCGGCATCCTCATGAAGAGAACACCGCCCTTGGCCCGTAGTGACGCGATACAGGGCAGCCGGAGGATCCAGCCGCCAGTGTTCGCTATGCCGAAAGAAGATGAACGCAATGTGTCCGAAGCGCGCCCGGATCAAGGCGTTAGTCGCAGGGCGACGGCGCATGCGAAAAGCCGCCGGCGCCCATGCACCGGCGGCTCTTGCGTACGCTGGCAAACGGCGGCGGCGCGCTGCGCCGCCCGGCCGCTTACTTGATCTTGGCTTCCTTGAACTCGACGTGCTTGCGCACGACGGGATCATACTTGCTGAAGCTCAGCTTCTCGGTCTTCGTCCGCGGGTTCTTCTTGGTGACGTAAAAGAAACCAGTGTCGGCGGTGCTGACGAGCTTGATCTTGACGGTAGTCGGCTTGGCCATGAGCCCTAATCCTGAAAACAAGGAGAGCGGCAGCACCAACGCAGCCGCTCGATCAGTCGCGGCGCATGGGCCAGCGGCGCGCGAAAGTCAACCATGGCCATGCCGCAGCAGTCGTCTTAACCACCCCATTACCATTGGCGGCCCAGAATTGCGGCAGAAAACACGGGGGCGAGGATGATGGCGCGGCGAATCGAGCGGCAAGCGGACGAGCTGGATGCGGTGCGCGCCGATCTGTCGGCACGAATCGCCGCGATCGACGTCAAGGCGCCCTACAGCTGCGCCAGCGACCTCAAGCCCGACATCAACCAGATTCGCCTGATCGCCCACCGCAACGGGCTCAATCCCGCAGTGACCGTCGCCCATTTCGTCGATTCGGCGCTGTCGCGCGGCGAACAGGGCGCGCTGCTCCACGGCTGGCTGCGGATGCTCGGCGATGCGATCGCCAGCGAGCGGCAGGACGTGCGCGCCTGCGACACCTTCGCTGCCGCCTGTTCGGTGCGGCTGGCGGGCTGACGCCATGGACGCGCTGATGGCGGCGCTGGTCGCGGCCGCTTTTGCGCAAGTCGGCGATCGGCCGGCATGGCTCGCTTCGATCCTGGCGGACCGGTATCGCGCGCCGGGGCTGGTGATCGCCGCGGCGACGGTGGCGCTGCTCGGCGCCGGGCTGCTCGCCGCAGCCGCGGGTGCGTTGCTGGCACCTCGGCTGACACCGGAGGCCAGGCAGCTTTTCCTCGCGCTGGCGCTGCTGTTCCAGGGCGGTGGTGCGCTGTTCCCGGTCAAGCCACCCGACCGGCTCGCCGGCTGGCGCCTTGGCGCGGCGCTGACCAGCCTGATCGGCCTGTTCATCCTCGCCTTCGGCGACGGCGTACAATTCATCGTCCTCGCATTGGCCGCGCGGGCGCAATTGCCGTGGCTGGCCGCGATCGGGGCGATGCTCGGCTCGCTCGCGGTGATCGCTCCCGCCGCAATCCTGGGCGAGGCGGGCTGGACCGGCCTGCCGCTGGTCACGCTGCGCCGGATCATCGGCGTCCTGTTCGTGCTAGCTGCGATCGGACTGGGGCTTTCCGCGCTGCGCCTGATCTGATCCGTCGATCATCGACATGCGCAAAATGGCTGCTGCACCGGGAGCGTTTCGGCTATCGGATCGTTGCCGCAACGATTCCTTTCCCACGGAGATTTCCATGGCCGACATCAACCCGGCGCTGAACACGCCGACCGACCTCAGCAACACCCGCTCGGTGGCGGATGCGCTCAATTCGTCGCTCGCCGATTGCTATGCGCTGTATCTGAAGACCAAGAACTTCCACTGGCACGTCTCGGGACCGCATTTCCGCGACTATCACCTGCTGCTCGACGATCAGGCGGCGCAGATCCTTGGCGTCACCGATGCGATCGCCGAGCGCGTGCGCAAGACCGGCAACACGACGCTGCGCTCGATCGGCGACATCAGCCGCCGCCAGACGATCGCCGACAACGACCTCGACTTCGTCGATGCCGGCGCGATGCTGGCCGAACTGCGCGAGGACAATCTCAAGCTGGTCGAAAGCTTCCGCGTCGTGAAGGACGCCGCCGAAGAGGCGAAGGACAATGCCACCAGCGGCATCGTCGACGAATGGACCGACCAGGCCGAGGAACGCGCCTGGTTCCTGTTCGAGGCCAGCCGCAAGGGCTGAGCCGTTATCGCATCAGCTACCATCTTGACCCCACCGTCACCCCGGACTCGTTCCGGGGTCCACCGGACCGCCGGAGCAACAAGCCGCTCTTTGGCGGACCGGTGGATGGCGGAACCAATCCGGCATGACGGGTGGGCGTGTCGGACGTTTCCCGTACTGTCCATGACCGCATAAGCGACACCGACGGAGCGCTTCACCCGACCGCGCGTTCCCCCTTCATGCACGCCTTCGCCGCGCTCCTCGATTCGCTCATCTACACGCGTGGGCGGAACGCCAAGCTCAAGCTCATCGTCGATTATCTGCTCGCGACGCCCGATCCGGATCGCGGTTGGGCGATGGCGGCGCTGACCGGCGACCTCGATCTGCCCGGCGTCAAACCGGCGCAGATCCGCGCGTTGATCGAGGCGCGCGTCGATCCCGTGCTGTTCCGGATGAGCCGCGACTATGTCGGCGACACCGCCGAGACGGTCGCCTTGCTGTGGCCCGCGCCCGTCCCCGCCCCCGCGGGCGCGCCTTTGTCGATCAGCGCCGCGGTCGACGCGCTGCGCCACCTCTCGCGTTCCGACGCACCCGCGGTGCTCGCCGCGATGCTCGATCGGCTCGATTCGGAGGAGCGGTTCGCGCTCCTCAAGATGGCGACCGGGGCATTGCGCATCGGCGTCTCCGCGCGCCTCGCCAAGACCGCCTTGGCACAGGCGTTCGGGCTCGACGTCGATGCGGTCGAGGAGGTCTGGCACGGCCTCACCCCACCCTATGCCAGCCTGTTCGCCTGGGCCGATGGCACCGGCGAGCAACCCACCGCGGCCGATGTCCCCGTCTTCCGCCCGTTCATGCTCGCGCACGGGCTGGAGGACGCGCAGGTCGACCTCGCCGATTATGCCGCCGAGTGGAAATGGGACGGCATCCGCGTCCAGATCGTCCACGTCGCCGGCCAGACGCGGCTCTACAGCCGTACCGGCGACGACGTCACCGGCAGTTTCCCCGACGTCGCCGCGGCTTTCTCCACCCCCGGCACGATCGACGGCGAATTGCTGGTCAAGGGCGACGCGCAGGGCGGCGAGGCCGCCAGCTTCAACGCGCTGCAACAGCGGCTCGGCCGCAAGACCGTGTCGGCGAAGATGCTCGCCGACTATCCGGCCTTCGTCCGCGTCTACGACCTGTTGTTCGACGGCGGCGAGGATTTGCGTCCGCTGCCGTGGAGCGAACGACGGCAGCGACTCGAAGCCTTCGTCCCCCGCCTCGACCCCGACCGGTTCGACCTCAGCCAGGTGATCGACGCCGCTAGCTTCACCGAGCTGGAAGCGATCCGCGCCGGTGCGCGCGACGCGGCGATCGAAGGCGTGATGCTCAAGCGCCGCGATTCGCCCTATGTCGGCGGTCGTCGCGCCGGCCTTTGGTACAAATGGAAGCGCGACCCGCTCACCGCCGATTGCGTGATGATGTACGCACAGCGCGGCAGCGGCCGACGCTCGTCTTATTACAGCGATTACACCTTCGGCTGCTGGACCGAGGACGGCGAGTTGCTCCCCGTCGGCAAGGCCTATTCGGGGATCACCGACGAGGAATTGAAGATGCTCGACGGCTTCGTGCGCCGCCACACGCTCGCGCGTTTCGGCCCGGTGCGCGAGGTGGAGAAGACGATGGTGCTGGAGATCGCGTTCGACTCGATCCACGGTTCGACGCGCCACAAATCGGGTGTCGCGATGCGCTTCCCCCGAATCGCGCGGATCAGGACGGACAAGCCCGCCGCGGAAGCGGATCGCGTCGAGACGCTGCGCCGGCTGGTGACCTGACGCCCGACGTCGCGCGAGCGGGACCTATCCGGCTCGGCCGACCTCTTCGCCGATCCGGATTTCGAACAAGGTCGGCCAATATTTGCCCGTCACGAACAACCGGTCGTGCGCGGCATCATAGGCGATGCCATTGGCCACCGCGTCGGGATCGGGATTGTGGATTTCGGCGAGCAGCGGGCGCAGATCGATCAGGCCGTCGACCTTGCCCGTCGCGGGATCGATCCGCGCGATGAAACCGGTCATCCACACATTGGCGAGGATGCGGCCCTGGACGTATTCGAGCTCGTTGAGCTTGGCCAACGGCCGTCCGTTGAGCGTAACCGTGATCCGCCCCCGCTCCTCGAACGTCGCCGGGTCCATCCGCCGCAACGTCGGCGTGCCATCCGACAGGATCAGCGTGCGTCCGTCGCCGGTCAACGCCCAGCCTTCGCCGGCATAATGAAAGGGCTGGCCGATCCGCTTGAGCGCGGGCAGCGACCAGCGGAAGCCGATGCCGGTCTTCCACGTCAGGCTGAGCAGGCTGTTCTTGACGCAACCGATACCCTCGCCGAACAGCTCCGGGCTCAGCCGTGCGCGCGCTGCGACCTTGCCATCGGCGAGGCCGACGCGGCGGATGTCGGATGCGCCCTCCTTGCCGGTGCTTTCGTAGAGGTCGCCGCCGCAGAACAGCAGGCCCTCGGTGAAGGCGCCGGTATCGTGCGGCAGCCGCGCGACGACGGTGGCAGCGTAGACCGGGACGCCGGCTTCGGCCGGGGCCGCTGGCGTGGCGGGGACGGCCTGCGCCGCGGGCGGTTTCGCCGGGGGGTTCGCCTGCCACGCCGACGCGGCGATCGCGCCGAGCAGCCCGAGCCCCAATGTCACCTTCACCACACGCATGTCCTCATCTCTCGGCCAACGCGGCGTCCCGCGGCATAGCCCGCACCGTCCCGGCCGTCATCCCCGCGTCAACGCCAGGGCGATTGGGGCCTTTGCGAAAGTCCCCGTCACCGGATCAACCGCGCCGTGCTCCTGCGAAAGCAGGAGCCCAGAGCCAGGCAAGACAACGTTTATGGCGTTCGGAATTCCTGAGTGCCTGCTTGAACGCCCTTATGGCGAAGCCCCGCCCCACCACCGACGTCTTGGCAAATACCCAAACCCAAAACGCAAAAAGCCCGGCACCGCAGGTCGCGGGGCCGGGCTCTTCGTTAAAGGGTCGGGACCGTTACGACGCGGCCGACAGGTTCACCGCGGCGTACTTGCCGCGACGATCGACTTCGAGCTCGAACTGCAGCTTGTCGCCCTCGTTGAGGGTCGACATGCCGGCACGCTCGACCGCTGAGATGTGCACGAACGCATCAGGCTGGCCGTCGTCGCGCTGGATGAAGCCGAAGCCCTTCATCGCGTTGAAGAACTTGACGGTACCCGTCGCCTTCTCACCGGTCAGCTGACGCTGCGGCGCGCCACCGGCACCACCCGGACGCGGACCACGATCGCCGAAGCCGCCTTCGCGCGGCTCGCGGGGAGCGCGCTCGGTCACGGCCATCGGCTCGCCGTCGATCTTCAGCTCGGTCGCCGAGATGCGGCCGCCGCGATCGACCAGGGTGAAACCGAGCGGCTGACCCTCGGCGAGCGCACTCATGCCGGCCTGTTCGACGGCCGAGATGTGCACGAACACGTCCTCGCCGCCGTCATCACGGACGACGAAGCCGAAGCCCTTCTGCGCGTTGAAGAATTTGACTACGCCAGTGCCCTCGCCAACGACTTGGGGAGGCATGCCGCGGCCACCGCCGCTGAACCCGCCGCCACCGCCGCCGCCGAAGCCGCCACCACCGCCGCCGCGGAAGCCGCCGCCACCGCCGCCGCCGAAGCCGCCGCGATCACCGCCGCCGCCGCCGAAGCTGCTGCCGCCACCGAAGCCGCCGCGATCACCGCCGCCAAAGCCGCCACCGCCGAAACCGCCGCCGCCAAAGCCGCCGCCACCGCCGAAATCGCTGCTGCCGCCGCCGAAATCGTCGCGCTTGTCGCGACCACGTCCGCCACGATTGCCGCGGCCACCTTTGTCGTAACCCATAACCCTATTCGTCTTCCCGGTTCGCCCGCATCCAATCCGTGACAAGAACCCGTGCGCCGGACGACGAACGCGAGCCCTCGGGCGCGAAACCTATTGCGCCTTGGGAATCGTCATAGCGCAGAAAACAAGTCCCCGCGAATGAATTCGTCGCAATCGTCTGCCATTCCATGCCGAATACCGGCCCCGGCGCGACCCGCCACAGCAATGGCGCGGATTTCCGGCCGATGACGCTTAATCGTTGAGCATCCTGGCGTTGCGGCGTAGGGCGCTGGCATGACCGTACACTTCCACGAGGAAGACCTCCCTGCCGACGTCTTCGCCCCCGGCGCCTCGATCGCCGTCGATACCGAGACGATGGGCCTCATCACGCCGCGCGACCGGCTGTGCGTCGTACAATTGTCCGATGGCGGCCCCGACGAACATCTTGTCCGTTTCGGCCCGACCAGCGACTATGCTGCGCCGAACCTCAAGGCGGTGCTCGCCGATCCCGACCGCGTGAAACTCTACCATTACGGCCGCTTCGATATCGCCGCGCTCCAGCATTATCTCGGCATCGTCGCGGCGCCCGCCTACGATACCAAGATCGCGTCGCGACTGATCCGCACCTACACCGATCGTCACGGCCTCAAGGAACTCGTGCGCGAACTGCTCGGCCAGGAACTCAGCAAGCAGCAGCAATCGTCCGACTGGGGCGCGCCCGAATTGTCCGACGCGCAGAAGGACTATGCGGCGAGCGACGTGCGCTTCCTCCATCGCCTGCAGGCCGAACTCAACCGCCGGCTCGAACGCGAGGGCCGGATGGAGATGGCGCAGGCCTGTTTCGACTTCCTGCCGACCCGCGCCGCGCTGGACCTCGCCGGCTGGCCCGAGATCGACATCTTCGCCCATGCCTGAGGCTCGGCGGTGAGCGCCCCGACCGCACGCCAGACGCGTTCGGCGCGGCAGCGCTGGGCCGCGCCCGGCGGCCGGCAGGACCGGATCGTCACGCTGCTCAACACCGGGCTGCCGATCGGCATCGGCGTGCTCGCCGCCTTCCTGGTGCTGGCGCCGCTGACCGCCGCCAACGAAGTGTCGTTCGTCCTCGACAAGAACAAGGTGGAGGTCGCCAAGGAGCGGCTGAAGCTGCAGGCGGCGACCTATCGTGGCCAGGACGACAAGGGCCAGGCGTTCGCGCTCAACGCCGGCACCGCGGTGCAGCAGAGCAGCAGCGTGCCAATCGTCCAGATCAACCGCATGACCGCCGATCTCGCGCTCGACGACGGGCCGGCGACGCTGCGCGCCGACAAGGGCCGCTACGACCTCAACACCGAGCAGATGAAGGTCGACGGCCCGATCGCCTTCCGCGCCGCCAACGGCTACCGACTCGACACGAGCGACGCGACGATCGACTTGAAAACCAAGACGATGCGCAGCGGCGGCAAGGTGACGGGCACGGTGCCGCAGGGCAATTTCAGCGCCAATGCGCTGACCGCCGACCTGGCTGGCCGCACCGTGCGCCTCAGCGGCAATGCCCGCTTGCGGATCGTGCCGCGACGGGCGAAATAGCCCGCCATGCGCACCCCCCTCCTCGCCGTCGCCCTGCTCGCCGCCCCGCTGGCGGCGCAGACGGCGCATAATTCCAACGCCCCGATCGATTTCGGCGCCGACCATATCGAATTGCAGGACAAGGCGAATCGCGGCGTGCTGTCGGGCAACGTCTCGGTCCGCCAGGCCGAGATGACGCTCAACTCGGCGCGGATGACGGTCAGCTATACCGGTCAGGTGGTCGGCGGCAGCCCGCAGGTGTCGCGGATCGATGCGAGCGGCGGCGTCACCGTCCGCCGCCCCGACCAGACCGCCAAGAGCCAATATGCGATTTACGACCTCAATCGCCGGGTCATCACGATGCTGGGCGCGGTGACGCTGACGCAGGGCGGCAATACGGTCAACGGCGGCCGCCTGACGATCAACCTCGACACCGGCCGTGCCGTGGTCGACGGCAATTCGGTCCGCGGCTCCAGCGGCGCCGCCCCCGGCAGCACCACCGCGCCCAGCGGCCGCGTCACCGGCACCTTCTCGGTCCCCAAGCGGGACTGAGGCGGGCGAGGCCGATCCGCGGCACGTCGGCACGGGGCCCGGGGCCAGCTAAAGGGTCTTCCCTCGCGCCCGTCTCCGCGCCATGACGCAACGGCATGCACGAAGCCTGCCAAGGCTTTGCCACTCTTTTGATGCGAGGCATCGAGCCCATGGACGCCGCCGTTTCCGACCTCCAGACCGCCGAGCCGATCCACGAGCCGCCCGCCAATCGCGGGCTGCAGGCGATTTCGATCGCCAAATCCTACGACAAGCGCGTCGTCCTCACCGACGTGTCGGTCTCGGTCGACCGTGGCGAGGTGGTCGGCCTGCTCGGCCCCAACGGCGCCGGCAAAACGACCTGCTTCTATTCGGTGATGGGCCTGGTGAAGCCCGATTCGGGCCGGATCATGCTCGACGGCGAGGATATCACCAAGCTGCCGATGTACCGCCGCGCGATCCTCGGCCTCGGCTATCTACCGCAGGAGACGAGCATCTTCCGCGGCCTGTCGATCGAGAAGAACATCGGCGCGGTGCTCGAACTGTCCGAGCCCGATCCCGCGGCGCGCCCCGCCAAGCTCGACAAATTGCTCGACGAATTCGGCCTCACCCGGTTGCGCGCCAGTCCGGCGATGGCCTTGTCCGGCGGTGAACGCCGCCGCGCCGAGATCGCCCGCGCGCTTGCCGCCGACCCGTCGATCATGCTGCTCGACGAACCCTTCGCAGGCATCGATCCGATCTCGATCGCCGACATCCGCGATCTGGTGAAGGACCTCAAGCGCCGCGACATCGGCGTGCTGATCACCGACCATAACGTGCGCGAGACGCTCGACATCGTCGATCGCGCCTATATCATCTACGACGGGCGCGTGCTGTTCGCCGGCAGCCCCGAGGAACTGGTCGCCGACGCCAACGTCCGCCGCCTGTACCTTGGCGAGGGCTTCTCGCTCTAGCCTATGGCCGGGGTCCCGCCTTATTCCGTCACGGCGCGGGAAGGAGCGGTGTCATGAGCCTCGCGCCCCGTCTGGACCTGCGCCAGTCGCAGTCTCTGGTGATGACGCCGCAACTCCAGCAGGCGATCAAGCTGCTGGCGCTGTCCAACCTCGAGATCGAGGGCTTCATCGCCGAGGAGGTCGAGAAGAACCCGCTGCTCGAGGCCGCGCAGACCGACGAGATCGTCCGCCCCGAACGCGTCGAGCGCGACGAGCCCGCCGGCGCCGACGAACTGGTCAGCGGCGCCGCCGCCGCCGACCCGCTCGACGTCGATTACGCCACCGAAAGCCACCAGCAGGACAGCGTCGCCGACGGCGGCGGCGGCTTCGACGGCGCATTGTCGATGACCGGCGGCAGCACCGGCGGCGGCCTGGGCGGCGAGGACGGGCTCGACTTCGACTCCTTCGCGCAAGGGGACGGCACGCTCGCCGATCATCTGCTCGCGCAGGCCGGCACGGTGATCGACGGCGCCGACTGGTTCATCGCCCAGCATCTGATCGACCAGATCGACGAGGCGGGCTATCTCACCGTCCCGCTGCTCGACATCGCCAATCGCCTCGGCACCGCGCTCGCCCGCGTCGAGCACGTGCTGCACCAGATCCAGACGCTCGACCCGACCGGCGTCGGCGCCCGCGACCTTGCGGAGTGTATCGCGCTCCAGGCGCGGGAGGCGGACCGCTACGATCCCTGCATGGCGCGGCTGATCGACAATCTCGACCTGCTCGCGCGCGGCGAGCTCGCCCGGCTCAAGCGGATGTGCGGCGTCGACGACGAAGACATGGCGGACATGATCCGCGAGTTGCGCGGCTACGATCCCAAGCCCGGTTGCCGCTACGGCGGCGAACCGGCGCTGGCGGTCACCCCGGATTTGTTCGTCGCCCGGACCAAGGCGGGCTGGGGCATCGAACTCAACGCCGCGACGCTGCCGCGCGTCCTCGTCAACCGCCGCTATTACCACGAACTGAGCCACGGCCCGCAGGACAAGACCGCCAAGGCCTGGCTGTCCGATGCGCTCGCCTCGGCCAATTGGCTGATCAAGGCGCTCGACCAGCGCCAGCGGACGATCATCAAGGTCGCCACCGAGATCGTCAAGCAACAGGAAGCCTTCTTCCTCAAAGGCGTCGCGCATCTCAAGCCGATGACGCTCGCCAAGGTCGCCGAAGCGATCGAGATGCACGAATCGACCGTCAGCCGCGTGACGAGCAACAAATATCTTAGCTGCGCGCGCGGCGTGTTCGAACTGAAATATTTCTTCACCTCGGCGATCCAGGCAGCGGACGGCGGCGACGCGGTGTCGGCGGAAGCGGTGAAGAGCGCGATCCGCGGCCTGATCGCCAACGAAGGCGCCAAGATCCTGTCCGACGATACGCTGGTCGAACTGCTGCAGGCCAAGGGCTTCGACATCGCCCGCCGCACCGTCGCCAAATATCGCGAGGCGATGGGCATCGGCAGCTCGGTCCAGCGCCGCCGCGCGCGGACGCTGGAGGGGACGGGATAGAGGATCCTGCCGGTCGCCCGGCCGGCCCGATCGTATTTCGCGATCGAACTCAACGCAGCGGCTGGTAGATCGACCGCAATCGGATCAATAGCCGACTTCGAGCGTGACGATGGTCAAGCGTCCTTTGATCCTGCCAACCAAGGTTACGTTGCCGCCGGGCCAGTCCGGACCGTTCATTGCCATGATGGCGATGGTCTTCATCCGGGCGGTGAACAGTGGCTGGTACGTCTTTATATAGGGCGCGGTAACAATGGTCGTGCCGTTACGATCATCGGCCCATGCATCGTAACTCCATGCGGTTCCGATCAACCGGAGTGCACGATCTTGAGGCGGTGGTGCGGAAGCCGGCCCTTCGTGCCTCGGTTGGCCTTCGCATCCCGTTTTATTTAATCGGCCATTGGCAAGCGTGCCGTTCGTGTAATCAGCGCTGAACGTGAAACAGCGGCCATCGCCAAGCTGGAGCGTGACCGGCAGGAAGCCCGGAGAATGGGCCCCGGTGACAGGCGCACCCTTCGCTTCGGTCAGGGCGAAGGCGCCGACGACCTTCACATGGCCGCCGGCCGTACCGCCCCGGTACGTCGGATCGACGTGAAAGAGATTCGCCAGCGTGTCGTCGGCGATGCGGGCGAGCGGTGGTGCGGCGGGATCCGATGGCACCGCGACGCCGGGCAAGGGTTTACCGCCACTGAACCCGGCGGGTGGTACGAATTGAGCGTTGGCGCCGAGCGCAAAGGCCACCGTTGCGATCCCCGCGCCTATTTGTACATACACCGACGACATCTTCATCCGCGTTCCCCCGATGGCGCAGTCTAAACCAGATTCCAGCGAGAGCCGGATAGCCGGCTAATGTGAACGCCGGATGTCGATCTGCCTAGTCGATCGCGGACCGACGCTTTCGGCCCGCCAGGTCAATCATCCTCGTCCTCGAATCCCACCAGCGCCAGCGCGCGCGCCTTCATCTGGCGCTGTTCGCACCAATGGACCAGCGCTTCCTCGCGACCGTGCGTCACCCACACCTCCTTGGGCGCGATCTCCGACAAGGTGTCGGTCAGTTCGTCCCAGTCGGCATGGTCGGACAGGATCAGCGGCAGCTCGATGTTCTTCTGCACCGCGCGCTGCCGCACGCGCATCCAGCCGCTCGCCATCGCGGTGATCGGATCGGGCAGCCGCCGCGACCAGCGGTCGTTGAGCGCGCCCGGCGGACACATCACGACATGCCCCGCCATGTCGGCCTTCTTTGCGTCCGCGACCGGCAGCAGCTCGCCGAGGCGCATGCCATGCTCCTGATACAGGTCGCACAGCCGCTGCAGCGCGCCATGGATATAGATCGGCGCGTCGTGCCCCCGCGCGCGCAGCTCGGCGATTACCCGCTGCGCCTTGCCGAGCGCATAGGCGCCGACCAGCACGCAGCGATCGGGATTGGCGTGCAGCCGCGCGATCAATTTGTCGATCTCGTCGCCGGTGTCGGGATGGCGGAACACCGGCAGCGCGAAGGTCGCCTCGGTGACGAAGACGTCGCATTTGACCGGCTCGAACGGCGTACAGGTCGGATCGGCGCGGCGCTTGTAGTCGCCGGACACGACGACGCGCTCGCCGCGATAGTCGAGCACGATCTGTGCCGAGCCGAGCACGTGCCCGGCGGGGACGAAACCGACGTCCACCTCGCCCATGCGGATGCTCTCGCCGTAAGCGACGGGATGGCCCGCCTGTTCACCATAGCGCGCGTCCATGATCGCCAGCGTCTCGGGCGTCGCCCAGACCGCGCCGTGACCGCCGCGGGCGTGATCGGCATGGCCGTGCGTCACCAGCGCCCGCGCCTCGGGCTCGGAGGGGTCGATCCACGCGTTCGCGGGCCTGACGTAGATGCCATGCGGGTGCGGTTCCAGCCAGTCGCCCAATCGTGCCATGCTACCTATATGGTTGGGATGACATCCGGTTCCCCCTCACCCTTCGCCGGCGCCACCGGCCCTTCCCTCTCCCGTCGGGAAAGGGAGGGAAGCGCCCGGTGCCAAAAGGGTGTGGGTGAATCGTCTTGAGCGACCTTCCCGAGCCGCTCGCCCAATGGTTCGCCACCCGCGGCTGGCGGCCGCGTCGCCACCAGCTCGACATGCTGCGCGAAGGCCGCGCCGGCCGCCACGCGCTGCTCGTCGCCACCACCGGCGCGGGCAAGACGCTCGCCGGCTTTCTGCCGACGCTGGCCGAGCTGATCGAAGCGCCGACCGAGGGCCTGCACACGCTCTACGTCTCGCCGCTCAAGGCGCTGGCGGTCGACATCCAGCGCAATCTCGTCACGCCGATCGACGAGATGGGCCTGTCGCTGCGCGTCGAGACGCGCACCGGCGACACGCCGAGCGACCGCAAGGCACGCCAGCGTATCCGCCCGCCGCAGATCCTGCTCACCACCCCCGAATCGCTGTCGCTGCTGCTCAGTTACCCCGACAGCTTCACGATGTTCGAAGGGCTGCGGACGATCGTCATCGACGAGGTCCACGCCTTCGCCACCGGCAAGCGCGGCGATCTCCTGTCGCTGTGCATGGCACGGCTGCAGCGGATCAGCCCCGGTCTGCGCCGCGTCGCGCTGTCGGCGACGGTGGCGGACGGCGACGGCTATCGCGCCTGGCTCGCGCCCGACGGCGATATCGATCAGGTCGCGATGGTGCAGGGCGAGGCGGGCGCCGATCCCAATATCGCCATCCTGCTGCCCGAGGACCGGGTGCCGTGGTCGGGCCATTCGGGCCGCTATGCCGCCGAACAGGTCATGGCCGAGATCGAGCTGCACAAGACCTCGATTATCTTCTGCAACACGCGCAGCCTCGCCGAGCTGATCTTTCAGGATCTGTGGAAGGTCAACACGCTGAGCCTGCCGATCGGCGTCCACCACGGCAGCCTCGCGCTGGAGGCGCGACGCAAGGTGGAGGGCGCGATGGCGTCGGGCCGGTTGCGCGCGCTGGTCGCCACCGCCAGCCTCGACCTCGGCGTCGACTGGGGCGACGTCGACTGCGTCATCCAGATGGGCGCGCCCAAGGGCTCGTCGCGGCTGCTCCAGCGCATCGGCCGCGCCAACCACCGGCTGGACGAGGCGTCGGAGGCGATCCTCGTCCCCGGCAACCGCTTCGAATATCTCGAGGCGCGCGCCGCGCTCGACGCGGTCGAGGCCGGCGAGCTCGACCCCGACCTGTTCCGCCCCGGTGCGCTCGACGTGCTCGCGCAGCACGTCATGGCGATGGCCTGCGCGGCGCCGTTCGATCAGGCGGCGCTGCTCGACGAGGTGCGTTCCGCTCTGCCTTATTCGGCGCTGACCGACGAGACGTTCGATCGCGTTCTCGGCTTCATCCGCGACGGCGGCTACAGCCTCAAGGCGTACGACCGCTTCAAGCGGCTGACGCAGGAGGCGGACGGCCTGTGGCGCGTCAGCCATCCGAAGTTCGTGACGCAGCACCGGCTCAACGCCGGCATCATCGTCGAGGCGACGATGCTCAACGTCCGCTTCAAGAACGGCCGCAATCTCGGCAAGGTCGAGGAGGGCTTCGCCGCGCAGCTCAGCCCCGGCGACACCTTCTTCTTCGCCGGCCTCAGTTGCGAAGTGCAGAAGATTGACACCGAGGATCTGATCGTCCGCGCCTCGTCCAAGCCGGCGCGTATCCCGACCTATGGCGGCAGCCGCATGCCGCTGTCGACCAACCTCGCCGATCGCGTGCGCGGCTTCCTCGCCGATCCGACGCAATGGGCGCGCTTCCCCGACGACGTGCGCGAATGGCTGGAATTCCAGGCGAAACGCTCCGCTTTGCCCCGCCCCGGCCAGCTCCTCGTCGAAACATTCCCCCGCGAGGGGCGCAACTATATGGTCGCCTACAGTTTCGAAGGCTGGAACGCGCATCAGTCGCTCGGCATGCTGATCACCCGACGCATGGAGGCGGAGGGGCTGAAGCCTTTGGGTTTCGTCGCCAACGATTATGCCCTTGCGGTCTATGGTATCGAGAAGATCATCGATCCCGCCGCCTTGTTCAGCCCCGACATCCTCGAACACGAGTTCGTCGACTGGGTGCAGCAGTCGCACCTGCTCAAACGCGCCTTCCGCGAGGTCGCGGTGATCGGCGGCCTCGTCGAGCGCCAGCATCCCGGCAAGCGCAAGACCGGGCGGCAGGTGACCTTTTCGACCGACCTGATCTACGACGTGCTGCGCAAATACGAGCCGACGCATCTGCTGCTCCAGGCGGCGTGGGACGATGCCCGCGCCCGCATGACCGACGTCGGGCGGCTCGCCGGCCTGCTCGATCGGGCGGCGGAGACGATGCTCCACGTCGATCTCGAGCGTGTCACGCCGCTGGCGGTGCCGGTATTGACGCTGATCGGCCGCGAGAAGGTGTCGACCGGCTCGGCCGACGACCATCTGCTGATCGAGGCGGAGGCGCTGGCGGCGGAGGCGATGCGGATCGATTGACCAAATCCTCCCCCGCAAGGGGGAGGAATGATCTACACCGTCACCTGTTCGCCCAGCTCCAGCACCTTGCCCGGCGGGATCTTCAGGAATTCCGTCGGGTCGGCGGCGTTGCGCTGCATGAACATGAAGATGCGGTCCTGCCACAAGGGCATGCCGACATCCGCCTCGGGCTTGAGCGTGTTGCGGCCGATGAAGAAGCTGGTCTTCATCGCGTCGAGGCTGCGCATCTCGGTCTTGCCGCCCACCCCGAGATCGGCGGGCACGTCGGGCGATTCCATGAAGCCGTAATTGAGCACGACGATCTCGAAATTGTCGTCGAGCCGCTCGCTGGTGCGGCGATGCTCGGCGTCGACCACCGGCCGGTCGGTGGTGCGGATGCTGACCACCAGATTGCGCTCGTGCAGCACCTTGTTGTGCTTGAGATTGTGCAGCAGCGCGCCCGGTGCCGAGCGCGGGTTGGCGGTGAGGAACACCGCGGTCCCCGGCACGCGCTCGGGCGGCCGCTTGGCGAGCGCGGCGGCGAGGTCGGCGAGCGGAATGCTCTGCCGCGCCTCGAACGCGCGGACGATGCCCTTGCCGCGCACCCAGGTGTAGATCAGCAGACCGATGCTGGCGGCGATCACCAGCGGCACCCAGCCGCCCTCGACGACGCGCAGGATGTTGGCGCCGAAGAAGACGAGGTCGAGGCACAGGAACGGCAGGATCGCCGCCAGCGCCCATGCGCGCTTCCAGTGCCAGACGTGCCGTGCAACGAGATAGCCGAGCAGCGTCGTCACCACCATCGTCCCGGTCACCGCAATGCCATAAGCGGCGGCCATCGCCGACGAGGTCTTGAACTGGATGATGAGGATCAGCACGCCGACCAGCAGCAGCCAGTTGATCGCCGGCAGATAGATCTGCCCGGCGAAATCGGCCGAGGTCTGGCGCAGCTTCATCCGCGGCAGCAGCCCGAGCTGCACCGCCTGCTGGGTCAGCGAGAAGGCGCCGGTGATCACCGCCTGGCTGGCGATGACGGTGGCGAAGCCGGCGAGCACGATCAGCGGCCCGCGCACCGATTCGGGCGCCATCAGGAAGAACCAGTCCTGGTTCTTGAACGCGGTTCCCGCCGCCTGCGCCGCCTCGAGATGCGACAGCGCGAACGCCCCCTGCCCGAGATAGTTGAGCATCAGCGCGGGGAAGACGAGGATCAGCCAGGCGATGCGGATCGGCTTCTTGCCGAAATGGCCCATATCGGCGGTCAGCGCCTCGGCGCCGGTGACGGTGAGGAACACCGCGCCGAGCACGAACAGCCCGACCGTGCCGTGCGTCGCGAGGAAGCGGATGCCGTAATGCGGCAGCAGCACGCGGAAGATCGAGGGTTCGTCGGCGATATGCCAGATGCCGAGGCCGCCGATCGTCAGGAACCAGAGAATGCAGACCGGACCGAAGAGCTTGGCGACGATCGCCGTGCCGCGCCGCTGGATGAAGAACAGCGCGACGAGGATCGCGATCGTCAGCGCGCGGATCGTGCCTTCGTCGAAGAATTTGGCGGCGCTGGGGATCGTCCGCAGCCCCTCCATCGCCGACAGCACCGACAGCGACGGCGTAATGATCGCATCGCCATAGAACAGCGCCGCCCCCGCCGCGCCGAGCACCAGGGCAACCCGGCTGCGCATCCCGAGCGAGCGCCGCGCCAGCGCCGCCAGCGCGAGCACACCGCCCTCGCCGTGATTGTCGGCGCGCATCAGGAACAGCACGTATTTGACCGTGACGATCAGCGTCAGCGTCCATAGCGCGAGGCTGAGCACGCCGAGGATCTCGCTGGGGTCGATCCCGTCGGCGGCGGACTGCTGCAACGCCTCGCGGAATGCGTAGAGCGGGCTGGTGCCGATATCGCCGAACACGACGCCGATCGCGCCGATGGTCAGGCCGATCAATGCGGGGTGGGACGATTGATGGGAAGCGGGTGCTTCGACGGCGAGCGACATGCGCGCGACTACCCCTGACAAAAGCCTTCCGGCGGAAGGACGGCGCGCTTTACGCCGATTGGCCGGCCGCGCAAGCGGATTTGCGCGTGGCGGCACAAGCGCTTGATCGCCCGTCCCTTTGCGGGCAAGGCGGGGCCATGGTTCCCTTTTCGTTCGGTGGTCACGCGCTCTATGCCCTGCCCGAGGGGGCGTTGCTGTGGCCGGCGCGGCGCGCGCTGCTCGTCGCCGACCTGCATTTCGAGAAGGCGAGCTGGTATGCCGCGCGCGGCCAGATGCTGCCGCCCTATGACTCGCTGGCGACGCTCGCCGACCTCGCGAGGCTGGTGCAGGCGACCGGCGCGGAGGAATTATGGTGCCTCGGCGACAGTTTCCACGACAGCGACGGCTGCGAGCGGCTGCCGCAGGAGGCGCAGATCCGGCTGCGCGCACTGACCGAGGGGCTACGCTGGACGTGGATCACCGGCAACCACGATCCTGACATCAAGGACCGCTGCGGCGGCGAGACCGCGGACGAGGCGGAGGTCGACGGCCTGATCCTGCGCCACGAGGCCGACCCCGACGAGACGCGTCCCGAGCTGTCGGGCCATTTCCACCCCAAGCTGCGCATCCATGTGCGGGGCAAGAAGGTGGCACGGCGCTGTTTCGTCGCCACCGCGCGCAAGATCGTGCTGCCGGCCTTCGGCGCGCTGACCGGCGGGCTCGACGTCGACCACCCCGCGCTGACCAAGGCGGTCGGCCGCGGCGCGGAAGCGCTGGTGCCGGTGGAGCAAAGGCTGCTGCGCTTCCCGATCGCCGCCTGACTAATTCCTCCCCCGCAAGGGGGAGGGGGACCGTTCGGCGTCAGCCGAATGGTGGAGGGGGAGGAAAGGGCGGGAGTGTTGCAACGAGGCTCCCGCCCTTTCCTCCCCCTCCGTCACCGCTTCGCGGTGCCACCTCCCCCTTGCGGGGGAGGACTTGGGGTCACCGATACAGCGTCGGGAAGCCGGCCTTGAATGCCGCGACCTTGGGCTTGTCCCAATGGACGATGTACGGATGCGTCGGGTTGCGATCGTAGAAATTCTGGTGATACGCCTCGGCGGGGTAGAAGCCGCCCTGCTCCAGCTTCGTCACGATCGGCGCGGGGAAGCTCTTCGCCGCCCCGAGCTGCGCGATATAGGCCCGCGCCACCGCCGCCTGCCGCGCATCCTGCGGGAAGACCGCCGAGCGATAGCTCGGCCCGCTGTCCGGCCCCTGCCGGTCGCGCTGCGTCGGATCGTGCGCGATCGAGAAATAGACGCGCAGCAGCGTCGCATAGCTGACCACGCGCGGGTCGTAGACCAGTTTCACCGCCTCGGCATGGCCGGTACGCTCGGTCGAGACCTGATCGTAGGTCGCGGTACCCGCGGCGCCGCCGGCATAGCCCGCGGTGACCGAACGGACGCCCTTCACATGCTCGAACACCGCCTCCATGCCCCAGAAGCAGCCGCCCGCGAACACCGCGGTCTGCATGCCGGCACCAGCCGGCACATCGGCCTTGGCCGCGGGGATCGGCACCGCACGTTCGGCTTCGGCGAAGCCGGTGGAGGCAAGCACGGCGGCGGCAGCGCCGGCGATCGGCAACAGGATTTTCAGCATGTTACACAGATGGGAAGCCCCGCACCGCTCGCCAAGAGCCGCGGGGCGGCAGGATCACTGCGCCTGGACGATCGGCGAGGCGGCGGGGATGGGCTGGACCGACTGCGCGCTCGCCGGATGCAAGGTGACGACGCCGACTGCGCCGATGGCGAAGCCGCCGACGAATTGCCAGAAGAAGCCGCTCTTGATCACCTTGCGCATGACGCATGCCTTTGTTGTCGG
The DNA here is from genome assembly GCF_059421875.1 of Sphingomonas sp. GW821-FHT02B09. Classification (NCBI taxonomy): domain Bacteria; kingdom Pseudomonadati; phylum Pseudomonadota; class Alphaproteobacteria; order Sphingomonadales; family Sphingomonadaceae; genus Sphingomonas; species Sphingomonas sp. GW821-FHT02B09. The sequence continues at coordinate 1,606,938 of NZ_JBWKVV010000001.1, forward strand.
GCGAGCAGGTCATTCACCCTGCCCTATTGCAGACGCCGAGATCGTCTCTCTGCGCCCGGTTCGCAATATCATTTATAGAAACGCTGCATTAACGCCGCGTGGCCGCAGCGTTCATCGATCAGCAGGGTAGCCGCCGCCGGCTCAGCGCAGGTCGGCGCACGCCTGCTGGATGCGCTCGCACGCCTTGCGCAGCAACGCGTCCGAGGTCGCATAGCTGATCCGCATCGCCGGCGAGAGGCCGAACGCCGCGCCCTGCACCGCCGCGACCTTGGCATCGTCGAGCAGATAGCCGACGAAATCCTCGTCGCTCTCGATCTTGCGGCCGTTCGGCGTGGTCTTGCCGATCAGCTCGGCGAAGGACGGATAGACGTAGAAGGCCCCCTCCGGCGTCGGGCAGGTCATGCCCGGGATCGCATTGAGCATCCCGACCACCAGATCGCGCCGCGTCTGGAAGGCGCGGCTGCGCTCCTTGAGGAAGTCCTGCGGGCCGGACAGCGCCGCCACCGCCGCCGCCTGCGCGGTCGAGCAGGGGTTGCTGGTCGATTGCGACTGGAGCTTGGCGATCGCCTTGATGAGCCACGGTGCGCCGGCGGCGAAGCCGATCCGCCAGCCGGTCATCGCATAGGCCTTGGAACAGCCGTTGACGGTCAGCGTGCGCTCGTACAGCTCGGGGCAGACTTCGGCGATCGTCGCGAAGCGGAAATCGTCATAGACGATATGCTCGTACATATCGTCGGCGAAGATCCAGACGTGCGGATGCCGCGCCAGCACCGCGCCCAGCGCCTTCAGCTCGTCGACCGAATAGGCCGCACCCGTCGGGTTGGACGGCGAATTGAGGATCACCCATTTGGTCCGGTCGGTGATCGCCGCTTCGAGCGCCTCGGGCGACAGCTTGTAATCCTGCTCCGGTCCGGCGACCGCGAACACCGGCGTACCGCCGGCGAACTGGACGACGTCGGGATAGCTCACCCAATAAGGCGCCGGGATCACCACTTCGTCGCCGGCATCCACCGTCGCGACGATCGCGTTGAACAAAGTATGCTTGCCGCCGACGTTCACCGTCACCTGGTCCGTAGTGTAGGTCAGGTTGTTGTCGCGCGCGAACTTGGCGACGATCGCCTGCTTGAGCTCGATCGTGCCGTCGACGTTGGTATATTTGGTCTTGCCGTCGCGGATCGCCTGGATCGCCGCTTCCTTGACGAAGTCGGGCGTATCGAAGTCGGGCTCGCCTGCGCCGAGGCCGATCACGTCGACACCCGCGCGCTTCAGCTCGAGCACGCGGCTGGTGATGGCGAGCGTCGGGGACGGGCTGATGCGGCCGAGGGCGGCGGAGGGCTTCATGAATCGGGCCTCGATGGCGGATAGGACGCCGCGCCTATAGCGACAGCACCGGCTCTTTCGCAATCGCAACAACTGCCGGCATCAGGCCGCGCAACGCATTTCCGACAAAAAATGGCGCGGCGAGATCATCCGGCGACAGATAATCCTCTGTTGCACGGCCGGTTTCGATCATTTCTGCGCGCAACGTGCCGGGCAGCAGCCCCAGCGCCAACGCCGGCGTCACCAGCCGCCCGTCCACGCCCGGCACGAACAGCGAGGTGAAGCTGCCCTCGGTCAGCAGCCCGTCGGGCCGGACGAAGACGACCTCGTCGGTCCCGGCTGCCTGCCGCGCCGCATCATAGAAGCCGCGATCGCTGGTCTTGTGGCGCAGGCGGAAGTCGCTCGTCGCGACGGGCAGCGGCACCACCGCGACATGCAGCGGCCGATCATAGGCCAGTGGCGCCGGGGCGATCTCGATCGCGATCGCGCCGCTTTGCGCGAGCAGCAGCCGGATGCGCGCCGCCGCGCGCAGGCGGAAGGTCGCGGCCTGCAATTCGTTGCGCGCGCCGTGCCGGTCGAAACGGAAGCCGAGCGCCGCCGCGCTCGCGGTCAGCCGCCGCAGATGGCGTTCGAGCAGCACCACGCCCTCCTCGGGATCGAAGGCCATCGTTTCGATCAGGTCGAGCGGTCGCTGCCCGGCGGTGACGAACGCGCCCTTGGCCTGCACCTCCGCCCATTCGTCGTCGGCGCGGCCGTCGGCGACGATCCCCGATCCCAGTCCCAGTTCCGCGACGTCCGCCCCGGCGGGGATCGCCAGCGTGCGGATCGCGACGTTGAACTCCGCATCGCCGCCCGCGTCGATCCGGCCGATCGCACCCGTATAGATGCCGCGTGGTGCCTCCTCGACCGTGGCGATCACCTCCATGCTGCGTTGCTTGGGCGCGCCGGTGATCGAGCCGCAGGGGAACAGCGCCGCCAGTACGTCCACCGCGTCGCGATCGGCATCGAGCCGCGCGGTGACGGTCGAGGTCATCTGGTGGACGGTCGGATAGCTTTCCACCGTGAACAGCGCAGGCACCGCGACGCTGCCCGGCGTCGCGACGCGCGCCATGTCGTTGCGCATCAGATCGACGATCATCAGATTCTCGGCGCGCTGCTTGGCATCGTCGCGCAGGCCGACAATCCGCGCCGCATCCTCCGCGGCCGTGTCGCCCCGCATCGCCGTCCCCTTCATCGGGCGGCAGGTGAGCCGGTCGCCGTCCAGTGCGAAGAACAACTCGGGCGACAGCGACAGCAGATGCCGCTCCCCGGTCGCGACGAGCGCGCCATGCCCCGCCGCCGCCCCGCGTCGCAGCCGTGCGTAGAGCGCCAGCGGATCACCCGCGACGGCGACATCGGCGCGCAGCGTCAGGTTCGCCTGATAGATGTCGCCCGCGCGGATCATCTCCAGCACGCGGGCCAGCGCCTCGTCATAGGTCGCGCGACCGATACGCGGTCGCGGCATCGCCGCCCATGCCCCCGCCGGATCGGGCAGCAGCGCCGCCACCGCGTCCGCGTCGAGCCGGTGGCAGTCGGCGAACAACCCGAACCACAGCAGCGGCTCGTCGCCGTTACGCGTAGCGACCGCGCGCGGCATCAGCGCCGCGCCTGCCTCATAGGTCAGATAGCCCGCGGCATGCAGCCCCCGCGCCCCCGCCGCGCGCAACGCCGCGAGCGCCGGCACCACCGCCTCCGGCGTCGCGGCACTGACGATCTCGAACGGATCGGTGTAGAGCCGCGCGCCGGCGCCATCCTGACGGGCATCGTCGAGCAGCACGAAGGGCGCGTTCAGCATCCGGTCACAAATGCACGGCGTGACGCCTTCCGCGCAAGCGGCGATTGCCGCCACTGCATCAGGGGCTTATCTCCCCGCCATGACCAGCACGCCGGCTCGCGCCACCCCCCTGAAAGCCGTCATCGTCCAGGTGACGCCGTTCCAGCAGAATTGCACCCTGATCTGGTGCACCGAGACGATGAGGGCGGCAATCGTCGATCCCGGCGGCGACCTGCCGCGGATCAAGGCGGCGGTCGCGCAGGCGGGCGTCACCGTCGAGAAGATCCTGCTCACCCACGGCCATATCGACCATGCCGGCGAAGCCAAGCCGCTCGCCGACGATCTCGGCGTGCCGATCGAGGGGCCGCATGAGGCCGACCGCTTCTGGCTGGCGCGGCTCGACGACGACGGCCGCAATTACGGCATGACCGGCGTCGTCTTCGAACCCGACCGCTGGCTGGTCGAGGGCGATACGGTGACGATCGGAAATCTGGAACTCGACGTCTACGAGACGCCCGGCCACACGCTCGGCCACGTCATCTTCCACCATGCGCCGTCGAAGTTCGCGCAGGTCGGCGACGTGCTGTTCCAGGGTTCGGTCGGCCGCTCCGACATGCCGGGCGGCAACCACAAGCAGTTGATCGAGACGATCGTCACCAAGCTGTGGCCGCTCGGCGACGACACCGCCTTCATCCCCGGCCACGGCAACCCCAGCACCTTCGCGCACGAGCGCGCCAACAACATGTTCGTCAGCGATCGCGCACTGGCCGAGTAAGGGCGGCGATCGTTGCGGCTGCGCAACTGGTAAATTGTTGGGCTAGAACGTTTCTGTCGGACACATATCTGGGGTGCCTCGTTGGCGGCGTGGGATTACCCCGCCGAGAGGATAAGCCGCATGGCCATCAAGTTTGCCGGAACGATGAACGCGATCAATCGCGGGCTCGACGAGACCAAGCCCAACAAGGGCGCCGACATGGTCGAGGATTGGGAAGCCGCGCTGGCCGACCTGGAGGTTTCGGGCGCCAAGGGCATACTGCGCGACCTGGGGTCGCTCCGCAAGCAGCTCGAAAAGGACCAGCCGGATGCCGATCGCGTCCATGCGCTGCTCCATCGCCTCGGCGCCGCGACGACCAAGATCGCCGACAAGGCGGACAAGTCGCAGGACAAGCTGAAGGCGCTGGGCGAAGCGCTGACCGAAGCGGGTGAAGACCAGCCCGACGAGGAAGAAGACACCGCCGCCGCCGCCGCTCCGAAGCGCGCGCGCAAGAAGGCGTGATGACGACGGGCGGGCGGCCGGACGGTCGCTCGCCCGCAATCCCGATCGTATCCACCGCCGAGCGCGTCGGATACGGTCAGGCGATGTCGAATTCGCCCGGCACGCCCCGCTCGCGGTAACGCCGCAGCGACGCGAGCAGCCTCACCCCCAGCTCCTCCAGCGTCACCGCCGCCACCCGCTCCTCCGCCGTTGCCGAGGAGCGCAGCACGTCGGCCATCGCGAGCTGCGCCTGGGTGATCCGGTCGATCGCCTGCAGACTGTGCATATGCTGGCGCAACGTCTCCGAATTGGCAGCGAGATCGTAAGCGAGATCGGCGAGCACGGTGGTCAGGCCGGCCATCTCGTCGGCGAGCGCATGCGCCAGCGCCGGCTCGACACCTGCGATCGCCGATGGCGCGTTCTGGATGAGACCGGTCATTTCGAGCACAATCTGATGACGCTGCGCGACAATTGATCGGGCGGGACGGGTTGCGATGCCATCCGGCGGGTCATGACGAAGCCGTCGGCGCGCTGTTCGGCGGGCGCGATGCAATAACCGCCGCCGGCCTGGAGCGCGCGGACGCCGGCCTCGCCATCCTCGCCGTCCGCGCCGAGCAGCAGCCCGACCGCTTCCGCGCCCGCCGCCTTGGCGACCGAGGCGAAAAGGATCGAAATCGACGGCCGCTCGCCCGCAACCGCATCGCGCGCCAGCATGCGTAGCCGACCATTCGGCCACCCATCGACGACGACGTGATGATCGCCCGGCGGCGCGAGATAGATCGTCCCCTGTTCGATCGCCATCCCGTCCTCGGCGAGCACGATCTTCGGGGCGATTTCGGCGGCCATCTTGTCGATCAGCGTGCCGGCAAGCCCGGCGCCGAGATGCTGGACGACCACCGTCGGCGGGCAATTGGCGGAGAAGCTGCCGAAGAGGTCGAACAACGCCTGCGTCGCCGCCGCCTCGCCGCCGATCGCGAGCAGGCGACCGTTCCACTCGATCGGCGGCGCCGCGACCGACTTGCTTGCCGCACTGCTCTTCACCACCGCGCCCTTGGCGGCCTTGATCCGCTTGCCGAGCTTGGCGAGGATCTTGTCGAACTCGGCGGCCACCGCGACCTTCGGCTTGGGAAAACAGTCGATCGCGCCGAGCCGCAGCGCCTCGATCGAGGCTTCCGCCCCCGCCTCGGTGCGGGTGGAGAACATGATCACCGGCATCGGACGCTCGACCATCAGCTCGGCGAGATAGTCGATGCCGCTCATCCCCGGCATCTCGACGTCGAGCGTCATCACGTCCGGGTGGAATTGCTGGCGCATCGCGCGCGCCTCCTCCGCACCGTCCGCGGAGCCGACGACGACGACGCCGGGGATCCGCTCCAGCGCGCCGGACAGCAGGGCGCGCATGGTAAGCGAATCATCGACGACGAGAACTTTGACCGCAGCGGCCATGGTCAGGCTTCCTTGCACGAAAATGGAGATAAAAAGGGAGGAACGTCCGCAGACCGGCCAGCTTTATCGAAATGCGACGGACGGTCGGGTCATGCCGCGTCGGGCAGCGCCATCGTGCTGTCGATCAGCCGTTCGAGCGCCAGCACCAGGATCAGACGCTGGTCGATCGTCGCCAGCCCTTCGAGGAACTGCGCCGCGGGCGTCTCGCCGATGTCGGGCAGCGGCTGCATGCCGTCGTCGGGCACGGTGACGATGTCGTTGACCGCATCGACGATCAGGCCCTGCAATTGCTCGCCGATGCGCACGACGATGATGACGTGGCGCGCCGACGGATCGGTCATCCCCCAGCCGAGCCGATGGCTGAGATCGAGCACTGGCAGCACGATGCCGCGCAGGTTGACGACGCCGCGGACGTGCGGCGGCACGTTGGGCAATGGGGTGGCGGGCGACCAGGCGCGGATTTCGCGGATGGCCATGATATCGACGCCGAGGATCTGCTCGCCGATCTGGAAGGTGATGAGCTGGCGGGACATGAAACGGTCTCCTGAAAGGGCGATCAGTGCAGCACGCGGCGGATCGCCGCGGCGAGCTTTTCCGGATGGAACGGCTTGACGATCCAGCCGGTCGCGCCGGCGGACCGCGCGCGCTGCTTCTTCTCGTCGGAGCTTTCGGTGGTCAGCACCAGGATCGGCAGGTTGCGATGGCGATCCTGTTCGCGCACCTTCTCGATCAGGCCGAAGCCGTCGAGCCGCGGCATGTTGATGTCGGTGATCAGCAGGTCCGGCTCGACGCCGTTCAGCCGTTCCAGCGCCTGCACGCCGTCTTCCGCCTCGAGCACCTCATAGCCGAGATCGGTGAGCGCCGCTCTCAGCAGCATCCGCATGCTGGGCGAATCGTCTACGGTCATGATGGTGCTGGGCACGGAACTTCCTTCATTGGGATAATTGGATCGCATCAGAAAAACTCGACGTCGCCGACCGCTGCGACCGGGACGGGGACAGGAGCGACGCGCAGCTGCTCGACCGGGCGGACATTGGCGACGCGGCAGCGTGCGAGGCCCAGCGTCGGGCGAAACTCGACCCGGCGGGCGCCATAGCCGCCCACGTCCTCGCCGACCAAAGCGATCCGCTCGTCACGCAGGAAGCGACGCGCGAACAAGGCGTTGGTCGCGCCGATGTCGCGGAAGCCGTCGCGCAGCGAGGCACCGCCATAGATCCGCGCCTTCAGGTTGGTGCGCGTCGCGCCCATCGCCAGCATCGCGTTGATCAGCACCTCCATCGCATAGACGCCGTAGCGCTGCAGCGACGAGACGTCGGTGTCGTTGGTGCCCGGCTCGGCGAGCAGGAAATGGTTGAGACCGCCGACCTTGACGACGGGATCGAAAAGGCAGGCGGAAATGCAGCTGCCCAGCACGGTAGTCAGCACCGCCTCGGGATCGTCCGACACCTTGGTCTCGCCCTGCATGATCGTGATCCGTCGGAGACCATCGACCGTCCGCGCGGCGCTCTTCATGCGCGGCACTCGGTGAGCAGGCGCGCCGCGATCCGCGACAGCGGCAATTGCACCGTCACCGCGCCGATCTGCTTGGCGGCGGCGGGCATGCCGTAGACGACGCAGCTGTCCTGGTCCTGGCCGATCGTCATCGCGCCGGCATCCTTCATCTTCTTCAGGCCCTCGGCGCCGTCGGCGCCCATGCCGGTGAGGATCGCGCCGACCGCCGAGGCGCCGGCCCAGCGCGCCACCGACAGGAACAAGCGGTCGACCGAGGGGCGGTGGCCGCTCATCTTCTCGTCGGCGACCAAGCGGCAGCGGCGCAACGTGCCGCCGGTAACCTCCAGATGGTGCGAGCCGCCCGGCGCGACATAGACATTGCCCGGCTCCAGCGGCGCACCCGAGCGCGCGACGCTGACCTGCGGCGCCGACAATCGATCGAGCCGCGCGGCGAAGGTCGGCACGTAGGTTTCGGGCATGTGCTGGACGATCACCGTCGGCGGGCAATTGGCCGGGAAGCCCGACAACAGCTCGATCAGCGTCTCGACGCCGCCGGTCGACGATCCGATCGCGATCATCGCATCGGGGCGCGGTTCGTAATCGGCGGCGGGCTTGGCGGCGGGCGTGACGAAACGCGGGCGCCGGCGGCTCTTGGCGGCGGTGCGGACCAGCTCGGCGAGATCGTCGCCCAGCCCTTCGCCGAACGCGGTCTTGGGCTTTTCGTAACAGTCGAACGCGCCGAGTTCGAGCGCGCGGATCGTTGCCTCCGCCCCGCGCCCGGTCAGCGTCGACAGCATGACCACCGGCATCGGCCGCAACCGCATGATCTTCTCGAGGAATTCGAGGCCGTTCATGTCGGGCATCTCGATGTCGAGCGTGATGACGTCGGGGTTGAGCGCCTTGATCATTTCGCGCGCGCTATGCGGTCCGTCGGCGGTGCCGATCACCTCGATATCGTCGTACCGCGACAGGCGGTGCGACACCATCGCGCGCATCGTCGGCGAATCGTCGACGATCAGGACGCGGGTCGGCGCGGTCTTGGGATGCGAGGCGATCATGACGCTACCTTCTGGAAAGTGGTCCGCCCGACGCAGGTGAACCGCGGCGCCACCGACGCGGCGAGCCGCTCCGAATGACCGATGTAGAGGAAGCCGCCCGGTTCGAGCTGGTCGGCGAGCCGCGACTGCAACCGCTCCTTCGTCGCCTCGTCGAAATAGATCATCACGTTGCGGCAGAAGATCGCGTCGAACATGCCGCGCATCGGCCATGATTCGAGCAAATTGAGCTTGCGGAACGCGACCCGCTCGCGGACCAGCGGATGCACCTCCGCCTGGTCGCCGTCGCGCGCCACCCAGACCGAGCGCAGCGGCTGCGGAATGCTCGCCGCCGTCTCCAGCGAATAGCGGCCGGCGCGCGCCGCCTCGAGGATCTCGGTCGAAAGATCGGTGCCGAGGATGCGCAGGTCGGTCCGCGCCAGCCGCTGCCCGTTGCCGCGTTCGGTGCCGAACATCGCCATCAGAAGCGAATAGGGCTCCTCCCCGCTCGAACAGGCCGCCGACCAGATCCGTACCTTGCCACGCGACGCGAGCCGCTGGTCGAGCGCGGGCCAGGCATGGTCCATGAAATGGTCGAAGTGATGCGATTCACGGAAGAAGCTGGTGTGGTTGGTGGTCAGCGCGTCGAGTGCGCGGGTGCGTTCGAACTCATCCTGATCGATCAGCTCGATGTAATCGGCGAAGCGGGTCAGGCCACAGGCGCGCACCCGCGGCGCGAGCCGGCCATAGACCAATTGCATCTTGCCCGGCGGCAGCAGGATGCCCGCCGCGTCATAGACGAAGGCGCTGATCGCCGCATGATCGGCGGGCTCGAAGCGGAATTCGGTCGGGCGGTTCGCCGCCAGCATCACCGCGCTCATGCGGCGAGGCCCAGCGGCGCGGCGGCGACGCGGTCGCGGCGCCAGCGCGAGATCAGCGCATCGACGTCGAGGATCAGCGCGACGCGCCCGTCGCCGAGGATGGTCGCACCGGCGAGACCGGGGATCGCGGTGTAATTCGCCTCCAGGCTCTTCACCACGACCTGCCGCTGGTCCTGGATCGTGTCGACCATCAGGATCGCCTGACCGACGTCGGATTCGACGACGATCAGCACCGCCTGCGACGGATCGGTCTGCGCGCCGTCGATGCCGAGCTGTTCGGCGACGCGATGCACCGGCACGTAGGACCCGCGCACGTCGAGCAGCGAGGCGCTCGGCCCGAGCACCTTCACGCCATCCTGATCCGGACGCAGGCTCTCGACGATATGGCCGAGCGGGATGACGAAGGTCTGGTCGCCGACGGTGACGATCATGCCGTCGAGCACCGCCAGCGTCAGCGGCAGCGACAGCGCGAAGCTGGAGCCCGAGCCGAGATGCGAGGTGATGCCGATCCGGCCGCCGAGCGCCTGGACGTTCTTGCGCACCACGTCCATGCCGACGCCGCGACCCGAGATGTTGGAGACGGTCGCCGCGGTCGAGAAACCCGCCGCGAAGATCAGATTGTCGGTCTCCTCGTCGCTCAGCAGCGCATCGGCGGCGATGATGCCGCGTTCGACCGCCTTGGCGCGGACGCGCTTGCGATCGATGCCGCGGCCGTCGTCGGCGACGGTGATGACGATCCGTCCGGAATGATGCGCCGCCGACAGCGTCACCACACCTTCTTCCGGCTTGCCCGCGGCGAGCCGCTCGGCCGGCGTTTCCAGGCCATGGTCGACCGCGTTGCGGATGAGATGGGTCAGCGGCTCGCCGATCCGTTCGACCACGGTCTTGTCGACCTCGGTCATCTCGCCGACGATATCGAGGCGGACGCGCTTGCCGGTCTCGACCTCCAGCTCGCGGATGATGCGTGGCACGCGGCTGAACACCGTCTTCATCGGCTGCGCGCGGATCGCCATCGTCGATTCCTGCAATTCGCGCGTCAGATGGTCGAGGTCGGTCAGTTCGGAAATCCCCGCCATCGCATGTTCGGACAGGCGCTGCGCCAGCATCGCCTGGGTGATGACCAGCTCGCCGACGAGATTGACCAGCCGGTCGAGCTTGTCGAGATCGACGCGGATCGTCTGCGCGGGCGGCGCCACCGCGGCGCGCGGCGCGGCCGGCTCCGGCGGCAGCAGCGGCACCACCGGCGCTGGTTCGGGTGTCGCGGCCACCGGGGCAGGCGCCGGCGCCGGGGCGGGCGCATCGAAGTCCGCGTCCAGCGTCGGCAGCGGCAGGTCGAACGGCAGATCGTCGTCATTGTCCGCGGTGACCGCGCCACCGATCCGCTCGATGCGCAATTCGCATTCGCCCATGAATTCGAAGATCGCCCGGATGTCGTCCTCGGCGACCGCCGCCGGCACGATCGCGGTCCAGCCGAGATAGCAGCGCTCGGGATGCAATTGGGTGAGCGGCGGCAGCGCCGACAGGTCGGCGGCGAACACCTTGCCGTCCAGCATCGTCAATTCGCGCAGCAGCAACAGCGGATCGCCGCCATTCTCCAGCGCATCGGCACCGGGGACGAAGGTCACCTGCCAGTCACCCGCCGCACCGGCCGGCGCGGGCGCCTCGCACAGCGCGAACAGATCGTCGAAATCGTCGCCGGCGAACGCCACCGGCGCGAAGCCCGTCTCGTCGGCGACCTCCTCGGCAGCGGCCGGTGCCGCCGGGGCGGCGGCCGCAGGCGCGGCGTCCGGCGAGGCGGCGGCGACCAGCCGCGCGAGCATCGCGCCGTCGGCGGGCGGTTCGCCGCCGTCGCGCGCCGCGGTGACGTGGTCGCTCAGCATGTCGAACGCACCGACGATCGTGCCGAGCAGGTCGGAGGTCAGCGTCAGCGTGCCGTTGCGCACCAGGTCGAGCAGCGTTTCATATTCGTGCGCATAGGCCTGCAACCGCTCGTGACCGAAGGCGCCGGCGCCGCCCTTGATCGAATGGACCGCGCGGAAGATCGTGTTGATCGTCTCGGGATCGTAATCGCCCTGGCGGACGCTGCCGAAGCTCGCCTCCATCGTGGCGAGGCCTTCGTCGCATTCCTGAAAGAAGATCTGCTGGATCTCGTCGAGGTTCATCATCAATCCTTTCAGGCGGCCAGATCGCGATCGTCGTCGCCCGGCAGGCCGAGCGCCGCGTCGAGCCCGGCGAGCGCGATCATCCGCGCCAGCGCCTCGCTGGGCTGGTCGAGCCGGAAGTCCACATCCTGTTCCGCCGCGGTGGCGCGGGCGCTGGCGAGCACCTGGAGGCAGGCGAGGCCCGCGCGCGTCACCTCGCTGCCGTCGAGACGGACCGGCTCACCGCGGTCGATGCGGTCGAGCAGCGCGATGCGCAGCGGGCCGGCCGCCGACGTATCGAGCGTCTCGGGGAGCAGGGAAGTGGCGGGCGAGGACATGCGGGTTCGACTTTCGATACGTTCGAAACGGGTTAGAATTCGGACCAGTCGTCACCGGCGACCGCGACGGCGGTCACCCGGCGCGACTGGCCGGCGAGGCGCCGGCCTTCGTCGGCGGCGCGGCGCTGCAGACGGTGGACGCGATTGTCGGTCGGCACCGCCTTCAGCGCCGGCTGGACCGGGCGCCCGGTGCGGAACCGCACCATCTGCGCGACCAGTTCGCTGGCGTCGGCGGACAGGTTGCGCGCAGCGGCGGTCGCCTGCTCGACCATCGCCGCATTCTGCTGCGTGACGCCGTCCATCTCGCCGACCGCGACGTTGACCTGCTGCAAGGCGGTCGCCTGCTACTCGGCGGCGGTGGCGATCTGCGCGACCAGCCCGCTGATCTCGCCGAACCGGCCGATCAGCCGCTGCAACGCCTCACCGGTCGCGCTGACCAAGGCGACGCCGGCATCGACCTGCACCGAGGAGGCGGTGATCCGCGTCTTGACGTCCTTGGCCGCTTCCGCCGAACGCTGCGCGAGCGCACGCACCTCGGAGGCGACCACCGCGAAGCCGCGACCGGCATCGCCGGCCCGCGCCGCCTCGACCCCGGCGTTGAGCGCGAGCAGGTTGGTCTGGAAGGCGATGCCGTCGATCACCGAGATGATCTCCGAAATCTCGTTGGAGGCGCGTTCGATCCCGCCCATCGCATCGACCGCACGGGCGACGACCTGGCCCGATTCCTCGGCCTCGCCGCGCGCCGAGCCGACGACGCCATTGGCGCGTTCGGCGCGCGCCGCGGTGTCGCGGACGGTGACGGTGATCTGCTGCATCGCCGCCGCGGTCTGCTCGAGGCTCGCCGCCTGCTGTTCGGTGCGCTGCGACAAATCGTCCGACGCCTGGAGGATGTCGGCGGAGCCGCCGTCGATGCTCGCGGCGGCGTGATTGACCGCGGCGACCGCCGCCATCATTGCCTCCATCGCGACGTTGAAGTCGCTGCGCAGCGCCTCGAACTCGGCCGGGAAGTCGCTGGTGATGCGGAAGGCCAGATCGCCCTGCGCCAGATGCCCCAGCCCCTCGGCCAGCGCCCCCGCCATCGCCCGCTGAGCGGCGGCGGTATTGGCTTCCTCCATGTTGCGGCGGAAGATCGCCATCGCCTTGGTCATCCGGCCGACGCAATCCTTGTTCTCGGTATGCTCGATCGGCGCCTGGAGGTCGCCCGCGGCGAGCGCCTCCATGCGCAGCACCGTCTGGACATAGGGCCGGCACATGATGCCGCCGGCGAACAGCGTGGTCATGCACAGCACCGCGACGGTCAGCGTGGCGGCGGCGACGTCGATCGCCGGACTGGTGTGGATCATACCGGTCGCCGCGCCCGCCGTGATCCCGACCAGAATGGCGCCGAGCAGCGCCTGTATCCCTGCGAGAACGCGGAACTTGACGCGGATCGGCGCGCGTTTCTCGAACCAGCTCAACATCGGTAACGTCTCCATCGACGACCAGCGGAAACGGTCCGTCCGGTCCATGACGATGGGGGGTGGCAGCATCGACTTAACGCGACGTTGACCACCCATTTTGGGTGTAATCGGCCGATGGCGGCTTCGGCTGCGTGCGACGACGGGTTCGTAGCCGGTAAGGCCGACGGAAGGACGGCGGCGCGTACGGTCGCGATGATCGTTACGATGATAGTGCACGCTGCCCCCCTTCCCTTCTATCTTCCTAGAGCGGACCGGCGGTGGCCGGTCGCGATGGCTTAGAATTCCGACCAATCGTCCGTTGCCACCGCAACCGCGGTGCCACCGCCGCCGGTACCGGTGCGGCGCGCCGACCGGGCGATGCGGCGGCCGGCGTCGGCGGCACGATCCTGCAACTGATGCACCACCGGCACCGCGCGCAGCACGGGTTCGCCGGCGGTCAGCTTGAAGCGCGCGACCTGACGGGCGAGTTCGTCCGCCTCGGCCGACAGGCTGCGCGCGGCGGCGGTCGCTTCCTCGACCATCGCGGCATTCTGCTGGGTGACGCCGTCCATCTCGCTGACCGCGGTGTTGACCTGTTGCAGACCGGTCGCCTGCTGCTCGGCGGCCGAGGCGATCTGGCCGACCAGCGTGCTGATCTCGCCGATGCGGCCGATGATCCGGTCGAGCGCCTTGCCGGTCTCGCTGACCAGCTCGACGCCGGCGTCGACCTGTTCGGACGAGGCGGTGATGCGCGTCTTGACGTCCTTGGCCGCTTCGGCCGACCGCTGCGCGAGCGCGCGCACTTCGGAGGCGACGACCGCGAAGCCGCGACCCGCGTCACCGGCACGCGCCGCCTCGACGCCTGCGTTGAGCGCCAGCAGGTTGGTCTGGAAGGCGATGCCGTCGATCACCGAGATGATGTCGGAGATTTCGTTCGAGGCGCGCTCGATCCCGCCCATCGCGTCGACCGCGCGGCGGACGACCTGGCCCGATTGCTCGGCCTCGATGCGCGCTTCCTCGACGACGCTGTTGGCACGCACCGCACCCGCGGCGGTCTGGCGGACGGTCGAGGTGATCTCGTCCATCGCCGCGGCGGTTTCCTCGAGGCTCGCCGCCTGCTGTTCGGTGCGCTGCGACAAATCGTCGGACGCCTGGCGGATGTCGATCGCGCCGTTGTTGATGCCGCTGGTCGCGTCGGTCACGGCGCGCATCGTCTCGGCGACCGCGTCCAGCGCGCGATTATAGTCGACGCGCACCCGCTCGTAATCCGCCGGGAAGCTCTGCTCGATCCGGAAGCTGAGATCGCTCGCCGCGAGCCGCGTCAGTCCCTCGCCGAGCGTGCCGACGACCTGCTGCTGCGCCGCGGCGGCGGCCTGGACGGTTTCGGCATTCTGTTTGAAGACGCTGACCGCGCGCGACATCCGGCCGATGCAATCGCGATGGTCGGCGAACGGGATCGGCGTCTTGAGGTCACCCGCGGCCAGTTCCTCCATGCGGACGACCGATGCGACATAGGGATCGCTGATTACCTTGCCGCTGACCAGCACGGCGACGACCGTCACCACGAACAGGATGGCGGAGATGGCGACATAGGTCATTGCCGCCGCCGGCGTGGCCTCGGCGGCCAGATAGGTCGTCACGACGCCGGTCGCGGCCACGGTACCATGCAAGGCGAGCAGCACCTTGAACTTGGTACGGATGGGCGCGTGATTGGCGAACCAGGTGAACATCTTCAGGTCCTTCGATGAAGGCGGACGATCCCGCCGATCCCGGCCTCTTCATCGTTTCGAATCAGCCTCTAACGTTCAAATTGGACCGAAAGTCTGAAGACCCCGTTAAATACGGCCATATTGAACCGACCTGTTACAATTATAGAACGGTCTGGAATCAATCGGCGGATGCAGCGGCGCCGACGGCCGATGTCATCGATCCGTCGCGCCATCGTCGCGGCTCTGTCACCGGCGCACGTCACCAGCCGCCTTGCACGCGCGTCAGGCGGCAGGGGATGACGAGATGATCGAACGGACTTGGTGGGTCGGCGTCGCGCCGGTGGCATTGCTGCTCGCGCAGACCGCGGAAGCGCAGGAGATGCCGCAGGATACCGCCGCTGCGGTGACGCAGAGCGACGATACGCCGACCGGCGGCACCGGCAGCGACATCGTCGTCATGGGCTTCGGCCAGAGCCGGCAGGTGCAGACGGTATCCGCGATCGACATGGAACGGCTGACCCCCGGTACCTCGCCGCTGAAGGCGGTGGCCAAGCTGCCGGGCGTCAATTTCCAGTCGTCCGACGCCTTCGGCGCCTATGAATGGTCGACGCGCATCTCGCTGCGCGGCTTCAACCAGAACCAGCTCGGCTTCACGCTGGACGGCGTGCCGCTCGGCGACATGAGTTACGGCAACGTCAACGGCCTGCACATCAGCCGCGCGATCATCTCCGAAAATCTGGCGACGACGACGGTGGCGCAGGGTGCCGGCGCGCTCGGCACCGCCTCGACCAGCAATCTCGGCGGCACGCTGCAATTCACCAGCCGCAAGCCTTCGGAAACCGCCGATCTCGTCGCCTCGGGCACCTATGGTAGCGACCAGACCTATCGCGCCTTCTTCCGCGCCGAAAGCGGCGACATCGGCGGCGGGCTGAAGGGCTATCTGAGCTATGGCTTCCTCACCACCGACAAATGGAAGGGCCAGGGCGTCCAGCGCCAGCATCAGGCCAATGCCAAACTGGTCAAGGATTTCGGCGAGCGCGGCAGCATCACCGGCTTCGTCGATTTCTCCGACCGGCGCGAGAACGACTATCAGGACCTCAGCCTCGACATCATCCGCCGCCGCGGGCTGAACAACGACAACATCACCGGCAACTATCCGCTCGCGCTGCAGATCGGGCGAGTCTACGCCAATCAGCAAACACGTGCCGGCAGCGCGACGGCTGCTTTACCATATCCTTCGTCGGGTCTGTCGTTTCCGAACGGCATCGCCACCGTGGACGACGTCTATTACGATGCAGGCGGCCTGCGGCGCGACTGGCTTGGTGGCCTGACCTTCGACGCCCGATTGACCAGCGTTCTGTCGATCACGTCGACCAGCTATTATCACCATAACAAGGGGCAGGGATCGTGGATCACGCCCTACCTTGCCACGCCGGCAGGCGCGCCCAATGCCGACGGTTCACCGATCACCAACCCGGCGCCGCTCTCGTTTCGCACCACCGAATATGGCATCGACCGGGCCGGCAATCTGACGCGGCTGCTCGTCGAGACGGGAGCAAACCGTTTCGAGCTCGGCGGCTGGTATGAAAGCAACACCTTTACGCAGGCGCGTCGCTTCTACGGCATGGCTGCCGGCAGCACCCCCAATCGCGAGACGCTGGCCTTCCAGTCCAGCCCGTTCGCAACGCAATATAACGGCAAATACGATACGGAGACGCTGCAATATCACGTCGCCGACACGCTCGACCTCGGTCCACTGACCTTGAACGGCGGGTGGAAGGGCATGCGGGTACGCAATCGAGCGAACCTGCTCACGGGCGCGCTGGTCGCTGGCAAAATCCAGGCGCGCGATTGGCTCCTGCCGCAGGTCGGCGCCTTGTATCGGCTGGGTGGCGGCGTCGAGGCATTCGCCAGCTACACGGAGAACATGCGTGCCTTCGTTTCCGCGGCGACGGCGGGGCCGTTCGCGACGACGCAGGACGGTTTCGATGCGATCCGCTCGACCTTGAAGCCGGAGACGTCGAAGACCGTCGAGGGTGGCGTCCGGCTGCACAGCGGCGGCTTGCAGCTGTCTGCGGTCGGCTATTACGTCGACTTCGCCAATCGCCTGCTGACCTTTTCCAATGGCGCGGGCATCATCGGCAATCCGCCGACCCTCAACAACGCCGGCAACGTCGAAAGCTACGGTGCCGAGGCGTCGGCAAGCTATCGCATCGTCCGGCCGCTGACGCTGTTCGCCAGCTATTCCTACAACAAGTCGACCTATCAGGACGATGTCCGTGACGCCAAAGGCGTCGTCTTGTCGCCGACCAAGGGCAAGACCGTCGTCGATACGCCCGCGCATATGGTCAAGGGCGAGATCGTCTATGACGACGGCGGCGTCTTCGCGCGCGTCGGTGGCGATTACATGACGAAGCGCTACTTCACCTATCTCAACGACCAGTCGGTCGGCGCGCGGCTGCTGGTCGATGCCAGCATCGGCTATCGGCTGCGCGGCCTCGGCGGCGTGCTGGAGGGACTGGCGATCGAGGGCAGCGTCACCAACCTCACCGACAAGCGCTACATCGCGACGATCGGCAGCAACGGCTATGTCGCCAGCGGCGACAACCAGACGCTGCTCGCCGGTGCGCCACGCCAGTGGTTCGTCACGCTACGCCGCGGCTTCTGACCGGCCGGGCGTCAGCGGGTGCCGAGCAGGCGACGATATTCCTGCTCGGCATGCCCGTAGGTGTCGCCGGCCAATTGCATCAGCTTGCCGCGGTCGCGCACCACGACGCGGCCGCGGAAGGCCCGGATCGCCTGTTCTTCCTCCAGCCGATGCAGCGCATCGGTGACGCTGCTGCGCCGCACGCCCAGCATCAGCCGAAATTCCTCGTGCGTCATGCAGATGTCGTCCTCGCGGACGCGATCGTGATAGAGCAGGATCCAGCGCGCCATGCGCCGCTCGATCGGGTGCGCCAGTGACGAGACGATCGTCCGCCCCATCTGCAGCATCAGCGTCTGGACGAAGCGCAGCAGTACGCTGCGCAGCCCGGCGCTCGCTTCCAGCGCGGACAGGAGCGCCGCGGCGGGCAGGCGCAGCGCCTCGCCATGTTCGGCGCGCATCGTCACGTCATAGGGCGAGCGGTCGTCGCCGAGCAGCAGCGGCCAGCCGATGAATCCCTCCGCGCCGACCAGCGCCACCGCATAGCGCCGGTCGCCTTCCAGCGCGTCGAGGATGCCGGCGATGCCGTCGTTGAGGAAACAGACGCTGGCGATCCGCTCGCCGGCGCGGGCGATATCATCCCAAACCGCGAACGACACGCGTTCCAGATGCGGGGCCAGCAGCGCCCAGTCCGCCTCGGCCAGTTGCAGCAGCAGCCGGTTGCTGGTGCCCCGATCCTGCGCGCCGATCACACTCTTCAACCCCGTCGCCATCCGCCGTTTGCGTCCCCCGCAGCTCCGCCGGTGCCCTTTGGTCCGGTTCCGTACAGCAACATAGATTGATCCGGGTTGTTCCTCGAAAGTAACAACAGGAGGAAACATGTCCGTCACCCGCACGTCCGCGCGCACCGCGACCACCGTCGCTGTCGCGCTGCTCGGCTCGACCGCCGTCTGGGCGCAGTCCGCCCCCTCGCCGAGCGCGCCGCCACCGCCCGCACCGCCCGCCACCGCGACCCAGCCGCCCAAGGCGGCGCCCGACATGCAGGCGGTGCTCGACGCGCTCGCCGGGCTCGGCGGCAAGCCGATCGAGACGCTCACCCCCGCCGAAGCGCGCATGCAGCCATCCGCCGCCGACGGCGCCAAGGCGGTGATGGCCAAGCGCGGCATGCCGACGACGCCCGATGCTTCGGTGACGACGCAGGACAAGCCCTATGGGGGCGATCCCAAGCAGTTCGCGCGCATCTACAAGCCCGCAAACGCGCCCGCCGGCGGTGCGCCGCTGCCGGTGATCGTCTATTATCACGGCGGCGGCTGGGTGATCGCCGATGTCGATACCTATGACGCGGCACCGCGTGCGATGGCCAAGGCGCTCAATGCGATCGTCGTCTCGGTCGAATATCGCCACGCGCCCGAGTTCAAATTCCCGGCGCAGCATGACGATGCCGCCGCCGCCTATCGCTGGACGCTGCAGAATGCGGCAAGCTGGGGCGGCGATCCCGCCAAAATCGCCCTCGCCGGGGAAAGCGCCGGCGGCAATCTCGCCGTCGCCACCGCGATCTACGCCCGCGACAATCGCCTGACCGCGCCGCTGCACGTCGTCTCGGTCTATCCGATTGCCAACAACAGCAAGACGCTGCCGTCGCGTCGCGATTCGGCGAATGCCAAGCCGTTGAATGCGGCGATGCTCGACTGGTTCGGCTATTATTACCAGACCCGCGCCGCCGATGCGCAGGATCCGCGGCTCAACCTCGTCGCCGCCGATCTGCGCGGGCTGCCGCCGACGACGATCATCAACGCGCAGATCGATCCGCTGCGCTCGGACGGCGAGACGCTCGCCGCGGCGATGCGCAAGGCGGGTGATAAGGTCGAACAGCGCACCTTCCCCGGCGTCACGCACGAATTCTTCGGCATGGCGAAGGTGGTGCGCGGCGCCCAGGACGCCAACGCCCTCGCGGTCGCGCGGCTGAAGGCGGCGTTCGCCGCACCGGCGCGCACGCGCTGATCCCGACGCGGGGCGGAATCCTCCGCCCCGCGTTCCCTGCCCGAAGAGGAGACCTTCGATGACCGACGCCCCCATCCGCTATCGCCCCGACGTCGAGGACGTGCAGCCCGACGAAGGCGAGACGATCGCCGCGCTCTGCACCACCTTCGACACGATCCTGGAACGGACCGCCGAGGATTATGGCCACGCCGTCCGCTCGGTCCACGCCAAGGCGCATGCCCTGCTCGACGGCGAATTGACCGTCGATGCCGACCTGCCGCCCGAGCTCGCGCAGGGGCTGTTCGCCAGCGCCGGCACGCACAAGGTGCTGCTGCGCCTGTCGACCAACGCCGGCGACATCCTGCCCGACGCGATCAGTCTGCCGCGCGGCGTGGCGATGAAGGTGTTCGACGTCGAGGGCGCGCGACTGCCCGGTGCCGAGGGCAATGCGCAGGACTTCGTGATGGTCAACGGCACGGTGTTCCAGGCCAAGACCGCCGACAAGTTTCTCGGCAACCTCAAGCTGCTCGCCAAGACCACCGATCGGCTTGAGGGCACCAAGAAGGTGCTGTCGTCGGTGTTGCAGGGCGTGCGCGCGACGCTGGAGACGGTCGGCGTCGAGAGCGCGGCGCTCAACTCGCTCGGCGGCGCCCCCAATGCCGAACCGCTCGGCGAGACCTATTACAGCGTCACGCCGTTCCGCTACGGCGACTATATCGCCAAGTTCAGCCTGAAGCCGATCGCGCCGGAGATGACCGCGCTGACCGGCAAGACGATCGACGTCGATGGTCGCGAAGACGCGATCCGCGACGAAGTGCGCAGCGAAATGCGCACGATCGACGCCGCATGGGAGTTCCGCGTGCAATTGTGCCGTGACCTCGACCGCCAGCCGATCGAGGATCCGACGGTGGAATGGGACGAGGACGAGGCGCCGTTCCACCGCGTCGGCATCGTCCGCGCCGCCGCGCAGGAAAGCTGGTCCGAGGACAACGTCCGCGCGATCAACGAGGAGAGCCGCTTCAGCATCTGGACTGGGCTCGACGCGCACCGCCCGCTCGGCAACATCAACCGTGCGCGCAACGAACCCTATCGCCACTCCGCCGACTTCCGCGCGCGGGTGAACGGCTGCCCGTATCACGAGCCGATGGGGGTTTAAGCGCCCCCAATCGGCTGGTGATAGGGCGTGGGCGATCCCCCGGCGTGACCCGGAGCCATACGTAACGTCTGATGTACCCCGGCCTCCGCCGGGGTACAGCCCCGCGGAGTGTCAGCGGCTGACGAACTGCTGCTGCGAAGGCGAATAGCGTGCGCCGTGGATCTCGATCCCGGCCAGCGCGTCGCCGATGCGGGTCAGATCGTCGCTGGTCAGCACGACGTCTGCCGAGCCCAGATTTTCCTCCAGCCGGTGCAGTTTCGTCGTTCCCGGGATCGGCACGATCCACGGCCGCTGCGCCAGCAGCCAGGCGAGCGCGATCTGCGCCGGCGTCACCGCTTTCTCCGCTGCCAGCGTCGCGATGAGATCGACGAGCGTCTGATTGGCCTGCCGCGCCGCCGTGGTGAAGCGGGGCACGTTGCTGCGGAAGTCGTCGGCGTCGAACGTCGTGTCCGCGTCGATCTTGCCGGTCAGGAAGCCCCGGCCGAGCGGCGCGAACGGGACGAAGCCGATGCCGAGTTCCTCCAGCAGCGGCAGGATCTCCGCCTCGGGCTCGCGCCACCACAAGGAATATTCGCTCTGCAACGCGGTGACCGGCTGCACCGCATGCGCGCGGCGGATCGACTCGACCCCGGCCTCCGACAGGCCGAAGTGGCGCACCTTGCCGGCCTGGATCAGCTCGCGCACGGTGCCCGCGACATCCTCGATCGGCACGTTCGGGTCGACGCGGTGCTGGTAGAGCAGATCGATATGATCGGTGCGCAGCCGGGTCAGCGCCGCGTCGGTGACCGTACGGATATTCTCGGGCCGGCTGTCGAGCCCCTCGGTGGTCACGCCGTTGGTGAAGCCAAACTTGGTCGCGATCACCACCTCGTCGCGCACCGGCGCGAGCGCTTCGCCGAGCAGATCCTCGTTGGCGCCCTGCGCATAGGCCTCGGCGGTGTCGAAGAAGGTCACGCCGCGATCGTGCGCGCCGCGCAGCAGCCGGATCGCCTCGCTTCGCTCGGTGGCGGGTCCATAGGCGTAGCTCAGCCCCATGCAGCCCAGCCCCAGCGCCGACACTTCGAGCCCGCGGCCCAATATACGCGTCTGCATCATTCGTCCTCCGATTGGTTCTTGCGCAAGATAGGCGGTCGCGGAGCGCGCGATTAGACAGGCCGCATCGCTTGAGCCTATGAATGCCGGTCATGAGTTCGGATCTGCGCCGCGAAGATCTCGCCAGCCTGGCGTTGTTCCTGACGGTCGCCGAGGAGCGCAGCTTCACCCGCGCCGCGGTTCGCCTCGGCCTGTCGCAATCGGCGCTGAGCCATGCGATGCGCCGGCTCGAAACGAAGCTGGGGCTACGGCTGCTGACCCGCACCACGCGCAGCGTCGCACCGACCGAGGCGGGCGAACGCCTGATCGAGACGCTGCGGCCCGCGCTCGACGCGATCGACGGCCGCATCGCCGCACTGACCGAGTTGCGCGAGAAGCCGGCGGGCACGGTGCGGATCACCACCCCCGAACAGCCGGCGCGATCCATCCTGTGGCCGGCGCTCGACCGGCTCGCGGCCGCCTATCCCGACATCTGTGTCGAGCTCGATCTCGACGCGAGCCTGACCGACATCGTCGCCGGACGGTTCGACGCCGGCGTGCGACTCGGCGAGCGGCTGGAACGCGACATGATCGCCGTACCGATCGGCCCGCGGCTGCGGATGGCGACGGTCGCCGCGCCGGACTATCTCGCCCGGCACGGGGCGCCGGCGACGCCGCACGATCTGTCCCGCCACGCCTGCATCAACCGGCGGATGCCCAACGGCAGCCTGTATGTCTGGGAATATGAAAAGGATGGCCGCTTGCTCAACGTCAAGGTCGAGGGCCGGATCGTCGTCAACGACGTTGACCTGATCCTGACCGCGGCACGCGCCGGCCATGGCATCGCGCACGTCGTCGAGGATCGGGTCCTGACCCCGGTCGCCGACGGGTCGCTCGTTCGCCTGCTCGCCGATTGGTGCGCGCCGTTCGACGGCTATCACCTTTACTATCCGTCGCGCCGCCAACCTTCGGCGGCATTTGCGCTTGTGTTGGAAGCATTGCGGTATCGCGATCCGTTCGCATAAGCGAACAGCGAACTGGCCGACGTTGGTAGAAACATGCGCCGAGCCGAGGCCTCTCGCGAATTTTTCACCTTTTCTGCCGGGGCTCTCCCCGGCAGCCGTGCTTGCGTAAACCCTTGTGACGCCGGTCCAAACTGCCGATGGCGGGACGCCACGATCGTCTAGCATCCGCAGGAAGCTGTTCAAAATCAACCACTTAGTGAGTAAACGATTTGCGGGGGAATTATGTCCATTTTTAACTAATCATTACGAAATGAGTCATAGCCGGGCACAACAACGTCAAGTGGAGCCCGCGATGTCCCTCGCCAAGAAAAGCACGATGTCCCTTCCCGGCGAGACCAGCGCTCGTGCCGGCGGCATGAACAGCAGCAGCGTCCGCCTGACCGCAGACGCCGAAAAGCGTCGCGCCAGGACGTTCGCCCGCCAGCAGAAGGGCTCCGAGCGACTCGCCTCCGCCACCGCCGAACTGTCCAGCGGCATCGCCGAAGCCTCGTCGGCGTCCGAGGAACTGCGCAAGGCCGCCGAGCAGATCAGCGTCGGCGCCGAACAGGCCTCGGCCGCGGCGCAGCAGACGATGAAGTCGATGACGCTCGCCACCGATCGCCTGCGCGACATGAAGACGCGTGCCGACGGCTCGGCGACGCTGACCCAGGCGCTGGCCGACCTCGTCGCGACGACGAGCAGCGACGTCGCCAATTCGCTGGGCGCGATCGTCCGCGCCTCCGAGCGTCAGGAGGCATCGGTCAAGCTGGTCGAGGAACTCGACCGTCAGGCAAGCGCGATCGGCGAGGTGGTCAAGGTCGTGGCGCGCATCGCCGACCAGACCAACCTGCTCGCGCTCAACGCCGCGATCGAGGCGGCGCGTGCTGGCCAGCACGGCAAGGGCTTCGCCGTCGTCGCCGACGAGGTCCGCACCCTCGCCGAAACGAGCGAGAAGTCGGCGCGCGACATCCAGGACCTCATCGTCCAGGTGCAGGACGACGTGCGGCAGGTTGCCGAGGGCATCGAGACATCGGCGACCTCGGCGCGCGAGGAGGCGCAGAAGGGTACGATCGTCACCGCCGGGCTCGACCGCATCCGCGAGGAGATGGCCGACATCCTGAAGGGCTGTACCCTGATCGCCAGCGGCGCCGAGGATGCCGTACAGGCGGCCAACGAAGCGCTGAAGGGCGCCGAGGTGATCGCCGCCGCCGCCGAGGAACAGGCCGCCGCCTGCCAGGAATCGAGCAACACGATCGAACAGCAGACCGGCGCGCTCGAACAGAGCGAACAGGCCGCGCAGGAACTCGGCCAGCTGTCCGAAGAGCTGAAGAACAGCACCAACATCAGCAAGAGCGCCGAGGAAGTCGCGTCGGCGGCCGAGGAATTGTCGAGCGCGGTCGAGGAGATCAACCGCGCGTCGGTGCAGGTGTCGACCGCCCTGGAGCAGATCAATCGCGGCTCGCAGCAGTCCGCCGCCGCCACCCAGCAGTCGGCGACGGCGATCGAACAGATCGAACAGAATGCCAAGGCCGCCGCGCAAGCCGCCGCGTCCGGCGCCGAGAAGGGCGAGGAGATCGCCAGATTGCTCGACGAGAACAAGACATTGGTCGGTGCGATGATGCAGGGCGTCGCCGCATCGGTCGCCGCCGGCCGCAACAGCCGCGACCAGATCAGCGCGCTGGAACAGGTCAGCCGCCGTATCGACAAGATCATCGATGCGATCACCACCGTGTCGATCCAGACCAACATGCTCGCGGTCAGCGGCTCGGTCGAGGCGGCGCGGGCGGGCGAATTCGGCAAGGGCTTCGCCGTCGTGTCGACCGACATCCGCAACCTCGCCCGTGATTCGGCGGAAAATGCCGAGCGGATCAAGGATACGGTGAAGAGCATCCAGGACACGATCGGCATCGTCCGCACCGACTTGCAGGACATCGCCGACACCGCCGCCGCCGAGGTCGAGAAGAGCCGGGCGATCTCCACCGGGCTGGAGCGGATCGCCGTCGACGTGAGCGAGGTCGTGCGCGGCAACGGCGAGATCTCAGATGCCGCCGGCGAGGTCGCCCGCGCGCTCGGCGAGACGCAGGTCGCGATCGAGCAGATCGCCACCGCCGCGCAACAGGCGGTGCGCACCTCGAACGAGGCGAGCAACGCCGCCCGCGAACAGGCACGCGGCGCCGAACAGCTCGCCGCCGCGATCGAAGAGATCGCCTCGCTGGCCGACGAACTGCAGGCCGCCTGATCCCCGACCGCGACGAAAGGACGGGCGCATGACCGAGACGACGACGATCCCGGCGGAGGCCATCGCCTCCGCCGACCCCAAGGCCGCAGACCATGACCGCGCTGGCCTCTGCCAGTTCGTGATCTTCCACAGCGCCGGCGAGATGTTCGCCGTGCCGCTGGAACAGGTGAAGGAGATCATCCGCGTGCCCGACGTGGTGCGGATGCCGCTCAGCCCGCCGGCGCTGATGGGGCTCGCCAATCTGCGCGGCACGGTGCTGCCGGTGCTCGACCTGCGCCATCTGTTCGGCCTGCCGCCGGTGCTGAGCGACGACGCCAGCCGCGTCGTCGTGCTCGATCACGGCCACCCGGTCGGCCTGATGGTCGATCGCGTCGCCAACGTCGTCACCGTCGAGCGCGAGCGGCTGGAGCCGGTGACGCAGATCCAGGCGACAATCGACACCGAATTGCTCACCGGCATGATCAAGGAGGAGGACGGCCGCGGCATCGTCATGGTGCTCGACGTGTCCAAGTCGATCGGCCGCACCTTTGCGGCGCAGGACGCGGCGCTGTGCCTCGCCGATGTCGCCGGGCCGACCGCGCTGACGCTGGAGGATGACGCCGCCGACGGTGCCGCCGACGAGGACCAGTTGGTCAGTTTCGAGGTCGACGGCCAGGAATATGCCTTCCCGATCGGCGAGGTGCAGGAGATCGTCCAGCTGCCCGCCGCGATCACGCAGGTGCCCGGCACCCGCGGCCACGTGCTGGGCGTGACGACGCTGCGCAACCGGCTGCTGCCGCTGGTGTCGCTGCGCACGATGTTCGGCATGCCGGTGGAGGCGTTCACCGACGCCAACAAGGTCGTCGTCGTCTCGTTGCCCGGCGAGCGCGACGGCGAGGCGCTGTCGGTCGGCGTCGTGATGGACAAGGTGAAGGCGGTGCTGCGCGTCGAGCGCGCGCTGGTCGAGCCGGTGCCCGCCGCGCTCCATTCGCAGGACGGGCACAGCGATATCCGCGCGATCTGCCGCCTCGACGAGGGCCGTCGGCTGGTGTCGGTGCTGTCGGCGGACGCGATGTTCGACGTCGACGAATTGCGCGCGCTGCGCGCCACGCAGGGCGATGCCGGTGCCGCAGCGGACGGCGCCGCCGAAGGAGATGCCACGATGAGCGATGCAACGACCGAAGACGCGCAATATGTGATCTTCCGCCTGATGGGCGAGGAATATGGCGTGCCGGTCGAGGCGGTGCAGGAGATCGTCCGCGTTCCCGACCAGCTCACCCACGTTCCCGGCACCCCCGATTTCGTCGAGGGCGTCATCAACCTGCGCGGCACCGTGCTGCCGGTGATCGACCAGCGCCGCCGCTTCGACCTCGAAGAGGCGGCCCGGTCCGACCGCCAGCGGATCATGGTCTTCACCATCCACGGCCAGCACGTCGGCTTCATCGTCGACAGCGTGTCGGAAGTCGGCCGCATTCCCGAGGCGACGATCTCGGCGGCGCCCGATCTGTCGGGCAGCCGTGCCAAGGTCGTGCGCGGCGTCGCCAATCTTACCGCGCAGAACCGCATGATCCAGCTGCTCGACGTCGATTGCCTGATCGAGCCGGCGGCCGACGCGCTGCTGCCGCCGCACCAGCCGGCGCTCGCCGCCTGAGCCTGCCATGACCCGCGTCCTCGTCGTCGATGATTCCGCGCTGATGCGCCGCCACCTCGCCCAGCTCCTCCAACAGCAACCCGGCTTCGAGGTTCGCACCGCCCGCAACGGCGCCGAGGCGCTGGAACTCGTCGAGGCATTCGATCCTCAGGTCGTCACGCTCGACGTCAACATGCCCGAGATGGACGGCATCACCTGTCTGTCGCGGATCATGGTCGGCAGTCCGCGCGCGGTCATCATGGTCTCCTCGATCACCGCCGCGGGGGCAGAGACCACGTTGCAGGCGCTCAGCCTCGGCGCGCTCGACTTCGTGCAGAAGCCGGACGGCACGATCTCGCTGTCGCTCGACGAGATCGCCGTGCAGCTCGTCGCCAAGGTCAGGGTGGCGGCGGGCGCGCGGGTGCGCGGACGTGCGGGGATGGTCAAGCCGCCGCCCCCCGCCCCCACGCCGCCGCCCGCACGGATGATGAAGGACGGCACCACCGAGCCGGGCCTCGTCATCCTCGGCGTCTCGACCGGCGGCCCGTCGGTGCTCGAGACGATCCTGCCCGCACTCCCGGCCACGCTGCCGTGGCCGGTGCTGGTCGCGCAGCATATGCCGAGCAGCTTCACCGGCGTCTTCGCGCCCCGGCTCGATGCCTTGTGCGCGATCCACGTGCAGGAGGTGCGCGCGCCGACGCCGCTGCTCGGCGGCAACGTCTATATCGCGCGCGGCGACGCCGACATGATCGTCGCCCGCCGCGGCGGCGTGCTCACCGCAATGTCCGTGCCGGCCAGCGAACAGCATGCCTGGCATCCCAGCGTCACCCGGCTGGTCGAGAGCGCCGCCGAGCACGTACCCGCCGACCGGCTGATCGGCGTCCAGCTCACCGGCATGGGCGACGACGGCGCGGAGGCGATGGCGCGCTGTCACCGCCGCGGCATGCGGACGATCGCACAGGACGCCGACAGCAGCGCGGTGTTCGGCATGCCCCACGAACTCATCCGGCGCGCGGGCGCCAACCTCGTCCTGGCGAGCGACGCCATCGCCGGACAGATCGCCACCTGGCTCGCCTCGAACCGGCGCGCTCACGCGTCATAATCAACAGGATACGCACCGTGCCGCTGGTCAAAGCCCCTATCGATACCCCCGCCGAACCATCGTCCGCGGCGGCCTGTACGCTCGCCGATCTGGTCGATTTGCTCGCCTCGCCGAGCGGGGCGGATCGCCGCGCCGCGGTGCGCGGGCTGGAAGCACATGCCCACGGCGTCGCCCCGCTCTGCGCCCGCCTCGCCGAGGAGAATGCGCCGAGCGTGCGCGAGGCGATCATGGCGGCGCTGATCCGGCGGCGCTCGCCCGAGGTCGTGACGGCGCTGCTGCCGTTGCTGCGCAGCGAAGGCGCGCCGCAGCGCAATGCCGCGCTGGAAGGTCTCGCGGCGATGCCCGACGAGGTCGCGCCGCATGTCGAACAACTGCTGCGCGATGCCGACGACGACGTGCGCATCTTCACCGCGAACCTGCTCAGCGTGCTCCCGCATCCGCGTGCCGCCGCATGGCTCGTCGCCGCTCTGGACGACGCGCACGTCAACGTCTGCGCCGCGGCGACCGACGGGCTGGCGGAGATCGGCGACGAGACCGCCCTGCCGGCGCTGCTCGCTCTGCCCGACCGCTTCCCCGGCGACAGCTTCATCGCCTTCGCGGTGCAGGTCGCCGCGCAGAGGATCAACCGGTGCTGAGCGCCTCCAGATCCGCCGCCGCCGCCGCCGCGCCGCCACCGGGCGCACCGGCCATCACGCCACAGGATTACGCCAAGTTCTGCGAGTTTTTCTACCGCAAGACCGGCATGATGTTCAGCGACACCAAGGCCTATTTCGTCGAGCGCCGGCTGCAGGACCGTATCCTGGCGACGGGCAAGACGACGTTCCGCGACTATTTCACGCTGGTGCGTTTCGAGACGTCGGGCGTCGAGATGCAGCATCTCGTCAACGCGATGACGGTCAACGAGACCTATTTCTACCGCGAGGACTATCAGTTCGACGCTCTGGTCCAGCACGTCCTGCCCGAGATCGCCAGGAACCGTGCACCGGGAAAGCCGATCCGCATCTGGTCGCTGCCCTGTTCGACCGGCGAGGAACCCTATTCGATCGCGATGCAGATCCTGGAGAATTGGCCGCAGGCCGATGCCTATGACATCCAGATCCTCGCCTCCGACATCGACAGCCGCGTCATCGCCGATGCCCGCGCCGGCATCTACAGCGATCGCGCGCTCCATCGCCTCTCGGCGCAGCTCAAGGGCAAGTATTTCACGCCGCACGCCGAGGGCTTCCGCATCTGCGACGCGCTGCGCCAGTCGATCGACTTCACCGTCGTCAACGTGTCGGACGCGATGGCGATGCGCCGGTTCCGCGACATCGACGTGATCTTCTGCCGCAACATGCTGATCTATTTCGACGACGTGTCGCGGCGCGAGGCGGTCGAGACGCTCTACGACAGCATGCGCCCGGGCGGCGTGATCTGCCTCGGCCATTCGGAGAGCATGAGCCGCATCCAGTCGATGCTCGAACGGATGGGGGTCAACATCCGCGGCGATACGATACGGACGCAGAACGTCGCCGCCGTCTCGGTGACCGCAACCCTGCCCGCCTTCGCGCGCGCCGGCAGCACGATCGACGTGCAGATCGCCGCGATGGGCGACGCCACCAGTCTGCAGGGCGGCCTGCTGCTCGTCACCTCGCTGCGTGGACTCGACGGGGAGATCTATGCGGTCGCACAGGGGCCGCTGTCGGTGTCGGGCTTCCGCGCGCAGGGCGCCGCCGCCTCGATCAGCCGCGGCGTGACCACCTCGGCGCGCATCGCCGGCGGGGCGATCGTCGAACGCGAAGTACCCTATTCGCTGCGCACTGCGACGACGCTGAAGCTCGCGCTCAAGAACCCCGATTTCACCACCGCCTTTCGCATCGCCGAGGTGATCAACCGCCGTTTCGACCGCGTCGCGCGGGTGCTCGACCCCGGCACGATCGAGCTCGCGCCGCCGGCAGGCTCGGTGGATCACGTCATCGATCTGGTCGCGGGGATCGAGGAGCTGCCGGTCGAGGTCGACCTGCCCGCCCGCGTCGTCATCAACGAGGCGTCGGGGACGGTGGTGATGGGCGCCGACGTGCGGATCAGCCCGGTCGCGATCGCGCAGGGCGGGCTGACGATCAGCATCGCCGAGACGCCGGTCGCGTCGCAGCCCGGCCCCTTCTCCAACGGCACCACCGAAGTGCTGCCGCGTACCCAGATCGGGGTGAGCGACGGCAACGGCCGCGGGCTCGGCGTCCTGCACAATGCGACGTCGCTGGTGTCGCTGGTCGCCGGATTGAACGCTTTCGGGGTCAGCCCCCGCGATCTGATCACCGTGCTCCAGGCGCTGCGCACCGCCGGCGCGCTCCAGGCGGAAATCGAGGTACAATGATGAACAACAGTCTTTCCGCCGCTTTGCCCGCTGCGACGCCGCCGCCGCAGCCGATCCGCAAGGCCAACGATCCGGCGGCGACCGCGCAATCGTTCGAGGCGGTGTTCGTCGGTCAGATGGTGCGGATCATGATGGACACCGCGCCGTCGGACGGGCCGTTCAGCGGCGGCCATGGCGAGGAGATGTTCCGCGGCGTGCTCGCCGAGAAGATGGGCGATGCGATCGCACGACGTGGCGGCTTCGGCCTCGCCCCGGCGGTGCTCAACCAGATCATCGCCTTGCAGGAGGGCGGCGCATGATCGACCGGCTGACCGACGTGCTCGACTCGCTGCTGATGCTGATGGAGGAGGAGATGCGGCATCTGCAGGAAAGCCCGTTCGGCGCGGCGCTGCCCGAGCTGGCGGCGACCAAGGTGCGGCTGGTCGGCCAGCTCGAACAGATGACCGCCGCTTACGGGCGCAGCACGGTCGACTGGAACAGGTCGCTCGACGAGGCGCAACGCGCGCGGCTCGAGGAGCTGCTCGCGCGGCTGGAGCCGATCTCCGCCGCCAATGCCGCGGCGCTGGAGCGGCAGATCGATCTGTCGGTGGAAATGATCGGCGCGATCACCAGCGAGGCGAAGCGGCTCGCCGGGCGCGCCACCTCGACCTATGGTGCGCAAGGTCATCTGTCGCGATTCGATCCGACGATGCCGATCGCGATCAATTCGAGTTATTGAGCGCGCGCCGATGCTCGCCCGTCCTATCCCGTGCCGGATTGTGGTGGCGTCAGTCGAGCAGCACCGCGACGACGGTACCGACGTCGGCGGCGTCGAGCGTGTCGAGCTCGATCTCGCGGTCGGGATTGACGCTGTAGCCGATCATCCGGCCCTGGCGATCGAAAGTGACGACCAGCAGCCGCAGCCCGCCCGCTTCGCGCACGACGGCGAGCCCGCCGGAGGATGGGAAGCGGTCTGGATCGACCACCACGATCGCATGCGCGGGCAGCGCCGGCCCCAACGTCGCCCGGCAGACGCGCAGGCCGTAGCTGTTGAGCTGGGCATGGCGCGGCGCCTCGACGGTGCGGCCGACCGGCACGCGTTCGACCAGCCCGTCGGCGAGCGGCGCGCCGAACACCGGCACCAGCCGCACAATCGCGGTCTCGGATTGTTCGATCGCGGCAAGGACGGCGGCATCCACCCCGTTCGGCGACGTCGCGGCGGACGCGACGCGCGGCGGTTGCGCGGCCTTGACGCGGATCGCCGCCGGCTGGGCGGGATCGTGCAATTCCTCGCGCAACAGCGCGACGCGGGCGCGCGTCTTCTCGATCCGCGCCGCGCTGCTCGCCGCGGCGGGCAGATAGGCGCGCAGCGTGCCATCGGCATCGGCCCGCGCGACATGCGCGCGCAGGCTCTCCGCATCCGTGACGTCGAGCAACTGGCAGACCGCACGCACGGTCTGCGCGTTCCAGCGCCCGAGCGGCTTGTAGCCGTTCTCCAGCCGCGACAGGATCACCGGCGCGATGCCGAAGCGGCGTTCGACGTTGACGATCGACAGCGACCGGTCGGCATCGCGCTGCGCACGGATCGCCGCGGCGAGCAGCACCGCGAAGCGATCCTCGGCGATCTCCTCGTCGGTCAGGTCCTGCAATTCGGTCGCCCATGCGGCGATGTCGAACGCCGGATCGTCGATATCGAGCAACAGATCCTCGGGCGCGACGCGCATCGCCATCGCGATGCTGCGCAATTCGCTGGCCTTGGCGACGACCTCGCCGCGTTCGATCTTGGAGAGGCGCACATAGGGGATGTCCGGCAATACGGCCGACAATCCAAGCAGCCTGGCGAAGCCCTGTTGCTTGCGTAATTCGCGCACGGCATTGGGGAAGACGATCGAGCGATAGCGGTCGATATCCGGACCGTCAGCGCTAACCCCTTGTGCTGCCCCGGCTTCTTGCTCTCGGACACTGTCTGCGTGGCTCATCGGCGCAGCTTGTGCCCGAATGTGTGCGCGCTGTCGATCAGCGCTCACGGCCATTCCGGTGCGATTCCCGTATGATCGGGCACGGCAAACCGCGGCGCCCGATCATCAACCCGCGGTTCAGCCTGCCACGCCTAGCGCGACGGTGCTGCCGGAGACGAGGATGCGCGACCATGCCGACGAAGCCGACGCACGCCGCAACGATGAGCGCGGCGGCGGATCGCGACCGGCGGATCGATCACAGCCTGTCGGCGCTGCTCGTCCTGCAAGGCGTCACATTGTTCGTGGTCGTGCCGATGGCGCAGGGCTGGTCGTCCGGCCGCAGCCTGCTCGACGCCTGCCACCTCGCCTTCGCTTTCATCTGCGTCACCGTCTTTACCCGGAACCGGCTGTGGCGGGTGCTGCTGATCGTGTCGATCGCGTTGCTGACCGCATGGCCGGCATTCGGGCGGGTGGTGTCCGCCTCGCTCCAGCTCGACGCCACCGAGCAGCACGAGGCGATCGCGCTGGTCGCCTTCCTGTTCAACGTCGCGGTGACTGCGGTGGTCGCGCCGCACGTTTTCGCCGCCGGGCGGGTAACCGCGCATCGCATCCGCGGCGCGGTGCTGCTCTATCTCAACGTCTCGGCGTTGTTCGCGATCGCCTATGGCGCGATCCAGATGCATGCGCCGGGCGCCTTCGGCGGTAGCGGCTTCGATCCGCACAGCGCGACCAGCGCGAATGCCGCTTTCACCTATTTCAGCTTGGCGACGATCACCACCACCGGCTTCGGCGACATCGTGCCGGTGGCGCCATTGGCGCGCAGCCTCGCCAATCTGGAATCGGTGATCGGCCAGCTCTTCCCGGCGACGCTGCTCGCGCGACTGGTCGCGCTGCATCTTGCGCATGAGGACCGCGGCTAGCGCCGCGCGACTGCCGCCTCCACCCCCGCCAGCGCGGCACGACGCTGCGCGTCGAGCGCGTCGATCGTCGTCGCGGCGAGATCGAAATGCAGCTCGTGCATCTCCATGCCGGAACGATACCCCTCCGGCCAGACCGCGGTCAGCGCGAAGCCGCAGCGGCGGAAGAACGGCGCGACCAGCGGCGAGGTATCGACGGTGACGTAGCGGGTCGGCGGCTCGGCGTAGCGTGCGACGTGCGCCAGTCGCTCGAACAGCAGCAGCCGGCCGAGCCCGCAGCGGTGGAAGCGTCGCGCCGCCATGCCCCAATAGAGCAGCGCCTTGTTGTAATGGTCCCAGATCTCATAGCCGCCGAACGCCGCCGGGACGCCGTCGACGGTGACGACGAACCCCGGACCGTCGGGCTCGTCGAGCGTCTCCTCCAGCCAGCCGCGATCGCCGGCCCCGAAATATTCGGGCAGGTTGGAATCGAAGATCGCCAGCACCGCCGCCCGATCCGCGGCCTCGTAGCGGCGGACCGCGACCCGGCTCATGCCGCCGCCTGCCACAGCGCGACCGTCTCGATCGCCTCGCCATCGTCACGCGTCCAGCAGCGCGACATGCCCTCGCAGCGGGCGGTGGCGTGCACCGGGTCGATCACCTCGGTCTCGATCGTCTCCGGGGCGATGCGGCGCGGTTCGCCGACCAGCTTGGCGTGCGCTTCCTTGATCGTCCAGCGCCGCAGCCAGGCACGCGACTGAACGAGCGGGTCGAGCCGGCGCAGCGCGCGCCCTTCCCGTTCGGTCAGCATATCCCACAGGGGCGGCGCATCATCGACCAGTTCGCGATCGACCGCGATCGGCCGGGTGGCGGCGCCGATCAGGCAGTGCGTGCCGCGATGCGACAGGCCGACGTACCAGCCCGCCGGGCTCGCCACGCGCGGCGCGCCCGCGACGGTGCGCGCCAGCCGCACCTCCTCGACGCGCCGCCGCGCCAGCCGCGCGACCAGCGCCTGCGCGAGGTCCCGCCGCGTCGCCGCATCCTGCGCCGCGGCGCGCCACACCACCGGCGCCGCCCCGTCCCAGTCCAGCGCCGCCAGCGGCCCGTCGTGCCAGTGCGGCGTCATCCGCCGGTCGCGATCCGGGCGGGGCTGCCCTCCCAATTGGTACCGTCGGGCAGGGTCTCGCCCTTCATCACCACCGAAAGATCGCCCAATTGCGCGTCGGCGCCGATCTCCGCATCGTACAGCACGATCGCCAGCGAACCGATCGTCGCGCGGTCGCCGACGCGGATCGGGCCGACCTTCATCACCCGGTCCTCGAACAGATGCGTCTGGAGCCCTGCGAAGTCGTTGAGCGCGACGTCGTCGCCGATCGTCACCAGATCGTGCTCGGTGAGGTCGGTGGTGTCGATATAGCAGCGCTTGCCGATCTTCGCCCCCATCAGCCGCAAATAGACGGCGATCCACGGCGTGCCGCGCAACGGTTCGAGCAGATTCGCGACCGCGAGATTCTCGTAGGTCGCGGTTACCAGCTCGCTGCGCCAGACGAAGGTGCTCCACAGCGGCGCGGTGGTCGCCTGGTAGCGGCCGGCGACCAGCCATTTCAGCGCCAGCACGAAGCCGCCGCAGGCAAGACAGAAGCCGACGTAGAGGAACGGAAAGGCGAGGCCGATCACCAGCCCGCCGCGTTCGAGATCGTCGAGATCGCCGACCACCGACAGCAACAGGCTGAAGAAGACGAGGAAGGCGGTGAGCGACAAGGTGGTGCGCACCGCCTCGATCGACAGGCGCGTCGCGATCAGCCCGCGCGACGGGTTGAAGCGCGCGCCCTCGTCGAACATCGTCGCGACCTGTCGCACCGGCAGCTTGAACGCGGGCGAGCCGAACCAGGTGCTGCCGCTCTCCATCGCCAGCGCCGGGTTCTCGGGCGGCTTGGAGAGCACGCCGATCAGCACCTCGTCGCCGATCTGCGCGCCGCTCGGCAGCAACGCCGAATTGCCGATGAAGCTGCGCCGGCCGATGCGGGTGTGCGCCAGCTCGATCGTGCCGTGGCCGATCCGCGCCGCGCCGAAGATGACGGAATCGGCGATGAAGCTCTCCGCGCCGATCTCGACGAGGTCGGGGACGATCGCGCTGGCGGTGGAGATCTCCGCCCGCCGCCCGACCTTGACGCCCAATGCGCGATACCAGGGGATGACGTAGAGCGTCGCGAAGATCGGATGCAGCAGCCGCAACGCCAGATCGTTGATCTGCTTGACCAGCCAATAACGCACGTAGAACCAGCTATCGAGCGCATAGGTGGCGGGCGCGACCTTGCCGAGGATCAGCCGCTTCGCCGCGACGGTCAGCACGCACATCATCACGACATAGGTCGTCGCGAGGAACGGCGAGACGAGCACATAGGCGTAGCCGGTGGTCGCCCAGTCGAGCTCGATCAGCGCGATGAGCCCCGGCGCGATCGGCAGGATGGCGATGATCGGCAGCATGAACGCGCCGAGCAGCAGCCCGAGCAGGGGCCCGAGCGGTTCGCGCCCTCCCCGCTGCGGCCGCGCCGGAACGTCGCCGGCGAAGGCCGCGGGCGATCCGGTCCAGCGCTGCCGCGCCGGGATGACCGCATCGGTCGGCAATGCCGACATGTCGTCGAGCACCGCATCCTCGCCGAGCGTGGCGTTGCGCCCGACCACCGCCTGCGACCCGACGAACGATCCCGGCGCCAGCGTCACCGTGCCGAGGCGCAGCAGCCCGCGCTCGACCGAGCTGGTGGCGAGCACCGCCTGGTCGCTGATGATCGCATCGTCGCCGACGTCGAGCAGGTCGGCGGTATCGATGACCCCGGTGCCGATATGGACGCGCGCGCCGATCCTGGCGCCGAGCAGCCGGTAATAGCCGCGGATCATCGGCGTGCCCGCCAGATAGGGCGTGGCGGTGACGCCGATGATCCGCCGGATCAGCCACCAGCGGAAATAATAGAAGCCCCACAAAGGATAATCGCCCGCCTTGAAGCGGCCGACGATCAGCCATTTGAGCGCGATCGACAGGAACATCGACGCGATCGGCACGATCGTGAAGAACAGGGCGCTCAGCACGAGCGCGCTGATCCGGTCGACCCGCCCGGCGAGATGCGTATAGGCGATATAGGGCGAGAACCATTGCAGCCCGGCGAGCGTGTAGATCGGCAGCAGCGCCACCGTCTGCGCCGCGACGCACAGCCGCCGCTTCCACGCCGCGATATGGTGGAAGCTGTCCGCCTGCTGCACCGCGACCGCCGCGCTGCCGCCGACGCGCAGCGCCAGCGCGCGGATCGTCGGCGCGGCATAGACGTCCTCGAGCGACAGACCCTGCAACCCCGGCACCTTGCGCGCGGCGGAGACCAGCCGCGCGGCCTTGAGCGAATGGCCGCCGAGATCCTCGAACAGATCGTCGAGCACCGAGACGGGCTGCGGCGCGAACGCCTCCGCCCAGACGCGGTGCAACGTCTCCTCCATCGGTGTCGCCGGCGCGACGATCGCGCGATCGGTGGTGACGGTGATCGCCGGCTTGACCAGCGCCTTGCGATCGACCTTGCCAGAGGCGGGCAGGGTCGGCAGCGCGGCGAGCGTCTGATAGGCGGCGGGGCGCATGTAATTGGGCAGACGTTCGGCGACGAGCGTGCGCAGCCCGGCGAGATCGATCGTCTCGTTCGCGCGCGCGACGAGGAAGGCGGCGAGGAATTCGGCGCCGTCGTCATCGTTGAACAAGTGCACGACGACCTGCGCGACGCCCGGCCATTCGCCGATCACCGCCTCGATCTCGGCGAGTTCGACGCGGAAACCGCGGATCTTCACCTGCGTGTCGATGCGGCCGACGAAGTCGATGTCGCCCGCCGCGTCGAGCCGAACGAGGTCGCCCGACCGGTAGATCCGCTCGGGGCCGCCCGACACCGTGTCGAACGGCGTCATCGTGAACTTCTCGGCGGTGAGGTCGGGCCGGTTGACGTAGCCGACGCCGACGCCGGGGCCGCCGATGACCAATTCGCCCTCCTGCCCCGCCGGCACCGGCTGCAACGCCTCGTCGACGATCCACGCGGTATAGCCGGGCAGCGGCTTGCCGATCGTGATCCGCTGGCCGGGCTGCACCTCGGTCCAGGTCGCGGTGACCGAGGTCTCGGTCGGGCCGTAGGTGTTGAGCAGCCGCAGCCCCGGCCGGGCGAGCCGCCGCGGCAGGTCGGGCGGACAGGCCTCGCCGCCCATGTTGATGAGGCGCAGCGTCGGTACCGGATGCTCGACCAAAGCGATCAGCGACGGCACGACGTGCCAGATCGTCGCCCCCGCCGCGGCCAGCGCGATCGCGACGTCGGGGCCGCTGGTCGCGAGCGCCTCGGTCGCGACGAGTAGCCGCGCGCCGACGAAGAAGGCGCTCCACATCGTCTCCACCGACATGTCGAAGGCGAGGCTGAACCCGCCGAACACGATGTCGGCGGAGTCGAGCGCGAGAATCGCACTTTCCGAGCGGACGAGATGGCAGGCGTTGGCGTGGGTGATCATCACCCCCTTCGGCCGCCCGGTCGTCCCCGAGGTATAGATGATATAGGCGAGGTCATCCGGCACGCTGCCGGTCTGGTCGCGGCCGAGCGGACCGATCGGCTCGGCGGCGAGGTCGCCGAGCTCTGCGTCGATCGCCAGCGTCGCGCCGGCGATCGTCTCGGCGCGGCTGGTCACGGTGAGCGTCAGCGCGGCACCGCTGTCTTCGATGATATAGTCGATCCGGTCCTGCGGATATCCCCAGTCGACCGGCACATAGGCGGCGCCCGCGCGCAGCACGCCGAGGATCGCCATATATTGGTCGAGCCCGCGCGGCAGGCAGAGCACCACCCGGTCGCCGCGGCCGATGCCCATCGCGCGCAGCCGCTGTGCCAGCGCGAGGCTGCGCCGCGCCAGCATGTCATAGCTCCAGCTGGTGCTGCGGCCATATTCCTCGCTGGCGCCGATCAGCTCCAGCGCAACCGCGCCGCCGCTGCGCCGGCCGGTCGCGTCGAACAGTTCGTGCAGCAGTTCGTCGCGTGCATAAGGCTCTTCGGGGCGCAGCGCCGGGGCGGGCGCGATCGACGCCTGGATGGTGTGATCCGCCGGCGCGATGTCGGGAGTCGTCATAGAATCTGCGTGCATCCCAACGTCTCAATCCTTCGTTACGATCGTAGCGGGTGTCAGAGCCACGCGGCGATGCTGAGCGCGACGCCGATCACCGCGAACAGCCCGGCCCCGCCGAGCAGCCAGCGCCGCCGGGTCAGCGCGCTGATCGAGGCGAGCGCGATGCCGACCTGCAGGAAGGTCATCGCGATCGCCAGCTTGGTATGCGGGCGCAGCGCGCGCCGGGATTCGGCATCCGCCTCTTCCGACCGACGGTCATACGCTTCCGCCGCCGCACGCAGCGCTTTGCCGCGCCTCGCGTAGCGGGCGGCGTCCGCGGCATAATCGTGCGTCGCGGCCGGTACCAACACGGCGCTGGTCTCGGCGAGGTGGCGCTTGAGATCCTCGGCCTGATAATAGGCCCAATTGTCGGACGCGCGCGCCTTCATCAGCACCGCCTCGTTCTTGTAATAGAGCGCGTCATTCTGTTCGTGGCCGCCGAGGAAGCTGATGATCGCGCCGAGCGTCGCGAGGATCGCCGAGAACAGCGCGATCTTCTGGCCGAGCGGTTCGTGATGCGCACGTTCCTCGACCGCATCCTCGTGCGCGCCGCGCACCTCCCATTCCTCTTCGCTCATGACCGGTCCGGTGTCTGCGCCGCGCCGACGGCGGCCTCGTCGATATGCTCGCGCACCGCCCGCCCCGACAGGAACACCTCGGTGGCGAAACAGGCGAGCGCGCCGATCGCGGCGACCAGCGCCGCACCGAACAGGCCGAACAATACCGTCGCGGTGCCGGTGTCGCGCAGCACGCCGAAGAAGATCGTCGCCGCCGCGCAACAGGTAAGGCCACCCGCCAGCGCCGCGCTCAGCACCGCCGCGTCGAGCACCTGCGAGCGCAGCCGCAGCCGTGCGAGTTCGGCCGGCGCGCCCTCCCCCTTCGCCTTCAGCGCGTGGATGCGGTCGAGCACCCGCCCGAGCCGCGTCGCGAACACGTTGAGCAACGATCCGACCGCGGTGAGCAGGAAGATCGGCGTGAGGGCGAGCTGGATGACATGCGCGGCACTGTTCAGCGGCTGCGACATCATTGAAATGCGACCCCGTCGCGACCGGAAGCCGCGCGTCGATCCCGCCGCGACACCGCGTCTATCCTCATCCCCGTCCTCACCGACCTCGTCATAACGGACATAACGACCCTGATCTATATTGGTCCCGCTCGTAACGCCGGTCGGCAGGCGATTTCTTGCCGCCGCCGCTTTGCGGCGGCCGCGGTTTCTCCCGCATGAACCATCAGCGCCGCGTCGCGCCGCGGATCAGCTCGCGCGCCTCCTCGCTGGCGGCGGCGGTCGTGGCGTCGCCGTGCACGATATCGTCGGCGAGCAGCATGAGCTGGTGGCCCGTCACCGATCCGCTGTCGGCGACCTCGCCGAGCGCCAGCCCGCCGTCGCGCGCGATCGCCGCATCCCATTCGGCGCGGACGATCGCCCAATAATCGTGGGTCTTCGCCCAATAGTCCTCCGCCGCCGCGACGGGAAAGTCGCGCGCCGGGACATAGCTGTTGACGACATATTCGTGGACGAAGGTCGCCGGTCGACCGTCCTTGCTGCCGATCTTGGCATTGTCCTGCTCGTGCACCCAGCCGTTCGGCGTCAGGACATGGCGATTGGTGCCGAGATAATGGTCGTAGGGCACGCCGCGCGTCGCATCGCGGCGGGCGAGCGGACGGCGGGTCTCGTCGCTGGTCCAGCGGGTCTCTCCATCGTCGTAGCGCCAGCGACCGATGCCGCCATAGCGGGGGCTGTCGTCGGTCTGCCACACCGTCTGCGACCAGGCGCCGCGCCGTTCCGCTTCGGGCACCGGGCGTAGCGTCCAGCGACCGGGCGCGACATAGGTCAGCACGTGCGCCGGCTGGAACGTCCAGTCCTGCCGCCAATGCTTGATCACCATCGTCTTGCCGTTGCCGTCCGCGACGACCAGCAGATGCTGGAGCACGACGTGATCCGGCGTATCGACGATCGCACGGACCAGTTCGTGCCCGCCGCTGATCTTGGCGGGATAGGGCGTATAGCCGGCGACGAGCGGCGTCGTCTCGCGCATGTCGAACGTCACCTTGAAGGTCCCGGCCATCGCCAGGATCGCGGCATGATCGCGGGCCTGGTCGCCATAGTCCGCCTGCACCGCCGCCGCCGCAGGCCGCGCCGCGGCGGCATCCGGCCACGCCGCGAATGCGACCACGATTGCCGCGATATGGCTGCTCCGCCGACCACCGATACCGATCATCGCTTTCCCCCTTTTAGATCGGGATCCGTTAATGCGAATCAATAGCGCCGGCAAGGTGGACGGGGGATCGCGTTGCCTGTTCCAGCGCAAACGGGATCGTGCATAGTAGGCCACATCGACACAGGGGGATCGTCATGACGCTGCGCAACCGGATCGTGCTCACCATCGCGGCGCTGAGCGTCCCGATCGCCGCGGCGGCGCAGACCGCCGCCGCCCCAGCCCTGCGCCCCGACCAGCAGCGCTTCCGCGCGCTCTACCAGGAACTGGTCGAGACCGACACGAGCATCACCACCGGCAGCTGCACCGCGCTTGCCGACAAGGTCGAGACGCGGCTGAAGGTGGCGGGCTATGTGGACAGCGCGATCACCCGCTTCGCCGTGCCGGATCACCCCAAGGAGGGTGGCCTCGTCGTGGTGCTGCCGGGTTCGTCGCGCACCGCGAAACCGATGCTGCTGCTCGGCCACATCGACGTGGTCGTGGCCAAGGCCGAGGATTGGACGCGCGACCCGTATAAGATGGTCGAGGAGAACGGCTATTTCTACGGCCGCGGCACGTCGGACATGAAGGCGATGGACGCGATCTGGATCGATACGCTGATCCGCTTCAAGCAGGACGGCTATCGCCCCAAGCGCACGATCAAGCTGGCGCTGACCTGCGGCGAGGAGACGAGCTGGGCGTTTAACGGCGCCAAATGGCTGGCGCAGAACAAGCCCGACCTGATCGCGGCGGAATTCGCGCTCAATGAGGGCGGCGGTGGCCGCTCCGACGGCAAGGGCAATCTGGTCATCGCCAACATCCATGTCGGCGAGAAGGCGGCGGTCAATTACCGGATCGAGGCGACCAATCCGGGCGGGCACAGCTCGGCGCCGGTGCGCGACAATGCGATCTACGAGCTGGCCGATGCGATCGGCAAGGTGCGCGACTACGACTTTCCGGTGCAGATGACCGACACCACCCGCGCCTATTTCCGCATCGCCGGCAAGGCGCGCGGTGATGCGATGGGCGCGGCGATGATGCGGGTCGCCGCCGACCCGACCGACAAGGCGGCGCTCGCGATCGTCGATACCGACAAGAGCTACCATTCGATGCTGCGCACCACCTGCGTCGCGACGCTGCTCGACGGCGGCCACGCCAATAACGCGCTGCCGCAGCGCGCCGGCGCCAACGTCAACTGCCGCATCTTCCCCGGCGTGTCGGCGGAGAGCGTCCGCGTCGCGCTCGAAAAGGTCGTCGCCGACCCGAAGATGACGGTGAAGCAGGTCGACGATCGCGGCCCCGCCGCGGTGCCGCCGCCGCTCGATCCCAGGATCGTCCAGCCCGCCGAACGGCTGCTCGCGCGTTATTATCCCGGCGTGCCGCTCGCACCAATGATGTCGACCGGCGCGACCGACGGCATCTATCTCGGCGCGATCGGCATCCCCTCCTACGGCCCGCCGGGCCTCTATGGCGATCCCGACGGCAATGGCGCGCACGGGCTCAACGA
Organism: Sphingomonas sp. GW821-FHT02B09; assembly: GCF_059421875.1. Lineage (NCBI taxonomy): Bacteria > Pseudomonadati > Pseudomonadota > Alphaproteobacteria > Sphingomonadales > Sphingomonadaceae > Sphingomonas > Sphingomonas sp. GW821-FHT02B09. The sequence goes on from NZ_JBWKVV010000001.1 coordinate 1,648,664, forward strand.
ACGCGCGATCGTCAAGGCGGTCTACACCGGGCGCGACTATCTGTACGATCTGGTCAAGGCCTATGCGGGGTGAAGCCGCGCCACATTGTCTCTTCCATCGTGCGGGGGTGCGGGTAAAGGTCTGGCCGATCACGAGAGTCTGCAGGATCCTACCGCCCCGATGTCGGCCTTACCCGCGATGCACCGTACCTCCGACGCCGCGCACGACTTCCTGACCGGCGGCGGCGCCTGCGCCAGGCTGATCGGGGAGCGCGATTGGTCGGCGACGCCGCTCGGACCCATCGCGCGGTGGCCGCAGAGCCTGCGCACCGCGACCGCCATCCTGCTGCGCTCGCCGGTGCCGATCGTGATGCTGTGGGGCGAGGCCGGCGTCATGCTCTACAACGACGCCTATTCGGCGTTCGCCGGCGGCCGCCATCCCGAATTGCTCGGCTCGGAGGTGCGGCTGGGCTGGCCAGAGGTCGCCGACTTCAACGACAACGTCATGAAGGTCGGACTCGCCGGCGGCACGCTCCATTATCACGACCAGGAGCTGACGCTGTACCGGCACGGCCGGCCCGAGCAGGTCTGGATGGACCTCGATTATTCGCCGGTGCTCGACGAGAGCGGCACGCCCGGCGGCGTCATCTGCATCCTCGCCGAAACCACCGAGCGCGTCGCGAGCGAGCGGCGCACCGCCTTCCTGCTGGCGCTCGCCGACGCGCTGCGTCCGCTCGACACGCCCGATGCCATCACCCGCCTCGCCGCCGAACGGCTCGGCGAGCGGCTCGACGCCAGCCGCGTCTTCTATGCCGAGATCGTCGACGGCCGGATGACGGTCGCCTGCGACCATGCGCGCGGCGTCGCCTCGATCGTCGGCGATCATTCGCTCGAGGCCTTCGGTCCCGATCTGCTCGGCGCCTATCGGATCGGCACGCCGGTCGTGGTGCGCGACGTCGGCAGCGACCACCGGCTGGGCGTCGAGGCACGCACCGGCCTGACCGAGCGGCAGGTCGGCGCCTTCATCGACGTCATCCTGTTCGAGGGGACCGGCCGGGTCGGGCTGCTCGCCGTCCAGTCGGCGACGCCGCGGGTCTGGACGGCGGCCGAGGAAAGCCTCGTCCAGGAGGTCGGCGAGCGGGTCAAGACCGCGGTCGAGCGCGCCCGCGCCGAGGAAGGCCTGCGCCGGCTCAACGAGACGCTCGAGGAGCAGATCGCGCTGCGCTCGGCGGAGCGCGACCGGTTGTGGACCCTGTCGCAGGACATGCTGGCGCGCGCCGATTACGCCGGGATGATGTCGGCGGTCAGCCCGGCCTGGTCGCGCCTGCTCGGCTGGACCGAGGCGGAACTGCTCGCCCGCGGCTATGCCAGCTTCATGCATCCCGACGATCAGGCGCATACGCTGGCGGCGATCGGCCGGATGGCCGAGACGCGGCGACCGACCCGCTTCGAAAACCGCATCGCGACCCGCGACGGCGGCTGGAAGGATATCGAATGGACCGTCGCGCCCGAGGCGGACGGGGTCAATTTCGTCGCGGTCGGTCGCGATCTCAGCGACAGCAAGGCGCGCGAGGCGGATCTCGAGGTCGCGCGCGAGGCGCTGCGGCAGAGCCAGAAGATGGAGGCGATGGGCAGCCTGACCGGCGGCGTCGCCCATGATTTCAACAATCTGCTCACCCCGATCGTCGGGTCGCTCGACATGCTGGTCCGCAAGGGCATCGGCAGCGATCGCGAGCAGCGGCTGATCGGCGGCGCGCTGCAATCCGCCGAACGCGCCAAGACACTGGTCCAGCGCCTGCTCGCCTTCGCACGCCGCCAGCCGTTGCAGCCGACCGCGGTCGACGTCGCGCGCGTGGTCGACAGCATGACCGGGCTGATCGGCTCGACGCTCGGCCCGATGATCGAGGTGCGCGTCGATCTCGCCGATCTGCCGCCGGCCAAGGCCGATCTGAACCAGCTCGAAATGGCCCTGCTCAACCTTGCGGTGAATGCGCGCGATGCGATGCCCGACGGCGGCGCACTGACCATTTCCGCGCGGCGGGAGAGCGTGCGCGAGCGCGACGTGCGCGGGCTGGCGCGTGGTCATTACGTGCGGCTCAGCGTCCGCGATACCGGCGTCGGCATGGATGCCGAGACGCAGCGGCGCGCGATCGAGCCGTTCTTCTCGACCAAGGGCGTCGGCAAGGGCACCGGCCTCGGGCTGTCGATGGTCCACGGCCTCGCCGCGCAGCTCGGCGGCGGGCTGACCATCGAGAGCGCGCCGGGTCAGGGCACGACGATGAGCCTGTGGCTGCCGATCAGCGCGATCGCGGTCAACCGGGAGGATGCGTCCGCCGAGTTCCTCCCCGCCGCCCAGGGCCTGGGAACCGCGCTGCTGATCGACGACGAGGAGCTGGTCCGGCTGAGTACCGCCGACATGCTCGCCGACATGAGCTATGTGGTGGTCGAGGCCGCCTCCGCGGAGGAGGCGTTGCAGTTGCTCGATGCCGGCCTGACGCCCGACATCGTCGTCACCGATCATCTGATGTCGGGGATGAGCGGCGCGCAGCTCGCGCGCGCGCTCAGGCACAGCCATCCCGGCCTGCCGGTGCTGATCGTCTCGGGCTATGCCGAGGAGGACGGGATCGATGCCGCCATTCCTCGCCTGACCAAGCCGTTCCGCAACGCCGAACTGGCCGCCAGCCTGTCGGCGCTGACCGCCTCCGCGCTCGGCGGCTGACCCGGCGGTCGCGCGTTGCGACGGCGCGTGCGCCCGATCGCATGACGCGGGGAACATGGCCGCGCCTCATCCGCTGTGGGGGCTCCCCCGGTTAGGATGTTCGGCAATGGAAATGCGCAAGCTCGGCTCGCAAGGGCTCGAAGTCTCCGCCCTCGGCCTCGGCTGCATGGGCATGTCTGAATTCTACGCCGGTCGCGATGACGAAGAATCGGCGGCGACGATCCACCGCGCGATCGACCTCGGCCTCACCTTCCTCGACACCGCCGACATGTACGGCGTCGGCCGCAACGAGGAACTGGTCGGCCGGGTCGTCCGCGAACGGCGCGAATGGGTCGTGGTCGCGACCAAATTCGGCAACGTCCGCGGCGCCGACGGCAGCTTCCAGGGGATCAGCGGCCGCCCCGATTATGTCCGCCAGGCGTGCGACGCGAGCCTGCAGCGCACCGGGCTGGACGTGATCGATCTCTATTACCAGCACCGCGTTGATCCCGACGTGCCGATCGAGGAGACGGTCGGCGCGATGGCCGAGCTGGTGAGCGCGGGCAAGGTCAAGTATCTCGGCCTGTCGGAGGCCGCGCCCGAGACGATCCGCCGCGCGCATGCGGTGCATCCGATCACCGCCTTGCAGACCGAATATTCGCTGTGGACGCGCGATCCCGAGGAGGCGATCCTGCCGACGGTGCGCGAGCTCGGCATCGGCTTCGTCCCGTACAGCCCGCTCGGCCGCGGCTTCCTGACCGGCCAGTTCCGCCGTCCCGAGGATATTCCTGCCGACGATTACCGCCGCGACAATCCACGCTTCCAGGGCGACGCCTTCGCCAGCAACCTCGCGCTGGTGACGGAAATCGAGACGATGGCGCAGGAGAAGGGCTGCACCGCCGCGCAGCTCGCGCTCGCCTGGGTGCTGGCGCAGGGCGACGATATCGTGCCGGTCCCCGGCACCAAGCGCCGCCGCTATCTGGAAGACAATATCGGCGCGCTCGACGTGACGCTGACCGACGACGACCGCGCGCGGATCGACCGCATCCTGCCGCCGGGCGCGGCGACCGGCACGCGCTATGCCGCGCCGCAGATGGCGTCGCTCGGCCGATGAGCGCCGCGGCAGCCGCCTTCGCACCCGGAACGGTCGCAGTGATTACCGGCGCGGCGGGCGGGATCGGCCTTGCCGCCGCCCGGCGCTTCGCCCGCGAGGGCATGCGGACATGCCTCGTCGATCGCGAACGGGATGCGCTCGACGCGGCGGTGGCGACCATCCCCGGCGATACGGTAGGCATCGCCTGCGACGTATCCGATCGGCAGGCGGTCGAGGCACTGGCGGCGGACGTCGCCGCGCGGTTCGGCGCGGTGTCGGTGCTGATGAACAATGCCGGGGTCGGCGGCGGCGGCGATGCGCTATCCGACCGCGGCGGCTGGGACCGGCTGCTCGGCGTCAATCTGTTCGGCGTGCTCAACGGCGTGCAGGCATTCGTCCCGGCGATGATCGCGCACGGCGGGCCGGCGCTGGTGATCAACACCGGCTCGAAACAGGGCATCACCCAGCCGCCGGGCGACACCGCCTACAACGTCAGCAAAGCGGCGGTGAAGGCGCTGACCGAAGGCCTCGCGCATACGTTGCGCACGCAGACCGGCGACCGCGTCGCCGCGCATCTGCTCGTGCCCGGCTTCACCTGGACCGGCATGACCGCGCGCGGCCGCGGCGACCAGCCGCCCGGCGCCTGGTCGCCCGATCAGGTGGTGGACTTCATGATGGCCGGCATCGCCGCCGGCGATTTCTACCTGATCTGCCCGGACAATGAGACGACGCCCGAACAGGACCGGCTCCGGATCGCCTGGGCGGCGGGTGACCTGATCGAGAACCGCCCGGCGCTGTCGCGCTGGCACCCCGATCACGCCGCGGCCTTCGCGGCCTATATGGAGGACGGACGATGAAGGTCGGTTTCATCGGACTGGGCCGGATGGGCGCCGCCATGGCGCAGAATCTCGTCGCCGCGGGGCACGAGGTCACGGTGTGGAATCGCTCGCCCGACAAGGCCGGGCCGCTGGTCGCCGCGGGCGCGACGCTGGCCGCCAGCCCGGTCGAGGCGGCGCAGGGCGAGGTCGTGATGTCGATGCTCGCCGACGACCATGCGCTGGCGGCGGTGACCTTCGGTGCCGACGGAATCACCGGCGGCCCGGCGCTGCACGTCTCGCACAGCACGATCGGCGTCGCGATGGCCGAGCGGCTCGCCGCGGAGCCGGGCGCCGGCGGCTTCGTCTCGGCGCCCGTCTTCGGCCGCCCCGCCGCCGCCGAGGCCGCGCACTTGTTCGTCGTCGCGGCCGGCGCGACGGCGCATCTCGACCGCTGCGCGCCCTTGTTCGAGGCGATCGGCCAGCGCACCTTTCGCGTCGGCGATACGCCATCTGCTGCCAATCTTGTCAAACTCTCGGGCAACTTCATGATCATGGCCGCGGTCGAGGCGATGGCGGAGGCGATGACGCTGGCCGACAAGGGCGGCGTCGATCGCCGCACCCTGCTCGACGTGCTGACCGGCACGTTGTTCGATGCGCCGATCTACAAGACCTATGGCGACTTCCTCGTCGAGGATCGCTTCCGCCCCGCCGGCTTCACCGCGCCGCTCGGCCTCAAGGACATGGGGCTGGTCGATGCCGCAGCGACCGCGTCGCGCGTGCCGATGCCGCTGCTCGGCATCGTCCGCGACCATCTGCGCAGCGCGATCGCCACCGAAGGCGAGGACGTTGACTGGGCCGCTGCCGGGCTGGCGGTACGCCGCGGCGCTGGACTGTCCTGACGCCGCCGCCTTCACCCGATCCCGATCCGGAGACGTTCATGTCCATCGATTTCGACCGTAGCGACGCGCTGCACCGCCCACCCCTGGGCCAGACGCATGCGCCGACCGGCAAGCCGCTGGTCGTCACCCCGACCTTCGTCAGCCGCGTCGATGATACCGCCCGCGGCGACCGTCCGCAGGATGCGGGCTCGGCGAAGAGCCGTCACGGGCACGAGGTGCATCTGCCCAATTGGCGCCCGCACGCGCTGGCGCTGGAGAGCGACCCCAATCTTGCGTTCGAACATTGGGACGAATATTGGCGCAAGGTCCACGGCCCGAAATTCGCCTGGGACGAGCCGGGCAGCTCGTCGGAGCGCGTCCTACGCTACGACCAGATCCACCGCGTCGCGAGCGGCCCCTCCTCCGCCTTCCCGCCGCCCTATCGCGCGATGGTCGACGAGAACGGCCTGCTGCCCGCCGATCCCTGGCAGCGGGTGCCCGCCTTCGTCCGCCCGCGCTGGGACGGCCTCGCCTATATTGCTTATGCCGAGGAGGCCGACATCGCGCGCACGCTCGATCAGGACAAATTTGCCAAGCGGATCATCGCCGACGAACAGACCGCCTTCCGCATGGTGACGCGCGAGATCACCCGCGAATATATCCTGATCCCCAGCGAGCGGCATCGCGACGCGGTCAGTCTGGTCAAGATCCACATGCGCCGCCCCGATCTGTCGCGCGAGGTGTTCCAGGAGCGGCTGCTGCGCGAGCATGCGCGGCTGGTGATGGCGCAGCCGGCGACGGGCGAATTCGTCCGCCGCTATGCGCAGCTCCATAATATCGGCTCGACGCAGAAGGACCCGGAGGGCAGCAAGATCGATGCGGTGTCGATCTTCGCCTTCGCCTCGATGAACGACGTCGAGGATTTCCTGGTGAGCAAGGACGGTGCGACGATCGCCGCGGCGGAGGCCGATCTGCTCGGCGAAGGCTCGGAATATTGGACGGCGATCAATTACAACGTCATCAACCGCCTCCACCCGGAGCGCGCCACGGAGTTCTGACCTTCCGTCGGCGGCGGATCAGCGACGGACGTAGTCCCAGACCTTGGAGATGACGACCGAGCCTTCGCCGACCGACGAGGCGACCCGCTTGACCGATCCTGCGCGCACGTCGCCGACGGCGTAGATGCCGTGGCGCGACGTGGCGTAGGGCGAGGCGGCGCCGGCGTCCGCGCCGGTCAGCACGAAGCCCTTGTCGTCGAGCGCGACAAGCTCCGCCAGCCAGCCGGTGTTGGGCGCCGCGCCGACCATCACGAACATCGCGCAGGTCTCCACGCGCCGGTCGCCGGCCTTGTCGCGGATCGTCACCGCCTCCAGCCGGTCGTCGCCGTGCAAGGCGGCGACATGCGCGCCATATTCGATCGTGATTGCCGGATCGGCCTGCAGCCGGCTCGACAGATAGTCCGACATCGACGTCGCGAGACTGTCGCCGCGCACCAGCAGCCGCACATGCCGCGCGCTGCGGCTGAGGAACATTGCCGCCTGCCCGGCCGAATTGCCGCCGCCGATCACCACCACCTCCGCCTCGCGGCAATAGCGTGCCTCGGTCTCGGTCGCGGCATAATAGACGCCGGCGCCCTCGAGGTCGGCGAGCCGGTCGAGCGGCAGCCGGCGGTATTGCACCCCGGTCGCGACCACCACCGCCGTGGCGCGCACCCGCTCGCCATTGGCGAAGGTCGCGCAGAATTGCGCGTCGGGCAACGCTTCCAGCGTCGCGACCCGCCGCGGCATCACGAAGCGCGTGCCGAACTTCATCGCCTGCACCTCGCCGCGCCAGACCAGATCGGCGCCGGAGATCCCGGTGGGAAAACCCATGTAATTCTCGATCCGGCTCGACGTGCCCGCCTGCCCGCCGATCGCGCATTCGTCGACGACGAGCGCGCGCAGCCGCTCCGCACCGGCATAGACCGCCGCCGCGACGCCGGCCGGGCCGGCACCGACGATCAGCAGGTCGAACGCCTCATGCTCGGGCAGGTCGCGGTCCAGCCCGAGCAGCCGCGCGACCTTCTCCGGCGTCGGCTCGGTGACGATCAGGTCGCGCCCGTAGAGCACCACCGGCGTGTCGGCGGGCGTCCCGCAGCTCACCGCCACCCGCGCGGCATCCGCGCTGCCGAGCGGATAGGAGCGGTAGGGCATGCGGTTGCGCGCGGCGAACTCCGCCACCCGCCGCACGTCGCGGTCGACTTCCTCGCCGACCAGCACGAGCATGCCCGTCCCCCCGTCGAGCTGCCGCCGACGCCGCGCCGCCAGCACGGTGATGACGATGTCGGACATTTCGGGGATCTCTGCCATCAGCCGCAGCATGTCCTCGCGCGGCACCTCGACGACGCGGGTGTCGGCGGCGGCGCGCATCGTCATCGACCAGCTGCCCCCCGACAGCAGCGAGATCTCCGCCATGAACTGCGTCGGTCCCAGCGTCGAGGGCACCAGCCGGTCGCCGGTGAACGGATCGACCACCTCGATCTCGCCCGCCTCGACATAGACGAACCGGTCCGCCGGATCGCCGATCGTGGCGAGCAGCTCGCCCTTGCGATAGCGACGTTCGGTGCCGGTCGCGCGGATCGCGCGGACATGGCCCGGCTCCAACGGAATGCGCTGCATCTCGTTGAGATCGCGTCCAATCGTTTCCATCGACCCATTCCCCAATCGCGGCCCAAGCTAAAGGCGCCCGCCCGCCACCGCAACGCCGTCGGCGCAGGCTCGCGCGTCAGCGCCGTCGCTTGTACACCGGCGCCGCATTGGCGCTCTCGGCGGCAGCGAGCAGCCGCCAGCGGTCGAACCGCTCGAGGGTCAGCGTACCCGCCGCGATCGCCGCCCGCACCGCGCATCCCGGCTCGTTGCCGTGCGCGCAATTGGAGAAGCGGCAATCCGCCGCGGCCAGCGCGAAATCGTCGAACACCTCGGCGATGCCCTCCGCCGCCTCCGACAATTGCAGCTCGCGCATGCCGGGCAGGTCGAGCAGCCAGCCGCCGTGGTCGAGCCGGTGCATCCGCCGCACCGTCGTGGTGTGGCGGCCGGTGTCGTCATGCGCCCGGACCGCCTGGGTGGCGATACTGTCCGAGCCGCGCAGGCTGTTGACCAGGGTCGACTTGCCGACGCCCGACGAGCCGAGGAACGCCACCGTCCGGCCGATCCCGCACCACGCCGCCAGCCGCGCGACCTGCGCCGGCACGCGTCCGTCGACCGTCTCGATCGCCAGATCGGGTTCGATCGCGCGGATCGCCTGGACGAAATCGGCCACCGTCTCGGTCAGGTCGATCTTGGTGAGCACCACGACCGCCTCCACCCCGACGTCGCGCGCGAGGACGAGATAGCGCTCCAGCCGCGCGACGCTGAAATCCTGGTTGCACGAGGCGACGATGAAGACGGTGTCGACGTTGGCCGCGATCATCTGCTCCTTGCGGCCATCGCCCGGCGCGCGCCGCTTGAACAGATTCTTGCGCGCGAGCACGCGGACGGGCAGCAGAGTGTCGTCGGCGATCAGCAGCCAGTCGCCGACGGTCGGATGATCGTCGGTCGGTCTGGCGCCCTGTACGTAGGGAGAGACGAGCCTGTCGACGCCCGCGCCGACGACTTCGACCTGACCACGATGCACCGCCATCACCCGCGCTGGATGGGTCCGCGTCGCCTCCGCGGCCGAGAGCTGGCCGGCGAAATGATCGTCCCAGCCGAGCTCGCGCAATGTCTGATCGGTCGCATCCATAACGTTTGCAGCAGCATCCTTCCCGGCGCGGGCCCCGCATCGATCATGCACGATCCTGCCCGGACCGTCATGCGCCTTCGTCGCCGCGCCCGCGCGATCAATAGGCCACCGACAGCGACCAGGTCACCAGCGGGATCACCGTCCCGGTCTCGCCGTCCGGCCCGCTGAGCGCGGCGAGGCGATCGTCGCGGACCAGCGCCAGCGCCTCCCAGCGCATCGTGCCGTGCGTCGTGCCGAGCAGGAACGGCGCCTCCAGCGCCGCCCCGGCGCTGCCGAACAGGCGGTCGCCGCTCTGCGCACCGTAGAAGCCGCGCCAGCCCGTCCCGACCGCGAGCGGCACACTGAACCGCGGCGCGCGTTCGCCGTTGCCGAGATCGACGCCAGGTTCGATCGCCGCCTGCGCATAGACGCCGCCATCCCCCTTGGTCCGCGTCGTGACGACGAAGGTCGGCGAGATGCTGCCGAAGCCGTCCTTGCCGGCATAGGCCAGCGAGACACTGGCCTCGTGCGTCGTGCCCGATACGTGGTTGGGGCTGGTCTTGATCGTATAGACCGCGGCGGTCCGCAGCCCCTTCAGCGGTGCGAAGACCACAGCGGCGAGGTTGTTGCTCTCATACCAGGCGCGCGGCGTGCGCGTCTCGCTTCGGTTCGGCGCGTGAAAGCCGTTGGAGGAACGCAGCACCAGCCAGCTCGTCGTCTTGCCGTCGGCGCCGCGCGACAGATCGATCGCCGCGCCGACCTGCGCATGGACGGGCAGACGGGCGAGATCGGCGCGATCGTCATCGTAATTGCCGCGCGCGAAATCGCCGTTGCGCGCATCGACGGAAAACATCGGGTGGATCCAGCCGTCGCCCACGTCGGCGCTGCCCAGCATAGCATCTTCGGTATCGATCGTCGGCACCGATTGCGCGCTCGCGGCTGCACTCGTCAGCCCGGCGCAAACGATCCAGGCACAGCGGCTTGCTCTTCGGAAAATCGGTCTCATCATCGGCTGGTAACTGGCAGGATCGGGGTCCGTTGCGTCACCGGCAAATAATCCGGCCAGTCGCCCCCTGCCCCGGACAATCTTGATCGACGTTTATACGGCAGAATAGCTTGCCCATATCTTTGCCGACCGGGAACGGATCGTCGTGCGTTGCGCTGTAGCCTGATGAGCGCCAATACACCGTCAGATCGCGCCACGCGCGACGAGGGCAATCCGCGATCGACGGCGAAGCTGTTCGGTCACCCCCTGCATCCCATGCTGGTACCGTTCCCGATCGTCTGCTTCATCGGCGCGTTGATCACCGATCTCGCCTATCTCGGTTCGGCCAACGTCCAGTGGAGCAATTTCTCGATCTGGCTGATCACCGCCGGACTGGTGATGGGCGGCCTCGCCGCGCTGACCGGGATCATCGATTACGCCGGCGATCGCCGCGTCCGCGCGGCACGCCCGGCGACCCCGCATATGATCATCAATCTCAGCGTCTTCGTGATCGAGATCGTCAACGCCTTCGTCCACAGCCGCGACGGCTGGACCAGCGTGGTGCCGACCGGACTGACGCTGTCGGTGATCTCGGTGCTGTTGCTCGGCATCAGCGCCTGGCTCGGCGGCTCGCTCGTCTACAAGCATCGCGTCGGGGTCCGGTCGTGACCGCCGCCCGTACGATCCTCGGCGGCGCCGCCTCCGCGCTGGTGCTGACGCTCGCCGGCTGTAACGACGGCGGCGCCAAGTTCGATCGCAACAGCCAGATCGGTCCCGATCCGGTCCTGCCCGCCCCGCAGCAATATCTGGTACCGCCGATCCATGTCGCCGAAGTCGTCGGCTGGGGCGCGAACGAGACGCCCACCGCGCCCGCCGGCCTACGCGTGCAGGCATTGGCGCGCGATCTCAACCACCCGCGTAACATGCTCGCGCTGCCCAATGGCGACGTGCTCGTCGTCGAATCGCAGGGACCCAATCTCGATCCGATCACCCGTCCGAAGAACCCGATCGTATCCTGGGTGCAGAAGCGCGCTACCGGCCAGAGCGGCGCCAAGCCCAAGGGCGCGACCAACCAGATCACCCTGCTCCGCGATGCCGACGGTGACGGCGTCCCCGAATTGCGCAATGTCCTGCTCGGTCATCTCAACTCGCCGTTCGGCGTCGTCTTCGCCGACGGCTATCTGTACGTCGCGGCGACTGACGCGGTGCTGCGCTATCCCTATGCGCTCGGCCAGACGCGGATCACCGCGGCGCCGGTGCGCCTGACCGAATTGCCGGGCGGCCCGATCGACCATCATTGGACGAAGAGCCTGACGCTCAGCCCCGACGGCACGTTGCTGTACGCAACGGTGGGGTCGAACAGCAACATCACCGAAAACGGCATGGAGGCGGAGAAGAACCGCGCCGCGGTCTGGGAGATCGATCGTGCGACCGGCCGGTCGCGGGTGTTCGCATCCGGATTGCGCAATCCGAACAGCCCCAATTTCTATCCCGGCACCAACACCTTGTGGGTCGTCGCCAACGAGCGGGACGAATTGGGGCCGAACCTCGTCCCCGACTATCTGACCTCGGTGCGCGAAGGCGGCTTCTACGGCTGGCCGTATAGTTACTATGGCCAGCACGTCGATCCCCGCGTCATGCCGCAGCGCCCCGATCTGGTCGCGCGCGCGATCCCGCCTGATTATGCGTTGAGCAGCCATGTCGCCGCGCTCGGCCTCACTTTCTACACCGGCAGCAGCCTGCCCGCGAAATATCGCGGCGGCGCATTGATCGGCGAACACGGCAGTTGGGACCGCGACGAGCTCAACGGTTACAAGGTGATTTTCGTCCCGTTCACGAACGCCCGTCCCTCCGCCAAACCGCAGGACTTCCTGTCCGGCTTCCTGACCGCGGACGGCAGCAAGGTGCGCGGCCGCCCGGTCGGCGTGACCGTCGACCGCACTGGGGCCGTGCTCGTCGCCGACGACGCCGGCAATGTCGTGTGGCGGGTATCCGCTCCGCGCTGAACAGGTGACGTGCGGCCGGCCGACCCGATGCCAACCAGCATTGCCGCACTGACGGCATGGCGTCGCGTGGCTGTCGCATCCCGGATCCGCCCGATATAGCGGCATCGGCAATGCGCCCGGCAGTCTGGCCGAAGCCGTTGCGCCGAAAAGGAAAACACGGATGATCGATCGCCGTCTGTTCTGTCTGGGCTCCGCTGCGACGCTGGCCTTGTCGCGCGGTGCCTCCGCTGCGGCGACCACAGCGGCCGGTCCAGCCGATGCGGCATTGACGCACCTGCTCGACCAATTCTACCAGACCGCGCTCGACGAAAGCCCGACGCTGGCGACGTCGCTCGGCGTCGATACCGGCACGCGGGCGGCAGCGAAGCGCCGGCTCGACGACGCGTCGCCGGCCGCCCTTGCGCGGCGCAAGCGCCTGGTGACGGAGCAGCTCGGCCAGCTCCGCCGCATCGACCGCACGCAATTGAGCGCCCCGGCGGCGATCAACTACGATGCCGTCCTCTACGACACCGAAGCGACCGACGCCGCGGATCGCCGTTTCGCTTATGGCGGCACCGGTGCCGGCAGCCCTTATGTCCTGTCGCAATTGAGCGGCGCCTATTCGGGTACGCCCGACTTCCTCGACAGCCAGCATACGATCGCGACCGCGGCGGACTGCGAGGCCTATCTGTCGCGCCTCGACGCCTTCGCCGTCGTCATGGATCAGGAGATCGAGCGCGTCCGACACGATGCCGGCCTCGGCGTCGTCCCGCCCGATTTCGCGATCGATGGTGCGCTGGCGCAGATGAAGGTGCTGCGCCAGCCCGCCGCATCCTCGACGCTCGTCACCTCGCTCGCGACCCGCGCGCAGGCGAAGGGGATCGCTGGCGACTGGCAGGCCCGCGCCAGTGCGATCTACGACAAAAGCGTCGTCCCCGCGCTCGACCGGCAGATGGCGCTGCTCACGACGCTGCGCGCGAAGGCGGTGCACGATGCGGGGGTCTGGCGGCTGCCCGATGGCGACGCTTATTATGCCGCATCGCTGCGCGCCGCGACGACGAGCGATCTGTCGCCCGATGCGGTCCATCAGATGGGGCTCGACGTCACGCGGGAACTCAGCGCGCGCGCCGACACGCTGTTCGGCAAGCTCGGCATGACCAAGGGCACCGTCGCGGAGCGTTACGCCGGCCTCTTCAAGGACCCGCGCTACCTCTATCCCAACACCGACGCCGGCAAGGCCAAGGAGATCGCCGACCTCAATACGCTGGTGCAGGCGATGCAACGGCGGCTGCCGGCCTATTTCGCGACGCTGCCCAAGACGCCGCTCGAGATCCGCCGCATCCCCGCGGCGACCGAGGCGGCTTCATCGACCCATTATACGGAAGGAAGCCTCGACGGCACGCGCCCCGGCATCTACTGGCTCAACCTGCGCGACACGGCGGAGGCGCCGTTCTGGGACATGCCGACGACCACCTTCCACGAAGGCGTCCCCGGCCATCATCTCCAGCTCACACTGCAGCGTGAATCGGCGCTGCCATTGTACCGCAAGATCCTCTTCTTCGGCGCCTATATCGAGGGTTGGGCGCTCTACGCCGAACAGCTCGCCGACGAGATGAACTTCTACAAGGACCAGCCGGCCTGGGAGCTCGGCTATATCCACGACGCGCTGCTCCGCTCCGGCCGGCTCGTCGTCGACACCGGCATCCACGCCAAGCGCTGGAGCCGCGAGAAAGCGATCGCGACGCTCAGCGGCATCGACGGCGACCCCATCTCGCTGTCGACGCAGGAGATCGAACGCTATGCGGTCTCCCCCGGCCAGGCGAGCAGCTATATGGTCGGCAAGGTCACCATCCTGCGTCTGCGCGAGAAGGCGAAGGCTGCCCTCGGCGCGGGCTTCTCGATCGGCCGCTTCCACGACGCCATCCTGCTCGCCGGGGCGCTACCGCTCAAGGTGCTCGAAACGCGGGTCGATGCGTTCATCGCCAATGGCGGTCGCGCATAGGTCGAGGCGGACGACCGGCGTCGCGTCGCGATGCGCGGCGTCGCCGGCGTCGTCGCGCGCGGCATCGAACACGATAACGTCGTCGCTACTTGGGAGCCCATCATGCCCGTCGTTCCATTCACGATTGCCGTGCCCGAAGCCGAGCTCGAAGATCTGGCACAGCGGCTTCGCACGGTGCGCTGGCCCAGCTCGTTCGATGCCGACGGTTGGGACGACGGCGCAAGCTTGGCGTTCATGCGACGCCTGGCCGATTACTGGCTGAACCGGTTCGATTGGCGGGCACAGGAAAGACGGCTCAACCTATTGCCGCAGTTCAAGACGACAATTGACGATCAAGAGATCCATTTCGTTCATCGGCGGGGCGTCGGGCCGGCGCCGCTACCGATCATCGTCACCCATGGCTGGCCGGGCTCGTTCGTCGAGATGGAACGCCTGATTTCCCTTCTGGCGGATCCCGGCGCGCATGGCGGCGATCCTGCGGATGCCTTCGACGTCGTCGTCCCTTCGCTGCCGGGTTACGGCTTCTCGCCTGCGCCTATGCGACCAGGTGTGAGTTCGCGGGAGATCGCAATGCTATGGCAAAAGCTCATGCTTCGGCTCGGCTACGATCGGTTTGGGGCACAGGGCGGTGACATCGGCGCCGGCGTGTCGACCTGGCTCGCCCGGCTGTTCCCGGACAGCGTGCACGGCATCCATCTCAACTTCGTCCCGGGCAGCTACCGTCCGCCCTTGGGCGGCGACGCACCCCCCATCACGCCCGACGAGCAAGCGTATCTGGATCATGTCGCGGCATGGTCGGCGGACGAGGGCGCTTACGCGGCTCTCCATGGCACGAAGCCGCAGACCCTGGCCTTCTCTCTCACCGACTCCCCCATCGGGCTGGCCGCCTGGGTGACGGAGAAGTTCAGATCGTGGAGCGACTGCAACGGCGATCTCGAAAGCGTCATATCGCTCGACGACCTCCTCACCGACATTTGCCTCTACTGGTTCGGCAACGATCTCAACGGGTCGCTTCGTCTCTACAAGGAAAACCGGCGCCGCCCGCTGGTCTTTGCCCCAACCGAGCGGATCCGTCCTCCGCTCGCCGTCGCGGTGTTTCCGCACGAAATCGCGATGCCTCCCCGCTCCTGGCTCGACCGCGTTTTTCATGTCCAGACCTACACCCCCCTCCCCACCGGCGGACACTTCGCCGCTTTGGAAAAACCCGAATTGTTAGCCGCTGATGTCCGGGCGTTCTTTCGATGTATAAGACCGCCCATCATCGGCTGATAAATAGTTGAGCAGAACTGGGCGCAACACCGTGTCGTATTCACTCGCAGCACATTGCCCGCCGTTGCCGGTTATTTTGTACCGACCATCATCGAGTATAATTGCGGTCACGATTGATCGCTTCGACGGCAGATCGACGCTATCTGGTCAAACGCCGCGTATCAAGGCCACCGCGATACGTGATGCTGCACTGCATCGCCGGGACCCGCATCTCGGACTCGATGTCACTGGGCACTGAACAATTGCAGCGATATCGCCATTGCTACCGATACGTTTCGGCTTGGCGTTGCCGGCCTTGATGAACGCCGACGCAGATGATCTGTGGCAATGCTGACCGCAGCACCGATTCCCGACAGTGAAACAGCGGCGATCACCTTCATCCCAACGAAGCGGGCTATCGTGCGATGGGAGAAGCAGTCCTGCTGCGTCTGTTTGGCGCGGGCGCGTACTAGTCGGTCGGTGGAGATGACCACGGTGATGTGCCCGAAATGCAGAAAGCCCCGGCTTATCGGCCGGGGCTATCGTGGAATTTGGTTGCGGGGACAGTACCCACAGGGACTTTCTAGCTATAGCCATAATACTTTAATCATTACATTTAATTCTGAGATTGAGTGCCGATACCCCCTTTGGTACCCCCGTTCTGCTGCGGATGCGCTGGGACGTTCTGGCTCTACGATGGACGTGCGCGCCACGGAAAGATCAACTCGTTGTTGCACTTGAAGAGCGCGGTCACAGGTTACCACTGGCAAGTGGGAGAATCGATACCGGTGCGGCAGAGAGTCTGTCTGTCAGGTACTGCCAAGCTTACCGACTTCGACCAGCCGACATACGCCACGTTCACCGGTCTGCAGCAAGGCGATCGGGCCGAGCAGGTCACGCAGGCGGATGATGTCGTCGTCCCCTGCCCTTCCGGCAGCGACCCGCTCGATCAGTTGACCCAATGCAGTGCGATGCCGCAGCGCCTCCGCTTGCTCGGCATCCGCCATCTTCGATGCGACGCGTATCCTGGCACGTAACCTGACAGCCTCGGCGTCGAGATGCGTCATCCGCGCTTTCATGGCGGGAAGGTAAAGACCGTCCTCGATCGCGGCAAGGAAGCCCGCGAGACCTCGCTCGATCTCAGCCAAGGCATGACGGTCCGAAGCCACCGCCATCCGCCGTTCGCGTACAAGCGGATCATCGTCGTTCGACCCGACAGTGGCATGATCGAGCCGCTTCAACCCGTCCGACAGGATCACCGCCACGCGCGTCTCGATGTCATGCCCACGGATTGCAGCGGCATTGCCACAATTCCGATGCCGCACGCGATCGACACAGCCATAGCGACCACGATCGAGTTGCCCGACGCTTCCACCGCACTCACCACGGATCAGCATCCTTCGCAGCGGCGCAGGCACCCGCCTCTCGCTGTTGACCGCGATCTCACGGGAACGCCGGATTCCGGTACTGACCGCCCGACTGCGCTGCTCGATCTCCGCGTCGCGTGCTCTTACCGCCTGCCACAGGCGGTCGCTGACGATCCGCAGTGCGGGCACGCTCCGCCTTACCCATTCGCTTTCGGGATTGACCCGCGACACGCGACGACCGGTTTCCGGATGCCGAACGAACCGCTGCCGGTTCCACACCAGTTCACCCACGTAGAGCATGTTGTTGATCATGCCGCTGCCCCGCGCGCGGTGACCACGGATCGTCGACGCAGTCCACGGCCGCCCGCCGACACCCGATATGCCCTCCTTGTTGAGGCGCTCGGCAATCACGCGAGGCACCGATCCGTCGGCATATTCGGTCAGGATGCGGCGGACGATATCGGCCTGCGCTTCATTGACGATCCGGCCACCGACTTCCCCGTCGGCGTCGATCCGCACGTCATAGCCGTAGCAGAGACCGCCACCCGAACGGCCCTGCTCGATCCGACCCCGCAATCCCCGGCGGGTCTTGTTCGCGAGGTCAGTGAGGAACAGCGCATTCATCGTGCCCTTCAATCCGACATGCAGCTCGTCGATCTCCCCTTCGGTGACCGTGGACAAGCCGATCCCGGCGAAGCGAAACATCTTGAACAACCGGGCGATATCTTCCTGGTCGCGCGACAGGCGGTCCAGAGCCTCTGCCGCGACGATATCGAAGCACCCTTCCCTGGCCGCACCCAGCATGGCGAGCATGCCGGGCCGTCCGTTCAGGCTGGCGCCCGACGCCGCCTCATCCGCGTAGGTGCTGACGATCTTCCAGCCTCGAGCGGTGGCGTGATCGTGGCACAGGCGCAGTTGATCTTCGATCGAGGCCGTCCGCTGCCGGTTGGAGGAGTAACGGGCATACAGGGCGACACGGGACATTTAGGCTCCAGCCAAAGGGCGGGCCCCCTATCCAGTTTTAGAACGGAAGTGAAATGAAACTGCCGCTCGGTGGGCGATGCCCTCCGTCCGTCCGGAATTTGGCGCCTACCTTCCTTTGAGATGCGTCTTCCGATCCTACGCCGCCACGACGCTTCAAGAGCTTGTCGAGCGAACATGGCACTCCCTTTTATGCCTCGTCATTGAATAGAGCTGGATAAAACGTCTATACGCCTAGACGCATAAACTACAGGTGGATCATGGGCGAACTGACCCGCTGGAGCCTCAAGGTATCCCGTGAAACGGACATCGGACTTCGCACGCTGCTGGCAACGCGCGGCGGCAAGAAGGGCGACTTGTCGCGCTTCGTGGAGGAGGCGGTGAACCGCGAGGTACTGCGCGCGACGATCCGTGACGTGCAGAGCCGCAACGCCGATGCCGACCCGGACGAACTGGAGCGCCTGATCGAAGACGAGCTGCGGGAAACCGGATCGTCCTTCTGGGCAGCCGGCCACCGCTGATCCGTGCGCGTCATTCTCGACACCAACGTCCTGCTCAGCGGATTGATCTCGGCTCGGGGTATCCCTGCACTGTTGATCGAAGCATGGCTGGATCGCCGGTTCACGCTGGTCTGCCACACGCTCCTGCTCGACGAGCCGCGCGAGGTATCGCGACGCGACAAGATACGCGTCCTGCTCCGCCCCATCGAAGTCGGCCGGCTGGTCAACCAGATCACGCTGATCGCCGAGATGCCGGCTTCCCTGCCGCATGTGCGGCGCTCACCCGATCCTCGCGACGATTTCCTGCTTTCGCTGTGCGAGGCGGGTCCGGCGGATTGGCTGGTGACCGGCAACAAGGACGATCTGCTCGCCCTCGAACGGCACGGTCCCGCCCGCATCGTGACTGCCGCAGCACTGGCCGAGCAACTTGGCATCCGCCGGTTATAGGCAACGGGACGGCGGCGCAGGGAATCACTGCTGATCTGCTATCGGCAGCGTCCGGCTGAAGTGTCCGCTATGCTAGCGTCCTTCAAAGCCCGAGTTCGCTCAAGCCCGAATGATCGAGCGGCCGGGGTCCGGAAGGCCAGTGGAACAGCCGGTCGACTGGCCTGATGGCCAGATCGTTGATGCTGGCGATCCGACGTCGCATCAGGCCGGCGTCGTCGAACTCCCAGTTCTCGTTGCCATAGGAGCGGAACCACTGCCCGGCCTCGTCATGCCATTCATAGGCGAAGCGGACGGCGATCCGGTCGCCAGCGAAGGTCCACAGTTCCTTGATGAGGCGATACTCCCGTTCCCGCGTCCATTTCCGCTGTAGGAAGTCGATGATCGCCGTACGCCCGGTCAGAAATTCCGAGCGGTTCCGCCACTGACTATCAGGCGTATAGGCAAGCGCGACCGCGTCCGGATCGCGGCCGTTCCACGCATCTTCCGCGCGGCGGACTTTGGCAGTGGCGCCGGCCAGATCGAATGGCGGCAGTGGTGGTCGGCTCATCATCCTACTCCTGATCGAGGCCGAGATGCTCTGCGGCCTGTCGCGCTTCGGCCTCTCGACGCGCCATCATGCCACCGAAGCGGGCCTGACACGCCGCCAGCACCGCGGCCGGCGCGGTATCGGGCCGGCCTGCATCGAACGGCGGCTCAGGCGCATATTCCAGTCCGAGCTGGATCGTCTGCGCCGTCTCCGGGCCGGCGATCTCGGCCAGAACGGTGAGCGCGAAGTCGATGCCCGCCGTCACGCCCCCGCCGGTGATGACCGAACCATCGCGCACGACGCGGGCATCGTCGGGGATCGCGCCGAACAGCAGCAACAGGTGCCGCCATCCCCAGTGACAGGCCGCCCGCCGACCTTTGAGCAGTCCCGCGGCGCCGAGGATCAGCGAACCGGTGCAAACCGAGGTGACGTAACGCGCACCTTCGCCAAGGCGGCGGATCTCGCCGGTGATTGCCGCGTCTAGCGCGACCTCGGTCGCGTTCATGCCGCCCGGCACGCAGATCAGGTCGCAGCGATCGACGTCGGCGAGCTGCGTCGTATGGGCGAAGGTCAGGCCCTCGCTCGGCACATCGTCGCCTGCCGCGCTGGCGATCACGACCTCGCTTCCCGGCAAGCGCGATAGGAACTGATGTGGGCCGGTAAAATCGAGCTGGGTCATGCCCGGATAGACGGCGAAGACGATACGGAACGTATGGTCGGTCACGGATGCGCTCCTTCGAGGATCATGCGCGCATCATGGCAAATGATAGGCATTGACCGAATGACAGTGATCCCTCACTTCCGGCCAATGTCACGAGCGATCGGCATTTTCCTCTACCCCGACTTCCAGCTGCTCGACGCGGCGGGTCCGGTGACGGCGTTTGAGATCGCCGGGCGCATCGCGCCGGATGCGTATCGGATAACGGTGCTGTCCATCGCTGGTGGTCCGGTACGAAGCTCGTCGGGCATCGCGATCGACTCAGGCTCGGCGGTAGATGCCGGTCCCGTCGACACGATCGTGGTGGTCGGCGGCGAAGGCAGCCGTGTCGCGATGCGATGTGAGACGAGCACCGGCTGGCTGCGTCATACGGCCGGCAAAGCGCGGCGCATATGTAGCGTCTGCTCGGGGGCGTTCCTGCTCGCTGCCGCTGGCTTGCTCGACGGGCGCCGCGCGACGACGCACTGGCGGCGCGCAGAGCAGTTCCAGCGTCAATTCCCGGACGTCCGGGTTGAGCCAGACCGCATCCATGTGCGCGACGGCGATATCTGGACGTCCGCAGGGATCAGCGCGGGGATCGATCTGGCGCTGGCGCTTATCGCCGACGATTCGGGCGAAGTCGTCGCGCGGCGCGTGGCGCAGGAAATGGTCGTCTATTATCGCCGCCCGGGCGGGCAGTCACAATTCTCCGCTCTTGCTGAGCTTGGCGGCGACGCGACCGCGTTCTCGTCGCTCTTCGACTGGATGCGCGCCAACCTGTCGCAGCGGCTGACGATCGAGAATCTCTCCGCGCGCATGGCGATGAGCCCGCGTAACTTCTCCCGCGCTTTCACCAGAGACGTCGGCGTCGGTCCGGCGAAGGCGGTCGAGCGGTTGCGGCTGGAAGCGGCTCGTGAGCGGGTCGAGAATTCTCGCGAACCGATCGAGCAGATCGCCGCGACAACGGGCTTTCGCGATCCCGAGCGGATGCGGCGCGCCTTCGTCCGCGCGTTGGGGCAACCGCCGCAGGCGCTGCGGCGATTGCGTAGTTGACCCGTCCGGTACTTCAACTTGAAGGCAGATTGACCCACATCCGGTCATTCGCGCCGTCTTCGTCGCTTCCCAACCTCAGACGTTCGTTCATGTTCGGAGCGGGAGTCGTGCGACCAGCATCAGCGCACACCGGGCGGTCGTTCGTTGTCCCAAAAACGATCCAGACCGTGCGAAAACTCTGCTGTGGTTGCGAGCCATGAGCAGAATTTGGCAGGCGACGGTTTGTAGGCGCTGGAGGGATGATGAAGTGACGGGTGGTCATCTCGCGAGCGCTGACGACCGTTGATTCTGTTGTGCCGGGGGTGTTGCTGGGAAGATCAGCTCTGCACGGCCCGGATCAGCCCTTGTACGCCGACGAGGTTGATTGCCCGCCTGAGGTTGTAGGCGAGCGCCGTCAGGCTGAACTCGCCGCGGACCTTGTCGAGCCCACGCATCAGGAAGGCGCCTTGGTTCATCCACTGTTTGATGGAGCCGAAGGGGTGTTCGACCGTCTCGCGCCGGGTGTTCAGGATGTCGGGTCGGGCAGCGAGGCGTATCGCCATGCGGTCGAGCACCGCCTCGCCCCCCCAGCGCGTGATACGGCGGAAGTTTCCGCGGGCACACTGCGCCTTGAGTTCGCATCCGCCACAGGCGTGCGGGTTTGAATATTGCACGATGATGTGACCGCCCTGGAGCCAGCGGTAGCGTGTATCGAGGCGCTGGTCGCCGGGGCAGTGATAGCAGTCCGCGGCTTCATCGTAGCGGAACCGCTCTTTGGGAAAGCGACCGTCGCCGACCGCAGTGCCGCGCTGGGGGCGCGCGACATAGGGCGTGATGCCGGCCCGTTCGCAGGCGGCGATGTCCTCGCCCATGTAATATCCCATGTCGGCGACGACATCGATCCGCTCGACGCCGAGAAGGTCTTTCGCCGCCCCTGCCGTTTCAGCCAGAAAACCCAGATCGCTGCCAGCATTGGTGACATGCTGTTCGACGATCAGCTTGTGCTTCGCATCGACCGCAACCTGCGCGTTGTAGCCGACGCCGACCTTGGGATGGGCCGCCATCGCCCGCGCGTCGGGATCGGTGAGCGATATCTGGCTCTCGCCGCTGGCCTTCAGCTGCTCCAGCATCGCCTGGTTGACCTGACGCTGCTCGCGCACCTTGGCGATCTTGGCCGCCAGTGCCTCGCTGCGTCTGGTCGTGCCTGCCTCCTCGCCCCGGTCGGCGTCATCCAACTGCGCAAGGTACTTCTCCAACCGCTCGTCGGCGGACTTGATGTACTTGTCGAGCTTGGCCTTAGCGAAGTTGCGTGTCCGGCTGTTCACCGCCTTCAGCCGCGTGCCATCCACCGCCAGCAACTCGCGCCCGAACAGGTCGAGCTTGCGACACAGCAACACGAAGGCGCGGAACACCGCCTTGAACGCGGAGCGGTTGTCACGGCGAAAGTCGGCGATGGTCTTGAAGTCGGGCCGCAGTCCGCGCAGCAGCCAGATCAGTTCGAGATTACGCGTCGCTTCCGCCTCGAGGCGGCGGCTCGACCGCACCCGGTTGAGATAGCCGTACAGGTACAGCTTGAGCATGTCGGCCGGATCGTAGCCCGGTCGGCCGGTGGCCCTGGGCCGCGTTCGAAGGAACCCTGCGTCGCCCAAATCGAGATCTTCGACGAAGGCATCGATGAACCGCACCGGGTTGTCAGCCGCTACATAGTCTTCGACCGATGCCGGCAGCAGCAGCGCCTGGTCGCGCGCGTGACCCTCAATGTACGCCATGCCCGCAGCATAAGCCGATCCGCGACCGGGCGGAATCACGGACGCGGCTTTTCACACAGTCTGGATCGAATATTGGGAAAGCGGAGCGGCTCTCATAAACGTTCCCGAATGACGGCCAGTCATTGCTTGAGTCTGTGTCGACCGCCCAAACGACGGCGCTTGGCCTCAGGCAAGCGCGGATAATCAGGATGTAGCGCTTGAATCACAAGTTTTATCGGCCTCACTCCCAACCGCCGCCGAGTGCAAGAAAGAAGTCGATCTGCCGATCGACCAGGCTGGCGCGCGCGGACGACAGGCTTGCCTGCGCGTCGGCGTAGCTGGCCTGCGCGTTCAATACGTCGAGAAACGGTGTGCGACCGAAGCGTTGCAGCTTTTCGGCATCGCCGCTCGCCTTGCTAGCAGCTCCCGCCGCGTGTTCCAGCGCGTCCAGTCGGTCGCGTGACCGCGCATAAGCGGACAGGGCGGTTTCGGTCTGTTGAAGGGCCAGCAAGACCGAACCATCGAAGCCCGCGAGCGCGGCGTCGCCATCAGCATCAGCCTCATCGATCCTCGCACGGACCGCCTTGCGGTTGGGAAAGGACCAGGAGACCAGCGGGCCGAGACTGAAGCCGAACGACGAAGGCGCCAGCGCATGGCCGACTGACGTAGCGGTTCCCGCCGAACCGCCGAGGCTTATACGGGGGTAAAGATCGGCTTCGGCGATTCCCATGCCGGCGGTTGCGGCGGCCAGCAGCCGTTCGGCTCGCCGGATGTCGGGGCGGCGCTTGAGCAGCATCGCACCGTCGCCGATCGGCAGCGGGCGGCGGAGCGACAGTATTGTCGTGCAGCCTTCCAGCTCGCGTGGATAGTCGGCTGGAACGCGTCCCATCATTGCCGCCAGCGCGAACAACGCGGCACGCCGGTCGGCGAGGATGTCGGGGATGGTAGCTTCTCTGGCGAAGACGGCCGCGCGTGCGCGATCGCTGTCGAAGCGTGTGCCGCGGCCGCCGCGCACCATTCGCAACGCCACGCCGAGGGTCGAACGCTGGATCGTGACGACGTGCCGCGCAGCGGCGAGCGCGACGCCGTCGGCGCAGACGCGCGCATAATTGCGGGTGACAGCCGCCGCCACCACCACGCGCACATGGTCGCGCGCGGCAAGTGTCGCCTCTGCCTGTGCGTTCGCCGCCTCGATCCCCCGACGGATGCCGCCCGCCAGATCGAGTGGGTAGTTGAGATCGAAGCCGAGCGCGTAACTGAGCGGCGCCGGCAAGGTCCCGGTCGGCCCGCCGATGCGGGCGCCCGCCGCCTGGCCGCTGATGCCCGTCGTGACCATGCGCGCGGCCGCGGCCTCGCGCACGATCGCGCTCGCCCGGCGCAGATTGGCATCGGCCACGCGCAAATCGGTGTTGGCGCCAAGTGCTTCGGTCACATAGGCATCGAGCCGGGGATCGCCGTAGAGACGCCACCAATGCGGTGGCAGGTCTGCCTGGGTCACGGCAGGATCTCGACTGCCCAAGAACGACGCGGACGCCTGCGGTCGATTGACGATGGCTGCGGGCGGCATGCGGTAGTCCGGTCCCGCTACGCAGCCGGCGGCCAGCAGCGCAAGGCTCGCCACGAAGGGGGGTGCGAGCAGGCGCCTCACGAGCGGCCTCCCGGCGCGATCGCGGCGGGCACGATCTCGACCGTTGCGGTCCGCCCCGCGATCAAGCGCGTCGTCGCGGGCGTCCGGTCGATATGCACGCGGACCGGGATACGCTGGGCAAGCCGTACCCAAGAGAAGGTCGGCGCGACTTTGGGTAGGAGGTTGCCGGTATCGTCGCGCTGGTCGTCGGCGATCGCAGCGGCGATGCTCTGGACATGGCCGAGGATCTCGCCATCGTCGCCCATCAGGCGAATGCGGGCGCGATCTCCGATGGCCACGTTGTGCAGCTTCGTCTCTTCGAAATAGCCTTCGATCCGCAGCGAGGCGGTGTCGACAAGCGCCATCGCCTGCGCCCCCGCCGCGAGATAGTCGCCGGGGTGGATGTCGAGGTTGGTGACGGTGCCGGCAACAGTGGCACGGATTTCGGTACGCTGCATATCGACCATCGCGACGTTGCGGTCGGCGATCGCGCGCGCCAGTGCCGCCTCGGCTGTCCTGACCTTGGCGACATTCTGCTCGCGCGCCTCGGTCGCGACGAGATCTCCGAGCGCAAGATCGCGCCGCGCTTCCTTACGTGCTTGTTCGAGCTGCGCTTGAGCCTCGGCGATGGCGGCATCGGCGCGGCCGATAGCGGCGGTGAGGCGTGGCCGGTCGAGGACGATTAGCAACTGCCCGGGACGGACGACCTGATTGTCGCGGACCGGCACCTGGGTGACGAGACCGCCGACGTCGGTCGAGATGCGCACCACGTCGGCACGGACACGACCGTCGCGGGTCCACGACGTGCGTTGGTGACGGTCCCACAGGTGCAGCGCCACCAGCGCGGCGATAGCGACAAGCGAAAGCGTAACGGCGTAGCGCGCGAGCAAGGCGAAATATGGCTTCATTGGAGTAATCCAGTGGCAGGCACGCTCTGCACGAGCAGGCCGAAGACGATGACGAGGACGGCAAGCTCGACGACGGGCGGCAAGGCGAGCCGCCGAGATGCGCCGGTGGCAGAAAGCAGACGAAGAATCGCGACCGTCAGCACCAGCGCCAAGCAGGCGACTGCCAGCAGACCGGGAATGAGCACGCCACCGATGACGATGTCGGAGATCATGCCGCGACCTCGCCCCGTGGCACTGGAGCCAGCGCGAACCGCAGGTCAGTGAGTGGGTCGAGCAGCGAGCGATCTGCCTCTGCCGCGTCGGCAATCCGCACAGCCAGCGCGTCGACACTGCGGCTGAGTTCGGCGAGGCTCGGCGCGCTGGCACTCCCAAAATGTGCCGCGACGTCCGCCAGCACCGCCCGCGCGTCGTCCGCGACCGCTCCGCCCTGCCGACCGAGCCGACGATGCAACAGTCCCGCCGCATGCCCGATGCGCAGGTGGCGCAAGGTCTCGTCCAGCGTCGCCTTCGTCGGCCGCGCCGACAGGGCGAGCCGCGGCATCAGCAGCGCGGCGCGGTCGATCATCAGTCCGGTCCATGCCGCCTCTGCCGGACCACCGCCTCGCGCGCGGCGTGCCACGTCGCGGCGACCGAGCCACAGCAGGCGGTGGATCGCGGCATCGGGGGCGACGGTCTGGAACAGCGCCATACTCACCGTGCCGAAGCCGACGCCCACGAACAGGGCGATGCTGCTGTTGACGGCGTCGGCGAAATCGCCGCCATATTCGGCCCCCAGCCCGACCAGGATCGGAATTGTCAACGTCATGCCGAGCGCCATGAAGGCGGTCGCGGGCCGCGCCTGCAAAGATCCGGCGAACAGGAAGGTGGGTGCAAGCACAGCGAGCAGGGATGGGAAGTCGAAGACGCGCGGCAGGATGACGAAGCTGTAGGCCAGGCTGATCGCGACGCCGTAGATCGAGCCGACAATGTACTTTCGGACGAAGGGAACGGGGTTGTCGACATTGCCGAACAGCGCGCAGGTGACCCCCAGCACCGATACAGCCAGCCCGCCATCAGGCCATGCCGACCAGATCCAGGCGAAACAGCCGAGCGTGATCCCGACGATGGCGCCCGCCCCGGCGCGTGCCGCCATGACGGGATCGCGGTGGAAAACGTAGCCTTTAACCCGCTTCTTGACGAAGAGCGGCTCTACCGCGCACGCCGACGCCCCCGTGATTACCTCATGCCCAAGCCGGTCGCCGTCGTGGAGCAGGCCGACCAGGTCGGCGAGGTGCCCCGCGACATTGGCCGACAGCGCATCTCCGGTGTCGGATCCACCGTGTGCGAGCGAACGGGCATGACGGATCAACCAGAGTGCGCCCGCCTCCCGGTCGACACGTTCGTCCGAGGCGATCCAGGCGCGAACGTCGAGCACGAGCTGCGCCAGTTCCACCGGCATGCCCAAGCGACGGGCACGAAGGGCATCGATCCGCTCCTCGACGTCGGCTAGGAGCGGCAGCAGCCGCGCCAGTCGGTCGTGCAGCAGCTGCACCGACGCAGCACTTGGCCTTCCCGCGACCGGATCATAGGGAAGGTGCGTCGCCAGTCCCCGCAGCGCGAGCAGGTCCAGGGCCAGCCGGTGGCGATCCTCGCGGCGCTCGTCCTCCGAAACCTCGCGCAGCGCGTCGCCAGCGAGCTGGCGGACATCGCGCAACGTCGCCGCCAGCTTTGCCTTGAATTGGCCGGTCATCGGTCGAGGCATCACATAGCGATGGACCAGCACCGCACACAGGATCCCAAGTGCGATCTCCTGCACCCGCACCGATGCGGTATCGAAGATTGTGTCCGGTGCCGCGACGGCGGGGAAGCCGATCAGGCTGGCGGTGTAACCGGACAGCACGAAGGCATAGGCGCGGGGTGTCCGGTCGAGCAGCGACAGGAACAGGCACAGGCCGATCCATCCGGCCAGCACCACGCTGCACACCAGCGGCTCGTTCGCGAATGTCGGGATGATCGCCACCGTCGCGATCGCACCGACCAGCGTGCCCGCCAGTCGGTAGACGCCACGCCCCAGCGAGGCTCCGGCGCTAGGCTGCGACACAAGGTAGACTGTGACGATCGCCCAAGACGGGCGCGGCAGCCCGATGCGAAGCGCGACATAATAGGCCAGCAGCGCGGCAACGAAGCTCTTGGCGGCAAACAGTAGCGCCTCGACGTCCGTCTTGACGACCGGATTGCGCAGCGGGTTGCACCATCGCGGCCACTGCCACTGCCACTGGGGCAGCGCGATTTCGGGTCCGATCCACCCGCCATACCAGAAAAGCCAATATCCCATCGCTTGTTGATAGTGACTCTCAGCAAGCAATGATATTAGCTATCCAGCCAATCTATCCCTATAAACTGCCGTCTTGATGTCACGACCTATGTTAGCCACTGCCATCCTGGATCCGGACGCGGCGAACGCGACCGCGATCGCGCACCGGCTCGACTTCACCGACCATGCCGCCGAAGTGCCCACCCATGTCCATCGCAAGGCGCAGCTGATCCTGGCGTCGCACGGCGCGGTCACCTGTATCGCCGCGGACGATGTGTGGATCGTGCCGCCGGGCTGCGGCATCTGGATTCCGGGTGGGGTGCCGCACAGCGCGCGCGCGACCGCGAATGCGCGGGTCGACTATCTGTTCGTCGAGCCCGGCGCGAGCAGGCTTCCCGACCATTGCTGCGCGCTGGAGTTGACCGCGATGATCCGCGCGATGATCGATCGCCTGGCGCACGAGCCGAGCGACTATTCGCCGGACGGACATGCCGCCCGCCTGGCCCGGGTGATGCTTGACGAGCTGGCCGAAATGCCGCGCCAGCGCCTGAACCTGCCGGTGTCGGGCGATAGCAGGATTCGCGCCATCGCCGACGCGCTGACCGCCGCGCCGTCGGACCGCAGCACGCTCGCCGGCTGGGCCGTCCGCGTCGCGATGAGCGAGCGGTCGCTGGCGCGGCTGATGCTGCGCGAGACCGGCCTGACCTTCGGCCGCTGGCGCCAACAGCTCCACCTCGTCGTGGCTTTACGCGAGCTGGCGAGCGGCGCCAGCGTCCAGCAGGTCGCGGCCGAATTGGGCTACGATTCGGTCAACGCTTTCATCACGATGTTCCGCAAGGCGCTCGGCAGCACGCCAGCACAGTATTTTGCGCAGCGCCGGGCATGAACTGCTCTGATCCCGGAAACCTCGCCGCCTCACGCGGTGAGACGCGCTCATCCGGATCGCGAGTGGTCGCTCACGCCAGCAACGTTCCAATCTGTCCTCTCTTCAGCCTGCATGTCCGATCAGAAGAGCCCCCATGGCGACAACCAGGCAGGCCGTGATCCGATAACGGCTCAGTCTTTCGTGCAGGAAGACGCGTCCGATCAGAGCCGCGAAGACGACACTTGTCTCCCGCAGCGCCGACACCGGTCCCATCGTGCCGTGCGCCATGGCAAAGATGACGATGCCATAGGCCAGAAGCGAGGCGAGCCCCCCACCGGCCGCCACCAGCATTTCCCTGCGCCCGCGCACCAGAGAACGGGCATCCCGCAGCACGATGTAGGTCGCCGGCGCGAGCAGGCCCCACGACAGGCACATCCAGACGGTGTAGCCGACAGGCGAGCCGGACAGCCGCACCCCGACGCCATCGGTCACGCTGTAGGCACCGATGAAGCAGCCGGTGCCGAGCGCGAAAAGTAATGTCTGCCGCCCGATGGCCCGCCCTTGGAAGGCCAGCGCAACGATGCCGCCCGACACCAGCAGCACGCCCGTCAGACTAAGCGCGTCTGGCAGTTCGCGCGCGAAGACTGCGGCACCGAGCGAGACCAGAAGCGGCGAGGCGCCGCGGGCGATCGGGTAGGTCTGCCCGAGATCGCCTTGCCGGTAGGTGCGCACGAGGAAGAGGTTGTATCCGACGTGCAGCAGCGCCGATAAAGCGACGCAGCCCCAACTCGCTGTTGCGGGAACCGGTACGAAGGGCGCCATCAGGGCACAGGCGAGTGCAATGGCGATGCACATGATCGTCATCGACCAGAGCCGGTCGCCGCCTCCGCGCAGAAGGGCGTTCCAGCTCGCGTGCAGAACCGCCGCGAAAAGGACGATCAGGCTGATGCCGATGGACATGAGCCTCCTTGCCCAGCTGGATGGTCGAGTTCCATGAAGCTACCGCGTCGCCTTCGTCCGCGCGGTCAGCTTATGGCCATCCGGATCGCGGAGATAGGCGACGAAAACGCCGTTCGGGCGCTCGCACGGTGGGGTTTCGATCGATGTGCCGCCATGCGCGGTGCCGGCCTCGTGCCAAGCGCGAACATGCTCCGCGCTGATGGCGGCGATGCCGATGGTTCCGCCATTGGCGACAGTCGCCGGGTGGCCATCGATCGGCCGGGTGATCATCAGCCGCCCACCGTCGTGATCGTAGATCAGCCGGCCTCTCTCATCGCTCTCGCCTGGCTTGCCGCCCAGCGCCGTGAACGTAGCGTCAAAGAAGGCTCTGGATCGCTCAAGGTTGTTGCTGCCGATCATGATGTGCGTGAACATATGTCATCCCAGGAATAAGACCGAACATACGGGATTGCAGGCCGGGCTGTACGCCGGTTCGTTTGAACGGCATCGCAGTCGGAAATGGCCGGCGGATGGCTCCGCCGACCCCAAACGAACCTTACTGCCGGTCACCATGATACGCTTCTTCGGGGCCTATCGGCGTCAGAGTCGTCACTTCGATAAAGTAGCCGCCCTTTGCCCGGAAATAGAAGGACCAGGCACCATGCGCCTCGTGCGGCGCCTGCGTTTCCCAGCCGTCGCCGCTTAGGCGGGCATGCAGGGCATCGACGACATCGCGCGACTCTTGGATGAAGCCGACATGGAGAATGTCGAGCTGCTTTGGGTAGTCGAAGCAGTTGAGCTTGTTTTCGAAATGGTTGACGATCAGCACAAGGCCATCATCGTCCTGCATGATCGCCATCTTCGTGCCGCGCACGACTAGCGTGCGCAGCCCGAAATAATGCTCGAACATAGCGCGGTCGGCTTCGGTGTCGTGGCTGTAAGGGTTGATGTGGTTCAGCTTCATGGTCGTGCCTTTCCGTTGGTAAGACGGACACGAGCCGATCGTGGTCAGACAACGACGACCGGCCACGCACGAGGGCAATCCTCGTTGTGTCCGGCCATGGCCAAGAGCGGCATCACCCGCTCAAGCGTGACTGTCTCGCAAGAGACCGCAGGTTGTCACCATACCTGCATCGCTGTCTTTTTAGGCGCTTAACAGTTTAGTCCTTGTACACTGTGCGTCAAGCGAAGGGAGCTGGCGTCTCAAAAACGAAGGTTCAGAGGGACAGCTCGGCGAGCTCCGGCTCCAGATGCCTCCCGATTCAGCCGTTTTCCCAAAACCTGTTCCCGATTACATTTTCCCGAAACGGCCCGTCGGAGATGGAGAAACATGGCGTAATCGCGGGAGTGCGATTCGCCTGATGACGCGATCGGCAGTGTGCGAAGCTGCAGATTTCGGGCGGGTGGCTGTTCCCCGATAAGATGAAGAAACGGGCTCACGACTGGACGCCGGGCCCAAGCATCGAACGGAGAACAGCCGTGACGCAGTATATCGGTTTGGACGTTTCGCTGAAAGACACCTTCATCTCGATCCGCGAGGGCGGACGACGGGTCTGGCGCGGCAAATGCCTGTCCGACCCCCAGGCGCTGGCGGAGATAATCCGCAAACGCGCACCGGCGGTCAGCCGGATCGTGTTCGAAACCGGCCCCTTGTCGACGTGGTACTACCATGAGCTCACGGCGGCGGGGTTGCCGGCGATCTGCATCGATGCCCGCCAGGCCAAGAAGGGGCTCGACATGGCGCGCAACAAGACCGACGCCAATGATGCCGATGGCCTCGCACACCTGGCAGAAGCCGCCTTCTACAAGGAGGTCCGGGTCAAGAGTTACGACAACATGCTCGTGCGCACGCTGGTCACGGCGCGGACCCATTTGCTGAAGATGCAGCTCCAGCTGTCGAACCAGATCCGCGGGCTGATGAAGACCTTCGGCCTGGTCGTGCCCAAGGGGGCTGGCCGGGTATTCGATGGACATGTCTGCGAGCTGGCGTCGTCCCATTCGGGGTTGGAGTCGATCATCCTGCCGCTTCTCGCCATATGGCGGGAGCTGCGCGGCAAGGTTGCCGGGCTCAGCAAGCAGCTCGTCGACACCGCACGGCAAAGCGAACAGTGTCGGCTCCTCACCTCGATCCCCGGCGTCGGCGCTCTGACCGCTTGGTCCTTCCTCGCGGCGATCGAGGATCCCGGCAACTTCGCCAGATCACGTTCGGTGGGCGCCTGGCTCGGGCTCACGACCAGGCGCTATCAGTCCGGCGAAGTCGATTATGACGGCCACATCTCGCGGCGTGGCGACGTCTATGTGCGAGGCCTGCTCTACGAGGCTGCGACCGTCATCCTGACGCGCGCTCATGCCGACAGCGATCTACGCCAATGGGGGATCAGGCTGCGCGAAAGGCTCGGGTTCAAGCGAGCCGCCATCGCGGTCGCGCGCAAGCTGTCCGTCATCATGCATGCCATGCTGAAGTCCGGCGAGCGCTTCGAGCGCAGAAATATGGCCGCAGCATGAGCGTGTCGGCACGATAGTTGACCATCAGGCTCACACCATAGCGTCGCCCATGTCGACGCGCCGAAACGTCCCTGCCGGGGCGTGGTTTGGATCATTCCGCCTTTCCCGTTGCAGCGGCTCGCCAGCGAGCAGCCTGCGTGAGAAACCTTGGAAGATCCCGATCCGCGAATAGCCATCCTGCGGCGGGCAGCGTCCCGACCGCGTAAACGACCCTGCACCCGGCATACGTACCCGCTAGGCGACCGAGGAAAGGCGACTGCTTCAACCCACCGCCCCGAGGCAGACCCGCGCCGCTCCGGACATGCTCTACGCCTTCAACTCTTGACTCCCGAGCAGCGATTAAACGACGGGACTGCTGCGAGAAGTTGAACGGCTGGCTCTGGGATGCCGCGCTGATCTGCTAACACGGCAAAGGATGGGTCGGTCTTACTCGCCAGTTTGAGACGGCGACGACCCAATGCACGAAGCCGCTGCGCGGCATTGGCATTTGTCGGTGAGGTAGCGCGTCAGCGCTGAGGTTTGGCCCTGCGGCAGCG
>NZ_JBWKVV010000002.1:0-1365386 GCF_059421875.1 Sphingomonas sp. GW821-FHT02B09
AGATCTCGTTCGACTTGCATGTGTTAGGCATGCCGCCAGCGTTCGTTCTGAGCCATGATCAAACTCTCAAGTTTATGTAACCACCCAGCGCCAGCGGAATAACCGACGTCAGGCAATCCATCTCAAGGACCCGCTCTGCACATTAACTTCAGGACGCTCGATACGACTCTCGCCACACCAAACGCCCCATTACGTATGGATACGTGAAGGACATATAGAGCGAGCTAAGCTTTAACCGACCGCACGACGCCTTGAAACGCCGTAGACCGGAGCCGCCGCCCACATGTCCCTTCATCTGTTCAACAATGTCAAAGAGCCGACAAAACCGACGCTTCGTCCAACCCTCTTTTTGGGAGGGCGACATCAGCGCCTTGATTTCGGTGACCGTAGAAGCGAACCGTGTGGTCCGTCGCTGCGGTGACGTCCCTCTAGGCGGGGTGTTCCGAGCCGTCAAACGCTTTTTGCATTTTTCCTGTCACAAATCTTCAAGCCTCGGATTTCCGGGGGTTTACGAGATGTGAAGAGCAAGGTCTGTACCGCCCCGTCATGGCGACCCCCCCCCCTCCCCGCACAGACGCCGCCGAATCGTTCGGTACACAGGTGCGCCGTGCGGTGATCTGGCGCTCGGGAAGCCAGATCGGCGCGCAGATGGTGCAATGGGCGGCGACCTTCCTGGTGATCCGCATCCTCGATCCGCGCGACTACGGGCTGTATGCGATGACCGGGGTGATCCTCGTTTTTCTCAATATGCTCAACGGCTATGGGCTGGCGAGTGGATTGATCCAGCGGGACGACGTTTCGGCGCGGCAGGTGCGGCAATCGTTCGGGATGCTGATCGCGCTCAACCTCGTGCTGGCGATTGCGCAGGTCTCGATCGCGCCGCTCGCCGCGGCCTATTACCGGCAGCCGGAGGTCGCCGCGCTGCTGCGCGTCCAGGCGCTGATCTATCTCATCACCCCGTTCGCCGCGCTCCCTTATGCGCTGCTCAGCCGAGCGATGGAGTTCCGCAAGCAGGCGGCGGCCAATCTCGCCGCCTCGCTCGCCGGCGCGAGCGCGGCCTTGGGCGGCGCGCTGGCCGGATGGGGGGTGTGGACGCTCGTCTGGGCGCCGATCGCGCTCTACGCGGTGCGCGCGATCATGCTGACCTGGGCAGCGCGGTCGCTGATCCGGCCGAGCTTCGACTTCCGCGGCGCCGGTCATCTCGCGCGCTATGGCGGGATGATGGCGGCGGGACAGTTCTTCTGGTTCCTGCAGAGCCAGATCGACGTGTTCATCGCCGGCCGCCGCTTCGACCCGCACCAGCTCGGCATCTACACCACCGCGCTGTTCCTCGCGCAGATCTTCGTCTCGAAGTTCGTGCCGCCGCTCAACGAGGTGGCGTTCAGCGCCTATGCGCGGATGCAGCATGACGAGGGTGCGGTCGCCCGCGCCTTCGTGCGCGCGGTGCGCGTCATCATGGTGCTCGCCTTGCCCTTCTACCTCGGTCTCGCGGCAACCGCCGAACCGCTGGTGCTGACGATGCTCGACGCCAAATGGGCGGAGGTGACGCCGGTCGTCCGGCTGATCGCGCTGGCGATGCCGTTCATGACGCTGCAAGTGCTCTATGCACCCGCCTGCGACGCGCGCGGCCGCCCGGGGATCGGCGCGCGCAACGGTGCGGTCGGCGCAATGCTGCTCGGATTCGCCTTCCTGATCGGCGTGCGTTGGGGACCGGTCGGGCTTGGCTGGAGCTGGATCGCCGCCTATCCGCTCTATCTGCTCGCAAGCAGCCGGCGGTCGTTGCCGGTGATCGGCGCGAGCGGACGCGACCTCGTCGGCGCGATCGCGCCGTCGGCATGCGCCGCGATCGGCATGGCGCTGTTGGTGACGCTGGTCGACCGGCTGCTGCCGGCGCTGCCGCCGCCGCCCCGGCTGGCGGCGCTCGTCGCGGTCGGCGCCGCCACCTATGGTGCGTGGCTGGCGCTCTTCGCGCGCGGCACGATCCGCGAACTGATCGCCCTCGTCCGCAAACGGCCGCTGCCGGCGGCCTGATCAGCCGTGCTGGATATAGTCGCGCATCGCCGCGGCTTCCGCCTCGATCCGGTCGATGCGATATTTGACGAGATCGCCGATCGAGACGAAGCCGACCAGCCGCGCGCCCTCGACCACCGGCAGATGGCGGATGCGCCGCCGGGTCATCAGCGACAGGGCGCCGATCACCGGCTCGCCCGGCACGACCTGCTGCACCGGCTGCGTCATCACCTCGGCAAGCGCGAGATCGAGCGCCGCGACGCCATGCGCGGCGAGCGAATAGACGACGTCGCGTTCGGAGACGATGCCGACCACGCTGCCCGCGTCGATCACCGGCACCGCGCCGATCCGGCGTTCGGCGAGCAGCGCCACCGCCTGCCCCAAGGTCGCATCGCGCGGCAGCGAGACCACGTCGCCGCCCTTGTCGCGCAGGATTGCCGCGATCGTCATGCCATTCCTCTCCTTCGTTCCGACTCCGTACGATGCGAAGGCGGTTGCCGGCAGGAGACCACGTTTGCAGCGACTTGGCAAAGCGTCGGAAACGACGAAAGCCGGCTCCTCGCGGAACCGGCCTCCGGATCAGATCAGAACGATCCGCTCACTCCGCGGCGGGAACGTCCGCGGCGGGGGTGCGCACGCGGCGGCGACGCGGCTTGGGCGCCTCGTCCCCGGCGTCGTTGGCGGCGGAGATGTTGAGCGACGGCGGCAGACGATCGGCATCGACGCCATTGCTCTCCGGCGCCTCGGCGACCGGTGCGGCCGGCGCCTCGGGTGCGACAGCGGCCTCGGGCGCAACATCGGCCTGCGCGTCGCGGCGCGGACGGCCCCGACGCGGGCGCGGTGCGAGCACCGGCGAATCCGCCTCAAGCACCGCTTCGGTCCGCTCCTGCAGATTCTCGCCCTCGGCGAGCGGATCGGCACGGCGCTGGCCGGCGACCTCGACCGGCTGTTCGGCCGCCTCGAACCGGGGGCGGCGGACGCGATCCTCGCGCTGCGGGCGATCCTCGCGCTGCTGCTGCGGACGATCCTCTCGGGCGGAGCGCTCCTCGCGCTGCTGCGGGCGATCGTCACGGCTGGCGTCGCGGCCGGAATCGCGATTGCCGTCGCGCTGGCCGCGGTCGTCGCGATTGCCGCGGTCCTCCCACTGACGTGCCTGGCGCTGCGGCCGGTCGTCGCGATTGCCGCGGTCGTCGCGCTGCTGGTCGCCGCGCGCCTGACCCTGCTGGTCACGCTGATCGTTGCCGTCCTGCTCGCCGGCGCGGATCGGTTCGCCCTCGTCGCCGTAATCGTCGTCGTCGTTGAGATCGAACGGCTGCTGGCGCTTGGGCTGGCTGTTGTCCTCGAACCGGCCGCGCTGGTCGGCGATCACGCGGAAATAATGATCCGCGAACTGGAGGTAATATTCGGTGGTGACGCGATCGCCCTGGCGCTGTGCCTCGCCGGCGAGGTTCTTGTACTTTTCGAACAACTGGTTCGCGTTGCCGCGTGCGCGGCTGTCGATGCGGTTGCCGTTGTCGGGCCGACCCTGGCCGCCCTGACGGGGACCGTTATTGCCACCATTGTTACCGCCACGACCGCGACGGCGGCCGTTCTGCTGCCGATTGTTGATCAAGCTACTGTCCCATGATCAGAGTATAAATGGTCCCTGGAAAACCAATCCGGTCGATCGCGGCCAATCCCGCATCGACCTGCCCGACCCGGCATCCGCCAGCCGAACAACGCGCCCTTCCGGGTCGCCGCGTGCCATAAGCGCCGCTCGAGCCTGCCACGGCCACCGATGGTCGGTGGCGACATGACGAAGGATGCGGGTCACCGCGTGCCGATCAACCTGCCAATGCTGATGCTGCGTGCCCCGGCCCGACCAATAGCTGGCGTGAGGCAGGTCCGACAAGCGAAATATGAGGGCCGGCCTCGCTTCTTTCAACCCCGATGCGCGAGCCGGACGAGCAGGCAGCGGTCGCGCCCGCCGAGATCGCGGTGGATCTGGCTGGTCAGCCCCTGCCCAGCGAACAAGGCGGCGACCGATTTTGCCTGGGTATGACCGATTTCCACGGCGGCGCAGCCACTTGGCGCGATCAGCCGCGGCAGTTGCCGGGCGAGGACGCGATAGTCGTCGAGGCCGTCGGCGCCGGCGAACAAGGCGCTGGCGGGTTCGTGCGCGCGGACCTCGTCGGGGAGGGTTTCGCCGGTGCCGATATAGGGCGGATTGGCGAGGACGAGGTCGAAACGGGCATCGAGCGCCGCCGCCCAGTCGCCGCGGACGAAGCGCGCGCGGTCGGCCATGCCGAGCCGCTCGGCATTGCGTCGGGCATAATCGAGCGCCACCGCCGAACGGTCGATGCCGAGGCCACGCGCCGGCCATTCGTCGAGCGCGGCGAGCAGCAGCGTGCCGGGGCCGGTGCCGAGATCGAGCACCGTCGCAGGCGCATCGCCGCCAAAATGGCCGGCGGCGGCGATCAGCAGCGTCTCGCTGTCGGGGCGCGGAACGAGCGCTCCGGGCCCGACGGCGAGGTCGATCGTCCAGAAGCCGCGCGTGCCAGTGATATAGGCGACCGGCTCGTGCGCCGCGCGGCGGTCGACCAGCGCGGCGAAGGCGGGCGGGACGGCGCGCGCCATGTCGAGCAGCAGCCGGCTGCGCTCGATGCCGAGCGCGTGCGCCATCAGCAGCTCGGCGTCGAGGCGTGCGGTCGGAGAGAAAGCGAGGCGCGCGGTTGCTTCGGCGAGCGCGGCGCGCATGGCGGCGGGGTTGGGGGTGGTCACGCCGTCATGGCCCCTTCCTCAGTCATGTCGGAGCATGCCGGAGGACATGATTGCGGGCGACCGACGGCGCGCAGCCATGCGGACGACATCGCATCCATGGGTCCCGGCATGCGCCGGGATGACGATCGGGGTGGGGTGAACGCACTGGCGGGACGACAGGCGAAGTCGGCAATACCCCTCCCCTCGTCATCCCCGCGCAGGCGGGGATCCATAAACGCTGACGGTAGCGATAGATGCGCGGCGTCAGCGGGTATGGATCCCCGCCTTCGCGGGGATGACAGTGGAAGGTGGGGAGGCGCGCCATACGCGCGATACGTTGGCCGAGTAGTTGGCAGGGCGGTGAGCGGTGGACGAGGGCGGACGGCAGCGCTCATCCACGTGGACATCGCGTCCATGCGTGCCGGCTTCCGCCAGGATGACGAAGGGCATCCGCAGCGGTCCGCCCGCATCACCCGTCGAGCGAGGCCAGTCGCTCCGCCTCGTCCTGCGCGATCAGCGCGCCGATCAGTTCGTCCATCTCGCCTTCGAGGATCTCGGGCAGGCGGTGCAGCGTCAGGTTGATGCGGTGATCGGTCACCCGCCCCTGCGGAAAATTGTAGGTGCGGATCCGCTCCGACCGGTCGCCCGAGCCGACCATCGCGCGGCGCGTGCCCGACCGCTCGTTGGCGAGCCGCTCGCGCTCCGCCTCGTAGAGCCGGGTGCGCAGGACCTTCAGCGCCTTGGCCTTGTTCTTGTGCTGCGACTTCTCGTCCTGCTGGATGACGACGAGGCCGGTGGGCAGATGGGTGATGCGCACCGCGCTGTCGGTGGTGTTGACCGACTGGCCGCCGGGGCCGGACGAGCGATAGACGTCGATGCGCAGGTCCTTCGCCTCGTCGATGCGGACGTCGACATCCTCCGCCTCGGGCAGCACCGCGACCGTCGCCGCCGAGGTGTGGATGCGTCCGCCCGCCTCGGTGGCGGGGACGCGCTGGACGCGGTGGACGCCCGCCTCGAACTTGAGCTTCGCGAACACGCCCGTGCCGGTGACCGAGGCGACGACTTCCTTGAAGCCGCCCGCATCCGACGACGAGCCGCTGATGAGCTCGACGCGCCAGCCCTGCCGCTCGGCGTAGCGCTGATACATGCGGAAGAGGTCGCCGGCGAACAGCGCCGCCTCGTCGCCGCCGGTGCCGGCGCGGATCTCGAGCATCGCGGCACGCGCATCGGCGGCATCGCGCGGCAGCAGCGCCAGCGCCAGCCGGCGGTCGGCGGCGTCGAGTGCGGCGCGATTGTCGCGGAGCTCCTCGGCCGCCATCAGCCGCAATTCCTCGTCGCCGGTATCCTCCGCCATATAGGCGAGGCTGTCCGCTTCCTGGCGCAGGCGGCGTACCTCGCCCGCCGCCGCTGCGACGGGTTCGAGCTCGGCATATTCCTTCGACACCGCGACGAAGCGATCGGACGGCAGGTCGCCGGTCGCCATCAGCGCCTGCAATTCGTCGCGCCGCGCCTCGATCTGCGCGATCCGTTCGGGGGAGATGGTGGTCATCCGATCCTCCCCGACACCGGGAGGATTGCCAGCGCGCTCATCGCAGCGCCTCGGCGAGAGCGGCGAAGGCGACCTGCCGCTGATCGCCGCTCGCCAGCGTCTTCACCGTCGCGACGCCGGCGGCGAGTTCGTCGTCGCCGATGATGAGCGCATGGCGGGCACCGAGCGCGTCCGCCTTGGCGAGCCGCTGCTTCATCTTGCCCTTATAGGCCATGTCGATCGCGACGCCGGCGCGGCGCAGCTCGGCGACGAGGCCGAGCGCGCGCGTTTCGGCCGCCGCGCCCATCGGCACGACCACCGCGTCTATCGTCGGCGCCGCCGGCTCGTCGAGCAGCATCGCGAGCCGCTCGACCCCCGCCGCCCAGCCGACGCCGGGGGTGGGCGCGCCGCCGAGGCTCTCGACCAGCCCGTCGTAGCGGCCACCCGCCAGCACCGTGCCCTGCGCGCCGAGCCGGTCAGTGACGAATTCGAACGCGGTGTGCCGGTAATAATCGAGGCCGCGCACCAGCCGCGCATTGCGCGTCCACGCCACGCCCGCCGCATCCAGCCCCGCGGTCACCGCATCGAAGAAGGCGCGCGCCTCGGGCGTCAGATAGGCGTCGATGTCCGGCGCAGCATCGGCGATCGGCCGGTCGCGCGGGTCCTTCGAATCGAGGATGCGCATCGGGTTCTTGTCGAGCCGGGTCAGGCTGTCCTCGGACAGTTCGCGCCGGTGCGCCTCGAAATGCGCGACCAGACCGGCGCGCCATGCCTCGCGCGTCTCGGCATCGCCCAGCGTGTTGAGCTGCAACGTCACGCCATCGGCGATGCCGAGCTCGCGCAGCAGCTGGTCCGCCATCACCAGCAATTCGACGTCCGCGGCCGGTTCGGCCGCGCCGAGGATCTCGGCGTCGATCTGGTGGAACTGGCGATAGCGCCCCTTCTGCGGGCGCTCGTAGCGGAACACCGCACCGCTCGTCGTGATCTTGAGCGGCGCATATTGCTGCCAGCCCTCGGTCAGGAAGGCGCGGGCGATCCCGGCGGTGAACTCCGGGCGCAGCGTCAGCGAATCGCCGCCGCGGTCGGGAAAGGTGTACATCTCCTTCGACACGACGTCGGTGGTCTCGCCGATCGAGCGCGCGAACACCTCGGTCGCCTCGAAGACGGGCAGGTCGACGCGGCCGAAGCAATACAGATGCCGCACGCGCTCGAACGTCGCGAGCACATAAGCGAAGCGGCGCTGGTCGTCGCCGAAGATGTCCTGGGTTCCGCGCACCCGGCGCGGCGTTTCGATACGGGCCATATGCGGGCGCTATCTAGGCGAGCCCGCGGCCAAGCGCTAGCACCCCAACGATGACCGACCGTCAAGCCTATTGGGGAATCGGCAGCCGCATCGCGCCGCCGCGGTTCGCGCTGTTCGCGATCGTCTTCGTCGCGGGGCTGGCGGGGCTGATCCCCGTGCTGGGCCGCGGTCGCGGGCTGATGGCGGCGTTCGACATCGCCGCGATCGTCTTCCTCCTCGCCGTCTCGACGCTGTTCCGCCACGGCGAGGCGGCACGGATGCGGCGTTCGGCGCGCGACAACGACGCCAATCGCGCTGCGCTGCTGGCGATCACCGCGGCGACGATGGTGGTGATCCTGGTCGCGGTCGCCGGCGAACTGAAGGGGCGCAACGACGCTTATGCGATCGTGCTGGTGATCGCGACGCTGGCGCTGGCGTGGCTGTTCGTCAACATGGTCTATGCGATGCATTACGCGCATCTGTTCTACAGCGCGGGCGAGGACGGGAAGGACGAGGGCGGACTCGACTTCCCCGCGTGCAAAGAGCCCGATTATTGGGACTTCCTCTACTTCAGCGCGACGCTGGGCATGACCTTCCAGACGTCGGACGTGCAGATCGGCTCGCGGCGCATCCGGCGGGTGGTGCTGGGCCATACGCTCGCGGCGTTCGTGTTCAATCTCGGCGTGGTGGCGTTCACCGTCAACGTATTGGGCGGCGGCGGCGGGTAAAGGACTGGACGGGTGACCTTTCGGCCGCTTACACATTGCCGCAACATTCTTTCGCCGAAAGCCCTCCATGATCCGCAAGCTCGTCGTCGCGTCCCTCTTCCTGTCCGCCGCCGCGCCGGCGCTGGCACAGGTCCCCGCCGGCAATAGCGCGCCGCAGCCGTCGCCCTTCGTCGACACGATCCCGGCGCCGCGCGACGTGCCCTATCCCGGCACGCTGAAGGTCGAGGTCGACGCGACCGATACCGACCGCGGCATCTTCCGCGTGCATGAGACGATCCCCGTCGCCAAGGCGGGCGCGATGGCGCTGCTGTTCCCCAAATGGCTGCCCGGCGCGCATTCGCCGCGCGGCGAGATCGAGAAGCTCGCCGGGCTGGTGATCCGCGGCAATGGCCGCATCCTGCCGTGGACGCGCGATCCGGTCGACGTCTTCGCCTTCCACATCGACGTGCCCGCCGGCGTGCGCACGCTCGACGTCGAATTCCAGTTCCTGTCGGCCACCAAGCCCGACCAGGGCCGCATCGCGGTGACGCCCAACCTGATCAGCCTGCAGCCCAATTCGGTCAGCCTCTATCCGGCCGGCTATTTCACCCGCCAGATCCCGATCCAGATGACGGTCAAGTTCCCGACCGGCTGGACCGCGGCGGGCGCGGTGCCCGCCAAGGCGGTCGGCTCGACCTACGCCTATGACAAGACCAATTACGAGGTGCTGGTCGATTCGCCGATGCTCGCCGGCCGCTACGGCAAGACCTGGCCGCTCAGCGACCGGGTGAAGCTCAACGTCTTCGCCGATTCGCCCGAGTTGCTCGCCGCCAAGCCCGAACAGATCGACGCGCACAAGCGGCTCGTCGAGCAGGCGGTGAAGACCTTCGGTGCGCAGCATTACGACCATTACGAATTCCTGCTGTCGCTCTCCGACCAGCTTGGCGGCATCGGCCTCGAACATCATCGCAGCTCGGAAAACGGCTCGCGGCCGACCTATTTCACCGAATGGGACAGCAACGTCGCCGCACGCAATCTGCTGCCGCACGAATTCACCCATAGCTGGGACGGCAAGTTCCGCCGCGGCGCCGATCTGTGGACGCCCGATTACCGTACGCCGATGCGCGGCTCGCTGCTCTGGGTCTACGAGGGACAGACGCAGTTCTGGGGCTATGTCCTCCAGGCGCGCTCCGGGCTGGTCAGCAAGCAGGACACGCTCGACGCTTATGCCGGCATCGCCGGCCTCTACGATCTCGCGCCGGCACGCCAGTGGCGCGATCTGGTCGACACCACCAACGATCCGGTGATCTCGGCCCGCCGGCCCAAGGGCTGGACGAGCTGGCAGCGGTCGGAGGATTATTACAACGAAGGCCTGATGGTCTGGATGGAGGTCGATGCGATGCTCCGCCAGCAGTCGGGTGGAACCAAGTCGATCGACGATTTCGCCCGCGCCTTCTTCGGCGTGCGCGACGGCGACTGGGGCGAGCTGACCTATCGCTTCGAGGATGTCGCCGCGACGCTCAACGCGATCCAGCCCTATGACTGGGCGGGCTTCCTGCGCAAGCGGATCACGGAGACCGGCCAGCCCGCGCCGGTCAAGGGCTTCGCGATGAACGGCTATACGCTCGTCTACGGTTCCGAGCCGACCAAGTATTTCACCAATGCCGAGAAGAGCGGCACGATCAACGTCACCTATTCGATCGGTCTGTCGATCGGCAAGGACGGCGAAGTCGGGCAGGTGATCTGGGATTCGCCGGCATTCAAGGCGGGACTCGATGTCGGCACCGTGATCCAGGCGGTGAACGACACCGCCTATAGCGGCGATGCCATGAAAGCAGCGATCGTCAATGCCCAGACGTCCAAGCAACCGATCCGATTATTGCTCAAGAATGGGCCACGGTACCGCGAAGTCGCCATCGACTATCACGGCGGCCCGCGGTATCCGCACTTGCAGAAGACCGGCACGGGCGAGACCGGGCTCGACAAGCTGTTGGCGCCGCGCTGAGGGGCGGCGGCCAAGAATTGTGAAGGACATGCATGCGTATTGATCTGATTCCGGTCGGCAAGAACCCGCCCGACGACCTCAACGTCATCATCGAGGTGCCGACCGGCGGCGAGCCGGTGAAGTACGAATTCGACAAGGCGTCGGGCGCGTTGTTCGTCGATCGCATCCTGCACACGCCGATGCGCTATCCGGCCAATTACGGCTTCGTGCCGCACACGCTGTCGCCCGACGGCGATCCGCTCGATGCGCTGGTAATTGCGCGCTCGCCGTTCATCCCCGGCTGCGTCGTCCGCGCCCGGCCGATCGCGGTGCTCAACCTCGAGGACGAGGCCGGCGGCGACGAGAAGCTCGTCTGCGTCCCCGTCGACGAGGTCTTCCCTTATTACTCCAACGTCGGCGGCCGCGCCGACGTGCCGGAGATCGTGTTCGAGCAGATCGAGCATTTCTTCACGCACTATAAGGACCTGGAGAAGAAGAAGTGGGTGCGCGTCGGCACCTGGGGCGACCGCGAAGAGGCGCGCCGCATCGTCCGCGAGGCGATCGAACGCTACGACGCCGCCAAGGCGCAGGGCGAAGAGCCGCACGAATATGAGGTTCCAGGCCGCGACTGAGCGACGCGGGGCGCGGCCGTCGGTCGCGCCCCGATCTGCCCCTTGAGGGCGGTAAATTATATGAACAACCGTTCGCCCTGAGCCTGTCGAAGGGCAACTTGCGATCGGGACCATGGGCTTCGACAGGCTCAGCCCGAACGGTGGTCGGGACAGACGGGGCGACACATCCCGCTCCCTCCCCCGCCCGTTCGCCGTGCGCCTGAACGATGGTCGGGGCGGGGCAATCGACACGCCGGCGGGGCGCCTCGCGTCAGCCGCCGCTTGCCGCCAGCCGCTTCAGCGCGTCGCCGCTGACCCGCTGGATCGTCCAGTCCTCCATCCCCACCGCGCCGATCCGGCGATAGACGGCGATTGCGTCGGCGTTCCAGTCGAGCACCGACCATTCGAACCGCGCACAGCCGCGCGCCACCGCCAGCGCGGCGAGATGGCGCAGCAAGGCGCCGCCGACGCCCTTCCCCCGCGCGTCCGGCGTCACGTACAGATCCTCCAGATACAGCCCGCGCCGTCCCGCCCAGGTCGAGAAATTGTGGAAGAACACCGCGAAGCCGAGCGGCCCGGTGTCGTCCTCGGCGATCACCGCCTCCGCGGCCGGCTGCGCGCCGAACAGCGCCTCGTGCAGCGTCGCCTCCGTCGCCTCGACCGCATCGGGTTCGCGCTCGAACGCAGCGAGCTCGCGGACGAAGCGCAGGATGACGGCGATGTCGGCGGGCGTGGCGGGGCGGATCATAAGGCGGCTTCCGTTTGCGGACCCGGCGCGGGCTTGCGGATCGCGACGAGGCAGCCGGCGATGATGAACAGCGC
Source organism: Sphingomonas sp. GW821-FHT02B09 (assembly GCF_059421875.1). Lineage (NCBI taxonomy): Bacteria > Pseudomonadati > Pseudomonadota > Alphaproteobacteria > Sphingomonadales > Sphingomonadaceae > Sphingomonas > Sphingomonas sp. GW821-FHT02B09. The sequence goes on from NZ_JBWKVV010000002.1 coordinate 11,684, forward strand.
ACCGGCGACCGTATAGGGCGAGACGCGCTCGGCGAAGGCCAGCCAGCCGAACAGCGCCGACCAGACGAAGGCGGTATATTCGGTCGGCGCGAGCACCTGCGCCTCGGCCCGGCCATAGGCCCAGGCGAGCGCGACCGCCGAGATCGAGCCGAGCAGCGCCGCACCGAACACGACGGGCAGTTGATCGGTCGTCGGCAAGCTACCGAACCACGGCGCGGCGACCAGTAGCAGCACGCTCAGCACGACGCTGGTGAACAGCGCCACTTCGAGCGGATCGGCCGCCTGCGCCTGCTGGCGCAGCAGGATCAGGCTGACCGCATAGATCACCGAGGCGGCGAGGATCGCGACGCTGCCCATCACCACCGCATCGGAGGCATGCGCCTGCACCTGCCCGGCGGCGATGATCAGCACGCCGAGGCTGGCGACGAGCGACCCGCCGATCGCGGCGCGGCGGATGCGCTCGCCCAGCGTCAGCCCGGCGAGGAACAAGGCGATCAGCGGCGCGAGGAAGGTCAGCGCGACGCCCTGCGCCATCGGCACGCGTGCCAGCCCCCAGAAGAACAGCAGCACCGACGCCCCACCGGTCGCGCCGCGCGCGACGTGCAGTCGCAACGCCTTCGCCCCGGGCCAGCGCATGCGTCGCGCAAGGAAGACCGGCGCGAGCAAGGCGACCCCGGCGAGCGACCGCCAGAGCACCGCGGCATAGGCGCCGCTTGCGATCGACAGCCCCTTCATCAGCGTATCCATCGCCGAATAGACGGCGATGCCGGCCGCCGCGACGGCGAAGGCGGCAAGCGGCGAAACCTCGCGCTTCATCGGATCAAGCAGATGTCGAGATCCAGACCCAGCGCGCTCCACTTCGTGTCCGCGGTCAGTACCGCACCCCCTGTCGCCAGAGCGAGCGAAAGGCACGCGCGATCCGCAAAGGACGTATCGGTGCCGTGCAACCGCGGGTGCAAGGCAGCGGAGACCCGTGCCTGACCGGCATCGAACGGCACGACGATGATCTGCAATTTGGTCAGTTGCTCCTCGATCGCCGCTGGATCGAGTCCGCGGCGTGCGACCTTGTGCAGAATCTCATCGAGATTGACCGCGCTGAACAGCGCACCGCGACAGTGCGCCAATACCATCGCACTGCCGGGCTCTTCAAAGATCATGGCCAGCACCGCCGACGCATCGACGACCGTCACCGCTGGCGCGCCTGCCAAGCCTCGTCCCGGGCGGCCTCGCGGCGTGCCTCGTCGCGGCGATCGGCGATCAGCTCGTCGACCACGCTGCTGCTGCCCGCCCCGTCGGCACCGCGCATATCACGGAACCGCTGCTGTGCTTCGCGGGAAACCTGCGCATAGGTCTTCAGGATGATTGCACCTGCCGCATCACGCTCGACGACGAGCGAGTCGCCCCGCTTGATGTCAAGTTCGCGACGGATGTTCGCCGGGATGACGACCTTGCCGCCATCGATCACCTTGGCCTGTTGGGTCATGCCGAGTCTCCTGATACCCGGCTTGTACCACAGGACCTATTCCGCCGCCACGACCTGCGGCGCCTGCGCCGCCGCATCCGCCGCCTCGATCTCCGCCGCCTTGGCCTCGACCAGCCGGACGATATGGTCGATCATCCCCTCGTCCTGGACGTGATGGTCGGTGACGCCCGACAGATAGACCATGTGCTTGCCGTTGCCGCCGCCGGTGATGCCGATGTCGGTCTCGCGCGCCTCGCCCGGGCCGTTGACGACGCAACCGAGCACCGACAGGCTCATCGGCGTGCGGATATGCTGGAGCCGCTCCTCCAGCGCCTGTACGGTGCGGATCACGTCGAACCCCTGCCGCGAACAGCTCGGGCAGCTCACCACACGCACGCCGCGGTTGCGGATGCCAAGCGCCTTCAGCATCTCGAAGCCGACGCGCACCTCGTCCTCGGGCTCGGCCGACAACGAGACGCGGATCGTGTCGCCGATCCCGTACCAGAGCAGGCTGCCGATGCCGATCGCCGACTTGACCGTGCCGCCGACGAAGCCGCCCGCCTCGGTGATGCCGAGGTGCAGCGGGCAATCCACCGCCTCGGCGAGCTGCTGATAGGCGGCGACCGCGAGGAACAGGTCGGACGCCTTCACCGCCACCTTATATTCGTGGAAATCGTGGTCCTGGAGCAGCTTGATATGATCGAGCGCGCTTTCCACCAGCGCATCCGGGCACGGCTCGCCATATTTCTCGAGCAGATCCTTCTCGAGGCTGCCGCCGTTGACGCCGATGCGGATCGAACAGCCGTTCGCCTTGGCGGCGCGCACCACCTCGGCGACGCGCTCGCTGCTGCCGATATTGCCCGGGTTGATCCGCAGGCAGGCGGCACCCGCGTCGGCGGCTTCCAGCGCGCGTTTGTAGTGGAAATGGATGTCGGCGACGATCGGCACGTTCGAGCCGCGCACGATCTGCTTCAGCGCCACGGTCGAATCGACGTCGGGGCAGGAGACGCGGATGATGTCGACCCCCGCCTCCTCGCACCGCCGGATCTGGTCGAGCGTCGCGCGGATATCGGGCGTCGGCGTATTGGTCATCGTCTGCACGGTGACCGGGGCGTCGCCACCCACGGGAACGTTGCCGACCATGATCTGGCGGCTCGGACGGCGGACGATATCGCGCCACGGACGTAAGGACATGGGGCTTATATACAGCAGCCGGGTTGCGGTTCAAAGGCGCTGGTGTAGGGCGCTAACCACTTACGATGTCGCGCGTCCCGATCCCCCGCCATTACGGCCTCGACTGGCTGCGCGTCGCCGCCTTCGCCATATTGATCGTCTATCATGTCGGCATGGTCTTCGTCCCCTGGGGCTTTCACGCCAAGAGCGCGCACGGCGCCGCCTGGGCGGTGCTGCCGATGCTCGCGGTCAATGCGTGGCGATTGAGCCTGTTGTTCGTCGTCTCGGGCTATGCGAGTCGCGCGCTGCTGACCCGCGCGCCGGGGGTAAGCGGCTTCCTGCGCCAGCGTACGCTGCGGCTGCTGGTGCCGCTCGGCTTCGGCGTCGCTCTGGTGGTGCCGCCGCAATCCTGGGTCGAGCTGGTCACGCAACATGGCTATACCGGCGGCTTCCTCACCTTCTGGACGCACGACTATTTCCGCTTCGGCACGCTCGGCGGGATCGTGCTGCCGGCGCTCAACCATCTGTGGTTCGTGCTGTATCTGTGGCTCTATACGGTCGTGCTCGCGCTGCTGGTGCCGCTGGTCCGCTGGCGCGGCGCGCAAGGGGCGTTCGACCGGCTGTTCGCCGGGCTGGCGCTGCCGATCGTGCCGACCTTATGGCTGGTGTGCGTCCACGGCTGGTGGTTCCCGATGGGCTACGAGACGCAGAATCCGTTTACCGACGCGATGGCGCATCTCATCTATCTGCCCGCCTTCCTGTTCGGCTTCGCGCTGGCGGGGTCGCCGCCGGTGCTCGCCACGTGCGTGCGCTGGCGCTGGGCCGGCGCAGCGATGGGCGTGCTCGGCTATGGCTTCATCCTCGCGGTCGAGCTTGGGCTGAACGGCGATGCGCCGCGCTGGCTCTACCCGATCTACGGCGCGGCACATGCGGTGCAGCAATGGGGGACGATCCTCGCGCTGATCGGCTTCGCCGAACGGCATTGGAATCGCGACGCACGGTGGCGGCCGCTGCTCACCGAGGCGGTGTTCCCCTTCTACCTCGTCCACCAGACGATCATCGTCGTCGTCGCCTATTGGCTGATGCCGGTCGGCCTGTCCGGCGGCGTCGAATGCGCGCTGCTGATCGCGGCGACGATCCTCGGCTGCCTCGGCTTCTATCTGGTCGGGCGGCGGATCGCGCCGCTGCGGCCTTTGATCGGGCTGCGGCCCCTGCCCCATCCCACACATAAGGCTGCATCATGACCGATACGCCAGACTGGTCGCTCGTCCTCCACGGCGGCGCCGGTTCGATCGAACGCCACCGCCTCACCGCCGCGCAGGACCGCGGCGTCCGCGCGGCGCTCGCGCTGGCGCTCGACACCGGCGCCGCGATCCTGTCCGAGGGCGGGGGCGCGCTCGACGCGGTCGAGGCGGCGGTGCGCGTGCTCGAGGAGGATCCGCATTTCAACGCCGGCCGCGGCGCCGCCTATACCCGCGAGGGCACGATCGAGCTCGACGCGGCGATCATGGACGGCCGCACCCGCGCCGCCGGGGCGGTGGCGGGCATTACCGCTACGCGCTCGCCGGTTGGCCTCGCGCGCCGCGTGATGGAGGCGAGCCCGCACGTGCTGCTCAGCGGCGACGGCGCCGAACGCTTCGCCCGCGACCAGGGGATCGCGGCGCAGGACCCGGCATGGTTCGCCACCGAGGAGCGCCGCCGCCAGCTCGACGAATTGCTCGCGCGCAATGCCGACGCCTTCGACATCGACATGAAATACGGCACCGTCGGCGCGGTCGCGCGCGATGCCGCGGGGCATCTCGCCGCGGCGACCTCGACCGGCGGCGTCACCGGCAAGCGCTGGGGCCGGATCGGCGATTCGCCGCTGATCGGCGCGGGCACCTATGCCGACGATCGTTCGGCGGCGATCTCCTGCACCGGCTCGGGCGAATTCTTCATCCGCGTCGGCGTCGGCCACGAGATCGGCGCGCGCATCCGCCTGTCGGGCGAGACGCCGCAGGCCGCCGCGGATGCGGTGATGGCGGAGGTGCGTGCGCTCGGCGGCACCGGCGGCGTCATCGTCGCCGCACCGGGCGGCGAGGCGGTGTGGAGCTTCACCACGCCCGGCATGTACCGCGCCCGCGCCACTGCGGCGGGCCTGCGCGAAGTGGCGATCTACGGCGACGAGTGACGGGCTTTTCATTGGAGTGGCACCGGCGAGCGGCTATGGCCTAGCGCCATGAAAATCCTCCGCTTTGTCGCCGCCGCTCTGCCGGCGTTCGGGTTCGCCGCGCCGGCGTCGGCCTATTGGGAGTTCGGGCATCAGACGGTCGCCCGGATCGCTTACGCCAACGTCGCGCCGCGCACGCAAGCGGCGATCCGCAAGCTGCTCGCCGAGACGCCGCGGCTCGACACGCCCGAATGCCCCGCGACGACGATCGAGGGCGCGAGCACCTGGGCGGATTGCGTCAAGCCGCTCAAGGGGCCGGATGGCAAGTCGCGCTTCGGCTATGCCTATAACTGGCACTTTCAGGACGTGAACATCTGCCAGCCGTTCACGCTCGAAGAAGCGTGCAAGGACGGCAATTGCGTCTCTGCGCAGATCACGCGCGACGTCGCGATCCTCAAGAACCGGCGCGCGCCCGCGAAGGAGCGCGCACAGGCTCTGGTCTTTCTGATCCATTTCGTCGGCGATCTGCACCAGCCGCTCCACGCCGGCGAGAAGAACGACAAGGGCGGCAACGACGTCGCCGCGGTCTATGGCAGCTACAGCCCGAAGCGCTTCAACCTTCATTCGATCTGGGACGGCACGCTCGCCGAACGTGCGATCACCAGCGGGCCGTCGCTGGTGCGGCGCTATCCGGCGGCAGAGAAGCGGCGGATCGCGGCGGGGACGGTGACCGACTGGAGCCGCGAATCGTGGCAGGTCGCGCATGACGTCGTCTATGCGAGCGCGCTGAACGGCGATCCCTGCGCGCCCTCGCCGGCCAAGGTGACGCTCGACGAGGCGACGATCGAACGGATCGTGCCCGTCGCCCGCTTGGAAGTGGAGCGCGGCGGCCTGCGGCTGGCGAAGCTGCTCGACGAGGCGCTGGGGTGACGAGCTTCCTCACCGTGAGGACGAAGAGGGCGGAGGCCTCTGCCTCCACCCTCCCGACAAACGTTCGGATCGGCCGCCGGACAACACGGGCGGCGCGTTCCGTTAGTTCAGCACCACCGTCACCGAACGCCGGTTCTGCGCCCAGCTCGCCTCGTCCGAGCCTAGCGCCACCGGACGTTCCTTGCCGTAGCTGATCGTCGTCAGCCGCGACGGATCGATGCCGCGCGCGACGAGATAGTTCTTCGCCGCATTCGCGCGGCGGTCGCCGAGCGCGAGATTGTATTCGCGCGTGCCGCGCTCGTCGGCATGGCCCTCGACCGTCGCGCGGACCTGCGGGAAGCGCTGCAGCCACGTCGCCTGGCTGTCGAGGATCGCGCGCGCCTCCGCATCGATATCGCTCTGGTCGAGCCCGAACAGCACGGTGTTCGAGCTGACCGAGCGGCGGAAGTCGGCGTCCGAGCCCGGCGTGATCGCACCGTCGCCGTTACCCGCAGTCGCCGGCGGCGGCGTGTTGAGTCCGGCGCTGTTGTCGACCGGCGGCGGCGGCAGCTGCTTGGGCTTGTGCGCGCAGGCGCCGAGCGAGGCGAGCGCGGCTGCGGTCAGCAGGGTGGTCGTCAGTCTGGCCATCGTCGTATCTCCCGTGAGTAAGTGCGTTTCGCCCCCGAAACCTTATAGTGCGTTACGGCCGTAGCGGTCCCCATGCCGGGTCCGACCCGTCGAGCGGCGTCGGAATCCTGCGCTCGACCTGTCCGGTGAGGTCGACCATCCACAGATCGGCCTTGCCGCCGCTGCCCTGGCCGCTGCGGTAGAAGGTGATGACGCGACCGTTGGGCGACCAGCTCGGCCCCTCGTCCTGGCCGCCGGTGAGGATCTTCTCGCCACCGCCCGACGGCGACATCGTGCCGATGCGGAACGCGCCACCCAATTTGGTGAAGGCGATCAGGTCGCCGCGCGGGCTCCACACCGGCGTCGCATAGCGCCCGCCGCCGAAGCTGATCCGCTGCTGGCCCGAGCCGTCGGCGTTCATGACGTAGATCTGCTGGCCTCCCGAACGATCGCTCTCGAAGACGATGCGCGCGCCGTCGGGCGAATAGCTGCCGCCGGTGTCGATGCCCGGCGAGCTGGTCAGCCGCTGCGGGGTGCCACCCTGCGCCGAGACGCGATAGATGTCGGTATTGCCGCCCTGCGCCATCGAGAACAGGATCCAGCGGCCATCGGGCGAGAAGCGCGGCGCGAAGGTCAACGCGGCATTCTGCACGACACGCCGCGGCCGGCCCGAGCCGAGATCGTAGACGTAGATCGACGGCTTGTCGTTCTCGTAGCTCATATAGACGATCGACTGCTGGTTGGGCGCGAAGCGCGGCGTCAGCACGATCGATTGGCCGTTGGTCAGGAAGCGGTGGTTGGCGCCGTCCTGATCCATGATCGCGAGCCGCTTGACGCGCTTGCCCTTCGGCCCGGTTTCCGAGACGTAGACGACGCGGCTATCGAAATAGGGGCCTTCGCCGGTGAGCCGTGCGTAGACCATGTCGGCGCATTTATGTCCCGCGCGCCGCCAGTCGGACGGCGAGACGACGAAGCCCGAGCGGGTCAGCTCGACCTTCGAGGAGACGTCGTAGAGATAGCAGCCGATCGTGAGGTTGCCATCGCCGGTGGCACGGACGAAGCCCTGCACCAATGCCTGCGCGCCGGTGCCGCCCCAATAATCGAAGGCGGGGGCGTTGACCTCCTGAAAACCGACGGGGCGGAGCTGGCCCGCGCCGAGCGGCGTGAACAGGCCGGAGTTCTTGAGATCGTTGGCGATGATCTCGGCCATCTGGCGGCCGAGCACGTCGGTAGCGCCCGCCGGGGTCGACACGACCTGCGCGGTCGGCATCGCCGGAATCGCGATCGGCATCGGCGCCGAGACGCCGCCGGTCACCGACACTTCGAGCGGCGCGGCCTCCTGCCCCGCCGGGGTCGCCGGCTGCTGCTGCGGTGCTGGCGCGGGCGCGTCCTGCGCGAACGCCGGGACGGCGGTGGTGACGCTGAGCGCGATGAGCAACGACCGGATCATGACCTCAAACCCTTTTCGCGAGCGATATGGATGCCGCTTACCACAAACTTGCCGTCATCCCGGACTCGTTCCGGACCTCTCCGGACCAGCCCGGCACCCCGGCCTCGAGCCGGGGTCCCGCTGCCGCCCATCGACTGCGGGGAAAAGCGGGACCCCGGCTCGAGGCCGGGGTGACGGAGGGAAGCGAGACGAAACGCCCCACCCCACCGTTCGCCCTGAGTCCGTCGAAGGGCGCGTGCCACGAGGGGGCCGCTCCGGTGGCGGGCCCGTGCTTCGACAGGCTCAGCACGAACGGGGATACCCATCACTGCAGCTTCCACTGGAAGTTGATGTTGTTCCACCCACCCGACGGCGTCGAATAATATTCGGCCGGCAGCTTGAGCGGCGAACAGCCCTTGAACGCCGCCACGCCGAGATCGACGACGCGCTGCTTGTAGCGCTCGTTCTCGTCGGTGACGCCCGACTGGCGGACCATCCGCGGCGTCGCGGCGAGCGTGCCGTCCTCGTTGAGGCGCAGGTTGAGCGTCGTCACGATCTCATTGGCGCCCGGCCCCGGATTGACCTGCCGGTCGGCGCAGGGCTGGATCTGGCGCGCGATCGCCTGGACGATCGACGCCATCGCGCGGCCGTCGATCTTGGCGGCGCGCGGCGCGGTCGACTTGCTCGGCGACGGATCGCTGGTCAGCCCGGCGAGGAAGTCCGAGCCGAGGCGCGATCCACGCGGCTTGGCGGCCTTCGCGCTCTCGCTGCTGCCCGATCCCTTGGCAGCGGCAGGCTTGGCCGGTGCCGTCGACGGCTTGCCCGCAGTCTTGGCGGGAGCGGCAGGTGCCTTGGCGGCGGGCTTCTCCGGTGCGGCCTTTGCCGGCTTGGCCGGTTGCTTGGCAGGTGCGGGCTTGGGCGACGGCTTGGCGGGCGCCTCCGCCGCAGGCCTTGGCTTGGGCTGCGGCTTGACCGGGGCCGGCTTGGGCGCGGGTGCGGGCGCCGGTTTCGGCGGCGCGGGCTTGGGCGGAGCTGGTTTGGCGGGCGCCGGCTTCGGGGCGGGTGCGGGCGGCGCGGGTTCGGGCTCGGGTGCCGGCTCCGCAGCGGGCTCGGGCGGCGGCGCAGCGTCTTCCGGCTCGCCCTCCTCGGGCGCGACCGACTGCGCCGGCGGCGTCACCGCCTGCGGCGCGGTCGCCTCGAGCGCGACGTCCTTGACCAGGCTGACCTCCATCGGGGTCTGCTGGAGCTTCTGCGGATTGGGCGTCGCGAGAAAGCCGACCGACAGCAGGCCGAAGAGCACGACATGCCCGACGACCGCAACGCCCAGTCCGATCTTTTCCGCCCGATCCATCAGCGCGCGCTTCCGCCTTCAACCGTCAGCAGCGAGACGCGGTTGAGCCCGGCGCGGTTGAGTTCGCCCATCACCCGCATCACCCGCCCGTAATCGAGCGCGCGATCGGCGCGCAGGAAGATCTGCGGTGGCTCGCCGCCGGCCTGGACCGCGGCGATCTGTTCCAGCCGCTGCGGCAGCGCCGCCTCGCCGATCTCCTCGTCGTCGAGGAACAGCTTGCCGCTCGCGTCGAGCGAGAGCTGCACCGGCTTCTGGTCCTGATCGAGCGCCTTGGCGCGGCTGTCGGGCAAATTGACCGGCACGCCCGCGGTGAGCAGCGGCGCGGTCACCATGAAGATGATCAGCAGCACCAGCATCACGTCGACCAGCGGCGTGACGTTGATATCGGCAACCGGGGCCCGCCGCCCGCGCCCCCGGTTGGATGGGAGATTCATGCCCATCGGATCAGCGCCCGCTGTCCAGCTGGCGCGACAGCGTCGTGTGGAAGCCGTCGGCGAAGCGGTTGAGTGCCGCCTCGATGCGGTTCACGCCGTGGCTGAAGCGATTGTAGGCGATCACCGCGGGGATCGCCGCGAACAGGCCGATCGCGGTCGCGAACAGCGCCTCGGCGATGCCCGGCGCGACCACCGCCAGCGAGGAATTCTGCGCCTGCGCGATCCCCGTGAAGCTGCGCATGATCCCCCAGACGGTGCCGAACAGCCCGACGAACGGCGCCACCGAGCCGATCGTCGCGAGGATGTTGAGCCGGTCGGAGATCGTGTCGATCTCCAGCGCCGCCGCCGCGCCCATCGCGGTCGCGAGCCGCTCGCGCGTGCCGCCCTTGTCGATCGAGCCGCCCGCGGTCGAGCGGCGCCATTCCTTCACGCCGGCGACGAACACTCGCGCCGAGGGCAGGTCCTTGTCCGCCTCCGCCTTGTAGAAGGCGTCGATATCCTCCGCCTTCCAGAAGTCGCGTTCGAACCCGGCCATGCCCTTGCGGATGCGGCCGAGCCGCCGCCAGAAGGCGATGATCAGCGCCCAGGTCCAGATGCTGGCGAGCAGCAGCCCGGCCATCACGAACTTCACCACGAGATCGGCCTGGAGGAAGAGCGCGACAGGCGACAGCGTCGCCGCATCCATGTTGAACACCGGATTCATGAATTGGTCCCCTGCCAGATCAGGCTTTGGTAGATATCCGTCCAGGCGGCCGGTTGACGCTTCGGCCGCCCCGACGGCGCGACCAGCGCCACCGTGACCTCGGCCTCCGCCAAGACAAGCGAACCGCGCCTGACTGTGTGATGAATGACGACGCTGGCGGCGCGCACGGCGATCACGCGGCTGACGACGAGCAGCGCATCGTCGAGCCGCGCCGGTGCACGATAGCGGATGGCGAGATCGGCGACGGCATAGGCGCCCTCGCCCGCGTCATGCGTGGCGCGCTGGTCGATGCCGGCGAGGCGCAGCATGTCGGAGCGCGCACGCTCCATGTAGCGCAGGTAATTGGCGTGATAGACGACGCCCGACAGATCGGTGTCCTCGAAGTAGACGCGCACCGCGAAGCGATGCTCGGCTCCCAAGAAGCGTCCTGCCTGCGGCTGGTCCTCGTCCCTCATCACGGCCGGCGTTAACCGAACCTGCGCGCAGGGGGAACCCTGTTGACGGATGTAACGCATGGGTTACATGTAACCTGTGAGTTACAGGAGGTTGACGTGGGTGATATCGACAAGGCCGAACGCGTTTCAATGCAACGCGCCATCATCTTCTATCTGCTAGCGATCGTGCTGGTGTTTTCGCTCGTCATCACGGGGCGGGAAAACGATCCGGTGCGCCTGCTGCCCTGGTTCGTCACGATCGGACTGGCGGCCGCCAATATCTTTACCGTCGGCCTGCTCCGGTCTCGACGACTCAAAGCGCTGGTCAACGATGAATCGACGCGTCAGCATCGGGCGATGGCGATCACCAGCGGATTCTGGGCCGCCCTCGTCGCGGCGCTTCTCCTGTCGCTCCTCGCCACGCTCTTACCGATGACCGCGATCCTTACCGCGCGCACCATCCTCACGGCAACGCTGGTCGCGACCCTCGTCAGCTTCGCAACGCTCGAATTGCGCGCGGCGCGATGAACGAAATCCTCCTCAACAGCCTCAAGGAGGAACGCGAGCGGCTCGGCCTGACGCAGGCGGCGCTCGCGGAGCGGGCCGGGGTCAGCCGCAAGACGATCAACACGGTTGAGAACGGCGTGTTCGTCCCCTCGACGATCCTCGCATTGAAACTGGCGGCCGTACTCGACCGCCCTGTGGAGGCATTGTTCCGGATCAGCGCGTGACGGTGGTGCTGGTATCGACGAACACGCTGGGGTCGAGTTCGAGCCGCGGGCGTGGTGGCGGCGCGGCGGCGGGGACCGCCTGCACCACCAATGCGCGTGGCGGCGCGGTGGTGGCCATCGCCATACGAGTCGCGGCGGCGCGTTCGGCGCGCCACGCGTCATAGGCGGCGTAGAAATCGGTGAACGGCTTCTCCAGCACCGCCAGCCGGCCTTGCGCGAAGGCGGGCAGATCGGCGGCGGTCACCGTCGCGCCATCGGCGAGCGTCGCCGCCGCGGCGTTGCAGAACGGCTCGCGCGCCTGGCTTTGCGAGAAGAAATTGTAGAGCCGCGTCATCTGGTCGTCGTAGCGATCCTGCCAGTCGCCGCCCGCCGCCTTATATTCGGCGGTGAGCCGCGTCTGAGCGCCGTTCAGGACGACCTTCTGCTGCGCGATCAGCGCATTGTAGCCGGCGATGATCGCCGCTTCGTCCGGCCCGCGGCAGGCGAGCGCGGCGACGTTGAGTGCGGCGCGCAGGTGCCAGACGGCCCCGTCGGCGGACAGGTTGCGATTGGGGGTGGCATAGCGACCGTCGCCCATCAGCGCCGGGATCTGCATCCCGACATAGGCGCCCTTCGGCATCGCGAGCGCGGCCGGCGCGGGCGCGACGGGGACCGGCGGCGGCGCGACCGCGACCACCTTCGGCCTGACCGCGCAACCGGCGAGCAGCGCCAGACCGACGCCGGTGAGAGCTATGATATGGCGCATCGCAGTCCTTCCCTGCCCCCCGGCCGGTCAGACTCTGCGGCAGAAATGGTTAACGCGCGGTAAGCGACGAATAATTCCTCCCCGGCACGGGGAGGGGGACCAGCGTAGCTGGTGGAGGGGGGCTTCCACGCACGTTGCGCTGGCGGAAGCCCCCCTCCGTCACCGCTTCGCGGCGCCACCTCCCCGTGCCGGGGAGGAATGGTTACCCCGCCCTTTTCTCCAGCGCCGCCGCTGCCTCGGCGACCAGCGCGCCGATGATCTCGGCGATCGGTTCTTCCTTCGTCACCATGCCGACCGACTGGCCGGCCATCACCGAGCCGTGCTCGACGTCGCCGTCGATCACCGCGCGGCGCAGCGCGCCTGCCCAATAATGTTCGATCTGCAATTGCGCCTCGCCCATCGCGACCGCGCCCTCGTCGAGGCTCAGCGCCACCTCGCGCTGCTTGGCGGTGAACAATTCGCCGCCCGCATTCTTGAGTGCACGCACCGGGATCACCGGCAGCCGCGGGTCGAGCTGGACGCTCGCCACCGCATCGCGCGCCGAAGCGCGGATGAATGCCTTCTTGAAATTGGCGTGGGCGATCGATTCGGTCGCGCAGACGAAGCGCGTGCCGAGCTGGACGCCCGCCGCGCCCATGTCGAGGTAGCCGGCGATCGCCTCGCCGCGGCCGATGCCGCCGGCGACGAACACCGGCACCGATCCGGCGATCTCGGGCAGCATTTCCTGCGCGAGCACGCTGGTCGAGACGGGACCGATATGGCCGCCCGCCTCCATCCCCTCGATCACCAAAGCATCGACGCCCGAGCGGATCAGCTTCTTGGCGAGCGCCAGCGTCGGCGCGAAACAGATCACCTTGGCGCCGCCCGCCTTGATCGCCTCGAGCGAACCCTTGGGCGGCAGGCCGCCGGCGAGCACGACATGGCCGACCTCATGTTTGGTGCAGACCGCGATCAGGTCGAACAATGCCGGATGCATGGTGATGAGGTTCACGCCGAACGGCTTGTCCGTCATCGCCTTCGTCGCGGCAATTTCGGTATCGAGCAGCTCGGGCGTCATCGCGCCGCAGGCGATCACGCCGAAGCCGCCGGCGTTCGACATCGCCGAGACGAGGTTGCGCTCCGACACCCACGACATGGCGCCCGCCATGATCGCGACGTCCGATCCGAGGAAGGCGGCGCCGCGCGCCATGCGGCGCTGCAGCCGCTCCTGGCCGACGGTCACGCCGCGGCGTCCGCGGCGTCGAGGCCGTAGGCGGTGTGGAGCATGCGGACGGCAAGTTCGGTCTCGTCCTCGTGGATCAGCACGCTGACCTTGATCTCGCTGGTCGAGATCGCCTGGATGTTGATGCCGCGCTTGCCCAGCGTGGTGAACATCGTGCTGGCGACACCGGCATGGCTGCGCATGCCGACGCCGACCACCGAGACCTTGGCGACGCGCGTGTCGTGGACCAGCTCGGCGAAGCCGATCGTCTCGCGCGCTTGGTTGAGCGCCTCAAGGCTGCGCGCGAGATCGGCGGACGGCACGGTGAAGGTGACGTCGGTCGAACCGTGGTTGTGCGCGATATTCTGGATGATCATGTCGACGTTGATGTTCGCCGCCGCGAGCGGCTCGAAGATCGCCGACACCGCGCCCGGCTGGTCGGGAACGCTGGTCAGCGTGATCTTCGCCTCGTTCTTGTCGTGCGCGATACCCGTGATGAGCTGGCGTTCCACGTCGTCGATCTCCTCTTCGCCCACGATCATCGTTCCGGGCAATGTGTCCGCCATCGGCGCCTCGGGTCCGGTGAAGGACGAGAGCACCTGGACGCGGACCTGTTCCTTCATCGCGAGGCCGACCGAACGGGTCTGCAACACCTTCGCGCCGACGCTGGCGAGTTCCAGCATCTCTTCGTACGTCACCTTGTTGAGCTTGTGCGCGCGCGGCACGATGCGCGGGTCAGTGGTATAGACGCCGTCGACATCGGTGTAGATGTCGCAACGGTCGGCCTTCATCGCCGCCGCCACCGCCACCGCCGACGTGTCCGAACCGCCGCGGCCGAGCGTGGTGACGCGGCCGTCGTCCGATAGGCCCTGGAAACCGGGGATCACCGCGACCTCGCCCGCCGTCATGCTGGCGTTGAGCGCGTCGACCTCGATGGTGCCGATCCGCGCCTTGGCGTGCGCGTCGTCGGTATGGATCGGCAATTGCCAGCCGAGCCACGAGCGCGCCGGCACGCCCGCCGCCTGCAAGGCGATCGCGAGGAGGCCGCTGGTGATCTGTTCGCCCGCGGCGACGACGACGTCATATTCGCGCGGATCGTAGAGCGACGACGCCTCTCGGCAGAAGCCGACCAGCCGGTCGGTCTCGCCCGCCATCGCCGAGACGACCACCGCGACCTGATTGCCCGCTTCGACCTCGCGTTTGACGCGCGCGGCGACGCTCCTGATGCGCTCGATCCCGGCCATCGACGTGCCGCCGAACTTCATCACGATGCGTGCCATCTGCGTCGCCAAACTCCTTGGGGTAAAGGGGCCGCCCTGATAGGTAGCGGCCATGATGATGGCAAGCAGCACGATCGATCCGCGCGAGGCGCAACATTTCGGCGCGATGGCGAAGGACTGGTGGGACCCGAAAGGCTCTTCGGCGATGCTGCACAAGCTCAATCCGGTCCGGCTGCGCTATATTCGTGCCGCGGTCGATCTGCACTGGGACGGCGACGACACCAGCTTCACGCCGCTCGCCGGCAAGACCGCGCTCGACGTCGGCTGCGGCGCGGGGCTGCTGTGCGAGCCGCTGGCGCGGCTCGGCGCGGCGGTGACGGGGATCGACGCGGCGGCGGAGAATATCGCGGTGGCGCAGGCGCATGCCGCGCAGGCGGGACTCGCGATCGACTATCGTGCGGTCGGTGTCGAGGCGATGACCGGCCGCTTCGACCTCGTCACCAGCCTCGAGGTGATCGAACATGTCGCCGATCCCGCCGGCTTCGTCCGCGGGCTGGCGGAATCGCTCGCCGACGGCGGCCTGCTGGTGCTGTCGACGCCCAACCGCACGCCGCTGTCGCGGCTCGCGCTGATCACGCTGGCGGAGGGCACCGGCCGCATCCCGCGCGGCACGCACGACTGGGACAAGTTCCTCACCCCCGAGGACCTCACCGACCTGCTGGAGCGCGCCGGACTGACGGTGACCGACGTGCAGGGCCTCGGCTTCTCGCCGGCGACCGGGTTCGTGCTGAGCGGCTCGACGCAGCTCGACTATTTCGTGACGGCGAAACGCGTCTGACGGCACGTAAAATCCTCGTCTCGCCGGACTTGATCCGGCATCCCGCTTCTTCGCACCGTCGGAAGAAGCGGGACCCCGGCGCAAGGCCGGAGTGACGGAGCGGGTTTGGAAACACGTCCGGCCCACAAATCGATCATAAGCGGTGGCCCATCCTCGCCGGGGAGAGGAACCGGAGCCGCCTTCCCAATCCAGCCGGCCGCCGCTACCGCCCGGCGCGATGCCTCTCCTTGCCAACCCGCGGCTGCGCCTGCCGATCCTCCTGCTCGTCGCGATCGCCGCGCGGGCGCTGACCTTCGGCAATCCGCTCGTCCACGTCGACGAGGAATTCTATTTCGTCACCGCACACCGGATGTGGCAGGGGGCGTTGCCCTTCGTCGACATCTGGGACCGCAAGCCGGTCGGGCTGTTCCTGCTCTACGCCGTCCCCGCCGCGCTCGGCTTCCCCGCCGGCATCTGGGGCTATCAGGCGCTCGCCCTCGCCGGCACCGTCGCCACCGCCTGGGGGATCGCCCGGCTCGCCGAGCGGCTCGGCTTCGGCGCAGGGGCGACCGCCGGCGCGCTCGCCTATATCCTCTGGCTCGACCTGCTGGGCGGGCAGAGCGGCCAATCGCCGGTCTTCTACAATCTGCTGATGCTCGCCGCCGCATTGCTCGCGCTGCGCCCGCCGCCGCATTGCTCGCGCTGCGCCCGCCGCCGCAGCGCGCCTCGCACGGCCTGCTGGTCATGGCGCTGGTCGGCGTCGCCTTGCAGATCAAATATTCGGTGGTGTTCGAAGGCATCTTCTTCGGCCTGTGGCTCCTCGCCGATCGCTGGGACGCGACGCGCCGGCCGCTGCGAGTGATCGGCTATGGCGTGGCGCTGATCGTCGTCGCTTTGCTGCCGACCGCGCTGGCCGCCGTCTATTATGCGGCGGTCGGCCAGTGGGACGCCTTCATCTTCGCCAATTTCCTGTCGATCTTCCACCGCAATCCCGATCCCTTGTCGGAGCTGGCCGGCAATATCGGCGAGATGATCCTGATCGTCTCGCCGATCGTGACGCTGGCGATCCTCGCGCTCCGGCGCAGCCGCGGCGGTCGCGCGCACGGGCGCGAGCGGCGGTTCGTCGCGCTGTGGCTGGCGGCATCGATCGGCAGCGTCGCGATCTTCCGGCCGTGGTTCGATCATTACGCTTTGCCCGTCCTGCTCCCCGCGTGCGCCGCCGCGGCCGGCATGCTCGGCCGGCCCGACTGGCAACGCTGGCGCACCCCGGCGCTGCTGCTCACCGCCGCGCTCGCCGGCCAGATCGTGCTGATCCTGCAGCGTGCCGGTCGCGGCAACGCGGGCGAGCTCGCCGCGCTGGCGCAGGCGGTCGGGCGCGGTCCGGGGTGTCTGTACGTCTATTCGGGGACCGACATGCTCTACAGCGCGACCGGGCGCTGCGCGCTGTCGCGCTATCTGGTGCCCTCGCACCTGATTCGCTTCCGCGAGGCGGGGGCGACCGGGGTCGATCAGGACGCCGAGATCCGCCGCATCCTCGCCGCCCGGCCCGCGGTCGTCGTGATCCGCCCGCCCTATCGCGGCGAGCGCCCCGCCGCGCATGCGATCGTGACCGCGGCGATGGCGCGCGATTACCGGCTCACCGCCACGCTGCCGATGGGCAACGAGCATCTCCGCGTCTATCATCGCGCGCGATGAAACGCCTGTTCGCCTCCATCCACGACGTCTCGCCCCGGTTCGAGGGCGAGGTCGACCGCCTGCTCGACCATCTCGCGCCGCACGTCGGGCGGCGGCTGGCGATGCTCGTCGTCCCCGATCACTGGTCGAGCGCACCGATCACCCCCGCCTTCGCCGCCCGGCTGCGCGGCTGGGCGGACGAGGGCGTCGAGATGTTCGTCCACGGTTGGACGCATCGCGACGACAGCGCCCATGCCGGTCGCGCCGCGGCGCTGAAGGCGAGGCACATGACCGCCGGCGAGGGCGAATTCCTCGGCCTCAGCCACGCCGAGGCGCTGGCCCGGATGCGGCGCGGCAAGGCATTGGTCGAGGAGATCACCGGGCGCGCGGCGACGGGCTTCATCGCGCCGGCGTGGCTCTATTCGGAAGGCGCGCGCGCGGCGCTGGCGGATGCGGGGTTCGCGCTCGCCGAGGATCATGCGCGGGTATGGCGGCCGGGCGGCGCCGTGGTCGCGCGCGGGCCGGTGATCACCTGGGCGAGCCGGACGCGGATGCGACAGCTGAGCTCGCTCGCCGCGGCGGGCGCGCTGCGCCACG
The DNA here is from genome assembly GCF_059421875.1 of Sphingomonas sp. GW821-FHT02B09. Lineage (NCBI taxonomy): Bacteria > Pseudomonadati > Pseudomonadota > Alphaproteobacteria > Sphingomonadales > Sphingomonadaceae > Sphingomonas > Sphingomonas sp. GW821-FHT02B09. The sequence continues at coordinate 29,340 of NZ_JBWKVV010000002.1, forward strand.
TCTTGCAGCCGACGCGCAACGTGCGGATCGCGGTGCATCCGGGCGACACGACCGTGCCGGCGCTCCTGGAGAGCATCACGACGACCTTCGCGGCGTTCCGGCGGCATCGGCCGGCGGCCTATGCGGAGTTGGCGGGGTAGCCGGCGAATCACCCCGACACCGTTCGTGCTGAGCCTGTCGAAGCACGGGGCCAAATACGGCGGTCCCGCTGTGGCCACGCCCTTCGACAGGCTCAGGGCGAACGGTTGGAAGACAGCGGCATAAGCGACGGCTCGCTTTTGACTTTTCGGCGAGCCCGAGGCTCACCTCGTCCGACACGCTAAGCATGAACCGTCGATAGAAGCCCTTAAGGGGCTGTCACGCCCGCTTCCGCACCCCGTCGCGCGCCGCGATCGCCGCGGCGTAATGCGCCACCAGATCGGCGGCATGTTCCTCGTCGTTGCGGACCGTCGCCGACGCCACCCGCGCGGCGCGGCGCACGATCGCACGGTCGCGCGCGAGCATGCGCTGGATCGCATCGGCGCAACTGTGCGCGTCGCGCTGCGCATAGACTTCGGCGAACAAGGGATCGGCGATCTCCGCCGTGCCGCCGCCGTCGGGCACGATCAGCGGCGTGCCGCTCGCCAGCGCCTCGGCGGGGACCAGCCCGAACGTCTCGGTGCCGCAGCCGTGGATATAGACGTCGGCGCTCGCCATGATCGTCGCCAGCCGCCGCCGGTCGTAGACCGGGCGGAACAGCCGGATGTGCGGATTGGCGCCGATATGCCGTTCGAGCGTCTTGGTATCCATCCCCTGGCCGAGGATGACCAGCCCGACCGGCGCCTGCGTCCCGATCCGCTGCACCGCGTCGATCACCGTCGGCCAGCGCTTCTCGGGATGATGGCGGCCGACGCCGAGCAGCAATTGCGCCTCCGGCGGCAGGCCGCATTGGCGCAGCAGCGCGGCGCGCAGCGTCTCGTCGCGCAGATCGGGCGAGAAATGCGCGCGCTCGATGCCGAGCGGCATCGTTGCATCGACGCGGATGCCGCGCGCCGCCAGTTGCTTGGTCAGCGACGGGCCGTTGGTGACCACCGTGTCATATTGCGCGAGGCAGTGGTTGAGATAGCGATCGTACCAGGCGAAGGCGCGCTCGATCCGCGGGGCCGAGGCGACCGGCTTGAACCAGCGCTTGGGATAGGCCTCGAGATTGTCGTTGTGCATGAAATAGGAGCGCAGCGCGCGCCCCTTCCCGCCACCCTGCCATTGCGCGACGATCCACGCCGATTTCCACGGCGAGCAATTCTCGACCACGTCGGGGTCGAGCGCGTCGAGCCGGCGATGGATCGGCTCGGCATCCCAGAACAGGCCGTAATTGGCGTCGAACGGCATGCCCGGCGCCTTGATGTAATGGACCGCGCCGCCGCCGGGCCGCTCCTCGATCCGGTCCTCGCGACCGGGCGCCAGCACGATCAGCTCGTGGCCCATGCTCGCCAGCACCTCGATCTTGCGATCGATATAGGTGCGCACGCCGCCGCCGGTCGGCGAATAGATCTCGTTGACGTCGACGATCCGCATCACTCGTCCCTCGTCGGCGAGAAGCCGCCGAGGCCGTGCAGATATTGCATCTGGACGGTGCGTTCGGTGGTGGTGGTGCCGACGTCGACCAGCGCGCGCTCGACCTTGGGCCGCGACATGCCGATCTTGCCGGGGCCGGGGAAGCCGGCGCCGTCGGCGAAGAAGTTGAACTTGTTCTTGCCGTCGCGGTCGTGCGTGACGAACAGCGCATAGCGGCCGGGGCGCGGCACGCGGATGCACACCTGCACCTGGCCGCTCGCCGGGATCGCCGTCCACACCCGGCGGAAGGTCTTGCCCGCGGCGAGCAGTACCGAATCGTCGGCGAGGAAGTCGGTCTCGTTGGCGGGATACAGTTCGAGCTTGATCCGGCCCTTGCGATCCTTGAGCCCGGCGATCTGCGCGAGGATCGCGGGTCCGCCGCCGGGATTGCACGCCGCCGCGTCGCTGCCGAGCACCTGCGCCGCGGCGGGCGCGGCGAGCAGCAGCGCCGCGGGCAGCAGAACGGCAAGGATCGCCGACGGGGTCATGACGGCTTCCTCGTCAGCAGGTGATGGATGCCGAAGGCGACGATCAGCAGCGCGTGGATCAGCAGCACCGCCGCCGCGGTGAAGGCGATCAGCTCGGACAGCGCCTGGTCCTCGCCGATCATCAGGATCGCGAAATTGGCGAACAGCAGGTCCTTGTTGGGCAGCAGCGGCAGGCGCGAGAACAGCATGCGCCCCGCCGACAGGAACAGCCAGGTGCCGATCGCGACGCTCGGCATCGCCAGCGCCCAGGCGAGCGCGAGGAAGAAGCCGCCGAGGATCAGGCGCAGGCAATGGATGCCGAAGATCGCCCACAGCTCGCCCCGCGGCAGCGAGAACACCTTGCGCGAGAAGATCAGGAACGGCAGCGAGGTGCCGAAGATCACCGCCAGCGAGCCGTAGACGTAGCGCATCATCTCGGGCGGGATCAGGTTGCGGCCGACCGGCAGCGCCACCGCGATCATCGCCAGCGTCACCGCATTGCCGGCGATCGCCGACAGGATCGACACGTCCTTGACCGCGCCGAACGGCGCCGCGACGAGCTGCGCGCGGGCGCGCGCCCAGGCGTAGAAATAGGCCTCGCCCGAATAGCCCATGACGACGTCGTTCGCGATCCGCTTCTTGATCAGCGCGACGAGCCCGCCGAGGGGGATGTGCCACAGCCGCCGGAAGATCCAGTAATCGGCGAGCGGCGGCACGAAATAGAGCGCGGCGAAGGCGATGTAGAACAACGGGTTGCGCGGCGTCGCCCGGTCCAGCCCGGCAAGCCCCGAGCTCAGCAGCTCGTGCGCGAGGCCGGCCAGCATCGCCAACGTCACCAACGCGCCGATGATCGCAGGCCAGCGGCTCTTGATGGTCTTCAAGGGTTGGAGTCCCGCGATGTCGGGGGAGGGCGGCACGATCTCGACGAGGGGACGGCCGGCACTGTGATCGATCTGCACCCGTTGATCCGAACGATGACGATGGGGGGTCGCTTAGCCCTATCGCCCCTGTGTTGCACATGAATTTCGTTTCACTGTCGCGTCACGAAGCTCTGTGGCACAGCGGTCCGCGACCATGTCTGCCGACCATATCCTTACCTTTGCACAAGATTTATCGGGTGGCGGCGTCGAGCGCGCGCAATTGCGGCTCGCGGCGCAATGGCTGGGCGCGGGGCGGCGGGTAACGCTGGCGATCGGCGACTCCGGCGGCCCGCTCGCCGCCGATCTGCCCGCGGGGCTGGGACTCGAACCGCTCGGCCATCGCCGCTACGTCGCGCAGCGCCGGCTGGCGGCGATCACGCTGCGGCTGCGCCCCGATCTCATCTTCTGCCCCGGCAACCATTATACCCTGGTGGCCGCATGGCTGCGCTGGCGGCTCGGCGATGCCTGCCCGCCGATCGTCGCCAAATTGTCCAACGCGATCGATCGCGCCGATCATGGCCGGATCATGGGCGCCGGGCACCGGCTGTGGCTGGCCCAGCACGGCCGCTTCCTCGATCATCTCGTCGCGATGACGCCGGCGACCGCGGCGCTGGCGGCGCGGGCGATGCGGATGGAGCGGCGGACCAGCGTCATCCCCAATCCGCCGGCACCGCGCGCGACGGATGTCGGCACGGGCGGCGCGGCGCTGCCGCCCGGCCGCATCGTGCTCGGCGTCGGCCGGCTGGTGCCGCAGAAGCGCTGGGACCGGCTGATCGCCGCGATCCCGGCGCTGCCCGACGACGTCGGCGTCGTCATCCTCGGCGAGGGCGAGCTGCGCCCCGCCTTGGAGCGGCAGGTCGCCGCGGCGGGGTTTGCCGGGCGCGTCCACCTGCCCGGCCATGTCGGCGACCCGCTGCCGGCGATGGCGGCGGCGGCGGTGCTGGCGCTGCCCTCCGATTACGAGGGCGTGCCGGGGGTGCTGCGCGAGGCGCTGTCGGTGGGAACGCCGGTGGTCGCCACCGCATCGAGCCCGGCGGTGCGCGAGATCGTCGGTGATCCGCGCCTCGGCAGCGTCGTCGCGCCGGAGGATGCCGCCGGCCTCGCCGCCGCGCTCAACCATTGGCTCGTCGCGCCCCGCCCCGCCCCGGTACCGCAGCCCGGCGTCGATTCGGCGGCGCGCTACCTACGCCTGTTCGACACCCTCGTCTGAGCCGTCGCGCTCGGCCTCGCGTTCCGAGCTGCGCTCCAGCGCGGTCTTGATCATCGCGGTCATCGGATCGGCGAGCGCGAGGCCGAGGATGCCGAACAGCGCGCTCGCCATGATCTGCGCGCCCAGCGTCAGCGCCGGCGGCAGGTCGACCGTCTTCTTGGCGACGATCGGCAGCAGCACGTACCCGTCGAACCCCTGGACGATGACATAGGTACCGACCGCCCAGAAGCCGATGTGCGTGCCCGCCGAGAAGCCGACCGCGATCATCAGCGCACCGCTGATGAACGCGCCGATATTGGGGATGAAGGCGAGCAGCCCGGTAAGGATGCCGAGGATCATCGCCATCGGCACGCCGCCGATCGACAGCGCGATGCCGGTCAATATCCCCTCCGCAAGCATGCCGAGCAGGCGCCCCGCGAGCAGCCGGCGCAGGATCTTGCCCATCCGGTCGAGCACCGTCGCGAATTCGGCGCGATTGCGTCGCGGCACCATCCATTCCAGCCCGCGCTGGTAGGTGCCGGGGTCCATCGCGACGAACAGGCCGATGACGATGATCATGAACATCGTCGTCAGCGCCCCGAACGCGGTGCCGACCCAGGAGGTGATCCGCCCGACCGAACTCAGTGCCTGGCGCGCGATGCCGCTGACGTCGGAGGCGCCGGGCATCAGCCCCTGCCCGCTCAGCCAGCGCGCCAGCCGGTTGGCCTGCGTCTCCAGCGTCGCGCGCAATTGCGAGAACTGGTCGGCGACCTGCACGCCGGTGAGGTAGAAGGTGCCGGCGAGGAAGGCGATCGTCAGCAGCACGACGATCAGCAGCCGCCAGCCGCGCCCGATCGGCAGTACCTTGCCGAGCAGCCGCACGCCGCCGTCGAGCAGCGCTGCGAAGACGAGGCCCGCGAAGATGATCAGCAGCGGCTGGACGAGGATCACCGCCAGCGCCATCGCTGCGGCGAGGCCGAGCCAGACCGCCGCGCGCTTCAGCTCGCGCCGGACGAGGGGATCGCGCAGCTCATTGGGGCTGGGGTCCCGGGTCGCCGGCGTCTCGCTCACGTCATTGTCCCGTGGCTGGGTGGAGGGACAGTCCGGCGCGACCCGACCGCAGCGAACCCCACCAGGTCAGCGGGTTGAGCGTCGCGTCGCCGTCGAGGCTGAAGGTCAGGAATTCGGCACGCCCGCCGAGATTCTCATACGGCACCGGCCCGCCGAGGCCGAGCTGCGCGAGCGGGAAACGGCTGTCCGCCGAGCGGTCGCGATTGTCGCCCATCAGGAAGACGTGATTGGCCGGGATGGTGACCTGCGGATAATTGTCACCGGGGCTGTCGGGTTCGAGGTCGACGGTGTCGTAATGGCGGCCACCGGGCAGCGTCTCGGTGACGAGCGGCAGATGGCAGACATAGCCGCCTCCCGCGGCCGGCCGGCGCGCGCCGAAATAGTCGCGGTCGCTGCACGGGCTGTTGGTGTCGACCGGCAGGTCGACGTAATGCAGCGGCCCGCGCGGAATCGGCTTGCCGTTGAGGATCACGACGCCGCCGCGCACCGCCAGCGTGTCGCCGGGCAGGCCGATGACGCGCTTGATATAGTCGTTGCGGGTGCCCGGCGGGGTGACGATGACGACGTCGCCGCGCTGCGGCAGGCTACCGAACAGCCGGCCGTGGATGAACGGGAGGCCGACGCTCCAGCTTTCCTCGGGCTGGCGCATCACCACGCCCTTGAAGATCGAGACCGGATTGGGGATCGTCGGCGAGACGAACGACCAGCCGTAGGCGAATTTGGAGACCACCAGCCGGTCGCCGATACGCAGGCCGGGCAGCATCGATTCGGACGGGATGTAGAACGGCTTGGCGATGAAGCTGTGGAAGCCGAGCACGATCAGGATCAGCCAGAAGATGCCCTTGATCTCGCCCCACCAATCGGTCTTCTTGCGTGCGGCGGCCGGTGGCGCGGGCGCGGGGACCGCTGCCTCGCTGGGGTTGCTGCCGTCCAACACCGCTTCCTTCATGCCTTGGGGTCCGGGATCGCCTCGATGATCACGAAGGCCTGGGCCCAGGGATGATCGTCGGTCAAAGTCAAATGTATGCGAGCGACGTGGCCCTCGGGGATCATGCCGTCAAGCCGTTCCTTCGCGCCGCCGGTCAGCGCCAGCGTCGGCGCGCCCGAGGGCGCGTTGACGACGCCGATGTCCTTCATGAACACGCCCGCCTTGAACCCGGTGCCGACCGCCTTCGAAAACGCCTCCTTGGCGGCGAAGCGCTTGGCGAGCGTGCCCGCCTTGGTGAACGGCCGCCGCGCGGCGCGTGCGCGCTCGGCGTCGGTGAACACGCGCGCCTCGAACCGCGCGCCGAACCGGTCGAGCGAGGCGGCGATCCGCTCGATATTGCACAGGTCTGAGCCAAGCCCGACGATCATACCCCATTCCTCCCCGGCACGGGGAGGGGGACCGCCGGCCGCAGGCCGGTGGTGGAGGGGGGGCTCCACGAGCGCGCCCCTCTCTTTGGCGAAAACGTATGCGGAAGCCCCCCTCCACCACCGCTGCGCGGCGGTTCCCCTCCCCGTGCCGGGGAGGAATAAGGCTCACCCACGCGCGGCATCCATCTCCTCGCGCATCCGCCGCACCGCCTCGCCCAGCCCGACGAACAGCGCCTCGCCGACGAGGAAATGGCCGATGTTGAGTTCGCGCACCTGCGGGATCGCGGCGATCGGCCCGACGTTGTCGAAGGTCAGGCCATGGCCGGCATGCACCTCGATGCCGTTCTTCGCCGCCAGCGCCGCGGCGTCCGACAGCCGGCGCAGCTCGGCGGTGCGCGCCTCGCCGTCCAGCTCGGCATAACGGCCGGTGTGCAGCTCGACCACCGGCGCGCCGAGCCGGATCGCCGCCTCGATCTGGCGTGGATCGGGTTCGATGAACAGCGACACGCGGATCCGTGCCGCGGCCAGCTCGCCGACCAGCGGCGCGAGCCGGTTGTGCTGCCCCGCCGCGTCCAGCCCGCCCTCGGTGGTGAGCTCCTCGCGCTTTTCCGGCACGATGCATGCGGCATGCGGCTGATGGCGCAGCGCGATCGCGAGCATCTCGTCGGTCGCCGCCATTTCGAGGTTGAGCGGGATGGTCAGTTCCGCCGACAGCCGCGCGATATCGTCGTCGGTTATGTGCCGCCGGTCCTCGCGCAGATGTGCGGTGATCCCGTCCGCCCCCGCTTCGGCGGCGAGCAGTCCGGCGCGCACCGGATCGGGATAGCCCGCGCCGCGCGCATTGCGCACCGTCGCGACGTGATCGATGTTGACCCCCAGCCGCAGCGTCCGGGTCACGCCGCGCGACTCCCCGGCTTGATCGCGGGGATCGCGGCCAGTTCGGGCGGCAGCGCATCGGCCGCATAGGTCGGCACGTCGAGGCGGATCAGCGGGAAGAAGGGCACGCCGAGATCGACGGTGCCGCCCGAGCGGTCGACCAGCGCGGCGCCGGCGATCACCTTGCCGCCCGCCGCCTCGATCGCCTTGATCGCCTCGCGCGACGACAATCCGGTGGTGACGACGTCCTCCATCATCAGCACTTCCTGCCCCGGTGCGAGGCGGAAGCCGCGGCGCAGCTCGAACGTGCCGGTCGGCCGCTCGACGAACATCGCCTCGACGCCGAGCGCGCGCGCCATTTCGTGGCCGGCGATGACGCCGCCCATCGCCGGCGCGACGACCGCGGCGATCCGCCCGCGGATCTCGGCGGGGATGCGCGCCGCCAGCGCCTCGGCGAGGCGCGCGCCGCGGCGCGGGTCCATCAGCACGCGCGCGCATTGCAGGTAGCGCGGGCTGCGCAGGCCGGACGAGAGGATAAAATGCCCCTCGAGCAGGGCATCGGCGGCGCGGAATTCGGCCAGCACGTCGTCGTCGGTCATCGGCGGTCCCGGATAAGTCGGTCGGATGCGGTCGCTCATAGGAAGTCGCCGCGCCGCCGCCAAGCGGGCGCAAGCGATAAACATGGGTCAGGTGCTTGAGGCCGGGACGGCGCCCGCGTATAGGCCATGGCAAAAGGGGCGTAGTCATACGCCATAACGGCCCGTTCGCCGGGCAGGCGAGGGAATCTGGACGGGGTGACGAAACGCATGCGCAAGAGGTTCAAGGGGTTAGCACTCGCCGCCGGGGTCGCCCTCGCCGGTCTGAGCGCGGCATCGCAGGCCGCGCCGCAGGGTGCCGCCGCGCCTGCCGGCGTCTCCAACATCGCGCCGACCACCGCCAACGCCACCGCGCCGGCGGCCCCCGCCTCGCCGCTGCTGGCGCAGGACGGCGCACCCGCGACGACGATCGAGCCCGGTATCGGCCATCCCGTCGCCGGTCGCATCGGCATCCAGCCGCAGGTGACGACCAATGGCCAGTTCGCCCACTGGTTCCACGATTCGATCCTGGTGCCGCTGATCGTCGCGATCTGCGTGTTCGTGCTGCTGCTGCTGCTCTGGGTCGTCTTCCGCTTCCGCAAGGCGGCGAACCCGATCCCGTCGAAGACCAGCCACAATACCGCGATCGAGATCGTCTGGACGCTGGCGCCGGTCGTCATCCTGGTGCTGATCGCGGTGCCGTCGATCGGCCTGCTGCAGGCGCAGTTCAAGCCCGCGCCGGCCGGCGCGGTGACGCTGAAGGCGATCGGCAACCAATGGTATTGGAGCTATCAATATCCCGATAACGGCGGCTTCGAAGTCACCGCCAACATGCTCAAGGAAAAGGATCAGGTCGCCAAGGGCGAGCGGTTCCGCACCGATGCCGACGGTCCCCGCCTGCTCGCCGCCGACAATCGCATCGTGCTGCCGGTCGGCGTGCCGATCCGCCTGATCACCACCTCGCAGGACGTGATCCACAGCTGGGCGGTCCCCGCCTTCTGGATCAAGCTCGACGCGGTCCCCGGTCGCCTCAACGAGACGAGCTTCACGATCAAGCAGCCCGGCCTCTATTTCGGCCAGTGTTCGGAACTGTGCGGCGCGCGCCACGCCTTCATGCCGATCGCGGTCGAAGCGGTGCCGCCGGCACAATTCGCCGCCTGGGTCCGCGCCAAGGGCGGCACGATGCCGACCCCGGGCAAGGCCAGCGACAAGGTCATCCCGCAGCCCGGCGCCGAGGGCTCGGCCGCCACGCAGGCGGAAGGCAATGCCGCCGACGCCGCCACCGGCCCGGTCGAGAACGTGACGACGACCGCCCCCACCTCCAGCCAGGGTGCGACCGGCAATCCGGCCACCGGCAACGCGGGACAGTAAGATGACCGACACCGCCCTCCACCCCTCCGCGTTCGTCGCGCACGACGATCACGCGCACAGCGATGCGGACCACAAGCCCGGCTTCTTCGCCCGCTGGTTCATGTCGACCAACCACAAGGACATCGGGACGCTCTACCTGATCTTCGCGATCATCGCGGGGATCATCGGCGGCGCGATCTCGGGACTGATGCGCGCCGAGCTGGCGCAGCCGGGCATCCAGTATCTCGTCGGCTGGGCGAATTTCCTGCCCGGCGGCGACGGCGGGCTCGATCATGCGCTCCACCTGTGGAACGTGCTGATCACCGCGCACGGCCTCATCATGGTCTTCTTCATGGTGATGCCGGCGATGATCGGCGGCTTCGGCAACTGGTTCGTGCCGATCATGATCGGCGCGCCCGACATGGCCTTCCCGCGGATGAACAACGTCAGCTTCTGGCTGCTCATCCCGGCGTTCACGCTGCTGCTCGCCTCGCCCTTCTTCGGCGGCGCCGGCACCGGCTGGACGGTCTATGCGCCGCTGTCGACCTATGGCGAGCCCGGACCGTCGGTGGATATGGCGATCCTGTCGCTCCACCTCGCCGGCGCCTCGTCGATCCTCGGCGCGATCAACTTCATCACCACCATCTTCAACATGCGCGCGCCGGGCATGACGCTGCACAAGATGCCGCTGTTCGTCTGGTCGGTGCTGGTCACCGCCTTCCTGCTGCTGCTTGCGCTGCCGGTGCTCGCCGCGGCGATCACGATGCTGCTCACCGACCGCAATTTCGGCACCACCTTCTTCGATCCGGCCGGCGGCGGCGATCCGATCCTGTACCAGCATCTGTTCTGGTTCTTCGGTCACCCCGAAGTCTACATCATGATCCTGCCGGGCTTCGGCATCGTCAGCCAGATCATCGCGACGTTCAGCCGCAAGCCCGTCTTCGGCTATCTCGGCATGGCCTATGCCATGGTCGCGATCGGCGTCGTCGGCTTCGTCGTCTGGGCGCACCATATGTTCGTCACCGGCCTGTCGGTGAACGTGAAGATGTACTTCACCGCCGCGACGATGGTCATCGCGGTGCCGACCGGCATCAAGATCTTCTCGTGGATCGCGACGATGTGGGGCGGTTCGCTGACCTTCAAGACGCCGATGGTCTGGGCGATCGGCTTCATCTTCATGTTCACGGTCGGCGGCGTCACCGGCGTCGTGCTCGCCAACGGCGGCATCGACGATTACATGCAGGACACCTATTACGTCGTCGCGCACTTCCACTACGTGCTGTCGCTCGGCGCGGTGTTCGGCCTGTTCGCCGGCTTCTATTACTGGTTCCCGAAGATGTTCGGGAAGATGTACAACGAGTTCCTCGGCCAGGCGCACTTCTGGGTGTTTTTCGTCGGCGTGAACCTGCTGTTCTTCCCGATGCACTTCCTCGGGCTGCAGGGCATGCCGCGCCGCTATCCGGATTATCCGGACGCCTATGCGACGTGGAACGCGCTGGCGAGCCACGGTTACGAGATCATGGCCGCGGGCATGGTGATCTTCTTCGTCAACGTGATCTATTCGCTGATCGCCGGGCCGAAGGCGCCCGACAATCCCTGGGGCGAGGGCGCGACGACGCTGGAGTGGACCTTGTCCTCGCCGCCGCCTTATCACCAGTTCGAGACGCTGCCGAAGATCGACTGAGGCACCAAGGACCCCGGGGGAAACCCCGGGGTTTTTGTTTGCAGGTGCGCCACAAAAACGCTTCGTTAAGACCGTAACGGCTAGGTTTCCGTCGCATACGCGGCGCTTGCGGGAAGCGCTCCGGCGTATCGGGGTCGGGGATCACATCAGTGCTGGACGAGGACCGGGCGGACGCGGGGGCGTGCGTCGATCTGGACGAGGCGGGCGGCATCGCCCCGCCGCTCAAGGCCGGGGGTGTCATCGCACCCGCGCTGTTGCTCGCCGCCTGCGGTGGCGGCAGCAGCGGCGGCGGCACCGCCAGCGCACCGCCGACGTCGAGCGCACCGGTCGTCGTCGTCCCCGCCGCGATCACCGCGACGCAGGCGAGCCGCTTCCTCGCGCAGGCGAGCATGGGCGGCACCCGCACGATGATCGAGAGCATCGTCGCCCGCCGCTACGAAGGCTGGATCGACGACCAGTTCGCGCTGCCGCGCGCCACCTCGCACTGGGACTGGCTGGTCGCCCGGGGCTATAACGTCGCCGCCAACATCAACAGCGAGACGGGTTTCGACGCCACGCTGTGGCGGCAGATGATCGTCGAGCCCGATCAGCTCCGCCAGCGGATCGGGATGGCGCTGCTCGACCTGCTCGTCGTCGGCATCGGCGGCGTCAATCTCAACTGGAAGCAATTCGCCACCGCCGCTTATGTCGACGTGCTGCTCGACAATGCCTTCGGCAATTACCGCACGCTCCTCGACGCGATCACCACCAATGCGGCGATGGGTTCGTTCCTCACCTTCCTCGGCAATCGCAAGGCGAATGCCAAGACCGGCGCGCAGCCCGACGAGAATTACGCGCGCGAGCTGATGCAGCTCTTCACGCTCGGCCTCTACCAGCTCAACATGGACGGCAGCGTCAGGACGAGCGGCGGCGTGCCGCTCGAAACCTACGGCCCCGCTGACGTCTCGGGTCTCGCCCGCGTCTTCACCGGATTGAGCCTCGCGACCACCGACAACACCACCCCCGATCGCTACCGCCAGCCGCTGGTGATGAACGCCGCGATCAACGAGACCGGCGCGGCGAGCTTCCTCGGCGCCGCGACGACCGGCGGCGGCATGGCGGCAGTCAAGGTCGCGCTTGACACGATCTTCGCCCACCCGAACCTGCCGCCCTTCGTCTCGAAACAGCTCATCCAGCGGCTCGTCACCAGCAACCCGAGCGCCGGCTATGTCGGCCGCGTCGCCGCGACCTTCGCCAACAACGGATCGGGCGTGCGCGGCGACATGAAGGCGGTGATCAAGGCGATCCTGCTCGATACCGAGGCACGCAGCGACGATGCGCTGGCGAGCACCACCGCGGGCAAGCTGCGCGAGCCGGTGATGCGACTGACCGCCTGGGCGCGGCTCGCCAAGGTCGATTCGCCGTCCAACGCCTGGGCGTTCGGGGACACGTCGAGCCAGTCCAACCGGCTCGGCCAGTCGATGGGGCGCAGCCAGACCGTCTTCAACTTCTTCCGCCCCGCCTACACGCCGCCGGCGAGCGCGATCGGCAATGCCGGGCTCGTCGCGCCCGAATTCCAGATCACCAACGAACAAAGCGTCGTCGCCTACGTCAATTACATGCAGTCTCTCGTCGCCAACGGCGCCGGCGACGCCAAGCCCGATTATACCGATCTCATCGCCAAGGCGGGCGACAGTGCGGCGCTGGTCGACGAGATCAACGTCGTGCTCGCCGCCGGCCAGCTCGGCAGCGCAACCGTCACCGCGATTCGCGCCGCGGTCGACAGCGTCGCGACGACCGCGAGCAACGCCGCGATCAACCGCGTCGGCATCGCATTGCTGCTGACGCTCGCCTCTCCCGACTTCCTGACGCTGCGGTGACCATCATGGACTTTACCCGGGATTCCTCGCGCCGCGCCTTTCTCAAACGCTCCGCCGCGCTGGGCGTGGCGGGGGTGGCGACGCCCTTCGTCACCAGCCTAGCCGCGATCGGCGAGGCCGCGGCGGCGACCGCGACCGACTACAAGGCGATGGTCTGCATCTTCCTCTACGGTGGCAACGATTACGCCAATACCGTCGCGGCGTACGATCAGGCGAGCTACGCCGCCTATCTCGCCGCGCGGTCGAACATCGCGCTGACCCGCGAATCGCTCGCCGCCACCGTGCTCAACCCGACCGCCGGCCTGCCCGGTGGCCGCCAATATGCACTCGCGCCGACGATGGGGTCGCTCCTGCCGCTGTTCGATCAGGGCAAGCTCGCGGTGACGCTCAACGTCGGTACGCTCGTCCAGCCGACCACCAAGGCGCAATTCCAGCAGAACGCTGTCAAGCTGCCGCCCAAATTGTTCAGCCACAACGACCAGCAGAGCTATTTCCAGGCGTCCAACCCGGAGGGCGCGACCTCGGGCTGGGGCGGGCGGATCGGCGACCTGTTCCAGTCGGGCAATGGCGCGTCGACGCTGACCTGCATCAATGCGAGCGGCAATGCGGTCTACCTCACCGGCAAATCGGCGGTGCAATATGCGATCGGCACCGGCGGCCCGATCGCGCTCAGCGGCGGCACAACGCTCTACGGGTCGAGTACCGCGGCGGCGACGTTGCGCAGCCTGATGACCGGCGGCAGCGCGCATCTGCTCGGTAACGAGCACGCCCGCGTGAGCAAGCGCGCGCTCGATACCTATGCGCAGGTCAGCGGCGCACTCGCCTCCGCCCCGGCGAGCGGCTTCACGCTGTTCCCGACCGGCAACCAGCTTGCCGACCAGCTCAAGATGGTCGCGCGGCTGATCTCGGTCTCGTCGCAACTGGGTGCCAAGCGACAGGTGTTCTTCGTGTCGATCGGCGGCTTCGACCTGCACGACAATCTCGTCGCGGTGCAGCCGGGGCTGATCGGCAAGGTCGCCGATGCGATGCGCGCCTTCTACGACACCACCGTCGCGCTCGGCGTCGCCGACAAGGTGACGAGCTTCACCGCCTCCGACTTCGGCCGGACGCTCCAGTCGAACGACGACGGATCGGATCACGGCTGGGGCAGCCATCATCTGGTGATGGGTGGCGCGGTGCGGGGCAAGCGGTTCTACGGCACCGCGCCGCAGGTCGGCAACGGCACCCCCGACGACGTCGGTCAGGGCCGGCTGCTGCCGACGATCGCGGTCGACCAATATGCCGCGACGCTGGCGAGCTGGTTCGGGGTCGGCAACGGCGATCTGACGACGGTGTTGCCCAATATGGGCAATTACAATGCGTCAAACTGGAATCTGGGCTTCGTGTGAACCGCAGATCCTCCCCGGCACGAGGAGGGGGACCGTTCGCGAAGCGAATGGTGGAGGGGGGCTTCGGCAAGCGCATCGCTTGAGGATGCCCCCCTCCGTCCCCGCTTCGCGGCGCCACCTCCCCGTGCCGGAGAGGAATTAAAGTCATCCCATCAACACACCGCGATACGCCTCGAAACAGCGTTCGCCACAGCGCAGCCGAATCAGCGCGCCCTCGGCCATCGCGGTCGCACGACGCGGGTCTTCCTCCACCGCCGGGCGGATCGCCTCGCGGTTCCAATCCTCGCTATGCTTGATGTCGAGCACCGCATGCAGGTCGAAATAGCGCCGCTCCTTGTCGGAGAAGCCATGCCGGCGCAGCCCCTTGGCCGTCGCCGCCGAGCGATCCGGCGCGGTCAGTTCGATCACGCCGAGTGCGCCAACCGAATGCCACGCATAGCGGCGGCTCGTCGCCATCGCGGTCATCGCATTGGCGAGGCAGAGGCTCTGCCACAGCGTATTTTCGATCACCGGGTTGACCGCCAGCGTCTCGACCAAGGCGTCGAGCATCGGCCCGTGCATGCCCTTGGCATTGCCACGGCCCATCTCGTCCCAATAATTGCGTGCGAGTTCCAGCTTGGGATAGGTCGGCAGCTTGACCTGCGTCATCGCGACGAGATCGTCGAACCCCGCCTCGCCCGCAGCCTCCTGCTCGAAGAACCAACGCAGCTGGTCGAGGTCAGCCGCTTCGGCAAGCCACGGGAACAGCGGATCATGCTGGCCGGGGCCGCTCTGCTTCAGTTCCTCGAACCAGGCGATGAAGCCCTCGACATCGGTCGGCGCGGCGGCGGCTTCCGCGGCCACCTCCTCGCGCAACTCCTCGATGAAGCCCCCTTCGAGCCGCTGCATGCGGACGTCGCGGTCGAGCACGCGCTGCCAGTCGGCGGTGGGGAACGTCGGTTCCAGCCGCTCCCGGTTCCAATGGGCCAGCCCGCGCTGGAAGCTGTCGGTGAGGAATTGTGACGCGCGTAGGTCGGCGTCAACGATGCGGGTAGCCATTCGAATCTCCTAGTGGGCTGGCCAACCGCTTGATCGATCGTTCGTTCCTTGCGCCTTCGAGTCGCTTGACATGGATCAGGACGATCGTGATCCGGCCCCCGCGCCGCTTCCCCAAGCCCCCCGCCGCGCGTATAGCCGATCGATGATGACGGTCGCGACGCCCCTGCTGCCCCCCGCCGACTGGCGCGACTTCCTTGCGCTGACCAAGCCGCGGGTGATGACGCTCGTCGTCTTCACCGGCCTGTGCGGAATGCTCGCGGCGCCGGTCGGCATCCACCCGGTGCTCGGCTTCACCGCCATCCTGTGCATCGCGCTCGGTGCGGGCGCCGCCGGCGCACTCAACCAATGGTATGAGGCAGATATCGACGCCAAGATGCGGCGGACGCAGAAACGCCCGCTGCCCGATGGCCGGATGGACCGCGAATCGGCGCTGCACTTCGGCGTCGGGCTTGCCGCTTTCTCGGTCATCCTGATGTATTTCGCGGTGAATTTCGCCGCGGCGGCGATCCTGACCGTTTCGATCCTGTTCTACGTCCTCATCTACACCGTGTGGCTCAAGCGCCGCACGCCGCAGAACATCGTGATCGGCGGCGCCGCCGGCGCCTTTCCGCCGCTGATCGGCTGGGCGGCGGCGACGGGCGAGGTGGCGCTGCTGCCGCTGCTGCTGTTCGGCCTCGTCTTCCTGTGGACGCCGCCGCATTTCTGGGCACTCGCGCTGTTCGTGAAGACCGATTACGCCAATGCCGGCGTGCCGATGCTGCCCGTCGTCGCCGGCGAACGGGTGACGCGCCGCCAGATCGGCCTCTACACCATCCCTATGGCGCTGGTCGCGGTCCTGCCCTGGCCGCTCGGCCTGACGGGGCCGCTCTATGGCGGCGTCGCCACCGTCACCACCGCGATCTTCGCTGCGCTCGCGCTCGTCGTCGCGACCCGCACCACCCGCCCCGACGATACGATGAAGCCGGAGAAGCGCTTGTTCAGCTATTCGATCCTCTACCTCTTCGTCGTGTTCGGCGCGCTCGTCGTCGACCGCTGGGTGTTCGCATGACCCCCGAGGAACAGGATCTGATCCGCCAGCGCCAGCGGTCTCGCGCGCGGGTGATGGCGCTGCTGCTCGGCGCCTTCGTCATCCTGATCTTCGCGATCGCGATCACCAAGATCCGCCAGGGGATGATATGAGCGCGCCGGCGCAGGCCAATAGCGCCGCGACGAAGCGCCAGTTGCGCACCGCGCTGTTCGCGGTGCTTGGCATCTGCTTCATGACCGGCGTCGCTTGGGCGAGCATCCCGCTTTACCGCCTGTTCTGTCAGGTCACCGGTCTCAACGGCACGACGCAGCGCGGGCTGGAGGCGCCCGGCGCGGTCAACAAGTTGATCCGCATCGATTTCGACAGCAACGTCGCGCCCGGGATGAAATGGCGCTTCCGTCCCGAGGCGGGGTCGGAGACGGTCAAGATCGGCGCGCGCGACATGGCGTTCTTCACCGCGACCAACACCGACAGCAAGCCGATCACCGGCACCGCGACGTTCAACGTCACCCCCAGCCAGGCGGGCAAATATTTCACGAAGATCCAGTGTTTCTGCTTCACCCAGCAGACGCTGCAGCCCGGCGAGACGCAGCGCATGCCGGTGATCTTCTTCGTCGACCCGAAGATCATGGACGACCCCGATGCGCGCGACGTCGAGACGATCACGCTCTCCTATACGTTTTACCCGGTGGATTCCGCGAAATCCGCGGGCTAAGCGTTGACCCAAGAGGATTAGAGAACAGGGAAACGACCATGGCCGGCGCCAAGAACCACGATTACCATATCCTGCCCCCCAGCATCTGGCCCCTGTTCGGATCGCTGTCGGCGCTGGTGATGGCGTCGGGCGCGATCATGTGGATGCACGGCGGCCACCTTGCCGCCGACAAGGCCAATGGCGGCGGCTGGATCTTCCTCGCCGGTCTCGCGGGCGTGCTGTTCACCATGTACAGCTGGTGGGCCGAGGTGGTGCGCGAGGCACATCACGGCGACCATACTCCGGTCGTCCAGCTCCACTTCCGCTACGGCATGATCCTGTTCATCGCCTCCGAAGTCATGTTCTTCGTCGGCTGGTTCTGGGCCTTCTTCGATTTTGCGCTGTTCCCGACCGCGATGAGCTTCGTCGACGGCCAGGTCGAACGCGCCGCCGAAGGGGCCGCGGCGATCGCCGCGCAATGGCCGCCCAAGGGGCTGGAGGTCATCAACGCCTTCGAACTGCCGTTGCTCAACACGCTGATCCTGCTCACCAGCGGCACCACCGTCACCTGGGCGCATCACGCGCTGATCCACAACCAGCGCGGCGGTGAGAAGACCGGCCTGTGGGGGATGCTCGGCGTCGGCGACCGCGACGGCGTGCTCAAGGGGTTGTGGCTGACGGTCGCGCTCGGCGTGCTGTTCAGCTCGATCCAGGCGTATGAATACGTGCACGCGCCCTTCCCCTTCAAGGGGCTGAACTATGGCGCCGCCTTCTTCATGGCGACCGGTTTCCATGGCTTCCACGTGCTGATCGGCACGATCTTCCTCGCCGTCTGCCTCATCCGCGCCTACAAGGGCGACTTCACGCCGCGCCAGCATTTCGGTTTCGAGGCGGCGGCCTGGTATTGGCATTTCGTCGACGTGGTGTGGCTGTTCCTGTTCGTCACCATCTACGTCTGGGGTGGCTGGGGCGCGCCGGTCCACGGCGGCTGATCGCATGAGGGGCGTCGCCTATGACTGATCCGACGCCCCTGCCGCCGACCGAGGCCATGCCCTCGGTCGTCCAGGCCGGCCTGCGCGGCCTCTGCCCGCGCTGCGGCAAGCCCACTTTGTTCGCCAAGGCGATCAAATTCGCCGATCGCTGTTCGGCCTGCGGGCTCGACTTCACCCAGTTCAACGTCGGCGACGGGCCGGCCGCCTTCCTGACGCTGATCCTCGGCACGATCGTGGTGATCGGCGCGATCATGCTCGAACTGACGCTGCACCCGCCGCTGTGGCTGCACATGCTGATCTGGATCCCCGTGACGCTCGCCGGCGTGATCTGGTCGCTGCGCCTCGCCAAGGGCGCGCTGATGTCCGCCGAATTCCGTAACGCCGCGCGCGAAGGGCGCATCGACCCGCGACCATGAGGCGCGTGCCGCTGATCCCGACCCTCGTCGTCGCACTCGCGGTGGCGGCGATGATCGCGCTGGGCCTGTGGCAATTGCTCGACCGTGCGCCGAAGAAAGAGGCGTATCTCGCGCAGCTCGCCGCCAATCCGGCGAAACCGCCGATCGCCTTTCCGGCGACGCCCGACGACCAGCTGCTGTTCCGTCGCACGACCGCGACATGCGCGCGTCCGGTCGCGCAGCGGCTCGCCGGCGCGGGGGCGGCGGGTTTTCGCCTGATCGCCGATTGCGGCGACGGACTGGTCGTCCAGCTCGGCACGACACCCGACCCGATGTTCAGGCCGCGCTGGTCCGGCGGCGCGGTGAGCGGCTATATCAGCCACGCCCCCGACGGCCGCTCGCTGATCGGGTCGCTGTTCGACCATAGCCCGCAGCGGCTGCTGCTTGTCGCCGACGCGCCGCCGCTCGGCCTTGCGGCGAACGGCAAGCCGGACCTGTCCTCCGTCCCGAACAACCATTTGTCCTATGCGGTGCAATGGTTCTTCTTCGCCGCGATCGCTGCGGTGATCTACGTGCTGGCGCTAAGGCGGCGGGTCGCCGCCTAATTTCTCCCTCGCGCAGCGGGGGAGGGGGACCGCGGCCGAAGGCCGTGGTGGAGGGGGTGTTTCCATAACCGCGGAGTGCGCCGTATCCTCCCCCTCCGTCAGGCCTTCGGCCTGCCACCTCCCCCTGGCGGGGGAGGACTAAGCCCCCCATAGCCCCAAACCCATCGCCCCCAAGCAAACCCGGCGTTGCCCCTCGCGCATCGGCCCGCTACCCAGCCGCGATGCGTTATGTCAGCACCCGCGGCGCCGCGCCCGCGCTCGATTTCCGCGACGTCACCCTCGCCGGGCTGGCCTCCGATGGCGGCCTCTATCTGCCCGAGCGCTGGCCGAGCCTCACCCGCGAGCAGATCGCCGGCCTCGCCAACCTCTCCTATGTCGATACCGCAGTCGCGGTGATGACGCCGTTCGTCGGCGACGCGCTCACGCCGGACGAGCTGAAGGACCTCTGCACCCGCGCCTATGGCCGGTTCAGCCATGCCGCGGTGACACCGCTCGTGCAGCTCGACCACGATCAATGGCTGCTCGAGCTGTTCCACGGCCCGACGCTGGCGTTCAAGGACGTCGCGCTGCAACTCCTCGGCCTGCTGTTCGAGCGGTTCCTGAATGGCAGCGACCGGCATCTCACCGTCGTCGGCGCGACCAGCGGCGATACCGGTTCGGCGGCGATCGACGCGCTCGCCGGCCGCGCCGGGGTCGACGTGTTCATGCTCCATCCCGCCGGCCGGGTGTCGGACGTGCAGCGCCGCCAGATGACGACGGTGCTCGCCCCCAACGTTCACAATATCGCGATCGACGGCGACTTCGACACCGCGCAGGCGCTGGTGAAGCAGATGTTCAACGATCCCGGCTTCTCGGGGACGTTCGCGCTGTCCGCGGTCAATTCGATCAACTGGGCGCGGCTGATGGCGCAGGTGGTCTATTATTTCTACGCCGCGGTCCGCCTCGGCGCGCCCGAGCGCAGCGTCGCCTTTTCGGTGCCGACCGGCAATTTCGGCGACGTCTTCGCCGGCTATGTCGCCGCGCAGATGGGTCTGCCGGTCGCCAAGCTGATCGTCGCGACCAACGTCAACGACATCCTCCATCGCGCCATCTCGGCGGGCGATTACAGCAAGGGAATCGTCCAGCAGACGCCGACGCCGTCGATGGACATCCAGGTCAGCTCGAATTTCGAGCGGCTGCTGTTCGATCTCGGCGCCCGCGACGGCGCCGCGCTCAGCGCGCAGATGAAGGGCTTCGAATCGTCGGGCGCGATGCGCCTCACCAATGCGCAGCATACCGGCGCGGCGCTGTTCGCCAGCGACCGCGTCGACCTCGACGACATGACGCTGGCGATGCGCTGGGCGCACGAACATGCCGGGCAGGTGATCGACCCGCATACCGCGATCGCGCTCGCCGCCGCGCGCCGTCATCCCAGCGACGTGCCGGTGGTGACGCTCGCTACCGCGCATCCCGCCAAGTTCCGCGACGCGGTCGAACGCGCCACCGGCCAGCGCCCGACCCTGCCCGGCCGGATCGGCGACCTGTTCGAGCGCGAGGAGCGCTACGCCACCCTCCCCGGCACGTTCGACGCGGTCACCGCTTATGTCGCCGAGCGCGCGGTGCCGAAGCCATGAAGCTCGACACGCTGATCGGCGAGCCCTGGGCGGATTACGGCCTCGTCGATTCGGGTAACGGCCGCAAGCTCGAACGCTACGGCCGCTACCGCTTCATCCGCCCCGAGCCGCAGGCGATGTGGGCGCCCGCCACCGAGAACTGGCGCGCGCAGGGCGAGTTCGTGCCGGCAAGCGACGAGGATGGCGGCGGCCGCTGGGTCTTTGCCGAGCCGGTGCCGCGCGAGGGCTGGCCGCTCAAATGGAACGAGGTGCGCTTCACCGCGCAGCCGACGCCGTTCCGCCACCTCGGCTTCTTCTCCGACATGGCGCCGGTGTGGAGCTGGATGCGCGAGCAGGTCGCCGATCTCGACCAGCCCGAATGCCTCAATTTGTTCGGCTATACCGGCGTCGGCACGCTGGCGATGGCGACCGCGGGCGCGAAGATGGTCCATGTCGACGCCTCGAAGAAATCGGTCGAGGCGGCGCGCGGCAATGCCGTCCTGTCCGGCATGACCGAGGCGCCGATCCGCTGGATCGTCGACGATGCGGTCAAGTTCGTCGCGCGCGAGGTGCGTCGCAAGCGCCGCTACGACGGCATCCTGCTCGACCCACCCAAATATGGCCGCGGGCCGGAGGGCGAATTGTGGCGGCTGGAGGAGGATCTGCCGCGGCTGATCGCCGACTGCCGCAAGCTGATCGACGCCGACAGCCGCTTCCTGTTCCTCACCGTCTATGCGGTGCGCATGTCGGCATTGGCGATCGGTGAGCTGGTCCGCCAGCTGTTCGGTGACCTGCCCGGCAAGGTCGAGGCGGGCGAACTCGGCGTGCGCGAGGAGGCACGCGGCCTGACGCTGCCGACCGCGATCTGGGCCCGCTGGAGCCGCTGACGCGGCGGTTGGTGCAGCGCAGCAAACAAACGTTACGGAACGCTCGTCGATCAGAAGGCTTTTCTGCCTATATCGGTAGATCAGCACATGGAGGCACGATGATGCGACCCAATGACGATCTCGCCAAAACGACGCATGACGATGCCGAGCCGAATCCGCTGTGGGGTCGGCTGGCGCTGCTGATGTTCGGCCTGACCGTGCTCGCGTTTCTTACTGCGATCGACCGTCCCGAATGGTTTCATTTGAAACCGGCGACCGGCACGGCCGCAGCGATGGTCTATGCTTCGGATCACGGATCGAAGTCGTAACCGTAATTTAATCCATCCCGCTCCGGATCGCCGCTGCGGCGATCCACGGCGCGCCGGCGGTCAGCAGCAGGCTGACCGCGGCGAGCAGCTTCACCGCCCCCGCCCCTGCCTCGCCATCGAGCGATCCCGCGCCGAAGATGAGCAGCGGGATCGCCAGCGGCAGCATCACCAGCCCCGCCACTGCGCCACTGCCGCGCAGGCCCGCAACCAGCGCCGCGGTGGCGACGCCGAGCGCGGCCAGCCCCGGCGTCCCGATCAGCAGCCCCAGCTCGATACGCACCAGCGTCGTCGCCGACAGGTCGAACAGCCCCGCCGCGATCACCGCCGCCAGCATCAGCGGCGGCGCGAAGCCGAGCCAGTGCGCGACGATCTTGGCGAAGGCGACCAGCGTCAGCGGGACCTCGCGCACCGCATATTGATCGATGACCCCCGCCTCGACGTCGGGTGCCACCAGCCGCTCGACCGGCAGCAACGCGGCGAGCAGCGCCGCGGCCCAGATCACCCCGCCACCGATCCGCGCCAGCAACGCCGTGTCGGGCCCGACGGCGAACGGAAAGAGGATCGCGGTGAGGAGGAAGAAGGCGACCGGCCACAAGGCGCCCCCACCCGCCCAGGCGCGGCGCAGATCGCGCCAGACGATGCCGCCGATCCGCATCAGTGCAGCGTCACGCGAACCGCGCCGGGTAAGGCGACCGGCTGATGCGTCGCGACGATGGCGATCCCGCCGGCGGCGCGATGCGCGGCGATCAGCGTCTCGATCTGCGTCACCCCGTCGGCGTCGAGGCCGTTGGCCGGCTCGTCGAGCAACCAGATCGGCGCGTCCGCACCCACGACGCGCGCCAGTCCGGCACGGCGGCGCTGCCCGGTCGACAGCACGCGCACCGGCACCGCGGCGAGATGCGCCAGCCCGACCGCCGCCATCGCCGCCTCGGTTCGCCCGCCGACCCAGAAGGCCAACGCCCGCGCCAGCGGCAGTTCGGGATCGAGCGCATGCGCCTCGCCGAGCAGCGCCACCGCGCCGTCGCGCGTCACCGCGCCTGCGGCGGGGCGCAGCAGTCCGGCGGCGATGCGGATCAGGCTCGATTTGCCGACGCCATTGGGTCCGCTGACCAGCGCCGCGTCGCCCGCGCCGAGCGCGACGCTCACGCCCGCAAACAGCATCCGGCCGCCACGCATGCAGGCGACATCCGCCAGTGCGAGCCCGGTCAATCGACCACCGCGTCTTCCAGCGCGTGCATATCGTCGTCGGACAGGCCGAAATGATGGCCGATCTCATGGATGGTGACGTGGCGGACGAGATCGTCGAGCCGCACCCCCGTCTCCACCCATTCGACGAGGATCGCCTGCCGGTACAGATGGATGCGGTCGGGCAGCGCGCCCGATTCCATCGACGATTTCTCGCCCAGCGGCCGGCCGTGATAGAGTCCGGTCAGGTCGAGCGGATGCTCGATCCCCAAAGCGGCAAGCGTCTCGGCGTCCGCCTCCTCCTCGACCAGCAGCACGACGTCGCCGAGGTGCGTGGCGAATGCCGCGGGCAGCCGCGCGATCGTGTCGCGGGCGATCCGCTCGATCGCATCGGCATCGGGTGCCGGTCCATTAGCATCTTGCCCGTTCATGCCTGTCGCCATACCGCGTCCCTTTCCCGTCCAGCAAGGAAGACCGCCGATGATCGAGGCCCTTAGCGAAGCCGAACGTGCCGATGCGCTCGATGGCCTGCCGGAATGGGATTATGACGAGGCGCGCGACGCGATCACCCGCAGCCTCGTCTTCGCCGATTTCGTCGAGGCGTTCGGCTTCATGACGCAGGTCGCGCTGATGGCGGAAAAGGCCAACCATCATCCCGAATGGCGCAACGTCTACAATCGCGTCGAAATCCTGCTGACCACGCACGATGCCGCCGGCCTGTCGGGCCGCGACATCGAAATGGCCGAGGCGATCGACGCGATCGTCGACGAATAGGCCGACACGCCTGGCCGTTGGTACTGAGCCTGTCGAAGCAGCTTGAGACTCAGGCCCTTCGACAGGCTCAGGGCGAACGGGGCGGAAATACCGCGCCCCGATCAGCGCAGCGACCGCCGCATCCGCTTCCGCAGCGCGCCGGGGAACCAGCGCGCGGCGAAGCGCAGCCGTTCGGCGGTCTTGCCGACATAGGTGTGAACCGCGTCGCCATGCACCGCCTTCCACGCCGCTTCCGCCACCGCGTCGACCGGGGTCAGTTCGAGCCCTGCGCCGGTCACCGATTCGCGGATCGTCCGGTTGGTGCCGCCGGCGACGCCATCGAGCAGCGGCGTCTCGATGAAGCTCGGCAGCAGGCAGCGCACCTTGATCCCCTCGCGATGCCATTCGCCGTCCAGCGCCTCGCTGAGCCCGCGCACCGCGAATTTGGTCGCCGAATAGGTGGCGAGTCCCGACGAACCATAGATGCCCGACGCCGACGAGGTGTTGAGCAGCACCGATCCCGGCGTGCGCGCCAGATAGGCATGGCCGATCCGCGCGCCGTTCACCACGCCGGTGAAGTTGATCGCGATCGTCCGGTCGATCTCCTCGAACCGCGCCTCGGCGAGCGGCCCGCCGGTGCCGATCCCGGCATTGTTGAACAGAACGTCGAGCCGTCCGCCGCTCGCCCGGGTGAAGGCGTCGAGGCTCGCGGTCCAGGCGTCGCGGTCGCGCACGTCCATGACATAGCGTTCGACCATGCCGCCGGCGATCTGCGCCGCGGTTTCGTCGAGCCCGGCGGTGTTGACGTCGGCGATGCCGACCCGCCAGCCGCGGCTCGCGAACAACCGCGCGACGGCGCGGCCGATGCCCGATCCGCCGCCGGTGATGAAGATCGCGCGTACCTCGCTCATAAGCCTCTCCTGCCGTCCATTCATTGGACTTTGTAGCGGGCATCCCGCATCGTTCTGGACGATGCCAGCAGAATCGCTCCGTTTCGACGCCGTCAGCAAACGTTATGGCGAGACGCGGGCGGTCGACGGAGTCTCGCTGACGATCGCCACGGGCAGCTTCGTCGCGCTGGTCGGCGCGTCGGGATCCGGCAAATCGACGCTGCTCCAGACGATCAACCGGCTGATCGAGCCGAGCGAGGGCCGCGTGCTGCTCGACGGCGAGGATGTCGCCGCCGGTCCCGCCCCGGCGCTGCGCCGGCGGATCGGCTATGTCTTTCAGGGCATCGGCCTGTTCCCGCATATGACCGTCGCCGAAAATATCGGCATCGGCCCGCGCATCGCCGGCCTCCCCGCCACCGACGTCGACGCGCTGCTCGATCTCGTCGCGCTGCCGCGCGCCATCGCAGACCGGCTGCCCGAGGCGCTGTCGGGCGGCCAGCGCCAGCGCGTCGCCATCGCCCGGGCGCTCGCACCCGGCGCCAAGCTGCTGCTGCTCGACGAGGCGTTCGGCGCGCTCGATCCGGTGACGCGCGACGCGCTCGGCAGTGAAATCCGCGCGCTGCACGACCGGCTCGGTCTCACCACGATCCTCGTCACGCACGACATGGCCGAGGCGCTGCTGCTCGCCGACCGCGTGCTGGTAATGCAGGCAGGGCGGATCGTCGCCGATGCGACGCCCGCCGACCTGCTCCATGGCGATGGCGGCGAAGCGGCGCAGGCGCTGGTCGCGGTGCCGCGCGATCAGGCCGAACGGCTGCGCGGGATCGCGCGGGAGCAAGCGGCGTGAGCGCCTTCCTCGATGCGCTCGGCCGGGTGCCGCCGCTGCTTGCGCAACATGTGCTGCTGTCGGCGGCGGCGCTGCTGCTCGGCATCGCGATCAGCCTGCCGCTCGCCATCGTCGCCGCGCGCCGGCCGCGCACCGGCCGCGTCATCCTCGGCTTCGCCAGCCTCGTCCAGACGATTCCCAGCCTCGCGCTGCTCGCGCTCTTTTATCCGCTGCTGCTCTGGCTGTCGGCGCTGATCGGCGGCGGCATCCCGGCATTGGGCTTCCTGCCGTCGCTGATCGCGCTGACGCTCTATGCGCTGTTGCCGATCATCCGCAACGGCGTCGCGGGCCTCACCGGGATCGATCCGGCCGTGCGACAGGCGGCCGAAGCGGTCGGCATGACGCCCGCGCAGACGCTGCGGCTGGTCGAGGCGCCTTTGGTCGCGCCGGTGCTGATCGCCGGCATCCGCACCGCCGCGGTGTGGACGATCGGCGCGGCGACGCTGTCGACCACCGTCGGCCAGCCGAGCCTCGGCGACATGATCTTCGCCGGCCTGCAGACGCAGAATTGGGCGCTGGTGCTTGCCGGCTGTTTCGCCGCGGCGGGACTGGCGCTTGCCGTCGACGCGCTGATCGGCCTGATCGAGCGCGGCATCGCGCATCGCCGCCGCGCTTTGTGGCTCGGCGCGACGCTCGCGCTGGTCGCCGGCCTGCTCGCCGCGACCGCGCCGCTCTGGCAGCGCGGCGGCGACAAGGTGGTGACGGTCGGCGCGAAGAATTTTTCCGAACAATATATCCTTGCCCGGCTGATCGGCGACCGGCTGACCCGCGCCGGCTATACCGTCCGCTATCGCGACGGCCTCGGCTCGGCGGTGATCTATGGCGCGCTGACCAGCGGCGATATCGACGTCTACGTGGATTATGCCGGCACGCTATGGACCGGCGCGATGCGGCGCAGCGACGTCCCCGACCCGAAGGCGATGGCCGCCGCGATCGGCCGCTGGACGCAGGCGAGCAGCGGTGTGCGGTTGGTCGGATCGCTCGGCTTCGAAAATGCCTATGCCTTCGCGATGCGTGGCGACGACGCGCGCCGCCGCGGCATCGCCAGCCTGTCCGACCTCGTCGGTGCGGCGCCCGCCTTGCGCTTCGGCAGCGACCTCGAATTCCTCGAACGTCCCGAATGGGCGGCGGTACGCCACGTCTATCCGCTGCGCTTCGCGGCGGCGACGCCCTATGCGCCGACCTTCATGTATCGCGCGCTGGCGAGCGGCGAGGCGGACGTGATCTCCGCTTTCTCCTCCGACGGCCGCATCGCGGCCGACCGGCTGACGGTGCTGACCGACCCGAAACATGCGATCCCGAGTTACGATGCCCTGCTGCTCGTTGCACCGGCACGCGCGGGGGACGCCGCCTTCACCGCCGCGCTGGCGCCGCTGGTCGGGCGTATCCCGGTCGCCGCGATGCGCGAGGCGAATTATCAGGTCGATCGCGACGCCGGCAAGCGCACCCCTGAGCAGGCGGCGACGTGGCTGGCGCGACGACTGGGGCTTTAGGTCCTCAGAAGAACAGCTTGCGCAGGCTCAGCCGCACCGTGCGGCCGAGCGGGTCGAGGTAATCGGGCTGGTAGCTGATCGGCGTCACGCCCGCCGCATCGCGAACGGTCTGGCGCGTGTTGAGGATGTTGTCGACCGACAGCGTCACGCGCGCGCCGCGCACCCAGGGATGCGCCTTGACCAGCTTCAGTTGCTGGCCGAGGTCCGCGAACAGCCGCAGATTGGCGGTGGCAAGGCCGGAGAAGCGCAGCGTCTGCGGATTGGCCGACGTCCCGCCGTTGACGCGGGTGCCGGTCGCGTAATCGGCGGACAGGCGCACGCCGATGCCGTTGTTCGAATAGCCGGCCTGCGCCTCGAACTCGTGCCGCGGCTGGCCACCGCTCGATCCGGTCGCATCGCCGTTGAGCAGGTCAAGCAGCGGCCCGCCGTTCGCGACGGTAACGCGCTCGGTGAGGTGCCACGTATGGTAAAGCGCGAACTGGATACGCCCACCGCCCTGACCGCCACGACCGCCGCCGCCGAAGCCGCGACCACCACCGCCACCGAAGCCGCGCCCGCCGCCGCCGCCCGGCGGTGGACCATCGGCACCAGGCGGCGGCGGCGGGGGCGCGCCATCGGCACCCGGCGGTGGTGGCGGCGGCGCCCCCTCCGCACCCGGTGACGGCGGAGCGCCGTCGGCGCTGGCCCGCGCGCCGCCGAACCGCCCGCCCCCGCCGGGAAAGCGCATGCCGGCAAAGGGGTTGGGCCCGGTACCCGCACGGAACGCCTCGAGCTCCTTCTGCACCTTCGACTTGATCGGCCTGGAGAAGTTGATCCCCCAGCGGAACTGCTCGCTCACCGCCCGCGCGAAATTGATCGGGCGCGCGTCGAGCCGGGTGAGATCGCCCGCCGCGTCGCGGGTGAAGCGATCGGGAAATGCCGCCTCGATCGCCGCGGTCGGCGACGGGAAGGACTGGATCGGGTTGCGCGTGTCCTGCTTGGTGTACGTGCCGATCAG
Source organism: Sphingomonas sp. GW821-FHT02B09 (assembly GCF_059421875.1). Lineage (NCBI taxonomy): Bacteria > Pseudomonadati > Pseudomonadota > Alphaproteobacteria > Sphingomonadales > Sphingomonadaceae > Sphingomonas > Sphingomonas sp. GW821-FHT02B09. The sequence goes on from NZ_JBWKVV010000002.1 coordinate 57,410, forward strand.
CGTCAGGTCCTTGTCGCTCCACGGCTTGAGCGTCACGCCAAGCCGGGTGACGCGGCGGCTGCTCGACCGCAGGTCGGGATTGCCGCCGCTGATCGTCGTCACCGTCACCGTCTGGCCGCTGACATAATCGAAGACGCGCGCGTTGGGCGTCTCCACCGTCGGGTTGCCGAGCTGCGTCGCGGTCGGTGCGACATCCTGCTGGTTGATCGATCCGATCACCCGCAGGCTGTCGATCGGCCCCCAGTTCACGCCATAACCATAAGCGGTCAGCGTGCCGAAATCGGAAAGCTGGTTGATCGCGGCATTGCCGTTGACCGACAGGTTGCCGAGCCAGCCGAGCACGGCGCGCGAGCGGCTGGCGATCGGCACGTCGATGTTGACGCGACCGTTGACCGCGTCCCGCGACACGCTGCCGCTGCTGATCCGCTCGCCGAAGGAGGCGCTGGTGAAATCGCTGGTCTGCGCGCCGATCCGGATCGCGGTGGAGACGTCGCCCGCGGGCAGCGTGAACAGCGGACCGTTGGCGAGCGCTTCGAGGTCGCCGGTGTTCGACGTCGAGCGCGCGCGATTGTCGGGCGTGGTGACGCCGGTCTGCGTGTCGGTGCGGTTTTCCGCGCGGTCGTAGGCGCCGGTCACCGTCCAGAGCCAGCGCGGGCTCAGCCGGCCGTTGAGGCTGGTGCCGAGATGCGCGGTGATACCGTTGCTGCGCTGGGTCAGCGCGTCGCTGATCGGCTGGCCCGACGCATCGAGCTGCCGCCCGAATTGGCCGACGGTCTGCGTCGCGGTCAGCTCGCCGTTCAAGGTGGCGCTGACGTCGCCGATCGGCCGCGCATAGGTGGCGTTGGTGCCGAAGCTGCGGCTGAACGGCTGGAGCGTGCGGTACGGCCGCTGGTCGTAGCCGGGCGTCGCGCCTTCGGTCGTCGCGACGCTGATATCGCGTTCCGCTTCGGTCAGCGCCGAACTCTGCGTGTATTTGCTGTGGATGTTGAGCCGCGAGCCGTTGCGGATCGTCAGCAGGTCGAGGTCGCCCTGCGGACTGTTCGTGCCGCCCTCGGTCGGGGCCTTGTCGGCCAATTCGACCGTGGTCGACCTGAAGCGGCGGCGCAGCACGAAATTCACCACCTTCTGGTCGGCGGTATAGCCGTATTTGAGCGCCACCTCCTCGGGCAGGATGTCGACGCGCAGGATCGCCTCGGTCGGGATGTCGCGGATTTCCTGGAAGCCCGAGATGCGCTTGCCGTCGAGCAGCACCACCGGTGCGCCACCCGCGCCGCTGCGCGTCTGCGGTGCCAGTTCGGTGAGCAGGTCGGAGACGCTGCTGACGCCATAGCTGCGCACGTCGGCCGGGCTGAGTACCTGTTCGGCGGGAATGTCGCCGACCACCGAGCCGGGCGGCCGACGGCCGGTGACGACGATGTCGCTATCCTCCTCTTCGGTCTCCGTCGCCGGTGACGTCTGCGCGGCTGGCGTGGCCTCCGTTGCGGTCGGCGTGGTGGATTGCGCCGCCGGCGTCGCCGTCGCGGGGGCCTCCGCCGCGGTCGCCGCGGCCGGGGGCTGCGTCGCGGCGGCGGTCGGCGCAGGCGCCTGCTGCGCGGTCGCCAGCGCCGGCCAGCTCACCGCCATCATCATCACCACCGCGACACGCATACCGAATACCCTTTGAACACTCCGGGTGCTGCTAATCGGCAATTGTCGCATAATTGTGCCGGCCGGAGGATCGACCGTGGCTTATCTGCCGATATCCAGCGTCACGCTCTCGATCCGCCGCAGCATCGCGACGAATTGCGCGACCTCTTGCGGGTCGAAGGCGTCGAAGATACGGCTTTCGAGGTCGAGCGCCTTGGGCGCCACCACGGCATAAAGGTCGCGGCCGGCATCGGTGAGTTCGAGCAGGTGCGAGCGCCGATCCTCCGGATTATCGCGCCGCGCGAGCAGGCCGCGGCCGACCAATGCGATCGCGGCGCGGCTCACGGTCACCTTGTCCATCAGAGTCTTGGCGCCGATCGCCTGCTGGGTGATGCCGCCGGTCTCGGCGATGACCGCCACCAGCCGCCATTCGGGGATGGTCAGCCCGAACAGCGATTCATAGGCCCGTGCGATCGAGTCGCTGACCAGATTGGAGGTCACCGACAGTCGATAGGGAATGAAGTCGTCGAGGACGAGGCGGCGAACGGACGAGGCCATGCGGTTTCGTATCAGTTGACACCAGTTTGGCAATGCCGCAAAGATTTGGTAACAGACGATACCATTTCGGAGCTGCTGCCATGTCCGACCTTTCGGCCGATCAGATCGACGTCAACCCGATGGGGCTCGACGGCTTCGAATTCTGCGAATTCACTTTGCCCGATCCGGATGCGCTTGCCGCGCAGTTCGAGGCGCTGGGCTTCGTCGCCGCCGCGACACACCCTACCAAGGCGCTGACCCGCTACAAGCAGGGGCGCATCAACCTGCTGCTCAACCGCGAACCGACCGGCCACGCCGCCGACTTCCGTGCCGCGCATGGACCGTCGGCGAGCGCGATGGCGTTCCGTGTCGCGGATGCGCAGGCCGCGTACGACGCGGCGATCGCGCGCGGTGCCAAGCCGGCGCCGGCCGGCGCGGCGCTGGAGGGATTGCCCGCGCTGGAGGGGATCGGCGGCTCGCTGCTCTATCTCGTCGATCGCCATGGTGCGACGGGCAGCGTGTACGACGATTGGGATCAGGTTCCCGGCGCCGCCGAGGCGGAGGCGGCCAATTCCGTCGGCCTCGACGTGCTCGACCACCTCACCCACAACGTCCGCCGCGGCCAGATGCGGACGTGGTCGGCCTTCTACGGCCAGATCTTCGGCTTCGAGGAGCAGAAGTATTTCGACATCAAGGGCAAGGCGACGGGTCTGTTCAGCCAGGCGATGATCGCGCCCGATCGCGCGATCCGCATCCCGCTCAACGAGAGCCAGGACGACAAGAGCCAGATCGAGGAATTCATCCGCGATTACAACGGCGAGGGCATCCAGCATCTCGCGCTGACCACCGACGATATCTACGCGACGGTCGAGAAGCTGCGCGCCCGCGGCGTCAAGCTGCAGGACACGATCGAGACCTATTACGAGCTGGTCGACAAGCGCGTGCCGAATCATGGCGAGGATCTGGAACGGCTGCGCGCCAACCGCATTCTGATCGACGGCAACGTCGGCGAGGAGGGATTGCTGTTGCAGATCTTCACCGAGACGATGGTCGGGCCGATCTTCTTCGAGATCATCCAGCGCAAGGGCAATGAGGGCTTCGGCAACGGCAATTTCCAGGCGCTGTACGAGTCGATCGAGCTGGACCAGATCCGTCGCGGGGTGATCACCGTCGACGCATGAGTTTGCGGACGGGGTGGTGGAGCAGGAGAGGACGCTAAAACAATGACGGTCCACCACCCCGGGAGCGAGGCCGATTATATCCCCGGCTTCGGCAATCACGTTTCCACCGAGGCGGTCGCCAGCGCACTGCCGATAGGCCGCAACGCGCCGCAGCGGCCCGCCTTCGGCCTGTATGCCGAGCAGCTCAGCGGCACCGCCTTCACCGCGCCGCGGCACGAGAACCGCCGTTCGTGGCTCTACCGGATGCGGCCGACCGCCGAGCATCCGCCGTACGTGCGCTATGAGGGCGCGCAGCGGTTCGCCCCCGGCACCACCGATGCGCCGCTCGCCCCCAACCGGCTGCGCTGGGACCCGTGCCCCGATGCACCGGCGGGCACCGACCTGATCGACGGCATGACGACGATGCTTGCCAACCGCGATCCCGCCGATCTCGAAGGCGTGGCGCTCCACGTCTATGCCGCCAATGCCGACATGACCGCGCGCGTCTTCACCGATGCCGACGGCGAGTTGCTGTTCGTGCCGCAGGAGGGGCGGCTCGAACTGTTGACCGAGCTTGGCCGGATGATGGTCGCGCCCGGCCAGATCGCGCTGATCCCGCGCGGCGTGCGCTTCCGCGCGCTGCTGCCCGACGGCAGCGCCAAGGGTTATGTCTGTGAGAATCACGGCAGCCTGTTCCGGCTGCCCGACCTCGGCCCGATCGGCGCCAACGGCCTCGCCAACCCGCGCGATTTCGGGACGCCGGTCGCCTGGTTCGAGGATCGCGACGAACCGACCGAGGTGATCCAGAAGTTCATGGGTTCGCTGTGGACGACGACGCTCGACCACAGCCCGCTCGACGTGGTGGCGTGGCACGGCAATCTCGCGCCGTGGCGCTACGACCTCGCCCGGTTCAACACGATCAACACGGTGAGCTTCGACCATCCCGACCCCTCGATCTTCACGCTGCTGACCAGCCCGAGCGACGTGCCGGGCCGCGCCAACGCCGATTTCGTCATCTTCCCGCCGCGCTGGATGGTCGCCGAAGACACGTTCCGGCCGCCCTGGTTCCATCGCAACGTCATGTCCGAGGCGATGGGGCTGATCACCGGCGCCTATGACGCCAAGGCGCACGGCTTCGCGCCGGGCGGGATCAGCCTCCACAATCTGATGGCCGGGCACGGCCCCGATCTGGCGAGCTGGCAGGGCGCCTCCGCCGCCGAGCTCAAGCCGCACAAGATCGACGGCACGATGGCGTTCATGCTGGAGAGTTGCTGGCCCTACCGGCCGACCCGCCACGCGCTCGACCATGCCCAGCTCGATTACGACGCGGTATGGGCGGACTTCCCCAAGGCGGTGCTGCCGCAAAGCCCGGCGGCGTGATCCTTCACGGCTATTGGCGCTCGGGCGCCGCCTATCGGGTGCGGATCGCGCTGGCGCTGAAGGGGTTGGCCTATGAGCAGGTCAACCACGACCTGCGTACCGGCGGACAGGCCGACCCGGCCTATGCCGCGCTCAACCCGCAGCGGCTGGTGCCGGCGCTGGAGGTCGACGGCCTGGTCCTGACGCAGAGCGTCGCGATCCTCGAATGGCTCGACGAGCGCTTCCCGTCGCCGCCGCTGCTGCCCGGCGATGCCGACGGCCGGGCGATCGTCCGCGCGATGGTGGCGACGCTCGCCACCGACGTCCACCCGCTCCACAATCTGCGCACGCTGAAGGCGCTGCGGCAGGATTTCGACGCGTCGGAACCGCAGGTCAACGCGTGGATGGCGCATTGGATGACCGATGGCTTCGCGGCGATCGAGGCGCTGATCGCGCGCCACGGCGGCGATTTCGCTTATGGCGACGCGCCGACGCTCGCCGATTGCGTCACCGTGCCGGCGCTCTATTCGGCGGCCCGGTTCGGCGTGGATACCGGCCCCTTCCCCCGCCTCGTCGCCACGGCCTCGCGGACCGCGGCGCGCGCCGAAGCCGCCCACCCCGGCCGCCAGCCCGACGCCGACGCGTGAGCGAACGCCTGTCCGCCACCCCCGCCGGCGTCGCGCTGGCGCCGCTCGCCGAGATCGCCGACGGCAAGGCGCGCAATTTCGTGCTCCAGATGCGCGCCGGGCGCTTCCACGGCTTCGTCGTCCGCCGCGGCGACGGCGTCGTCGGCTATGTCGACCGCTGCCCGCATGCCGGCGTGCCGCTGGCGCAGACGCTGGACGATTATCTGACCCCCGCCGGCGATCTGATCGCGTGCAGCTGGCACGGCGCGCTGTTCACGCTCGACGAGGGGCTGTGCGTCGGCGGCCCGTGCCTCGGCCAGCGGCTCGGCGCGTGGCCGGTCGCGGTGGTCGACGGGGTCGTCACGACCGCCTGACAAATCGCCCGCCGCTGCTACACTCCGCCGCTGGCGCGGGGGTTGAGGAGGCACGGAGATGATCGGCGGGACACGCTGGAGCCTGGCGGGTTTGATCGGGGCGTCCGCCCTCGGCGCGGGCGGGATCGGCCTGTCGCTCTATTCCGAGCGGGTGGCACGCGCGGCGGAGCGGCTGGTGCCGCAGGACGGCCGCCACCTTCAGGTCGAGGGCGCCCGGCTCCATTACGTCGACCGCGGCAGCGGGCCGGCGATCGTCATGGTCCACGGCCTCGGCGGGCAATTGCGCAACTTCAGCTACGGCATGCTCGCGCCGCTCGCCGCCAACCATCGCGTCATCCTCGTCGACCGGCCGGGTTCGGGCTATTCGGTCGCCGACGACGGGGGCGAGCCCGGCATCGCCGCGCAGGCGGCGATCCTCGGCCGGTTCATCGATCTACTCGGCATCGAGCGGCCGCTGGTCGTCGGCCATTCGCTGGGCGGTGCGCTGGCGCTGTCGCTCGCCATCCAGCGGCCCGAGCTGGTCCGCGGCCTCGCGCTGATCGCCCCGCTCACCCAGCCGCAGGACGACGTGCCCGAGGCGTTCAAGGGACTGGCGGCGATCCCGCCGGGGGTGCGCCGGCTATTCGCGCAGACGATCGCGACGCCGCTCAGCCGGCTGACCGCCGAGCGGACGCTGGCGGCGGTGTTCGCGCCGGAGGCGCCGCCCGCCGACTTCGTCACCCGCGGCGGCGGCGCCTTGTCGCAGCGACCCGCCAATATCGCCGCCGCCGCCGCCGACCTCGCCGCCGCAGCACAGGAGATCGAGGGGATCGCGGCGCACTATCCGTCGCTGACGGTGCCGACCGCGATTCTGTTCGGCCGCGACGACGCGATCCTCGACCCGGTCCGCCATGGCGAGCGCACCGCGGCGATCATTCCGGGCGCGCGGATCGCGATCGTGCCGGGTGGCCATATGATCCCGATCACCGCGCCGGAGGCGACGGCCCGGTTCGTGCGCGAGGCCTCCGCCAATTGTGGCTGAATTGGGGCAGCGTGGACAAGATGGACACCTGAACGGAAACGATCGTGGATCATCGTTTCCGTTTTTGTGGCGATGTGTGGGGCTGGGCTGAACGCCATCGTTCGTACTCCCGCCAAGGTGAGGCGTTTTGTACAGTTCGCTTGGATGCTAATCCTTCCGTGTTCCTGCGGACGCAGGAACCCAGGGTCATGCAGAACGACAGCTGACGGCGTCCGGGACCCTGGGCTCCCGCCTTCGCGGGAGCACTGGAGGGGCTTGGGAAGGTCACGCGTTTGCAGAAGCCGGATGGGAAGCAGCCGTCGACCCAGCAGGCGATGCGACTCGACGGTGAGAAAGAGCCGGCGAAGCCTAGCATGCGCCGTCTCGTGTAGGACAGCGCCGACGCCGCCGCGGCATCACACCGGGGTCAGTTCCGCGGCGTAGCGCCGGGCGTTGGCGACATAAGTCGCGGCGGACAGGCGCAGGCGGGCGATCTCCGCCGCGGTCAGCGGGCGGACGAGGCGGGCGGGTGCGCCGACGATCAGCGATCCGTCGGGGAAGACCTTGCCCTCGGTGACCAGGGCGTTGGCACCGACGATCGAATCCGCGCCGATCACCGCGCGGTTGAGCAGCGTCGCGCCCATGCCGATCAGGCTGCGGTCGCCGACGCTGGCGCCGTGGACGATGGCGTGGTGGCCGACGGTAACCTCGCGACCGATCGTCGTCGGTACGCCGGGGTCGGCATGGATCATCGCGCCGTCCTGGATATTGCTCTCGTCGCCGACGGTGATCGGGTCGTTGTCGCCGCGCAGCACCGCGCCGAACCACACCGAGGCGCGGGCGCCGAGCACGACCCGGCCGATCACCTGCGCGCCCGGCGCGACATAGGCCGCCTCGCCCAGCTGCGGTGCGACGTCACCCAATGCGTAACAGGCCATCGATCGCCTCCCCGCCGCGGTCGGTGCGACACGGCTTGTGCCCGATGCGATAATGGCACATCATCGCCCGCGTCCAGTCCAGCAAGGCCGTGACAGCGGCCTCTGGTAGCGTTAGCAGTACGAGTCGTACGGGACGGATCGCCAAGGGTGGCGGCCGCCGGGCCGGACAGCGACGTAGCGGCTTGATTTCGGAATTGCGCGGGTTATGCCCTGCTGCGTCTACGGGAGCGACGAACACGATGGGTGCCGGGTTACGCGACGATTTCACTTTTTCGGGTTCGGACGCCGCTAGCAAGACGTTCGCCGGCCTGCCGGTGCCGCCGGTGATCGACGGACAGGATCCCGAGGCCGCCGCGCTTGCGTCGCTGGCGTCGAGTATCGCAGCCGCGCGCCGCAAGCTCGGCACGCATCTGGAAGCCTCGCTGTTCGCCAATCCGGGGCTCGACATCATGCTGTTCCTGTTCGCCGAGGGGATCAACGGCGCGACGGTGACGACCAACGCCTGCTGCGCCGCCGCCGGCGTGCCGCGCACCACCGCGCTGCGCTGGATCAAGCTGTTGCAGGATCGCGGACTGGTCGACGGCAGCGACGATGTCAGCGACCGCCGCGTGACGATGCTGGCGCTGAGCCCGCAGGGCCGCACGACGATCCGCACCTGGCTCGGCGAGATCGCCGCGCTGCCGCTGCGCGGGATCGAACAGCGGTAACCAGCGCGTGTAGCTGCCTCCGCGGTGATATCGGAGCAGCACAGTGTTCCTGCGAAAGCAGGAACCCAGGGCCAAGCAGAATAACGGCTGACGACGTTCGCGACTCCTGGGCTCCTGCGTTCGCAGGAGCACTGGTGGAGTGTCGCGGAACGTTCGCAGGAGCAGGGCGCCAGTTTGGGGGACGCTCGCTCTGGGTACCGGGTGGGCGCCCCGGATCGCGCCCTTATCCGGCGGTGACGATCGGGTAGCGGAGGCGGAGGTCGTCGGCGATGCGTTCGATCGTGTCGTTCTCGCCGGCCGCGCCGGTCGGCGTCACCGACCAGTTGCAATGCGGATGCGTCGCCGGGTCGTAGAGGCGGATCTCGCCGAGCACCAGGCGCCAGCGGCGACGGTTGCCGCCGGCCAGCTTCACCAGCGTCGAGAGGAACAGGTCGTGGAGCATGGCGCTGGTCATGCCGCCCGCCCTAGCCGGCTGCGCCGGCGAGGAAAAGCGCCGGGGCAAGGTGCGGCAGCGCCACCACCAAGCACGGCTTTGTTGCGTTGCCGCAACGGGCGTCGCAGGGAGGGCGTATGGCGCATTCCTCCGACGCGCGCGCGGGCCTGTTCTACGGCATCGGCGCCTATACCCTGTGGGGGCTGCTGCCCCTGTATCTGCATCTGCTGACCGCGGTGCCGCCGGCGCAGGTGCTGGCCAACCGCATCCTGTGGTCGCTGCTGCTGCTGCTCGCGATCGTCGCGGCGACGCGGCGGCTGCGGCCGCTGGTCGCGGCGGCGCGCGGGCGGGTGCTGGCGATGCTCGTGGCGAGCGCGGCGCTGATCGGGATCAACTGGTTCGTCTATATCTGGTCGGTGACCAACGCGCATCTGGTCGAGGCGAGCCTCGGCTATTTCATCAACCCGCTGCTCAACGTCGCGCTCGGCATGCTGCTGCTCGGCGAGCGGCTCAACCGGTTGCAGGTGGCGGCGGTGGGCGTGGCGGCGCTGGGCGTCGCGATCTTCGCCGCGGGCGGCGGCGGGGCCTTGTGGGTGTCGCTGGTGCTGGCGCTGAGCTTCGGCTTCTACGGGCTGATCCGCAAGGTGGCGGCGATCGACGCGCTCGGCGGGCTGACGATGGAGACGCTGATCCTCGCGCCGTTCGCGCTCGTCGTGCTGGTGCAGGCGAACCAGGGCGGCACGGCGGCGTTCGGGCACGACCGGACGCTCGACCTGCTGCTGGTGCTCGCCGGGCCGGTGACCGCGGCGCCGCTGCTGCTGTTCGCCGCGGGCGCGCGGCGGCTGCGCTATACGACCGTCGGGCTGCTCCAGTTCATCGCGCCGACGTTGCAGTTCCTGCTGGCGGTGCTGGTCTATCGCGAGCCGGTCCGCGCGACGCAGCTCGCCACCTTCGCGCTGATCTGGCTCGGCTGCGGCCTCTATGCGTGGAGCAGCATCCGTGCGGCGCGGGCGCTGCCCGCCTAGCGGCGGACGTCGAGGCCGCCGGCGAGATAGGCGTCGATATCGGCCTGGCGGAACAGCGCGGCGTCGCCGGGCAGCGAATGTTTGAGCGCGGTGAGCGCGAGGCCGGTCGCCGCCGCGGCACCGATGTCGCCGCCGCGGCGCAGCGCGTGCAGCACGCCGCTGGCGAAGGCGTCGCCGCCGCCGATCCGGTCGACGATGCCGGCGAGCGTCACCTCCCCGGTCTGGGCGTGGCCGTCGCGGGTGTCGACGCGCGCCGAGATGCGGTGGAGGTCGACGTTCTCGACATGGCGCGCGGTCGAGGCGATCGTGCGCAATTTGGGGAAAGCGGCGAAGGCGGCCTCGGCGGCGTCGCGGCGGCGATCCTCGCCGTCATGGCCGGCGAAGTCGCGGTCGAGCAGCAGCGCGATGTCGCGGTGATTGCCGAAGAGGAGGTCGGCGTGCTCGACCAGTTGCGTCAGGATGGCGCGGGGATCGCCGTCCCAGCGCTCCCACAATTTGGCGCGGTAATTGCCGTCGAACGAGATCGGGATGCCGCGCGCGGCGGCGGCGCGGACGGCGGCGATCGCGCTCTCCGCCGGCACCGGGCCGAGCGCCGGGGTGATGCCGGAGAGGTGGAACCAGTCGACGCCGTCGAGCAGCGCGTCCCAGTCCCACGCCGACACCGGCGCCGCCGCGAAGCTGGAATAAGCGCGGTCGTAGATCACCTCGGTGGCGCGCAGGCCGGCGCCCGAGGTGACGAAATAGAGGCCCATCCGCTCGCCGGCGCGCGCGATCCGGCGAGTGTCGACGCCGTGACCGCGCAGCGTCGCGATCGCCGAGCGGCCGAGGTCGTTGTCGGGGACGATGCTGGCGAGCGCGACGTCATGGTCGAGCCGGGCGAGCGCGGTGGCGACGTTCGCCTCGGCGCCGGCGACCCAGACGTCGAACTTGGGCGTCTGCAACAGCAATTCGCGGCCCGGGGGCGACAGGCGCAGCATGGTCTCGCCGAATGCCAGGAATGTCATGCGCGCCTCCTCAGCGATCGATGCGATAGGCGCGACGGACGAGGCCGCTGGTCAGCTCCTGCGCCAGCTCCGCCGCCTCCCAGTCGGCGAGGCGATGCTCGGCGACGAGGCGGGCGAGGAAGCCGCAGTCGATCCGCCGCGCGACGTCGTGCCGCGCCGGGATCGACAGGAAGGCGCGGGTGTCGTCATTAAAGCCGACGGTGTTGTAGAAGCCCGCGGTCTCGGTGGTCATCTCGCGGAAGCGGCGCATGCCTTCCGGACTGTCGTGGAACCACCAGGCGGGGCCGAGCTTGAGGCAGGGATAATGGCCGGCGAGCGGCGCCAGTTCGCGGGCGTAGACGCTCTCGTCGAGCGTGAAGAGGATGATCGACAGGTCGGTCGAAGTGCCGAACCGGTCGAGCAGCGGCTTGAGCGCGTGGACGTAATCGGTGCGGCCGGGAATGTCGGCGCCCTTGTCGCGGCCGTGGCTGGCGAACAGGCCGGCATTGTGGTTGCGGACGCTGCCGGGATGGATCTGCATCACCATGCCGTCCTCGACGCTCATTCCCGCCATTTCGGTGAGCATCTGCGCGCGGAACAGCTCGGCGTCGGCGGGGGTCCAGTCGCCGCCGGTGATGCGCGCGAACAGCGCCTCGCATTCCGCGCCGGAGAGGTTGGCGGTGGCGGCGGTGGGGTGGCCGTGATCGGTGGCGGTGGCACCGGCGGCGCGGAAGTCGGCGCGGCGCTTGCGGTGCGCAGCGAGATAGCCCTGCCAGCTGTAGACGTCCTCGCCGGTCAGTTCGCCGAAGCGGCGCAGCGCACCGGCGAATTGCTCGTGCTCGACGTCGATGACGCCGTCGGGGCGGTAGGTGGTGACGACGCGGCCGGTCCAGCCGCTCGCGCGGATGCGGTGGTGCGCGTCGAGGCTGTCGTGCGCGCCCTCGGTGGTGGCGAGGAAGTCGATGCGGAACCGGTCGAACAGCGCGCGCGGGCGGAAGGCGTCGGTCGCCAGTCTCTCGGCGATCGCGTCGTAATAGAGATCGGCGGTGGCGGGTTCGAACGCGACGGTCATGCCGAACACGTCGGCGAAGACGTGGTCGAGCCACATTCGCGACGGCGTGCCGCGGAACAGATGATAATGATCGGCGAGCAGCCGCCACGCGGCGCGGCGGTCGGCGGTCGCCGTGCCGTCGGCACGCGGGATCGCCAGCGCGTCGAGATCGATGCCCTGGCTGTAGAGCATGCGGAACAGATAATGGTCGGGGGCGAGCAGCAGCGTCGTCGCATCGGTCCATGGCCGGTCGTCGGCGAACCAGATCGGGTCGGTATGGCCGTGCGGGCTGACGATCGGCAGATCGGCGATTTCCGCATAGAGCGTGCGCGCGATGCCGCGCGTCGTCGGGTCGGCGGGGAAGAGCCGGTCGGGGTGCAATTCCAGGCTGCGGGTCATGCGCTGTCCTCTCGCGTTGCGCGGGTGGTAACCGGTGTCAGGATGGGGTGCAACCGTGGTTTGGGTGAGGGCTCGGCCGTCCTCCCCTCCGTCAGCGCTGTGCGCTGCCACCTCCCCCTGGCGGGGGAGGAATGGAAGGTGGCGCGGCGACCGAGGCGCGGTGGATGAGCGTCGAGGGGAAATGCGCCGGCTGCTCGTCGTCCCCGGCGATCAGCTTGCGGGCGGCGGCGTGCGCCATCGCGGTGCTCGGCCAGCGCACGGTGGTCAGCGGCGGCCAGAGGTGGGCGGCGATCGGGGTGTCGTCGAAGCCGATGATCGACAGATCGTCGGGGACGACGAGGCCGCGGCGGCGCGCGGCGTGGACGACGCCGGCGGCCATCTCGTCGTTGGCGGCGAAGATCGCGGTGGGCCGTGGCACCGCGTCGAGCAGGCGTTCGGCCGCCGCCAGCCCCGATTCGAACGTATAATGGCCCGCGGCGACGAGATCGTCGGGCAGATCGAGGCCCGCGGCGGCGAGCGCGGCGTCGAAGCCGGCGCGGCGTTCGTGCGCCGAGCGGAACCCCGCGGGGCCGCCGACGAAACCGATGCGGCGGTGACCGCGCGCGACCAGATGGGCGGCGGCCTCGTGCACCGCGGCGCGATCGTCGGAGGCGACCATCTGCGCGGGTGCGTCGAGCATCGCCGAGCCCATCCGCACGTAGCGGCAGCCGATCGCCGCGCAGAGCCGGGCGACGCCGTCGTCCTCGCTGATCGGCGGCATCAGCAGTACCCCGAACAGGCGCTGGCGTTCGAGGAAATGGCGCAGATCGTCGAGCATCGTCGGCGAGGCGCGATCGACCGGACGGACGACCAGTTCGAATTCGGTGCCGCGCAGCCCGGCGAGCAGGCCGTGCTGGACGTTCATCACCGTCTGCGCATTGGGATTGTCGTGGACGAGGCCGATCAGGAAGTTGCGGCGCAGCGCCAGCGCACGCGCCTGCGGATTTGGGATATAGCCGAGGTCGCCGATCACTTGCTCGACCCGCGCGCGGGTCTCGGCGTGGAGCAGCGGCGAGCGGTTGATGACGCGGCTCACCGTCTTCTTCGATACGCCGGCGATCCGGGCCACGTCGTTGATCGTCGGCTGGCCTGAGATGCGCATGACGACGACGATAGCCGCCCACCCGCGGCTCCGCCAGCGCGCCGATGACACCGGTAGACAACCACCGCGCGCAGCGGCAAGACACCGATCCGCACCACCGAGGGACGACGCTTGTGACCCGATTGACCCGCAGCACGCTCGACCGGCTGCCCGCCGCCGTTTCCGGTCCGATCGGCCGGCCGCTGCGCGAGGTCGGCTACGGGGTCGGTATCGTCCATTTCGGCCCCGGCGCCTTCCACCGCGCGCATCAGGCGGCCTATATCGACACGGTGCTGCAGCACGATCCGCGCTGGGGAATCGCGGCGGTGTCGATGCGCAGCCGCGGCACGGTCGAGGCGCTGGAGCAGCAGGACGGCCTGTACACGCTGGCGATCCGCGACGCCGAGCCGGCGATGCGGGTGATCGGTGCGCATCGCCGCTTCCTCGCCCCCGATGCTGCGGCGGAGACGCATGCGCTGCTCGCCGATCCGGCGGTGACGCTGGTGACGACGACGGTGACCGAAAAGGGCTATTGCCTCGCCGGCGACGGCACGCTCGACCTCGGCCATGCCGATATCGTCCACGATCTCGCCGGCGCCGCGGTGCCGCGCAGCGTGATCGGCTGGATCGTCGCCGGGCTCGCCGCGCGGCGCGATGCGGGGCTGCGGCCGTTCGTGCCGATGCCGTGCGACAATCTCGCCAGCAACGGCGCCAAGCTGCACGCGGCGCTGGTCGCCTTCGCGCGGGTCGGCGATGCGGGCCTCGCCGATTGGATCGCGGGCGAGGTGCGGGTGCCGTCGACGATGGTCGATTCGATCACCCCCGCGTCGGACGAGGCGCTGTACGCGGCGGTCGCGGCGACGATCGGGCTGGAGGATCGCGCCGCCGTCCAGCGCGAGCGGTTCGCGCAATGGGTAATCGAGGATGTCGGTGTGCCGCTCGGCCCCGACCTCGCCGGCGCGGGCGCGACGCTGACCGGCGATGTCGCCGGTTACGAGAAAGCCAAGTTGCGCATCCTCAACGGCGCGCATTCGACGCTCGCCTATCTCGGGCTGCTGCGCGGTCATGCCAGCGTCGCCGAGGCGATGGCCGATGCCGCGCTCGCGGGCTTCGTCGATGCGATGATCCGGCGCGACATCGTGCCGATGCTGCCCGTGGTGGCGGGGCTCGACCTCGACGCCTATCGCCGCGCGGTGCTGGCGCGGTTCCGCAATCCGGCGATCGTCCACCGGCTCGACCAGATCGCCACCGACGGATCGCAGAAGCTGCCCTATCGCCTCGGCGACACGCTCGCCGCGCATCGCGCGGACGGACGGATGCCGGCGCATGTCGTCGCGGCACTGGGCGGCTGGGTCGCGTTCCTGATCGCGCGCGCGCAAGCAGGGGTCGCCATCGCCGATCCCGCCGGCGCGCAGCTTGCCGCCGCGGCGCACGATGCCGATCCGGCGACGGTGGTGCGCCGCCTCGCCGAGGCGGGGCTCGGCCTGCCGCCGCAGGTCGCCGGCGATCCGCCGCTGCTCGCCGCGATCGCGGCGGCGGCGACCGCAGCGCGTGCGCGGCGCTGGGACGCGCTGCTGACCGGCAATGATTCCTAACGCAAAGCCGTTAGTATGAATGGACCCGGGCTTTGGCTTCGCGCGTCTGATGCGCGAAGCCGGCAGCCGCCGGCGCAACTCCATCCGGAGGGTCCCCCTTGGCCGCTTCCTTCGTGCGTCATCTCGAACCGACGCTGCTCCCCGATCCCAAGCGCACCGTCATCCGCCCGTTCCTGCCCGAGGACCCCGATCCGTTCCGCGTCGAGGGGGCGCCGCGCGGCGATCGGATCGTCGATCGGATGCTGGCGATGTCCGATGCGGAGATCGAGGAGCTGGTCGCGGTCGTCGTCGAGGGGCTGGGATCGCGGCATCGCGAAATCCCCGGACTGTTACTGCGCCGCTTCGACGAGGTCGCCGAGCCGCTGAAGCTCGATGCCGGACTGTCGGAATCGCGCAGGATGCTGGTCGGCGCCTATTTCAGCGCCGAATATTCGTTCGAGGCGGCGGCGCTGTTCAACCCGAGCATCGTGCCGCATCCCGACCAGAGCGGCTGCGCCGAGGGCGCGATCCGCTTCGTGCTGTCGCTGCGCGGCATCGGCGAGGGGCATCTGTCGTCGGTCACCTTCCGCACCGGCACCTGGGGTCCGGCGGACGACGACCTCGTTATCGACACGCCCAGCCGGCAGGGCGTGCCGCCGGTGATCGAGGAGCCGTCGATCGAACTGGTCCGCGAGATCGGCGCCAAGGCGCTCGTCCAGCTCAATTGCCGCGATGCGCGCGAGCCGTCGGAGACGGTGCTGTTCCCGGTCGTCGAGAGCCAGAACCGCGGCATCGAGGATCTGCGCCTCGCCCATTTCTGCGACGAGGACGGGCGCGAGACCTATATCGGCACCTATACCGCGGTCGGCGGCCAGGGCGCGCGGCAGGAGGTGTTGCAGACCGACGATTTCCGCCTGTTCCACATGCACCCCGTCGACGGCGCGGTGGCGAGCGGCAAGGGCATGGCGCTGTTCCCGCGCAAGATCGACGGCCAGTTCGCCGCGCTGTTCCGCCACGACAACGAGAATCTGTGGTTCGCCAAGAGCGACACGCCGCTCGCCTGGCCCGATCCGGTGCGGATCATGACGCCGGAATATCCGTGGGAGTTCATCCAGATCGGCAATTGCGGCTCGCCGATCGAGATCGAAGAGGGCTGGCTGGTGCTGACCCATGGCGTGGGCATGGTGCGCAGCTATTGCATCGGCGCCGCGCTGCTCGACCGCGACGATCCGACCAAAATGCTGGGGCGGCTGCCCGAACCGCTGATCGCGCCGGACGGCGAGACGTGGGACGGCTATGTGCCCAACGTCGTCTATTCGTGCGGCGCGCTGGTGCGCGGGCGGACGCTGCTGCTGCCCTATGCGCTCGCCGACGACATGACGAGCTTCGCGATCGCCTCGCTCGACGAGCTGGTCGCGGCGATGCGGTGAGTCCAAATCCTCCCCCGCCAGGGGGAGGTGGCGCGCCGAAGGCGTGACGGAGGGGGAGGACGGGGAGACGCTCGATCACCTGGCTCCCACCCTTTCCTCCCCCTCCGTCAGCGCTTCGCGCTGCCACCTCCCCCTGGCGGGGGAGGGCTTAAGAGTTGGCCCACACCGTCAGCAGCGTGTGCGCGATCGCGTACGGCGGCGGCGGCAGGAACGGGCCGGGCTCGCCGGCCAGCACCGCGCGGACCATGTCGCGCGGGACCCACATCGCATCCTCCAGCTCGTTGGTGTCGAGCGTGATCGCATCGTCCTCCGCCTCGCCGATACAGGCGATCATCAGCGACGAGGGGAAGGGCCAAGGCTGGCTGGCGACGTAGCGGACGTTGCCGACGCGCACGCCGGCTTCCTCGTGGATCTCGCGGGCGACCGCCTCCTCGATCGATTCGGCGGGTTCGAGGAAACCGGCGAGCGCCGAATAGCGGCCCTCCGGCCAGCCCTTGCCGCGGCCGAGCAGGGCGCGGCCGTCATGTTCGGCGATCATGATGACGACCGGGTCGACGCGCGGGAAATGTTCGGTGCCGCAGGCGTCGCATTGCCGCCCCCAGCCGGCGCGGAACGGATGCGTGGTCGATCCGCAGCGCGCGCAGAAGCGGTGGCGGGCGTGCCAGTCGAGCAGGCTGCGCGCCGCGGCATAGGTCGCCGCCTCGCCGGGCTGCAACGCGGCGAGCACCGCCATCAACGCCGGCGAGCGCATCGCCGGCGCGGTGCCCTCGGTCCCCGCGGGCGGGACGACGACGACATGCGCGCGGCCGGCGCCGTCGAGGCCGAGCAGGATCGTCTCCGCCCCCTCGGGCACCGCGGCGAGCGAGGTCCAGGCGAGCAGGCCGTCGGCGGTGACCTCCGGCATCAGCCCGTCGAGCGCGAGCACGCGGGCGTTGCCGTCGAGCTTGGCGGCGAGCGCAACGGGATCGTGGCGCAGCGCATCGGCGCGGTCGAGCGTGCCGCCGGTGAAGCCGGGGGTCATCGGCGGAACCGCGCCATGTCGGCGACGAAGGCGGCGACCGTTTCCTGGCGCAGCGGCCAGCGGTCGGCGGGAAAGTAATTGACCATGATCGTACCACGTACCTTCTTCACGGGATCGACGAAGGCGACCGTGCCGGCGGCACCGCCCCAGCCATAGGTGCCCTTCGACGGCATGCCGCCCGGCCCGTCGGCGAGATAGACCGAGCCGCCCGCGCCATAGCCCATCGGCGTCGCCCGCGCGGTGGCGCCACCGGTGGCGCCGCCGACCCCGCCGAAGGTCACGCCGGCGGGGAGCAGGTTGGACATGGCGAGCCGCACCGTCTCGGGCTTCATGATCCGCACGCCGTCGAGCGTGCCTTCGTCGGCGAGCATGTGGAGGAAACGATCATAGTCGCGCGCCGACATCACCAGCCCGGCGCCGCCATAGGGGAAGCTCGGCGGCTGGAGATAGACCGAGGTCGCGGCGGGATCGAGCGGCACCAGCGCATCGCCGGTGAAGGCGTAATTGGTCGCGAGCCGGCGCGCCTGCGACCGCGGCACGGTCCAGGAGCTCGACGTCATCCGCAGCGGCGCGAAGATGCGCGTGTCGACGAAGCGGTCGAACGGCATGCCGCCGGCGACCTCGATCACCCGGCCCATGACGTCGAGGCCGACCGAATAATTCCACGCCGTTCCCGGCTGCGCGATCAGCGGCGCCTGCGCGACCCGGTCGGCGAATGCGGCGAGCGTCGGCGCGCGGGTGCGGCGCATCGCCGGCTCGACGCTGGCGCTGACCTCGGCGGGGAGGATGCCGAGCCGCTCGTATTCCTTGAGCAGCGCGCCCTTGGCGATGATGTTGTAGGTGAGGCCCGAAGTGTGCGTGAGCAACATGCGGATCGTGATCGGCCGTTCCGCGGGCACGCTGGCGAGGCTCGTCTCCGGGCTGGTCGCGACCCTCATCGTCGCGAAGGCGGGGATATATTTGGCAACGGGGTCGTCGAGGCCGATCTTGCCCTCCTCGATCAGGATCATCGCCGCCATCGCGGTGACCGGCTTGGTCATCGAATAGACGCGCCACAGGCTGTCCGGCGTCGCCGGCGCGGCCTCCGCCTCGGTCGACAGGCGACCGGCCGAGACGAACCAGGTCGGCCGGTCGCCGACGCCGAACGCCGCGACGATGCCGGGCATCTTGCCGTCGCGGACATAGCCGTCGAACAGCGCCTGCGTCTGCGGCAGCGCGGCGGTCTGCGTCGTCGGGGCGGGCGGTTGCAGCGCCTGCCCGCCGATCGCGGCGGTGGTGGCCAGGGCGACGAGGGCCAGTCCGGCGATCATGTTGCGCGTCATCCGTCTCTCCTCAGCACCGCCGCCGCGGCCTTGGCGAACACCGTCGGCAGGCCGGCGCGGTCGAGCTCCGCGATCGGCCACCATTCGCCCGCCTGATGCGCGTCCGTCCGGGCGACGGCAAGCGCCAGTTGCAGGTCGAAATGGGTGAAGCCATGCGCCACCGTCGCGTTGCGCATCTCCCAGTCGGCGGCGAGCGGCGCATCGGCGAGCCCCGGCGGCGCCCCGACCCACGGCCCGGTCGGCAGCGCGCGCATCCCGCCGAGCAATCCCTTGTCCGGCCTGGTGACGAGCAGCACGCTGCCGTCGCGTTCGACCCAGAAGATCGTGCCATGGCGTTGCGGCTTGGCCTTCTTCTTCGCCTTGACCGGCAGCGCCTCGGGCGCGCCCTCCCGCACGCCGAGACATTCCGGTTCGAGCGGGCAGAGCAGGCAGGATGGTGCCTTCGGCGTGCAGATGCCCGAGCCAAGGTCCATCATCGCCTGGGCGAAGTCGCCGGCCCGGTCGTCGGGGGTGATCCGGTCGGCGGCGGCGCGGATCGCGACGCGCGCGCCGGGCAAAGGCGTGCGGATCGCGAACAGCCGCGCGACGACGCGCTCGACATTGGCATCGACCACCACCGCGCGCTTGCCGAAGGCGATCGCCGCCACCGCCGCGGCGGTATAGGCGCCGAGTCCCGGCAGCGTGCGCAACACCGCCTCGTCCTGCGGGAAGACGCCGCCGTGATCGGCGACCACCGCCTTCGCCGCGGCGACCAGATTGCGCGCGCGGGCATAATAACCGAGCCCCGCCCAGGCGGCCATGACCTCGGCATCCTCCGCGGCGGCGAGGCTGGCGAAATCGGGCCAGCGCGCCACCCACGCCGCGAATCGCGGGCACACCGCGGCGACCGTCGTCTGCTGCAGCATCACCTCCGACAGCCAGACGCGATAGGGATCGGGCGTTACGCCGGGCAGCGCGCGCCATGGCAGCGCGCGACGATGGCGATCGTACCAGGCGAGCAGCGCCGGGGAAATCGCCGCGGGGTCGGGATAAGAGCGAGTAGCGTCCACGACTTGGCTATGGCATGGGACCGCCGATGAGCAAGCGCGTCCGCGCCCCCGATGTCGAGCCCCCCCGCCAGAACCGCGCCCGCGCGGTCAGCGAATTGCTGCCCGCGATCCATGGCGCCGCCTTCAAGCGGTTCGGCTTCGTGCAGAGCGCGCTGGTGACGCGCTGGCCGGAGATCGTCGGCACCCGCTGGGCCGCCGCCTCCGCACCCGAATCGCTGCGCTTCCCGCCGGGCAAGAAGGCCGAGGGCGTGCTGACGATCGTCGTGCGCGGTGCGCATGCGCCGATGATGCAGCATATCGCGCCCGAGATCGTCGAGCGGGTCAACCGCTTCTTCGGCTATGCCGCGGTGGCGCGGCTGACGATCCGCCAGGGCGAGGTCGCCAAGCCGATGCCGCGCAGCGCGCCGACGGCGCTCAAGCCCGCCCCCGCAGAGATCGGCGACGGGCTGAAGGCGATCGCCGATCCCGAATTGCGCGCGGTGCTCGAATCGCTCGCCGCCGGGGTCCACGCCACCCGCGGCATTCCCAAGATAGGATGAGCCCTGTCATGCCCCACCGCCTGCGCTTCGTTCCCGCCGTCGCCTTGCTGCTCGCCGCCGCGCCGGCGACCGACTGGAACCAGGTCGCCCGGCCGACCGCCAAGGGCGCCTATGTCTTCGGCAACCCCGCCGCGCCGATCAAGCTGGTCGAATATGGCAGCTACACCTGTTCGCATTGCGCCGATTTCGCCAATGAGAGCGCACCGGTGCTCAAGGGGCAGATGATCCGCTCGGGCAAGGTCAGCCTCGAATATCGCCATCTGATCCGCGATCCGGCCGATCTCGGCGCGGCGATCCTCGCGCGGTGCGCGGGGCCGCACGGCTTCGGCGCGGCGCATGCGATGATCTTCGCGACGCAGGCGACGTGGCTGCCCAAATTGGGCACGTATCAGCAGGCGCATCCCGACATCGACGCCAAGCCGCTGCTCGACCAGGCGCGCGCCTATATGGAGGCCGCCGGGCTGACCGCGGCGATGCGCGCGCGCGGCCTGACGCCGGCGAGGATCAACGTCTGTTTCGCCGACAAGGCCGAGGTGGCGCGGATCACCGCAATGACCGGCGACGCGCCGGTCGAGGTGCGCAGCACGCCGACCTTCTACCTCAACGGCGAAGTCCAGCCGCCCGCCGGCTGGGACAAGCTCGAACCCATCCTGCGCGCCAAGGGCGCCAAATAAGTGGCCAGATATATGGAGCGTAACCCGATGAAAATGCTTGCGTCGCTTCTCGTCCTCCCGCTGGCGCTGGCCGGCTGCTCGAAGGAGGCGGGAACGCCGACCGCACCCGCCAGCCCCGCCGCCTCGGTCGCCGCGCCCGCCGGGCAGAGCTGGACCGAGACCGCGGCGCGCACCGCCGAGGGGACGATCGTCGGCAACCCCAATGCGCCGATCAAGCTGGTCGAATATGGCTCGCGCCTGTGCCCGACCTGCGGTGCGCTCGCGCGCGAAGGCTTCGCGCCGCTGCTCGACAAATATGTGAAGACCGGCAAGGTCAGCTTCGAATATCGCGAGTTCCTGGTCCACGGCGCGCCCGATCTGCCGCCGGCGCTGCTCGGCAATTGCACCGATCCTTCGACCTTCTTCGCGATCCTCGAGCAGATGTATCAGGCGCAGGAGGGCTTCAACACCAAGCTGCAGGCGATGCCGCAGCCGACGCAGCAGCAATTGCAGACCGCCAAGCCGGTCGACGCAATCCGCATCATGGCCGAGCAGATGGGGCTGGTCGACTTCGCCAAGCAGCGCGGCATCCCCGAGGCCAAGGCGCGCGCCTGCCTCGCCGACATGACGCAGATCGACCGCTGGACCAAGCAGACGCAGGACAAGAGCGCCGACGGCACCGTCACCGGCACGCCGACGCTGATCCTCAACGGCAAGAAGATCGACGCGCTGAGCTGGGGCCAGCTCGAGCCGTTGCTGAAGGCGGCGGGGGCTTAAATCTCGCGCGGCGGCGCGGAGTGGTGGGTTCACGCGGGAAGAAGGATTTTGCGCGCAGAGGCGCAGAGACGCAGAGGGGTCATGCCCGGCGCGTAGCGCCCCTCTCCCCTCGCAGCTCCCCCCCCGCCGTTCGCCCTGAGCCTGTCGAAGGGCAGGTGAGACCCAAGCCCTTCGACAAGCTCAGGGCGAACGGGCGTGGCGGTCGCAAAGGCCGACCACCGAGCGCCCCCTCTGCGTCTCTGCGCCTCTGCGCGAACCCATCTTCTTCCCTTCGCGCCTTCGCGCCCCCCTCTTGCAACGGCGCGCCATAAACGGCACCCGGACAGCGTGCAGATCAAGCGGCTCCGCATCGCCGGGTTCAAGAGCTTCGTCGATCCGGCCGACCTCGCCATCGAGCGCGGGCTGACCGGAGTCGTCGGGCCGAACGGCTGCGGCAAATCCAATTTGCTCGAGGCGCTGCGCTGGACGATGGGCGAGAACAGCGCGAAATCGCTGCGCGGCGCGGGGATGGAGGACGTGATCTTCGCCGGCACCGCGACGCGGCCGCCGCGCGATTTCGCCGAGGTCGCGATCCTGCTCGACGGTGCCGACGGCGAGGAACGCGAGGTCGTCCGCCGCATCGAGCGCGGTGCAGGCAGCGCCTATCGCATCGACGGCCGCGACGTCCGTGCCAAGGACGTCGGCCTGTTGTTCGCCGATGCCGCGACCGGCGCACACAGCCCGGCGCTGGTCAGCCAGAACCGGATCGGCGCGGTGATCGCCGCCAAGCCCGCCGAGCGCCGCGCGATGCTGGAGGAAGCGGCGGGGATCGCCGGGCTGCACGTCCGCCGCCGCGACGCCGAGCAGAAATTGCGCGCCACCGAGGCCAATCTGGTGCGGCTCGACGAACTGATCGCCGATCAGGACGCACGCGCCGCGGCGTTGCGCCGGCAGGCGCGCGCGGCGGAACGCTATCGCAATTTGTCCGAACAGATCCGCATCGCCGAGGCGCGGACGATCTTCGCGCGCTGGCGCGAGGCGGTCGCTGCCGCGGAAGCGGCCAAGGCGGAGGCGGCAGCGGCCGAGGAGGCGGTCACCGCCGCCGCCGCCGCCGAACGGACCGCCGCCGCCGCGCAGCACGATGCCGCCGCCGCGGTCGTCGGCGCGCGTGCCGCCGCGCTCGCCGCACGCGACCGGGCGAGCGAGGCGGGCCATGCGCTCGCCGCCTTGCGCACCGAGCGGGAGGCGGCGGCGCGGCGGGTCGCCGAGCTGGCCGAGGCGCGCGCGCGGATCGCCGAGGATCGCGCGCGCGAGGGAACGCTCGCCGCCGATGCCGCGGCGGCGCTGGCGCGGCTCGCGGAGGAAGGCAAGGCGCTCGACCGCGCGATCGCCGCCGCTGCCGAAGAGGCGCCGATGCTGGCCGCGACGCTGGCCGATGCGGAGCGCGACGCGCGCGATGCCGAGGTCGCGCTGGCGCAGGGCATGGCGCGGCAGGCGAGCGAGGCGGCGGAGGCACGCGTGGCCGATGCCGCGCTCGCGGCGGCACGGTCGCGCGCGGATCGGGCGCAGCGCGACGCGGCGCAGGTCGCGCAGGCGATCGCCGCGCTCGGCGATGCCGCCCCCCTCGCCGCCGCGCGTGAGGAGGCCGCCGGCAAACGGCGGGATGCCGCACAGGCCGCCGACCGTGCGCGAACGGGGCTTGCCGAGGCCGAGGCGGCGGAACGCGCAGCGATCGCCGGGCGGGACGGTGCCGAGACGGCGCGGGCGGCGGCGCGCGCCGATCTCGCCGCGCTCGACAGCGAGGCGGCGGCGCTGACCAAGGCGACGCAGCGCAACGGGCGCGACCGGCTGCTCGACCATGTCGTCCCGGCAGCGGGCTTCGAGCGCGCGCTGGCGGCGGCGCTTGGCGACGATCTCGACGTCGGGCTCGACGCGTGGACGGGCGCGGCGGTGCGGCCGGAGGACCCGGCGGCGCCTGCCGGTTCCGAAGCGCTGGCGATGCGGGTCGAGGCACCGGCAGCGCTCGCGCGGCGGCTCGCGCAGACCTTCGTCGGCGCGGATACCGGTCAGGCGCTCGCGGTCGGGCAACGGCTGGTGACGCGCGACGGGCAGCTACGGCGCTGGGACGGGTTCGTCGCGAGCGGCAGCGGCGCGGCGGCGGCGGAACGGCTCGAACGGCTCAACCGGTTGAAGGCGCTGGCCGCGGCGCGGCCGGCCGCCGTCGCCGCGCTGGAGACGGCGGAGGCGGCGCGGGCGGCGGTCGATCGCGCGATCGCCGCGGCGCGGGCGACGGCACAGGCGACGCGGACGGAGCTGACGCAGGCGGAGACCGCCGGCCGCGACGCCGAGCGCGCCGAGGATCGCGCCGCGAGTGCGCTCGAACGGCTCGCCGGCCAGCGTGCCGATCTCGACGCCCGCGCCGCACGGATCGCCGACGAACTGGCCGAGGCGGTCGCCGACCGCACGCGCGCGCAGGCGACGCGCGATGCGCTGCCGGATGGGCGGGAGAGTGACGCGGCGGTCGCGGCGCTCGCCCGTACCGCCGATGAGCGGCGCGGCGCGGTGGCACAGGCGCGCGAACGCCGCGCGACGCTCGACCGCGCGGTACAGGCGAATCGCGAGCGGCTCGCTGCGGCGCAGGCGGACGGGCGGAGCTGGCGCGCGCGCGCCGGCGAAGCGGCCAAGCGCATCGCCGAGATGGACAAGCGCGACGCCGCGCTCGCCGCCACCGCGGCGGAGGTGGCGGACCGGCCCGCCGCGCTCGCCGCGGCGATCGATGCGCAGGAGGCGGATCACGGCGCCGCGCGCGCCGCCGCCGAAACCGCGGCCGCCGCGGAGCGCGACGCCGAGACGGTGCTACGCCGTGCCGAAGAGGCGCAACGTCGCGCGATCGAGACGCTCAGCCAGGCGCGCGAGGCGCGCGCCGGCACCACCGCGCGGCTGGAGAATCACGCGCAGCGGCGGGTCGAGCTCGGCCGGCTGGCAGGCGAACGGTTCGAATGTCCGGCGCCGGTGTTGCCCGAACGGCTCGGCTTCGCGGTTGCCGAGGTACGCGGCCCCGCCGAGGAAGCCGCGACGCACGACCGGCTCACCGCGGATCGCGAGCGGATCGGGCCGGTCAACCTCGTCGCCGAGCGCGAACTCGCCGAGCTGGAAGGCGCGAGCCGGACCAATGCCGCCGAGCGCGACGAACTGGGGCAGGCGGTGAACCGGCTGCGCGGCTCGATCGGCACGCTCAACCGCGAGGGGCGGCAGCGGCTGCTCGCCGCCTTCGCGGCGGTCGACGGACATTTCCGGCGGCTGTTCAGCACCTTGTTCGACGGCGGCGCGGCGCATCTCGAACTGGTCGATTCGGACGATCCGCTTGAGGCGGGGCTCGAGATCCTCGCGCAGCCGCCGGGAAAGCGGCTGCAATCCTTGACGCTGTTGTCGGGGGGCGAACAGGCGCTGACCGCGGTGGCGCTGATCTTCGCTTTGTTCCTGACGAACCCTGCGCCGATCTGCGTGCTCGACGAGGTCGACGCGCCGCTCGACGACGCCAATATCGAGCGATTCTGCGACCTGCTCGACCGCATGTCGCGCGAGACCGACACCCGCTATCTGATCGTCACGCACAATGCGGTGACGATGAGCCGGATGCACCGCCTGTTCGGCGTGACGATGGTCGAGCGCGGCGTCAGCCGGCTGGTGTCGGTCGACCTCGGCGGCGCGACGTCACTGCTGGCGGCTGAATAGCCGGCACTCGCTCCTTCCCGTTCGCCCTGAGCCTGTCGAAGGGCCTGAGACTCACCTGCCCTTCGACAGGCTCAGGGCAAACGGCAGTAATTGGGGTTTGCGCGGCCCCATCACCCCCGCCGCCCGCGCAGCAGGTCGGCGAGCACCCGGCCCGTATACAGCAGGCACATTTCCTGATGGACCGCGGCGGCGGCGGGATGATTCGCCTGGATCGCACGGACCGCTTCGACGAACGATCGGTCGGACAGATAGGGCGTGTCGTTGCGGGTCATGGCGCGTTCCTCTTCCATCCCCCTGCCCGATCCTGTCTGCACGACGCGGATTGCGGCCGTGTTGCCGGCGATGAAAATCGTGTTTCCACCGCCCCTTGTTCCAAAGGGTCGCGGAACGTATATCGAACGGATGGCCCAGCTCGACACCCGTGAAAAGCTGGCGATCCTCGCCGATGCGGCGAAATATGATGCGTCCTGCGCCTCGTCCGGCACCGCCAAGCGCGACAGCCGCGACGGCAAGGGGCTGGGATCGACTGAGGGCATGGGCATCTGCCACGCCTATGCGCCCGACGGCCGCTGTATCAGCCTGCTCAAGATCCTGCTGACGAACAGCTGCATCTTCGACTGCCATTATTGCATCAACCGCAAGAGCAGCAACGTCCGCCGCGCGCGCTTCACCGCGCAGGAGGTCGTCAACCTCACCATTTCGTTCTACAAGCGCAATTACATCGAGGGGCTGTTCCTCTCCTCGGGCATCATCAAGTCATCGAACTATACGATGGAGCAGATGGTGGAGGTCGCGCGGTCGTTGCGCGAGGACCA
Organism: Sphingomonas sp. GW821-FHT02B09; assembly: GCF_059421875.1. Taxonomy (NCBI): domain Bacteria; kingdom Pseudomonadati; phylum Pseudomonadota; class Alphaproteobacteria; order Sphingomonadales; family Sphingomonadaceae; genus Sphingomonas; species Sphingomonas sp. GW821-FHT02B09. Next base: position 83,642 of record NZ_JBWKVV010000002.1, read on the forward strand.
TCACTTCCGCGGCTATATCCACCTCAAGACGATCCCCGACGCCGATCCCGAACTGGTGCATCAGGCGGGGCTGTACGCCGATCGCGTCTCGATCAACGTCGAGCTGCCCACGGTCAGCGGGCTGAAGCGGCTTGCCCCCGAAAAGGACGGCGCGCGGATCGAGGGTGCGATGAAGGACGTCAAGACGTCGATCGCCGACAATGGCGATGCCCGCAAGAAGTACAAATCCGCACCGCGCTTTGCCCCCGCCGGCCAGTCGACGCAGATGATCGTCGGCGCCGATGCCGCGACTGACGGCGAGATCGTCACCCGCGCCTCGACGCTTTACGACCGGTTCGGGCTGCGTCGCGTCTATTACAGCGCGTTCAGCCCGATCCCCGATGCGAGCACGGTGCTGCCGCTGCAGCGCCCGCCGCTGATGCGCGAGCATCGCCTGTATCAATCCGACTGGCTGATGCGCTTCTACGATTACAGCCCGCACGAGGTGGTCGCCGCGGCGGACGATGCGACCGGCATGCTGCCGCTCGACATCGACCCCAAGCTCGCCTGGGCGCTGAAATTTCGCGAGAGCTTCCCGGTCGACGTCAACCGCGCGCCGCGCGAGATGCTGCTGCGTGTGCCGGGGCTGGGCGTGAAGGCGGTCGACCGGATCGTCGCCAGCCGGCGCTGGCGGCGGCTGCGGCTCGACGATGTCGCGCGGCTGACGGTGAGCGTCACGAAAGTGCGGCCGTTCATCGTCGCCGAGGACTGGCGGCCGGTACTGCTCACCGATCGCGCCGATCTCAAGCCGCTCGTCGCGCCCAGGCGCCAGCAGCTCGAATTGTTCGCCGCATGAGAATGACTCACAGGTGAAACGCCCCGCGTCCTCGCCGGTTGGTTGCCGCGAAGGAGATACGATCATGGCGCTGGCGCAGATCTACGCGGACCTGAAACGCGATCACGACAAGCAACGCGGTATGCTGAAGCAGCTCGCCGACCTGCAGGGCGCGAGCGACGAGCGGCAGCAGCTGTTCGAGGCGTTCCGCCTCGAAATCCAGAGCCATGCCGCCGCCGAGGAGGAATCGCTCTACGCGACGATGCTGCGCGATCCGGAGCTGCGCGACGATGCGCGTCATTCGGTGAGCGAGCACAAGGAAGTCGACGACCTGCTCGGCGAGATGGCCGACGAAGAGTTCGGTTCGGATGCGTGGAGCGAGAAATTCTTCCACATGCGCCGCCGCTACGAGCATCACATCACCGAGGAAGAGGAAGAGATGTTCCCCGCCGCCGCCGAGGAACTCGACGACAGCACCGAGGCGGAGCTCGCGACGATCTACGAGGAGCGCAAGCCCGAGGAGCTGGAGATCGCCAGGGACAATCCGCCCGGCGGCGACGAGCGGGACTGATCCGGCATGCGGTTGGCGACCCTCCCCGCGCCCGACGATTTCGACGCCTGGCGCGATACCGCGCGGGCGCTCGCGGCGGGGGACGTGCCGCCGGACGACGTGGTGTGGCAGGTCGGCGATACCCCCGCCGACCTGTTCGCCGCCGCCGCCGAGGAATCGGCTCCGCCGCCGCCGGTCGGGACGCTGTCGGTGCCGCGCGCGTTCATCGACCTCGCGCGCAGCGTGGTGATGGCGGCCGAGCCCGAGCGGTTCGCCTTGCTCTATACCGTGCTGCACCGGCTGCGCCGCGAACCCAAGCTGATGGAGGATCACGCCGATCCACTCATCCGCAAGCTGGAGGTGATCGCCAAGAATGTCCGTCGCGACATCCACAAGATGCGCGCCTTCCTGCGCTTTCGTGAGGTCGCCGACGACGATGGCGCCAGCCGCTACGTCGCCTGGTTCGAGCCCGAACATCATATCGTCCGCGCCAACGCCGCCTTCTTCGTCAACCGCTTCGCCAGCATGCGCTGGTCGATCCTGACGCCCGAGGTGTCGCTGCACTGGGACGGCAAGGCGCTTTCGGAAGGGCCGGGCGCGAGCAAAGGCGACGCCCCCGACGGCGATCCCACCGAAGAGGTGTGGAAGACCTATTATGCCAGCATCTTCAACCCGGCACGCGTCAAGGTCGGCGCGATGCTCAAGGAGATGCCGCGCAAATATTGGAAGAACATGCCGGAGACGGCGCTCGTCGGGCAATTGATCGCCGGCGCGCAGGCACGGGAGAGCGGGATGATCACCCAGTCACGCGAGGCGCCGACGATCGGCGACAATGTGCAGGCGGCCTGGGCGGCGCTGCGCGACGAGGCGGCGACGTGCACCCGCTGCCATCTCTACAAACATGCGACGCAGACGGTGTTCGGCGAGGGGCCGGTCGATGCGCGGATGATGTTCGTCGGCGAACAGCCCGGCGATCAGGAGGATCTCGCCGGCACGCCATTCGTCGGTCCGGCGGGGCAGGTGTTCAACCGCGCGATCGCCGCGGCGGAGATCGACCGGTCGCGCGTCTACGTCACCAATGCGGTCAAGCATTTCAAGTTCGAACAGCGCGGCAAGCGCCGCATCCACGCCAAGCCCGATACCGGAGAGATCCAGGCGTGCCGCTGGTGGATCGAGCAGGAGCAGATGCTGGTCCGCCCGCAGGTGACGGTGGCACTCGGCGCGACGGCGGGCCGCTCGCTGTTCGGGCGGGCGGTGACGATCGGTCGCGAGCGCGGGCAGGCGCTGCGGCTGCCGGAGGGTGGCGAGGCGTGGATCACCGTGCATCCGAGCTATCTCCTCCGCCTGCCCGACCCGGCGCAGAAGGAGGACGAATTCGCGCGGTTCGTCGAGGATCTGAAGAAGGCGAAGGCGGCGGCGGGGTAAGCCGGGTGGGGGGATCGCCGCAAGCGCGGTGCGTGTGGAAGCCCCCCTCCGTCACGGCTGTGCCGTGCCACCTCCCCGTGCCGGGGAGGAATTGTGATTATTCCTCCCCCGCCAGGGGGAGGTGGCGCCGCGAAGCGGTGACGGAGGGGGAGGAAAGGGCTTGAGCTTTGTAACAGCGCTCCCGCCCTTTCCTCCCCCTCCACCATTCGGCTCGCGCCGAACGGTCCCGCTCCCCCTGGCGGGGGAGGACTTTGGTCACATCTCGCGCGCGTCCTGGCCCATGCGTTCGCCGGTTTCGAGGGCGTCGATCGCCGCGATATCGTCCGCGTCCAGCGTCAGGTCGAGCGCGGCGAAATTGTCGGTCATATGCTCGGCGTCTGCCGCTTTGGGGATCACCGACAGGCCGTGGGCGAGATGCCAGGCGATCACCACCTGCGCCGGGGAGCGGCCGTGCTTCTCCGCCACGCGGACGATCGCATTATCGCGCAGCAGCTCGCCGCCCTGCCCGAGCGGGCTCCACGCTTGCGTCACGATGCCGTGCGCATCGTGATAGGCGCGCTCCTCGCGGCGCTGGTGATAGGGATGCAGCTCGATCTGGTTGAGCACCGGCGTCACCCCGGTCGCATCGATGATCGCGTCGAGATGCTCGGGGAGGAAGTTGGACACGCCGATCGACCGCGTCTTGCCCGCATCGCGCAAGCCGACCAGCGCCTTCCACGCGTCGACATATTCCCCCTGCCCCGGCGCCGGCCAGTGGATCAGATACAGATCGACCGCGTCGACCCCGAGCAGCGCGAGGCTCTCGTCGAGCGCCGCCTCGGGATCGCCTTGCCGGTCGTTCCACAATTTGGTGGTGAGGAACGCCGCACTGCCGTGGACGCCCTCGCCGACGCCGCGCTCGTTGCCGTAGATCGCAGCGGTGTCGATCAGCCGATAGCCGAGGTCGAGCGCGCGGCGCACCACCAGTGGCGCCTGCGGGTCGGGGAGCTTCCAGGTGCCGAGGCCGAGCCGCGGCATCGTGCGGCCGTTGTTGAAGGTGAGGTCATCCATAATGGCACGAGCGCATGGGGTCGCCGCCCGGTTCCCCCTTCCCTTGGCCGCCCCGATCCGCCAAGTCCCGGTCCCATGTTCGAAAAGATCCTGGGCGTTCTCGCCACCTTCACTATCTGGGTGATCTCCAGCGGCGGCTATGTCGGCATCGCGATCCTGATGGCGATCGAGAGCGCGTGCATCCCGCTCCCCTCCGAGATCATCATGCCGTTCGCCGGCTATCTCGTCTCGACCGGGCGGTTCGACCTGATCCTCGCCGCGACGGCGGGCGCGATCGGCTGCAACATCGGCTCGATCGTCGGCTATGAGGTCGGCAAGCGCGGCGGCCGGCCGATGGCCGAGCGCTGGGGCCGCTACGTCCTGATCGGCCCGGGCGAGCTCGACGCCGCCGACCGGTTCTTCGCGCGCTGGGGCAGTCTCGCGGTGCTGATCGGGCGGCTGCTGCCGGTGATCCGCAGCTTCATCGCCTTTCCCGCCGGCGTCGCGCGGATGCGGCTGGTGCCGTTCCACGTCTATACCTTCCTCGGCTCATGGCCGTGGTGCTTCGGCCTCGCCTGGGTCGGCATGAAGCTCGGCGACAAATGGAACAGCGACCCGCGCGTCAAGGCGGCCTTCCACCAGGCCGACCTGCTGATCGGCATCGTGCTGGTCGCGTTGGTCGCCTTCTACATCTGGCACCGGGTGCGCGGGCTCAAGCGTCACGGCTGAGCGCGACGCACCCGCCAGACCAGCCAGCCCAGCATCGGCAGCGCCAGCACCGCCCACACGCCAAAGCCCGCCCATGGCGTCCAGCCGAACCATTCGTTCGGCACGGTGCGCAGACCACCGCGCATGAAGGCGGGGCGCACCCATTGCCAGATCGGGAAGGTGACGAGCGGCGGCGCGAAGATCTCGGCGGCGGCGATCATGGCGTTGATCGCGATCGACAGCGCCAGCAACAGGCTCATCGCGATCCGTTCGCCGCGGCCGCCGGCGCGCATCCATTCCGCCGCCAGCCCGAGCGCGAGCGGCGCCACCGCCGGGATCAGGAAGCGCGGCCCGGTGGTATTGCCGCCGTCCCAATAGACGTAGGCGGCATTGACCAGCAGCACGATCAGCGCGCTCAGCGTGGCGGCGAGTGCCACCGGCCGCAGCGGCGGACGGCGCAGCCAGTACCACAGGCCGAGCGGCGCCAGCAGCAGCACCGGCGCGACCCAGATCAGCCCGAGCTGGAAGCTGAGCAGCACCGCGCGCATCGCATACAAGCGCGGCCAGCCGAGCCCGAACAGCCCCTGATGCATCCCCTCCCAGCCGACGACGCCGGAATAGCCGACGCGGAACGGCGTGCCGAAGGCGACGAAATTGTAGAGCGCGAGCGGCAGCAGCGCGACCACGCCCGCGGCGATCGCGACGCCGGCGAGGCGCAACCGGTCGGGCCGGTCGCGCAGCCGCCAGAGCGCCCAGCCGGCGATCGGCACCGCGGCAAGCACCGCCTGATGCTCCACCACCACCGCCCAGCCGAGCGCCGCGCCGGCGAGCGCCGCCGCGCCGGCACCCTGCGCACCGGGCCGGCTGCCGCGCCAGATCGCCCAGAATGCGATGGCATAGCAATCGGCGACCACGGCATGGCCCAGCAATGTCGTCGACCAGCCCCAGACCGGCGTGCCCAATGCATAGCCCAGCGCGGCGAACAGCCCGGCCGCGACGCTGCCGGTCAGCCCGGCGGCGAGATCGAAGAGCAGCACGGCAGCGAGCGCAGTGAGCAGCGCCGGGCCGATCGCGGCGGCGATGCGGGTGCGCAGCCGGAGGTAGCGTTCGAATTCGGGGCCGGCGGGGGCGTTGCCGAATCGTGTCGCGCGCATCCCGGTCGCCGCGTCGGCGATCCACACCGCGGGGAGCGCCATCAGCGTCATGCCCGGTGCCTTGTCGAGATAGGCGTGACCGTCGAAGCTCGCCTTGTCGATCGTCAGAGGAGCGAATTCGTCGATCGTCGCATCGCCATCCTCGACCAGGCTGATCGCGGCGAACATCCGCGTCGCATTATTGGGGTTGAGCTCCCACGAGCCGAACCAGGCGCAGCTGAACCAGACGAGCGCGAACAGCACGATGCGGAGATCACGCATGGGGCGGCGTGATGCCGTCGTTACCGCTGCGACCGGCGGGTCATCAGGGAACGCGCGCCTCTTCGGCTTTGCGTGCCTGATTCTCCTTGCGCGCGGCGCGGGCGTTCTGGAGGAAGCAGCCGGTCTGGCCGCTCGCGCCGACCGTCGAGCAGCTACCCGTGCCGTTGACGCCGACGCCCGCGTCGAGCGTGCCCTGCGCGCGCGCCGCCCAGCTTTCGTTCTGCGGCGTCACCTGGAATTCGCGCAGCTCCTTGGGGACGCGATATTGCTCGCGCGCGCTGCGCCGTTCGCAGATCACGATCTCCTGCCCGTCGTTGTTGGTCGGGCAGCGTTCGTTGCCGTAGAGGACGAGCACGCCGTTCACCGGTGCGCGTTTGGCGACCTCGCCCGGCGTGGCGATCACCACCGGCTTGGCGGCGGCGGGGCCGGCGGGGGTCGACGTCACCTGCGCCGCGCCGGGCGTCGCCTGCTGGGCCGGCGCCGCGGCGGCGGTCAGCAACAGGGCGGTGGCGATGATCCTACGCATGGGTCTTCCTCTCAAATCCGCTTCGCCGCGGCGATCACCGCCTGCGTACCGAGCCGGATCAGCCCGCTCAGCACCGGATAGGCGATGGCATTCTCGGCGCCGGCGGCGAGCGCATGGTCGCGATGCTCCAGCTCTTCCGCCTGGAAGTCGCGGATCGCCTCGGTCAGCTCGGGCTCGCTCGCGCCGAGTTCGTCGAGCTGCTCCTGATAATGGGTGTCGATCACGGTTTCGACCGCCGCGGTGCAGGCCATCGCCGCATTGGGGCTGATCGCCGCGGTGATCGCACCGAGCGCGAACCCCGCTTTGTCCCAGATCGGCTGGAGCAGCGTTGGGCGGACGCCGCGCTTGACGATCAGATCGTCGAAGAAGGCGCGGTGGCGTTCCTCCTGGCTCGCCATATGGTGGATCGCGCGGCTCGCCGGATGACGATCGCCAAACACCGCGAGCTGACCCGCATAGATGCGGATCGCGCCGAATTCGCCGGCCTGATCGACGCGGATCATCGCCTCGGTCGGTTCGCGCCGGTCGCCGGGCTTCCACCGGCGGGCGGGCTGCGGGGTCTCTGCCGTCATCGCGCTTTCCTCATCAGCCACAAGATAAGACCGGCGCCGCCAAGCGAAAGGATCGCATTGAAGCCGGCGAGCGAAATCCCGCCGAGGCTCCATTGCGCGACGTCGCAGCGGATCACCGGCGCCCTCATCAGCGCCGCCAGCCGCGCGTCGGGTCCGAGACCGCGCAAGTCGACCGTCTGGGTGCAGGCGGTGAAGCCGTTCCACCAATGATATTCGACCCCGGCATGCGCGACGCCGATCGCGCCCGACACCGCGATGAGCAGCGCGGCGACGATGACGAACGCCTTGGCGATGCTCCGCTGCGGCACGACGAAGGCGAGCAAAGCGAAGGGCAGCGCGGCATAATGCGGCCAGCGCTGCCAATGGCACATCTCGCACGGGTAGAGATGCCCGACGAGCTGCGAGCCCCACGCGCCGGCGAGCAGCGCCGCGGGCAGCAGCAGCGCGATCCAGCGGGCGAGGCGCTCGTTGCGGGTCATTCCGACCTCACTTCGCCGGCGGGGTCGGCGTTGTCGCCGGAATCGGTCGGGGCTTGGTCGCCGCGGCGACCTGCGCCGGGCCGCCGAGCCGCGCCACGGTCTTCAGCGCATAATAGAGCTGGAAATCGTCGATGCCCTGCTTCTTGAGCTGGTCGGCGGTCATCGCGAAGCGCGGATCGTCCTTGGTGTCCTCCTCGAGGATCTTGTTGTCCGCCTTGACCTCGTTGATCAGGTGGCGGCGCAAATCGGCCTCGCGGAACACCGGGCGCGACTTGAAATCGGGGTCGCTGATCTGCGGCACCTTGATGTCGGGCTCGATCCCGCCCTCCTGCACGCTGCGTCCCGACGGCGTGTAATAGCGCGCGGTGGTGAGGCGCAGCGCGGTCTGCGGACCGAGCGGCAGCAGCGTCTGCACCGAGCCCTTGCCGAAGCTGCGCTCGCCCATCACCAGCGCGCGGTGATGGTCCTGCAACGCGCCGGCGACGATCTCCGAGGCGGAGGCAGTGCCGGGGTTGGTCAGCACGACGACCGGCAGGCCGTGCGCGTCGTCGCCGGGCTTGGCGAAATAGCGTTCGATGTCGCTCTTCTCGCGGCCGCGCTGCGAGACGATCTCGCCGTGATCGAGGAAGGCGTCGCTGACCGCGATCGCCTGCGTCAGCAGGCCGCCGCCATTGTCGCGCAGATCAACGACATAGCCGAGCGGGCGGTGGCCGAGGCTCTTGTCGATCGCCATGATCGCGGCGCGGGTGTCGGCGCCGGTGCTTTCCGAGAAGGTATTGATGTTGACGTAACCGACGTCGCCGCGGACTTCCCATTTCACCGGCTTCTGGACGATCACCTCGCGGTTCATCGTCACCTCGACCGGCTTGGTCTGGCCGGGCCGCACCAGCGTCAGGCTGATCTTGGTGCCCGGCTTGCCGCGCATCAGCGCCACCGCCTCGTCGAGCGTCTCGCCGTAGATCAGCTTGCCGTCGATATGGGTGATGTAATCGCCCGACTTGACGCCGGCGCGCTGCGCGGGCGCATCCTCCTGCGGCGCGACGACCTTGACCGCGCCGTCCTCCATCTGGACGGTCAGGCCGAGGCCGCCGTAATTGCCCTCGGTCTGGATGCGAAGATTGTCGTAGTCGAGCGCGTCGACGTAGCTCGAATGCGGATCGAGGCTGGCGAGCATGCCCTGGATCGCGCCCTTGATGAGCTTCTGGTCGTCGACCTTGTCGACATAGTCCGACTTGATCCGGTTGAAGACGTCGAGGAACTGGTCGAATTCGCGATAGGTATCGGTGTCGACCGCGGCCATCGCCTGCGTCGCGAGCGGGATGAGGGACAGCGAGCCGAGGAGTGCAGTCGCGGTAAGTAGCGGACGGGCCATCGAACATCCTGAAGGCGGAGAGACTGGGCTCGTTTAGCCGCATTCTCGGGCCGGAGCAAAGCGCAGCGCGGCTGAATGCAGGCTGACTTCGCGGCCGGCTCAGCCGAGCAGCGCGGCAATGTCCATCGGCCGGCCGCGGCGGCGCAGCTCGACGGTGATCTGCGGCGCCTCGCCGGCGGCCGCGCGACCGAGCGGCATGCCCGCGGCGACGCGCTCGCCGGCCCGGACGCGGGTCGCGCCGAGGCCGGTGACGAGGCTGGTCCAGCCATCGCCATGATCGATGATGACGATGCCGCGATAGCCGCGGAAGGCGCGGGCATAACGGACGATGCCGCCCGCCGGCGCGATTACCGGCGCATCGGCGGCGACGGCGAAGGTCAGGCCGCGCGCGCGGACACCGGCGTCGGAAATCTCGTCGAGTCCGGTGACGAGGCGACCGCGTACCGGCAGCCGATAGACGCCGCGAGCGGGTGTCGGCGCGATGCTGCCCGCAGCGAGCGGGCGCGGCAGCGGCCCCGGCAGGGCGGCGAGATCGGCGGCGCGGACGCGCGCGACATCGCCGGCGCCGAGCGAATCGACGAGATCGCGGGCACGCTCGCCGAGCGCCAGCGCGCGGTCCGATTCGCTCATCGCGGTGCGGCCGAGCGTCTCGCTACGCTGGCGGTGCGTCGCCTCGAGACGGGCGAGCGCGGTGCGATCGGCTTCGAGCCGCACGCGCCCGTCGCGCAGCGCCGTGGCGGCGAGCGCGGCGTCGGCCTGCAAGGCGCGGGTGCGCGCGATCGCCTGACGCACCGCGTCGGTACGCGCCCGGACCACCGGCAGCGCGCCACCGAGCACCGCGCGGACGTGGACGAGATCGTCGACCGAGCCGGGCTGGGCGATCGCCACCAGCGCGGGGCGGCGGGCAAGTGCGGTCAGCGCGGCGAGCAGGCGCGCGACGGGTTGCTGCTGCGCGGCGAGACGGCCCTGCTGGTCGGCGAGCAGCCGCGCGACGATCGCCTGCCGGGCACGAGCGGCGGCGAGGGTCGCTTCGGCAGCGGCGACGCGGGCGGTCAGCGCCGCCTCCTCGGCGCGTGCCTTGTCGGCGGCGTCGCGTTCGGCGGCGGCATCGCGGGCGAGATCGTCGGCGCGGCGTGCGGCGAGCGTGGCGTCGCGCCGGGCAGCGGCGAGGCGCTGGCGTTGATCGGTGAGGGTCTGGCCCTGCGCGGGAAGCGCGAGCGCGAGCAGCGCGAGGCACCACAAAGCGATCCGCCTGCCCCCTTCGGGCGCTTTCGACGCCCTCCCGTCGCGGCGGGATGACAGCAACGCGGCCATCACCCCTCCCGGTGGTACGGATGCCCCGCGAGGATCGACGTCGCGCGGAACAATTGCTCCGCCAGCATCGCCCGCGCGAGCATATGCGGCCAGGTCGCACGCCCGAACGACAGCAACAGGTCCGCCTCGGCGCGCTCGGCATCGCCGAAGCCGTCCGCCGCGCCGATCAGGAAGCGCACCTCGCGCGTGCCGGTGTCGCGCCAGCGCTCCAGCCGGCGCGCGAAGTCGAGCGACCCCAGCACTTCGCCCTTTTCGTCGAGCAGCACGCGGACCGTCTGCGCCTCGAGCGCGGGCAGCTTGCCGCCGGTGTCGGGCAGCTCGGTGACGCGCGTTGGCCAGATGATCCGCTTGAGGTAGCGCGCGACCAGCTCGGCCTCGGGCGAACGTCCGATCCGTCCGCGCGCCACGACATGCAGAAGGATGTCAGGCCTCGGGCGTCGAAGCGGCGGGGGGAACGGGGAGCGGCTTCAGCGACGACGACACGGTATCGCCGAACTGCCACATCCGTTCCAGATTGTAGAAGGTGCGCACCTCGGGCCGGAACAGGTGGACGACGACGTCGTTCGCGTCGATCAGCACCCAGTCGGCGGTCTGCAGGCCTTCGATCCGTACGCTGCGCTTGAATTCGGCCTTGATCTTCTCGGCGAGCTTGTTCGCCATCGAGGCGACCTGACGCGTCGAACGGCCGCTGGCGATCACCATATGATCGGCGATCGTCGACTTGCCGGCGAGCGGGATGGTGATCACGTCCTCGGCCTGATCGTCTTCGAGAGACGCCATGATCAGCCGGTGCAGCGCGTCGACTTCGGCCGGGTCGGCCGGACGCACGGCTTGGGGGTTAGTCGCCAAGGGGACTCCTGGGTTGCTGGGCCGGGTGGCGCCGGTGCCAGTCGGGATCGGCCGCACGGGCCGCGGTAGCGGAGGTAGGGTCGGGGCGGAAGCGCAACAGCACGAGTGCCGGCAATCTCCACATCGTCCAATGCTTCGCGTGGCTTGCGGGCCGTTGGAAGCGTCGCAGCCAACCCATGGCGACGCTCGCCCGGGCAGCCCGCTCATACCCCGGACGCGCGATCACCGCAATCGGCATCGTACGCGCGATCTCGCGCCAGCCGCGCCAGCGATGGAATTGGGCCAGATTGTCCGCGCCCATCAGCCAGATGAACTGCCGACGCGGGTAGCGGCGCTGCAATTTGCGCAACGTGTCGAGCGTGTAGCGGGTGTGCAGCCGCGCCTCGATATCGGTCGCGCGGATCGGCGCACGCCGCGCCTGCCGCTTCGCCGAGGCGAGCCGCATCGCGAGCGGCGCCATGTCGCCGACCCCGTCCTTCAGCGGATTGCCCGGCGACACCAGCCACCAGGCCTCGTCGAGATCGAGCGCGCGGATCGCGGCGAGCGTGATCGCGCGATGCCCGCGATGCGCGGGGTTGAACGACCCGCCGAGAATGCCGGTGGGGGTCAAAATTCGATTTGCCAATCTTCCCGCTCATGATGAACGCGGATCACTTCGACCGCTTCGTCGCGGATACGGTAACGCAGCAGATAAGGCGTGTCGAAAATACGCAGGATTCTATGGCCATGACGGTGTGGCCGCCCGCCCCGGGGAAAATTCTCGAGGAAACGCGCCCGGTCGCGGATCGCGATGAGCATCCGCAACGCAATCGCCGGCGACGCCTCGCGCGTGAGCCAGCCGTTGATCGCCGCCAAGTCGTCGCGCGCGAGCGGCGACCAAATTATCCGCATCGTTCCCGATGCTTGGCAATCATCGCATCAAGTTCGGCCATGACCTGTTCGTGCGGCACACCTTCGCCGCGATCTAGCGAGTCGATGCCGGCCTGAATGAAGGAGTCAAAATCGGCGTCGGTCTCCGCTGCACGACGGATCGCCTGGGCCGCGAATTCCCGGCTGCTCATACCACGGCGCAGCGCGACGCTATCGACCAGTGCCATCGTATCGGCATCGACTTCGGTTGTGATCGGCAGAAGGCTGGCCATGCCGCAAGTATAGGCGCGGCGCGACCACTTCTCAACTCGTCAGCGCACCTGCCCCGTTCCCCGCCCGATCCATTTGTAGGTCGTCAGCCCCTCCAGCGCGACCGGCCCGCGGGCGTGGAGGCGGCCGGTGGCGATGCCGATCTCGGCGCCGAGGCCGAACTCGCCGCCGTCGGCGAATTGGGTCGAGGCGTTCCACAGCACGATCGCGCTGTCGACGCCGGCGAGGAAGCGCTCCGCGACGCCCTCGTCCGCCGCGACGATCGCGTCGGTGTGGTGCGAGCCGTGCCGCGCGATATGCGCCATCGCGTCCGCGACGCCGTCGACCAGCGCTACCGAGGCGATCGCGTCGAGATATTCGGTGTCCCAATCCTCGGCGGAGGCTGCAGCGACGCCGGTTGCCGCGACGATATCGGTATCGCCGCGCACCGTGCAGCCTGCCCCGGCGAGCGCCTCGACCAGCATCGCCGCCGACGGGAAGGCGCGATCGATCAGCAGCGTCTCCATCGAACCGCAGATGCCGGTGCGGCGCATCTTGGCGTTGACGACGATCTCCCGCGCCATCGCGGGATCGGCGGAGCCGTCGACATAGACGTGGTTGATGCCGTCGAGATGCGCGAGCACCGGCACGCGCGCCTCCGCCTGGACGCGCGCGACCAGACTCTTGCCGCCGCGCGGTACGACGAGGTCGATCGCGCCCTCCGCCGCCAGCATCGCACCGACCGCGGCACGATCGGTGACCGGCACCAGTTGCGCCGCATCCGCCGGCAGCCCCGCCGCGGCGAAGCCCTCCGTCAGCGCCGCATGGATCGCCCGGTTGCTATGCACCGCCTCCGATCCGCCGCGCAGGATCGCGGCATTGCCCGCCATCACGCACAGCGCCGCGGCGTCGGCGGTGACGTTGGGGCGCGATTCATAGATGATGCCGATCACCCCGATCGGCACGCGGACGCGGCTGAGCTGCAGGCCGTTGGGCCGCTCGCTGCGGTCGATCACCTGCCCGACCGGATCGGCGAGCCCCGCCACCGCCTCGACCCCCGCGGCCATGCCGGCGATCCGCCCCGCGTCGAGCTTGAGCCGGTCGAGCAGCGCCGCCGAAAGGCCGCGCGCCTCGCCCGCCGCCATGTCGCGCGCGTTGGCGGCGAGGATCGGCGCCTCCGCAGAACGCAGCGCCGCCGCGGCAGCGCGCAGCCCGGCGGCCTTGGCGGCGGTCGGCATCCCCGCCAGCGTGGCGGCGGCAATGCGGGCGCGCCGTCCCATCTCGGCGATCAATTCGGTCGGATTCTCTGCGTCGGCCATAAGGTTCGTTACCACGATCTCCCCTCTCGCGCCACGATCGCACTCTTGCTACGTCCATGCCATGTCGGGGGATATCACAGCAGCAGGCGACCTCATCACCGGGGCGCTCGGCGCACGGGCGGTCGAGCCCCATGCGGGCGAACACGCAAGCCATGGCCACGGCAGTGGCCTGTGCCTCAATTGCGGGACGCGGCTGATCGGCGCGCATTGCCATGCCTGCGGGCAGAGCGGCCACGTCCATCGCAGCGTCGGCGCGATCGGCCACGAGATCGCGCACGGCGTCTTCCACTTCGAAGGCAAGATCTGGCGGACGCTGCCGATGCTGCTGTGGCGGCCCGGCGACCTCACCCGCCGCTACGTCGCCGGCGAGCGCGCCCGTTTCGTCTCGCCGCTGGCGCTGTTCCTGTTCACCGTCTTCCTGATGTTCGCGACGATCAGCGCGCTCGGCGGCGACATCGCCGAACTGGTCACGCCCGAGCGGATGAACAGCAACGTCGTCGGCCTGGCGCGCGGTGCCGAGAAGGCGCAGCAGGGGCTCGACAAAGCGGAGGCGCAGCGTGCGCAGCTGGTCGCCACGGGCGGGCCGACGGAACAGGTCGACAAGGACATCGCCTCGCTACGCACCGCCATCGCCGCGCTCAAACGCGTCAACAGCGGTGAAACCGGCGACATCCCCTCCGCGATGACCAATGCGAAGACGGGATGGGGGAAACTCGACCATGGATTGCAGAAGGCGAGCAAGAACCCGGGCCTCGCGCTCTACAAGCTGCAATCGAGCGCGTATAAATACAGCTGGCTGCTGATCCCGATCTCGACGCCGTTCGTCGCCCTGCTGTTCCTGTGGCGGCGGCGCTTCGGCCTGTACGACCATGCGATCTTCGTCACCTACAGCCTCGCCTTCATGATGCTGATGGTCATCGCGCTGATGCTGCTCGGCGTCGCGGGGCTGGGCAGTGGCTGGATCGTGCTGGCGGTGTTCGCGCTGCCGCCGCTGCACATGTACCGCCAGCTGCGCGGCGCCTATACGCTGCGCAGGGTTTCGGCGCTGTGGCGGACCGCGGCGCTGCTGGTCTTCGCCTGGGCGGCGCTGCTGACCTTCGTCGCGCTGCTGCTGATGCACGGCCTGACCGACTAGCGGCCGCTCAGGCCGCGACCAGCGCCCGATACGTCTCGCGCAACGCGACCTTGTCGATCTTTTCGGTCCCCAGCCGCGGCAGCGGCGCGTCGGCGATCCAGATGCGGGTCGGCACCTTGAAGGCGGCGATATGGTCGGACAGGAACGCCTGCAGTTCGCCCTCGCTCAGCGTCTCGCCCTCGCGCGGCTGGACGACCGCGCCGGGCACCTCGTCGAAGCGCGCGTCGGGCAGGCCGAACACCGCCGCCTCGGCCACCGCGGGATGCGCGTAGAGCGCCGCCTCGACCTCCTGGCACGAGATATTCTCGCCGCCGCGGATGATGATGTCCTTCTTGCGGTCGACGATGAACAGATAGCCGTCCGCGTCGAGATAACCGATGTCGCCGGTGCGGAAATAGCCGTCGGCAGTCATGCAGGCCGCGGTCGCCTCGGGCCGGTTCCAATAGCCGAGGAAGTTGCAGATCGAGCGGATCGCCACCTCGCCGCGCGCGCCCTGCGCCACCGGTGCGCCGGCATCGTCGAGGATGGCGAGATCGACCAGCGGCGGCGAGGCGCGACCGGCGCTGTTCGGCTTGGCGAGATAGTTGGTCCGCCAATTGCCCGTGCCGACCGCATTGGTCTCGGTGAGCCCGTACCCGATCAGCGGCGCGCCGCCGCCCATCTCAGCATCGATGCGGCGGACGTGCTCGACCGGGCGCGGCGCGCCGCCGGCGGCGAAATCGGTGACGGTCGAGAGATCGTAATCGGCGCGATCGGGATGGGTCAGGATCTCGAAGCTCATCAGCGGCACCCCGACGAAATAGCTGATCCGCTCCTGCGCGATCAGCCGCATCGCCTCGCCCGCGTCCCATTTCGGCATCAGCACCAGCTTGCGCCCCATCGCGAAGCTCTGCAGCAGCACCGGCACTTCGGCGGTGACGTGGAACAGCGGCAGCGTCAGCAGCGTCGAGGGCTGTTCGGTCGGCGCGTTGCCGTCCTGCGCGGCGATGCCGAGCATGGTGAGCGCCTGCGCGAGATAGTTGAAGACGCCCTGGATCACGCTGCGATGGTCGCACAGCGCCCCCTTCGACTGGCCGGTCGAGCCCGAGGTGAACAGGATCGTCGCATGATCCTCCGCCCCGACGGCGGGCAGCGGCATGTCGGGCTGGCCGGCGGCGGTCACCGCGGCGAGCGCCTGCGCCAGCGGCAACGTGTCGTCGATCGCGACCACCGGCGCGGGCACGCCGGCAAGCCGCCTCGCCCGCGGCGCATCGGCGAAGACCAAGGCGCACTCCACCTCGCGAATCGCCGCCGCCAGTTCCTCGGCCTGCCACCAGCCGTTGAGCAGGGTCGCGACGCCGCCCGCCATCACCACGCCCATGTAGAGCACGATCCACGCCGGCGAGTTGCGCATCGCGATGCCGACGCGGTCGCCGCGCGCGATGCCGTGCGCGGCGACCAGCGCCTGGGCGACTGCGGTCGCGACCGCATACACTTGCGCGAAGGTCAGCCGCTCGTCACCCGAGACGAGGAAGGTCTTGTCCGCATGTTCCTGACAATAATGGGCAAAATAATAAGGGAGCGAGGGCGGCGCGGCGGCGATGACCGGATAGTCGCGGCCATCGCGCTGCACCGTGCCGAGCGGCAGCATGCCGCCGGGCGCGGTCAGCGCCGCCATGGTCGCGTCCATGCGCACGTCGAGCGTCGTCCTCATATCTCTCTCCGCTTGGTCTTGTGCCTTTGGCCCACTATGCAGACGCCAAACCCTGGGGGAAAGCCTTGATCCTGCCGTTGCTCGCCGCTGCCGCCCCCACCGCCGTCCCGGCGGGCGGCGGCCACATCCGTTTCGCCGATCTGGGGCTGCACCCGGACATCTTCTCGATCGGCTTCTTCACGCTGCGCTGGTACAGCCTCGCCTATATCGCCGGCATCCTCGTCGGCTGGTGGTATCTGCTGAAATTGCTCGCGCAGCCCGGCGCGCCGATGGCGCGGCGCCATGCCGACGATCTCGTCTTCTACGCGACGCTCGGCATCATCCTCGGTGGCCGGATCGGCTATGTGCTGTTCTACGCGCCCGAGATGCTGCTCCACCCGATCCGCATCCTGCGATTGTGGGACGGCGGCATGAGCTTCCACGGCGGCGTGATCGGCACGTCGATCGGGATCATCCTGTTCGCGCGCAAGCACAAGCTCGACTGGCTGCGGGTCCACGATTACATCGCCTGCGTGGTGCCGTTCGGGCTGTTCTTCGGCCGGCTGGCCAATTTCGTGAACGGCGAATTGTGGGGCAAGCCCGCCGACGTGCCCTGGGCGATCGTGTTCGAGCGGACCGTGCCGTTCGACGTGCCCGAGCCGGCGCGCCACCCCAGCCAGCTCTACGAGGCGGGGCTGGAGGGGATCGTGCTGTTCGCGATCCTGTGGTTCGCCTTCTGGCGGACCAAGGCGCGCTACCAGCCGGGCAAGCTCGTCGGGCTGTTCGTGCTCGGCTATGGCGTCGCGCGGTTCATCGTCGAATTCTTCCGCGAACCCGATGCGCAGTTCCGCGGCTCGTTCATCGAGGCGACCGGCATCCATATGGGCCAGTGGCTGTGCGTGCCGATGATCGCCGGCGGCCTGTACCTCGTGCTGACCGCGCCAAAACGCCGCACGCGGGTGGAACCGATCGCGGGGACGCAGAGCGTGGCGTAGGGGGAGTTATCCTCGGCCACCCCTCCCCCACACATCCGTCATCCTCGCGGAGGCGGGGATCCATACACGCCGACGTAGCGGCTTAAAGGGGGACCCGCGCGTCTGGATCCCCGCCTTCGCGGGGATGACGAAGGAAGGCGGAGGGCGGCTAAACCCTTGCGCCGCCCACTCCACACCGTCATTTCGGGCGGGTGACCGAAGCCCCCCTCCCCGACCGTCTTGCGCGCGCGATCACCCTTGCCGGGCCGATGCCGGTGTCGCAGTTCATGGCCGCCGCCAACGCGCATTATTACGCAACGCGCGACCCGTTCGGCGCGCGCGGCGATTTCGTCACCGCGCCCGAGATCAGCCAGATGTTCGGCGAGCTGATCGGCCTGTGGTGCGCCGATCTGTGGGACCGCGCCGGCCGCCCCGAAGTCGCCTGGGTCGAGCTCGGTCCCGGTCGCGGTACGCTCGCCGCCGATGCGTTGCGCGCGATGGCCAAGGCGGGCCTCGTCCCCGCGGTGCATTTCGTCGAGACCAGCCCCGTCCTCCGCGCCGCGCAGGCCGAGCGCGTGCCGGGCGCGACGTGGCACGACGGCGTCGACACCTTGCCCAGCGACGTCGCGCTGCTCGTCGTCGCCAACGAATTCTTCGACGCCTTGCCGATCCGCCAACTCGTCCGCCGCGGGGAGGGCTGGCACGAACGGCTGGTCGCCTGTCAGGACACGTTGTTCCTGCCGATCGCGGGCAAGGCGGTACCGGTCGCGCTGCTCCCCGAGCCGTTGCGCGACGCCCCCGCCGGATCGGTGCTGGAGATTTCGTCGGCGAGCGTCGCGGTGATGCAGGCGCTCGGCCGCCGCATCGCCGCGCAGGGCGGCGCGCTGGTCGCGATCGATTACGGCTACGAAGGGCCGGCGCTCGGCGAGACGTTGCAGGCGGTGCGCGGCCACGGCTTCGCCAATCCGTTCGAGACGCCGGGCGAGGTGGATCTTTCGGCGCATGTCGACTTCACCACGCTCGCCGCCGCGGCGCAGGCGGCGGGTGCGGTCGCCTGGGGACCGGTGACGCAGCGCGATCTGCTCGGCCAGCTCGGCATCGATGGCCGTGCCACCGCACTCGCCCGCCATGCGCCCGAGCGGACCGAGGCGATCCTCGCCGACCGCGCGCGATTGATGGGAGACATGGGGATGCTGTTCAAGGCGCTGGCGGTGACGCACCACGATTGGCCTACCCCGGCGGCGTTCGGCGCATGACCGCGAGGCTGCGCAACCCGACGGTTGCCGATGCCGAGGCGATCGCCGCATTGATGGCGGATTGCTTCACCGTGACCTTCGGTTCGCTCTACGATCCCGCCGATCTGGCGAGCTTCCTCGATGCGCTGACGGTGGAGAAATGGCGTGCGGAGCTGGCCGACCCCGCCTTCGCCTTCCTGCTCGCCGAGGACGACGGCGCGGCGGTGGGGTTCGCGAAGCTTGGACCGCATTCGCTGCCGGTGACGCCCGCCGGCACGATGATCGAGCTGCGCCAATTGTACCTGCGCGGGTCGCAGCAGGGCAGCGGGCTGGCGGCGCGGATGATGGACTGGGTGATCGCCACCGCGCGGGCGCGTGGCGCAGGCGAGCTGTTCCTGTCGGTCTATGTCGACAACCATCGCGCGCGGCGTTTCTACGAACGCTATGGGTTCGAGGAGATCGGCACCTACACCTTCATGGTCGGCAATCATGCCGACGAGGACCATCTGATGCGGCTCGCACTGTGAGCGTCGAGGTGATCCGCGCGCGCCGCCTCGGCGACGTGCCGCATGGCTTTTTCGGCCGCCGCGGGGGCGTGTCGGACGGCATGGTCGCCGGGCTCAACGCCGGCCTGGGCTCGGCCGACGATCCCGCCGCGGTCGCCGAGAACCGCCGCCTCGCCACGGACGCGGTGCTGCCCGGCGCGGCGCTGCTCGGCCTCTACCAGATCCATTCGGCCGAAGCGGTGGTCGTCACCGCGCCCTATGCCGAGGCGGCGCGGCCGCGGGCGGATGCGCTGGTCACCGACCGGCCGGGGCTGCTGCTGGGTATCCTCACCGCGGATTGCGCGCCGGTGCTGTTCGCCGATCGCGATGCGGGCGTCGTCGCCGCCGCGCATGCCGGCTGGAAGGGTGCGCTCGGCGGCGTCACCGACGCGACGCTCGCCGCGATGGAGACGCGCGGCGCGCGACGCGAGCGGATCATCGCCGCGATCGGACCGTGCATCGCGCGCGCCTCCTACGAGGTCGACGACGGCTTCCTGCGCACCTTCGCCGAAGCCGATGCAGCGAACGAGCGCTTCTTCGCCGATGGCCGCGCGGGCCATCACCAGTTCGATCTCGAAGCCTATGTCGCGCATCGCCTCGCCGCCGCGGGGGTGACGCGGATCGAGGCGCTCGGGCTCGATACCTATGGCGACGAGGAGCGTTTCTACAGCTTCCGCCGTGCGACGCACCGCGGCGAGGCGGATTACGGGCGGCAGATCAGCGTGATCGGCGTTGGGTAAGGATCGCCCTCCTTGTCATCCCGGCGAAAGCCGGGACCCATGGGTGCGGGCGGCCGATGATGCGCACTGTCGCGGACGGCACCGTATCCATAGGTCCCGACTTTCGTCGGGATGACGAACTGGGACGCGTCCGCCCACATCTCCCACCACCAACCGCAAACTGGTGTCATCCGTTACGATCCGCGGCTATGCTCTTCGCCATCAAGGAGAAGACCATGCCCGACGAAGCAGAACTGACCGGCGCCGGCGGCACCCCGAGCCCTGCCGCCACCGACATCGGCGTCGAGAAGATCGGCGACCGCAAGCTGCGCCCCTCGACGATGATGATGGGACACGGCTTCGACCCGGCGCTGTCGGAAGGCGCGCTGAAGCCGCCGATCTTCCTCACCTCGACCTTCGTCTTCCCCAATGCCGCCGCGGGCAAGCGCCATTTCGAGGGCGTCACCGGCAAGCGCCCGGGCGGTGCCGACGGCCTCGTCTATTCGCGCTTCAACGGCCCGAATCAGGAGATCCTCGAAGACCGGCTCGGCATCTGGGAAGAGGCCGAGGATGCGCTCGCCTTCTCCAGCGGCATGTCGGCGATCGCCACGCTGTTCCTCGCGATGACCAAGCCGGGCGACACGATCGTCCACTCCGGCCCGCTCTATGCGGCGACCGAGACGCTGATCGGCCGCATCCTCGGCAAGTTCGGAGTCAAGTGGCTCGACTTCCCCGCCGGCGCGACGCGCGAGGAGATCGACGCGGTGCTGACCGAAGCCAGGACCGGCCATGTCGCGCTGATCTATCTCGAAAGCCCCGCCAACCCGACCAATGCGCTGGTCGATATCGAGGCGGTGGCGGCGAGCCGCGACGCGATCTTCGCCGAGACGCAAGAAAAGCCGCCGATCGCGATCGACAACACCTTCCTCGGGCCGTTGTGGCAGCAGCCGCTGCGCCACGGCGCCGATATCGTCGTCTACAGCCTCACCAAATATGCCGGCGGGCATAGCGATCTCGTCGCGGGCGGCGTGCTCGGCAGCAAGGCGCACATCAACACGATCCGCTCGATGCGCAACACGATCGGCACGATCTGCGATCCGCATACCGCGTGGATGCTGCTGCGCAGCCTCGAGACGCTGGAGCTGCGGATGAGCCGTGCCGGCGAGAATGCGGTCAAGGTCTGCGCCTTCCTGCGCGACCATCCCAAGGTGGAGCGCGTCGGCTATCTCGGCTTCCTGCCCGACACGCCGGGGATGGAGCGCCAGGCCGACATCTACCGCCGCCATTGCACTGGCGCGGGCTCGACCTTCTCGCTGATCGTCAAGGGCGGCGAGGCGGAGGCGTTCCGCTTCCTCGACGCGCTGCGCATCGCCAAGCTCGCGGTATCGCTCGGCGGCACCGAGACGCTCGCCAGCCATCCCGCGGCGATGACGCATCTGTCGGTGCCCGAGGAGCGCAAGGCGGCGCTCGGCATCACCGACAATCTGGTCCGCATCTCGATCGGCGTCGAGGATGCCGACGATCTGATCGCCGACTTCGATCAGGCGCTGAACGCGATCTGATCGGGTCGCGCGGCGGCGCGAAGAAGGGTTTTGCGCGCAGAGGCGCAGAGGGGTTCCGCCCTTCTGCGCCACAGGCGCTCTTCAAAACGGGGGCAAGCCACCCGGATCACCTCGCACGCATTATCTCTGCGTCTTCGCGTCTCTGCGCGAAAATGAATCACGCGAAGGCGCGAAGGCGCGAAGAGGTCGCGTTGCAGGCTGCCTCACCCGTCCTACGGACGTGGAGAACGGGCCACACCCGCGGCGGGCGGGACCCCTTCGCGTCTTCGCGTCTTCGCGCGAACCACACTGCCTTGCCCCGATGCAGCAATGCCACGATTATAAGCGGATGCCCGCGCTTCCCAAATTCACCCATATCGCGCACGACGATTTCGTCGCCGCGGTCCACACGCTCGCCGACGCGGTGCGCGACGACGGCTGGACGCCCGATTTCATCATCGGGATCGGCCGCGGCGGCCTCGCACCGGCGGTCTATCTCAGCCACGCCACCGGCCTGCCGATGCTCTCGGTCGATTATTCCAGCCAGGTCGAGGATTTCGCCGAGGCGCCGCTGGTCCGCCTCGCCGAACGCACGCGTGCTGGCGAGAAACTGCTGTTCGTCGACGACATCAACGATTCGGGCCGGACGATCGGCCATATCCGCAAGACGCTGGCACAGGCCGGCGCGACCGCCGTGGTGCTGCGCTTCGCGACGCTGATCGACAATGCCAGCTCAGCCGAGCGCGTCGATTACGCCGCGCGCACGATCGACCGGTGCGACACCAAGGACTGGTTCGTCTTCCCGTGGGAGGCGGTCGCGCCGCAACAGTCGCTCGCCGCCGACGCCGCCCAAGTCCCCGACCGGATCGCCTGAGCGGCGCTGTGCCGTACCGATCCGCCCTCCCCCGTTCGCCCTGAGCCCGTCGAAGGGCAGACGAGTCTCACCGTGCTTCGACAGGCTCAGCACGAACGGTAGTATCGGAGGGCCAGTTGCCCCAACCTACGGACATTCCCATGACGCCCCATCACGCCCGCCTCGCCGCGCTCCGCGCCGAACTCGCCCGCACCGGGCTCGACGGCTTCGTCGTACCGCTCACCGACGAGCATATGAGCGAATATGTCGGCGCCTATGCGCAGCGGCTCGGCTGGCTGACCGGCTTCGGCGGCTCGGCGGGCAGCGCGGTGGTGCTCGCCGACCGCGCCGCGATCTTCACCGACGGCCGCTATACGTTGCAGGTGCGCGAACAGGTGTCGGGCGACGACTGGGCCTATGTGCCGGTGCCGCAGGAGAGCGTCGCGGGCTGGCTCGCCGCCAACGTCGATGACGGCGCGCGCATCGGCTACGATCCGTGGCTGCACACCGGCGGCTGGGTGAAGGACACCGCCGCCGCGCTCGCCGACCGCGGTGCGACGCTCGTCCCGGTCGCGGCCAATCCAATCGACGCGGTGTGGCACGACCGCCCCGCCCCCTCGCCTGCGAAGCTCGTGCCGCACGACGACGCTTATGCCGGCGAATCCTCCGCCGCCAAGCGCGCCGGCATCGCCGACTGGCTGGCCGACCAGCGCGCCGATGCCGTCGTGCTCACCGCGCTCGATTCGATCGCCTGGACGCTCAACGTCCGCGGCGGCGACGTCGCGCACACGCCGGTCGCTTTGTCCTATGCGATCGTTGGCAGCGACGGCACCACCGACCTGTTCGTCGCCCCAGAGAAGATCGACGACGCGGTGCGCCAGCATCTCGGCAACGCCGTCCGCCTGCACGACCGCAGCGCCTTCGCCGCGGCGCTCGGTGGCTATGCCGGCAAGCGCGTCGCTGCCGATCCCGAGCGCGCCGTCGCCGCGATCTTCGATGCGTTGGGCGCGGCGGGCGCCAGAGTGCTGCCGCTGCGCGACCCCGTCGTGCTCGCCAAGGCGCGCAAGAACCCCGTCGAGGTCGCCGGCCATCGCGCCGCCTCGCTGCGCGACGGCGCCGCGCTCACCCGCTTCCTGCGCTGGGTCGAGACCGAATGCCCCAAGGGCGGCGAGACCGAATTGTCCGCCGCCGCCCGCCTGCTCGCCTTCCGTGAGGAAACCGGGCTGCTGCTCGACACGTCGTTCGACACGATCTCGGCGACCGGCGCGCACGGCGCCAGCCCGCATTATCACGTCACCGAGGAATCGAACGCGCCGATCCGCCCCGGCGAGCTGTTTCTGATCGATTCGGGCGGGCAATATCGCGACGGCACCACCGACGTCACTCGCGTCATGCCGATCGGCGCGCCGACGCCCGAGATGCGCGATCGCTTCACCCGCGTGCTCAAGGGCCATATCGCCATCGCCACCGCGATCTTCCCCGACGGCACCTGCGGCGCGCAGATCGACGGCTTCGCGCGCCGGCCGTTGTGGGAGGCGGGGCTCGACTTCGGCCATGGCACCGGCCACGGCATCGGCAGCTATCTCGCAGTCCATGAGGGGCCGCAGCGGATCGCCGCGCCCAATTACCCCGGCGGCGCCTCGCTCGAGCCGCTGCGCGCGGGCATGATGCTGTCGAACGAGCCGGGCTATTACAAGGCCGGCGAATACGGCATCCGCATCGAGAACCTGCTGCTCACCATCCCGGTGACGATCGCCGGCGGCGATCCCGATCGCGCGATGCTCGGTTTCGAGACGCTCACCTTCGCACCGATCGAGCGGACGCTGATCGACCCCGCGCTGCTCACCCGCGACGAGCGCGACTGGCTCAATGCCTATCATGCCGAAGTGCTCGCCCGCATCGGCCCCGAACTGGCCGCGGACGAGCGCGCCTGGCTTGCGGCGAAATGCGCGCCGCTCGGCTGAGCGGCTATTCGTCGGGCTGGGCAGGCTTTTCCGGAGTATCGGGGGCCGGCGCGGCTTGGGCCGCGGCACGCGCCTGCGCTTTGCGCCGATGCAGGTTCGCCCGCAATTGCGCCGCCAGCCGCTGCGCCCGTTCGTCCTTGTCCGCCATGCGATCTGCCTAGCCGCGACGACAAGCGCTTGACAATGCGTCCCGGGTCGTCTCTAGGCGCACCTCGCCCGAACGGGTCGAGTGCTGCCGTAGCTCAGTGGTAGAGCGCATCCTTGGTAAGGCTGAGGTCGTGAGTTCAATCCTCACCGGCAGCACCATTTTTTCCTGATAGTACCGCCTGTTGGCGGAAGCGGGCCTCGAAAGAGGCTGCTTACAATGGGTCAAAACACGCCATTGTCAGCACATTGTCAGCAAAGTTCGTAGAGCCTCAATTTTTGGGGGTGTACCTGCTGGCTGCCCAAGGCGATCCGCACACCGAGTCGAGGGACCAATTCGGCTTCCGAGCATCCCCTTGGCCGAGGAGGCGAGGCAGAGAGCGTGAGGGTCACGATGGCGGCACGCAGCCCTGCGGGGCGCTACAGGCGCACCTCATAGCAGTGCCTCTGAGGTTACGCCGCCTCGCATGCTGAAAATCCCGTTCCGTTCGGCACGGGCCGGCCGTATCGAATGGCATGGCATTTGGCGTCTTCATCCACCGATCTGATTCGATCTATGACGACACACCGGCCGAGAAGTACCAATTTCCGAAGCAATATCTTGACCGGGCGCGCGCCTGCGTCGGTGACTGGATCGTCTATTACGAGCCACGGAAGGTCATCGGGACGAAGGGCTATCATGCGGTCGCCAACGTCGAACGCATTATCCCCGATCCCTCCACGCCAGGCATGTATCTCGCGCTGATCGAGCCCGGCAGCTATCTCGATTTTGCCATGCCGGTCCCCTTTGCCGACACAAATGGCCCGATCGAGCGCGGCGTGCTCAACGAGGAGGGTCGCATCTCCGGTCGAGCGCAAGCAGCAGTCCGCGGGCTGTCGGCAGGCGACTTCAACCGCATTGTGCAAGCGGGCCTGGCTGAAGGAGACGCGCTCCTGCCACGCACCGATGTCCTATCCGATGCCGCTAGCGTCCGCGAGGAGCGCCTGCCCTTCGGGTTTGACGAGACTCGTGAGCGCGTTTCAAGCCTGGTATCACGGGTGGTCCGCGACCGCGTGTTCCGGCGGATCGTGCTACGCGCCTACGACGAACGCTGCGCGGTGACCGGCCTGAAACTCATCAATGGTGGCGGCCGGGCGGAGGTGGAAGCAGCCCATATCCGCCCGGTCGAGGCAAACGGCCCGGACATCGTCAGCAACGGCATCGCGCTTTCGGGCACCGCGCATTGGATGTTCGACCGAGGCCTAATCGGTCTGGATGACGATATGGGGATCATCATATCTCGTCAGGCAAACGACCCAGACAGCATCCGCTCCGTGGTGAATACGAGCGGACGCATTCTCCTGCCTCCCCGGGAAGCCGATCGACCCCATCCGCAATTTACACGCTGGCATCGCGAGCATTGTTTCAAGAGCTGATCTCGCGGCGAGGCAGACGGTCGCCATTTTGAAGGAAACTGGTGGTTAGCAGAACGGCCGCTTTGAGGCGGCACCCCCATTAGACCTTACCTTCGTTCATAATCCGGTGGCCTCAGCTTGACGCGGGGCACTGCAGCGGCGAAACCCACTCATCAAGGGGGCACAGGAAGTCGTGACGGGAGAAGGGCCTACACCGGTATTTGCAACCGGGTCACAAAACTGCGTTTCAGAGCCGACCGTCGATGTCGTGTTCGTCCATGGCCTGTCTGGTGATCGTCGCACTACCTGGACCGCGAAGGAGGGCGACTTTTGGCCGCAATGGCTCGCGGATAAGTTTGCCGACATCAACGTCTATCTTGCCGGATATGACTCGAGTGCGTTCGCGGGTATATTGCTCGGTAGTGGCGCATCAATCCAGGATCTCGCAACGACGCTTGCCGACGGATTAATCAGCCGGCCGCGCCAAGCCGACAACATCGTTCTCATCACCCATAGTTTGGGTGGTCTCATCGTTAAGCAGATGCTGCGCCGATGTGCCGACTCTGCGGACGTCCGGTTCCAGAACCTTGCCGATAAAATCCGCGCGGTCGTTTTTCTCGGCACGCCGCATCAAGGTGCGCAACTGGCGAACGCGTGCGACATCATTCTCAGGCCGTTTAAAAGCAAGACATCCCAGCAACTCGCATACAGCGGCGCTGACCTCCTCGACCTCAGCAACTTCTTCTCGAACTTTGCAGTGCGCGAAAAGGTTATCGTTCGTCCGTTCTACGAAACCGAAAAGACCTACGGTATACACATCGTGGACCGGGTGACCGCAAACCCGAATGTCTACGGTGCCGAGCCGATCGCGGTCCAGACCAACCATATTGACATCTGTAAACCAAACAACGTTCAGGCGCCCGTTTATCTGTCTGTATGTGAGCTATTGCGGACGCTGCCTCTCGCGGGGCGCAGTTTGGTCGTCGCTAGCTCGGCGACAAGTGGAGCATCGAGTTCGACCGGTCAAAATCTGATGCCTGTCGCGGTGCCACCGGCTATCCAGAACGTAACGGCGGTAAGCGCCGAAATCGCTCTCGCGCCCTCGACCGACATTGCCGCACCCCAGGGCGTGACCTCTGACATCTTGGAAGATTTCGCCTATTTCACAACCATCGCAGCTGATGATCGCCGACCGCTCGACCAAAAGTTGCGCGAGGCGGGCCGCGGCTACCAGATCAAGGATGCCACGCGGCGCAAGGAACGGTTTGCCATGGCGCTTCGCCGCCATATCGCCCAACCTTCGGCTGTCACGCGGTACACGCAGCTATTGGGTGACGTAGAAAGCCGGTTCGCACGGCACATTCGACGGCCGATCAGCGAGGGTGCAACGCTTGCGCAGGTCGATCATGCTATTCAGTCGGACGTGCTCGACCCCTGCGTCCGCCAGTTCTCTCACCCGGGCAGCGAGATTACATCGGCGCTCGTCGACAACGCCCTCTACTATCTAGCAGGCAATTGCCACGTGAGCTGGGATGCATGACCGATCTCCGCATTTGGTATTCGGCGCGAGATCCCTATCACTGCGCGTTCCGTATTGTCCGTTTGCTGACATGGAAGGGAGAGGGCATCCCCATCGACCAGTTGCGGGTGCTCGACATGCTCCTGATGTACCCATCCTTGGCCCTGCGGATGAAGCTTCCGGCGACCGTCCGAGAGAATCTGCGAGCGCTCCGCCTTCCACCTGTCAAAGACCTGTTCGTCAATCTCCCCGGCACTGCGTCGATTTGGCAGGATCTGCAGCTCTACCAGTCGGCGGCGCTCAAGCAGTTGGCTGGTCGGAGCCTCCTAAAGCGAGACGCCCTTCGTGATCGATACGCCTCCTTGGATCAGAGCAACATGCCCGCCTCCCTCCACGATCGGGCAAGCGCGCAAAACGCTGCGCAGTCCGCGTTGATGACCTTCTTGATCACCGACATCGCCAACCTTCCCGCCAGCGGTCCAGATAACATCTTCAAGCGAGCGGGTGTGCCGACCCGGGGGCCGGTCGCATGAGAAGCCAGCTGATCGTTGAGCGCATGCTCGTCTATCAGGCAAGCAATGTCCTGTACGACGAGCGCTTTCACCGCGGCGTCAACATCATCCACGGCTCGAACGGGTCGGGAAAGTCGACACTCGCCGA
The DNA here is from genome assembly GCF_059421875.1 of Sphingomonas sp. GW821-FHT02B09. Classification (NCBI taxonomy): domain Bacteria; kingdom Pseudomonadati; phylum Pseudomonadota; class Alphaproteobacteria; order Sphingomonadales; family Sphingomonadaceae; genus Sphingomonas; species Sphingomonas sp. GW821-FHT02B09. The sequence continues at coordinate 111,489 of NZ_JBWKVV010000002.1, forward strand.
TTTCATTTTCTTCGGCCTTGGCGGCGACCTTCGTGAATGGAAGCCTTATGCGTCACGCGCAGAGGCCGTCATGGTGCAGATCACCACGCCGCAGGGCGTCTTGACCACCCGCCGCTTCGTGTCGAGCGATATCGGCCGACCGATGGATATCTTTTTTGGTCCGATGGAGCAGGCGCTGAGCGCCGGTTCCGATCTTTGGCAAAGCTATCCGTACAGCCGACAGGAGCGCGGCTACAGCTTCAGCCAGATCTTGTTTCGCGCAATCGGACTGCCCGAGGCGATCAGCGACGGCGCCAGCAATCTGACCATGCACCAGATCCTGCGGCTGATCTACGTCGATCAGCTGACGCCGATCCAGCGCATCTTCCGCGTCGACCGTTGGGACACATGGCAAACACGGCAGGCAATCGGCGAGTTGCTCGCGGGCATCGGCGGGTATGAGTTGTACGACCGGCAGATCTTACCTCGGGAAACCGAGAAGAAGTACAAGGACGTCTCCACCGCCTTGACGAACTTGATGGCAGTGGCATCCGGGTACGGCGAACAGATTCTCGTCGAACACATCGAGACCGGCATCGCCAACGCAAGCCAGGAACGCACACGGCTGCTTGCGGCCATCGACGCCTTGAGCGATGAGGATGATGACGGCGCAGCGACGCAGGAGCTGAAGACTGCGCGAGCCGAGGCGCTGAAGGCGTTTAGGACCAGCCGGCGCCGGGTCGTCGACCTGACCGATGCGATCGAGACGCTGGGCTATGAAATCGAGGACGCCGACGCGTTTCTCGAGCACCTCCGCGAATCACTGCGCGATTTCGACGACGCAGCCCTGACCTTCGCGGCGCTGGGACGCCTTGACTTCGAGTTTTGTCCGTCCTGCTTTGCCGTCGTGAGGGAAAAGGCCTCGGACCACTGTCAGCTGTGCAACGAACCGCACGTTCACGGCGCCGACGACTCCCGCACGCTGGCTGTCCGTCTGGATCTGCAGATGCAGCTTCGGGAGTCCACCACCCTTCAGGAAGAACGTCGTGCCGAACTTTCGATCATGACGGCCAATCTGCGCGTCGCGAAGCTCGAACTGCGCCGCGCGACGACCACGATCGAGGTGTCACGCACGGGACCAGCCACGAAAAGGGAAGCCAGCGTTGCCGAACTCAGTCGTAAGGTAGGCTTCATCGATAGCCAGCTTGAGGTGCTTCAAAAGCGGCTTGAGCTTGGCCGCAACATTCGGATTCTGTCGCAGCAGAAGGAAGACCTTAATAACGACGTCACTCGCCTGCGCAAAGAGGTTGAAGCCATCAGCCGGTCACAAGATCAACGGAAGCGCTCGGCCTATACGCTGATTTCCAGCGAGGCCAAGGCAATCCTGGATCGTGATCTCGATGAGCACTCTGATTTCGGTCAGGTAGACCATGTCGACTTTAGCTTTGCCGAGGACTGGATCGCAATTAACAAAGACAAAAACCGGTCGGGCAGCGCCAGCGGGATGGTTGTGCTGAAAAATAGCTTCGCCGCAGCAAATCTTTTTTCGTCGATCGCCGACGCACGCTTCTGCCTGCCGCGATGGATGCTGTTCGACAATATTGAAGACAAAGGGATGGTCGAGGAGCGGTCGTGGAATTTTCAGCGAGTGCTTGTTTCCAGATCAGCGGAAACCGAGCATCTTCATCAAATCATCTTCACTACGTCAAAAATCGCGCCGGAACTGGAGAACAGTGACCTCGTGGTCGGCCGCAAATACACGAAGGTCGCGCCCTCGCTGGCGATTGTCGCGCCCGCAACAAGCAACGGAGCCTGAGGGCAGTCATCGAGGCGTCCGCTTGCGGGCGGCATGGATCCTGACTGAACGGCTGCCCTCTAGGTCCGCGCGGCTCCGAACCTGCCCGACTGGTGTCGACCAGACTTGGTCGTTCGCATTTGTTTTGAGAAAGGTTCGATCCCGCCGAAAGAGGCCGATCATGCTGGTCGGTGCGGACGTCGGCACAAGTGCTCTTTTATGCCGCTCAGCAGGCTAAGCGCCGGGTTTAGAGCCGCCGTTGGTTCATATCCCAAGCGGGGTCGTGCTCGAATGTTTTGTCTCCCGAGCACTCGATCGCGTCGGACCCGTAGTACGGATAGCCGACACGAGCCGGACTGGAGACGAGGATGGCTGACGTGATTGACTCCGGTGACGAAAGCTACCTGGTCAAGCGCTCAGCCGTCACCACTTCCGCCCGTCGTCGTAGGGCTTCCGCTCAGAACAGTGTCATCAGCACGTCGATCCACACGGCCAGCGTGTGCTGAATGGCGTCGACGAGATGGTGCAGCATCGGCGTTTGCTGCCAGACATGATCGCCGGCGCCCTTTCCCAAACCTCCAAGGGCACCGAGCACCAGAGCGCCGGTGGACATCTTGCCCCATTTGCCGAGCGTCGAGGACAGCTTCGACAATCGGGTCTGCGCCAATTGGATTGTCGCCGGGTCTGCGGATGTGATCGCGTTCGGCCTCGCGGCCTGCGCGCGCAGTTCGTCGAGACTTGCCCGGATCTCGCTTATCTCCAGATCGGTGAGGGTGAGCCGATGCTCATCCGGGGGCTGGTTGTGGCCGATCCGAGGCTGCAGGTCCGCGATTTGGGCGAGGATGTGATCGAGCGTATCGATCTGCGCAGGCAGCCGACTGAGCAGAGCAGGAAGATCCGGCTCGTCGTCTTCGGGTGGCTCCTCCTCGTCGGGCTCGTGACGCAGCCCGTAGTCGATGTCTTCGAGGATGGTGTGGGGACCGATCTCGGTTTCGGTCATGTTCTCGATGCCGACTGGATATTCCCAAAGGCCCCAGGTCAACGTGCCTAGCTCCGGATGCTCCAGTTCCGCCTGGTGATGGATCTCGGGACCCATGTTCCGTTCGTCGGCACCGATCGCCTCGAAGTCGAGCTCGTCGGCATCGATCTCGAACACTTCGCCGGTGTCGGCATGCTGGATGCGTGCAGTGCCTGATGCGGCGACGTAGGTCATGCCGCCTTGCTGCCGCAGCGCGCTGGTCAGGACAAGGTCCGTAATCGCAGGCTGCTAGGGTGCTATCTGCTGCACGCTTGCGGAGAGGCGAAGCATTTCATCTGAGGTGAGTGCCAAGTCGGCGGCCATGATGGCCGTCCTGACCTGCTCCGGACTTCGCGCGCCAGGGATGGGCACGACGTTACTGCCGGCAAGAAGTGTCCATGCCAGGGCGACGGCCGCCCGCGATGTCGCATGCGTCGCGGCGATCTCGTCCACGACGGCAAGACGCTCCAAGTTCGCCTTCTTTGCATCGTCTTGGAACTGGGGCATCCGTTCGCGCAGGTCGCCCGGCACCGAGACGTTTCCGGACTTGCCGGTGAGCAGCCCGCGTCCCAGCGGTGCATACGCCATGAACATTGCGCCAGCTTGATCGAGGATCGCGGGCTCGTTCTGCCGCTCCGGACTCGCCAAGGAGAGTTCGTTCTGCATCGCCGCCACGGGAACGGTCCGTCTGAATTTCTCTGCGCGCTCCGGCGCGCTTCCCGAGAGACCGAATGCGGCGATCTTGCCTTCGCGCATTAGATCAGTTGCTATACCAGCGACGACTGCATCGTCTGTCCTCGGATCCGGTCGATGCTGGAGAAGAAGGTCGATCCGCTCCTTGCGAAGTCTCTGCAGCGATGCATCCACGGATGCGCGCACCGTTGCCGGGCTGCTGTCGCGGACGAGGGTGCCATCGCCGCCGGCGGATAGTCCGAATTTCGTGACGACGAAGACGTCGTCGCGGTCTCCGATCGTTCGTCCCAGCAACTCCTCATTGGTACCGTCGGCATAGAGGGCCGCGGTGTCGAAGACCCGTATGCCCCAATCGAGCGCCGCGTGGATGGTGGCCTGAGCCACATCCCCGTCGATGGCGCCGTAGATGCCGGTGAGTGCCATGCAGCCCAAGCCGATCCTGGCAGGGCCGGCTGCGGATACGGCCACGTCGGTGCCTTTACTGTACGGATTCAAGCACCGCTCCGGTGCCGTTCGGCGAACGATATCGCGAGCGCGAGGGCGTCGTCTGCATCGTGTGCCTCGAGCACCTTGGCGTGCGGTGCGACCCGGCTCAGGATGCGGGAGACGGCGACGCCTGCCGCGATGCGGAACTCGTGATCGTCATCGCGGCCGGGGCCTATCGGAATGTCCTGGTCCAGCTGAGTCACGAACGTGAGGTCGTACTCGCCCATCCAGCCTGTACAGATGGCCTCAAGACGCTCCAGGCGTCCGGGCGTCAGGCTTCGACCGGTCACCTCAAGTGCGGCAACGAGATAGCCCAGCGCGTCAGGCACCGGCCTGTCGACGAGGATGACGTCGGCGGAGAGTGAGGCCACCGTCTCCAGCCGGATCGCCTCTGCCATGATCCATGCGGTGCTTTCGAAGGTGTGATCCCTGAGAATGGGAAAGCCCAAGTTACGGGCGTTTACCGCGCTGTCGTGGACGTATTTGGGCAAGAATTTCCGGCGGGTGAGTTCGTCCTCAAGCCGGCGTAGGAAGGTCGTCTTGCCCGTCGAGTGCGTGCCGGCGACAGCGATCTTGCATGGGCGGGACGTCACAGGAGCGAGCCCTGCTGGACGCGGAGGATGTCGGCGTCATCCATGACGGCCTGGCGCTCGGCCTCGGATAGCGGTGCGAGGAGATGTTCGAGCAGGATTGCTGAGAGGGCTGCGTCGAACGGGGCGGAGTGGGAGCCTCCACCCGTCGCGGCGCCTGCCGCGTCGAGCAGACCGAGCGTGCTTCCGAGGTGCTCCAAGCCGTGCTTCTTCTCGTTGGGCAGCAGCCGGCGCGCGATGCGGAGCGTGTCGAACGCGGCGGAAGGTTTCCAGTCCTCCATCGCTCGTCCGATGATCTCGAGTTCGACGCGGACGTTGTGTCCAACGATCGGGGCATCCTCCAGCCATTCTAGAACGTCGTCGATGACGTCTTCGATTTCGGGTGCGTCAGCGACGTCGCGCTCCCAGATTCCGTGGATCCGCGACACGATGGGGGTGATCCCACCCTTGGGCCTGAATCGCCAGTGCTTCTGGCGGCCGGTCAGCTGCAGCGCCTCCATCTCGACGATGGCGAGTTCGACGATTTCGGGCGGCGATCCGCCGTTGCCCTCTACGTCGACCGCCCACATGCGCTGGTTCATTCCCATCCCTCCTCGGCGCGTCCATGCCGCCCCGGCAGGTGCGGGTGCAACCTGTCGTGTACTTGGAAGCCGGTGGCGTGCTGGATGAAGTAGCGCTGCTGCTCGGTGCTGTCGTCGACGAGGATGCGCCCGTTTGCGATCTCGATCGTTCCGGTGGCGAGCCCGGCTTCGCCCGCCAGAGCGGCGATCAGCTCTCGTGACGGCTCTGCATGTGCGGCCGCGCAGATGTCGACCTGTCTCGCCGGACAGATGTCGCAGACGCTCTCGATCCCGAGGTGGCCGTTGTAGTCGGCGATGCCGTGCGCATAGGCGACGGCGCACGACGTCTTTCGGAAGATCGGCTGATCGCTGAACGCGTCGAGGATATTTCGCTCGACGAGGCGCGGCATGATCTTGCGCCTGGGGGCGCTGTCGTAGAGGTCGGGCACACCGATCGAACGCATGTGCGCCCTTATCTGGTCCCGGTGGAAGAGGCCGGTGAAGACGGTGGCATCGGCAAGCCGGGCGAGCTTGCGGGCCCGTCCGATCACGTCGTCGCCATCATTGATGCCGGCGATGATCGGGCGCCAGTAGAGGATCCGCTTCGTCCTGACTGCGTGGGCGGCGAGCGTCGCGAGCGACTTCTCCGCGACGGTGCCGTCTATCGGCTCGATGCGAGCGTCGTCTATACCCGACCAGGTTACCAGAACGGTCAACTTGAGGTTGGTCAGGCTCTCCATGCGCTCGACATCGTCGGCGTCAACACGCCAACGGCTGATGACGAGAACGGGATTCGTGAGGCCTTGGCCATCAAGAAGCTCGAGCGTCCTTTGGAGATGCTCCTTCACGCGCGGCAGGAAGGGATCGGTCGCCCTGTTGAAGATCTGAATCGGTGTCTGGTGCGGTCGGAACGCCCAGTGTTTGGTGAGGGCGACGACCGCGGCTTCGTCGTCCATGACGAGGTGAGGCTTCTTCATGTCGTAGTTGTCGAACAGGTGACGAACGCAATAGGCGCAGTCGAGCGGACAGCCGACCACATGGTTTAGGCTAAGACCCGACTTTCGATACTCGACCACTTCCCGCAGCGTCACCGGCAGATCTACCGGCGCCGTGCGCAACCCTTTGATGCTACGAGCCATATGTCTGACCACCCCCACTCACGCCGATCACACGCGCGATCACACTTGCGATGGAAATCAACGCGAAGCGACCTCAGAGCTCGCGAACTTGTTTCACGATCGAACGACGGCTTCCAGCATTCTTTGTCCAAGGCCCGTCGGTCAGCAAGGGGCCCGGCTTGCGTCCTTCTGCGATGTCGGTAGGACAAACGCCGAACGTCCGTTCCCGACAGGAGCTACTGTGCGAATGTCGCCTGCGAACAGGAGCAAAGTCCCAATTTACGCGGACCCGGACGCTCGACAACCCTCTGACGACGTACAATTCAATCTACATTGACGAACGTCCGAAGCTGGGAAGCGATAAGGGTGGGCTAAACGACCGGTTGTGGGGGTTTGCGGTGCGCTGTCCCGTGATAGGGACCACAGCGCCATACCGGGGTGAGTACCTCCGTGGTCTAAGCGGCGGCGCATCCCCCGGCTAAATGTAGTGGCGAAACGGCAGCGGAGGCGCCGTAACGGTGCGCGGCGACGCCATCAGGATTTCCCCCACTCGGTCGGCGAATTTCAGCGTAACCGGCAGCGCGCTCGAGAAGTCGCACGCGTTGTAGTTCACCTTGGTAAGGCCGAGCACGTCGGTAAGGACCTGCGTGATGTCCCCGTCGCCGTGTGTGATCTCGACGGTGAGTGGCTTGGGGGTCTCGAAACCCTGATAGGCGGCGAGTCTAGGAACATAGCCGCGGGTCCAGAGAAAGCCGTTTCGGCGATCGACGACGAGCGCTGTGCCTCTCAGCACCGGGGTCGAGGCGGACGGCCGGAACAGGCGGACGTCGTCCTGCTGCTTTATCCGCACGCCGACCAGTTCGGTCTCGCTGGGTACGGCCCCGGCGAAACCAGCCCATTCCGCGTCGGAAAACCTGTGGCGTCCGTGGATGAACAATTGGCTCGGCGGCTTTCCGTGCTTGAGTCGGTAACCCTCGACTACAGATATCATCAGGGCGCCGGCCGCGCTTTCGGAGAGATGATATTCTCTGGTCTTGTCGGAGTACCAAGGACCGAGTGCGCCACGGAAGACGAGCCCATCGCCCGAGTTGAGGAACATCTGCGCTGCGCAGCAGGCTTCTCCGGTGGCCGCCGGCGTGTCGTCATTCTTGAAGACGAGGCCGACGTAGCAGACGCCCGCTCGCACGTCGGCGAGTGCCCACGGCTTTGCGTCCAATTTAAAGTAGAGCGTCGTGCAGAAGTTCCAGGCGACGGTAGCTTCATCCTGAAGGCCGCGTCGCCGGTCGCTCGCAAGGGCGAGGCTGCGATCGACCAGGGTGCTCTCTAGGACGAGCTGGAGCACAACGCCGTCCTGCAGCAGCTCCGCCTTGAGCTGGTGGTGGAAGTTGCTCGAGAAAAGATAGGTTTCCGCGTCGCGCATGGTGTCGGGGAAGAGGTCCCCGCCCTGTTGGAAGAAGCGCTTCGCTTCCCTTGAGGATAGGATTGCAGATTGCGTCCGCTCGTCCCGTGGAGGCGGTGCCACCTGCGGCCGCCCGTATCGGTAGACCACGTCGGGCACCACGACGAGCCAGACATCCGGCCGCCGCTCCTCGTTGCGCAGGTGCGCGCGTATCGCCTCAGCGAACAGGAGAACGGTGGAACGCACCGCGTCGGAGCGGTTGCTCTTCTTGATGCAACGTTCGATTTCGCTTCCGGTCAAACCGATCTCGACCATCGCATGCTTCGGCATCGCGACGTCGAACGTCGTCTCGAACCCCGGCCAGTCCGGGGCCCAGGTCGTCGGGTGACCCTGCCGGTTCGCCTTCCCGGGGATGTGCACGCCGATCCGCTCGAGCCAACGCCGGGAAAGACCGGCGCCGCTGTCCGTGCCCACGACGCCGATCCGCACCTGCGAGCGTCCCTCCGTCCCCTCCAGCGGGCCGAAGAGGAAGAGCCCGTCCTTTGGTGCCTCCATCCGTTGGCCGTGGCCGAACTCGAGCAGTGGCTCGGGGATCCGAAGACTTTGCATGGTCATTCCTGGACCTCCTCGATCCGGTCCTCGACCTCGTCGAAGTCGGAGTCGTATTCCTCCGAAAGCTCGATCCGTCCTGACGCATCCTCCTCTGCGGGGCGCTCCTCCTCAGCTGCGAAGCTCACTGGAGAAGTGAACCTAATCGGCATGCTAGCGACACCGAGTCGCTCGCCAGCCGCGCCCAGGTCAAGCTCGCCAACTGACTCCGCTAGCCAGCCCATCGCGGCCAGGAGCATGTCTCGCCACTTGTCGTTGAACCAGGATCTAGTCAGCCGCAGCCGGATCCGCTGTAGCTGCTCTCCCGGAAGCGGTGCGCGGCCGTCCGTGGTGACCGCGACGTTGGCGTGGACGCGGAATAGCGGGCTGGGCCACAGCTTCGGTTGCGCCACTAGGCATAGGTGCCAGCGGCGATCCTTGAACTTGCCACTCAGCATGCGTTGAACGCGAGTGCCTTCGGGTAGGGTTATCTTGACCTGTCCGTCGATGAGGCCGTCAGGGAAGAACCAGCCCCTCGCGCCGGACGCGAACGTGACGGGAAGCAGGCCGCGACGGTGCATCGCCATGTCCCAATGCTGGCGCAGTAGGTTGACAACGATGCGTCGCGCGTCACGGTTCGTGCCAAAGCTGCGGCCGTAGTTGCCGTCGACCACAGAGTTGAAGGGAAAACAGGCGCGTGCCTTCAGCGGCGGAGCCATATTGTCGAGCGCGGTAATTGCGTCGGTTCCGCAGAACGCGATGACACCGCCCTCATGAAGCACGTGCGGGACTCGAGTGAACTCGCTCCACGCGGCCACTTGCCCGCTGGTCCCCTTGCCGTCGAGAACCCAAACATCAGGCCGTGCGGCGAGTTCGAACCAGTTGCTGAACAGGTCCTCCGGCTCCTCGACGATGCGCTTACGGCCCTCCTCCTGTGCCGTGATGATGGCTTCCAGCGAAGCGGCGTCGGCAGTGGCGACCCGTGGGACGTTGGCGTCCTCGAGGGTTTCGAAGAGCGGAGCAAGGGATGCAGCCCAGTTCGGGTGGGCATTGATCGCGTTAAGTCTCAAAATCTCGGTCGGGAAGTCGCCGAAGTCGACGTCGGCAACTCGAACGGGGATCATGAATCCGGCATCGCCGAGTTTCCGGCCCATCAGGTCGCCAAGCGCGAGCTCCTTCTTAACGCCCTGCTTTCCGATATGCTGGGACACCAGCACGATCTGCTTGACCGCCTCATGACGCAGAACGTGTTCGATGCTGTCCCAGAAGTCCTCCCCTCCACGGAGTGCCCGCACATCGACCCAGGTCCTGTAACCTGCGCTCGTGAGCCGCGCGGCGAGCCACCGCGCGAACCGGTTGTCCTCCGGATTTGCGTGCGTGATCAAGATGGTGGTTCGCGGCGTTGCGGGTGCTGGCGTGTCGACGATGATCAGATGTCCTGCGACTGGTGGGGAGGAATGGCAGGCTAGCATGCGGACCATCGAAGGGAAGTGTTCTCCTGCTGTTCGGTGGCCACCCATGGTCAGTAACGCGTTTCAGCGGTGTCGCGCGACAATTCTCGAGCGGTGCAATCGCGACCCGCTATCCAAGCTGCTGGCCGTGAACTTTGAGCGGGCAGGCCCTTAAATGTCGAGGGGGTGGGCGCAATCCGCCCTCCACCCCGCCGAGGGAGCCTATTCTAACTGCCAGCGGCCTCGGAGATCGAGATGAACGAACGGCAAAAGGTGGGAAGCCGACGAGGCGCTCTGAATGACCGGTAGTGGGTCTTGTCGTGACGGAAGGGTGGGACAGTCCGCATCCGCCCAGAGCTGGTCACTCAGGACATTTATACGCTTTCCTCAAACGACCGTTGGTTCAGGTGCCTGTCGAGGCGACTTCGTTGGCTCAATCAGAAAAACCTGTGCCAGATGCACGCCCGCGCAAAGCTGCGCTATCCGTCCAAAGAAATTGATACAGGGTAGTGACGGCGGCTACGATAGCGCGCGTAGCTCGATGTAGCGGAGTAATTGATTTGGCGAAATTTTCGATTGATGCGCCTGAACTCCTGACGCCACTGGGGGATTTTCAGCCGGAAAATTTATCGTTCGAGGCAACGCTCAATGCGCACGGGCTCTACACAACCGAGGAGTTCGTGCTCAGGCTTAGCCCGCGCGTTCACGAATTAGTTGATGCGATCACCTGTGGCGAAACCGATGGCTACGACCGCGCTGATCTCGTCCGCGCTTATTCAACCTATCTCCACGAAACAATTCATTGGTGGCAGCATGTTGGTTCGACGTCAGGCCTTATTCTCAGCCTAGCTCTGCCGACACAATGCTTGTCCAGCATGGGTGCACTTAAGACGACTTTGGAACGCTTAGGCGCGCGAAAGCCGCTAAAGCACTGGGCTGTTAGGGTAGAGTCCGGTATAGAAAAAGGCGACATCATTGCCTTGGGGGCAGCCAACGAGGCGATCAACAACATGGTCGACCTCGACTTCTACAAGAAATTTCAGTTTAATCCGCTGAAGGTGCAGTCCCTTTACCAAAGTCCTTATTTTGAGTCGGTCGGCCACATATATCATATTGCCTACATGACGGTGCTGGAAGCGATCAAGGATTCCTGCGGGCTGGCTAGCAACGCGCTCGCGGATTTGAGCAAATGGAACGATCGTTACGAAGCGCTACGCGACGCACGACATGAGGGGTTCTACCCGGAGTCGCCAATCCGCCGTGCTCGAGTGGGCCTTCGCGACATCTTTGAAGGGCAAGCTCGACTAACGCAGGTCCAATTTCTTGCGGCATCCGGCGGTCCCTCGGAATGGGAAAGCTACGAAAAGGAAGGATTCTTCGCCGGACCGTACATTACGGCATTCGATGAATTTGCCCGCCTCACAGGGGTATCGAGACCCTCTAAAGTCAATGACTCGGTCGTCGCACTCTTCCTGCTGATTTGCGATATGTCCATCAATCCGTACGGCGGTCTGCCTTTCGATATTGACTACCACGAGAACCTAATTCGCGACCTCGACCCCGGTGCGCGTTTTACATACCTTTCCGAAGCTGCTGCAGCCGAGCCGGAGTTATTCGTTACGATAAAAAGCTTCTCAGCCGATGAATATTGGGACGTCTCCGGACGCCTCGCTACGTCCTGTGGTTACATCACACCGCTGGCCGGGCTGAAGGCTATTCGCGATCTTGCCGAAAATGATCCGGGCGCTCGACTTCTTTTGAAAGAGCGGAGTACTTTCGAGTTCAGTCAACAAAATATGCCAGTTCGAGTTATGATGGCTGGCTTTCTGGCATTCTCGGAGGACAAGCTATCGACGCCAGAATTTGCCTGTTGGCCAGGCGTCTACGCAGCAGGAGGCGATATCGCGCCCCAGCATCAGCGTTTCTTCACCAATCACCTCTCGCTGTTCTCAGATCGGGGTGATACAGAACAAGTTTTTCCGCGTGATTTCCCGGGGAAGTCACCAGGCGCAATCAAAGCAACGCTTGATGGATTCTTCGGATCATTGATGCTCTACGACCTCGCGCATCAGTGGGCTCTGCGGGACGGCACCTTTCAGTTTGAGTACCGTTGGCTTACGGGCCGAAGTTCGCATGATGAACTAACCGATTGGGTGAAGCGAACGTTCAAAGCCCAATTTGGTGTCGGCATCGACGACTTTGAACTATGTAAAAGCCCATGAATATCGTGGTTCAACGTACCGTCCGGCCTTGGACCGCCAGGCGTAAATTTAAAACAGATAGCCGCCGCCATATTCTGCGAAAACCCAAAGCCTAAGTCATTGGCGGTGGAGGTGAAGACGTACTCCGGCAGGAGAAACGAACGGCAGTTTTGAAGCATCTGACACCTAGATGGACTGACTAAAATAGGGGCGCATGACTGCCGACGAGCGTTTTCTTGAATAATTTTCTTCTTACCGAACTTGGGCGTCATTAAGCAGCCGGTCCGCTTACCTCCCAGTGCCGGAGGTTCAGTTATCTGGGTGGGCTGTGAACGATGCGCCTTTTATAAGCTGAACGAACGGCAGAAAACGGGAAATCGTAACGCAGCGCTGAATGACCGGATGTGGGTCTACACGGCCGCCCAGCGGTCGATTAACCGCAGCGCGGCAATGCGGAAAATGATCAGTCGTAATCCCGATACTTGTAGTTAGGCCTGCCACCGTCGGTATCTGAGTCATCTCCGGTATGACCGTGCTTTGGTTTCCACAGCTTGGTCGCCGCCGTTCGTCACGTCGATAATTCGTCGCGCGGCCGAGCCAAACAGGGAAGCACTCGGTCATCATCTCGAAGTCGACGGCGGTAGACACCATATCGGCTGGTGACCACGAGGGTTTCGACATGATCACCTACCGCAAGACCGAGGACGCGATTGCCGCGCTCACGCCGGAGCAGTTCCGCGTGACGCAGAAGAATGGGACCGAGCGTCCCGGTACCGGTCCGCTGCTGCGAAACAAGGACGCCGGCATCTATGTGGACGTGGTGTCCGGCGAGCCGCTGTTCGCCAGCACCGATAAGTACGAGTCCGGCTGCGGCTGGCCGAGCTTCACCAGGCCGATCGAGCCAGCGAACGTGAAGGCGACGCGCGACTGGTCGATGCTGATCCCCCGCACCGAGGTGCGATCCGCACACGGTGACAGCCATCTCGGCCACGTGTTCAAGGACGGACCGCGCGATCGCGGGGGTCTGCGCTACTGCATCAACTCGGCGTCGCTTCGCTTCGTCGCCCGTGCGGACATGGCCGATCAGGGGTATGGCGCCTATCTCCATCAGATCGAGGAGGTCGCCGTTCCAGCCCGCACAGAGCGGGCCGTCCTCGCCGGCGGCTGCTTCTGGGGAATGCAGGACCTGATCCGCAAGCTGCCGGGCGTCGTCTCCACGCGCGTCGGCTATTCGGGTGGGACCAACGCGAACGCCACCTACCGCAACCACGGCACCCATGCGGAGGCCATCGAGATCGTGTTCGATCCAGCGCGCACCGATTTCCGCGTGCTCCTCGAGTTCTTCTTCCAGATTCACGATCCGACGACGCGGGACCGGCAGGGCAACGATCGCGGCAAGAGCTACCGATCGGCGATCTTCTACACCAACGAAGCGCAGAAGGCCGTCGCAGAGGACACGATCGCCGACGTCGAGGCATCGGGACTGTGGCCCGGCAAGGTCGTCACCGAACTCTCCCCGGTCGGCGACTTCTGGGAAGCGGAGCCGGAGCATCAGGACTATCTCGAGCGCAGGCCGAACGGCTACACCTGCCATTTCGTGCGACCGAATTGGCGACTGCCGCATCGTGTGAAGGCAGCTTGATGGCGGAGGACTATGCGCATGGCCGGCGAGACGGCTTGCGGCTCGCGCTCGCGGTCCTGGCGGCGGAAGAGGCGAAGTGGACGGCGCTACTCGGCGAGAGCCCGTCGTGGCGCACCAATGCGACCCGCGAGGTGCGGCACAAGACGCTGCAGGTCGCGCAGACGCGGGTGCGGACCGTCCTGAACCGGTACACGCCGAAGGATGACGGACCTGCGATGTCGGACGAACTCGCGAAGGCGCTCGACCAGATCGCGCTGTGACGCGCCGCGCGTCCGACTAGGCCCGGCCGATGACGGCGATCAACGGATCACCCGTTCTGCCGTCCGCGAGCATCTCGACCGCTACGCTTCCGAAGCCCGCCCGCTCGAGATAGAGCCGTACTAGGGCGGCGTGTCCTGCCGTGTCGAGGGAGCGCCAGATCGCGACCGCCTTGGTCGGAAAGCAGCGATTGGAGAAGCTGACGACGAACGGAGCGTCGGCTACCAGCACGCGGCGTACCTCGGCAAATACAGCTACGGGCTGCTGGAGATACTGCACGCCGACGCAGCACAGCGCCGCGTCGAACGATCCGTCGGTCAGTGGCAACCCGGCATCGCGGTTCAGGTCCTGCACAAACCATCGGTCGAGCTGCGCATTGGCGGCGAGCTCCTCGGCGTTCATCCCTTGGCCCACGACTTCGGCATACACGCGGTCGGACGGCAGATGGCTGATCCAGCTCGACATCAGGTCCAGCACGCGAGCGCGTTGCGGGATCACGTCACCATATCGCGCGGTCAGCGCGGCGACCGCGACCTCATCGATGTGCGTTACGAGCCGCGGCGGCGCGTAGAAGGCGAGATCGTCGTCTGCGTCCTGCTTGGCAAAGGCGCCAGCCGGCAGCTCGGGGAGCGGGTCTATGTTCATGCGCCACCCCTAATGCTCGACGATCCCGTGCCGGACGGAAGCAGTGCCTCCAGCGTCGTCGGGCGAAAGCCCCGCGCGTCTACGCCAACGTCGAACTGGCGCGGCATCGGCTTGAGCTTGCCATGGCTGTGACCATGCAGATTGATCGAGCGCCGGTGCTGGCCGTTCCAGCTCCTGAACGGATAGTGGCAGAGCACTAGCAGGGTCCCGTCGACCGTCAGCTCGGCATAATCCCGAACGCTCGACCAGCCCGCCGCTTCCCCCGTCGCGGGCTCGTCGTTGTTGCCGCGCACCAGGTGCTTGGTGCCGTTCAGCCTCGTGAGCAGGCTCGCCACGTCGGACGATCGGCGCGCGACGTCGCCGAGGTGCCAGACCTCGTCGGTTGGCGCCACCGCCTCGTTCCAACCGGCGACGAGCATCTCGTCCATTTCGGCGACGCTCGCGAACGGACGACGCTGGATGTTGATCGTGCGGTGGTCGCCGAAGTGCGTGTCTGCGGTGAAGAACAGCGTCATTGCGGCCCGTCACAGCATCTCGAGCGGACCGCGACCGCGCGGGCGCGGGAACGCGGCGTCAAGCGCCGCGAGATCGGCGTCGGACAGGATCAGGTCGGCGGTGGCGCGATTCTCGCGGACGTGCGCCTCCGTGCCGGCCTTCGGGATCGCGATCGTGCCATCGCGGCGCAGGGCCCAGGCGAGCGCCACCTGCGCCGGCGTGGCGCCGATCGTCTCCGCGACACGGGCGAGCGCGGGGTAGGCGATCAGCCGGCCCTGCTCGACCGGGCTATAGGCCATCACGGGCATGGCATGATCCGCCAGCCATGGCAGCAGGTCGTGCTCCGGCCCGCGGCGGGTGAGGTTGTAGAGGATCTGGTCGGTGACGCAGCCATCACCGCCGGCGCCGACAAGTTCAGCCATGTCGGCCGTGTCCAGGTTGCTCACGCCCCAATGGCGGATCTTGCCCGCCGACCTCAGCGCCTCCATCGCCTCGACCGTCTCGGCGAGCGGGACTGATCCGCGCCAGTGGAGTAGATAGAGGTCGAGCCGGTCGGTCCTGAGCCGCCTCAGGCTCGCCTCGCAAGCCTCCGCCAGCCGCCTACGCGACGCGTTCTGCGGATAGGCCTTGCTGACGAGGAACACCTCGTTGCGCACATCACCCAGTGCGTCGCCGATGAGTCTCTCCGCCGCCCCGTCGCCATACATCTCTGCGGTGTCGATGAGCGTCATGCCGAGCTCCATACCAAGACGGAGGGCCGCGATTTCGTCGGCGCGTTGGTCGGGGCGCTCACCCATCATCCACGTGCCCTGACCCATGGCCGGCACGCTTTCCCCATCCTTCAGCGTGACTGTCTTCATCGGATCTCCATGGCCGCGACGGCGATTACCGGCACAACGTCGGAGCGGGCGTTTCGGCGCGAAGGCGAACATAGCTCCTATCAGTACCGCCAGCGACGCTTGCGCCGTCAGTCGCGGGGCCAGCATCGTCGCGGGCATGCGGGAACACAGCGAGCCGCAAGGACTCGAATTGGCCCAAATCACCTGAATGAACGGCTGCTTTCAGGAGGCCATTCAACGCCGCTGAATGTCGACTATTGGGTCTTCCTGCATGAACCTTGGCGACAGCTTCTGCCGAAGCGCGTCTGTTGGGTGCACGCGCCGAGCGCGGACACGACAGCGGCATCCCGCCTGATCTAAAAATCTGTCGACACGGATACCGTGTCCCACTGCGCAAGGATTGCGGCGTCAGCGGCGTGCTTGGCCCTGATCGCGGCGACGGTGTCGCTCCCGAGCGGTAGGCGGACGGGTGGGTTAGGTGCGTCTGCCAGGCCGACCAGCACCTCGGCCAGCTTCGTCGGATCCCCGGGCTGGGCATGGTTGAGCCGGGTCGCGACCGAACGGACCTTGCCGGCCGTGGTCGCATAGTCCTCGATGATCGTGGGGCTTACGCTCAGCGACGAGGCGTCGAGGAAGTCGGTGCGGAAATACCCGGGCTCGACCACCGTCACATGGATGCCAAGCGGCGCGAGTTCGGCGTGCAATGCCTCACTGAGCCCCTCAACGGCGAACTTGGTGGAGGAATAGATTCCGAACCCGGCCGCGCCGCGGTAGCCGCCGATCGACGAGATGTTGAGGATGCGGCCGGCGCGCTGGCGGCGCATGTGCGGCAGCACCGCACGCGTGACGGTGAGCAGGCCGAAGACGTTGGTCCGATAGACCGCCTCGATCTCGGCTGCGCTCGCCTCCTCGACAGCGCCCATCAGGCCATAGCCGGCGTTGTTGAGGAGCACGTCGATGCGGCCGAAGCGGTCGATCGTCGCCTGCGCTGCCGCTTGAGCCTGTTCTTCGTCGATAACGTCGAGTGCCACCGCCAGCAGATTGGGGTGCGCTCCGAAGCGATCGGTCACGGCCTGCGGATTGCGGGCAGTGGCGACCACGGCGTCGCCCCGTGCAAGCGCGCGCTCGACCACCAGTGCGCCAAACCCGCGCGAGGCGCCAGTGATGAACCAGGTCTTCATGGGAACAGTCCTTTTGTAGCGAAGTGGGAGAAGCTCACTCGGCGGGCGAGACGCGCGCCCACAGATCGTTGAAGGTGAGCGCGTCGAAGAAAGCGGCGGCGCGGATCACGCGGCCGTTCTTCATCTGGAAGAACCAGGCGTAGGTGTTGACGTAGGGCTTGCCGTCGCGGGCGGTGCCGGCGGCGTCGAAGTGGATGACGACGCGATCGGCTTCCGCGGTGATGCTCTTCACCGTCGGCTTGATGCCGACACTCATGCGGGCGTTGAAAGGGCGGATTACCTCGCGCAGGAAGGCTTCCTTGGTGGGGTAGGTCCGGGATGAGACGGACCTGCCCTCGATTGTCCAGCTCGCCTGGTCGGCAAGCAGTTCAAACGGGTTGCCAGTGCCGGCCTTCCACGCGTCGAACTTGGCGGTGACGGCCGCCTTGTTCTGCGCCGGCGTCTGTGCGCTGGCGCTGGCGGCAACTGCCAGGAAGCTGAGGCTGGTTGCGGCGAAGGCGAGGCCGGCGCGCGCGGCAAAAGGTGCCCAGGATCGGTTGCTGGTCATGGCTAGTCTCCGGTGATGAGGGGAGCGGCAGGGGCTACCGCCGCTCGGGGGATCAGATCTCGGCGGTCCAGGCGGCGGCCTGCGCCTCCTTCAGCATGTCCTCGACGAACTGCGGGCAGACGTTGCGGACACGGCCGGTGTCGGCGGGTACGATCGCAATCATGCGGTCGATCATCTCCTGCGGATCGAGATGGCCCTGTGGCGAGGCGAGCAGCGCGTCGAACGTGGCGCGCAGTTCGTCGCGCCTGGTGAAGTTCTTTGTGTCGTCGAGCCAGCGGAACGCGGTGTCCGCCATGGTTTCGTTATAGCCGGTCAGGTACGCGCCCGGGTTGATCGTCTGCACCTTGATGCCGAAGGCTGCGACTTCCTGCGCGATCGCCTCGGCGACCGACTCCAGCGCGTGCTTTGTGGAGACATAGGTGCCCCAGCCGGCCGGGGTGAACAGGCCACCCATCGAGGAGGTGAAGACGATCTTGCCCTTCGTCCCCTGCTTCACCCACTTGGCGATGAAGCCTTGCGTCAGCTCCAGCGGCTTGAAGACGTTGATCTCGTAGTTGCGGCGGACGAGGTCGAGCGGGATCTCGCTCACCGGGCCGCTCTCCCCATAGCCGGCGTTGTTCCACAGCACGTCGGCGTCGAGCGTCTGGATGAACGCCATGTCGTAAGGGTCGGTGAGGTCGAACTTCTCGACGCGAATGTTGTCGAGGCCGAGTTCGGCGACCTTGTTGCGCAACGCGGCGACCTGCGGGCTGATCTGCGCGGTGGCGATGATAGTGTGGCCGGCCTGCGCCATGCCGATCGCGGCGGCCTCGGCGAAACCGGAGCCGGCGCCGGTGATGAGAATGGTCTTGGTCATGATGATGTCCTTTCGTGCTGGGGGTGGTTGAGAGGGATCAGTCGACGAGCGCGGCGACGGCGGCTTCGGCGATCTCGAGATCCTGGGAGGGGGCGCCGCCCGAGACGCCGACGGCGCCGATCAGCGTGCCGTGAGCGATGATCGGCAGGCCGCCGGGGAAGGGCATGAGCCCGCCGTTGCTCGCCTGAAGGTTGGGCGCAGCGGCGCCGGGCTGGCAGTAGGCCCAGACGTCGGCGCTGCCGATGCCGAACAGAACGGACGTGCGCGCCTTCGCCGTCGCGACGTCGATCGTGCCGAGCACGGTGCCATCCATCCGTACGAGGCCTTTGAGATGCGTGCCGGCGTCGATCACCGCGATGGTCGCGGCGACGCCGATCTCCGCCGCCTTGTCCTGTGCGGCGGCAATCGCGGTCGCCGCCGACGCGCTGCTGATACTGTCTGCGGTGATGGTCATCGTCCGTCCTTTCCAGGAGCCGGTGATCGGCTGCCGGGGACGTTGTGCGCGCGATCGTTTGTTCGGATTAGCCGACTTGTTTTCGCGTCAATGCTGAGTGAGGATCAGCAATGCGCACGACCGACCTGTCTGAGCTTGCCGCCTTCGATGCAGTCGCGCGCCATCGCAGCTTTCGGCGTGCCAGCGAGGAGCGCGGCGTGACGGCTTCCGCGATCAGCCATGCGGTGAGCAACCTGGAAGCGCGGGTCGGTATCCGCCTGCTCAACCGGACGACACGAAGCGTATCGCTGACCGACGCTGGCGCCATGCTGCTTTCGCAGCTCTCGCCGGCGTTCGGCGAGATCGGCTCGGCGCTGGACGCGCTCAACCAGTTTCGCGACACGCCGTTCGGCACGGTGCGGATCAACGCGCCCAACTCGATCGCGCCGTTCGTGCTCGGGCCGATCCTGGGGCCGCTACTCCAGCGCAACCCGAACCTTGCGATCGAGATCGTCGCGACCGATCGGCTTGTCGACATCGTCGAGGAAGGGTTCGATGCCGGCATCCGGCTGGGCGAAAGCCTGCGCGAGGGCATGACGGCGGTGAAGATCAAGCCGCGGCTGCGACTATTGGTTGTCGGTTCGCCTGACTATTTCACCCGGCGGCGTATTCCGCAGATCCCGGCCGACCTGAAGGACCATGTCTGTATCCAGAATATGTACCCCAACATGACCCGCTATCCATGGTTCTTCAGCCACAATGAGGAGGAGGTCGAGTTCGAGCCGAACGGGCCGCTTGCGCTCCATGACCACGAGCTGATGATCGAGGCTGCCTTGGCAGGCATTGCGCTTGCCTATGTCTGGGAGAACCGGGCGCTGCCCTACCTCGCGGACGGACGCTTGGTCGCCTGCCTCGAAGAGTGGATTGTGCCTGAGGACTGGCTCTACATCTATTATCCGACGCGAAAGCACATGTCGGCGGGCCTACGCGCGCTTGTGGAGATGCTGCGCGCCTGACCTCTGACATCCCGATGACTGCCCCTGCCCCTGGGTCGTTTATTAATAGGAGGGCAGGTGTCTCGGTTCCCCGCTACGAGCGACCGCTTCAGCAAGTCGTTTAGCTATCCGCGCTCACAGGAACGAGCGTCTGTTCTGGAGGAGCAACCAAGCGGCGCTGAACGTCCGCAATTGGTCTTTCTGCGCAACGATTGCCACGATACCCCCGCCGGCTTCGGTCTGGAAGGCGGCGTCAGGCCAAAAGGCGAGCGTATCGTTTCGACAACAGGCTTCCGGCGGCGACCACAAGTATTATGGCATCTATGGTGACGCCGGTCGCGGTGATCGTTGAATTCGCCAGACGGCACCCCGACAGCACTACCAGCGCAACGCCCAATGCGTGTCGAAGCGCCTTCCCGCCCGAAGTCGCGGGAAACTGCGCTATGCCAAAACCCAGCAGCAGAGCAACGGTCATCCCGAGCCACACCCATAGCACCGCCCCGCCGGCCGGTATGACGATCGCTGCGAGCGCGGCTAGTGCGAGGGCGAGCGGCTGGCCCCAAGCGACCGCCGCCCATAGCCGTTCCCATTGCGGCACCGCGCGACCCTTGTCGCGTCGGCGCGCGAGCCAGATCGTCACGCCACTCGACGTGAGCACGCACAGCGCGAGGCCGAGCAGGCCGTAGATGATCCGCACCGGCAATCCGCCATACCAGCCGAAATGTAATTGACCGATCCCGCCGAGAATGCGCGTGCCGGCGACGAGGTCGCGCGGATGCTGGTCCTTCAGCACTCGGCCGTTCGCATCGAAGCTGGTCGTGTCCTGCGGCACGAGCAGGCGATCGCGCTCCGAGGTGACGGTGATGCGCGCGTCGGCACGCCCGGCATTCTCGATGATCAATTGGTGCGGCTCGGCCCCCGGGGCAAGATGGCGTGCCTCGGCGAGCAGGGAGGCGAGCGGTGGCAGCGGCGCAGGCGCGGCATTCACCACGGGCGGCGCGTCGATGAACAGGCCATACACTTTTGTAGTGTCGCCACGGTACAGCAGCATCGCCAGCACGCCGACGATCAGCGTGCTGAGCCCGAGCAATGCCCCGGTCAGCGCGATGACGACGTGGAACGGGAGCGCCCAGATGCCGAGCCGGTTGTGCAGGTCCGCCTCCTGCAACCGCCGCGATCCGCCGAGCCGCAGGTGAAAGGCGTCCTTGATCACGCGCGGATGCGCAAGTGTGCCCGATACCAACGAGGACAGCAGCGCCACGCCCGTCAGCCCGACGATGAACTCACCCCAGCTGCGCGGCAGATGCAGCGCGATGTGGAGATTGAGGATAAACTCTGAAAACGCGGTCGCCTTTTCAACCAGCGCGCCCTGCGTATCGATCGACCATTCGCGTTCGAACGTAGGCGAATACGCGATGATCGCCGCGCCGGGTTCGTCGGCTGACGGCAGCGAGGCGTAGAGCGTCGTGCCGGCTGGTGCCTGCGTTCGCGCTGCATCGAGCGCGCGCGTCATCGCCGCATCGTTGATCTGGGACACGACCGGCGCGGCGGGCTGCTCCCAGCGTTCGAGATCGTGGACGAACACTGCCAGCGTGCCCGACAGGCAGACCAGATAGATCACCGCCGCGAACGCCAGGCCGAGAAAGCCATGCCCGCTGAGCACCGCGCGCACCGTCGCCGGCGACAGCGGCCAGCGGCCTTTCGCTTTCGTCGTCGCTTTCACGCCAGCCCCCGCATCGCCGCCAGCGCGAAGCCGGCGACCGTCGTTCCCACCAGCACCGCAAACGCGCGCAGCAGGCGCTGGTCGGCCAGCGTCCACGTCATCGCCAGCGCCCATGCGACCGGCATCAGGAGCCCGCCGATGATGATCCGCGTGCGCGGGTCACCCGGCGACCAGGCGGCGTAGCAGAAGGCGACCCCCATCGCCGCGGTCATGCCGAGCGGCCCGGCAAGCAGGAACTTGAGCCATCCGCGCCACGCCTTCGACGGCCCCTCCAGCGGCTCGGGCGCAAGGCTGTCTCGCGCGACCCGCGCCGCGCGCATGACGCGGCCCTGCGCAATCACGGCGAGCGAACCGACGCCGACTGCCGCGATGCCGATCGCCACGCCCTTCACCGGTCCGACCCAATATGCGCCGAGCAGGACGGACGCGAGAAGTATTCCCCAGCCCGCCGCGACCAGCGCCGGGCGCGTCCGCGCGCGATCGGCCCAGGCGCGGCGCAGCAGCACGGCGCCGCCGGCACCGCCCGCCACGCCGGCCAAGGACATCGCCAGCATCAGAAATGCACTTCAACGCCGCCGCCGAACGTCTGCGGATCGCCGAGGATCGCACGGCTGCTGCTCGCGAAATCATATTGCTTGTATTCTTCGTTCAGCAGGTTGCGCGCGAACGCGAAGATTGTGAAGCGCTCCATCTCCCAGCCTAACCGCGCGTTTACGACGGTGCGCCCCGGCAGCCGCCCCTGCGCCTGCGTCACGCCGACGTCGCTGAACACCGGACCACGATAATTCGCATTGAGATTGCCGACCACTGGCCCTACCCGCGCGTTCACGCCGCCGGAGATCGTCCAGCGCGCGGCATAAGGAAATTCCGACCCGGCGAGGTCGATCGCGCTGGTTGAGCCGTTCGGCAGCGTGAAATCGTCGAACTTCGTGCGGACGTGGCCGACCGAGGCATAAGCGTCGACCGCGCGGCTGATCCGCCCCTGAGCCTCCACCTCGAACCCGTAGAGGTGCGATTTGCCAGCGTTGACGGTGTTATAGTCGAATTCGTTCAGCCCGAAGAACGCGTTGGTCTGCTGGTTCTTCCAGTCGATGTAGAAGACGTTGGCGTTCAGTGTCAGCCTGCCGTCGAGCCAGCGCGAGCGCAGTGACCCCTCGTAATTCCAGCTATATTCCGGGTCATAGGGGACCAGCAGCGCGCGCGCCGGGTTCTGGCTCGATCCGCCCGAGCGATAGGCGCGCTGCACGGTGACAGCGGTGGTGACGTCGGGCGTCCATTCCATGCTGATCCCCGCCTTGGGCAGGAAGGCCTCGAAGCTGCGTGCGTTCGTCGCACGGGCGGAGTTAGCGCCCTGCACCAGCCCTAGCACGCCCTGGTTCACCGCCGAGACGGCGAGGAACAGCGGCGTCCCCGGCGCGCCGAATGCGGTGGGGCTGGGCAACGTGCCGGTGAAGCTCGCAACCGTCTCTGCCGTGTAGCGGTTCGCTTCGTGATCGTAACGGAACCCGCCGATCAGCGAGAGCCGGTCGGTCAACTTGTAGCGCGCATCGCCGAACAAGGCGGCGGTGCGGACGCGTTGCGGGAAATCCGCCGCATACGCCACCGGGATCACCGGCAGTGCCGCGGTATAGAGATTGGCGATCTGCGTCGCTGCCGCGGCCGGGAAGCCGCCGCCCTGCAGCAGTGCGGCAATCGTGCCGGTCGGCGTGTTGATATTGAGCCGGTTGGCCGCGATCAGCCCGCCCGAGCGACGATAGGCCCACGCGCCTAGCACGCCGCTCAGACGCTCGCCGTCGTAATTAAGGCGCAATTCCTGCGTCCAGGTGCGGAAGTCGTTGGTGTTGTCGACGATCTGCAAATTCGCCGCGGTGCCATCGGTATCGATCACCGCGCGCGTGTGCGTCTTGTTGAACGAGGTGATGCTCGAAAGGCGCAACTGCGGCGTGATCTCGTAGCCGGCATTGAGCACGGCGATGTCGGTCTTGATATGCCCGCGGCTCGGCGCGTCGCCGGTCGAGATGCGATTGTTGTAGAAATCCGGGGTGTCGGTGCGGGTGTATTCGTAGAGATAGCCGCCGTCTCGCCGCACGCGATTGTAGCTCGCCTGCACCACCAGCCCCGGCAGCGCGCTTGGGGTCCATTTCAGCTTGCCACGCAGGTTGAGCGACTCCAGCGCATCGTCATAGCCGCCGCGCGTGACGTTGCGGATCAGCCCGCGGTCGTTGCGCCGCTCGGCCGAGATGCGGATGCCCAGTTCGTCCTTCACCAACGGACCACCGACCGCCGCGGAGAAAGTGCGGTCGTTATACTCGCTCCACAGCACGCGCGCGTCGCCGCTGTATGCGGTGGTCGAGGCATCGCGCGTCGTCAGGACAATCGCGCCGGCGAGGGCATTCAGGCCCTGGATCGTTGACTGCGGGCCGCGCAGGATCTCGACTTGCTGAATGTCCCACAGATCGGTCGGGCCGCCAAACAGCGCCTCGCGCGGGATCGGCGCGCCGTCGACATAGACTGTCGCGGTATCGGCGCTGCCGCCGGCACCCACGCCTTGGTTGTTGATGCCGCGGATCGTGAAGCCGGCCGCGCCATACGTCTCTGCAACATTGGCGGTGCGACTGTAGATGTCCTGGATCGTCAGGATATTCTCCTGCTGGATCCGCTCGGGCGTGGTTACCGCAACGCTGGTCGGCGTGTCCTGTAAGGTACGGTTCGACTTTTCACCGGTGACAATGATGTCGGCGCCCGGCTGCTCGTCCGTCACCTGCTGCGCGCTCGCCGCATTGGACCAGACCATTGCGCATGCCAGCACCGAGAAATGAATGTGACGCATTGTGTCCCCCACGATGCGCGCGCCTTTGGCCGTGCGGCTAACGCGAGTCAATCGCATGATGACGTTGGCGGGTTGTTTAAACCGAAGCGATCCAGTGCCGGCAACCGGGCCAGCACCTGAAGCACCGCTCTGCGGCTGAACGAATGTCTGGAGTAGGTGAACCACCAGATGCGCC
Organism: Sphingomonas sp. GW821-FHT02B09; assembly: GCF_059421875.1. Taxonomy (NCBI): domain Bacteria; kingdom Pseudomonadati; phylum Pseudomonadota; class Alphaproteobacteria; order Sphingomonadales; family Sphingomonadaceae; genus Sphingomonas; species Sphingomonas sp. GW821-FHT02B09. The sequence goes on from NZ_JBWKVV010000002.1 coordinate 135,986, forward strand.
GGAACGGCCGGGTTTGGGTCACTCGCGGCAACGCAATCAGCGTTTCAGCCAGACTACGCCTTGCGCATCTTTGCTTTGAGACAGTGTTTCGATCGCCTTCCGATCGCCGAGTCCGTACGCTTTCAGAAAGTGGGTGCTGACCGCAACGGCGGAAGCATAGTTTGCATCCTCTGGGTGCCCGATCAGCTCGTGTGCGGCACCAGAGTAGGTGACCGCGAGCTTGTTGCCCGCAGGTGAGGTTTGAATTGGTAGAAGGTGATCGTGCCAGTCGGTCACCAGACCGGGCACGGTGTCCTGATCGCCCGTCACGATGATCACCGGGAGGGTGTCGCCGGCGTAGGCATCCGGGCCGATCAGGCCGGGGATGCGTCCGGGCGAGGAGAAGCCCAGCACCGCTTTCACAGTCGGGTCTTTGAAGTTGCCGAGGTTCGCCAAACCGCCACCAAGGCAGAGCGCAGTCAGCGTTCCGAAGCTGTGCCCAGCTACAATTACTGGCTTACCCGGCCAAATGCGGGCAGCATAGGCGCTCGCTGCCTTCATGTCGGCAATGCGCTCGCCGAAGCTCGCCTCACGGGTAAACTTGTTGCGATCGGGGTAGTGTAAGGAGTCGACGTGGACCGGCGCGATGACCGCGAAGCCCGCCGCCTTCCATGCCGAAGCAATGGCGTCATACTTCTCCGGCCATTATCCATGCCCGGTCGAGAACAGCACCACGCCCTTCACCTTGTCCGGCACCCACGTGTCCATCAACGTGGTGCGCTGTGCGGTGACTTGTAGGGTGACTTCCGCCGTTGGGTTTGCGGCGCAAGGTGCCGCGCAGGCCAACATACCCGCAGCAGCCACCATTATCGATCGGCTCAGTTTCATCCAGTGTTCCCCCTTGGATCGCACAAACGGATAGCTGCACGCCCGAAGACCGAAAGCAAGCTGGATGCCGCGCTTCCGGTGCCCACGTTCCTGTCTCCGTGTGTCTGCCGGAACAGTGCACTTTCGCTCCGCCGAGCGTCACCGCCTCGCTGAGATGAATTAATTAATAGCGGGAGTTGGGGACTAATAAACCGCCATGAATGTCGCCTTCTGGTTCGGCGTTACAGCCCGCTATTTTCACTGCGTAGCTTTGAGGATGACCTCGACCGTCTCCTCCGGCATGTCCCACATTGGAAAGTGACCGCTGGACTCGAACCAGTGCAGCTCTGCGGACGGGAACGCAGCTTTTGCGCGCGCCGCCTGCCGCGGCAGGCAGAGCCTGTCATGCCTGCCCCATCCGATCACGATCCGGCCGGTGCTTTTGGCGGCAGGGCCGGTCTGCTCAGGTCCGGTCGCGAGGTCATGGACCAGCGCGTCGAACGTCTGTGTCGTACTAAGATCGGTGAGCTCAGTCGCCACCATCTGGGGATCAAGCGCCCAAGGATGCGCGGACAATTGGGCGAGCAGGGCAGTGCGCGAGGCTGCGTTACGGCTCAACGTCGGCAGGGCGGGCCGGATCGCCCGCAACAAGCGGCCCGACACGCCGATCGTAGTCTTGAAGAAGGTGCGTTCCCAACCACGCCAGAACCCGCCCGGGTCAAGTGCGACGACGTTGCCGACGACGCCACGCCTGGCAAGTTCGAGCACTATCCGCGCACCCATCGAGCTGCCGACGACGTCGATCCCGGTCAGCTCGTTCTCCACGATGTAGCGCTGCATGCTGCCGACTAGGCCGTCGAACGTTCCGCTATCGTGTTCCGCCGGGGTCGCGCCATGTCCGGGCAGGTCGATCGCGATCATCGTTCGACTGGCGCCGAGTGAGTCTAGAATGGGGCTCCATGATCGCGAGCTTCCGCCCAGACCGTGGACAAACAGCAGTTTGCGGCCGGAGCCGCGGTTGATCTGGTGCATCTCATTTCATTTCGGTTATCTGGAACGGCTCAACGAGCATCGTTCGTGCATGGCACCGGTTGATCGGCAAGCTGCCGTGCGCCGGTCATCGCGGCGCTCGATCCTCAAAAAGGGGATCGCACGCCGCCACGACGATGAGGGATGCGCAGCTCAGCCGTGCGGGCGCATGACCACCTTGATGACGCCGTCCTCCTTATCGCGGAACCTAGCGTACATTTCGGGAGCGTCCTCGAGGCTGGCAGGATGGGTGATGACGAAGCTGGGGTCGATTTCCCCGGCCACGATCTTTTCTAGCAGCGGCTTGGTGTAGCGCTGGACGTGGGTCTGGCCGAGCTTGATGGTCAGCCCCTTGTTCATCGCCGCGCCGATCGGCAGCTTGTCGCCCATGCCGACGTAGACGCCGGGTACCGAGACAGTGCCGCCCTTGCGGCAGCTCATTATCGCCTGCCGCAGCACGTGAACCCGGTCGGTAGCGAGCATCATGCTTGCCTTGACCTTGTCCATGACGGCGTCCGCCGCGCCATGTCCGGATGCCTCGCAACCTACCGCATCGATGCAGCTGTCGGGCCCGCGCCCCTTGGTCCGCGACTGCAGCTCGTCGAACACGTCCGTCTCGGCGAAGTTGATCGTCTCGGCACCGCCGGCTTCCGCCATGGCGAGACGCTCGGGTACCTCATCGATCGCGATCACGCGGCCGGCACCCATCATCAGCGCGGAGCGGATGGCGAACTGCCCGACCGGGCCGCAGCCCCAGATCGCAACCGTGTCGCCCGGTTCGATCTGCGCGTTCTCCGCGGCCATGTAGCCGGTCGGGAAGATGTCCGAGAGGAACAGCGCCTGATCGTCGGTGACGCTGTCGGGGATCTTGATCGGGCCGATGTCGGCCATCGGTACGCGCAGGTATTCCGCCTGACCGCCACAATAGCCGCCCAGCATGTGACTGAAGCCGAACAGGCCGGCGGGCGAGTGGCCCATCGCCTTGGCCGCCATCTCGGCGTTCGGGTTGGTCCGGTCGCAGGCCGCAAACAGGCCTTTCCGGCAGAACCAGCAGTCACCGCAGCTAATCGTGAACGGCACGACCACACGGTCGCCGATTTGCAGGTTGGTAATCTCGGAGCCGAGCGCCACGACCTCGCCCATATTCTCGTGACCGAGAATGTCGCCGGCCTCCATCGTGGGCTGGTAGCCGTCGAGCAGATGGAGGTCCGACCCGCAGATCGCGCAGGCGGTAACCTTGATGATCGCATCGCGCGGATGCTTGATCTCGGGATCCGCGACCGTGTCGACGCGGACGTCGCCCTTACCGTGCCAGCATAGTGCGCGCATGTGTCTTCTCCGTCGAGGCAGGAGCTCCACCAGGATTGGAAAAGCGACTGAACCGACTCAACGTCTCTGAGCACGGAACGGGCTCGTACCCATTCTTCCATGTTAACAAACTTCCGGTTTGAGCAGCGATCAGCGACGCCGGAGCGCCCGCAACTGGTCCGCTCAGACCTCTGTGCGTTCGGTCAATTCCAGAGCGTCCTCCACGTCTACGCCTAAATAGCGGACCCTGCTGTCGATGTTGGCATGGCCGAGAAGGATCTGAACGGCGCGGAGATTGCCAGTTGCTTTGTAGATGATCGATGCTTTCGTGCGCCGAAGCTAGTGCGTCCCATAATCCTGAGCCGGAAGGCCGATACCGACCACCCACTCGTGCACGAGGCGGGCATATTGCCGCGTACTCATGTGAGCCATGTAGTCGTTTCGGCTCGGGAAGATGAAGTCGTTCAACGTCCCGCGGCGTCGCTCCAACCATGCCCGCATCGTCTTTCGTGCCGTATCCATCAGCTCGAACTGCACCGGACGTTTGGTCTTCTGCTGAACCACAACGGCGCGGTCACGAACGCGCCCGCCGGAAACTACATCGCCGATCCGTACCCTGACCACATCACAGCCGCGCAGCTTGCTGTCGATGGCAAGATCGAACAGCGCTCGGTCGCGCAGTCGTCTATGCTTGTCGAGCCAGAAGCGAATGGCCCAGACCTGTTGCTGTTTGAGCGCTTGCTTCGCACCGATAAGCCGGCCTTCGTTCTAAGGTCGAAGTTCGTGAAAGGCGGGGTCCATCGGCGAGTGACCCATCGATCGTCTTAATCGGGCCGGATCGGCCGATCGAGCGTACGCAGGCGCGGTAAACCTGCGGTTCGTAAATGCGGTTCGTCGGCCGTCGGTGATGCTGAACAAGCGGCCGGTTTCGGGTGGCGTTGGTAGTCCCTGAGCGGCTGGAAGTGGGTCATGCGAGCCGATCATTTGGCGGCATCGTCATTCGTTGTTGCTTGTGTAGCGGCAAGGATAACTCGGATGGTTTCTGCGGGCATGTCCCACATGGGAAAGTGGCCGCTTGACTCAAACCAGTGCAGTTGCGCGGAGGGAAACGCCGCCATTGCCCGCGCCGCCTGCCTTGGCAGGCAGAGCCTGTCATGCTTGCCCCACCCGATCACGATATGGCCAGTGCTATCGGCCGCGGGTCCGATCTGCTCGGGACCTGACGCAAGGCTATCGACCAGCGCATCGAACGTCGGGGTCAGGCTAAGACCCTTCAGCTCAGTTCCCACAATCTCCGGATCGAGCGCCCACGGATGCGCGGACAGCTGGGCCAGCAGTGCGGTGCGTGACGCAGCATTCTGGCTGAGCATCGGCAGACCGGGCCGGATCGCCCGCAACAAGCGGCCCGAAAGGCCTATGGTGATTTTGAAGAAGGCACGCTCCCAGCCGCGCCAGAACCCGCCCGGATCGAGCGCGACGACGTTTCCGACGACACCGCGCCGAGCGAGTTCGAGCACCAATCGCGCGCCCATCGAACTGCCGACGACATCGATCCCCGTCAGCTCGTTGCTCTCAATGTAACGCTGCACGCTGCTGACCAAGCCGTCAAAGGTACCGCTATCGTGCTCGACCGGCGTCGCGCCATGCCCAGGGAGGTCGACCGCGATTACTGTGCGGCTGACGCTGAGCCCATCCAGAACGGTGCTCCACGATTGCCAGCTACCTCCCAAGCCGTGGATCAGTAACAGCTTGCGACCGGTGCCGCGCTGGATATGGTTCATCTCGGATCACCTGTCTTATTGAAACAGCTCAACGATCACGGCCGGTGCGTGGGGCCAGCGGCCATCACGAAACTGCTGACTCAAGGGAGAAGTTTTCGCAGCGGCGAGATCGCCCCTTTGAAATGTCCAATTACAAGCGTTCACTGCTCGAAGGCGCTGGAGGTGACCTGGACGTCGCCTCTGGATTTCTTTGGCCTGATAAATCGAGTTAGATGCCGTGTGGAAATCTCGACTACGGCAGATGTGCCGCTTCGATCGGACCGGTCAGCCTTTGTCGCGGCAACGTTGCGGTGTGCTGAAGCGTCTTGAGGGTCCATGCCAATCGATCCGACCCTCAATCGTCTGCTGACCGCCCTCGAGGTGGCGCCGCATGCCTTTTCAGTGTGCCGGATCCAGTCCGGTTGGCGAATGAGCTTTCCGGTGTTCAAGGCGGTCACGGTCCATTTCGTGCTGCGCGGATCGGGACATGTCCAGGCTGGCGAGAGGGCGCCGGTTCCATTTGCTCCATCGAGTGTCCTGGTCGTGCCGGCGTTGCAGCCACACTGGGTCGGGGACGCTGATGTAACCGCCGCGACCGGCGCTGCGGCCGACAAGTGCGAGCTGATCGGTGACGGCCTTGTCGAGTTCACCGCGGGCAACGGCGCCGACGACACACTGCTGCTGTGCGCCGCGCTGTCCGCGCCGGACCAGGCGGCGCTCGGTCTGTTCGACCTGATGCGCTGGCCGGTGGCCGACGACCGCGCGGCAAGCGGCGTGCCGGCTGCGATCATCGATGCCATGCGCCACGAGGTCACCAACGCCGGGCTGGGGACTCAGGCGATGTGTCAGGCGCTGATGAAGCAGGCGCTCATCACGCTTCTGCGCCGGCACTGGTCGCAGGCGGACAGGTCCAGCGTCCTCGATGCGCTCCATCACCCCCGGCTTGCCCGCGCGATCGCCGCCATCATCGAGCAACCCGGGGCAAACCACAGTGTGGGCAGCCTTGCCGATCTCGCCGGCATGAGCCGGGCGTCGTTCTCCGATCATTTCTCGCGCACCTTCGGCCAGGGCCCGATCGACTTCGTGCAAAAGGCGCGGTTGCGGGTGGCGGCGCGGTTGCTCAGGGTTACCGACCTTCCGATCAAGGCCATTGCTCAAAGCGTAGGCTATGGCGGATCGCGGCCGTTCTCTCGCGCGTTCGAAGCGACCTATGCCATGTTGCCATCGGCGTACCGGCTGGCACCGCTCCCGTCGCCGATACATCCAGACGACGCAGATCAATCGTCTGCAAGTCACCGATCGTCCAGATTGACCGCCTCGCTGTCCAATCCTTGAGCGACTAGGGAACGGGTCAATCGACGAGCCGTCCTGCCAGAGACCCTCGCGCATGTGTGCCTTTGGTCACCATGAGAGGATTGCCCATGATTACCGATCGCCGCACCATTCTGACCGGGGCCGCCGCTGCCCTAGTCGCCGCTCCCGTCATGGCGATGGCGCAGCAGCGCCGAGTGGAAACGGACCCGGCCATGATGCCGATGCCTGATGTCTCCGGCACGCGCACGCACACTCAATTCGAAATGGGCGTGTTCGGCCCCGCAATGCTGTCACTGGCGACCAGCCAGATCGCAGTTGACCGGGCGCGGAAGGCCGACGCGCGCGAGTTTGCCGGTTTCGAGCTGACCGAGGCGGTCGCCGTCACGACCGTGCTGAAGCAGCTAGGCAATACGCCGCCGCCGTTGGACGCCAAGGCGCAGGCGACGCTGGACAAGATTCGCTCGGCGGCACCCGGTGCGGCGTTCGACCGCGCGTACATCGACGCCCAGTACGAAAACCACGTGTTTCTGCGCGATCTCGCCACCGCCTACCTGGCCAGCGCGGCGAATACGAGCGACATGATGGAGATGCACGGACGCCATCTCGCGACGCTCGCGCTGGCGACGTTCAAGGAGCATACGATGATCACGCAGCGTATCGCGCACGAACTCCGCGTCTGACGAGAAGACCGGTCTCCTCTTCGCCGGAGGAGACCTCCCCCATCAGCTCCGTTTTAAAATTGGAGATTCCGCCATGCCTGACGACATCAAACACGCGCCTGTTCCATTTACCCCCAATGTCGAAGTCCGCGCTGAAGACGAGGCCGAGACGATCCAGGGGTTGAACGAGCAGATCCGCCTTATCCAGGAAACGACCGCCAAGGATTATGGCACCGCGGTTCGCGGCGTTCATGCCAAGGGCCACGCAATCGTAAAAGGCAAGCTTGAGGTGCTGCCAGGAATTGCGCCGGAACTCGCCCAGGGGCTGTTCTCGACGCCCGGCAGCTATGACGCCCTGCTGCGCTTCTCGACTTTGCCCGGCGACATCCTCGACGACAGCGTCAGCGTGCCGCGGGGTCTTGCCATCAAGCTGTTCGATGTACCCGGCGAGCGGCTGCCTGGATCGGAGAACGACACCACCCAGGATTTCATCCTGGTCAACGGCCCGGCATTCGCGTCGCCGACGCCCAAGGCGTTCCTCGCCAACCTCAAGATGCTCGCTAAGACCACTGATGTTGGCGAGGGCCTGAAGAAGGGGCTGTCGGCGACGATGCAGACGCTTGATGCGGCATTGGAGACGGTTGGCATCCAGAGCCCGACGATCCAAACGCTGGGCGGCGCACCTAACACCCATCCGCTCGGCGAGACCTACTACACACAGGTGCCGTTGCGGCATGGTGGCTACATCGCCAAGCTGTCGGTCGCGCCCATCTCGATCAACCTGACCGAGCTCGCCGGCAGCAAGGTCGATACTTCCGGCCGTCCCGATGCCCTGCGCGAGGACATGGGAGAGGTGCTGATCGAGCAGGACAGCGTCTGGGAGGTGCGCGTCCAGCTCTGCACTGATCTAGAGAAGATGCCGGTTGAGGATACCTCGGTGGTCTGGGACGAGAAGGTGAGCCCTTACGTGGCCGTCGCACGGCTCACTGTGTTGGCGCAGCTCGGCTGGGAGCGGGGCCTTAGCGAGCATCAGGAGCAGGCGGTCGCATATAGCCCGTGGCACGGCCTGACGGCTCATCAGCCGATCGGCGGCGTCAACCGGGCTCGCAAACCGACCTACGAGCGCTCAGTGCAGTTCAGGGGCGAGCGAAAGGGCTGTCCGGTTCACGAGCTTCGGACGATTGGCGATTTGCCAGCTCAGGGCATGACGATCGATTGAGCGCAGATCTGAGGCGCTGGATCATGATCCGGCGCCTCAAACCCATATGCGGTGGAGATCGCGCACGTGATCCGAGATGATCCGAACCTGCGTCCGATCACTGGCAACTGGATCGTGATCATCCAAGCTACCTATGGCCGATCGCCTTGGTGAACGAATGTCCGGAGCAGGGAGCGGGTCGCAGGTCATTAAGTGACCGGATCTGGGTCAAGACAGGCGACTGCCGCCTTCGATCTGACGAACTATCCCATTCAGTGCCGCGGTACAGCCCTGCGCCCGCCCGATATCGCGATCCGTCCCGGCCGAATTCCAGAACATGTCGAGTGGCCAGCGTTCGGGGCAATGCGTGACGAGGCAACGCAGCGCGAGGCGAACCTCGATCGTGTCGACCTTCCCCTTGTCCGACCGCGCGGCAGCGGCGCGGAGGATATGAAGCGACAGGTCGATGATGATCCGCTGATGGCGCGACACCGATCAGTGGAAGTCGCGCGACTTCACCCGCACGACATCTTCCGGATCCATGCCCGTGCTATGCGGCGGCCAGTAGCTGTCGCGTGGGCCGGGCTTCCATGGACGTCGCCGACCAGATGCTCCTCGAAATAGACCGGAAGGGTCATGAGGCGCTATGCTGTTCAAGCAGGGTGACCGGGTCCAGCCCGACCAGCCCTGCGACGACCAAGGCACGGCCGATCTGGCAAGTCGGCTTGCCCTTCTCCAACTCGTGGACGAACCGGATACCCACGCCTGCGACGGTGGCCAGATCCTCGAGGCTGAGCCCCATCTGCTGTCGGCGGGCGCGGACGAGCGCACCGAAGCGGCGCGAAAACCAAGCAGCGTCGTTTTCCGTGTCAGCCTGATCCATCGAAGCGACCTTTCCCGAGCGGGAAAGGTCCCCCAACAGGATTGCAAAATCAAGTGGTCTTTTCCCGTTCGGGAAAGATTGGTGCCGACTGGGGAACTCCAGACCCAATCTTTCCCGCTCGGGAAAGATATCGCGCTACCCGGTGGAAAGTCGCGCAACGGCAGTCCGGAGTTGATCCGCGTCTATGCCGCCGTTCGCGAACTGCGCGGCCAACGTGGCGATCAGCATGTTGTCATCCACCTCGGCCGGCATTGGCCGGCTTACCGGCCGAGCTGGCACTTGGGACACAGTCCGCCGCCTCGGCGCGATCCGCCGCTCTTTGCCATCCAGCACGGCCGCGATCTTCGCCGCGACCGCATCTGCTGCCGAGCGGAGCAGATCATCGATATGGATGTAGCCTTGCGTCACACCGCGCTTGCCGTGCCCGAGCAGACCCGCGATCGTCAGCTCGGAATAGCCCAGCTCGCCTGCGATGCTTGCGAAGGTGTGGCGGAAGACGTGGGGGGTGACGCCCTCGATCTGCGCGGCCTTGCAGAGGCGTTCGACCAGATCGGGCACCTGCTTGTACCAGGTGCCCGTCCAGTCCGAGGGGAAGACGTAAGGATTGCCCGGCTGCTCCGCCTGCGCCTCGATCAGCTCCATCGCCGCCGCGCCGACGACGCGGACCTGCGCGCCGCTCTTGGTGTCAGGAAACATGACGCAGTCGGCGTCGAAGTCGACCCAGCCGCGCTGGAGCGCCTGCGCCTCGTTGCGGCGGAAGCCGGTCAACAGGATCAGCCGCACCGCAGCGAGGCCCACGGGATGCTCGCCCTGCTCTGCGGCAGTACGCATCGCCTGGCCCAGCGCGGCCAGCTCTGCGACTGACAGGCGGCGCGTCCGCTGGCCACTGGCCAGCCGACGGACGCCCCGTGCCGGATTGTTGTCGATCTTGCCGAGCCGCAGCGCGTGCTCGAACACGGCATGAAGCGTCGAGATGCTCCTTGATCCGGCGCCAACGCCGCCGATCGTATCGCGACCGCGCCCGGCCCCGCGTGACCGGGACGATTTGCCCTGCGCCACATCAGCCTGGAAGGCCACGATATCGGGAGGTGCCAGCGACTTTACCTTGCGGGTGCCGATCAGCGGCTTGATGTGCCGTTCGATCCGGCTGCGATCCATCCGCAGCGTCGACATCTTGATCGGCCGCCGGCGCCGCCCCAGCAACCGACCGCTCTCCGCCTCCTCCAGATACCAGTCGCAGATGTCTGCCACGGTGGGGGCTGCCCGCGCAGCATCGCGCGTCTCGATCGGATCGTCGCCGCGCGCTACGTCCCCCAGCCGCTTCTTCGCCTCGACCCGTGCCTGCTCGACCGTCAGCACGCCATAGCGGGCGAGCGTCAGGCGGCGGCTGCGGCCATCGGCATTGCGATATTGGAGGACGAACGTCTTGAGCCCGGACGGGAGGACGCGCACGCCGAAGCCGCGCAACTCGCTGTCCCAGTGTGTTTCCTGTCCGGATGCCGGAACGGGCAACGCCTCGATCCGGGTTCTGGTGAGCCTCGCCATAAGCAAAACCTCCGCGTGTTCTGCTGACAATAGCGCGGATGGCCGAAATTGTAAGCATATTGTCAGCAGATTCGATAAAAACGCAGCGTTTTGTAGAGATCAATGGCGTAGGTGCAATTCGGGAAAACTGTTTAATGTCCGCATTTTATCGAAATATAGCGTAGACTAGCGAACTATATTTCCCAAATTGGTAAGGCTGAGGTCGTGAGCTCAATCCTCACCGGCAGCACCACTTTTTCCTGACATTCCCGCCGCTTGGCGGAGCAGCTCGGCGACATGGCGCAGCTTGTCGGGATTGCGGACGATGTAGATCGCGGTGATGCGCCCATCGCGCACCGCCAGCGCCGTGGTCTGGAGCACGTCGCCGCGTTCGCGGCTGACATAGCCCGGCAGGCCGTCGATCGATCCGACATGCAGCAGCCTGGCCGGCTCGCCGCGATATTTGCGGTGCAGGCCGGCGAACAGCCGCAGGACGCGGTCCAAGCCGCGGATCGCATTGCGGAAGGCGAGGACGCGGCCGCCACCGTCGGCATGGATCACCACATCCTCGGCGAGCAAGGCCGACAGCGCCGTCGCGTCGCCGTCGCGCGCCGCCGTGAAGAAGGCACCGGCGATCCGCGCCGCCTCGCTGCGCCCCACCGGATAGCGTTGCCGCGCCTCGCCGACGTGACGACGCGCCCGCGCCGCGAGTTGCCGCACCGCGGCCGGCGCACGGTCGAGCGCCGCCGCCACCTCGGGCAAAGCGACGTCGAACACGTCGTGGAGCAGGAAGGCGGCGCGCTCCAGCGGTGACAGGCGTTCGAGCGCCAGCATCAGCGTCAGCGTGAGATCGTCCGCCATCTCCTCCGCCCCGTCGATGACGAGCAGCGGCTCGGGCAGCCACGCGCCGACATAGGTCTCGCGGCGTACCCGCGCCGATTTGAGATGATCGAGGCACAGGCGCGTGACGACCCGCGTCAGCCATGCCGCCGGCGACGCCACCGCGTCCGCCCGCGCCCAGCGCAGCCAGGCGTCCTGCACCACGTCCTCCGCCTCGGCGAACGAGCCGGTCATCCGATAGGCGAGGCGGAGCAGCCGCGGCCGCTCCGCCTCGAACGCCGCCGCGTCAGCCATCGTCCACCGGATGCGGCACGCGGAAGCCGACCTGTACGCGGTTCCAGATATTGATCGCCCCGATCGCCATCGTCAGCCAGACCTGCTCGCCGGGCGTGAATGCCGCCGCCAGCGCGTCATAGTCGACATCGGGCGCCTGCGTCTCGGGCAAGCGCGTCAACGCCTCCGCCCAGCCAAGCGCCGCGCGTTCGCGATCGGTGTAGAGCGTCGACTCCCGCCAGGCCGTCAGCATGGAGAGGCGCAATTCGGTTTCGCCGTGGCGGCGCAGATCGCCCGAGTGCATGTGGAGGCAAAAGGCGCAGCCATTGATCTGCGACACCCGGAATTTGACCAGCTCGAGCAGATTATGGTCGAGCCCGCTGTGCATGAAACTCTGTTCCAGCGCGGCCATCGCCCTGACGGCTTCGGGGGCGAGCGCATGGGGATTGCGGATACGTGGCGTCATCGTCGATCTCCCTCGGCGCAGGATCGCGCCCGGCGAGAAGACGAGACAGGCGCGGCAGGTGTGACATGCCGCCCGCCCTTCGATCGCACGGCTGTCGCGGCCCGGACGCGGCGCCTCCGGGCCGCGTGCCGTTAGATCTGCGCCATGCCGCCGTCGACGAACAGCTCGCTGCCGGTCATGAAGCTGCTGTCGTCCGACGCCAGGAACGCCGCAGCACCCGCGGTCTCGGCGGGGTCGCCGAGCCGGCCGAGCGGGGTCGTCGCGCCCATCGCCTCGAACGCCTCCGTGCCGACGACCTCGAGCGCGAGGTCGGTGCGCGTCGGTCCCGGCGAGAGCACGTTGACGCGGATGCCGGTGCCGCGCAGGTCCTGCGCCCAGCTGCGGGCGAAATTACGCACCGCCGCCTTGGTGGCGCTGTAGACGCTGAACTGCGGCGTCCCCATCACCCCGGTGGTCGATCCGGTCAGGATGATCGACCCGCCGGCCCGCATCAGCGGCAGGCCCTTCTGCACGGTGAACAGCAGGCCCTTCACGTTGACGTCGAAAATCTGGTCGTAATGCTCCGGGGTGATGGTGCCGAGCGCGGCGAAGGCACCGGTGCCGGCATTGGCGAGCAGGATGTCGAGCTGGCCGCGCTCCGCCCGGACCGTGTCGTAAAGCGTGTCGAGATCGGCGAGGTCGTCGACCGACCCGCGCACCGCGCGCGCCTTGTCGCCGAGCGTCGCCAGTGCGGCATCGAGCGCCGCCTGCCGCCGCCCGAAGATATAGACGAACGCGCCTTCGTCGATGAACCGTTTGGCGGATGCCAGACCGATGCCGCTGCCGCCACCGGTCACCACTGCCGTCCTGCCCTGCAATCTGTTCATAGCCTATCTCCATTCGAGGAGCGGCAGAGCTGGCGGCGTGCAAACCTATCGACAAGTATGCACCTTTTGGTAAGTACCGGAATATGGACGATATTGCTTCACCCCCTGTGTTTTCCTGCGGCCTCGACGCGACGCTGCGTATCATCGCCGGCAAGTGGAAGCCGCTGATCGTCTATTTCCTGTGCCTGTCGCCGAGCCGCTACGGCGAGTTGCGCCGCGCGGTCCGCGGGGTCAGCGACAAGATGCTGATCCAGCATCTCAAGGAACTGGAGGCGGACGGCATCGTCGCTCGCCACGATCATCAGGAGGTGCCGCCGCGCGTCGATTATACGCTGACCCCGCTCGGCCACAGCCTGGCGGCGGCGCTGGCGCCCTTATGCGTCTGGGGTTCGGAGAATATGGCGGAGGTGGCACGCGTCTTCGCCGAACGCGACGCCTGGACGCGCGCGGCGGGATGACCGGGTGCCCCGCCTTGACTTGGACGGAGCAGGTGCCGACGATCCGTCCGTAACGGACGTGGCCGTCAGGGCCGTCCGCCGTCAGGAGCGTCACCGATGACCGAACCGTCCCGCCGCCTGTTCCTCTCCGGTGCCGCACTGGCGGTCGCCGCGCCGGTGCTGGCGAAGACGGCGGCGGTGCCGATCGTCAACCCGCTCGTCCGCCAGCGTGCCGATGCACAGGTCTTCCGGCACAGCGACGGCTGGTATTACATGACCGGTTCGGTACCCGAATACGACCGGCTGGTGCTGCGCCGGTCGCGCACGCTGGCGGGCCTGTCGACGGCGAGCGAAAAGGTGCTGTGGCGGCATCAGGCGAGCGGGGCGCTCTCCGGCTTCCTGTGGGCGCCCGAACTGCATCGGATCGACGGGACGTGGATCATGTACTTCGCCGCCGGACCGAGCGGCGGCGGCGCCGACGTCTTCCATATCCGCACCTATGCGATCGTCTGCGACGGCGCCGATCCGATGACCGGCGGCTGGTCGGTGCTGGGTCAGCTCGAGACGCCGTGGGATACGTTCAATCTCGATTCGACCAGCTTCGTCCATCGCGGCACGCGTTATCTGGCGTGGGCGCAGCAGGAGCCAGGGATCGCGACCAATTCCAACCTCTATCTGGCGCCGCTCGCCACGCCGCTGACGCTGGCGGCGAAACCGGTGCGCCTGTCGGTGCCGGACCTCGACTGGGAAACGCGCGGCTACAAGGTCAACGAGGCACCGGCGGTGCTGGCGCGGCACGGGCGGCTGTTCATGACCTATTCGGCGAGCGCCACCGACGCACGCTATTGCCTCGGCATGTTGACCGCCCGCGCCGACGCCGATCTGATGGATGCCAAGGCGTGGAGCAAGAGCCCGGTGCCGGTGATGACCTCGTCGCCCGAGCACAACGTCTATGGGCCGGGGCACAACAGCTTCACCGTCGACGCGCAGGGCCGCGACATGCTGGTGTTCCATGCGCGCGACTATGCGGCGATCGAGGGCGATCCCTTGTTCGACCCCAACCGCCACACCCGCATCCAGCCGATCACCTATCGCGGCGACGGCACGCCGGTGTTCGACCCGCCGGTGGCGAACGGTCCGCTGCGCTGACCGGTCAGAGGTAGCGCAGCCACCAGGCGTCGCTCGCCCGCTTTGCCGCGGCGAAGCGGCGGCAGGCGAACCAGCAGGGCACGGCGACCGCGGCGGCGATCAGCCACAGCCAGCCGACCGCGGGCACGCTGACCAGCCCCTCCTGCCCGATCGCGGCCGCGACGATGCGGTTGCCGGCGTGGAGCAGGTAGAGGTGCAGCAGGTAGAAGAACAATGGCGCACCCCCGAAGACCGCCAAGATCGCAGCCGGTCGCCGCGGCAGCGCCTCCAGCCCGGCGAGCAGCCCCGCGCCGAGGCCGAGCGTGAGCAGCAGGAAGTCGGCGGACGGCGGATATTTGGTCAGATTGAGGAAGCCCAGCGCGGTGACGAGCGCGTCGTCGCCCGCCTGCCATGGCACCGGCTCGCCATAGCCGTTGACCAACCGCAGCGCGACGAAGCCGGTCAGCATCGCCAGCCCCGTCGTCAGCAGGCGCCGCCGCCGCCACGCCGGCGCGACGTCGCGCGCGAACCACGGCCCGATCGCATAGCCGAGCGCGATCACCCCGATCCACGGCAGCACCGGATAGGAGGTGCGCGCCCGCCCGCCCCACGGCAGATCGATGAAGCCGCGATCGTGCAGGATCGCCCACAGGTCATGCCCCGGCTGGCCCGGCGCGATGGTGATCGGATCGAGCAGATTGTGGCCGAGCAGGATGACGAGGCCGACCGCGACCAGCGCCGCACGCGGCAGATGGACGAGCGCCGCGAGCGCGATCATCGACAGGCCGATCGCCCAGATCACCTGCAGGAAGACGGTCGCCGGCGTGACGTCGAAGGTCCAGGCGAAATTGACGACGGTCCATTCGAGCGCGACCAGGAACAGCCCGCGCTTGGCGAGGAAGGCGGATGCCGCCTTCTGGCCGCCGCGCGGTGCGGCATAGAGCCAGGCGGCAAGTCCGGTCAGCGCGACGAACACCGGCGCGCAGAGATGCGCGGCGAGGCGCGTCGCGACCAGCGCCGGCGCGGTCGTGCGCAGATCCATGGGATCGGCGACCTGCGCGTGCAGGAAGAAGAATTCGCGGCTGTGGTCGACCAGCATCAGCAGGATCACCAGCCCACGCAGCGCGTCGATCGACACAATGCGGGGCAGTCGTACCGTCGTGGCGTCAGCGCGCGAAGACATCGGGTCTGGCAGAATGAACTCCTTTCGCATTGCGCGATGTTACATCATACCGAAAAAGGCAAGGCTCGACTGCTGCCACCACGGTGGCCACAGCCCCTCGCTAATGCGGGTGCCGACGGCCATTCCGGCCGCGGAGAAACGGATGATGCTGACCCTGTTCCACGCCCCGCATTCACGCTCGACGCGCATCCTCTGGCTGATCGAGGAACTCGGCTTGCCGCATGATCTCCGCTATGTCTCGATCCGCTATCGCGACGGCAGCGGCGACGGCCCCGATCCCGCCAACCCGCACCCCGACCGCAAGGTGCCGGCGCTGTGCCACGACGACGCTCTGGTCACGGAGAGTGCCGCGGTCGCACTGTATCTCGCCGACCTCGCGCCACAGGCCGGACTGGCGCCGGCGATCGGCGATGCGGACCGCGGCCCGTATCTGACGTGGCTGAGCTGGGTAGAGGGCGAATTCGGTCCTGCGCTGTTCCAGCGTCTCGCCGCGGCGCCCGGCGCGCCCGAGCCCGCCGCTTTCGGCGCAGCGCTGCGCCGGATCGACGATGCCCTGGCGCGCGGGCCGTTCCTGCTCGGGTCGCGGTTCAGCGCCGCCGACGTGATGCTCGGCGGCACGCTCGGCTGGGCGCGACAGGTGCTGCCGGATACCGGCGCGATCGCGGCTTATGGCGAGAGGCTCGCCGCCCGCCCCGCCTTCGTGCGGGCCATGGCGCGTGATGCGGCACCGCAGGTGGCGGCGTGACCGCGCGCGACCTGTGGCTGGGGCTGAGCGGCTTCGTGGTCGCCGCGGTGCCGATCCTGCTCGTCCCGCTGCTCGCCCGCGTCTAGGCTGCATCCATGCGTCGTGCCGACCGCCTGTTTGAGATCGTCCAGCTCCTGCGCCGCGCCCGCGGTCCGCTGACCGGGGAGGCGATCGCCGCGGAACTGGAGACGAGCCGGCGGTCGGTATATCGCGACATCGCCGCGCTGATCGCGCAGCGCGTGCCGATCCGCGGCGAGGCGGGGATCGGCTACGTGCTCGAACGCGGGTTCGACATGCCGCCGTTGATGCTGACCTCGGACGAGGTCGAGGCGGTGGTGCTCGGCGCGCAATGGGTGCTGGTCCATGCCGACGATGGCCTCGCGCGGGCCGCCGCCGACGTGCTCGCCAAGATCGCGACGGTCATCCCGCCGCACCTCCGCGCCGCGATCGAGGATCCGGCGGTGATCACCCCGCCGGCATGGCACGAACGCGGCGATGCCGGCGTCGATGTCGCCCGGTTGCGCGCCTGGAGCCTGCAGGGCCGCAAGCTGACGATCCGCTATAGCGATGCCGACGGTCGGGAGAGCGAGCGCACGGTGTGGCCGCTCCTCGTCGGCTATCTCGACAGCGTCCGGATGCTGATCGCCTGGTGCGAGCTGCGCGGCGATTTCCGCATGTTCCGCACCGATCGGCTGGTCGCGATCGACTTCCTCGAGACGCGCTATCCGGAACATCGGGCGACGCTGCGCCGCCGCTGGCTGGCGATGATGGCGGCGCGGCGGGAACGCTAGGCGGATACGCCCTTCGACAAAATGGCCCCCAAGGGTTAGCGTTTTCTTAGCAAGCCTGAACGTCGATCGGTCCTAGGCGGCCGCGGCCAGCGAGGACAACAGGCCGGAGATGCGCGCGCGCAGGCCCGGTTCGCGGGTGATCTCCAGCATCGCGGTGAGGCTGCGCCGCGCCGCCGCGACATCGCCGTCGACCAGTTCGAGCCGCGCCCGCTCCCACCAGCCATGGCCATAGGCCGGCGCCATCGCCGTCATCCGCTGATAGAGCGTCAGCGCGCGCCGGCCGTGCCCCGCCGCCTCGGCACGCGTCGCCTGGTTGAGCAGCAGCCGCACCAGCACCGCGCGATTGGGCATCGCGGCGACGTGGCTGACCGCGGGCGTCTGCCCCGGCGTCATCGCCTGCACCATCGTCGCCAGTTCCTCGGCGCCGACCGGACGGCCGCCGCGGAACGGGTCGATCATCACCGGCGCGACGTCGTCGCCGATCAGCACCAGCACATGACCGGGCACGTCGAGGACATGCGCGATCCAGCCGAGCCGCCGCGCCGCCGCCACGTAGAGGATCGACAGGCTGACCGGCAGGCCGCGGCGGCGCTCGATCACGCGGATGAGGTCGGCGTTGGCGGGATCGTCATAGGTCGCGGCGTCGCCGACGAAGCCGAACTCGGCGCCGAACACCTGTGCGAGCCGCTCGGCCTGCGCCCGCGCACCGGTCACGCCCGGCGCCACTTCGTCGAGCCGGTCGGCGATCGCGTCGATCAGCGCACGGCCGGGTTCGTCGTCGCCCGCCTCGTGGTCGAGCAGGGCGAGCGCGAGCGCCGCGTGATCGAGGATGATGTCCTCGTCGTCGAGCAGGCCAAGGCGAATGAGATCATCTTCCATGGTGCCAAGATGGGCGCGCGGCGATGTTCCGCAACCGCGACCATCGGCCGGTTGCGACCCGGCCGCCTTGCGCTAAGCCGATACCACGACGAGCCGCGGCGAAGCGGCGCCAGCGAGAGGACCCGCGCCATGACGACGACCGCCGCCCTGCTCCGCATCATCGCGCCGCTCGCGCTGCTGGGCGCCGCCGCGCCCGATGCCGGCGTCGAACGGCCGATCGTGCAGACCCGCTTCACCGCCGATCCCGCGCCGCTGGTCCACGACGGCGTCGTCTATCTCTACACCAGCCACGACGAGGACGACGCCGACGGCTTCAAGATGCTCGACTGGCGACTCTACAGTTCCACCGACATGGCGAACTGGACCGACCGCGGCGTCGTCGCCTCGCTCAAAACCTTTCCCTGGGCGTTGCAGACCAACGACGCCTGGGCGCCGCAGGTGATCGCGCGCGGCGGCAAATTCTATCTCTATGCGCCGATCACCGTCGCCGGGTCGCCGCGCAACGTCATCGCGGTGGCGGTCGCCGACACGCCGGCGGGGCCGTTCCGCGACGCGCTCGGCAAGCCGCTGATCGCACCCGGCGAAGGCTATTTCGATCCGACGGTGTGGATCGACCGCGACGGCCAGGCCTATCTCTACTGGGGCAACCCCGATTTGTGGTACGTCAAGCTCAACGAGGACATGGTGTCCTATAGCGGGCCTATCACCAAGCTGCCGCGGATCAGGGATTATCAGGAGGGACCGTGGTTCTACGGGCGCAACGGCCGCTATTATATGGCGTTCGCCTCGACCTGCTGTTCCGAGGGGATCGGCTATGCGATGAGCGACCGGCCGACCGGCCCGTGGGTCTACAAGGGCGAGATCATGCGCCACGATGCGCGCTCGACCGGCAACCATCCCGGCATCATCGACTATAAGGGCGGCTCCTACGTCTTCGGCTTCCATTACGAACTGAACTTCGCGCTCACCCCGATCCATCACGAGCGACGCTCGGTCGCGGTCGCCAAATTCACCTACAATCCCGACGGGACGATCCCGAACCTCGGCTGGTGGGACAGGACGCGCGCGCCACAGATCGGCACGCTCGATCCCTATGCGCGCGTCGAGGCGGAGACGATCGCCTGGACCGGGCGGATCAAGCGCCCGATCGATCGCGCTTATGACTGGGCGCCGGGCGTCACCACCGCGCAGGACGCGGCGCGCGTCTACGTCACCCGCGCGACGGATCGCAGCTACATCAAGGTCGCCGGGGTCGATTTCGGCACGGCGGGGGCGAAACGCTTCACCGCCACGGTCGTCGGGGGCACGCCGGAGGCCCGGATCGAGCTGCATGCCGACGCCGTCGACGGTCCGCTGCTCGGCACGCTGCCGGTCGGGATGACCGGCGCGGCCGGACGATGGCAGCAGCGGACCACCGATGTCGCCGGCGCGCGCGGGGAACACGATCTGTATCTGGTGTTCCGCGGCAGGAGCCCCGGCTCGCTGCTCGACATCGACTATTGGCGCTTCGCCCGCTGACCGCGGTCACACGCCGAGCAGGTGCGCGGTCTGCAAGGTGGTGTCGAGATAGGCTTCGAGCGCGGTGATCCCCGCCGGCGACAGGGTGAGCGGCGCGTCGGGATCGTCGCTGGTGTCGCCGACGACCAGGCCGGTACGCGCCAGATGCTGCATCCAGCGCGCCATGGTCAGCGGCGTGCAGGCAAGCTCGGCGGTGATCGTCCGCCCGGTCAGCCGCCGCCCCTCGGCATCGGCGACGAACAAGACGAGCAGCACCTCCCACGGCCATTCGCCGAACAATTCGGCGGGCAGCAGATCAAGTCGCGACCGCCGGTTGACGAGAATCGCGCGCGCCGCCTCGCTCAGCCGGTCGCCATGGCCGGTCGCCGCCGGGCCGTCCACATCCCGCGCCGCCATCGACTCAGGCCTCCGATGCCACGTCGAGCGAATCGAGGGCGTCAAGCGCCTCGCACAATTTCGCCGCGAGCAACGTATGGCCGAGGTCGGAGGCGCGCTCGACGTGGTCGAGCAACTGGTAGCGCATCTGCCGCAACGCCGCCGGCCGGACGTCGGCGACCGGCGCGGGCCGCGCACCACCGGCCAGCGCCGAAACGAGGCAGGCACCGTCGATCGGCTTCTCGCACCGGATCAGATGCGCATAGGCCGGCGGTACGTCGGCGCGATCGTTGCCGGTGGCGAAGACGCAGGGCGTGCCGCGCGCCAGCAGCAGATCGACGACCGGATAGACCTTCTGGTCGCCGAGATTGATATCGAGGACCGCGCCGTCGATATCCCCCTCCAGCGCGAGCAAATCCAGCGCCTGCGCGACCGAGGGAACCGGGCCGAGCACCACCGCGCCGGCGCGGCGCAGCTTCCGCTCCATCGCATCGGCGACCATATATTCGTCCTCGACGACCAGCACCCGGCGGTTTTGCAGCAGCGTCTCAGCCATCATCCAAACTCCCCACCCGCCCGATCCGACACCATCGCCACCGCGATGCGGCAGTGGACGCCATCATCGGTGAAGGCATAGCTCGTTTTCGCCCCCAATTGATAGGGCAAGGCGCGTTCGATCAATTGCCGGCCGTAGCCGCCCGATCGCGCCCTCGCGGTGACCGGCGGCAGCGTCACGCCGCTTTCGCGCCAGTCGACGTTCAGCCACAGGATCCCGTCGTCGGCGCGCTCGACGTCCCACAGCACGCTGAGCTTGCCGTCGCGTCCCTTCAGCGCGCCATATTTGACCGCGTTGGTGGCGAGTTCGTGCAGCGCCAGCGCGAGGCTCTGCACCGCCCCCGACCGGAGCGGCACGTCGTGCGGACCGTCGAGGACCAGCGACCCGGCGACGCCTTCGCGATGGAAGGCGCCGAGCGCGGCCAGTTCCGAATCGAGCAGGTCGCCGAACGTCACCCGCTGGCCGGCGGCGGCGTGCGACAACAGGCTCTGTACCCGCGCGAGCGCATGCAGCCGGTCGTTGAAACGCTGTTCGAACGCCTCCAGCGAGCCCGCCCCCTCGAGCGTCTTCTCGGCGACCGACTGGACGATGGCGATGATGTTGCGGGTGCGATGCTGCAGCTCGGCGACCATCACCTCCTGCCGATCCTGCGCCTGGCGCAGCGCGTCGATGTCGTTGGAGGTGCCGAGCCATTCGACGATCCGCCCGCACCCGTCGCGGATCGGCAGCGCGCGGGTGCTGAACCAGCGATAGGCGCCGTCCTGATGGCGCAGGCGATGCTCGACGTCGAATCCGCCGCTGTCCTGCGCCAGCGCCCAGGCATCGGTGACCGCGGCGACATCGTCGGGATGGACGAAGTCGAGCCAGCCGCTGCCATGGCCCTCGTGCTCCGGCCGCCCGGTGACCGCCGACCATTGCGGGCTCGCCCAGAACCAGTCGCCCGCCAGCCGCGCCCGCCACAACAGCTGCGGCACGCCCTCGACCAGCACACGCATACGGCGTTCGTTATCGAAGACCGCTTCTTCCAGATGCTTGCGGACGTCGATGTCGATGTTCATGCCGAGCCACTTCTGCACCACGCCGGTCGCATCGCGCAGCGGGATCGCCCGCGCATTCATCCAGCGATAGGCGCCGTCGCGCCCGCGCAGGCGATATTCGAGGTCGATCGGCTCGCACCGGCGCAGCGCCTCCAGCCAGACTTGCATCGTGGCGGCGCGATCGTCGGGATGCAGCACGTCGAGCCAGCCGAAGCCGCGATAGTCGGCGTAGCTCTGCCCGGTATAGGCGCGCCAGCTCGGACTGTCGGTGTCGATCGCGCCGTCGGGCGGCGTTTCCCAGATCGTCGTCGCGATACCGTCGATCAATTGCTGCGCGCGCGCCTGCACCTCGCGGAACTCGGCGTCGCGTTGACGGAAGCTGGCGGCGGTACGGGCGTGGTCGATCGCCACCCAGGCGCGTTCCGCCACGTCGTGCAGCACCGCAAGCTCGGCCGGCTGCCACGTCCGGGCGTGGTCGTCCTCGACGCCGAGCGTCGCGACCAGCCGGCCGCGGCGCATCACCGGCACGACGATCCGCGCACGCCCCCCGGCGCCGTCGGGCGCGACGACTGTTCGGCCGGCGTGCAGCGCCGCCGCATCCCCGGGGTCGCGCCCGATGCCTTTCTCGTCGCTGGCGTCGGTCCAGCGGCAGCGGTCGACCGCCAGCCACGCCGCGACCATCGCGGTGACCCGGTCGCGGATGCCGGCGGCGTCGTCGATCGACTGGATCGCGTCGCTGAGGGTGAGCAGGAACGTCTGCCGCCGCTCGGCGTCGCGCAACGTTTCGGAGGTGCGTTTGAGCGTGTCGATGTCGCTGACCACGCTCGCCTGCCCGATGATCTGGCCCTCGGCATCGCGCAGCGGCGTCGTCGCCACCCGGACCCAGATGTCCTCGCCATCGTCGTTGGAGTAGAGCAGCTCCTGACCGGGAACGACGCTTTCGCCACGCGCCGCGCGGGCACCGGGGAAATCCGTCGGGTCGAGCGGCTTTCTATCCTTGTCCCAGCCGCGCCAGCGCCAGACTCGCTCCGGATCGTTGGACGGCATCGTCCCGGTCGGGCAGAACCGCTGATATTGCGCGTTGGAGACGAGAATCCGGCCCGCCGTGTCGAGCATCGCAACGCCGACGGGCACGCTGTCGAGCGTGGCGGCCAATCGGGCCTCGCTTTCGGCGAGCGCCGCCTCGGCGCGGGCGAGGCGCTGGCGCAGATCGGCGATCGTTGCTGGGTCGTCCATCCGCCAACAACGCACGGATGGCGTTGCGATGCATCGATTGGCGTCAGATTTGGTATAAATAATTCATCGACTTAGCACCAAACCAAGCCGGAGCGGCGGTTACGCGGGCGAGGCGAGCCGCTCGGCGAGGAAATCGACAAACACCCGCACCCGCGCGGGCAGATGCGCGCCGCCGACGAACACCGCATGGATCAGCTCCACGTCACCGGGATTATACGCTTCCAGCAGCGGCACCAGACGGCCATCGGCGATCTCGGCGGCGACGCTGAACCGACCGACGCGGGTGACGCCGACGCCGGCGGTGGCGAGCTGCCCCAGCGTCTCGCCGTTGTTGGCGACGATGCCGCCTTCGACGCAGAGCGAGATATCCCGGCCATCGCGACGGAACGGCCAGGTCGGCTCGGCGCGGCGGAAGCTGAAATTGAGGCAATTGTGCGCGTGCAGATCCTCCGGCACCGTCGGCGTGCCGTGGCGCGCGAGATAGTCGGGCGAGGCGACGATCACCCGGCCGCTCTCGCCCAGCTTGCGCGCGGTGAGCGCGCTGTCGGCGAGCGGGCCGAAGCGGATCGCGACATCCGCCTGCCCGCCCGCGACATCGATCAGCGTATCGGTCAGTGCGATATCAACGAGAATATGCGGATAGGCCGCCGCGAAATCGCCGAGCAGCGGCACGACGCACAGCCGGCCGTGGGCGAGCGCCGCGCTCACCCGCAACCGGCCGCGGGGACTGCCCTGATCGGCGATCTGCTGTTCGGCATCGTCGAGGTCGGCGAGGATGCGCCGGGCGGCGAGCAGATAGGCCTGCCCCTCCGCGGTCAGCGCAAGCCCGCGGGTGGAGCGCAGCAGCAACCGGACGCCGAGCCGCGCCTCAATCCGGTCGATCGCCCGTGCGACGGCCGACGGGGTCAGGTCCAAGCCCCTCGCGGCGGCGGAGAAACTGCCGCCGTCGATGACCGCGACGAACAGGGCGAGCGAGCGTGCGCGATCGCCGTTGCCTGCTATCTTTGCTTCCATTGCACAGATCCTTCGCCTGATCGGGCGGTTCCGCCCTGACGATCCGCCCCGCATCTATGCACGTGACGCCGAACCGCGAAAGGGTTGATGATGGAATACCGGCAATTGGGTGGATCGGGATTGCGCGTGCCGGTGCTGGCGCTCGGCACCGGCACCTTCGGCGGCACGGGTCCGCTCTTCTCGGCCTGGGGCCAGACCGACGCGGCCGAGGCGCGGCGGCTCATTGACATCTGCCTCGACGCCGGCGTCACCTTGTTCGACACCGCCGACGTCTATTCGGACGGTGCGTCGGAGGAGGTGCTCGGCGCGGCGATCGAGGGCCGGCGCGACGCGGTGCTGCTCTCGACCAAGACCGGCCTGCCGATGGGCGACGGGCCGCAGGACTGGGGCGTGTCGCGCGCGCGGCTGATCCGCGCGGTCGAGGCGTCGCTGCGGCGGCTCGGCACCGATCGCATCGATCTGCTCCAGCTTCACGCTTATGACGCCTCGACGCCGACCGAGGAGCTGATGGCGACGCTCGACGCGCTGATCGCGGCGGGCAAGGTGCGCTATGCCGGCGTCTCCAACTATCCGGGCTGGCAGCTGATGAAGGCGCAGGCGATCGCCGATCGCCACGGCTGGCCGCGGCTGGTCGCGCATCAGGTCTATTATTCGCTGATCGGCCGCGCCTATGAGGCCGATCTGATGCCGCTCGGCCGCGACCAGGGCGTCGGCGCGCTCGTCTGGAGCCCGCTCGGCTGGGGCCGCCTCACCGGCAGGATCGGCCGCGACCGCCCGGTCCCCGCGGGCAGCCGCCTGCACGACACCGAGCACTTCGCGCCGCCGGTCGAGCCCGAGCATCTCTACCGCGTCGTCGACGCGCTGGAGGCGGTCGCCGCCGAGACCGGGCGCAGCGTGCCGCAGGTCGCGATCAACTGGCTGTTGCAGCGTCCGACCGTGTCCTCCGTCATCATCGGCGCGCGCAACGAGGCGCAGTTGCGCGACAATCTGGGTGCGGTCGGCGGGGCGCTGACCCCTGCGCAGATCGCCGCGCTCGATGCGGCGAGCGATGTGCTGCCGCCCTATCCGCACACCCCCTATCGCCAGCAGGAAGGCTTCGCCCGCCTCAACCCGCCGCTCGTTTGAAGGACATCCAATCATGAAACCGGATATCGGACTGATTGCGCTGGCGGTCGGCGCCTTTGGCATCGGCGTGACCGAGTTCGCGCCGATGGGCATGCTGCCCGTCATCGCCGGCAGTCTCGGCGTGTCGATCCCCGCCGCGGGCATGTTGGTCAGCGCCTATGCGATGGGCGTGCTGATCGGCGCGCCGCTGATGACGCTGACCACCGGGCGGATCGACCGGCGCACGCTGCTGATCGGCCTGATGGGCATCTTCACGCTCGGCAATGCGCTGTCGGCGCTGGCCGGCGGCTATTGGCTGCTGATGGCGGCGCGGGTCGTCACCTCGTTCAACCATGGCGCCTTCTTCGGCGTCGGATCGGTCGTCGCGGCGAGCCTCGTTCCCCCCGAGCGCCGTGCCGGGGCGGTCGCGGCGATGTTCTCCGGTCTGACGATCGCGACGATCGGCGGCGTGCCGCTCGCCACCTGGGCCGGCGAAGTGCTTGGCTGGCGCACCGCTTTCGCAGGGATCGCGGTGATCGGCGCGGTGGCGATGGTGTCGCTGCGCTTCGCGCTGCCGCCGCTGCCCGCCCCGGACGGCGGCGACATGCGCGACGAGCTGCGCGTGTTGACGCGCGGACCGGTGCTGGCGGCGCTGGCGCTGACCGTGGTGGGGGCGAGCGCGATGTTCACCGTCTTCACCTATATCGTCCCGATCCTGCGCGAGGTGACGCACGGCTCGACCGGGTTCGTGACCGCAATGCTCGTTCTCTACGGGATCGGGCTGACGATCGGCAATACGATCGGCGGCCGGCTTGCCGACCGGTCGATCGAGCGGACGCTGATCGCCAGCTTTGTCGCCATCGTCGCGGTGTTGATCGCCTTCGCCGGGCTGATGCACTGGCCGCTTCCCGCCGCCGTCGCGATCCTGATCTGGGGCGTGGCGAGCTTCGCGATCGTGCCGCCGTTGCAGATGCGCGTGATGCAGGCGGCCGCGGACGCGCCCAACCTCGCCTCGGCGATGAACATCGGGGCGTTCAACCTTGGCAATGCGATCGGCGCGGCGCTCGGCGGCGGAGTGATCGGCGCAGGGCTCGGCCTGCCCGCGGTGTCGCTCGCCGGCGCGGCGATGGCAGCTGCGGCGCTCGTGCTGCTGCTCGCCGCCCGCCGCCCGGCGCGCGCCGCCTGCCCCGTATAGGTGACGGGCGGGGGTTGGGCGGCGATTGGCCTGCGTCAGTGGGGCGATTTCTCTACGCCGTCGGCGCCCCGGTCAATCCAGATAGGCGGTGCGCAGCCGGGCGATGTCCGCCGCCGACAGCCCCATTTCGTCGCGCAACCAGCCGGTTGCACCGCCGGGATGCCGGTCGAGCACCGCCAGCGCCGCCTCGATATAACGCCGGTCCGCCGCCGCCAGCGCCGCGGCGACGCCGGGCGGCAGATGCGCCCAGGGCGTGTCGGCCTGCGCCGGGCTGGTGAGGAGCTTGGCGGCATCGAGGTAGCGGTTGGTCAGCAGATAATCGTCGATCACCGTCGCGCGCGGCACGCCGAGCGCGGTGAGCAGCAAGGCGGCGGCGATGCCGGTGCGATCCTTGCCCGCCGAGCAGTTGAACGCGAGCGGAGCATGGCCGGCGAGCAGCTCGGCGAACATCCGGCGATACTGACCGCGGAACTGGACGAGCATTTTGGGATAGCTCGCGGTCATCGCCGCTTGCGCGGCGGCGGCGGTCCAGTCTTTCATCGCACCGGCGGGCAGAAAGTCGCGGGTGTCGAGCAGATAGTCGTCGCTCAGCACCCGCGGCGCGCCCTGCGCGGGCCAATCGACCGGCTCGGCGGCACGCTCGCGCGTGTCGCGCAGGTCGCAGACGACGCGGAGGCCGCGCCGCTGCAATTCGGCGTAATCGGCCGCGGTAAGCCCGTGCATCGAACCGGAGCGGTACAACAGCCCCCATTTGACGTGCCGGCCATCACCGGTGGCATAGCCGCCGAGATCGCGGAAGTTGCGTCCGCCCTGCAACGGCAGCAGCCGTTGGTGCGCGGACGCGGTTGCGGTCGCGCTGGGCTGAGACCGGGCGACGACGGCGCTGCCCGGCAGCGAGGCGAGCAGCGTCAGCGCCACGGCGGTTGGGATGATGCGCATCAGAAGGTCACCTGCACCTGGCCGCCCAGCGTACGCGGCTCGTTGTAGAAGCCCTGCAGGCCGGTGGTGACATACAATGCCTTGTAGAAGACGTGCTGTTCGTCGAACAGATTGCGTGCCCAGACCGATAGCGTCACCTTCGCGTCGCCCTGCCCCATCGCGATATCGGCGAGCGCCAGCGACGTGTTGACGATGAACGCGGCATCGCCCTTCGGCTGGTAGACGTTGCCCGGATTGTTCGCGCCGACATACACCGGGTCGTTGGAACTGGCGTAGAAGCCCGAATCGTAATTGCCGTCGATATGCGCACGCAGCGTCGCACCGGTCAGCGGCACCTCGAAATCGGCGGCGGCACTGGCCGAGTCGCTCGGCGTGTAGGTCTGGTAGATCGGCACGGCGAGCGTGCTCAGATCGCCCTTGGCATTGGGATAGGGATTCACCGCCGGCGGGATGTGGACATAGGTATGCGCGTAGGAGCCGTGGAGCGTTACTCCGCGCACCGGCATCACCGTCAGTTCGGCCTCGACGCCGTGGATGCCGCCGGTGCCGGGCGCGTTGAGGGTCGAGATCGTCGTCCGCGTCGTCGCGCCGTTCTTGCCGTCGACATAGGGGCGCTGGAAGTCGATCTGGATGTCTTTGTATGTGCCGGCATAGGCCGCGATGTTGAAGCGGGCGTGGCGATCGAAGAATTCGGTCTTGGCGCCGATCTCGAACACCGAGACCGTTTCCGGATTGAACGCGTCATATTCCTGCGAGCGCGAATTGGCGCCGCCGGATTTATAGCCGGTGCTCCATTTGCCGTAGAGATGCACGTCGCGGGTGGCGTCGACGGCGAGATTGACCATCGGATCGACCCGCGACCAGCGCGCGTCGAGCGGCAGTTCGCGCGACACGCCGCGACGGTCGACCGGCAGCTTGCCGTTGACCGTCAGCAGCGTGCCCTGCTTGGCGTCGCGGCTCCAGCGCAGGCCACCGGTCAGGTGGAGGCGGTCGTCGAGCGCGGCGGGCGTCCAGGTCGCCTGGCCGAAGGCGCCGACGCTGCTGGTCTTCACATAGCTGGCGCGGTCGATCCGCTGCGCGGTGTAATCGAGCGGTAGCGCCGCATAGTTCGCCACATCGGTGCGGAAGTTGGGCGGCAGGATCGTATAGGCGGTGCAGGCCGAGGTGGTGCATTGGTTGGTGTAGAAGGCGCGGGCATTGTCCTCGACATGCTCCTGATAATAGAGCGCGCCGGCGACGAACTGCACCTCCGCCACGTCGCCGATCAGCTGCACCTCCTGGCTGAACTGGTTCTGGCGGAAATCGGCGAGGCTGTAGCGTGAGAACGGCAGCGGAATGGTATTGCCGGCGAAATCCTTGCTGACGAAAGTGGTGGTCGACGCCGACAGCGTGCTGGCGGCGGAGCCGTTGTCATATTGGGTCTGGGTCATCGCGCGATAGGCGGTGATCGACTTGACGGTCAGCGCCGACGCCGGGTGATAGGCGAGCGTCAGCTGGTTGCCGCGGACCTTGCCGACGCTGGGCTGCTGCGGCACGCCGACGTTGGCGTCGCGCGCGCGCTGCGGCTGGACGGTGCCGAGCGGCGCCTGCTTGTAGGTGCCGGGCGCGAGCAATTGCAGATAAAGCGGGGTCGAGGCGTCGTAGGAGGTGTCGAACGAATAATCGGCGCTGAAGTCCGCGGTCGGCTTCCACAGCAATTCGTAATGCAGACCGCGCTTGTCATAGGCGTTGAAGCCGTCGGCGCCGGTGAGCGGATTGCGCACCAGCGGGCCGCGGTGGCTGACGACCGCATCGATCTTGACCGCGATATCCTGGATCGCGGGCAGGTCGAGATGCACTTCGCCCTTATAGGCGCCGTAATTGCCGATGCCGGCGATCGTGTTGAGGTGGTATTCGCCGCTCGGCCGCTTGGTGATGATGTTGACCGCGCCGCCTTCGGTGTTGCGGCCGAACAAGGTGCCCTGCGGCCCCTTGAGCACCTCGATATTCTCGATGTCGAACAGCGCGGTACCGAGCCCCTGCGCGCGGCCCAGATATACGCCGTCGATATAGACGCCGACGCCCTGGTCGCGTGCCGGCTGGTTGCTGTCGCTGAGCACGCCGACGCCGCGGATGTTGACGATCAGCGCCGAGTTCCGAGAATAGAACGGCGCGACCTTGAGCGACGGGATCGACCCGTCGCCGAGATCGGCGAGCGACACGACATGGCGGTTGGCGAGATCGTCGCCGCTCAGCACGCTGATCGAGATCGGCGTCTTCTGCGCGCTCTGCGGCCGCTTCTCGGCGGTGACGACGATATCGGTGAGCTGGTCGGGCGCGTCCTCCGGGGTCTTTTCGGCGGTAACGACGCTCTTGGGATCGTCCGCGGCGAACGCCGGCGTCGCGATCAAGGTGGAGCAGACGGCGGTCGCGGCGAGCAGCCGCGCCGCAATGGCGGAAGTGGTGAATGACATGACGGAGCCCCCCGTTTCGTAACGAAACATGGCTGCCCGGTGCGATGTGTTCGTTTCGGATGCATGACAGATCGACCGCATTTATGTTGCGATGCGAAATATCTGCCGGATGGCGCCACCCGCGCCGGCGTCGGTTGGCCGCCCGGATGCGGCCCGATCGGGGGTATAAGACGATCAGCGACCCCCCACAAAGCTACCAGGAACCAACTGGTCTAACGTAGGTTTGTATGTCCAGAACGGTCGGACACCCGCGACCGTTCGCGAGACTTCCCCAACTCGCCTGATCCGTTCGGCCGGTTCGATGC
Source organism: Sphingomonas sp. GW821-FHT02B09 (assembly GCF_059421875.1). Lineage (NCBI taxonomy): Bacteria > Pseudomonadati > Pseudomonadota > Alphaproteobacteria > Sphingomonadales > Sphingomonadaceae > Sphingomonas > Sphingomonas sp. GW821-FHT02B09. The sequence continues at coordinate 165,847 of NZ_JBWKVV010000002.1, forward strand.
CCCTGGGCAGCGGATCGTGGTCGGCCGTCCGCCTTCCGCGCGGGTCGGGCATTGCTCTTCATGGAGACCGAGATGAACACGCACGAATGGCATGGGGGCGCCCGCTACGTCGGCGGCAAGGTCGAGACGGCCGTCGGCGACGCGGTCGACAGCCGCGACTGGCAGGTCGACGGGATCGTCGATCAGGTCGCCGGTGCGGCGGAGAACCTCTACGGCCGCGCCCAGTCGGTCGCCGAGGACGCGATCGATGCCACGCCGCATCTCGCCGCCAAGGGCCGCGAGGCGGTCACCGACGCCGCCGATCGTGCCGCCGAGGCCGCGCGCCACGGCAAGCGGGTCGTCGCGCGCGGCCTGGACGAGCAGCCGGTGCTGTTGGCCGCCATCGCCGCGGCCGCGGGGGGCTATGCGCTCGCCTGGCTGATCCACGGCCAGCGCGACTGATCGCCGGCGCGCGTCGATGTCCACGTCGCCCACGAGCCTGCGCGAGACCAATGATCTGCGCCACCTGCGCCAGATCATCGCCGGTCTCGACGAAGGCGTGATCCTGATCGATCCCGACCAGAGCCTGCTCTGGGCGAACGATGCCGCTCTGGCGATGCACGGCGTCGAACGGCTCGATCAGCTCGGCGCGACGGTCGACGATTATCGCGCGCGCTTCCAGCTGCGCTATCGCAATAACCACCGGCTCGCGGCGGACGATTATCCGATCGAGCGGGTGGCGGCCGGCGATTCCTTCTCGGAAGTGGTGGTCGAGGTGACCGTCGCCGGCGAGGAGGACCCGCGCTGGGTGCATCAGGTGCGCAGCCTGGTGCTCAACGATGCCGACGAGGACGTGCCGACCTGCGTCGTGCTGATCGTCCAGGACGTCACCGCGCGTTACGAGGCGGAGGACCGGTTCGAACAGTCGTTCAACGCCAATCCGGCGCCGGCGGTGGTCTGCCGCCTCGCCGACCTGCGCTTCGTCAAGGTCAACCAGGGCTTTCTGGAGATGACCGGGCAGGATCGCGACGCGGTGCTGGGCAAGACCGTCTACGACATCGACGTGCTGCACGGCGCCGACCAGCGCGACCTCGCCAAGCAGCGGCTCGCCGAGGGACGGACGATCCCGCAGATGGAGGCCGAGCTGGCGCTGCCCGACGGCGGCACCAAATTGGTCATCGTCGCGGGCCAGCCGATCGATCTCGACGAACGACCCTGCATGCTGTTCACCTTCGCCGACCTCGAACCGCGGCGGCAGGCGGAATCGGCGCTGCGCCACAGCGAGGAGCGATTCACCCGCACCTTCCAGCTGGCGCCGGTGCCGATGGCGATCGGCGCGCGCGACGGCCGTGTGCTGTGCGAGGTCAACGCCAGCTTCACCGCGCTGACCGGCTATGCCGCCGACGCGATCGTCGGCCGCTCGCTCGCCGACCTCGGCCTGTGGGCGGACGATACGGTGCGCGGCGACGTCGAGGCGGCGATCGCGGACGGCGGCGACCTGCGCAGCCACGAGGCGCGCATCGCGGTGCGCGACGGCGGTGCGATCGACTGCGTCGTCTCGACCGAGACGATCACCATCGGCAACGCCAGCTGCCTGCTATGGGCGTTCCAGGACATCACCCAGCGCAAGGCGACCGAACTCGAACTGGTCGAAGCGATCGAGGCGGTGATGAAGGACACGAGCTGGTTCAGCCGCTCGATCATGGACAAGCTGGCGCGGCTGCGTGCGCCGCAGCCCGATGTCGACGGCCCCGGGCTCGATGCGCTCACCGCACGCGAGCGCGAGGTGCTGGCGCTGATCTGCCGCGGGCTCGACGACAAGAGCATCGCGCGGGCGCTCGACGTCTCGGGCAACACGGTGCGCAACCATGTCGCGCGGATCTACGCCAAGATCGGCGTCAACCGCCGCACGGCGGCGGCCGCCTGGGCGCGCGCGCGCGGTTTCGACGACGGCGCGATCGCGCTGCGGTCGATCGCGCGCGGCACGGCGCAGCGAGGTGCCGCATGACCAAGAAGATACCTGCCGATCCGGCGACGCGCGCGGCCAAGGGCGCCGCGCGGGAGACGATCGGCAAGTTGCTCGGCGACGACGCCGAGGTGCGCAAGGGGCGCGCAGAACGGAAAGCGGACGCGACCGGCCGGGCCGGCCGCCCATCCGACGACCGATAACGACAGACGACAACAGGAGTGACTATGGCGACGATAACGACGACCGGCATGACGCCGGCAGAAGAGAATGCGATCCTGCGTGGGCCGAAGCGGCTGTCCTGGGGCGCGATCTTCGCCGGTGTGGTGATCGCGGTGGCGATCCAGCTGGTGCTCGGCATCCTCGGCACCGGGATCGGGCTGACGATGGTCGATCCGGTCGAGGGGACGACGCCCGGCGCCGCCGGCTTCGGCATCGGTGCCGGCATCTATTGGCTGATCACCACGATCGTCGCGCTCGGTGCAGGCGGCTATGCCGCGGCACGCGTCGGTGGCGCGACCGATCGCTTCGATGCGCTCGTCCACGGCATGGTGGTGTGGGGCGTGACGCTGATCCTGACGCTGTACCTGTTGACCTCGGCGGTCGGCGGGATCATCGGCGGCGCGTTCCGCACCGTCGGTGCGGTCGCCGGCGCCGCCGGTTCGAGCGTCGGTGCGGTGGCACCGCGCGCCGCGGAGGTCGCCGGCGTCGACGAGGGCGACGTGCGTCAGGAGGCCGCCGCCTATCTGTCCGCCGCCCCGGCCGATCCGGCGCAGATGACGCCGGAACAGGCGCAGAAGGAAATCGCCAAGCAGCTGCCGGCGATGGCCCGTGGCGGCACCGACGGCGCACAGGCCGAAGCCCGCGTCGTCGACATCGTCGCCGCGCAGCGCAAGATCAGCCGTCCCGAGGCACAGGCCCAGGTGACCCGCGCCAAGGCGGACTTCGTCAAGACCAAGGACAAGGCCGTGGCGACCGCCAAGTCGGCGACCGACACCGCCGCCGGTGCCGCTGCCGGTACCTCGTTCATCATCGTGCTCGCGCTGCTGGTCGGCGCCGGTGCGGCCGGGTTCGGCGCGACGGCGGCCACCCGCCGCCGCCTGCGCTGAGTGTCTGCGGCAGGTCGGCGTTCTTCGACCTGCCGCTCCCCCTAATGGGGAAGACGCATCGCCGTCGCGGTCCGATCGGACCGCGACGGCGGCGTCACTTGCTTATCGCGCGGTTCGCGCCCATCTATGGTGTCCGTATAGTCGCATATCGACGTGACGCGCCGGTGCCGACCGCGCCGTTCGCCCTTCCCTGCCTCTCTTCCTACCGCTGACGAGGTGCCCGATGTCCAGCGACGCCACATTCTTCCGCAAGCAGGCCGATCAGGAGCGCAGCAACGCGTCCGAGGCCAATCTGGACAACGTCCGCGACCGCTGCGAGCGCGCCGCGCGCTCGTGGGAAGCGATGGCCGCGCGCGCCGAGCGGACCGAGGCGATGCGCGACCAGCGCGCCGCCGCCACCCGCGCCGCCAGCACGCTCGCCGCATCCGAGGATGCCGAGTCCGATCCGGTCCACAGCGAGGCGTGATCCACACTCGCGTCACGCCGTTGCGGGGGGCAGCGGCGGCGCACGACACCTTGACCCGCGGCGCGACCTTCCTCGCCGCGCTCGCCGAGCGTCCGGTGATCGCCGACGGCTGGCCGCAGGGTCCGCATGCGCGCACCCGCGCGCGCTTCGTCGCCAATTGCCTGCGCGAGCTCGACCGGTTCCTCCACGGCCTGCTCGATGAACTCGGTGCGTCGGCGGGCCATGTTGTGCGCGAGGAACAGCGCAATACCGCCAACAAACTGCGCGACTATGGCGTCCATCCGCTGGCTTCCGGTGCCGACCGGGCGCGGCTGCTCGCGCTCGGCCGTTCCAGCGCCTGCCTGATCCACTGCAACGGCGTCGTGCGCCGCCCCGACGTCGCCGGCGGCAGCATGATGACCGCCGGCTGGCGCGCCGACGTGGGCGACGAACTGCGCCGTTACCCGCTGGGGACGCGGCTCGCGCCCGGTCGTACCGAGATCATCGACGTCTGCCGCTTCTACGACCGGCTCGGGCATCGGCTGATGCTCGCGCCGCCGGTGCTGCCGCCGCGTCGTCAGCCCGCGCCGAGGAAGCCGCGCATCGCCGCCGCCGCGTCGTTCCAGGCGACGCCGTGCGTCGCGCACCAGGCGTCGTCGTAATAGGTACAGGCGTAACGGTCGCCGCCGTCGCAGAGTAAGGTGACGATGCTGCCCTGCTCGCCCGCCGCGGCCATCTCGGCGACGAGCTGCGCACAGGCGTGGAGATTGGTCCCGGTCGAGCCGCCGACCGATCGCCCGAGCGTTTCCGACAGCGCACGCATCGCGCCGAGGCTGGCGGCATCCTCGACCGCGATCATCCGGTCGATCACCGAGGGGATGAAGCTCGGCTCGAGCCGTGGCCGACCGATCCCCTCGACGCGCGACGCGCAGCCATCGGGCAGCGCGACGACGTCCGGATCGGCGAAATGGCGGTGGAACACCGAATGGACGGGATCGGCGACGCACAATCGGGTCGCATGGCGCTGATAGCGGATGAAGCGGCCGATAGTGGCCGAGGTGCCGCCGGTGCCGGCACCGCACACCACCCAGCGCGGCACCGGATATTCCTCCTCCGCCATCTGCGCGAAGATGCTCTCCGCGATATTGTTGTTGCCGCGCCAGTCGGTCGCGCGCTCGGCATAGGTGAACTGGTCCATATAATGGCCGCCGGTTTCCGCCGCGAGCCGCTGCGCGGCGGCATAGACGGTGCGCGGGTCGTCGACCGCATGGATCTCGCCGCCGTAGAAGCGGATCGCGTCGAGCTTGGGCACCGCGGTCTGCGCCGGCACCACCGCGATGAAGCGCAGCCCGAGCATCCGCGCGAAATAGGCTTCCGATACCGCGGTCGACCCCGACGACGCCTCGATCACCGTGGTGCGCGGCCCGATCCACGCGTTGCACAAAGCGTAGAGGAACAGCGAGCGCGCCAGCCGATGCTTGAGGCTGCCCGTCGGGTGCGAGCTCTCGTCCTTGAGATACAGCGTGATGCCGGGAAAGCGCGGCAGTTCGAGGCGGATCAGATGAGTATCCGCCGAGCGGTTGTAATCCGCCTCGATCCGCCGCACCGCCTCGGTCAGCCAGCGCCGGTCGATCTCCGTTCCATAAGTCATGCGCGGGGGCTTTATACGGGTGAGGCGGAAACGGACAGGGTGGCAACTCGGTGGCGCGCGTAATCGTGAAGCTCCCACCCCGTCCTCCCCCTCCGTCAGCGCTGACGCGCTGCCACCTCCCCCTGGCGGGGGAGGACTTGCCTATTCCTCCCCCGCAAGGGGGAGGTGGCGCGCCGAAGGCGTGACGGAGGGGGAGGATGGGGCGGGAGCCATGAGGCAGTCAAAACCGCACCCCACCTTTACCCGCCTCCACCATTTCTATCGTCGCACCGGCACCCTTCACCCCCTACATCGCCGCGATGATCAGGACCTTCGCGCAGTGACCCGCCCGCCCTTCGGCGTGCAGGTCTTCATTGGCATGGCGATCGGGCTCGCGCTCGGCTTCGTCGCGCGCAGCTATGCGCTGCCCGGTCTGGCCGAGGGGCTGAAGATCGTCGGCGACATCTTCGTCCAGTTGCTGAAAGCGCTGGTCGTGCCGCTCGTCTTCACCGCGATCGTCGCGTCGATCGCCGCGCTGCGCGACCTCAACAATGCCGCGCGGCTGGTCACCGGCACCTTCCTCTGGTTCGGACTCTCGGCGCTGATCGCGGTGTCGATCGGCCTGACGCTCGGCACCTTGCTGCAACCCGGCGCGCATGCCGGGGTCAGCGCCGCCGCCGCGGTGCGACCCGATACCGCGGGCTCGTGGCTCGACTTCCTGCGCGGGCTGGTGCCGGCCAATATCCTCGGCCTCGAAGCCTCGACCAGGCTCGCCGATGGCGGCGCGAAGACCGGCCTGTCGTTCAACGTGCTCCAGCTCATCGTCGTCGCGATCGCGATCGGCGTCGCCGCGGTGCGCACCGGCGAGGCGGGCGCGCCGTTCCTCGCCTTCAACGCCTCGGCGCTGGCGATCTTCCGCCGCATCCTGCGCTGGGTCGTCCGCCTCACCCCGATCGGCACCGGCGCTTTGCTCGGCAGCGCGATCGTCCGCTACGGCTGGCAGTCGCTGTCGGCGCTCGGCACCTTCGCGATCGCCATCTATATCGGCCTCGGCCTCGTGCTGTTCGTCGTCTATCCGTTGCTGCTGCTCGCCAACGGCATGAGCCCGAAGCGCTTCTTCGCCACCGCCTGGCCGGCGATCCAATTGGGCTTCGTCTCGCGCTCGTCGATCGCGACGCTGCCCGTCACCGAACAGGTGGTCGAGCGGCTCGGCGTGTCGCGCAGCTATGCCGCCTTCGCGGTGCCGTTCGCGGCGACGACCAAGATGGACGGTTGCGCCGCCATCTATCCCGCGGTCGCGGCGCTGTTCGTCGCGCAATATTACAATATCCCGCTGCACGGCGCGGACTATCTGCTGATCGTGCTCGTTTCGGTACTCGGCTCGGCGGCGACCGCGGGGCTGACCGGCGCGTTGGTGATGCTGACGCTGACCTTGTCGACGCTCGGCCTGCCACTGGAGGGCGCCGGGCTCTTGCTCGCGATCGACCCGATCCTCGACATGGGCCGTACCGCAGTCAACGTCGCGGGGCAGGCGCTGATCCCGGCGATCGTCGCCAAACGGCAGGGGCTGCTGGCCGAATCGGCCACGGGCGAACTGGTCCCGGCCTGACCCCTGATGGCGCGACACCGGCGCAAAGCCTTGCCCGGACGCCGGAAACGCGCCGCCCTGTCCTACTGGCGGCGTATTCGTTAGCGCATCGCCGGACGGAGCGGCTCTTTCTCAATGGTACAGGAATCGAAACGATAGACCTGGATCGTTTCCATTAAGGTGTCCAACTTGTCCAACGTGCCCGGTGATGGCGTCCGGGATCAGACCGTCGCGAGCGGGGCGAACCGCGCCACCTGCCGGCCGATGAGGCCGAGCTGCTCGACCACCGCGGGGTCGCTCGCCCCGCCCTCGGCATCGAACTTGGTGATCTGCGTGTTGATCGCCGCGGCGAAGGGGGTCGGCCAGCCGCGCAGCGCGTGGACGATCGAGCGCAGCGCCGCGATCGTCGAGCCCGTCGCCTGCCAGCCGTAGGCCGTGGCGATCAGCCCGACCGGCATGTCGGCGAGATAGGGGCGCGCGTCTTTCGCCGTCTCCTCGAGCAGGTCGAGCGCGTTCTTGACCACGCCCGAGATGCTGCCGTGATAGCCGGGGCTGGCGATGATCACCGCCGAGGCCTGGCGCACCGCGTCGACGAACGCCTCCTCGTCGGCGGTGCGGCTGGTCGCGCGCGGGTCGTAGAGCGGCAGGCGGGCCATGTCGGCGCCGCCGAACATCCGCGTGCGGAAGCCCTCGCGCTCGGCGGCGTCGAGCGCGATGCGCAGCGCGCGCTCGGTCGACGAGATGCCGCCGATGGTGCCGCCGATGCCGACGACGAGAGGGGGAGAAGCGGGATCGACTGCCATGACGCCTGCGATAGCGCGGCTCGACGGACGGCGCCAGCCAAGGTAAACTTCGCTAACCTCACGCATAGACGCGTGCCCTTGCCTCAGCTGTTTTAGGATTGTAATACACCTTATGGCTGACCGCTGGGACGAGCCGATGCGTCACGAACCCGTCGATACCAACCGCCGCAATACAATCGGCCGGCGTTACGAGCTGGACGACGAGACGCCGCGCGACCACCGCCTGGGCGGCCGCTTCGACGACTTCATCGACCGCGACGATCCGGCCGGCGGCGACCTGCCGCCGTCGCCGCGCAGCCCGCGCAACATCGGCCGCTGGATCGTGCGCGGCATCGGCGTGGGGATCATCCTGCTGGTGATCGCGATCGGCTGGCTCGCGGTCACCGCACCGCTGAGCCGCTCGCTCAAGCCGCCGACGCCGCCGTCGATCACGCTGACCGCCGACGACGGCACGCCGATCGCGCGGCGCGGCGCGATCATCGGCGCGCCGGTCGACGCGGCCAAGCTGCCCGCGCACGTCACCAATGCGTTCCTGGCAATCGAGGATCGCCGCTTCCGCTCGCATTGGGGGATCGACCCGCGCGGCATCCTGCGCGCCTTCGTCCACAATGTCGGCTCGGGCGGGGTGCGCGAGGGCGGCAGCACGATCACGCAGCAGCTCGCCAAGAACGCCTTCCTCGATTCGGACCGTACCGCCGCACGCAAGATCCGCGAGGTGATGATCTCCTTCTGGCTCGAGGCATGGCTGAGCAAGGACGAGATCCTGTCGCGCTATCTGTCGAACGTCTATTTCGGCGACAACGTCTATGGCCTGCGCGCCGCCTCGAAACATTATTTCGGCCGCGAGCCCGAGAAGATGAACGTCGGCCAGGCGGCGATGCTCGCCGGGCTGGTCAAGGCGCCGTCGCGGCTGGCGCCGACCAGCAATCTGGAGGGCGCGCGCAAGCGCGAGATGCTGGTGGTGCGCGCGATGGCCGAGGCGGGGTTCATCACCAGGGCCGAGGCTGCCGAGGTCGAGCCGCAGCGCGTGCTGGCGAGCCGCCCGACGCAATTGCCGAGCGGCACCTATTTCGCCGACTGGGTGCTGCCCGACGCGCGCGACCAGGCCGGCGAGATCAAGACCGAGGCGACGGTGAAGACCACGCTCGACCGCCGGCTCCAGAATACCGCCGAGCGCGTCGTGCGGCAGGCGGGGCTGCGGCAGGCGCAGGTCGCGATCGTGGCGATGCGGCGCGACGGCCGCGTCGTCGCGATGGTCGGCGGCAAGGATTACGCCAAGAGCCCCTTCAACCGCGCCACCCAGGCGCGCCGCCAGCCCGGCTCGACGTTCAAATTGTTCGTCTATCTCGCCGCGATGCGCGCCGGCATGACGCCGGACACGATGGCCGACGACAGCCGCGTCGAGATCGCCGGCTGGAAGCCGAAGAACGACGACAACCGCTATCTCGGGCCGATCACCTTGCGCCGCGCCTTCGCCCGGTCGAGCAACGTCGTCGCGGCGCGGCTGACGCAGGAGGTCGGCGTGCGCAACGTCATCAAGGCGGCGCGCGACCTCGGCATCTCGACGCCGATCCCCAACGAGGCGACGATCGGGCTCGGCACGGCGGAAGTGTCGCTGCTCGAACTGACCGCGGCCTATGCGGCGGTCGCCAACGGCAAATATCCGGTCCATCCGCGCGGGCTGGAGGACAGCGGCGCGAGCAAGAGCTGGTATCAGTCGCTGACCGGCGGGCCGCGCACGATGCCCGACGGGATCCGCGACCATATGCTCGACCTGCTCGGTTCGTCGCTGCGCGGGACGGGGCGCGCCGCGGTGCTGACGCTGCCCGCCTACGGCAAGACGGGGACGTCGCAGAACAGCCGCGATGCGTGGTTCATCGGCTTCGCCGGCGACCTGGTGGTCGGCGTGTGGGTCGGCAACGACGACAGTTCGCCCAATGCCGGGCTGCACGGCGGCGGCATCCCCGCGCAATTGTGGCGCCAGTTCATGGTCTCCGCGCTCAACATCGCACCGGTCGTCGCACCGGTGGTGATCGAGGAGAATGCGATGGACCCCGAGGCGGTCGTCGGCCCCGAGGAGGCGCTCGACGATCCGATGGGCGATATCGCGGCGCCCGAGGGGACGATCGACGGTTTCGGCATGCAGATGAAGATGGGCCGCGACGGCAGCATCAGCATCGCGCCGGGCCGCGACCGCGCGCCGGTTCCGCCGGACGCGCCGCCACCGCGCGATCGAAGGGGTGGCGACGAGGGGGATGAGGAATAGGGCGGATCGGTATCCGGCCTCCTCTGGACGCGTAGCGATGAGGGATATGTTCGCGCGAAGACGCGAAGGTGTTGCGCTTGCCGCGATATTGGGCCTGTCCATCATGCGGTTGCGATGACAGGATCAGGCCGCCTCGTGCGGACCTTCGCGCCTTGGCGTGATTTCTCCCTTTTACGCGCATCGTCGCGATGCCGGATGTCGTTCCCGTCAGCGCCGGCGTGTGCCCTTGCGAGGATCGGCATAGATAATTGGTTCGCGCAGAGGCGCGGAGACGCGGAGGTGTATCGCGTGGGGCGGCGTGGTCCTGTCTTCGCAATGCCTGAAGGAAAGGGCCGCGATCGCGGCGAGCGCAACACCTTCGCGTCTTCGCGTCTTCGCGTGATCCCCGTTCTTCTTCTTGGGATTTCTGCGGGCGCTGGAGCAATCTCCAGTGTTCCCGCGAATGCGGGAACCCAGGGTCAAGCAGAGCAACGTCCGATCGCGTTCGGGACTCCTGGGCTCCCGCCTGCGTGGGAGCACTGGGGTCGAGCGTAGGATCGTCGCGATATGGAATGGTCGCGCCGGGGTGCGGGCCGGTCGCCAAGGCGCGGTTGCGTTCGCCCGGCGCCCACCAAGCTTCCGCCGTCACCCCGGACTCGTTCCGGGGTCCACTCTGCGGCGGGGAGAAGGGGTCGAATCGACACCGTTCGCTTGCGGCACGGTGGACCCCGGAACCAGTCCGGGGTGACGGATCGGAGGGGGAAGCCGATCGAACCTCGCTGCCGCCGCTTCAGGCGGTGACCCTGCCATCTGGAGGGGCGTTGATGCGGCGCGGACGATTGTTCGCGCAGAGGCGCGGAGGCGCGGAGATGTATCGCGTGGGGCGGCGTGGTCCTGTCTTCGCAATCGCCTGAGGGAAAGGGCCGCGACCGCGGTGGGCGCAGCACCTTGGCGTCTTCGCGTCTTCGCGTGATCCCGTTCCTCTTTTTCGGATTTGTGCGGCGCTGGAGCAATCTCCAGTGTTCCCGCGAACGCGGGAACCCAGGGTCAAGCAGAGCAACGTCCGATCGCGTTCAGGACTCCTGGGCTCCCGCCTGCGCGGGAGCACTGGGGTCGAGGCGGGAACCCCTCTGCGCCTCTACGCCTCTGCGCCTCTGCGCCTCTGCGCCTCTGCGCCTCTGCGCCTCTGCGCCTCTGCGCCTTTGCGCGAACAAATCTTCTTCGCCCTCTCGGCAAGCCGTCCGATCCAGCCAGCGCCCCCGCGATGTCGCCGGACTATGGTGCGTGCGACGCGGTTCCAGACCGCAGGCGGGCTGGTATCGGCCGCCGCCTCGGCTAGACGGTCGCGTCATGGCGCAGCGACGCACCTCTTCCCGGCCGCGCGGGCGGCGCAAGGCGCATGATCTCGCTTCCGAGCGGTGGTTGCTGCTGCTCGGCGTCGTCGCGGTGGTGATCGTGGTGGCGGGGTCGGTCGGGCCGTGGCGGTTCGCGCTGCCGCCGGCGGCGCAGGTCGCCAGACCGTTGACGATGGACGAGGCGCGCGCGTCGAACGCCGCGGTGCCGATCGAGACGAAGCGGCGGCTGCGCGCGCTGCCCTATCGCTTCCAGGGCGGCCCGGCGGCGCGCGAGCAGGCGGCGGAATGCCTCGCCACCGCCGCGCTCTACGAAGCCGGCGACGACCGCCGCGGGCAGCAGGCGGTGATCCAGGTGATCCTCAACCGGGTGCGCGCGCCGGGTTTTCCCAAGACGATCTGCGGCGTCGTCTATCAGGGATCGGACCGGACGACGGGCTGCCAATTCTCGTTCACCTGCGACGGATCGTTCGCCCGGCGGCCGGTGCATCTCGGCTGGGGCGCGGCACGGCGGGCGGCACGGCGGGCGCTCGGCGGCTATGTCTTCGCCGCGGTCGGGCGGGCGACGCATTACCATACCGACTGGATGGTGCCCTATTGGCGCGATACGCTGGTCAAGGTCGGGCGGGTGCGCTCGCACCTGTTCTACGTGCGGCATTAGGGGCGAGCCTTTCGCCCGCCGATCTGGCAAGACCGCCCCCCGCAGCAAGGAAGCAGACGATGGCAAAACGATTCTGGGCGCAGATCATCGAGTTGGACGAAGAGGTCGAGGCGGCGAGCATCCCCGGCGTGACCGATCACGAAAGCGCCGCCGATGCGCTGGTCACCGATTTCGTCGGCGCGATGGGCGGCGAGATCACCAACGGCGCGGTGCGCGTGTGGATCGAGGGCGGCGCGGCGAAGGTGTACGACTGGAGCGCGGAATTCGACATGCCCGAGGATGCCGATCTCGACGGCGACGAGGATATCGAGGTCGAGGGCGAGATCGTGCTGACCGAGCGGCTGGGGTGATTTGGGGGGGCCGGCCCTCCCGTCGCCTCGGCCTTCGTCGAGACGTCCGCGATCCCACCCGTGCTCCTGCGAAAGCAGGAGCCCAGGGCCAGGCAGGACAACGGGCTATAGCGTTCCGGACTCCTGGGCTCCTGCGTTCGCAGGAGCACGGGTGGGGTTCCTTCGACGTGTCGGTCGGAGCGGCGGCCATTCGCCCGCCAACGCCGGTTGACGGTGCCTGCCGCGCGCCGCAAGGTTTTCGGCATGCGCTTCTTTTCAGACAATGCCGCGCCGGTGCATCCCAAGGTGATGGCCGCGCTGATGCAGGCCAATACGCTCGACACCGCTTATGACGGCGACGCGCGGTCGCAGGCGCTCGACGGGCGGCTGTCCGATCTGTTCGGCACCGAGGTGACCGCCTTGTGGGTGCCGACCGGGACCGCGGCGAACTGTCTCGCGCTCGCCGCCTTGTGCCCGCCGCACGGTGCAGTGGTGTGCCATCGCGACGCGCATATCCAGAACGACGAGGGCGGTGCGCCGGAATTCTACACCCATGGCGCCAAACTCTATCTCGCCGACGGCGAGGGCGCGAAGCTGACCCCCGGCACGATCGCCACGGTGATCGACGCGATCGCCAACGACGTGCATCGCGTCCAGCCGCATGCGATCTCGATCACCAATGCGACCGAATATGGCCGCGTCTACACGCCCGACGAGGTCGCCGCGATCGGGGCGCTGGCGCGGACGCGCGGGCTGGGGCTGCATATGGACGGCGCACGCTTCGCCAATGCGGTGGCGACGCTGGGGTGTTCGCCCGCGGCGGTGACGTGGCAGGCGGGGGTCGACGCGCTGAGCTTCGGCTTCGTCAAGAACGGCGCGATGAGCGCCGAATTGCTCGTCTTCTTCAAGCCCGCGCTCGCCGGGGCGACGCTGTACCGGCGCAAACGCGCCGGGCTGCTGTTCTCCAAGGGCCGGTATCTCGCCGCGCAGGTGCTGGCGATGCTCGAGGACGATCTGTGGCTCGACAACGCCCGCGCCGCCAATGCGCGCGCGGCGGAGCTGGCGGCGGCGGCGGGGGCGCGGCTGGTCCATCCGGTCGAGGCGAACGAGGTCTTCCTGCAGGCGACGCCCGCAGAGGCGGCGGCATTGCGTGCGCAGGGGTTCGATTTCTATGACTGGGCGGCGGGCGAGATCCGGCTGGTGACGGCGTGGGACAGCCCGGCCGATCAGGTGGCGTGGCTCGCGGCGGCGATCGGGGACCTGTGAGCGAGGCCGCCGCACCCCGGTCGACGCGGGCGGCGATCCTCGTCCCCTTCGCACTGGTGACGCTGATCTGGGGATCGACCTGGCTGGTGATCCGCGACCAACTGGGCGTGGTGCCGCCGAGCTGGTCGGTGACCTATCGCTTCCTCGTCGCGGGCATCGCGATGACGATCGTCGCCCGGGTCAAGGGCGAGCGGTTCGCGCTCGACGGCCGCGGCTGGGCGTTCGCGGCGGCGGTCGGCGTGCTGCAATTCTGCCTCAACTTCAACTTCGTCTATCGCGCCGAGCATCACATCACCTCCGGCCTCGTCGCGGTGGTGTTCGCGATCCTGCTGGTGCCCAATGCGCTGTTCGCGCGCCTCCTGCTCGGCCAGCGGATGGGCGGGCAGCTGATCGCCGGATCGGCGGTGGCGATGGCGGGGATCGCCTTGCTGTTCCTGCACGAGGCGCGCAGCGGCCCGGCGGGGACCGCGGCGACGCTGGCCGGGATCGGTTTCACCGGGGTGGCGATCCTCGCCGCGTCGATGGCGAACGTGCTGCAGGCGACCCCGACCGCGAAACGCTATCCGATGATGGCGACGCTGGCGGTGTCGATGCTGATCGGCGCAGGCGTCGACGGGCTGGTCGCCTGGTGGCTGACCGGGCCGCCGGTGATCGAGACGCGCGCCGCCTACTGGGCGGGGATCGTCTATCTCGGGCTGTTCGGCTCGGCGGTCGCCTTCCCGCTCTATTACCGGGTGCTGCGCGTGATCGGGCCGGCCAAGGCGGCCTATTCGAGCGTCATCGTGCCGGTGATCGCGATGCTGCTGTCGACGCTGTTCGAGGGCTATCGCTGGTCGCCGCTCGCCGCGGCGGGGGCGGCGCTGACCGGGGTCGGGCTGGTCATCGCCTTGAGGGCGCGCAGGCCGAACCGGTAATCGCGATAGGCGGGACACCAGCCGAGGATGCGCTTCGCCTTGCCGTTGGCGACGCGGCGGTTCTCGGCATAGAAGCCGCGCGCCATCGGGCTCAGCGTCTCCAGCGCCACCACTGGCGGCGGCGGCAGGCCGAGCAGATGCGCGGCGAAGGCGACGACCTCGTCCTGCGAACAGGGCCGGTCGTCGGCGAGATTGTACGCGCCGGCGGGGGCGTCGCGCGCGGCGAGCACGCCGCCGACGATATCGTCGACATGGACGCGGCTGAACAGCTGATCGGGCAGGCCGATGCGATGCGCCTTGCCCGCGGCGACGCGATCGAGCGGCGAGCGGCCGGGACCGTAGATGCCGGGCAGGCGGAAGACGCGCGCGCCGCGGGCCAGCCATGCGGCGTCGGCGGCGGCGCGGGCGGCGCGGCGGCCGGAGCCGGTCGGCGCGCTCTCGTCGACCCAGGCGCCGGCGGCGTCGCCGTAGACGCCGGTCGAGGAGAGATAGAAGAGCCGGCGGCCGTCGAGCGCGTCGCCATAGCGGGCGAGCACCGGGTCGTCCTCGCCCTCCGGCGGCACCGAGGACAGGATGTGCGTCGCCGCGGCGATCGCCGGCCGCACCGCCGCCGCGTCGGCGAAGCGCAGACTGCCGTCGCGGCCGTCGCGCGTCGTGCCCAGCGTCGCGCCGGGCCAGGCGGCGGCGATGCGCGCGGCGGTGTAACCGAGGCCGAAGATCAGGAGCATGGCCTATCCTATCGTTCGGGCCGGGCTTGGCGAAGCCCCGTTTGCCGAAAGCCGTCCTTCGGCGGGTTCGGACCCTAACGCGCCATCGGCCCCTTGTAGGTCGTGCCGAAATAATCGCCCTTGTTCCAGACCGGCCGCGCGTCGCCGTCGGCGATCTCGCGGGCGATCGCGTAATTGGTCGCAACGAAGCGCACGCCCTGGTCCCACAGGATCGGCTGGACCAGGTCGTCGCCGGGGCGGTGGTAGCGGTTGGCGAGGAAATCCTCGAACGGCGCCTTGCCTGCGCCCTTGATCCCCGGCCACAGGAAGACCGAGGGGATGCCCTTGCGGACGAAGTTGAAATGGTCCGAGCGGGTGAAGAAGCCCTGTTCGGGCATCGGATCGGGCGACAGGCCGACGCCGACCGCGCCCACCGCACGCGCCACGATCGGGCCGAGCGTCGAGCGCTGCGCGCCGAAGGCGATCATGTCCTCGAACCGGTAGAGCAGCACCGGCATGTCGAGATTGACGTCGGCGACGATGTCGGCGAGCGGCACGGTCGGGTGATCGACGAAATAGCTCGACCCGATCAGCCCCTTCTCCTCGCCGGTCACCGCGAGGAACATCACGGTGCGGCGCGGCGGCTTGCCGCTGGCGGTGAAGCGCTTCGCCTCCTCGATCAGGCTGGCGATGCCGATCGCATTGTCGAGCGCACCGTTGTTGATCCGGTCGCCCTCCCCGCCCGCGTTGACGCCGATATGGTCGAGATGCGCGGAGAGGATCACCAATTCCTTCGCGAGCACCGGATCGGCGCCGGGCACGACGCCGATGACGTTGCTGCTCGCGCCCGGGGTGAAGGCGGTGCGCGTCGTCGCCGACAGCGTGCCGGACAGCGACAGCGGCGTATAAGCGGGTTTGTCCGCTTTGGCCTGCGCGGCGATTTCGCTCCACGCAACGCTGCCGAAGAGCTTCGTCGCGCCGGCCTGGCTCAGCGTGCCGAGCACCGGCGTGGTCGGTGCGGGGCTGGTGCCGGTGCCCGCCGGCGTCGCCCAGGTGGTGCGTGGATTGGCGTAGCCGCTCGCCGAGAACGGCCGCTGGCGCGCGGCGGGGCGCGGCGATTCGAGCATGACGATGCCGATCGCGCCATGCGCCGCGGCGATCTGCGCTTTGGTCGCGGCGGAGGCGAAATAGGCGCGTTCCTCGCCCGCGAACGTGCCCGGCGCGCCGGCGAAGATCGCGACGATCCGGCCGCGCGCATCGATGCCGGCATAATCGTCGACGCCATATTGCGGCGCGACGATGCCGCGACCGGCGAAGACGACGGGCGCAGTCACCTGCGTCTCGGCACGCGCCGGATTGGCGGCGGGGATATAGTCCGTGCCGAAGATCAAAGGCTGCGCTTTGCCGCCGGATGCGGTCCACGCCATCGCCCCCTCGTCCGCCGCCTTGTAGACGACGAGCGGCACCGTCTGCAAATAGCTGCCCGCATCGCCGGCGGGGCGCAGGCCGGCGGCATAGAATTGCGCCGCGACATATTGCGCGGCGATATCGAATTCGGGGCTGCCCGCCTCGCGTCCCTTCATCGCATCCGAGGCGAGGAACAGGACGTGCGCCTTCATCGCCGCCTGATCGGCGGGCAGCGCTCGGTTGAGCAGCGCATTGGCCTGCGCGGCGGCCGTGTTGGCCTGCGTGGCGGGCGTAGAGGTCTGCGCCGGTGCGGACGCGGCGAGGGTCAGCGCGGCGAGCGCGCCAAGAGTACGGATCATGCAGGGGTCCTGACGTGGGTGACGGGACAGCGTATCAGCGCCTCGGTCCAGCACAAGGCTGATCCCGGCCGGAGGAATAACTGGCAGCGGGCGTCGGCGTTCTTATAAAGGGTGGATGCTCGACGCCCTCAACGCCATCGCCCAGCCCGCTCCCGCCGCGACCGGTGCGATCAGCCGCCACGATTATCGCCCGCCCGCCTGGCTGGTGCCGGAGACGCGGCTGGTGTTCGACCTCGATCCCGCCGCGACGCGGGTCACCGCGACGCTGTCGGTGACGCGCAACGACGCCAGCGGCGATCCGCTGCGGCTCGACGGCGCCGGCCAGCGCCCGCTCGCGGTGCGCGTCGACGGCGTCGCTACCGACGATTGGCGGATCGAGGGCGAGCAGCTCGTCGTCCCGCTCGCCGGCGACGCGCATACGATCGAGACCGAGGTGGAGATCGCACCCGAGCGCAACACGCAGCTGATGGGCCTCTATGCCAGCGGCGGCATCCTGTGCACGCAATGCGAGGCGGAGGGCTTCCGCCGCATCACCTATTTCCCCGACCGGCCCGACGTGCTGAGCCGCTATGCGGTACGGATGGTCGCCGATGCGGCGCGCTATCCGGTGCTGCTCGCCAATGGCGATCCGGTCGCGGCGGGGACGCTCGACGACGGCCGGCATTGGGCGGAATGGAACGACCCCTTCCCCAAGCCCTCCTATCTGTTCGCGCTGGTCGCCGGCGACCTCGCGGTCAATCGCGGCCAGTTCACCACGCAATCGGGCCGCAGCGTCGACCTCGGCATCTGGGTGCGCGCCGGCGACGTGGAGAAGACGCGGCATGCGCTCCACGCGCTCGAGCTGGCGATGGCGTGGGACGAGCGCGTCTACGGCCGCGAATATGACCTCGACGTGTTCAACATCGTCGCGGTCGACGATTTCAACTTCGGCGCGATGGAAAACAAGGGGCTGAACATCTTCAACAGCCGCTACATCCTCGCCGATCCCGACACCGCCACCGATTACGATTACGACGCGATCGCGGCGGTGGTGGCGCACGAATATTTCCACAATTGGTCGGGCAATCGCATCACCTGCCGCGACTGGTTCCAGCTCAGCCTCAAGGAAGGCTTCACCGTCTATCGCGACCAGGGCTTCTCCGCGGATCAGGGCTCGGCGGCGGTCAAGCGGATCGAGGACGTGCGCGGCCTGCGCGCCGCGCAATTCCCCGAGGATGCCGGCCCGCTCGCGCATCCGGTGCGCCCCGAAAGCTATATCGAGATCGGCAATTTCTATACGGCGACGATCTACAACAAGGGCGCCGAGCTGATCCGCATGATGGCGACGATCCTCGGCCCGCAGGCGTTCCGCGCCGCCACCGACCTCTATTTCACCCGCTTCGACGGCACCGCCGCGACCTGCGAGGATTTCGTCGCCTGCATGGAGGAGGCGAGCGGCAAGGATCTGACCCAGTTCCGCTTGTGGTACAGCCAGGCGGGCACGCCGCGCGTCGCCGCCAGCCTGTCGCATCAGGCGGGCGACGGCCGCGCGACCTTGCGCCTCGCGCAGCACGTGCCGGCGACGCCGGGCCAGCCCGACAAGCAGCCGATGGTGCTGCCGCTGCGCATTCGCGTGTTCGGGGCGGAGACCGGCCGCGCGCTCGGCGACGAGCAACTGGTGCTGCTCGACGAGGCGGCGAGCACGATCGTGTTCGACGGCATCACCGAACGGCCGGTGCTGTCGGTCAACCGCGGCTTCTCGGCACCGGTGATCATCGAGAGCGACCGGTCGGCGGCCGATCTCGCCTTCCTCAGCGCGCACGACGACGATCCCTTCGCGCGCTACGAGGCGATGCAGCAATTGATGCTCGACACTTTGGTGGCGACGACGATCGAGGGGCGGCCCGACAATGACGCGGTGATCACCGCGGTCGCCAACACGCTCGACGACCGCACGCTCGATCCGGCGTTCGTCGCGGAGGCGGTGCTGCTGCCGTCGGAGGGGTTCATCGGCGACCAGCTCGCGATGGTCGATCCCGAGGCGATCTT
Organism: Sphingomonas sp. GW821-FHT02B09; assembly: GCF_059421875.1. Classification (NCBI taxonomy): domain Bacteria; kingdom Pseudomonadati; phylum Pseudomonadota; class Alphaproteobacteria; order Sphingomonadales; family Sphingomonadaceae; genus Sphingomonas; species Sphingomonas sp. GW821-FHT02B09. The sequence goes on from NZ_JBWKVV010000002.1 coordinate 184,635, forward strand.
CCGCGCGCGCGAAGGGCTGCGCCGCGCGCTCGGGCTGCGCCTCGCCGACCGGTGGCGCGACGCCTATGAGCGCGCGCCGGACGGCCCCTATGTCTACAGCCCGGCGGCGAAGGGCCATCGCCGGCTGCGCAGCGTCGCGCTCGGCTATATCGCGGCGAGCGGCGCCGACGATGCCGCGACGATCGCCTTCCGCCAGTTCGAGCGCGCCGACAATATGACCGACCGGCAGGGTGCGCTCGGCACGCTCGCCAACGGCTATTCGGACGAGCGCGAGGCGGCGCTCGACATCTTCTACCATCGCTATGCTGGCAACTCGCTGGTGATCGACAAATGGTTCCAGACGCAGGCGCTGTCGTCGCGCGACGACACCGGGCGGCTGGTCGCCGACCTCGCACAGCATCCCGATTTCACCCTCGCCAATCCCAATCGCGCCCGCGCGCTGGTCGGTGCGTTCGGGGCGAACCAGCGGGCGTTCAACGCGGCGGACGGTTCGGGCTATCGCTTCCTCGCCGACCAGCTCATCGCGCTCGACAAGCTCAATCCGCAAACCGCGGCGAAGCTGCTGCCGCCGCTGGCACGGTGGCGGCGTTTCGATTCGGATCGCGCGGCGCTGATGCGCGGCGCGCTGGAGCGGATCGTCGCGACGCCGGGCCTGTCAAAGGACGTGTTCGAACAGGCGTCGAAGAGCCTGGGGTAAATCGGCCAGTCCCGCGTCGCTCTGCAGCGCGGGGTGCGGGCGGGTTTCGGGCCATTCCGCTGCGCGCTAGCCGGCGGAATGAGTCGAAACCTTCGGGAACGTTGGCTCTGCCGCGCGATCCTATAAGTGTTCCTGCGCACGCAGGAACCCAGGGCCAAGCAGAACAACAATTGCCGGCGTTCGGAACCCTGGGCTCCTGCGTTCGCAGGAGCACTGGTGGTTCACGCGGGTCCCGACCACCTCCGGGGGACGGTGGTCGGGTGTCCTGTCTTACGCCTCGACCGCTTCGGCCCGCGCGTTGAGCTTGCTCGTCGCCAGTTGCGTGAGCTTCTCGTCGGTCGCCTTTTCCTCGTCGAGCGTCTGCTGGTACAGCGCGGCGCTCTCGGTGCGGCCGAGTTGCTTCGCCCAGGTGACCAGCGTGCCGTAGCGGCTGATCTCATAATGTTCGACCGCTTGCGCCGCGGCGGTCAGCGCGGCGTCGAGCACCGCCTTGTCGCTCACCTCGCCGGCGACCTCATTGGCTTCCTTGATGATGCCGTCGATCGCCGGGCAGGTCGCGCCCTTGGGCTGGCGGCCCTCGATCTCGAAGACGCGGCGCAGACGCTCGATCTGCCCCTCGGTCTCGCGCAGATGCTGTTCGAAGCCCTGGCGCAATTGCACGTCGGTCGCCTTCTCGATCATCTTGGGCAGCGCCTTGGTGATCTGCTGCTCGGCGTAATAGATGTCCTCGAGCTGGTGGACGTAGAGATCCTCGAAGGTCGCGATGTCCTTGCTGAACAGGCCCATGGTCGTTCTCCGTCATATTGTGGTGTCGGGGGGTGCAACGAGCCGGACGGCGGCACGGTTGCGTCGGCCGGCACTGATCCGGATCAATCCGCTTGTGGCTGCGATCGCGATTGCCGGCGCTCCGGCGCGGGCCTAGACTTGCGCGGATCGGGTGGGGAGACAATCGGTGACGATACGGCGTTCGGTGACACTGCTGGCGATGACCGCGATGCTGGCCGGCTGCGGCGGCGGCGGCGGGTCGTCCCTGACCGCCGGCAACGGCACTGGCAACGCCCCGACGACCGGCACGCCCGCGCCGACGCCCACCCCGACCGCGGTCGCCGGCTGCTCGCTACGCGACCGGCAGGACTGGGTCGCGGCGCAGATGCGCGAATGGTATCTGTTCTACGACACCTTGCCCGCCAGCCTCGACCCGACGCCTTATGCCAGCGTCGACACCTATCTGGATGCGCTGACCGCGACCGCCCGGGCGCAGAACAAGGACCGCCACTTCACCTATCTCACCTCGATCAAGGAGGAGAATGCGTATTATTCCTCCGGATCGACCGCGGGCTTCGGCTGGCGCTTCGGGCTGACCGCCGACGGGCATCTCTACGTCACCGAGGCGTTCGAGGGCGCGCCGGGTCTCGCCGCGGGCGTCGACCGCGGTGCCGAGATCCTCGCGATCGGCACCAGCGCGAGCAACCTGCAGACGGTCGCCAGCCTGTACCAGAGCGACGGCACCGGCGCCGCGCTCAACACCGCGCTCGGCCCCGATACGGCGGGGACGACGCGCTATTTCCAGGTCAAGGACGGCAGCGGCACGCGCACCGTCGCGGTGGCCAAGAGCGACTTCACGCTCGATCCGGTGTCGAGCCGCTATGGCGCGCAGATCATCACCGACGGCGGCCAGCGCTACGGCTATGTCAATCTGCGCACCTTCATCACCACCGCCGATGCCGCGCTGCGCACCGCCTTCGCGCGGTTCAAGAGCGCGGGGGTCACCAACATCATCGTCGATATGCGCTACAATGGCGGCGGGCTGCTCTCGACCGCCGTATTGCTCACCAACCTGCTCGGCGCCAACCGCTCGACCGGCGACGTGATGAGCTATACCAGCTTCCGCCCCGAGAAGGCGTCGAACAACGAGACGACCTATTTCGCGCCGCAGACGGAGTCGGTCGCGGCGACCCGTATCGCGTTCATCGGCACGCGCGGCACCGCCTCGGCGAGCGAATATGTCATCAACGCCTATATCCCGTATCTCCACGCCAATGCCGGGCTGATCGGCACCAACACCTATGGCAAGCCGGTCGGCCAGATCCCGCTCGACAAGGCGGCGTGCGACGACCGGCTGCGCGTGATCGCCTTCGCGTTGCAGAATTCGGCGCGGCAGGGCGCCTATTACAACGGCCTCGCCGATACGGTCGAGGCGAGCTGCCGCGCCGCGGACGACATCGCCTATCCGATGGGCGATCCGCGCGAGGCGTCGACGCGCTCCGCGCTCGATTTCCTGCAGGGCAAGAGCTGCACCAGGCTGACCGCGGCGGCGGGGGCGGAGGCGCGGGCGCTGTCGGTGCCGATCGAGCGCGAGGCGCTGATGCCGACCAGCGGGCGCATCTCGACCGCACGGCGCGAGGTGCCGGGGCTGTTCTAACCCGCCCGCCAGGCTGTAAGGGCGTCGGCCTGGACAAGGGGGTTTGCGATGCAGAACGACGACGACAGCTTCGTGTACGACGAGGCGAGCGGCGAATGGATCAGCGCGGCGGACGCCGCGGCGGCGGCGGGGGCGCCGGCCGAGGGCGCGGTCGAGGTGCGCGATTCGGTGGGCAATCTGCTCGCCGACGGCGATCAGGTGACGCTGATCAAGGACCTCACCGTCAAGGGCGCGGGCCAGACGCTGGAGCGCGGCACGCTGATCAAGAGCATCCGGCTGACCGGCGACGCGCAGGAGATCGACTGCAAGTTCGACGGGATCAAGGGGCTGGTCCTGCGCGCCGAATTCGTCCGCAAACGCTAGGATGACGCCGCGGATCGATCCGAGCTGGGCAGCGCCGCTCGCCGAGGCGCTCGCCTGCCCCAGCCTGGCGGCGCTCGACGCCTTCCTCGCCGCCGAGGCGGCGGCGGGCAAGGCGATCTTCCCGCCGGCGGCGGACCGGTTCCGCGCACTCGAACTGACGCCGCTCGACCGGGTGCGCGTCGTCATCCTCGGCCAGGATCCGTATCATGGGCCGGGGCAGGCGCATGGGCTGAGCTTCTCGGTACGGCCGGGGGTGCGGCCGCCGCCGAGCCTCGTCAACATCTACAAGGAATTGCACGCCGACCTCGGCATCGCGCCGGCGCGCCACGGCTTTCTCGAGGCGTGGGCGCGGCAGGGCGTGCTGTTGCTCAACACGGTGATGAGCGTCGAGAGCGGCCGCGCCGGATCGCACCGCAACCGCGGCTGGGAGCGATTCACCGATGCGGTGATCCGCGCGGTCGCCTGCAAACCCGATCCGGTCGTCTTCCTGCTATGGGGCGCGCATGCCCAGCAAATGGCCGGCTTCGTGACCCGGCCCGACCATCTGGTGCTGGCGGCGCCGCACCCGTCGCCCTTGTCGGCGTACAAGGGCTGGTTCGGCAGCCGCCCGTTCAGCCAGGCCAATGCGTTTCTGGTCGCGCACGGCGCAGCGCCGATCGACTGGGCGCTGCCGGACGCCTGACGGGCAGCTCGACGTCCCCGGCGTTGACATTGGACAGAGCGTTGTCCATCTTCGCGCCATGCAGGCCGTCAGCTATTCCGAAGCGCGTGAGAATCTGAAGTCGATGATCGACAAGGTCGTCGCCGATCGCGCGCCGCTCGCCATCACGCGCCAGCGCGGCGAAGGCGCGGTGCTGGTTTCGGCGAGCGAATGGGCGTCGATCGAGGAAACCCTCTACCTGCTGCGCTCGCCGAAGAATGCGGAGCGGTTGCTGGCGAGCATCGCTGAGTTCGACGCCGGCGGTGGCGAAGTCCATGAGCTAATCAAGCCGTGAACGTGCAATTCTCGTCCCGATCGTGGGCCGAGTATCTCGACATGCAGGAACACGACGCCAAGCTGTTCGACAAGATCAACGCGCTGATCGAGGAATGCCGGCGCCATCCGTTCAAGGGGACGGGCAAGCCCGAGCCGCTCGGGGGCAATCTGTCGGGCTGGTGGTCGCGGCGGATCAGCCATGAACATCGGCTGGTGTATCGCGTCGCCGGCAGCGGGGCGGAGCAGACGGTGCAGGTGGCGCAATGCCGCTATCATTATTGAGCCAGCCCCATGCAGCGCGCGCATCACCGGCCGATGCCGGCCGCATCCTTTCCCCCGCCGGTCGGTTGGTCCGGCAAGGAGACACGGCATGGCGGAAGCATATTGGAACGGCGTACGGATCGCGGCGAGCGACGACATCGTCACGGTCGAGGGCAATGCCTATTTCCCGCGCGCGGCGGTCGATCCGGCGGTGCTGGTCGATAGCGCGACGACGAGCGTTTGTCCGTGGAAAGGCACCGCGCATTACCATACGCTGCGCGTCGACGGGGCCGAGAACCGCGATGCCGCCTGGTATTATCCCGAGCCCAAGGATGCCGCCAAGGAGATCACCGACCGGATCGCCTTCTGGAAGGGCGTCGAGGTGTGCTGACGCCTACCAGACCGGGATCGTCACGCGGTCGGTGCCCGGATGGATGGTATAGGTGATGCTGGTCGGGACGATGCTGTCGCCGCGATAGGCGGGGTGGACGGTCATCGTCCGCGGGGGCGTATCGCCGCGCTGGGTAAGCAGCCGGGCGATCAGCGCCTCGATGCGGCGCGCGGCCTCGGGCGGGACGAACAGCTCGTTGGCGCGATCGGCTGGGCCGCCGAAATCGCGCGGGAAGAGCCAGGTCTGCACGAGCTTGCCGCGCATGGCCAGCGCACGCGCCTTGGCGCGCGAGGTGACCGCGGCAAGGTCGATGGCGTCATTCGGAGCCTGCGTGAGGACGATCGGTACAATCATCTGGAGCCACCCGGTCGCCTAGGGTAGGCGGTCGGCGGCGGCAGACAAGGCGCGACGGCCAAGTCGCTGACGAGCGTCGGGTTTCCATCAGCGACTCGGCACCAATCACTCCGCCGCCGGCAGATACACCTCCCCGCCCTTCTCGCGGAACCGCTCGCTCATGTCGGCCATGCCCGCCTCGGCCTCTTCGGCGGCGACGAAAGTGGCGACCGGCGCGTTCTGCTTGGCGGCGAATTCCCTAACCTCCTGCGTGATCTTCATCGAGCAGAATTTCGGGCCGCACATCGAACAGAAATGCGCCGTCTTGGCGCCCTCGGCAGGCAAGGTCTGGTCGTGGAACGACTCGGCGGTATCGGGGTCGAGCGACAGGTTGAACTGGTCGCGCCAGCGGAAGTCGAAGCGGGCGCGGCTCAGCGCGTCGTCGCGCAGCTTCGCGGCGGGGTGGCCCTTGGCGAGATCGGCGGCGTGCGCGGCGAGCTTGTAGGTGACGACGCCGACCTTGACGTCGTCGCGGTCGGGCAGGCCGAGATGCTCCTTGGGGGTGACGTAGCAGAGCATCGCGCAGCCGAACCAGCCGATCATCGCCGCGCCGATACCGCTGGTGATATGGTCGTAGCCCGGCGCGATATCCGTAGTGAGCGGCCCGAGCGTATAGAAAGGCGCCTCGCCGCAGACCTGGAGCTGCTTGGTCATATTCTCCTGGATCTTGTGCATCGGGACATGGCCCGGACCTTCGATCATCACCTGCACGTCCTGCGCCCAGGCGCGATGGGTCAGCTCGCCGAGCGTGTAGAGCTCGCTGAACTGCGCCTCGTCATTGGCGTCGGCGATCGAGCCGGGGCGCAGGCCGTCGCCCAGCGAATAGGCGATGTCATAGGCCCTCATGATCTCGGTGATCTCGTCGAACCGTTCGTAGAGGAACGATTCCTTGTGATGCGCGAGGCACCATTTCGCCATGATGCTGCCGCCGCGGCTGACGATGCCGGTGACGCGCTTCGCCGTCATCGGAATGTAGGGCAGGCGGACGCCGGCGTGGATGGTGAAATAGTCGACGCCCTGTTCGGCCTGTTCGATCAGCGTGTCGCGGAAGATCTCCCAGGTCAGCTCCTCGGCGATGCCGCCGACCTTTTCGAGCGCCTGATAGATCGGCACGGTGCCGATCGGCACGGGGCTGTTGCGCAGAATCCATTCGCGCGTGTCGTGGATGTTGCGGCCGGTCGACAGGTCCATCACCGTGTCGGCACCCCAGCGGATCGACCAGACGAGCTTGTCGACCTCCGCCGCGACGTTGCTCGCGACGGCGGAATTGCCGATGTTGGCGTTGATCTTGACCAGGAAGTTGCGGCCGATCGCCATCGGCTCGGATTCGGGATGGTTGATGTTCGACGGGATGATCGCGCGGCCGCGCGCGACCTCGTCGCGGACGAATTCGGGGGTGACGTAATCGGGGATCGACGCGCCGAAGCTCTCGCCGTCGCGGACATGGTCGCGCAGCATCGCGCGACCGAGATTCTCGCGGGTGGCGACATATTCCATTTCCGGAGTGACGATGCCGCGGCGGGCATAATGCATCTGGCTGACGTTGGCGCCGGCGCGCGCGCGCAACGGGCGACGGACGGCGTTGGGGAATTGCGGGACGCCGCCGGAGCGGTCGGGGCCGAGCTGGCCATTGTCTTCGGGACGCAGTTCGCGGCCATCGTAGCTTTCGACGTCGCCGCGGCTCTCGATCCACGCGCGACGCAGCTGCGGCAGGCCGGCCATGATATCGATACGCGCGGCCGGATCGGTATAGGGGCCGGAGGTGTCGTAGACGCGCAGCGGCGGCTCGCCCGAGGACGGATCGAGATGGATCTCGCGCATCGCCACGCCCAGCGGGCCGACATGGATCTTCTTCGAGCCGCGGATCGGGCCGGTGGTGACGCCAATCTCGGTACGTGCGGGAATGTCGGCCATGAGTCTCTCTCCATGAACGGAGAGCGGACGCGGATTTTCGGATGAAACCGCTCCCTCCCTCCGCCGGTATCAACCGGATCAGGTTCAGCGGGTCGAAGGCTGCGGCCTTCCTCTCAAGCGCTGCATCAGCGCTCCCCCGGGGATAATGACGATGGTGTACGCGGTTCGGCGGCAGGCGCCAAGGCAAATCCTCCCGCCGCGACAGGGGGCTATGTCATATGAACATTCGAGTGGGTCCATCGCTTTCCAAGCGCACCTCCGTCACCCCGGACTGGTTCCGGGGTCCACTCCGCGGCGAGGAGAACGGCTTGAACAGGCACGATTCTCCTGCGGACCGGTGGACCCCGGAACGAGTCCGGGGTGACGAAGAGATTGTGGACGCGGCTCGAATCTCGTTCCCACAGCCATAGGCGATAGCCCTCCCGCCAAAGGGGAGGGAGGGCGTCGGAGCGTCAGCTGGCGGCGGAGGTGCGGATGTTGCCGTTGATGCCGTTGGGGAAGAAGCCGCCCGAGCCGACCGCGGTCTTGTTGAGATAGACGATATTGAGCACCTGGCCGGTCGAGCGGCTGTAGGCGACGCCGTTGGTGTCGGTCGGCACGACGTTGGCGGTGGTGGTGTCGCCGATGCCCTGGTCGATCTCGCTGCTGCCGTCGAGGCTGTCGCGCGCGTCGGAGATCAGCCGCGCGTTGGTAAGGATCGACGAGGCGCCGGCGAGCGTCTCGGCGGGATCGACGCCCTTGCGGTAGAGCACCGAGCGGATCAGCCCGGCGTGATAGCCTTCGGTGGCGAGAATGCCGGCGGCAGCCTCGATGAACACCTTGTTGACGATCAGCGGCGAGGCGCCCTTGTAGGCCGAGACGCCGACGTCCTCGAACAGATAGGCGCCGAGCAGGAAGTTGATGTCGCTGGCATAGGGATTGAAGACATCGCTCGCGCCGACCACGCCGGCGGCGCGCGCCGCGGCGGTGAAGGCGCCGGTGGCGTCGCCGCCGATGTTGATCGCCGGCATCGCCACCGCGAAGCTGCCGAGGATGGTGCGCAGGAAGGTGACGTGGGCGATCTCGTCATTGGCGATCTCGCGCGCATATTGCGCGACGATCGGGTCCTGGAAGTTCACCTGTGCGCCGCCGGTGACGGTGCCGAGCGTGCCGACGCCGCTCATGATGCCGGTCGACAGGCCCTGGCCGAAGGCCGCCCAGCTGTAGAAGCTCGCCTCGAGATATTCGAGGTTGAGCGCGAAGTTGAGCACGTCGGCATCGGTGCCGACGGTCGGCGTCGTCGCGGTCGGCGTCGGGCTGGGGCTGCTGCTGCTGTCGCCGTCGCCACCGCAGGCGGCGAGCAGCGACAGGGCCCCCGCCGAGGCGGCGGCGCCGCCGGCGTAGCGCAGGAAGTTGCGGCGTTCGGCGCGGCGGTCGGCGATCGCGTCGAGGATCGTGTCGGTCGGAAGGTCGGTCATCGGGTCTATCCCCTGGAAGCTTTGAAAACGGACGGCGGGATCAGGAGGCGGTTGCCGCCTTGATGGTGCCGTTGAGGCCGGCGGGGAAGAAGCCGCCCGCGCTCGCCGCCGCGGCGTTGAGATAGACGATGTTGAGCACCTGATTGGGGGTGCGGCTGTAGACGATGCTGTTGGCGTCGGCCGGCACGATGTTGGACACCGGGAAGGTCGGCACCGGGGTGGGCGTCGCGGTCGGGGTCGGCGTGGGGGTCGGCGTCGGCGTCGCGGTGGCGGTCGCGGTGGGCGTCGGCGTCGGCACGGTCTGGCCCGGCGCGGCGGTGAGACCCGGCGTGATGCCCTGGTCGATGTCGGTGCCGCCGTCGAGGCTGTCGCGCGCGTCGGAGATCGCGCTGGCGCTGGTGATCAGTGCCGAGCCGGCGACCGAGCCGCGACGGAACAGCTCGCCGCGGATCGTCGCGGCATGATAGGCCTCGACCGCGAGGATACCGGCGGCGGCCTCGATATAGGTCTTGGTGAGCAGCGGCGCGGCGCCCTTGTAGGCGGTGACGCCGACGTCCTCGAACAGATAGGCGCCGAGCAGGAAATTCTCCTCGCTGCCATATTGGTTGAAGGTCTGGCCCGCGGCGATCAGCTTGGCGGCGACCGCGGCGGCGGAGAAGGCGCTGTTCGGGCCGACCGACAGGTCGAGCGCCGGCTGCGCGATCGCGCTGCTGCCCAGCGCGGTGCGCAGATAGGTGACGTGCGCGACCTCGTCGGCGGCGATCTCGCGCGCATAGCGGGCAAGGACCGGGTCGCTGAATGTCACCGCGGCGCCGCCGCTGACGTTCGCCGTGCCCGGCGTGCCCGTGCCGGTGAGCAGATTGGCGGCGAGGCCGGCGCCGCCGGTGGCGAAGGCGTAGAATTGCGCCTCGAGATATTCGAGGTTGAGCGCGAAATTGAGGATGTCCTGATCGGAATAGGTCGTCGTCTGCGCCTCGGCGGCGCCGGCGAGGCCCAGCGCCGACGCGCCCGCGGCGGTGACCGCCATCGCGCCCATCGCGGTGCGGAAGAAGTCGCGGCGTTCGGTGCGGCGCTGGACGCGGGCGTCGAGCGCCGCTGCGAGGGCGCTGTCGGTATCGGTTCGGGCGGTCATTACTCGGGTTCTCCCCACGCGCGGGCGGTCTTGCGGCGGCCCAGGATGGCCTTGCCGTTCCGCATCCGGCGGGAGGCGTCAAGCCCGGACGCGGCGGAAATCGGCGGCAGCGCGACGGAAGGGCGTGACCGCGCATAAAAAATCCTCCCCCGACGCGAAATCGAGGGAGGACCCTGTGCCGGCCGGCGTGGAAGGGAACGCCGGCCAACTCTTGGAACGTCGGGCTCAGCCGAGGCCGACGGTGAAGGCCGGATTGGGATTGTTGGTGCCCGCCGGGAAGAAGCCGCCGCGGGTGCGGTTGGCGCCGGTCGCGTTGAGATAGGCGATGTTGTGCACCTGCTGGACGCTGCGGCTGTAGGCGATGCCGTTGCTGTCGGTCGGCACGATGTTCGACACGGCATTGGCCGCGCCGATGTTGGTGCCGGCGATGCCCTGGTCGTCGTCGCCATTGGTGCCGCCGGTAGTGCCGTCGAGCAGATCGCGCGCGTCCGAGATCTTGGTGGTCGCGGTGATCAGGTCGGCGTTGGTGACGCCGCGGGTGTAGAGGATCGTGCGGACGAGGCCGGCATGATAGGCCTCCGCCGCGAGGATGCCCGCCGCCGCTTCGAGATACATCGACGAGATGACCGGCGAGGCGCCCTTATAGGCGGTGACGCCGATATCCTCGAAGATATAGGCGCCGAGCAGGAAGTTGGTCGGGCTGGCATAGGGATCGAACAGGCCGTTCGAGGCGACGACGCCGGCGGCGCGCGCCGCCGCGGTGAACGCACCGGTCGCGGTTCCCGAGATGTCGATCGCCGGCTGGGCGACCGCGGCACTGCCGAGCGCGGCGCGCAGGAAGGTGACGTGGGCGATCTCATCCTGCGCGATCTCGCGCGCATATTGACCGATCAGCGGGTCGGAGGTGAAATTGACCGCGCGCGGGAAGCCGTCGCCCGAGCCGGTGATGACCGACCCCTGCGTGCCCGTACCGGTGAGCAGCGACGCCGACAGGCCGGTGCCGAACGCGGCATAACTGTAGAATTGCGCCTCGAGATATTCGAGGTTGAGCGCGAAGTTGAGCACCGCGACGTCGGTGCTGACCGAGGTCGCAGTCGGCGTCGGCGTCGGAAACGGCACCGACATATTGTCGTCGTCGTCACCGCAGGCGGCGAGCAGCGACAGGCCGCCGACCGCGGCGACGCCGGTCGCGGCGGTCTTCATGAACGCGCGGCGGGCCTTGCGGCGCGCGGCGGTTGCCTCGACGATGGCGAGGACGGAGAGTTCCTTGGTCATATATCCACCCCTGCTCAGTTCGCGGCGCTGCTGCGCAGCCCGCTGTTCCCGTTGTTGATGCCGTTCGGGAAGAACCCGCCCGCGGTCACCGATCGGGGATTGAGATAGACGATGTTGAGCACCTGCGCCGGCGTCCGGCTGAACGCGAGGCCGTTGGGATCGAGCGGCACGATGTTCGAGGTCGTGCCCGCATTGGTCGTCGTCGCGGCGATGCCCTGGTCGAGATCGGTGCCGCCGTCGACCGAATCGCGCAGGTTGGAGATCGCCGTGGTCGCGGCGACGTTGTTCTGCGCGGTGGTGATCGTCGGGGTCGCGACGCCGCGCGCATAGAGCGCGGTGCGCACGATCGCGGCATGATAGGCCTCCACCGCGAGGATGCCGGCGGCCGCCTCGAGATAGGTCTTGTTGTTGAACAGCGCGCCCGCCGCGCCCTTGTAGGCGGTGACGCCGACATCCTCGAAGATGAAGGCCGCCTGCAGGAAGCTGTCGTCGTTTGCATAGGGGTCGAAGCCGGTCAGCGCCGGGGTGGTGCTGGCGGCAGCCGCGGCGAAGGCACCGCCGGCGGCACCCGAGATGTCGATCTGCGGCTGGGCGGCGATCAGCGCGTCGCTGGTGCCGGTGCCGCGGATCGCGGCGCGCAGGAAGGTGACGTGCGCCACTTCGTCCGCGGCGATCTCACGCGCATAAGCGGCGATGCCGCGGTCGCTGAACTGCACCTGGCGGGCCGAGCCGGTGCCGGTGCCGGTCACCACCGTGCCCTGCGTGCCGACGCCGCCGGTCAGCAGGTTGGCGGGCAGGCCGGTGCCGAAGGCGGCATAGCTGTAGAATTGCGCTTCGAGATATTCGAGGTTGAGCGCGAAGTTGAGCACGTCGACCTCGGTCACCGCGGTCTGCGCCGCCGCCTCGCCGGCGATCGACATCGCCGCCGCGCCGGCTGCGGTCACCGCCGCCATGCCCATCGCGTTCTTGAAGAATCCGCGCCGTTCCTCGCGTCGCCGCGCCCGGGCGTCGAACGCCTCGATGATCTGGTCCGTCTGGGTCATCGTCAGCAACCTCCCTCACCTTCATGCGGTCTTCCGTCATCGCCGCATGCTATCGACGGGCGACCGGTAGACCTGTGGCGAGCTACGTTGCCGGGTCGTGGAAAGATGCGCGGGGGCCGAAACAAAATGTCGGTTTTGCAAAATGATCCGACATGGTCGGAATGTTGGCCGCAGGATATTGCCGGGAGGCTTGCGTACGGTTAGCCCTTGGCCGTGCCTCCCGCCGCCCCCTCCAGCCCCCAGGCGGCCCGTACGATCCTGGTCGAGGCGCTGATCCGCACCGGCGAGGAGGACCGCGACGCCTTCCGCACCGTCTACCGTCTGACCTCGGCGAAGCTTTTCGGCATATGCCTGCGTATCTGCGAAGACAGGCAAGGCGCCGAGGACGTGCTGCACGACGTATATCTCACCATCTGGCACCGCGCGGGGGCCTATCAGCCGGGACGGGCGAGCCCGATCTCGTGGCTGGCGACGATCGCGCGCAACCGGGCAATCGACTGGCGCCGGCGCCACGGCCGGGCGCGCACCGCGCCGGTCGAGGCGGCCGACGCGATTCCCGATCCGGCGGCGGCGCAGGACGAGGCGCTGATCGCCGACGAGCAGCGCGCGCGATTGCACGACTGCCTGGAGACGATCGAGGTGCGCCAGCGCGGCGCGATCCGCAGCGCCTTCTTCGGCGGGCTGACCTATGCCGAGCTGGCGGCGGCGCAGGCGGTGCCGCTCGGCACGATGAAGAGCTGGGTACGGCGCGGGCTGCTCGCCCTGCGGGGGTGCCTCGATGGCGAGTGACGACCTCCCCGACATGACCGCCGCCGAACTGGCGCTGGGGCTGCTCGACGGTAGCGAGCGCGCGGCGGCGTTGCGCCGGCTGGCGAGCGAGCCGGGCTTCGCCGCCGAGGTGGAGCGCTGGCGCAACTGGCTGGGCGCGCTGTTCGCCGATTGGCCGGCGGTGGCCGCGCCCGACGCGGTGGCGGCGCGGGTCGAAGCGTCGCTCGATGCGCAGCGCGGCGTACCGGCGGCGGCGAACGACAATGCGGGGGGCGTCGCGCGCTGGCGTGGGCTGGCGGTGGCGGCGAGCATCGCCGCCTGCCTGTTGCTGGCGGTGACAACGCTGCTGATGCTGCGGCCGGCGCCCGCACCGATCCGCATCCCGGTGCGCGTGCCGGTCGTCGCGCCGGCGCCCTTGCTCGCCGCGATCGTGCCGACCGGCAAGGGCGCGCCGATCGCCGCCGCCTACGATCCGGCAAGCGCGACGGTACGGATCGCCGGCGGTGTCGACGTACCGGCGGGGCATTCGGCGCAATTGTGGGCGATCCACGGCGCCGATGCGCCGCGTTCGCTGGGCGTGATCCCGGCGGGGCCGGCGCGGGTGATCGTGCCGGCGGCGGTGCGGCCGGCGCTCGCGGCGGAGACGGTGCTGGCGATCTCGATCGAGCCGGCGGGCGGCTCGCCGACCGGGCTGCCGACCGGACCGGTGGTCGCGACGGGCAAGCTCAGCGGGTAAGTCCTCCATCCGTCATGCCGGCACGACGGATGGAGGCATTTTGGCTCAGAACGTATAGGCGAGCCCGACCGCGCCGAGCCATTGGTTGCGCGAGCCGGCGATGCGGACCAGCGGGCTGTCGGCGAAGCCGTTGAGCATCCGGACGTAGGTGCCGCCGGCGACGATCTTGAAGCCCTTGAGCAGATTGCCGGTCAGCGAATAGGTGTAGAGACCGCCGAGCGAGTAATTCTTCCAGCCAGCGCGCGCATTGTAGGTCGGCAGGCCGCTCGCCAGCGTCTGCGTTGGCGAGACCGAGAAATAGGTCGTCGCATAACCGCGGCCGGCACGCTCGGCCGAGGCGAAGATCGCCACCGCCATCTTCTCGCTCAGCGGAGTGATGTAATTGACGCTCGGCTGCCAGATGCCGCTGTCATGGGCATTGGCGACGTCGTGGCGATAGCTGACCGTCGCCGACAATTGATCGTACGGGCTGGTGATCACCCCGGTCTTGCCGATGCCGACATAGCCGCCGAGCTCGATCGCGGTATCGACCTTGCCGAGCGCGCGGACGCGCGGATCGTCGATGCTCTTGAGGCTGCTGCGGTTGAAATTGACGACGCCGATCGGACCGGCCTGCAGGTCCCAGACGGGGCCGGGCTTGTCGCGGATCAGGTCGACGCTGATCCGGTTGCCGGCGAGGACGAAGCCATAGCCCTTGATCGAGCCGACCGCGCCCGGTGCGGCGGTGAAGCGATAGTCGTTCGAGCCTTCGTAATCGCTGAGATAGACGCCGGCGGCGCCGACGGTGATCGTATCGCGATTGAAGTCGAATTCGGTGGGCTGCACGGGCGCCGACGCCTCCTGCGCGGCGGCCGGGGTGACGAACACGGCAGCGGCGGCGAGCGCGAGCGGCATCAAGATCTTGGCGGACAAAGCTACGGCTCCAAACCTGTTACGACGCCGTAACGCGGCGGACGCCGGTTGCTATCCATTGCCGACCGATCAGAGGATGTAATGCATCCGAATCTGTTGCTGATTTGCATCACTGGTCACCGCGAAGCGTGCCGCGGCGAAGCGCGGTGCGCCGAAGCGGATCGGCGGGTTGCGCGAAAAGCCGAAGCCTTCGCGCGGAATGCCGGCGAAGGTGTCGAGCTTGGCGTTGCTGTTCTCGTCGTGGATCACCGCGACGGCATATTGGCCGTGCGGCAGCCCCTCGAAGCGCAGGCTATGCGCATTGGCCGGTACCGAGCGGGTGATCGCATCGGCATCGTCGACGCAGGCGGGGAAATTGTCGGGATCGGCGGTCAGGCAGACGCGCAGCAGCCCCTTGGCGGAGCGCATCTGGCTGACGGCGACGTCAAGCCGCGCGATCGGCGCCGCGCCGAGCACCAGCGCCGCCGCCGGCAGCAAGGCGGCGAGCGCCACCGGCCGGTTGCTGCGCCTGCGCCTTGGCACGCGCGTGGCTGCGCGCGAAATCGCCGACGCCGCGATCGGTGCCGCAAAGGCGGTCCCAGAACCGGAAGTAGAGCCCATAGTTACATCCATATTGCTCATGGTGCCGCTGATGATGGCTGGCGGTGATCAGCCAGCCGCCCAATGGCCCCCGCCACATGAACCGCGGGAAAACCTCCCAACCCATGTGATTGGTTACGCCCATAACCGTCATAGTCGCCAGCACGAAGCCCAGAGCGGCGACATGGATCGGAATTGCCAGCACCAGTAACGGAATTGCCACAGCGCCGGTCAGCGCCTCGATCGGGTGGAAGGCCATCGCCGCCCAGGCGGTCGGCGGGCGGCTGGCGTGATGGACGGCATGCGCCGCCTTGAACACCGCCGGCCGGTGCATCCAGCGATGCGTCCAGTAGAACCAGGTGTCGTGGAGGACGAGGTAGAGCAGGATCGAGACCGGCCAATACCACAAGGGATAGGCGTGGACGTCGCGATAGACGCGCGTCCAGCCATGCGCCTGCCAGCCCCAGGCGAGCACCCCGGCGGGGATGCCGTAGATGGCGGCGGAGGCGAGGCTCCATGCGATCTCGCGCCGCATCTGCGCATCGAGCCCGCGATACAGGCCGGGATGACGCAACCGCGTCGCCGCGGCGAACGCGCCGGAGACGAGGAGATAGCGCACGCCGACGATCATCGTCATCGCCAGCGCGGACAGGGTGACGGCGAGCAGCATGCTACGGGACGTAGCGGATTTCCGGGGGCGGGGATATGGCGGATGCGACCGGCCGGCCTGATGCCGACGGCGCGGCGAGGATGCGACGAGCGTGGTCCGTCGCGGTGAGATACGCCAGGTTTGCCTTCTCCGATTCGTCACCCCGGACTCGTTCCGAGGTACACCGGGCCGCGCGCGGATGGCATCGCCTCCAGCCATTCTCCTCGCCGCTGAGTGGACCCCGGAACGCGTCCGGGGTGACGGAGTGAGCTTGGCGGGAGCGGGCCAGCATGAACGTCGATGAGGGCGAGGTGTCAGCGTTCGAACACGTGTATCGTCCGGCCCTTGTAGTCCGCGTCGCGCACCAGCCCATACCCCAGCCGCGCCGCCAGCCGCAGCGACGGCGCGTTGTCTGGATCGATGATGCAGGTCGTCCGCGCGATGCCCAGCGCCTGCGTCCAGGCGAACACCGCCGCGAGCGCCTCGCCGGCGTAGCCGCGGCCGTGCGCCGCCGGGGCCAAGGCCCAACCCATTTCGGGCAGCGCCAGCGGCGGATCGATCGAGCGGCGGGCCTCGATCAGGCCGACCTCGCCGACCAGGCCGCCGGCGCGGTCGCGCACCACCCAGCTGCCGTAATCGAACGCCTGCCACTGGCCGATCGACCGCAGCAGCCGGATCCACACCTCCTCGCGGCTGCGCGCGACGCCGCCGATCCGTTCGAACACCGCGGGATGCGCCCACATCGCGGCGAGCGCGTCGAGATCGGCGGGGCGATGGACGGTGAGGATCAGGCGATCGGTGGTGAGCACGGGCGGCGTCATGCCGGCAGGCTAGCGCGGCGCGCGGCGGCGTAAAAGCCGGTTCTCCCGCCCCGCGCTTTGCGGTAGGCGCAGACATGGGTTCGACCATCCCTTGCGACGTGGCGATCGTCGGCGGCGGCCTCGCCGGCGGCCTGATCGCGCTGGCGCTGCACGCGCGGCATCCCGGCCTCGACGTACGGATCATCGAGGCGGCGCCCCACCTCGGCGGCGACCACGTCTGGTCGTTCTTCGGCAGCGACATCGCGCCGCAGGACCGCTGGCTGGTCGCGCCGCTGACCGTGCACGACTGGCAGGGCTATGACGTCGCCTTCCCGCACCTCGCGCGGCAGATCGACGCGACCTATCATTCGGTGACCAGCGAGCGATTGCATGCGGTGATCCGCGCGACGCTGCCGGCGCCGGCGGTGATGCTCGGGCGCAAGGTGCTCGCCGCCTCGGCGACCGCGGTGGTGCTCGCCGACGGCGACCGGATCGAAGCCGGCGGGGTGATCGACTGCCGCGGCCCCGGCGACCTGTCGGTGCTCGAACTCGGCTGGCAGAAGTTCGTCGGGCAGGAACTGCTGCTCCACGCGCCGCATAACACCACCGGGCCGCGGGTGATGGACGCGACGGTCGAGCAGATCGACGGCTATCGCTTCGTCTACTGCCTGCCCTTCGCCGCCGACCGCATGTTCGTCGAGGACACCTATTACAGCGACACGCCGCACGTCGACCGCGCCGCGCTGGGGCTGCGCATCGCCGCCTACGCCGCGGGCCGCGGCTGGCAGGTCGACAGCGTGTTGCGTACCGAGGCCGGCGTGCTGCCGATCACCCTGGGGGGCGATTTCGAGGCCTATTGGCGGTCGAGCGGCGCCAACGTCGCCAAGGCGGGGATGCGCGCCGGGCTGTTCCAGCCGACCACCGGCTATTCGCTGCCCGACGCGGTCCGGCTCGCGGTGCGGCTGGCCGAGCGGACCGATTTCTCGGGCAAGGCGCTCGCCGCCTTCACCCACGATTACGCCCGCGCGGCGTGGAAGCAGGGCGCCTTCTATCGTATGCTGAGCGCAATGATGTTCCGCGCCGGCGATCCGGCGGAACGTTGGCGCATCATCGAGCGCTTCTACCGTCTCGACCCGACGCTGATCACCCGTTTCTATGCGGGACGATCCAGTCTCAAGGACAAGATACGGATTCTGACGGGCAAACCACCGGTGCCGGTGGGCAGCGCGATCAGGGTCCTGCGAACGACGGCATGGCGGTAACCCGCACAGAGGAATGGAAACGAACATGAAGTCGGCGATCGTCATCGGAGCGGGATTCGGCGGGCTGGCGCTCGCGATCCGCCTGCAATCGGCGGGAATAGCGACGACCATCGTCGAGTCGCGCGACAAACCGGGCGGCCGTGCCTATTATTGGGAGCGCGACGGCTTCACCTTCGACGCCGGTCCCACCGTCATCACCGATCCCGCCTGCCTGCAGGAATTGTGGGCGCTCACCGGCCGCGACATGGCCGAGGACGTGACGCTGGAGCCGGTGACGCCCTTCTACCGGCTCAACTGGGTCGACGGCACCAATTTCGACTATACCAACGACGAGGCGCTGCTCCAGCGCGAGATCGGCAAGCTCAACCCCGCCGACATCGCCGGCTACCACAAATTCCTCGAATATGCCGAGGGCGTCTATCGCGAAGGCTATGAGAAGCTCGGCCATGTCGCGTTCCTCGATTTCGCCTCGATGATCAAGGCGGCGCCGGCGCTGGCAAAATACCAGGCGTGGCGCTCGGTCTATTCGATCGTGTCGAAATACGTGCAGAACGAGAAGCTGCGCGAGGCGCTGAGCTTCCACACCCTGCTGGTCGGCGGCAATCCGATGACGACCAGCGCGATCTATGCGCTCATCCACAAATTGGAGCGCGACGGCGGCGTCTGGTTCGCGCGGGGCGGGACCAACCGGCTGATCGCCGGGCTGGTCGCGCATTTCCAGCGGATCGGCGGCACGCTGCGGCTGGGCGATCCCGTCGCCTCGATCGAGACGCTGGGCGACCGCGCCACCGGCGTCCGCTGCGCGAGCGGCTGGGAGGCGCAGGCCGATGCGGTCGCGGCGAACAGCGACATCATGCACACCTATCGCGACCTGCTCAGCGGATCGCGCAGTGCGCAGCGCACCAAGGCGCGGCTGGAGCGCAAGAGCTATTCGCCGTCGCTGTTCGTCGTGCATTTCGGCATCAAGGGCACGTGGCCGGGCATCCCGCACCACATGATCCTGTTCGGGCCGCGCTATAAGGAGCTGCTCGCCGACATCTACGATCACGGCGTGCTGGCGCAGGATTTCTCGCTGTACCTGCATCATCCCACCGTTACCGATCCGAGCCTCGCGCCGGAGGGGCATTCGACCTTCTACGCGCTGGCGCCGGTCCCGCACATGGGCAAATTCCCGGTCGACTGGAACGAGGTCGGCCCGATCCTCGAAAAGCGCATCCTCGACGAAGTCGGGCGGCGGCTGATTCCCGACATCCACGAGCGGATCGTCACCAAGTTCAGTTATGCGCCCAACGATTTCGCCACCGATCTGAAGGCGCATCTCGGCAGCGCGTTCAGCCTGGAACCGGTGCTGACGCAGAGCGCCTATTTCCGCGTCCACAACCGCGACGACCATATCCCCAATCTGTATTTCGTCGGGGCGGGCACGCATCCCGGTGCGGGGATCCCCGGCGTGGTCGGCAGCGCCAAGGCGACGGCGGCGCTGATGATGGCGGCGCGATAGGGCGGCCATTCCTCCCCGGCACGGGGAGGGGGACCAGCGAAGCTGGTGGAGGGGGGCTTCCACGAGCGCGATCCCATGAGGAAGCCCCCCTCCACCACGCCGCTACGCGTCGCGGTCCCCCTCCCCGTTCCGGGGAGGAATGCGGTTCTTTATAGCGCCTCCAGAAACGCCCGCACCGCCTCTGGAATCGCGGCGGGCCGCCCCGTCGGCAGATGCACGTTGACCATCACCAGCGACACCGTCGCGTGCAGGTCTCCGGTGGTGCCGTGCGCCAGATCCATCGCCATCGTCATGCTGGTACCGCCGACCCGCGCGATGCGGACGTGCGCGGCGACCGTATCGCCCCAGACGAACGGGCGGAGATAGTCGACCTCCGCCTTCCGCACGTGGAATTCGAGTTGCTCCCACACCGGCCCCAGCGCCACGCCGATCCCGGTCCATGCCCAGAATTCGGTCGCGGCGACATCGGCATATTCGAGGTAGCGCGAGTTGAAGACGACCTTCTGCCCGTCGATCTCGGCATAGCGGACGCGGAAGCGCGTCGCGAAGGCGAAGCCCTCGCGTGCGCCGCCGGTCGCCGCGCCATCGGCGGCATCGCGCAGCAGCATCAGCCCGCGGTCCGGCTCGGCGTGTTGACGCCCATCGATTGCAGATAGCGCTTCACGTTGCGCGCCGCCTGCCGCAGCCGTTGCTCGTTCTCGACCAACGCGATGCGGACGAAGCCCTCGCCATTCTCGCCATAGCCGACGCCCGGCGCCACCGCGACCTGCGCATGGGTGAGCAATTGCTTGGAAAATTCGAGGCTGCCGAGATGCGCGACCGCCGGCGGCAGCGGCGCCCAGGCGAACATCGACGCGTGCGGCGCGGGAATGTCCCACCCCGCCCGGCCGAAGCTCTCGACCAGCACGTCGCGGCGCTTGTGATAGAGCTGGCGGTTCTTCTCGACGATGTCCTGCGGACCGTTGAGCGCGGCGCAGGCCGCCGCCTGGATCGGCGTGAAGGCGCCGTAATCGAGATACGACTTCACCCGCGTCATCGCCGCGATCAATTTGGCGTTGCCGACCGCGAAGCCGATCCGCCAGCCCGCCATGCTATAGGTCTTGGACAATGAGGTGAATTCGACCGCGACGTCCTTCGCGCCCTTGACCTGCAGGATCGAGGGCGTCGGATTGCCGTCGTAATAGAGTTCCGAATAGGCGAGGTCGGAGATGATCCAGACCTGATTCTCCTTCGCCCACGCCACCAGCCGCTCGTAGAAGGCGAGATCGACCGCCTCGGCGGTGGGGTTCGACGGATAGTTCACCACCAGCACCGACGGTCGTGGCACGGTGAACGCCATCGCGCGCTCGAGGCTTTCGAAATAGGCCTCGTCTGGGGTGGTCGGCACCGCGCGGATCGTCGCGCCGGCGATGATGAAGCCGAAGGTGTGGATCGGATAGGAGGGATTGGGCGCGAGCACGACGTCGCCCGGTGCGGTGATCGCGGTGGCGAGGCTGGCCAGCCCCTCCTTCGACCCCATCGTCACCACCACCTCGGTCTCGGGATCGAGGTCGACGCCGAAGCGGCGGCCGTAATAATTGGCCTGGGCGCGGCGCAGGCCGGGAATGCCCTTCGACTGCGAATAGCCGTGCGCATCGGGCTTGCGCGTCACCTCGATCAATTTGTCGAGGACGTGCGCGGGCGGCGGCAGATCGGGATTGCCCATGCCGAGATCGATGATGTCCTCGCCCGCCGCGCGCGCCGCGGCCCGCATGCCGTTGACTTCGGCGATGACATAGGGCGGCAAACGCTTGATGCGGTAGAAATCGTCGGACATGGGTCACCTTGTAGTTGACCCGGCCACCCTACGCCGCGGGCGGCGCTTGCACCACTCGATATTCCTCGAGCGCGTTGATCGCGGCATGGACGCGCGCCTCGATCGCGTCGCGCGGCAGGCCGGGCGGGATCGGCTCGCCGATCCGGATCGTCACCACGCCGGGGCGATTGGGGCCGTGCTTGGGCCAGGCCAGACCGCTATCGAGCGCGATCGGCACCACCGGCAGGCCGAGCGTGCGATAGAGGCCGGCAAAGCCCGATTGCAGCGGCGGCTGGTCGCCGGGAACGACGCGCGTGCCCTCCGGATAGATCAGGATCGAGCGCCCCTCCGCCTTGAGCGCCTTGGCGGCGCGCATCATCGAGCGCAGCGCGCCGGCCGAGGCTTCGCGATCGGCGATGATCCCGCCATAGCGCATCGCCGCCCAGCCCCAGAAGGGAATACGGCTGAGCTCGCGCTTGATGACCATCGCCGGGCCGCCGAGCAGCAATTGCAGCTCCAGCGTCTCGAACATCGCCTGATGCTTGGCGGCGAAGAAATAGGTGCCCTCGGGCCGCTGTCCCTCGACGCGGACGCGGACGCCCATGATGTACCGGTAGAGCAAGCGGTGCATCTGCGCCCAGACGTGCGCGTGGCGGATCACCGCGCGCCGGCCGAACAGCGCCGACACCGGCACGGTTACGACGATCGGGATCGACAACGCGAAGAAGAACGCCGTGAACAGGATCGTACGCAACCGGTTCATGCCCCTACCCCCAGCCACAGCGCGACGCGCCGCAGGATCAATTTGTTGTATTCGTTGACCAAGGTGCCGAGCCGCGGCGTGCTCGGCACGCCGTCGCCGAGCACCTGCACCCCCGGCCCCATCGCCGCGGCCAGCTCCATCCGCGCGCGCGGCACGTGCCAGTCGGAGGTGACGAGGCGGACGGTGCGATAGCCGTGCGTCTTGACCCAGGCGGCGGTCTCCTCGGCGTTCGAGCGGGTGTCGACCGCATCGGCGCCGAGATCGATGCAGCAGGAAAACAGCGTCACCGGCACCTTGTATTCGCGCGCCAGGTCGATCGGCCGCACCCCCGGCGCGACGCCGGTGACGAGCATCCGCCGCGCCTGCCGCGCGCGGAGCAGCGCGATGCCGCGATCGATCCGTCCCGCCCCGCCGGTCGGCACGACGATCGCATCGGTGGTATTGGGGGCGAGCGGCTCGGGCAGCATCAGCATGAACGCCGCGAAACCCAGGCACCAGGCGAGCGCCGCCAGACCGAACAGCCGGACGATCACAGCGACCGCCTCAGCGCGGCGACGACGGTAACCCGCGCCGCCAGCGTCGCCAGCACGACGAAGCCGATCGGCAGCATCACGAGCAGCGCCCAGTCGCCCGCATCGAGCGTGATGCCGCCGAGCAGCTCCGATCCCAGCGCCGCCAGCCGCGTGCCGAGGAACAGCAGCACGGCGAGCGCCGCCGCGCCGCCGGCGACGCCGCCGAGCGCCGCATCAAGCGCGATCCGCCGCTGGAACAGCCGCGCGACCTGCACGTCGGTCGAGCCGAGCATATGCATCACCTCGATCGTCGCGCGATGCGTCTCCAGGCCGGCGCGCGCGGCGAGCACCACCACCGCGCCGGTCGCGCCGAGCATCAGCAGCACCAGCGCGAAGGCGAGCCAGGTCAACGTGTCGAGAAAGCCGCCGACCGGCGACATCCAGCGCTGGTGACGGTCGACGCGGCTGGCGGCGCTGATCCGCCTGGCCGCGGCGATCACCGGCCCGGGCGCGGCGGCGGGGGCGAGATCGACGTCGATCATCGCCGGCACCGGCAAATCGGCATCGTCCCCGACATCGCCGAGCCACGGCGCGAGCGTGCGGGTCAGCTCGGCGCGATCGACCAGCGTCGCGCGGCGCACCTGCGGCAGCGCGCGCAGCGCGGCGAGCGTATCCCGGGCAAGCGCATCGCGCGTCGCCGGACTGCCCTCGACCACCTGCACGGTGAGCCGGCCGGCGAGCTGGCGTTCGAGCGCCTGCGCGGACTGGCGCGTGCCGAGCCCCAGCGCGGCGGCGAGCAGCGTGAGGAACAGCATGATCGCCATCACCCAGGTCATCGCACGCAAGCCGCCCGCCTCGTCGAGTACCCGCCGGTCCGCCCCGCTCATACCGGGCACTCTTGGGTGGCTCGATAGGATGTGCAGCGATACCCGGAAGGATACGTCACCCCGGACTTGTTCCGGGGTCCACTCCGCGGCGGGGAGGCCGGCTGGAGGCGCACCCGCGCGCCTGCCGCCCGGTGGACCCCGGAACACGTCCGGGGTGACGGGGTGGGGGTGGCTAGCGCCCGCCCATCAGCCACGCCGCTCATCCCTGCCCCCAGGGCGGCGGCGGGTAGCGCAGCATGCCGGTCGGATCGAGCAGCCGGCCCTTGTCGAGCCGCATCATCTGCGCGCCGGGCACGCGGCTGAGCAACTGATAGTCGTGCGTCGCGACGACCACGGTCGTGCCGAGCGTGTTGAGCGATTCGAACAGATGGATCAGCCGGTCGGCCATTTCGGGGTCGACGTTACCGGTCGGCTCGTCGGCGACCAGCACCTCGGGCCGGCCGATCACCGCGCGGGCGATGGCGACGCGCTGCTGCTCGCCGCCCGACAGCGTCGCGGGGCGTGCGTGCAGCCGGTCGCCGAGACCGACCCAGCCGAGCATCTCGCGCACCGGCTGTTCGATATCCTCCTCGGGCACGCCGGCGACGCGCAGCGGCAGCGCGATATTGTCCCACGCCGACAGATGCGGGACGAGGCGGAAATCCTGGAACACCACGCCGATCCGGCGGCGGAATCCGGGCAGTCGGCTGCGCGGCATCGTCACCGCATCCTCGCCGAACAGGCGGATGACACCGCGGCTCGGCCGCTGCGCGAGATAGAGCAATTTGAGCAGCGAGGTCTTGCCCGCGCCGCTGGCGCCGGTGAGGACATAGAAGGCGCCGCTGCCGAGCGTGAAGCTGATGTCGGACAGGGTTTCCTGCCCGGCGCCATAGCGCAGCCCAACATTTTCGAACTGCACGATATTTGCCATGCGCCTGGCCGCAACCGCTCCGTCTGAGGTATCCCGGGCCGTCCGCCGGCCGTCGCCGCAGCCTTCGCATGCGCGCGCCGCGGCTTCAAGCTTGCCACGCAGGCGGCTCACGTGCTTAGAATCATACGCAGTCCGGTCATCGTTCCGGCCCCCGACCGTAAAGCGTTGCGCATGATCCTCGAATGCCCCGAATGCAGCACCCGCTATCTGGTGCCCGACAGCGCGATCGGGGCCGAGGGGCGCACCGTGCGCTGCGCCAATTGCCGGCATAGCTGGTTCCAGGATCCGCCGCCGCCCGAGCCGGCGCCGCCACCGCCGGCCGTCGACCCCGCACCTGTGTTCGACCCGGCGCAGCCGGTCGCGGCGGTCGAGCCCGAGCGCCCCGCCTTCCTCGAACCCGCGGCGATTCCCCCGGTCCGGCCCGCGGCGGCACCCGAATCGGTGCTGCCCGCGCCCGATTACGATGCCTTTGCGCCGCGCCCGCCGTTCCGCCCGCGCCGCAATACGTCGAAGCGCTGGACGGTGATCGCGGTGCTCGCCGGGCTGCTGATGATCGCCGGCGTCGCCGCAATCGTCTTCCTCGGCGCGCCGGGACTGCTCGCGCGCATCGGCCTGCCGATCGGCGCGCAGGAATCGCCGCTGCGGCTCAAGGACAATCCGATCGAACGGCGCGGGCTGGAGAATGGCTCGGAGCTGTTCGCGGTGAGCGGCCAGGTCAGCAATCCGTCGAGCGAGCGCCAGCGCGTCCCCGACATCCGCGCCGAACTGCGCGATGCGCAGGGCCGCATCGTCTACAGCTGGACGATCACGCCGCAGCAGCGCACGCTCAATCCCGGCGGCACGATCGACTTCAACTCGGCCAAGCTCGACGTGCCGGCGAATTCGAAGCGGCTCGAACTCAGCTTCGCCGGCGAAGCCGCGAACTGACCAATGCGAACCGGCCGCCGTGCAGCAGCGCGGCGGCGAGCATGCCGATCCCGGACGCCCAGACCAGCGACGCCGCGCCGCCGTCGTGGTGGACCAGCCACCAGCCGATGCCGCCGGTGACGACGAAATAGGCGAGGATGCTGTTGACCCCGGCAACGACCTGATCGCCGAGGCTGCGCAGCGCATAGACCAGCACGACCTGGATGCCGTCGAAGACGATGAACGGCGCCCAGAGCGGCAGCATCGCCGCGGCGATCCGATGCACCTCCATGGTGGCGGGGAACAGCGCGACCAGCGCCGGCGCCCCACCGGCGAGCAGCGTCGCGCCGAGGCCGAGCGCGAGCACCGACAGCCCGACCGCGATCAGCGTCCGCCGGACCGCCGCCACCGGCGCCCCCTCGCCGACCGCATTGCCGGCGCGCACCCCCGCCGCCGAGCCGAGCCCCAGCGCGACCGCGAAGGTCACGTTGTGCATCGCGAACACGATCTGGAAGGCATGCGCGGCGGCGTCGCCCAATTGCGTCGACAGCGCGATCAGGATCGAGAAGCCGGCCAGTTCGAGGCCCGAGGCGATCGCGGGCACCGTGCCGAACGTCGCCAGCGCCCAGGCGCCGCGCGGCACCGCGCGCCAGGCCGCGGCGTCGAAGCGCAGCACGCCGCGCTCCCGCGCCCGCGGCAGGGTGAGCACGCTCGCCACCATGCCGATCGCGCCGAGCAGCGAGGCGATCGTCGTCGCCAGCGCCGCCCCGACGGCGCCCAGCGCCGGCAGGCCGAGATGCCCCGCCGACAGCGCCCAGGCGAGCAGCGCGTTGACCGGCAATATCGCGAGGTTGACGACGGTGACGCGGCGCGGCCGGCTGACGCCTTCGAGGAAGAAGGCGGCGGCGACGTTCACCAGCTGGAACGGATAGGCGATGGCGAAGGCGCGGACGACGCGTGCGCTCTCGTCGATCCGGTCGGCGGCGACGCCGATCAGCGCGAGCAGCGGCTCGGCGGCGACGAGGAACAGCACGCCGATCGCCAGCCCGAGCAACAGGCCGAGCAGCAGCCCCTCGCGCAGCACCGCGCCGGTCCGCGGCAGGTCGCCGGCGCCGTCGGCGCGCGACGCCATCACCAGCACCCCAGACAGCCACGACAGGCCGGTGACGATGCCGACGAAGCCGAGCGCGCGGCTCGCGCCGAGCGCCGCCACCTCCTCGGTCGAGACGAGGCCGACGACCATCACGTCGGTGACCTGGAGCAAGGTCCAGTTGAGACTGGTCAGCACCACCGGCCAGGCGAGCGCGAGCAGCAGCCGCGTCTCGGCACGGGTCGTGAGGGGGATCGGGCTGGCCATGGCGGGGGGCTACCGCGTCTGGATGACAGCGAAAAGCGCGGGATATGAAAAAGGGACGTTGCGGAGCGGGAAAGCCTTTGCTAGGGGCCTGCGCCTGCCAGATGCCGGCTCAGCCCGGCGTTCTTCACGTGCGGCCGTGGCGGAATTGGTAGACGCGCAACGTTGAGGTCGTTGTGGGCGAAAGCCCGTGGAAGTTCGAGTCTTCTCGGCCGCACCACTCTCCCACCTTTAAGGTGTGATAGGCTGGATTTTCCAGCGCAGACGAGACATGCTCCCATATTTGTTGGCGGTTGCCATGTCCGTGTACCGCTTTTTTGTATAAGTGGCGTTCGTTCAGGCTGCGCGTAAGTCTCGCTTGGCGACCTACCCGCCAGTGGCGCGGTATCGCACCCCAAAGGTCGACGGCTTTTGCGCATGGCTCCGAAAAGCTGTTAATATCCCTGATATGCCCGAATCATCTTCCTGCGACGCGTGGCTTTCATCCCCAACGTTGATTGGTGGAAAACCCGCCTGCATCATCCCGCGGTTCAATTAGAGATGCATCTCCTCTTCATCGACGAGAGCGGTACACCGCCAAAACCTGACACGAAGCAACACGGCTACTTCGTTATAGCGGGCTTGGTTATACCCGAGGATCGCTGGCCCGGCATGCGGGATAAGCTGACAGGCTTGAAGCGTGCCAGCAAGTACCGCGGCGAGGTCAAGTGGAGGTTTTTCGCGCCAAACAACAAAGATGCTGACAACCCGATGCTCGAATGGAGCATCGACGACAAGAATTCTTTTCGAGATAAGGTTTTCGGCATCATCACCGATACCAGGTCATGCAGGATTATAGCCTGCTCATCAGAGAGCAAAACGGCTTATGGCCTTGGCAATTGCAATAGCCAAGACGACTTGTATTTCATGACTTACAAGCCCGTTACCGAGCGGTTTCAGTATTTTTTGCAGGATGTTACTCGGACTAGCGGACGCGATACTTACGGCCTTATCGTTGCAGACCACCGCGGCAAAGGGGACGATGACAGCATGCGGCAACGCCACGAGCGGCTAGTGCAAGACAGCGGCCAATACACATCTAAATATGCGAACTTTATAGAGGGCTTATTCTTTTCGCCCTCACACATGAGTATCGGCGTTCAACTCGTCGACATGGTGGCGGGCGCGATCTGGCGGGCCCAAGCCCATAATGATCGGACGTGGTTCGACCGGTTACGACCGTCTTTTCGGTCTGCGGCAAACGGGCGGATCGACGGATACGGGATCGCGCGCTTTCCCAAGCAGGGATGGCAAGGCCTGATCTTGGATTAGACGCCGGGTGAAGCCGTAGCCTCAACGTGCAAGGTGACGCACTCCCGGCTACCTATATATAGGATACCTCTTGACTCGCGGCAATGACTCAACTTGGTTAACTAGAATCGGTTGGCCGCGTTTCTTCCGCCTTTGGAAGGGCGAAAATCGTGGTCACAAACCACGCTGCCATGATGAATTATTGATTTCGAATAAAAGGATAGGGCCCGACCGGCTAATCAGCCACTGTATCGGCGACAATCTTGTTTTTAAATAGTGATTTATCTTAGACTCAGACGCCGGTCACACGACGATGACATCAAGATCAGGATCGTAGAGCCATGATTTCACATCAAATCGCGCGTCTTATCGCAAATGTTATTTTAAATATCGATCCGTTAGGCGACCACCCCGATCTGGAAGATCGTATAGTCGAGATATTCGAACATATCTCGCACGATCTGCATGAAATCGATCCTTCATTCCTGTCGGAACTGTCAAAGGCGTTCCGGGACATAGCGTCAGAATATCCGGAACAGTTCCAGCAGGACGTACGCGATATACCCGATGACTTTCACCTGGACATTCGCGATGACGCCGAAAAAGCAGCGCAACGGGAATGAGGCGCGAAGGTCGCTACCAGATGGTAAAGCACCTCGTCAGCAAAGGCGCACTCAACCCTTACGCCGCGCCCATCCGCCGCAGATAGGCGGTGATCGCGGCATAGCCGGCGTCGCTCAGCGAGATTTCCATCCGCCGCCGGTCGACCGGGTCGATCACCCGGTCGATCAGCTTGAGCTTGTGGAGATGGTCGATCCAGCGCTGCGAGGTGGTCACCGGCGCGTGCGCGCTGCCGACCAATGTCTTGACGTTCATCGTCCGGCGCTCCTCATGCGCGACGAACAGCGCGAGCAGCATGTCCCAGGCGGGTTCGTGGAACAGTTCGGCGGGGAAATGGTCGAACCGCGCCTGGCGCTGCGCCAGCAATTGCTTGGCGAGTTCGCGCCCGTTGAGCGGCGTGACGACGGCCTGCGCCTCGCCGGTGCCGCCCGCCGCCCCGGCGAGACGATCGGCACGCGTCCCGAACTCCACCGCGATCGCGGAGAGTTGCGTCGTCAGGTCTTTGACCAGTCCGGCGATGGACTCATGTGGCACGTCGCATTCCCCAAGCGTCGTTTGTCGATCGTCTGCCTACCATTCAGACACAGAAAAAACACAACTATTTAGGGGACATGGCTAATATCGGGGGATCGACCCGAACGATGCGGCGACGCGATCGACGCACGCCGCCTTGCTGCATCCTTGTCGTTCCATCATGCGTTGCTGCTGTCCCGATCGTCGGACGCGGGTGTAAAGGAATTCGGTGGCCGCTTATCTGAATGCCGTCGGCACCGCCGTCCCGCCCCATGACGTCCACCATGCCTTCATCGACTGGGCCGGCGCACGGGTCGAGCCACGCGCGCGGCCGCTGTTCGCGCGGATGGCGGCGCGCGCCGGCATCGCGCATCGCTGGTCGGTGCTGCCCGGCGCGAACGGCGGCAGCGCCGTCGACGCCGGCGGCTTCTACGGTGCCGCGTCGCCCGGTACCGCGGCCCGGATGGCGCTCTATGCCGCGGAGGCACCGGCGCTGGCGCTCGCCGCGATCGCCGCGCTGACCGGCGACGACGCTGCCGCGCCGGCCGGCATCACCCATCTCGTCGTGGCAAGCTGCACCGGCTTCGTCGCGCCGGGGATCGACCAGATCATCGCCCGCCGGCTCGGCCTGGCGCCGTCGGTCGAGCGGCTGCTGATCGGCTTCATGGGCTGCTATGCGGCGGTCGTCGCGCTGCGCACAGCGCGTCATATCGTCCGCTCCGAACCGGCGGCGCGTGTGCTGGTGGTGACGGTCGAGCTGTCGTCGCTGCATTTGCAGGAGGAACATGCGATCGAGCCGCTGCTCGCGATGCTGCAGTTCGGCGACGGCGCCGCGGCGGGGATCGTCAGCGCCGAACCGACCGGGATCGAGCTCGGGCAGCCGTTCGCGGCGACGCTCGGCGACAGTGCGGAGCTGATCCGCTGGACGATCACCGATACCGGTTTTGCGATGCACCTCGACGGCGCGGTGCCGGGACGGATCGGCGATGCGCTCGGCGATGCCGATTTCGTCGCGACGGTGACCGGCGACGCGGCGCCCGCCGGCCTGTTCTGGGCGGTCCATGCCGGCGGCCGCTCGATCCTCGACGCGGTTCAGACCGCGCTTGCCCTCCCCGCGACCGCGCTGGCAGCGTCGCGCGGCGTGCTCGCCGATTACGGCAATATGTCGTCGGCGACGCTGATGTTCGTCCTCGCCCGGCTGCTCGCCGCGCCGCCGACGCAGCGCGAGGGCGTCGCGCTCGCCTTCGGGCCCGGGCTCGCTGCCGAGGGGCTGGCGCTGCGAGCGGCGCCATGAGCCTCGCCGTCCGCGCGCAGGCCGAGGAGCTGATGGACGCCGACGACCTGCCCGCGCCGGTCTATGCCGCGGTCGTCGCCGATCTCGCGCGGGTCAATACGGTGACGCTGGCGGCGCGGCCGACGCTCGCCTTTCTCGATCGCGTCTGCGCCGGCGCCAAGACGCTGAAAGTGCTCGATGTCGGCTTCGGCGACGGCGACATGCTGCGTCGCATCGCGCGCTGGGCGGACAAACGCGGCATCGCCGCCGAGCTGGTCGGCGTCGATCTCAATCCGCGCAGCGAGGCGGCGGCGCGCGCCCACACGCCCGCCGGGCTGCCGATCGCGTGGCGGACCGGCGATTACGCGGACTGTGCCGGCAAAGGCTGGGACGTGGTGATCTCCAGCCTCGTCGCGCATCATATGACGCAGGCGCAGCTCGTCGCCTTCCTGCGCTTCATGGAGGCCGAGGCGGCGCGCGGCTGGCTGGTCAACGACCTCCACCGCCATCGCTTCGCGCATGCCGGCTTCCCGTTGCTCGCGACGCTCGCCCGCTGGCATCCGATCGTGCGCCACGACGGCCGGCTGTCGATCGCGCGGTCGTACCGGCCGGACGAATGGCCACCGCTGCTCGCCGTGGCGGGTATCGCCGACGCGCGCGTGTTCCGCGCCTTTCCCTTCCGGTTATGCGTCGAACGGCGGCGCTGATCGTCGGCGGCGGGCCGGCGGGCGCGGCGGCGGCGATCCGTCTCGCCCGTGGCGGCACCCGCGCGCTGCTGGTCGAGCGGCAGGCGGCGGCGGATGCCTTGTGCGGCGGCTTCGTCAGCTGGCGGACGATCGACCGGATCGCGGCGCTCGGCGTCGATCCCGATACGCTCAACCGCGACCGGCTGACCCGCGTGACGATCGTCGCCGGCGGGCGCGATCGCGAGGCGGCGCTGCCGCGTCCGGCGCTCGGCGTGTCGCGGCGACGGCTCGATACCGTGCTGCGCGACGCGGCGCGTACCGCCGGCACGGAGATCGAGACCGGCGTCACCGTCCGCAGCATCGACGGCCTCACCGCGCAACTCGCCGAGGGGCCGGACATCGCCGCCGGAGCGCTGTTCCTCGCCAGCGGCAAGCATGACGTGCGCGGGCTGGCGCGGCCCGCCGCGGCGCGCGGCCGCGATCCGACGCTGGGCCTCCGCGTCCGCCTCGCCGCCGATCCGGAGATGGCGCGCGCGCTCGCCGGCCGGATCGAGCTGCATCTGTTCGATCGCGGCTATGCCGGCATCGCCCTGCAGGAGGATGGCAGCGCCAACGTCTGCATGGCGGTCCACCGTTCGCGCCTCCAGGCGGCGGGCAGCCCCGCCGATCTGCTCGACCAGCTCGGCCGCGAGTTGCCGCGGCTCGGCGAACGTCTGGCGCGACTTCCGCCAGGCGCGCCGGTCGATGCGATCGCCAACGTCCCTTATGGCTGGCGGCAGCAGGGCGGCAGCGCCGGCCTGTTCCGGCTCGGCGATCAGGCCGGCGTCATCCCCAGCCTCGCCGGCGAGGGCATGGGCATCGCGCTCGCCAGCGGCGTCGCAGCCGCCGAGGCCTATCTGCGCGGCGGACCCGACGCCGCCGCCGCGTGGCAGCGCGATTTCGCGGCCCGGCTGGCACGGCCGATGGCGGTCGCCGGGCTGGTCCGCCGCCTCGCCGAGGGTCGCTGGTCGGCCGGCGCGCTGCGCTGGCTGCCGCCGGGGTTGATTCAGGTCGTGGCGCTTGCGACCAGAATGACCCAATGATGGTTGACGCTGCTCCCCTCCGTCACGAGATTAACGCCATGGATCACCTGAATCTTTCGGAAGCCGAATGGCGCAAGCGCCTGACCCCGGCGCAATATCACGTGCTGCGCGAAGCGGGCACCGAACGCGCCTATGCGGGCGCGCTGACCGACAACAAGGCGGACGGCCTGTATCATTGCGCCGCCTGCCATCTCGACCTGTTCGACAGTGCCGACAAATACGACAGCGGCTCGGGCTGGCCGAGCTTCACCCAGCCGATCACGCCCGATCGCGTCGCCGACCATAGCGACACCAGCCACGGCATGACCCGCACCGAGACGCGCTGCGCCCGCTGCGACAGCCATCTGGGCCACGTCTTCCCCGACGGCCCGCCGCCGACCGGCCTGCGCTATTGCATGAATTCGATCGCGCTCGAATTCCGCGCCCGCAAGGCGGCGTAAGTTTAGATCCTCCCCCGCCAGCGGGAGGGCAATTGCATCTGGCTGGTTGGGCTGGTGCAACGGCATTAATCTGTCCCGTCATGCCGGACCTGATCCGGCATCCCGCTTCTTCCCGCCGTCTGAAGAAGCGGGACCCCGGCGCAAGGCCGGGGTGACGGGGTGGGTCTGGGACACGGTCGAATACAAAGACGATGGTTCCGCCCGCCAGCGGGAGGATTTGCCGCACTTGGCTCCCGCCGCGTCCCCCCTCCCCGCGCCCCCATACCGGCGCGAAACATCGCCCCGCCCGCTTGTCGGCACCGCGGTCATCCGGTAATCGCGCAAGTCTTCATGGCCCGTGCGCGCACCCCCCGCTCCGCTCCTGCCCGCCGCTCGCCATGGCGCCGGCGGCTCGTCCTGTCCGCGCAGATCGCGGTGGCGCTCGTCGTGCTGGCGTTCGGCGCGCTCGCCATCGCAGTCTATGTCGCGCGCTCGCAATTGCCGAGCTTCGAGGAGCTGAAATCCTCGCCCAACGGCCAGATGATCCGCGTCCATGCCGCCGACGGCAGCGTCATCGTCTCGATGGGGCCGAGCTACGGCGAATGGCTGTCCTACGACAGCATCCCGCGGGTGATGCGCGAGGCGACCGTCGCGGTCGAGGATCGCCGCTTCTACAGCCACCCCGGCGTCGATCCGCTCGGCATCGCACGGTCGGTGCTGATCCGCTACGAGCGCGGGCGCTGGATCCAGGGCGGCTCGACCATCACCCAGCAGCTTGCGCGCAACGTCTTCCTCAACAACCAGAAGAAGTTCGGCCGCAAGTTCCGTGAGTGGATCCTGGCGCTCGCGCTCGAACGCAAGTTCAGCAAGGACCAGGTGCTCGAACTGTACCTCAACAAGGTCTATTACGGCGGCGGCGCCTATGGCATCGACGCCGCGTCGCGCAAATTCTTCGGCCATGGCGCCAACACGCTCAACCTCGCCGAGGCGGCGGTGATCGCCGGGCTGGTCAAGGCACCATCCAATTATTCGCCGACCGCCGATGCGCAGGCCGCGGTCGGCCGCGCCGGCGTCGTGCTCGACGCGATGGTCCGTCACGGCTCGATCACCCGCGAACAGGCGAGCGAAGCCGATCCGCAGGCGCTGCGCCTCGCCCCCGAACCCCGGCAGAACAGCGCGCGCTATTTCACCGACTGGGCGCTGCCGCAGCTCGACACGCTGATCGACGAGACGCAGGCGCCGCTCGACGTGTGGACGACGCTGGATCTCGGCATGCAGCGCGATGCCGATGCCGCGGTCCGCGCCAACGCGCCCGACGGTGCGCAGGGTGCCTTGGTCAGCCTCGACCGCGACGGCGCGGTGAAGGCGATGGTCGGCGGCAAGGATTACGTCTCGTCGATCTACAATCGCGCGACGCAGGCGCAGCGCCAGCCGGGATCGGCGTTCAAATTGTTCGTCTATCTCGCCGCGCTGGAAGCGGGTCACAAGCCCGAGGACTCGATCGTCGACGAACCCGTCACGATCAACGGCTGGAGCCCGCGCAACGATTCGCGCCGCAACTCCGGGCCGGTGACGTTGCGCACCGCCTTCGCCTTCTCGCTCAACACCGTCGCGGCGAAACTGGGTCAGGAGGTCGGCTTCACCACGATCGCCGACATGGCGCGCCGCTTCGGCATCACCACGCCGATCAACACGCATCCGGCGATGGTGCTCGGCACCTCCGACGTGCGGCTGATCGACATGACCCGCGCCTTCGCCAGCGTCGCCGCCAAGGGCGTCGCGGTGACGCCTTATGGCATCACCCGCGTCACCGCCAACGGCCAGACGATCTACACGCACGAGGTCGACCGCAGCCACGTGCTGGTCGCGCCCTATGTCGCGGCGGAGATGACCGACCTGTTGCAGACCGCGGTCAACACCGGCACCGGCCGCGCCGCGCAGATCGGTCGCCCGGTCGCGGGCAAGACCGGCACGACCACCTCGCTCAAGGACGGCTGGTTCCTCGGCTTCTCCAGTGGGCTCACCACCGGCGTCTGGATGGGCCGCGACGATGCGCGGCCGATCGCCGGCCTGCACGGCGGCACCGCGCCGGCGCGCGCCTTCGCCGCCTTCATGAAGCCGGCCACCGCCAATCGGCCGATCGAGCAGTTCGAGACGCAGGTGACGTTGCCCGAATGGCAGCTCGAACCCGACGAGGAGACCTATTTCGGCCAGCCCGACAATGGCGGGGCGATGGTCGACGAGGACGGCAACCCGGTCGCGCAGGCGCCGCGCGACGAGCAGCAGCAGGACGAGCAGGCCATCCGCCCGCAGGACAGCGCGCCGCAGCAGCTCGACGATCTCATCGACCGCGTCACCGGCCGCGATGCGCCGCAGCCGCGCGACGACCGCCGCGACCCCGCCGCACCGGTGCGCCAGCCGCTACGCGACGATCGCCGTGACGGGGCCCCAGCGAACCGCCAGCCGCCCCGCCCGCTTCAGGACGACCGCCCGACCCAGTGAAGCGCCGCGCCATGGTCGCGCAGCCAGGCGCGTGCCGGGGTCGGGTCCTCGCCGTACAGGCGCGCGACGAGCGCGTGGAACACCGGCGCATGGTTCATGTGGACGCGATGCGCGACCTCATGCGCCACCGTCGCGCGGCGGACCCAGCCGGGGGCGAGGATCAGCCGCCAGCTGTAGCGGATCGCGCCATCGTGCGCGCAGCTGCCCCAGCGGCCGCGGGCATCGCCGATCGCGACGCGGGCGACGGTGACGCCGGCCTTGGCGGCATAGTCCGCGGTCTCGCGGGTGAGCAGGTCGAGCGCCTGCCGTTTGAGCCACGTCTCCACCCGCCGCGGCAGCGTGTCGAGCGGGCCGGAGAGCGACAGGATGTCGCCGTCCACCTCGACTCGGCGGCGGCTGCCCGGTTGCCAGCCGATCGTCAGCACTTGGTCGGCGACGGTCAGCGCCATGCCGGGTATGAACGGGCGCGGCTGCGGCAAACGCGCGCGCTGCTGCGCGATCCATTCGGTCTTGCCCTGCGCCCAGGCGAGCGCCGGCTTCAACGCCGCGCGCTTGGGCACCACCAGCCGTGCCCGCCCGCTCGCCGGATCGAGCGACAGGCGGATGCGCCGCGCGGTCGGGTGCCGCACGACCTCGAACGGCTCGCTCACAATTCGCGTTCGACGATATGGTTCTCCATATCGCCGACATCGTCCTCGCTCACCGTCCAGCCGCGCACCGAAATGCCGGCGGCATGCACCGATTCGCGATCCCCGCTGATGAGATAATGCCAGTCGCGCAGCGGCTCGCCCGCCGCGCGCAGCCGATAGGCGCAGGTCGACGGCAGCCAGTCGATGCCGCGGACGTTGCCCGCGGTCAGCCGCACGCATTCGGGGACATAGGCGTGACGGTGCTTATAGTCCGAACAGAAGCCGCTGCGCCGGTCGAGCAGGCGACAGGCGACGTTGGTCGGGACGATCTCGCCCGTCTCCTCGTCCTCCAGCTTGTGGATGCAGCATTTGCCGCAGCCGTCGCACAAGGCTTCCCATTGGCCGCGGTCGAGCTGCTCGATCGGCAACTCCCAGAATTTGCTCATTTCGCCCAGCGCTTGATCTCGGCGGCCACGGCATGCGGCCCCTGCTCGGTCGGCAGCAGCGCAAGCGGCTTGCCGTCCGGGTCCATCAGATAGGTGGTGCGGCTGTGGTTCACCAGATAGCCGCCACCCGGCTGTGTCTCGCCCTTGCCGGCATAGACGCCATAGGCCTTCGATACCGCCGCGATCTGCGCCGGCGTGCCGGTCAGCCCGACCATGCGCGGATGGAAGGCGGCGGTGAAGCTCTTCAGGACCTTGGGCGTGTCGCGCTCGGGATCGACGGTGACGAAGATCGGCACGATGCGGCGGGCGAGATCGGCGTCGCTGCCGTCGAGCTCCGCCACCGCCTTGCCGATCGTCGCCGCGTCGGTCGGGCAGACGTCGGGACAGAAGGTGTAGCCGAAATACATGATGCGGTATTTGCCCGCGAAATCGCGATCGCTGACGGTCCGGCCGTCTTGGTCGACCAGCGTGAACGGGCCGCCGATCTTGGCGCCCGCCAGCGGCGGCGCCTCCTGCGGCGCGGCATGACAGGCGACCAGGGCGACGGCGGCGAGCGGGGCGAGACGCAGAATGTTCATGACCACGCCAGCTCTGATCTGTTACCGGCAGGGCTGCAAGCTTTCGTCGTCAGGGACCCCGCCATGAACCGTTCGCGCCTTCTTCTCGCGCTCGCGCTCTCCACCATCGCCGTGCCGGCCGCGGCGCAGCAGCAATCGGAGAGCTACAAATTCCTTTCCGCGATCGAGAAGGAAGACGGCAAAGAGGTCACGACGATGATCGAGACGCCGGGCAGCACGATCATCAACACCAAGGCGGTGACCACCGGCAAGGGCGCGCTGCACATCCTCGTCGGCCATTCCGGCAGTCTCTACATGCAATATCTGCTGCAGCATAAGGCGGACCCCAACATCCGCGACGCCAAGGGCAATACGCCGCTGGTCCTCGCGGCGCAGGCGGGGCGCGAGGATCTGGTCGATCTACTGCTGACCTACAATGCCAACATTAATCTCGCTAACAGCTCGGGCCAGACGCCGCTGATCGTCGCGGTCAACGCGCGCAACGAGCCGATCGCGCGCAAGTTGCTCGCCAAGGGCGCCGATCCCGACCAGACCGACAATCTCGCCGGCATGTCGGCGCGCGCCTATGCGCTGCGCGACTCGCGCAACCCGACGATGATCGCGCTGTTCAAGGATGCGCCCAAGAAGGCACGCGCGCAGGTGGCCGGGCCGAAATTCTGATCGCTCCGACAGGTTCGGTCGCGGGCGGCGATCTCACCGCTCGTGCCGGGCCGGTCGAAGCACCGCGCTCAGCCTTGCAGCCCCAGTAACCGCGCCACCTCGCCGAAGTCGGACGCCACCGCATCCACGCCGAGCGCGCGCAACCGCGCGTCATGGCCGATGCCGCAATGCGTTCCCGCGCACAGGCCGATGACATAGCCGCCCGATGCCACCGCACCGGTCGCGCCGACCGGCGAATCCTCGAGGATCGCGCAATCGGCGATATCGACGCCGATCGCCCTCGCGCCATACCAATAGAGATCGGGCGCCGGCTTGCCCTTCGTGACATGCTCGCGGCCGCTGTAGATATGGTCGCCGAACGCATCCGACAGGCCGATATGGTCGAGATGACGGCGGATCCACGCGGTCGGGCTCGACGACACCACCGCGCGCGGCAGGTCGGTGGGGAGCGACCGGACGAACGCCACCGCCCCGGCGACCGCGTCGATCCCCTCGGCCATCGCGCGCGCATCCTCCGCCTGCCGCGCGGCAGTGAAGCTGTCGGGCAGCGGGCCGCCGATCCAGCCCTCGACCGCGGTGCGGAAGTCGGCGCCGGCCAGCCCCATGAAATTGGCCATCGATTGTTCCGGCGTGGTCGGATGCCCCGCCGCGCTCAGCCATTCGGCGATCTGGCGGTTGCCGGCATATTCGCTCTCGATCAGCACACCGTCGAAGTCGAACAACAAGCCCTTGAACGTCATGCCTTGTCTCCCCGTGCGCCGAACAAGGCGCTGCCCACCCGCACGTGGGTGGCGCCGAGCGTCACCGCGGTCTCGTAGTCCGACGACATGCCCATGCTGAGCCCTTCGAGTCCCGCCTCGCGCGCCAGTCTGGCGAGCAGCGCGAAATAGGGCGCCGGCTCGACCTCCGCGGGGGGGATGCACATCAACCCGGCCACCGGCAGCCCGGCGGCGCGCGCCTGCTCCAGCAGCGCCGGCAGATCGGCGATCGCGCAACCGCCTTTCTGGTCCTCGGCACCGATATTGACCTGCAGGAAGCAATCGGGCCGCCGCCCGGTCTTCGCCATCGCCTTGCCGAGCGCCTCGACCAGCGACGGCCGGTCGACCGCATGGATCGCGTCGAACAGCGCCACCGCCTCGTCCGCCTTGTTCGACTGGAGCTGGCCGATCAGGTGCAGCGCGACGCCGGGATACGAATCGCGCAACGCCGGCCATTTGGCGGCGGTCTCCTGCACCCGATTCTCGCCGAACACGCGCTGGCCCGCGTCGAGCAGCGGCCGGATCGTCTCGGCGTCATGCGTCTTGGACACGGCGATCAGCGTGACGGCGGCGGGTTCGCGGCCGGCGAGACGCGCGGCGTGCGCGATGCCGGCGGTGACGTGGTCGAGCGGGCTGGTGGCGGCGGTCATGAGCGCCCTATAGCGGCGCGGTGGCCAA
The DNA here is from genome assembly GCF_059421875.1 of Sphingomonas sp. GW821-FHT02B09. NCBI lineage: Bacteria > Pseudomonadati > Pseudomonadota > Alphaproteobacteria > Sphingomonadales > Sphingomonadaceae > Sphingomonas > Sphingomonas sp. GW821-FHT02B09. The sequence continues at coordinate 223,428 of NZ_JBWKVV010000002.1, forward strand.
TCTGAACCGCAATATCGATCCCCGCCGCCACGCCTGGCTGATGACCGATCCGCGGATCGACGATGCGCTGTTCGCGACGCTGCGCGCGCTGCCGCCGGGCGCCGGCGTGGTGTTCCGCCATTACGGCCTGTCGCGAGGCGAACGGCACCGGCTGTTCCTGCGGGTACGGCGGCTGGCGCAGGCGCGTGGTCTGCGGATCAGCGCCGCTGGTGGGTTACCGGGTGCGCCGGCGCATGGCGGACCCCGTGCCGCAACCCATCCGGTCCACGATCGGCGACAGGCGGTCGCAGCGCGGCGTGCGGGGGCGACGTGGCTGTTCGTCTCGCCGGTCCACGCGACGCGGTCGCATCCGAATGCAAAACCGCTCGGCGTGCGCAGCGCCGTGTTGCTGGCGCAGGGCGGCGGCGGCCGGCGCGTCGCTTTGGGTGGAATGACGGCGGCGCGCTGGCTGAGACTGCGGCATTACGGATTCGATGGCTGGGCGGCGATCGACGGGCTGACGGCCCGCTGATCGCCCCGCGCGGATCACGATCGGACCAGCCCGGCCCGATCACGCATCAGATCAGAAGCGGAACGCCGTCCCGACGTAGACCGACTGGCTGTCGCGCCGATCGTCGTCAAGCCGCGCCAGCCGCTCGCGATCCGAGCGGTAGCGCATGCCGGCGGTCACATCGAGATTGCGCGTCAGCGAATAGGAGCTGCTGACGTCGACCGAATAGCTCGGCAGTTCCTGCGTCAGCTTGGGCGTATTCTCCAGCGGCCGGTCGGCTACGGCGACCAGACGGCTGCTCGCACGACCCGCACGATAGCTGACCGCCACGTCGGTCGATTCGCGGCTGCCCGGGATCGGCCCCAGATCGATGCGGTTGACCGCACCCGACACCGCAAACCGCTTCCAGCCCACCGACACGCCGAGGTTATAGGCGATCGGCTGGATGCCCACCGTCGGTGCGGCCACGGCGCTGCTGCGACCGGCGTCGGCAAAGGCGGTGCGCGTCGAGCGGGCACGGACCGCGACGGTCACCGCGCGTTTGTCCTGCTGCGCCTCGGCGGGCGTGAAGCGGAAATCGGCCTCGTCGAGGCCACCGCGCGCGATCGCCGCGGCGAGCCGCGGATCGGCGGCGGCGGGCGTGAAAGAGCCGGCGAAGCGCGACACCATCGGCCGCTTGGCGGGGGCGGGGCGTTCGCTGGCGCCGAAAGCGGGCGCGACCATGATAGCGGTAACGCAGAGCGTCGCCGTCATCACTCCAGTCACTGCACGCCCCATGGCACGCTTGGCAAACACTAGCAGTCCCCTCGACTCCCGCTGCAACGCGCCTAACACGATTCAGGCCCACACCAATATGGAACCTTGATCGTCCGATGCATCATTTCCCCCGACTGTTGCATTAGTCCCACAGATCTCGGTCCCATCGCGGTCACGACGCGTCGCTTGCGGGTCCCCCCCTGCATCTATAGAGCGAAAAGCGCCCTTTTTATCGCAGGACAGTTACGCCCATGATCCGCTCGTTGCGCACCGCCCTCATGGTCGCCGCCATTGCGCTGCCGCTCGCCGCTTGCGGCGGCCGCGGTGGCAACGCCGTCGCCAAGACCGACCTCGCCGCGTCGAAGGTGACGACGATCGGCGTCAACGCCTATCTGTGGCGCGCGAGCCTCGACACGCTGTCGTTCATGCCGCTGGTCCAGACCGATTCCAACGGCGGCGTCATCGTCACCGACTGGTACGTCAACCCGCAGGTGCCGACCGAGCGGATGAAGGTGACCGTCTCGATCCTCGACCAGGATCTGCGCGCCGATGCGGTCCGCGTCGCGGCGCTGCGCGAGGTCAATCGCAACGGTCAGTGGGTCTCCGCCCCCGTCGCCGCCGCGACCACGCAGAAGCTCGAAGACGTCATCCTCACCCGGGCCCGCGATCTGCGCCGCGCGTCCATCGCGGGCTAATCCAGACCATGGTTACGCGTTTCAACGCGCTGCAAGCGGACTCGACCTGGCAGAAGGTCTGGGACGACCGCCAGACCTTTGCCGCCCGCGACGATAGCGGCAAGCCGCAGAGCTACGTGCTCGAGATGTTCCCCTATCCGTCGGGGCGCATCCACATGGGGCACGTGCGCAATTACACGATGGGCGACGTGCTCGCGCGCTTCCGCCGGATGCGCGGCTACGAAGTGCTCCATCCGATGGGCTGGGATGCGTTCGGCATGCCCGCCGAAAATGCGGCGATGGAAAAGCAGGTCCATCCCGGCAGCTGGACGCGCGAGAATATCGCGACGATGAAGGCGCAGCTGAAGCGGCTCGGCTTCGCGCTCGACTGGAGCCGCGAGCTCGCCACCTGCGAACCCGATTATTACGGCCACGAACAGGCGCTGTTCCTCGACATGTTCGCCGCCGGGCTGGTCTATCGCAAGGAATCGGCGGTCAATTGGGACCCGGTCGACATGACCGTGCTCGCCAACGAACAGGTGATCGACGGGCGCGGCTGGCGTTCGGGGGCGCTGGTCGAGAAGCGCAAGCTCAGCCAGTGGTTCCTGAAGATCACCGACTTCGCCGACGAGCTGATCGAGGGGCTCGGCAAGCTCGAACACTGGCCCGACAAGGTCAAGCTGATGCAGGAGAACTGGATCGGCAAGAGCCAGGGGCTGACCTTCGGCTTCGCGGTGTCGGACGGCGGCACGGTCGAGGTCTTCTCGACCCGCCCCGACACGATCTTCGGCGCGAGCTTCGTCGCGGTCGCCGCGGATCACCCGATCGCGCAATCGATCGCCGAGCGGCCCGAGGTCGCGGCATTCATCGAGCGCTGCAAGCAGGGCGGCACCACCGCCGCCGAGCTGGAAACGCAGGAGAAGCTCGGCTTCGACACCGGCCTCACTGCCGCGCATCCGTTCGACGCAACCCGCCGGTTGCCGATCTACATCGCGAATTTCGTGCTGATGGATTACGGCACCGGCGCGGTGATGGGCGTCCCCGCGCACGACCAGCGCGATCTCGACTTCGCGCGCAAATACGACATTCCCGTGCAGCGCGTCGTCTCCGACGGCGACCAGACCGATCCCGTCTTCACCGGTGACGAGGCCTATACCGGCCCCGGCGCTCTGGTGAACTCGCACTTCCTCGACGGCATGGACGTCGAGGATGCCAAGCGCGAGGTAATCCGTCGCGCCGAAGCCGGTGGCTGGGGCAAGGGCTCAACCGTCTATCGCCTGCGCGACTGGGGCGTCAGCCGCCAGCGCTATTGGGGCACGCCGATCCCGATCATCCATTGCGAGGCATGCGGCGTGCAGCCGGTCCCCAAGGACCAGCTTCCCGTCGTGCTGCCCGAGGACGTGTCCTTCGCCGTCCCCGGCAATCCGCTCGACCGGCATCAGACGTGGAAGCACGTCGCTTGCCCGGCATGCGGCAAGCCGGCGGTGCGCGAGACCGACACGCTCGATACCTTCGCGGATTCGTCGTGGTATTTCATCCGCTTCGCCAGCCAGCCCAAGGACCGGCCGTTCGATCGTGCGGTCGCCGAGAGCTGGCTGCCAGTCGGCCAGTATATCGGCGGGGTCGAGCATGCGATCCTCCACCTGCTCTACGCACGCTTCTGGACGCGCGCGCTCAAGCATATGGGGCAGCTCGATATCGCCGAGCCGTTCACCGGCCTGTTCACGCAGGGCATGGTGACGCACGAGACGTACAAATCGACGGACAACCGCTGGCTCTCTCCCGATGACGTCCGCGACGGGCTCGAGGTCGCCACCGGCCAGCCGGTCACTATCGGCCGCGTCGAGAAGATGTCGAAGTCGAAGAAGAACACCGTCGATCCCGAGCCGATCGTCGATCGTTACGGTGCCGACGCGACGCGCTGGTTCATGCTGTCCGATTCGCCGCCCGAGCGCGACCTGCCGTGGAGCGAATCGGGGATCGAGGGCGCGTGGCGCTTCATCCAGCGGTTGTGGCGGCTGTTCGACGGCGATGGCGCGGCCCCCGGCGAGGGCGGCGACGTCGCGCTCGACCGCAAGCTGCACCAGACGATCCTCGGCATCGAACAGGATATCGAGGCGCTCGCCTTCAACAAGGCGGTCGCCAAGCTGTACGAACTCTGCACCGCGATCGAACGCGCGGAGCCGAGCCCGTCGCGCAACAATGCGATCTACACGCTGATGCTGCTGGTCGCGCCGATGGTGCCGCATGTCGCCGAGGAAGCGTGGGCCGCCAAGGGCTTTGACGGACTGATCGCCGACGCCGCCTGGCCCGAGGTCGACCCCAAATTGCTCGTCGAGGACGAAGTGACGATCGCGGTGCAGGTCAACGGCAAGCTGCGCGACACGCTGACTTTGCCCAAGGACATGGCGCGCGAGGATATCGAGGCCGCCGCGCTCGCCGCCGACAAGATCGCGCGCCTGCTCGACGGCAAGCCCCCCAGGAAGGTGATCGTCGTGCCCGGACGCCTCGTGAACATCGTCGCATGACCAAGGCTCCGATCAGGACCATCCTGCTCCTCGCGCCGCTCGCGCTGCTCGTGTCGGGTTGCGGCCTGCGCCCGCTCTACAGCGGCGGGTCGGGCGGCGCCGTCGCCGGCACGCTCGCGCATATCGAGGTGACGCCGATCGACGGCAAATCGGGCTGGCTGATGAGCAACGCGCTGCGCGACCGGCTCGCCGCCGGCGGCACGCCGCAATATCGGCTCGACGTGCGGCTCGACGACAAGATCGCCGGCTTCGGCGTGCGCCGCGACGACAGCGTCACTCGCGAACGCCGCACCTTGCGCGCGCGCTTCCAGCTGGTGAACCTCGCCGACGGCAGCGTGCTGCTCGACGACACCGCCGGGTCGGACGCGGGCATCGACGTCGTCCAGTCCGAATATGCGACGATCGCGGCGGAGAATACCGCGCTCGAACGGCTCGCCGGCATCGTCGCCGACCAGATCGTCGCGCGCGTCGCCGTCTACGCGCGCAGCCGCCCGGCACGATGAAAGCCAATGCGCGCGACATAAGGTCCGCGCTCGAACGCCCCTCGCCCGATATCCGCCTGTACCTGCTGCACGGGCCGGACGGCTCGGCGACCGCCGAACTCGCCGCCTTGTTCGCCAAGGCGATGGGGCCGGAGGCGGAACGCATCGATCTCGACGGTGCGACGCTCCGCTCCGACCCGGCGCGCCTGTCCGACGAGGCGGCGTCGATGTCGTTGTTCGGCGGTGCGCGGCATATCCGCGTTTCGCCGGCGGGCGAGGAATGCCTCGACGCATTCACCGCGCTGCTCGCGGCGGATCATGCCGGCAACCCGGTGGTTGCGCTTGCGCCTACGGTCAAGTCGACCGCCAAGATCGTCAAGCTGGCGATCGATTCCCGCCGTGCGATGGCCTTCGCCGCCTATGAACCGAGCGCCGCCGATCTTGAACGGCTCGCGGCGGCGATGGCGCGCGACCAGGGCCTGCGCCCGACCAACAGCGCCGCGGCGCGGCTAGCGGCGACCTGTGGTGGCGATCGCGCGGTGCTGGCGCGCGAGATCGAGAAAGTGGCGCTGTTCCTCGACGCCGCCCCCGATCGCCCGCACGACCTCGACGACGCCGCGCTTGACGCGATCGGTGCCGATCTCGGCGAGGCGGAAATGACGCAGGTGGTCGAGGCGGTCGTCAGCGGCCATACCGCCGCGCTCGGCGCCGAACTCGGCCGGTTGGGCGAGGCGGGCACCTCCCCCATCCCCTGGCTGCGCCTGCTTGCCCGGCGGCTGATGACGCTCGCCGAGATGAAGGCGGAGATCGATGCCGGCGCGACGCAGGACACCGTCTTCAAACGCCACCGCATCTTCTTCAAGGAGGAAGCCGCCACCGCACAGACGCTGCGCCGCTGGACGCCGGCGATGCTCGCCACCGCGCTCACCCGCGTCCGCCATGCCGAACGCGCGATCATGGCGAGCGGCAATGCCGGCAGCGTGCTGGCGGATCATGCGCTGACCGAGCTGACGCGGAGCGTCGAACGCCGGGGTTAGCCCCCGCGAGATCCTAGCGCAGCACCCGCCCGAACAGAGCCAAGGCCCAGCCCGTCGCCGCGACGAACAACGCCGGATCGTAGCGCGGCCCCTCGTCGCGCAGGAAGGCATGCTGTCCGTTCACCTCATGCCATTCGTAGGTCGCGCCGACCGCCTCGAGCCGCGCCCGGATCGTCTCGCGCCCGGCGAAGGGCACATGCGGGTCCTGCCGCCCGAATACGAACAGCGTCTCGGCGCGCAACTCCGCCATCCGCGCGAGGCTGTCGTCCGACCGCCCGGCGCCCAACAGACCCGAATGGATATCGGTCGGATAGAAAAACGCCGCCGCGCTCACCCGCGGGTCGAGCGCCGCGCGATAGGCGAGATGCCCGCCGAGACAGACGCCGACCGTCCCCAGCCGCCCCGAACAGGCCGAATGCCCGGCCAACGCATCCAGCACCAACGCTGCATCGGCATCGAAGCCCGCGACCGGCTTGGTGACCTTGAGATCGTTGCCGCGCGCGGTGCCTTCGGCATCGTAGCGCAACACCGTCCCCGGCGCCTCATAGTCGTGATAGACCTCGGGCACCGCGACGACATAGCCATGGCCGGCGAAGAACGCCGCCAGCCGCCGGATCGGGTCGGTGACCTGGTAGATCTCCGAATAGAGCACCAGCCCGGGGAACCGCCCCTCCCCCGCCGGCCGGAACCAATGCACCCGCATCGTCCCACCCGCCGCGGTCGGCAGATCGTCCTGTTCGTCGCTGCGCAGGATCATCAGATCGAATCCCCGGTCAGCCGCTGGCAGACCATGTCGAGCTGATCGAGCGTCGAATAGGTCAGCGTGATCGTCCCGCCCTTCTCGCTATGCGCGATGCGGACGTGCAGCCCGAGCAGATCGGACAATTGCCGTTCCAGCGCCGCGATGTCCGCGTCCGGTGCGGGTGCCGGCGAACGGTCGCGATTGCCCCCTGCCCGCTCCGGCTTGGCGCCCTTGGCGAGCTTTTCGGTCTCGCGCACCGACAGGCCGCGCGCCACCACCTGTTCGGCGAGCATCTCGACGTCGCGCGACCCGAGCAACGCGCGCGCATGCCCCATCGACAGCGAGCCATCGGTCACCCGATCCTGCACCGCCTCAGGTAATTCCAACAATCTCAATAGGTTAGCGACGTGGCTGCGCGACTTGTGGACGATCTTGGCGAGCGCCTCCTGCGTATGGCCATATTCGCCGGCGAGCCGCTGATAGGCCTGCGCCTCTTCGATCGCATTGAGATCCTGGCGCTGGATGTTCTCGATCAGCGCGATCTCGAGCGTCTGCGCATCGTCGAAGTCGCGGACGACGACGGGCACCTCGTGCAGCCGCGCACGCTGCGCCGCCCGCCAGCGCCGCTCGCCCGCGACGATCTGATAATCGTGGCCATGCGGTCGCACGACGATCGGCTGGATCAGCCCGCGCGACGCGATCGATGCCGCCAGCTCGTCGAGCAGCGCATCGTCGAAATGGCGCCGCGGCTGGCCGGGATGCGGGGTCAGCGCGCTGACCGGCAACATGCGCACGCCGGACGGGACCTTGCCCTCGGCACCGGGACTGACCGGGGCCTCGCTCGCCATCTCGCCGAGCAGCGCGCTCAGGCCACGGCCGAGCCCCGCGGGCCGGCTGCGCTTCGCCGCATCGCTCATGCCGCCGCCGCGGTTGCGGGAGGCTGCGGCAGACGCGCGATCAGCTCGCGGGCGAGATCGATATAGGCCTGCGACCCCGAACAGCGATAATCGTAGATCAGCGCCGGCAGCCCGTGGCTCGGCGCCTCCGACAGGCGGACGTTGCGCGGAATCACCGTATCGAACACCACCTGCCCCAGCACCGCACGCACGTCGGCCGACACCTGCTCGGTCAGCCGGTTGCGGCGATCGTACATCGTCAGCGCAACGCCGAGGATCGCCAGGCCGGGATTGAACCGCTCGCGGATGCGCTCGACGGTCGTCAGCAATTGCGACAGCCCCTCCAGCGCGAAGAATTCGCATTGCAGCGGCACCAGCAATTTGTCCGCGGCGACCATCGCGTTGATCGTCAGCAGCCCCAGCGACGGCGGACAATCGATCAGCACGATATCCCAGCGGTCCTTGGTCTGTGCGAGCGCGCGATCGAGACGATGCGTCCGGTGTTCGAACTCGACCAGCTCGATCTCCGCTCCCGACAGATCCTGCGTCGCCGGCACCAGATCGAGCCGCGGCACCTTGGTGGTGATCACCGTGTCGCCGATCTCGGCCTCGCCGATCAGCACGTGATAGCTCGAGCGGCCACGCTGCGCCTGGCTGATCCCGAGCCCGGTCGAGGCATTGCCCTGCGGATCGAGGTCGATCAGCAATACGGTCTTGCCCGTCGCCGACAGAGCGGTGGCGAGGTTGATCGCACTGGTGGTCTTGCCCACGCCGCCCTTCTGGTTGGCCACCGCAATACAGGTCATCGCGCGCGTCCTTGGTTGCGATCCACGATCAGGATCGAGGATTGAGGATCGGTCAAACTATGTTCCACGTGAAACATTCTGGTCCGGTCACGCTGTAGGCGGGCCAATTCTTCGGCCTCGATCCGTCCGCGGGGGAGGATCCAGCGTGTTGCTGGTGTGGCGCAATGCTCGGCCGCTTGCAAAAGCTTTTCTACCGATGCGACCGCGCGTGCCGAGATTATCGCGAACCGCCCTTCGATCCCCTCGACCTTGGCCGCCGAAACGGTGGCATGATGCAACTCAAGCCGCTCGACACACGCTTGCAGGAACGCCGCCCGCTTCTTGCGCGGTTCAACCATCGTCACCGGATCGTCGCGCAAGATCGCGACCACCATTCCGGGGAAACCACCGCCGGTCCCGATATCGAGCCACGACCCACCCGAGTGTTTCACGTGGAACAATAACTGCGCCGAATCCACCCCGTGCCGCGCCCAGATGGACGCGACGCTCGCCGGCGAGATCAAATTCTGGAGTTCGTTCTCTTCGCGAACGAGGTCGAGGAAGGTCGCCACCTGTGCGGTCTTGGTCTCGCCGAACCGATCGACGAACCAGGCCCGTGCGTCATCCTCGGTCATGCGGCCCGCCGCTGCGCATAAAGATAGATCGCCGACAGCGCCGCGGGCGTTACGCCGCGCACCCGCGCCGCCGCGCCGAGCGACGCCGGACGCGCCTTGCCGAGCCGGTCGATCATCTCGTTCGACAATCCGGGGATCGCCGCATAATCCAGCTCCGCCGCGAGGGGCACCGCCTCGTCGCGGCGCATCCGCGCGACCTCCTCCGCCTGTCGCTCGATATAGGGAGCATAGCGCGCATCCTCGACGACCTCGTCGACGATCGCCGCCGGTGCCATCTGCCGCACCCCCGGCGCGACGCGGTCGAGATCGAGCTCGCCCATCCGCAGCCATTCGTACAGGCTACGACGGCTGCCATCCTGCGCGACATGGACGCCCGCCGCCGCAATCCCCGCGGCGGTGACCGTCTGCGTCAGCGCGTCGCGCACCGCCGCTTTTGCCTCCCCCCGGCGACGCTGCTGCGCCAGCCGCTCGTCACCGAGGCACCCGAGCATCTCGGCAATCGGACCAAGCCGCGTCTCGGCATTGTCGGCGCGCAACGACAGCCGGTATTCCGCGCGCGCGGTCAGCATCCGATACGGCTCGGTGACGCCTTGCAGGACAAGGTCGTCGATCATGACGCCGGTATAGCTCGACGCGCGGTCGAGCACGCACGGCGCCAGATCGCATGCCGTGGCCGCAGCATTGAGGCCCGCGACGAGCCCCTGCCCCGCCGCCTCCTCATAGCCCGTCGTGCCGTTGAGCTGGCCCGCGCAATAGACGCCGGGGATCGCCGCCAGCGCCAGCGTCGCATCGAGCGCCCGCGGGTCGAGGTAATCATATTCCACCGCATAGCCGGGCATGGTGATCCGCGCCCGCTCCAGTCCGGCAATACTGCGGATCATCGCCGCCTGCACGTCGGTCGGCAGCGAGGTCGACAGGCCGTTGGGATAGACGGTGGTATCGTCCAGCCCCTCGGGTTCGAGGAACACCTGATGCCCGTCACGGTCGCCGAAGCGATGCACCTTGTCCTCGATCGAGGGACAGTAGCGCGGCCCCTGCCCTTCGATCGCACCGCCGAACAGCGGCGACCGGTCGAGCCCGCCACGGATCAGGTCATGCGTCGCCGCGGTCGTCCGCGTCACCGCGCAGGCGATCTGCGGCAGCAGCCGGCGTTCGGTCATCGGCGACATCGTCCAGAGCTGGACGTCCGACCGCTGTTCCTCGAGCTGCGCCCAATCGATCGTCCGCCCGTCGAGCCGCGGCGGCGTCCCGGTCTTCAACCGGCTGAGCGGCAGCGCCAGCGCGCGCAATTGCTCGGCGAGCTTGCGCGCCGGCCGCTCGCCGATCCGGCCACCCTCGTGACGCTCGTCGCCACGGAACATGCGCCCGCCAAGGAACGTACCCGTGGCCAATACCACCGTCCTGCCACCGATGCGGCTGCCGTCACCCAGCACGACACCATCGACGCGCGCGCCATTGAGACTAAGCGCCTCGACATCCCCCTCGGCGATCGTCAGCATCGGCAGCCCGGCAAGCATCCGCCGGATCGCCGCAGCATAGCGCCGGCGGTCGGCCTGCACCCGCGGCCCCTGCACCGCCGCGCCCTTGCTGCGATTGAGCATCCGATAATGGATCGCCGCGGCATCGGCGGCCCGCCCGATCAGCCCGTCGAAGGCATCGACCTCGCGGACGATATGCCCCTTGCCGAGGCCGCCAATCGCGGGATTGCACGACATCGCGCCGATCTGTCCGCGGTCATGACTGAGAAGAAGGGTCCGGGCGCCCCGCCGCGCGGCAGCCGCGGCGGCTTCGGTTCCGGCGTGGCCACCGCCAACGACGATCACGTCATACATGCCGTTCGCCTATGCGAGCAGAGACCGGAGGTCAAAAGTGTTCCACGTGGAACACGACATTTGGGCGCCAATTCTATGTTTCACGTGGAACATTCACCCGCGAATGTTCCTCCGCGGCACCCGCCCTAACCCCGCTATCGATCGCGACGTTCCACGTGGAACATCACTTCCCAATGCAAAAGCGCCCGAATAACGTGTCGAGCATCACCTCCGTCGCGTCGATCCCGAGTATCCCGCCGAGCGCCCGTATCGCCAGCCGCAGCTGCTCCGCGACGATCAAGGCATCCGCCTCGTCCCGCTCGATCGCCGCCAGCGCTGCCGCACAGGCCGCCCGCTCGCTTTCCCGAAACGCGATCGCATCCCCCCGCGGCATCAACGCCTCCGCCCGCGCCGCGATCATCTCCCAGAGCCGCTCGACGCTCGCCGCATCGGACTGCGCCACGGCAACGTCCGCATCGATAATCGCCCCCCGCCCCGGCGCATCGCTCCGCGCCTGCACCCAGATCGCGTCCGCGCGCGGCGGCGCATCATCGCCGAGCCACAGCAACAAATCGGCGCGCACGATCGCTCCTGCCGCGCGCTCCACCCCGATCCGCTCGATGGGATCGTCGCTCTCGGTCAGCCCCGCGGTATCGGTCAGCACATAGACGAGGCCGGCCCGTGTCACCGTCGCCTCGATCCGGTCGCGCGTCGTCCCCGCGATCGCCGAGACGATCGCGACCTCGCGCTGACTGAGCAGATTGATCAGCGTCGACTTGCCGCTGTTCGGCGGTCCGGCGAGCACGACCTGTACGCCATCGCGCAAGCGCTCGACCGGCGGCATCGCGAGCACGCCGCGCAGGTCCGCCGCAAGGTTCGCCAGCCCTTCGCGCACCGCACCCATCTGATCGGTGCCGACATCGTCCTCATCGGCGAAGTCGAGCTGCGCCTCGGTCACTGCGGCGAGCATCGCCAACCGGTCGAGCCAGCTGCGCACGCGCTGGCTGACCATCCCTTCCGCCGCGGCAAGCGCCGCGACCCGCTGCCGCTCGGTATCCGCCGACAGCAGGTCGGCGAGGCCCGCCGCCTCCGCCAGATCGATCCGCCCGTTGGTCAGCGCCCGCCGGGTAAACTCACCGGCCAGCGCCGGACGCAATCCGGGCTGCATCCCGAGCACGCGCAGCATCGCCGCGATCACCGCCCGCCCGCCGTGACAATGCAGTTCGGCTAGGTCCTCGCCCGTCGCACTCGCCGGCCCGGGAAACGCCAGCACCAACGCGCGGTCGAGCAGCGCACCCTCCGCATCGCGCAACGCGCGCACCCGCGCGGTCCGCGCCGGTGGCACGCTGCCCGCGATCCGCGCCACTGCGGCGAACGCCTGCGCCCCGCTCACCCGGATCACGCCGATCCCCGCGGGCGCCGCACCGCTCGACAGCGCGAAGATCGTGTCGCTCAATTGCCCGTCTTCCCCCCGCCGGTTGCCTGGTCGAACATCTGCCGCCACATCGCCAGTCCGGCATCGCCCATCGGCGCCCAGTTCTTCATCATCGTCTCGAGCAGCTCGGGTCGCACCTGTCCGTTCATCGCTTCGAGCAGTGACGCGACATAGCGATCGTGCAGCGGCGTCAGATCGGGCAGTCCCATCGCCCGCCGCGCCTCCTCCGGGGTCAGATCCACGTTCACCGTCAGCTTCATACGCGTCGCCCCTTGAGCAGCCTTCAGCCCCGCTGCATAGCTCAGCGCGCTCTTACGCGCGAGAGGACCCCCATGACCAAGACCATCCAGATCGAGACACGCGACGACCGCGGCCGCTTCGACGTCTACGTCGCCGAACCCGTCGGTACGCCACGCGCGGCGATCGTCGTCATCCAGGAGATTTTCGGCGTCAACGCCGGCATTCGCGCCAAGGCGGACGCCTTCGCCGCCGACGGCTATCTCGCCCTCGCCCCCGACCTGTTCTGGCAGATCGCGCCGGGCATCCAGCTCGATCCCGACGTCCCCGCCGAAATGCAGCAGGCGCTCGGGCTGATGGGCCAATTCGATCAGGGCGCCGGCGTCCGCGACATCGAGGCGACGATCCGCACCGCGCGGACGCTGCTCAACGACGCCCAGACGGGCACCGGGCTCGCCGCCAAGGTCGGCGCGGTCGGCTATTGCCTCGGCGGCCGCCTCGCCTTCATGACCGCCGCCCGCACCGACGTCGACGCCTCGGTTGGCTATTACGGCGTCGGCATCGACGGGCTGCTCGGCGAGAAACATGCCATCGCCAATCCCGTCCTCCTCCACGTGCCGCAGGAGGATCATTTCGTCGACAAGGACGCACAGGGCCGGATGCACGCCGGCCTCGACGATCACCCCAAGGTGACGCTCCACGATTACCCCGGCGAGGATCACGGCTTCGCCGCGCAATTCGGCAACCGCCGCTCCGAGGACGCCGCCCGCCTCGCCGACGAACGCACCGCCGCCTTCTTCGCGGAGCATCTCGGCTAAGCCCGCGCGATAGCGCCGAATTGGATACGAAAGCCGCTGCGAAACATTGATTTTACTTCTTATTCTCTTCTGGCGGTCGATGAGCCGCCAGGAGAGGAAAAGCATGTATTTCGAAAAGTATCAGCAGGGCGCGCAATGGCGTTGGCGGTTGAAGGCCGCCAATCATGAGATCATCGCATCCGGCGAAGGCTACGTCTACGAATCGGGCTGCGACAACGCGATCAATCTTGTGAAGGGTACGAACGCGACGACGCCGGTCTACCGACGCTAGAACGAAAAAGGGGGGCTCGACGGCCCCCCTTTCTGCATCAGAACAAGGTCAGCACCCCGACCTGTGGGTCGACGACCCCTTCGTAAATCATCTTGCCCGCGACGTAGAGGATCACCAGCAGCCCGACATAGGCGATCCAGCGGTAACGCTCGATATATTTGGCGATCAGGTTCGCCGCGATCCCCATCATCGCCACCGACAGCAGCAGGCCGATGATCAGGATGCCGGGATGCTCGCGCGCCGCACCGGCGACCGCCAGCACGTTGTCGAGGCTCATCGAGACATCGGCGACCGCCACCGCCCAGGCCGCCGCGGCGAAGCTCTTGGCAGGCTTCAGCCCCGACGTCTCGTCGCCGTCCACCTCGGGCGAACCGGCGTTGCCGTGCTCGCGCAGCTCGCGCCACATCTTCCACGCCACCCAGAGCAGCAGGATGCCGCCCGCGAAGATCAGCCCGATCACGCCGAGCAGCCAGCTCACCGCCAGCGCGAAGACGATACGCAGCACCAGCGCCGCCATGATCCCGATCAGGATCACCTTCTTGCGCTGATCGACCGGCAGGCCCGCGGCAAGCGCGCCGACGACGATCGCATTGTCGCCGGCGAGCACCACGTCGATCATCAGCACCTGGATGAAGGCGGCGAGCGCGGCGGGGGAGCCGATATTGGAAAAGTCGTTGAGGATATGCTGCCAGATCTCGGCCGGAGACCCCGGCCCGCTGGCGGCGGCGGCGCTCAGCATGGCGATGATGGACACGTTTCAAACTCCCGGTTGATCATAGGTCCATAACGCAGCGACGCGCGAAAGCCATGCTTCCGCGCGTCGCGCTATCGTGATGGCCCCCGCGCGCCGGCCGATGGATCGACCGGCACGGGGCGAACGCACGGGTTACTGGTTCATGCTGTCGAAGAAATCCTCGTTGGTCTTCGAATTCTTCATCTTGTCGAGCAGGAATTCCATCGCGTCGATCGTCCCCATCTGCATGAGGATGCGGCGCAGCACCCACTGTTTGGAGAGCTTGTCCTTGTCGACCAGCAGTTCTTCCTTGCGGGTGCCCGACTTGCCGACGTCGAGCGCCGGGAAGACGCGCTTGTCCGCGACCTTGCGGTCGAGCACGATCTCGGAATTGCCGGTGCCCTTGAACTCCTCGAAGATCACCTCGTCCATGCGGCTGCCGGTGTCGATCAGCGCAGTGGCGATGATCGACAGCGAGCCGCCCTCCTCGATGTTGCGCGCCGCGCCGAAGAAGCGCTTGGGGCGCTGCAAGGCGTTGGCGTCGACACCGCCGGTCAGTACCTTGCCCGACGACGGCACGACGGTGTTGTACGCGCGGCCGAGGCGGGTGATGCTGTCGAGCAGGATCACGACGTCCTTCTTGTGCTCGACGAGGCGCTTGGCCTTTTCGATCACCATCTCGGCGACCTGGACGTGGCGCTGCGCCGGCTCGTCGAAGGTCGACGACACCACTTCGCCCTTCACGCTGCGCTGCATGTCGGTGACCTCTTCGGGCCGCTCGTCGATCAGCAGCACGATCAGGAACACCTCGGGGTGATTGTCCGAGATCGCGCGCGCGATGTTCTGGAGCATCACCGTCTTGCCGACGCGCGGCGGCGCGACGATCAGCGTGCGCTGGCCCTTGCCCTGCGGCGAGACGATGTCGATGACGCGCGCCGACTTGTCCTTCTGCGTCGGATCGGCCGGGTCGAGCGTCAGCTTCGATTCCGGATAGAGCGGCGTGAGGTTGTCGAAATTGACGCGATGGCGGACCGCCTCGGGATCGTCGAAATTGACGCTGGTCAGCTTGGTCAGCGCGAAATAGCGCTCGCCGTCCTTGGGCGCGCGGATCTCGCCCTCGACGGTGTCGCCGGTGCGCAGGCCGTGCTTGCGGACCTGGTTGGGCGAGACGTAGATGTCGTCCGGCCCGGCGAGGTAATTGGCCTCGGGGCTGCGCAGGAAGCCGAAGCCGTCCTGCAGGACCTCGATCGTGCCGAGGCCCATGATCTGGTCGCCATTCTCGGCCTGCACCTTCAGGATCGCGAACAGCAGATCCTGCTTGCGCAGCGTCGAGGCGCCCTCGACCCCCAGCTCTTCGGCCATGCTGACCAGCTCGGCGGGGGTCTTTTTCTTCAAGTCTCTAAGATGCATGGAATAATCCGAATGCGTAAGCGGGGGAGTGGCTCAAATCGGCGAAGGACTCGCAGCGACGATAGCCAAGGAGGAACGCGGAACCACCGGACGGCAGCTCTACGCGTGTTCAGGAGGTAAGAGCGTGGAGGGGGTTCGTCAAGCGGACTTAGAGCAAGCCGGCGTAATCGCGCGCACCGTGCAAGACGCGGAGGATGAGGACGGCATCACCCTCGATCAAATAGAAGATCAGATAGCTGCCATGGCTGCGATGTCGTACGCCCCGCTTTTCAAAGCGTTGAACCAATGGAAATCCGCGCGGCAAGCTGGTTAGCTGCCCGCATTTCGCTTGCAAAGCCTGCACGAGGCCAACCGCTCGAACGGGATCGGTCTTTGCGACGTAATCGCCGATCTCCCGAAGGTCCGCCCTCGCCTCTTTGGTGAACTGGACGATCATTCGCCGTGCGGAAGCATCGCCCGATAGCGTGCTTCCAGTTCCGCAAACACCTCCTCCGCCGGATAGGTGCGCCCGGCATCGGCATCCGCCAATCCCAGATCGATGGCGGTATGTAAGGCACGCAGCCGCGCTTCGCGCTCCTGAACGAGACGCACGCCTTCCCGCAGCACCTCGCTCTTCGAATTATACCGCCCGGTCTGCACTAGGTCGGCGACGAATGTCTCGAGCTGCTGCCCCAAATCCGCACTGATCATCACCGCCTCCAGCAACGCCCCGGTAGCTATCAACTATTATCAAAACGGCTTTACGAACACCAGTACGACGATCACCGCACCGGCCAGCGCCGGCACCTCGTTGATCATCCGCAACCGCCGCCCGTCGAGCCTCATCACGCCCCGCGCCAGCGTCTTGGCATAGCCCACAGCCCAGCCGTGATAGCCCGACAGCACCAGCACGAAGAGCAATTTGGCGTGCAGCCACCCCTCGCTCCAATGTTGGCCGATCGTCGCCAGCGTCAGCCCGAGCACCCACACCACGATCATCGCCGGGGTCAGGATGATCACGCGCAGCTTGCTCTCGCGCTCGACCCACAAGGCCGCCTCCTCGGTCCGCCCGGCGACCAGCGCCTCCTGATGATAGACCAGATAGCGCGGCAGCATGAACAGCCCCGCCATCCAGAAGATGACGAAGATCACATGCGCCGCGACGATCCACAGATAGGCGCCTGACAACAACTCCATCACGATCCCCTCACCCGCGCGACCAGATGCTCGACATGCGCGATCGGCGTGAACTGGCCGATGCCGTGCCCCAGGTTGAAGACGTGCGGCCGGTCGCGGAACGCCGCGAGCACCCGGTCGATCCCGTCGTCCAGCGCCGCCCCGCCGGCGAGCAGCGCCAGCGGATCGAGATTGCCCTGCACCGGCAGCCCCGCGGGCAGCATTGCATCCGCCCACAGCGGATCGACCGTCTCGTCGAGCCCGATCGCATCGACGCCGGTCTCGCGGGCATAGGCCGGCAGCTTGCCGCCTGCCCCCTTGGGAAAGCCGATGATGCACGCCTCCGGACAGCGCGCGCGCAGGCCCGCGACGATCGCCGCATTGGGGGCGATCACCCAGCGTTCGAACTGTGCCGGCGACAGTGACCCCGCCCAGCTGTCGAACAGCTGCACCGCCTCGACGCCCGCCGCGATCTGCCGCGCCAGATAGTCGATCGTCATCGTCACGATCGCAGCGATGATCGCATCGAACGCCGCCGGGTCGGCATAAGCGAAGCCGCGCGTCTCGCTCTGGTCCTTCGACCCGGCGCCCGCGACCATATAGGTCGCAACCGTCCACGGTGACCCCGCAAAGCCCAGAAACGTCGTCTCGGGCGGCAAGGCGGCGGCCACCCGCTCGCACGTACCGTAAACCGGCTCGAGCCGCTCAGGCACCCGCTGCAGCGCCGCCAGCGCGTGATCGACGAGTGGTGGCGTCAGCCGCGGTCCCTCGCCCGGCCCGAAGGTCAGATCCTGGCCCAGCGCCCAGGGCACCATCAGGATGTCGGAGAACAGGATGGCGCCGTCGAAGCCGAAGCGCCGGATCGGTTGCACCGTCACTTCCGCCGCCGCCTCGGGATCGGTGGCGAGCGCCAGGAAGCCGCCCTTCTCCGCCCGCAGCGCGCGATACTCGGGAAGGTAGCGCCCCGCCTGACGCATGAGCCACATCGGCGGCACTGACGGTTTCGCACCCTTGAGGACGGCAAGGAGCGGCTTGTTCACAGGATCGGACAGGGCCTTCTTCCTATCTAAGAAGAATCTAGAAAAGATTGTTGCAGTGGTTGGCACGTGGAACGCGGGATAAAGCGTTTCGTCCCGTAATCACCCACAGGTTGACCGGCAAGGATCGGGGATTCACCGGGGATTCGGGGCAGGCCGTCAACACGATCCACAGCCTGTGGATAAAACCATGCCCTGTGTGCGCAATTGTGGATGGAATGCGGGTTGTCCACCGCCGCCGGGTCGCTTGGCGGGGGTGCCGACTTGCCCTATCCCTTATGCCCATGTTGTCCACAGGTCTGCCCCGGAGCGCGCGATGATGCGCCTCCACCTCCACCTCCTCTCGGACTCGACCGGCGAGACGCTGGAGAACATCGCCAAGGCGGCGCTCGCCCAATATGACGACGTCGAGACGGTCCGCCATTTCTGGCCGATGGTGCGGACCGAGGCGCACCTCGAACGCATCCTGCAGGAGATCGCGCAGAATCCGGGGCTGGTGGTCTTCACGCTGGTCAACGTCGCGACGCGCCGCATCCTCGAACAGCGCTGCCTCGCGCTCGGCCTGCCCGCGGTGGCGCCGCTCGATCCGGTCAACGACGCCTTGTCCGGTCTGCTCGGCCAGCAGGCCAAGGCGCGCCCCGGTCGCCAGCACGTGCTCGACGCCGCCTATTTCGCGCGCGTCGACGCGATCCAGTGGACGATCGCGCACGACGACGGCATCGCCTCGGAGGATTGGGAGGAAGCGGAGATCGTCCTCGCCGGCGTCTCGCGCTCGTCGAAGACGCCGACCTCGATCTATCTCGCCAACCGCGGCTGGAAGACCGCGAACATCCCGGTGGTGGTCGAGAGCCCGCCGCCGCGCATCCTGTTCACGCTGAAGAATCCGCTGGTCGTCGGCCTCACCACCAGCGCCGACCGGCTGATCCAGATCCGCCGCAACCGCCTGCTCTCGCTCAACCAGATGCCCGACACCCCCTATGTCGAGGAGGAAGCGGTGACGCGCGAGATCGCTTATGCGCGCCGCATGTTCGCCGACAACGGCTGGCCGGTGATCGACGTCACCCGCCGCTCGATCGAGGAAACCGCCGCCGCGATCATCGCGCTGGCCAACGACCGCAAGGCGACGCGGACGTGACCGCGATGCGCACGGCCCCCGCCCCCGCTCCGTCACCCCGGCCTTGCGCCGGGGTCCCGCTTCTTCAGGCGGCGGGAAGAAGCGGGATGCCGGATCAAGTCCGGCATGACGGGAATGTAAATTCTGTCGCAACACGCCAAATGGTCATCTGCAAAAGCACCTGCCTCCGCGGGGATGACGTCCGGTCTGCAAAGACCCCCTTTCCGTCATCCCGGCGAAAGCCGGGGACCCATGGACACGGGCGGCCGACGTGGCGCGCCACAACCAGCCGCATCGCCCCCATGGCTCCCCGCCTGCGCCGGGACGACAAAGCGGGGACAAACACCGCAATGACGAAAGCCCCCGCATGATTCTCCTCGCCTCGCAGAGCGCCTCCCGTCGCGCGATGCTCGCCGCCGCCGGCGTGCCGTTCGAGGCGACCGCCGCCGGCGTCGACGAGGAGGCCGCCAAGGCCGCCCTCGCCGGCAGCAAGCCGCGCGACCTCGCCGACGCGCTCGCCGAACTGAAGGCGGTCAAGGTCAGCCTCCGCTATCCCGGCCAGCTCGTGCTCGGCAGCGACAGCGTCGTCGCGCTCGCCGACGGCAGCCTGCTCGACAAGCCCGAAAGCCGCGACCAGGCCGCCGATCACCTGACCCGCATGTCGGGCGCGCGCCACGATCTGTGGAGCGCCGCGGTGATCGCCGAGAACGGCCGCCCGGTCTGGCGCCACGTCGAGGCGGCGAAGATGCACGTCCGCCCGCTCTCCCCCGGCTTCATCCAATCGTATCTCGACATGGAATGGCCGGCGATCGCCGGCTGCGTCGGCTGCTACCGGATCGAAGGCCCCGGCGCGCAGCTGTTCAGCCGGATCGAGGGCAGCCAGTTCACCGTGCTCGGCCTGCCGCTGCTCAACGTCCTCGACTATCTCCGGACCCGCGAAATGATCCCCGCATGACCCTTCCCTATGCCCCCGCCGGCGAAGGCCGGCCCTACGCAGAAGTGATCGGCGACCCCATCGCCCAGTCGAAATCGCCGATCATCCATCGCTTCTGGCTCGATCAGCTCGGCCTCGACGCGGACTATCGCAAGACGCTGGTGACGGCAGAGGACCTGCCCGCCTTCTTCGCCGCACGTCGTGACGACCCGGACTGGCGCGGCTGCAACGTCACCATGCCGCACAAGCTCGCCGCGCTCGACCATGTCGACGATCGCGGCGACGTGCGCGGCGGCATCGGCGCGCTCAACACCGTCTTCCGCGCCGAGGATGGCGTCGCGGTCGGTACCAACACCGACGCCGGCGGCTTCTACGCACCGCTCGCCGGTTTCGATTTCACCGGCCGCGCGGTGACGGTGATCGGCGCCGGTGGCGCGGCGCGCGCGATCCTGTTCGCGCTCGCCCGGATGGCGGTCGGCCCGGTCACGCTGCTCAATCGTAACGTATTGAAAGCAGGCGTTTTGTTATCGGCCTTCGGGCTCAAGGGCCAGGCGCTGCCGCTGTCGGCCCCTTTGCCCCCGGACACCGGCCTGCTGGTCAACGCCAGCACGCTCGGCATGACCGGCCAGCCCCCGCTCGACCTCGATCTGCGTGAACTTGGTGAAGATAGCGTCGTCTACGACATCGTCTATTCGCCGCTCGAGACGCCCCTCCTCGCCGCCGCCCGCGCCCGCGGACTGGAGACGGTCGACGGGCTCGAGATGCTGATCGGCCAGGCCGCCCTCGCCTTCGAACTGTTCTTCGGCGCCGAACCGCCGCGCGATCGCGACGACGACCTGCGCGAGGCACTGCTGGCGTGACGATATTGGGCCTCACCGGCTCGATCGGCATGGGCAAGTCGACGGTGGCGGCGATGTTCGCGGCCGAGGGCGTCCCCGTCTTCGACGCCGATGCCGCGGTTCATCGCCTGCAAGGCCCCGGCGGCCGGCTCGTCGCGGCGATCGCGGCGGCCTTTCCCGGCACCACCGGTGCGGAGGGAGTGAATCGCCCTGCCCTCGCCGCCGCGGTCCTCGGCGACGATGCCGCGATGAAGCGGCTCGAGGCGATCGTCCATCCCGCCGTCGCCGGGGAGCGCGCCGCCTTCCTCGCCGCCCATGCCGGTGCGCCGCTCGTCGTCTTCGACGTGCCGCTGCTCTTCGAAACGGGCGGCGACCGCCACGTCGACGCCGTCGCGGTCGTCTCCGCCGCGCCCGAGGTCCAGCGCGCGCGGACGCTCGCCCGCCCCGGCATGACCGCGGCCAAGTTCGACGCGATCCTCGCCCGCCAGCTCCCCGACGCCGACAAGCGCGCCCGCGCCACCTATGTCATCGCCACCGACGTCCCGCTTGAGCGGACGCGTGCGGCGGTTCGCCACGTCATCGCTTGCATGGCGCCGCCGGCAGGCTGATAAAGGTGGGATGCGCGAGATCGTCTTCGACACCGAAACCACCGGCCTGAGCTTCGCCGGTGGTGACCGGCTGGTGGAGATCGGCTGCGTCGAGATGGTCAACCGCGTCGAGACCGGCCGCACCTTCCACGCTTATTATCACCCGGAACGCAACATGCCCGCCGAAGCGCAGGCGGTGCACGGCATCTCCGAAGCCTTCCTCAGCGACAAGCCGAAGTTCGCGCAGGGTGTGGACGAGCTGATCGAATTCCTCGGCGACGCGCCGCTGGTCGCGCATAACGCCGGCTTCGACTTCTCCTTCCTCAACGGCGAGCTCCAGCGCTGCGGCCGGCCGATCGTCCACGTCAAACGGATGGTCGACACGCTGCAGATCGCGCGCAGCCGCCATCCCGGCGCCAAGCATACGCTCGACGCTTTGTGTTCGCGCTTCGGCGTGGATCGGTCGCACCGCGTCCTCCACGGCGCGCTGCTCGATGCGCAGCTCCTTGCGCAGGTCTATGTCGAACTGCTCGGCGGTCGCCAGATCGGGCTCGGCCTGGTCAGCGACGCGCCCATCGCCACCACGACGCAGGTCGCGGTACGCCGCCCCGTCACCGTCCGTCCGCCGCGCGTTTTCCGCCCGTCGGACGCGGAACTTGCAGCGCACGCAGCATTTGTTTCGAAGTTACAGGATCCGCTTTGGGGGGTCGGGGCGTTGGAATGACGTCAACCGGGTGAAGGCCAACAGGCCAGCCCACAATGATGGAGAATATAATGGATATCCGGATTTCTGGTCATCAGGTCGCGACCGGCGACGCGCTCAAGGATCATGTGAGCGACCGACTCCAGGGTATCGCCACCAAGCATTTCGAACGCGCCATCTCCGCCGAGGTGACGTTCGGCAAGGGGCCGCACGACGTCGGCTTCAAATGCGATATCGTCGTCCACGTCATGAAGGGCCTGGTGCTCAAGGGCAGTCACCAGGCGCAGGAGGCGCATCCCGCGTTCGACGGGGCGGCCGCCAAGATCGAGACGCAGCTGCGCCGCTACATGCGCCGCCTCAAGGACCGCCACGCCGGCGAGGCCGCGGCGATCCAGGAGGACATGGGCTATGACAATGCCGGTTACACCCTGTTCCAGGAATCGGCCCCGAGCGAGGAGGATGTCGGCGACGCACCGCTGATCATCGCCGAGACGCGCGTCGACGTGCCCGATGCCAGCGTGTCCGATGCGGTGATGATGCTCGATCTGCGCAACACCGCGGCGCTGCTGTTCCGCAATGCGGGTACCGGTTCGTACAACATGGTCTATCGCCGCGGCGACGGCACGATCGGTTGGGTCGAGCCGCAGCGCGAGCAGGCGGTCCAGTCCGCCGCACGCTGACCTTCCCCCGCCCCGCCGGTTCCGTTAGAGGCCCGGCGGGGCCTTTCGTTTATTCGAGTAACGCATGCACGACTTCAGCGATCTGCTGCGCCCCGAGGCGGTCTATGAGGGCGTGGCCGTCGCGCACAAGAAGGCGCTGTTCACCCAGCTCTGCACCGCCGCGGACGCGCTCGGCCTCGACGGCCGACTGGCCGCCGAGCGGCTGGCGGCGCGCGAGAAGCTCGGCTCGACCGGCTTCGGCGGCGGCGTCGCCATCCCCCACGCCCGCCTGCCCGATGTGTCCGGCGTCACCGGAGTCTTCATGCGACTCGCCCAGCCGATCGAATTCGATGCGGTCGACGACCTGCCGGTCGATCTCGTCTTCATGCTGGTCTCACCGGTCGACGCGGGGGCGGAGCATCTCAAGGCGCTCGCCCGCGTCTCGCGGCGGCTGCGCGACCGCACCTTCCTCGCCAAGTTGCGCGGCGCGGGATCGCGCGATGCGCTCTATGCCCTGTTTACCGCCGACGCCGCGCGCGATGCCGCCTGACGCCGGCGCGCTGGCGCATTATCGCGCGCTGGAATCGCTCTATGCCGCGGCGCCGATCAACCGCCTGTTCGAATCCCGCCTGGAGATCGTCGAGGCAGGCGTCGCGCGCATCCACTTCCGGCTGACCGAGGATCATTATCACGCCGCCGGCGCGGTCCATGGCACCAGCTATTTCAAGATGCTCGACGACGCCGCTTTCTATGCGGCGAACAGCCTCGTCACCGACCGCTTCCTGCTCACCACCGCGTTCAACCTGCTGCTGACCCGGCCGCTGAAGGCCGGGCCGGTCGTCGCCGAGGGCCGCTGGATCAGCGGCAAGCGCCGCGTCTACGTCGCCGACGCGCGGCTGATCGACGCCGAGGGCGAGGAGGTCGCGCGCGGTACCGGCACCTTCATGCGCTCGCAGATCGCGCTGTCGGGCCTGCCCGGCTATCGGAGCGCATGACCGGCCGGCTGCCGACGCATCTGATCGTCGGCGCGCTGCTGAGGCGGGTCAACGACGCTGGCGGCATCGCGATGGTGCGTGCCAAGGGCGAGGCTCAGGGCGGCGCGATCCTGCTGCTGATCGAGGATCGCCACGGCCCGACGCGTGTGCTCGAACGCCGGATCGACTTCGACGGGCAAGCCACTCTGACCGATTCGGACCAGACCGAGGATGCCGAGGCCTATTGGCGGCGGCGGCGCCAATCCGATCCGGATTTGTGGGTAATCGAACTGGACATCCCGGAAGCCGAACGGTTCGCCGCTGAAACGATCGCGTCGAATTGACTCATGACAGCGGTGTGACGAAGGCCACGCGCACAGTGAATGCGCGTTGTGCTGTGCCTGGGTGCGATCCGGGTCGGTGACGCAGTCGGGGGGATGCCCGGACGATCGGCTTGGCCGATCGGGTCCGTGGTCCAACCGCATATCGAATACGTAGATGACGATTATGCAGCGCGCCGCGGCCATCGCGGCGATGACTTTCTCTCTGGCGGGCCTCATCAGCCACAGCTCGCCCGTCAAGGCCTCGGACATCGACCGGACGTCGATTCCCGCGCCGGCCTCGACCATTCAGATCATCAACACGGTCAGCCCCGTGTCGGTTCCCGTTCCCGCCGCCAGCGCCACGCCGCAGGCCGCCGCGACGGTCGAGCCGATCCCCACGGAGCAGCAGGCCGAAGACGACCGTTTCAACACCCTCGCCGAAGCCGTCGCCGCGCAGGACGCCGACCGGGTCGACGCGACGCAGCGCTGCCTCGCCGGCGCGATCTATTTCGAATCGAAGGGCGAGCCGCTCGCCGGACAGCTCGCCGTCGCCAACGTGATCATCAACCGCTCGAAGTCGGGCCGTTTCCCGACCGAGGTCTGCTCGGTGGTCAAGCAGCGCGGCCAGTTCAGCTTCGTGCGTGGCGGTGAGATCCCGTCGATCGACGAAGGCCGCGCCGCCTATCGCACCGCGCTCGCCGTCGCCAAGATCGCGCTCGCCGCGGCGTGGGAAAGCCCCGCCCCCAAGGCGCTGTTCTTCAACACGCCCAACCGCCGCCCCGCCGGCAACGTCACCAAGATCGCGATGATCGGCAACCACGTCTTCTATCGTTGATCGATCCGGGCAGGCTTGTCCTGTTCGCATAATGTTCCTAAGCGGGGGTCATGTTGGACATGGCCCCCGCTTCGTGTTTGGACGGCGGCGATCCCGCGATCTGTGCTGCGGATGTCGCCCGCGGCGTGACGCGGATGCTGCTGCGCCACGATATCACCACCATAGCCGAGGTCCCGCTCGAGGGCGGCCGTCGCGCCGACCTGATGGCGATCGACGCGCGCGGCCAGCTGATCGTGGTCGAGATCAAGGTGTCGCGCGCCGACCTGCTCGGCGACGGCAAGTGGCCGGACTATCTCGCGCATTGCGACCGTTATTATTGGGCGGTGCCGGCGGGGTTCGACACCGCGCCGCTCGACGGTGCGGCGTTCCTGCCCGAACGCACCGGGGTGATCGTCGCCGACCGCTATGACGCCGCGATCATCCGCGAGGCGCATACCGTGCCGCTTCCTGCACATGTGCGCAAACGCGGCACCCTGGCCTTCGCGCGCCGCGCGGCGCGCCGCCTGACCGGACTCGTCGATCCCGAAGCGTTCAGCGCATAGCGTAGAGGGCCAGGCTTACAATTGGTGCCCGGTCCGATCGCGCTTGGTCGCGAGATAGCGCGCGTTATGCGGGTTGGGCGGCAGCTGGTGCGGCACCCGCTCCACCACGCGTACCCCGGCCGCTTCCAGTCCCGCCACTTTCGCCGGATTGTTGGTCATCAACCGCACCGCCCGCTGCCCGAGCAGGTCCAGCATCCGTGCCGCCACGCCGAAATCGCGCGCGTCGATCGCAAAGCCCAGCCGCACGTTGGCGTCGACGGTATCGAATCCCTGATCCTGCAGGGCATAGGCGCGCAGCTTGTTGACCAGCCCAATCCCGCGCCCCTCCTGTCGCAGATAGAGTAGGATGCCCCAGCCGTTCGCCGCGATCGCCGCGATCGCGGCGCGCAATTGCGGGCCGCAATCGCATTTGAGGCTGCCGAGCACGTCGCCGGTCAGACATTCGCTGTGCAACCGCACCAGCGGCGGATTGCCATCGGGCTGGCCGATCAGCAGCGCGACATGCTCGTCGCTCGAGTCGGGCGCGCGGAAGGCGACGATCTCCGCATCCTCGGCACCGTCGACCGGCAGGCGCGCGCGTGTGGCGAGGTGCAGCGCGCGCGCGTCCTGATGCGCGTCGATCGCCGCGGGGGCGATCGTGACTTCGGGACCGCTGCCGTCGATGAAGAAGGCGGGGAGCAGCCCGGCGATCCGCGCCAGCCGGATCGCGGCGAGGCTCGCGGCGGGCCGCGTCACCGCCGTGGTGCGGAACGGCCCCTTGAGCGGCGTCGCCAGATCAAATTGCGGATCGGCGAGCGCCACCGCGGTGCTGAAGTCGAGCCACGGCGCCGCCTCGATTACTACCGGCGTATCGGGATCGGCGGCGGCGAGCTGATTGGTCAGCTTCAGCGTCGCGGCGCGACCGTCCGAGATCAGCAGCGGACCGACCCCGCCCGTCATGAAGGTCTCCCGTCCGCACGGATCGGCGGTCTCGACCGCGAGCAGGGGCAGGGGGGGCTCGCCGGGGGCATGGATCGCGATCGGCCAGCCGCGGCGCAGCGCGTCGATCGCCCGCGCGACGTCGCGTGCGCCGCTCAAAAGGCGAACTCGGTCATGATCGGCACATGGTCCGACGGCGTCAGCCAGCTGCGGCAATCCTCGAACACCGTATGAGCGCGCGCCGCCTTGGCCGCGTCGCCGCTCGCCCACATATGATCCAGCCGCCGGCCGCGATCGTTCTTGGTGAAATCGGGCGAGCGATAGCTCCACCAGGTATGCAGCCGCGCCGGGGCAGGGTGGAAGTGGCGGCCGAGATCGACCCAGTCGTTCGACGCCTGCAACCGGTCGAGCGCCGCGACCTCGATCGGCGTATGGCTGACCGTCTTGAGCAGCGCCTTGTGGCTCCACACGTCGCTCGGCAACGGTGCGATGTTGAAGTCGCCGGTGAGGATCGTCGGGCCATCCAGGCGTGCCGACCAATCGGTCATCCGCTCGAGAAAATCGAGCTTCTGCCCGAACTTGGGGTTCACATCGCGATCGGGCACGTCGCCGCCGGCGGGAACGTAGACGTTCTCCAGCCGCACGCCGTTAGGCAGGCGGACGCCGACGTGGCGCGCCTCGCGATTGGCCTGCCAGTCGAAGCGGTCGTCCTCGGCAATCGGCACCCGGCTGAGGATCGCGACGCCATGGTGCATGCGCTGGCCATGGATGACGATATGGTCGTAGCCGAGGCTGCGGAACATCTCGAACGGGAAGTCCTCGTCGACCACCTTGGTTTCCTGCAGGCACAGGATATCGGGCTCCGCCTCGCGCAGGAACTGCTCGACGATGGCGATCCGGAAGCGGACGGAATTGATATTCCAGGAGACGATCTTCACCGCCGCCATGTAGCGAGCGCCAGCGGGTATCGCCAGAGCGACGACATCCTAACGGATCGGCGTGCCGCACCATCCCATCAAGCCGGCAAGGACCGCCGATAGGGGCCGGAAACGGAAAGGCCCCCGCTCCGGGGGCATGGAGCGAGGGCCGACCTGGCGTTCGTCACGCAGGCGGGAAGTGGGTCTAGTCATCCGGGCAACAGGGGGAAAAATCCCGGACGCCCCACATCCGCGAGGAGGCTTCTACCCGCGCGAACCTGTCGCGGCGATGAATGGCGCCGGGACTTCCCGTTCATTATCGGGTATTTGCCCTCCGCGGGTCGACCCATTTGAACGTTCCGTCGCTAACCGCCCCGCCGAAGCGCTGATTGGCGAGGCGAATCGTCGTGCGGTTGTTCTGGCTGTCGAGCTGCACCCAGCCCTGCAACGCCAGCCCCGCCGGCGCCGCGGCGTCGCGCGCGAAGATCATCGTGATCCGGCCGATCTCGGGATGTTTGGGATCGTTCGCCTCGACCGAGACGACGCGATCGTTGCCGGTCTGCACCACCCGGGCATAGCGGGTGATGTCGCGGCCGGGATCGAGCAGGACCCCCAGCGGCGAGTTCTTGATCGGCCAGCGCTGCACCTGGCGGACGGAATAGTCGATGAAGGTCAGCGCGCCGCCCTCCGCGACGATCAGGATCGGCACGCCCTTCTCATATTGGAAGCGCAGCTTGCCGGGCTTCTTGAGCGTGAAGGTGCCGGTCAGCACCTTGCCGTTGCGGTCGGTCTGGGTGAAGTCCGCCGTCATCGTCGTGATCGACTGGAGGTGGCGCTGTACCGCGGCGAGGTCGCCGGTCGCCTGGGCCGGCAGCGCGGCGGGAGCCACGATCGCGGCGATTGCTAGAGCGTATCGGATCATGCGGGTCCTGTGGTCCTGTGGCATTGAACGACCGCTTAACCGCGCAAGGGGCGGGGAGGGTCCGTCCCCCACCCTTCGACCGGCTCAGGACGAAGGGTCGGGGAAACCGTTCGCTCAGATCGCGTGCCCTTCGGTATCGCGCAGCACCTCGCGACGGCCGACGTGGTCGGGGCGGCTGACGATGCCGTCCTTCTCCATCTTCTCGATCAGTCGTGCCGCCGAATTGTAGCCGATGCGCAACTGGCGTTGCAGCCAGCTCGTCGACGCCTTCTGCGATTCGCACACCAGCTGGATCGCTGCGCGATATTGCTGGTCCTCGGCCGAATCCTCGCCTTCCGGCGATCCTTCCAGCGTGAAGCCGTCCTCGGGCTCCTCGGTGACCGAGGTGATATAGTCGGGCTGACCCTGGCTGCGCCAGTGATCGGCGATGGCGCGCACCTCGTCGTCGCTGACGAACGGGCCGTGGACGCGGACGATGCCCTTGCCGCCGGGCATATAGAGCATATCGCCCTTGCCGAGCAGCTGTTCGGCGCCCTGTTCGCCGAGGATGGTGCGCGAATCGATCTTGCTGGTGACGTGGAAGCTGATCCGCGTCGGCAGGTTCGCCTTGATGACGCCGGTGATGACGTCGACCGACGGCCGCTGCGTCGCCATGATGAGGTGGATGCCCGCCGCGCGCGCCTTCTGCGCGAGCCGCTGGATCAGGAATTCCACCTCCTTGCCTGCGGTCATCATCAGATCGGCGAGCTCGTCGACGATGACGACGATCTGCGGCAGCGGTTCGTAATCGAGCTGCTCTTCCTCATAGACCGGCTGGCCGGTCTCGGGATGATAGCCGGTCTGCACGCGGCGGCCGAGCCGCTGGCCCTTCGCCTTGGCGGCGCGGACCTTGTCGTTGAAGCCGGCGAGGCTGCGCACGCCGACCGACGACATCTGGCGATAGCGGTCCTCCATCGTCTCGACCGCCCATTTGAGCGCGCGCACCGCCTTGGCCGGATCGGTGACGACCGGCGACAACAGATGCGGAATGTCGTCGTACATGCTCAATTCGAGCATCTTGGGGTCGATCATGATCATACGGCACTGTTCCGGCGTCAGCCGGTAGAGCAGCGACAGGATCATGCAGTTGAGCCCGACCGACTTGCCCGAGCCGGTGGTACCCGCGACCAGCAGATGCGGCATCGGTGCGAGATCGGCGATCACCGGATCGCCGGCGATGTTCTTGCCGAGGATGATCGGCAATTGCGCGGCCTGATCCTCGAACGTCTGGCTGCCGACCAGTTCGTGCAGCGATACCGATTCGCGCTTCTGGTTGGGCAGCTCGATGCCGATGACGTTGCGCCCCGGGATCACCGCGACGCGCGCCGATACTGCCGACATGTTGCGCGCGATATCGTCGGCGAGCGCGATGACGCGGCTCGCCTTGATGCCGGGGGCGGGTTCCAGCTCGTACATTGTCACGACCGGGCCGGGGCGCACCTCGTTGATGACGCCGTGCACCTTGAAATCGTCGAGCACGTTCTCGAGCAGCCGCGCATTGCGTTCCAGCGCCGCCTTGTCGATCTGCCCCTTGGGCGCCGGCGGCGCGGGGGTGAGCAGGTCGAGCTGCGGCAGCGTATAGGTGTGACCGAGGTCGAGGCTCTGCTGGCGCGGCTTGGGCTTGGCGGCCGACGGCGCCACCGCGCGGTCGGCGATGACCGGCGCGGGGCGGGTGTCGGGTTCGGCGACGGCGCGTGGCTCGATCACCTTGCGCGCGAGTTGCAGCGGCTCCTCGTCTTCCTCGTCGTCGCTATCGTCATAGGCGTCGAGCAGATCCTCGCCATCGGCGGCGACGCGCGTCCGGCGCAGGCGGAAACGGCGCTCGCCGAGGTCGATCTCGAGGCTCTTCGCCCAGATGACGATGCCGGCGACGCCGGCGATCAGGCCGACGCCGCGCGCGATCCAGCGTTCGGCGCCGGGCTGGCCGAGGAAGCCCAGCCCCCATTGGACGAGATGCGCGACCGACAGGCCGATCACGCCGCCCCAGCCGGCGGGCAGCGCCAGCACCGACGAATCGGAGACGAAGGCGAGCGCCGCGGCCATCAGCGCGACGCCGATCGCGGCGTTGCGCAGCATCGCCAGCCAGCGACCCGGCGGCTGGTCGCGCCACAGCCGCATCGCGACGATCGGCGCGATCGGCAGCAGCAGCGCCACCGCCGGCCCGAACAGCGTCAGCGCGAGATCGGCGAACCACGCCCCCGGCGGTCCCGCGAGGTTGAGGATCGGCCCGCCCGAGGCGGTGTTGAGCGACGCGTCGCTGGCATGATAGCTGGTCAGCGCCAGCACCATCAGCGCGGTGACGAGGAACAGCGCGATCGCGGTGATCAAGGCACCGCCGCGTACCGCCCCTGCCTTCACCGTCTCACGCAACAGCCCTGGCTGCGCACGGCTCGCCATCCCCGATCCCTTCAATGTGCGAAATGCACGGGAATCATCGGGCCGCGCGCGCGTTACGTCAAGGCGGTTGGCTGCGACGGATCGACGCATGCCACCGTTGGCACCTGCGCGCGGCAGGCGTAGGGAGACGATATGGACACGGACGTCATCATCCTGGGCGGTGGCCTGGTCGGCGCGACGCTCGCGCTCGCGCTCGATGCGCATGGGCTGACCAGCATCGTCATCGATCCCGCCGATCCGGCGGTGATGCTCGCGCCGGGCTTCGACGGGCGCGCCTCGGCGATCGCCAGCGCGAGCGGGCGGATGCTCGATGCGATCGGCATCGGCGCGGTGCTCGCCGGCCATGGCTGCGCGATCCGCCACATCCGGGTCAGCGACGGGCTGGAGCCGGGCAAGCTCGATTTCCGTCCCGACGCGGGCGACGGCGCGCTCGGTACGATGTACGAAAACAAGCGGTTGCGGACCGCCTTGTTCGAGGCCGCGAGCGCGGCGAAGCATGTCGATCTCCGCATGCAAACGCGCGCGGTCGACGTCGTGCGCGGACCCGCGGGCGTCACCGCGACGCTCGATTCGGGGGCGACGGTCACCGCGCCGCTGCTGATCGCAGCGGAGGGGCGCAACTCGCCGACGCGCGAGGCGGCCGGGATCACCGTCGCGCGCTGGCAGTACGATCACGCCGCAATCGTCGGCGCCTTCCACCACGAATATCCACACGAGGATATCGCCTACGAGATCTTCTACCCCTCGGGGCCGTTCGCGCTGCTGCCGCTGCCCGACGACGAGATCGGCCATCGCTCGGCGATCGTCTGGTCGGTGAAGGGCGAGGACGGTCCGGCGATGATGAAGCTCGGCGACCGCGCCTTCCTCGCCGAGGCGAGCAAGCGGATGGGCGGCTTCCTCGGCGAACTGACCGCGCCGAGTCCGCGTGCGAGCTATCCGCTCGGCTTCCACCATGCCGCGCGGGTCACCGCCGAACGGCTGGTGCTGGTCGGCGACGCGGCGCACGGCATCCATCCGATCGCGGGGCAGGGGCTCAATCTCGGCCTGCGCGACGTCGCGACGCTCGCCGAGGTGCTCGTCGAGGGCAAGCGGCTCGGCCTCGATCTCGGCGACCCCGCGTTGCTCGAGCGCTATCAGCGCTGGCGCGGGCTCGATACGTTCATGGTCGCTGCCGCCACCGACACGCTGACCCGCCTGTTCGGCATCCCCGGCAAGACCGCCAGCGCGGTCCGCCGCTTCGGCATCGGTGCGGTCGACAAGGTGCCGCCGCTCAAGAACCGCTTCATGGCCGAGGCGCGGGGCGAAACCGGCACTTTGCCCAAATTGCTGCAGGGATTGCTGGTGTGAGCGAGCCGGTGCCCGCCCCGCGCTTGCGCAAGGCGCAGACCGGCGTCGCGCGCGGGATCGGCATCGGCCTGGGGCTGACGATCGCCGCGGCGATCCTCGGCTATAGCCGCAGCGCGGCGGCGATCCTCGAAAGCCGGCTGACCACGCTCGGCATCGCCGCCCTGGTGCTCGGCCTGTGGCTGGCGGCGGCGATCGGTGATGTAGCGCGGCGGCGTTTCGTCTCCGACGGGGCGATCGATGGCCGCAACGGCGCGGATCCACAGGTCGATGCCGCCAACGCGATCCTGCGCAACACCGCCGAACAGGTGCTGCTCGCCCTCGTCGCTTATGGCGCGCTGACCTTGCTGAGCGATCATGCGCGGGTGCCGGTGGCGCTGTTCGCCGCCTGTTTCACCGCCGGGCGGCTGTTGTTCTGGACCGGCTATCGCGACGGTGCCGAGGCGCGCGCGCTGGGCTTCACGCTGACCTTCTATCCCAGCGTCGCCGCGCTGCTGATGGCAGCCATCGCTACGGTGCAGTAAAGGCCGCCGGTCAGGCCTTGCCGGACACCAATTTGGGATTGGCGATCGCCAGACCGGCGCCGAAGACGATCGCATCCTCGACGAAGCCGGTGGCGGTCTGGCCGTAGCGCGCCATCGCCGCACAGCGCAGCCGCCAGCCGAAATAGGATGCGGCGAGCGCGCTGCCAACCGCCACCGCGGCGCCGAGCACCTTCTTGTCGCGCGGCGCCAGCGCAGCGCCGGCATAGGCTGCGGTGACGCTGCGCACGGCGAGGCCGATCGGCACGATCCGGTCGGGCGCGGTCTTCATCTTGTCACCCGCCATCTCCGCCGCGGCGAAGGCCGCGGTGCCGGCGGCGATCACCGGATTGCGCAACAAGGTCTGCAAGGGCAGCGTCGCCGCAATCTCCTCCCGGCGGGTGGCGGTGGCGATCACCGCCAGCGGGGTGATGCCGCGCTGGCCGGCGACCAAGCCGATGAGAAACGAGCGGATCATGCAATGCTCTCCGAAACGGGTTCGCAGGCTACAATCCGTACGATCGCATCCGTATCCCGATTGGGCTGACGCGCGGCGGCGATTGTGCCCTCCCCACCCTGGCGGGGAGGGCATGGGCGCCGATCAGACCAGCGTCAGGCCGACGTCGAGGTTGCCGCGGGTGGCGTTGGAATAGGGGCAGATCTGGTGCGCAGCGTCGACCAGCGTCTGGGCCTGCTCGCGCTCGACGCCGGGCAGCGACACCTGCAGATCGGCGGTGATCCCGAAGCCGCCCTCGGAGCGTGGTCCGATGCCGACCTTGGCGGTGACCGTGACGTCGTCGGGGACCTTGACCTTGAGCTCGCGGCCCGCCGCCTTCAACGCGCCGATGAAACAGGCCGAATAGCCCGCGGCGAACAATTGTTCGGGATTGCTGCCGTCGCCGCCAGCGCCGCCGAGTTCCCTGGGAGTGGCGAGCTGGACGTCGATCCTGCCGTCGTCCGAGCGGGCATGACCGTCGCGACCGCCCGTGGCGGTGGCGGTGGTGCTGTATTTGACGTCGACCGACATGATCAATCTCCTGTTTGGTTATCGCGATAACTATCTATGATGGGCGTACCCTCTCGTCCAGAACTATTTGTCGCGATAATCATTCTCGTGCTAAGCCGCTGGCAAGGAGAGTGACGATGCCCGGCCCGCTGCCGCTCGATGAACAATTGTGCTTCTCGCTGTACGCCGCGACGATCGCGATCAACCGCGCCTACAAGCCGGTGCTCGATCGCCTCGGCATCACCTATCCGCAATTCCTGGTGCTCCAGGTGGTGAGCGGCGCCGAGGACGGCGTGCCGGTCGGCACGATCGCCGAACGGCTCGCGCTCGAGCCGAGCACGATCACGCCGCTGGCGAAGCGGATGGAGGCGGCGGGGCTGGTCACGCGGCTGCGCAATCCCGCCGACGAGCGTCAGGTCCGCGTGCGCCTGACCGCCGAAGGCCGCGAGCGTTGGCGAGAGACCGGCTGCCTCGCGCCGATGATCGTCGAACGCACCGGAATCAGCCGCGAGCGGCTCGCGGCGCTCAACGCGGAGGTGACCGCGCTGCGCCGGGCGCTGGCGCGCGATCCGGCGGCGGAACCGGCCGCCGCCTGACCGGCGAGCGTCAGCCTTTGCGCTCGGCGCGGGCACCGACGATCATGCGCTGGGCGATCGTGCGCACGGCATCGTCGTCCTTGCTGCCGTCACCCGCGGGATCGCCGAGATGATCGAGGCTGCGCTCCATATAGTCGAGCAGCCCGGGATGGCGCGCCTCGACATATTCCATCAGCTTGAACAGCAGATGCTCGGTGGCGATCTCGCGCTGGCGGGTACGAATGGCGATGTCGTCGGTCATGATGCCTCCTGTGAGAGAGGCGCCAACGCACCATGGCGCGGTTGGTGACGCGGCCGGGGCAGGCGATTTGCGTCGGGCGCGGCGGGAACATTCGGGGTCGCGCCCCGCTTCCTCCCTGACCTCATGGGAGAGAATGCGATGGACGACAGCCGTTTGTGGAGCTTCGAGCAGAGCCTGTGGACCAAGGGTCCCGACAATTACCGCGAGAAGGTCGACCCCGAGGTCGTCATGGTGCTGCCGCGGCCGCCGTTCGTGCTGTGCGGCAGCGAGGCGATCGATGCGGTCGCCGATACGCCGGTATGGAACGCGGCGGAGCTGAGCGAGCGTCAGGTCTCACGGCCGCAGGAGGGCCTGATCGTCATCGGCTATCACGTCCACGCGCAGCGCGACGGCGAAGCCTATGAGGCGCATTGCACCTCGACGATCCGCCGACTCGAGCACGAGGTGTGGCGGGTCGTCCAGCATCAGCAGAGTCCGGTTCTCGCCAAGGCGGTCGCGAACGGCTGACGCACCACCGCCGTCCGGCGGGGGCCGGACGGCGGTGGCATCATTCGACGGGGATCAGCGGTCGCGTTCGGCGCGCTTGCGATCGGCCTTGCGCGCACGGCTCACCGCGGCGGCATGCTCGCGGGCGCGCTTTTCCGACGGCTTCTCGTAATGCCGGCGGAGCTTCATCTCGCGGTAGACACCCTCCCGCTGGAGCTTCTTCTTCAGGGCGCGGAGGGCTTGATCGACATTATTGTCGCGAACGATGATCTGCATGGAAGGTCTTTGCTTTCGGTGGGCACCAATGCGCCTAATTGAAGTTCTTGCGCGCCAGCGTCAACCGCGGATCGTGGCAGAATCGGCAATTCCGGCCCACGAAAGCGGCTTTTGCGGCGGTTTTGCCCTTCAACTGCCAGTCGAGCCAGTTGGTTGCGACGATCGCGCCGACTCCGCCATGCGGTTGCATATAGGTTCCGCCATGGCCGACGGGGATGTTGACCAGCGCCGCGGGGACGCGATCGATTCGCCGGAAATCGTCGGTGCCGTTCGCGGCGGCGATGTCGGTCGGGCCGCCGAGCACGTAAAGGACGGGGCCGTGCAGCCCGGCGAGCAACGCCTTATCCGAGACGATCCCGGCGATCGGATTGGCGCCATCGGGGAAGAAGCCGCTGTTCATGATGATCGCGGTCCTGACGCGCGGATCCTGCGCGGTCGCCAGCGCCTGCAGTCCGCCGCAGCTCCAGCCCAACGCCGCCACCTGATCGACCGCGATATGGCCGCGGAGCGGACTGCCGGTGCGGCCGTTCTCCCGCTGCGCCCAGTCGATTGCGTCGGCCAGCAGCCGCGTCGGCGTCGCCACCGCCAGCCGGGCTGCGGGCGTGGTGGTCGATGGGGCGGCGGATGCGGTGGCGGGTGGCGGCGCCGGCGTCGCACCGGGGATGCGGCCAGCGGCGATGACCAGATAGCCGTGCGAGGCGATCTCCAGCAGGTGATTGCGCGAACTCGTCCCGTCGGCGCTGCACCCGCCGTTTCCCCAGACGTAGATGCCGAGCCGCTCGCCCTTCAGCCGTGTCAGATCGGCCGGGCGATAGACGACATGGTCGGGCAGGTCGGCCCGCTCCTCGAATAAGGCGGGATAGCGGCCGGTACCCCGTTCGGGTGGCTGGGCGGCGACGGTACCGCTTGCCAGCAGCGCGACGGCGAGAGGAAAGCGCATGATCGACACCGAAGGTTGGAGCGGAGGCGAGGGCAGGGTGCCCCGCCCGCTCGACCTTGACCAGCGGAAATGCGCCTGGCGACGAGGGTAAGATGCTGAGACCATTGGCGCTTTATCCACTGCCGACGGCGGGACCAACGCCGCGCCGCGGCCATTGCCGGTTTCGGGCCATTTCGGTACATGATCGAGGGCGGTCGTCGACCGCACACCCCCGCATATGGCTGGATCATCGACCGATATGGACGCCATCAACGAGCGGGAGACGCGGAGGCTGGCAGCGCTGGCGCGCTATGCGGTGATGGATACGCCGCGTGAGGCGTCGTTCGACGAACTCGCCGCGCTGACCGCCCGGTTGTGCGATGCGCCGATCGCGGTGATCAACCTGATCGCCGCCGACCGCCAGTTCTTCAAGGCCGAGGTGGGTCTCGGTGTGCGCGCGACGCCGCTGGAAAGTTCGTTCTGCGCCAGGGCGCTGCTGGAGGACGATCTGCTCGTCGTGCCGGATCTCACCCGCGACGCCCGCTTCGACTGCAACCCGCTGGTAGTCGGCGAACCGCATATCCGTGCCTATGCCGGTGCGCTGCTCAAGACCGAGGACGGGCTGGCGATCGGCACCCTGTGCGTGCTCGACCATCGCGTCCGCCCGTTCACCGATCTCCATCAGGAAACGCTGCGCGTCCTCTCGCGGCAGGTGATGGCGCAGCTCGATCTCCGCCGTGCGGTCGAGGCGCGCGATCGCCGCTACGACCAGTTGCGCGCCAGCGAGGAGCGGCTGCGGCTGATCCTCGACAGCGCCCGCGATTATGCGATCGTCACCACCGACACCGATCGCCGCATCACCGGCTGGTCCGCCGGCGCGGAGGCATCGTTCGAATGGACCGAGCAGCAGGCGATCGGCCGGCCGATCGACGATCTGTTCCTGCCCGAGGATCGCCGCGCCGGTATCCCCGCGCGCGAATGCGCCACCGCCGCCGCCGAAGGCTGCGCGCCCGACGTGCGCTGGCACCTGCGCGCCGACGGCACGCGCGTGTTCATGACCGGTTCGACGCATCCGATCATCGAGCGCGACGGCGGCCACAGCGGCTTCCTCAAGATCGCGCGCGACGAGACGCGCGCCCGCACCCAGGCGGAGGAACTGGCGCGCACCCGCAGCGAGCTGGTCGACAGCGAGGCGCGCTTCCGCAACATGGCCGATCATGCGCCGGTGATGATGTGGGTCACCGATCACGACGGCCATTGCACCTATCTCAACCGCCGCTGGTACGATTTCACCGGCCAGACCCCCGCCGAGGCGCAGGGCGCCGGCTGGCTCGACGTCACCCATCCCGACGATCGGGCGGAGGCGGCGCGTATCTTCCGTGCGGCGCATGCGGCACGCGTGCCGTTCCGCCTCGACTATCGGCTGCGCCATGCCGACGGCAGCTATCATTGGGCGATCGACGCCGCCTCGCCGCGCTTCGGGCCGGATGGCGTCTTTCTCGGCTATATCGGCTCGGTGATCGACATCCACGATCGGCGCGAGGCGGAGCGGCGGCTCGCCGATAGCGAGGCGCGCTATCGCACGCTGTTCGAATCGATCGAATCGGGCTTCTGCGTCGTCGAGGTCGCACCGGGCACCGCCGACACCCCGACCGACTATCGCGTCGTCGAAGCCAATCCCGCCTTCTACCGCCAGACCGGTTTCACCGCGGCGATCCACGGCCGCTGGCTGCGCGAATCGATGCCCGAGCTCGAGGAGCATTGGTATGAGATCTACGGCCGCGTCGCCGTCAGTGGTGAACCGATCCGGTTCGAACAGGGGTCGGCGGCGCTCGGCCGCTGGTTCGACATCGCGGCCTTCCGCGTCGGCGCCCCCGCCGATCGCCGCGTCGCCGTGCTGTTCAACGACATCTCCGCCCGTCGCGCCGCCGAGGAGGCGTTGCAGCGGCTCAACGAACGGCTGGGCGACGAGGTCACCGAACGCACCGCCGAGCGTGACCGGATGTGGGAGACGTCGCCCGACCTGATGCTGGTGATGGATGCCGCCGGGGTGATCCGCCGCGCCAATCCGGCGTGGACGCGGATGCTCGGTTATGCCGCCGACGAGCTGGTCGGCCACCACGTCAGCGACTTCATCGTCGCCGAGGATCATGACGAGACGATCGGCGCCTATCGCCGTGCCGCCGCGGGCGGCAAGGCGGATGTCGAGAACCGCTATCGCCACAAGGACGGCTCGATCCGCTGGATCGCCTGGGTGGCGGCGCCGGCAGGCGACATGACCTATGCCTCCGGCCGCAACGTCACCGCCGAAAAGGCACAGGCGGCGGCGTTGGCACAGGCTGAGGAGCAGTTGCGTCAGGCGCAGAAGATGGAGGCGGTCGGGCAGCTCACCGGCGGGATCGCGCATGATTTCAACAATCTGCTGACCGGAGTCATCGGCTCGCTCGACCTGCTGCAGCGGCGCCTCGCGCGCGGCGAGACCGACAAGGTCGAACGCTATGCCACCGCCGCGATCACCTCCGCCAATCGCGCCGCGGCGCTGACCCATCGGCTGCTCGCTTTCTCCCGCCGCCAGCCGCTCGACCCCAAAGCGGTCGACGCCAACCGGCTGGTCGCCGGCATGGAGGAACTGCTCCGCCGCACGATCGGCGAGAGCATCGCGCTCGAGATGGTCGGCGCGGTCGGGCTGTGGCGGACGCGCTGCGATCCGCACCAGCTCGAAAGCGCGATCCTCAACCTCGCGATCAACGCGCGCGACGCGATGCCCGACGGCGGCACGCTGACCATCGAGACGTGCAACGCGCAGCTCGACGCCGCCTATGTCGCGCAGCAGCGCGAGGTCGGCGCGGGCGACTATGTCTGCGTCTGCGTCACCGACACCGGCGCCGGCATGGCGCCCGAGACGATCGCGCGCGCCTTCGAACCCTTTTTCACCACCAAGCCGATCGGCCAGGGCACCGGCCTGGGCCTGTCGATGATTTACGGTTTCGCCCGCCAGTCGGAGGGCCATGTCCGCATCTATTCCGAGCTCGGCCGCGGCACCGCGATCAAAGTGTATCTGCCGCGCCACCATGGTGAGGCGGACGCCCCCGACGCGATCCTCGCTGTGCCGGATGACGCGCATCGCGGCGCGGGCGAAACGGTGCTGGTCGTCGAGGACGAGACGGCGGTGCGCGACCTCGTCGTCGAGGTGCTGCGCGACCTCGGCTATCGCGCGGTCGAGGCGGCGGACGGCCCTGCGGGGCTGAAGCTGCTCCAGTCCGGCATGCGCGTCGACCTGCTCGTCACCGATATCGGCCTGCCCGGCCTCAACGGCCGCCAGGTCGCCGATGCCGCACGCCAGCAGCGCCCCGAGCTGAAGGTGCTGTTCATGACCGGCTATGCCGAGAATGCGACGATCGCCAACGGCTTCCTCGAACCCGGCATGCAGATGATCACCAAGCCCTTCGCGATCGACGCGCTCACCGCGCGCATCCGCGGGATGATCGAGGGCACGCCGATCGCCGGCGATTAGGCGGGTCGGCCAATCGCATCGAGCGTGGCGATCGCCGCCTCGGGCAGGACGAGCGCCGCCGCCGCCAGATTCTCGTGCAGATGCGCGCGCGACGACGTGCCGGGGATCAGCAGGATGTTGGGCGAGCGCTGCAACAGCCAGGCGAGCGCGACCTGCATCGGTGTCGCCGACAGCTCGGTCGCCACTGCCGACAAGGCTGCGGACTGGAGCGGGCTGAAGCCGCCGAGCGGGAAGAACGGCACGTAAGCGATGCCCGCCGCCGCCAGCATATCGATCACCGCATCGTCGTCGCGGTGGGCGAGATTATACTGGTTCTGCACGCAGACGATCTCGGCGATGCCGCGCGCCTCCGCAATCTGGGCCGGCGTGACGTTGCTGATCCCGATCTGCCGCACCAGCCCCTGCCGTTGGAGATCGGCGACGACGGCGAGCGGCGCGGCGAGCGAGCCTTCCGCCGGCCCATGCGCATCGAACATCAGCCGCAGGTTGACGACGTCGAGCGTCTCGCGTCCGAGGTTGCGCAGATTGTCCTCGACCGCCGCGACCAGTTCGTCGCGGGCGAAGGCCGGCAGCCACGATCCGTCCGCGCCGCGCCGCGCGCCGATCTTGGTGACGATCACCAGATCCTGCGGATAGGGCGACAGCGCCTCGCGGATGAGCTGGTTGGTGACGTGCGGGCCGTAGAAGTCGCTGGTATCGATATGGTCGACGCCCGCCGCCACCGCGGCGCGCAGCACCGCGAGCGCCTCGTCGCGATCGCGCGGCGGTCCGAAGACGCCGGGGCCGGCGAGCTGCATCGCGCCATAGCCGAGCCGCTTCACGTGGCGCTGGCCGAGGGGATAGGTCTGGTCGGTCATGTCCGTCTCCTTGTTCTGCCGCGAGTTAGGCGTTGCGGATCAAGGCGATAAGCCGGCATGATCCGGACGGGCTGTGCGGAAAACCGAACGATGATGGCAGATCTCGCCGACCTCAACGCGTTCCTCGCCGTCGCGCGCGCACGCGGGTTTCGCGATGCGGCGCGCGCGACGGGATCGAGCGCATCGACGCTGAGCGAGGCGGTGCGGCGGCTCGAGGCGCGGCTCGGCGTTCGCCTGTTCCACCGTACGACGCGCAGCGTCACGCCGACCGAGGCGGGATCGCGGCTGATCGAACGGCTGACGCCGGCGCTTGGCGAGGTCGCGGCGGCGCTCGACATGGTCCATCTGCTCCGCGACCGTCCGGCCGGTACGCTGCGGCTCAACGTGCCGGTCAGCGCGGCGCGGCTGGTGCTGCCCGCGATCCTGCCCGGCTTCCTCGCCGCCTATCCCGACATCCACGTCGAGATCGTCGCCGAGGACGGCTTCGTCGACATGGTCGCCTCGGGCTGCGACGCCGGCATCCGCTACGACGAGCGGCTCGAACAGGATATGATCGCGGTGCCGATCGGCCCGCGCATCCAGCGGTTCGCGACCGCCGCCGCCCCCGCCTATCTCGACGCCCGCGGTCGGCCGACGCATCCGCGCGACCTGCTCGGCCATGCCTGTCTGCGCGGCCGCTTCAGCAGCGGTGCAACGACCAGCCCGTGGGAGTTCGAGCGCGCCGGCGACATCGTCCGGATCGAGCCGCAGGGACCGCTGATCGCCAGCGTCGGCGGCGCGACCGACCTCATCGTCGACATGGCGGCGGCGGGGAGTGGTGTCGTCCACCTGTTCGAAGACTGGCTGCGCCCGCTCCTCGACCGCGGCACGCTCGTGCCCGTGCTGGAGGAATGGTGGCAGCCCTTCTCCGGCCCCTTCCTTTATTATTCCGGCCGCCGCCTTGTCCCGCCGCCGCTTCGCGCGTTCCTCGACTTCATCCGCTAGGCAAACGAACCCGCGAAAAGCGGCCCGAGGGTTGGCTTTGTCGTGTCACTCGTCGGCATGTGCGGCAGTGTTCACTTCGCCGCCGTTGCTTCTATTTCGACGAGATAGGCCGGCCCTGCCAAAGCCGCGACCTGGATCGTCGAGCGCGCGACGGTGGTCGGGTTCTCCGCGGTCCCGAAATATTGTTTGAAGCCATCGTTCATGCCGGCGAA
This sequence comes from Sphingomonas sp. GW821-FHT02B09, assembly GCF_059421875.1. Lineage (NCBI taxonomy): Bacteria > Pseudomonadati > Pseudomonadota > Alphaproteobacteria > Sphingomonadales > Sphingomonadaceae > Sphingomonas > Sphingomonas sp. GW821-FHT02B09. Next base: position 265,019 of record NZ_JBWKVV010000002.1, read on the forward strand.
ATCCATTTTGCCACCCAATTTGGGATCGCCGGCGACGAAGACGGTGAGCTTGACGATGTCGCGCATCGCAAAGCCATGTTCGGCCAGGATCGCCTTGATCTTGCCGAGTACGCTCAGCGTCTGCGTCCTGGTGTCGCCGAAGTCGGCGATGGTGAGTTGGGCGGGCGGCACCTTCTTCGTGGGGTCGAGCGGTGCGGCCAACTGGCCGCTGAGGTACAGCGTGGTCGCGCCGGGCTTCACCGTCACCGATTGCAGGATCAGCCCCGCCGGCGTGCTGGCGTGTTTGACGACGGTCTGCGCCGCCGTTGGCGTGGTCAGGAGGGCGGCCGCGGCGAACGCGGCCCCCATGATGCGCGTCTTCAAAGCCATTCTCCCATGATCCTCGTGTCAGAACGATACGTTGAGGCGCGCGTAATAATAGCCGCCGTTGATGCCGTAGGGGCTGAAGGTCAGCGGCGCGTCGAGGACGTTGCCACCGTTCACCAGCGTCGCATTGGTGGTGCCGGGGACCAGCGGCACGGTCGGCGGCCGCTTGTTGAAGACGTTGTTGGCACCCAGCGCCAGGCCCAGATCGGGCGTGATGTCGTAGTTCAATTCGATATCGCCGATGAACGCGGTGCCGATCGTCTGTTCGTAATAGGTGCCGCCATCGGGGGTCAGCTTGGCCGAGCTCTTGCCATAGACCGTGCCGCGCAGCGTCGCCGAGAATTTGTCGATCGAGTAGAGGACCGAGGTGATCACCTTCACCTTGGGCGACGCGGTTTCGATGTTGCTCTGCGCGCCGGCGTCGAACAGCGGAATGGCCGTGCCGGTGGCAGGATTGGTCAGCGCGGCGGGGGCGGCGATCAGCCGGGTGAGCTTCGTTTCGTTGTAATTGCCCGACACCGTCCAGTTCGCCTTGCCGTAATCCCCGAAATCGGTGGCGTAGCTCACCACCAGATCGACGCCGCGGGTGCGGGTGTTGGCGCCGTTGGTGAAGATGTTGATGCCGGTCTGGCTGACGGTCGGATCGAGCACGTTGCCGTTGGCGATGATCGCCTGGGTCACGATCGGGAAGTTGACCGCACCGCCGCTGCCGTAGATCGAACCGGTACCCAGGATGCGGTCGCGGATCTTCACCTGATAGGCGTCGAGCGTGATGGTCAGCCGGTCGACGGGACGGATGACCGTGCCGAGCGAGTAATTGGTCGATTTCTCCGGCTTGAGGTTCTGGAAGCCGATCAGCTTGGCCGCCGCCGAATTGGCGGGCAGTTGCACGAAGGCGGCGGTCGGCGAGACGTTGGTCGCCGAATAATAGGATTCGGCGAGCGTGGGTGCGCGGAACCCGGTCGAGAAGGTGCCGCGGAGCGCGAAGGCCGGCGAAAAGTCGTAGCGACCGGTGCCCTTGTAGATGAACTTGCTGCCGAAATCGGAATAATGTTCGTAGCGACCGGCGACGTCGAGCTTGAGGCCGTCGATCGGATTGGCTGCGATATCGACATAGCCCGCAGCGGATTCGCGTCCGTTGACGCCGGCGTCCGACGGGCGGAAGCCAGGATAGGATTGACCGCCCTCCTTGTAGATCGACGCCGGATCGCCCGAGCCGATCTGGTAGACGTTCTTGCGATATTCCCCGCCGAAGGCGAGATTGATCGGGGTGGCGAGGCCGGCGTCGATCTCGTGCGTGATGTCGGCGTTGACGGTGAATTCGGTCGATTTGAAGAAGCCGTCGTAGAAGCTGGTCGGCGTGAAGCCGGTGTCGGCATAGAGCGAGGCATTGGCGGAATCGACGGTGTAGATCGCGTTCTTGTCCTGGCCGAAGGTCGTCGACAGATCATAATGGAAGCCGTCCACCATGCCGCGGATGCCGCCGGTGAACGCCATATCGTCCTCGCGGATCTTCTCGCGCGGGCTGAAGCCGTTGACCGGCGTGTCGCCCTCGGGGTCGAAATAGGTCGTCACTCCGGCGACGGTGCGCGACACGCGCGTCGGCACGCGCACGTTCTCATAGGCGCTGGCGATCCGCTTCGAATAGGTGCCGAAGCTGTAGATCTCGCCGCCGCCGAAATCATAGGCGGTGTTGTATTGCAGGTTGGTCAGCCGCGATTGGGCGTCGCCGTTGATGCGGTTGACATAGGGGAAGCGGTCCATCCCCGGGTAGAGCTGCTGCTGGATCGCGCTCAGCGACGGGCTGGAGGTGCTGGTGAGCAGGTTGCCGTTGCGATCGGTGACGCGGCGATCGAGACCGCCGATCTGGGTGAAGTCGTGGAAGCGATGGAAGGCGGTGATGTTGAGGTAGCCGGAGTCGCCGATCTTGGTGGCGACGTGCAAGGTGCCGGCATAGGTCTCGCCGCCGACGTCGTAGTTCTTGCCGGCGGTGACATAACCATCGCCCCCTTCCTTGTCGTCCTTGAGGATGATGTTGATGACGCCGGCGATCGCATCCGAGCCATATTGCGCGGCGGCACCGTCCTCCAGCACCTCGATCCGCTTGATCGATGACGGGCTAATCAGGTCGAGGTCGGCGGTCGCGGCGCCCTGATATGGGCCGCCGAGCACGGCGAGGTTCGACGTGCCGTGTCGGCGCTTGCCGTTGACCAGCACCAACGTGTGGTTGGGGCTGAGTCCGCGCAGCCGCGCCGACAGCGTGAGATTGGCGGTGTCGCCGCCGAACGCCTGCGCGGTGAACGACGGCACCAGCTGGGTGAGCACCTGGTTGAGGTTGGGCTGGCCGACATGGCTCAGCGCATCGGCATCGAGCACCTTGATCGGCGCGGCGCTTTCCGCGGCGGTGATGCCGCCGGCGCGCGTGCCGGTGACGATGATGTCGCTATTGTCCTGCTGCGGTTCGCCGTCGGCGAGCGGCGACGGCGTCGGTTCGACCGGCGTCGCGATCGGGGTCAGCGTTTGACCGTTCGCTGCCGTCGCGTGAGCGATGAAGAGCATGGCCGCGATCGCGGCACGTGACGTTCCGATATAGAAACTCATGGTCAGCCCCCAAATGTTTTCAGGTCAGCCTCGCCATCCTCATCCCGATAATATTTGATCTAGGCACGCGTTACCCCGCTCCCGGAACCATTGTTCCGGGATATTTAGCGGTCGATTTGCTAACTCGTTCAGTTTTTACATTTATCTGATGTTTGCAACAGATTCGTCATGTTCGATTAATTCTGTAGTTCAACAGGACGAATGTGATGCATTTTCACCACAAAGCTTTGGTCGTGAGGTCAGGAAACGCCGCGGCGATGCCGCGGATCGGCATTTACCTGGCGGTCGCGCGGTAATCGTGTCCACCCTCGAAGGGCTCGCCCGCACAGTGGAGCGCCGCGAAAGCCGGCGCCGGGGCGACGACCGTCATGCCGCGCGCCGACCGGCTGGGGTGACGAGCGCCTCCGCGGTCACGCGGCGGGCAAGCGCAAGCACCTGCGCCCGCGCCGACTGGATGCCGCCCTCCTGCCAGCCCGGCGTCTGGCTGAGCGCAGCGCTGGCGAAATAGACCCGCCCCTCCGGTGCCTGCAGCAGGCGGAATGCGGCGGTGTCGATATGGCCTTCCTGTCGGCCGTTGGCGCTGCCCGCATTCCAGTCCGGCCACGGCCCGAGACTATAGGGAATCTTGTGCCAATTGACCGCGAGGCCGTTGACCAGATCGGCGCCATGCCCGGGATGGAGCTTGTCGATGACGCCGCGGGAGAAGGCGATCTGTTCGGCGATCGGCCGCTTCTGGAACTCCGCTGCGGTCGGCCCGGAGGAATAGCAGCCGAGCAGCATGCCGCGTTCGCTGTGCAACCCGGCGGACGGATACCAGATCAGCGTCGTCGGCCCGCCGACGAACGAGATGCCGCCGTAGATCTGCTCGCGCTCCCAGAAGCGCGGACTTTCGAATGCGACCTTGTTCGAATAATCATATTGGACGTTGGCGATCGTCGTCTTGAGCTTGGTCGAGAAGTTGGTGTCGATCTTGGCGAGCACCGGGAAGGGGATGGTGCAGATCAGATAGTCCGCCACGACCGTTTCGACCGCGCCGCTCGCGGTGTCGCGATAGACCACCTCGACATCGCCGCTGCGCTGGCGGATGCGCGTGACCTCGGCGCCGCGCAACGCCGGACGCCGCAGCGCATTGTCCATCGCCGCATGGATCCGGTCCATACCGCCGACCGGCTCGAACATCGTCGCCTGCATATAGAGATTGTCTTCGAACAGCGTCATCGGCAGCCGCTGATTGGCCAGCAGCTGGTCGAGCGGCATCGCCGTCGACGGCGAGGCGAAGGTAACGCCCGCGCCGGGCGCCGAGCCGAAGCCGGAGCGTTCGGTTCCCGCGAACGACCCATCCTCGCCGAGGTCACCATAGGCCTTGATGAACGGCAGCAGCTTCTCGCGGTCGACTGCGGTCAGTTCGGTGTCGAGCGACCCCTTGCGGATCGCCTTCGCGAGCAGTTCGGCGATCCGGCCGCGCATATCGTTGATCGCGGTCCGCATGCGGATCTTGGATCCGTCGTCCGCCATGACATAGGCGGAGCGGCTGGAATTGACCTCGACTTCGAGCGGCACGCCGAACTTCTTGGCGTAGCCGAGCAGTCCCTGGTGAAAACTGGGGATACGCGCCGGTCCGGCGTTGAAATAGACGCCGTCCGAGAATTTGGCGGTTTGCGTCTCCTCGCCGTTCATCTCGATTTTGTCGCCGTCGCGCACCGTCCAGGCCCGTCCGCCGACCCGTTTGCGTGCTTCGAGCAACGTGACGAGGAAACCGGCCTGTTCGAGTTCGTAGGCGGAGGTCAGGCCGGCGATGCCGGCGCCCAGCACCACGACGTGCCGCCCGCGTCCCAGCGTCGGTACGAGGCCGCTCATGTCCTGTGCCTGCGCGGTGCCGGCGAGCCCCAATGCCTGCATGGCGCCGAACGTCGCGCCCAATCCCCCGGCCATACCCAGCCGGGTCAGAATCATTCTGCGTGTTACCATGAAGAGCGTCCCCCTGGTCGCAGCATGCTGCGAACCCCGCCCCGTCGGCGGCAGACACCCCAGACATCCCGCTCCAATGCTCGCAACGCTTGTGCGCGTTCACGGCGATACGCGAAACAATCAGGCTATTAGCTACCGGTGCTGTGTACGATTCGGAGTAAACCAAAGATTTTCTTGCGCTGCAACAAGTTTGTCACTCGTGTGTCACGAAACCGTCGTCGGTGGGATCGTGCTCGCTGGGGGGTAGGGCGGCACGGAGCGCGGCTATGATGAAGCTTACGCGAAGGTGCAGAGCGGCTCGGCGAGGGCGGCGGCTCTTACGCGGAATGATGCGGGCCGCTCGGGCGGAATTTCGTGCACGCAGAGAGCCGTCGCCGATCCGTCCGGAAGCGCTGAGGGAATACGTCATTGCCCTCCGACACAGATCGCCGACCGGGATGCCCCACGAACGATCAGTGGCCTGCGTTCAGCCATCCCTCGTCGCTCAGCCAGTCGGCCAGACGATCGGGCCAATGCTGTATCGAGATACGATCGTTGTGCACGGCGACGTTGAAACCATGGTCCGTGCTGGCGAACATGTGGAGTTCGGCGGAGACGCCGGCCTCGCGAAGCTGGGTGTAGAGCGTGAGCGCCGGCGGCGCGCAGCAGCGATCAAGGGTACCGGCAGCGATGAAGGCGGGTGGCGCACCTGCTGCGGATCGTGCCGGTATACCGAGCGGTCCGGGATAGATCAGGATCTGGAAATCGGGCCGGCCGCTCTGGCGGTCGACCGCATCGGCCGGTGCCGGCGCGCCTGGCTGAGGATTGTCGGCGAGCAGTGACACCAGTTCCCCGCCGGCGGAAAAGCCCATGATGCCAATCCTGTGCGGGTCGACACCATAATCTTTGGCGTGGGCGCGGACCCATCGGATCGCGCGCCTGGCATCCGCAACGGCATCGCCCTCGATCGTATAGGTGGAGCCGGCTTCGCGCGCGAGCCGGTATTTGAGGACGAAGGTCGTGATACCGTAGCGGTTCAGCGCCCGGGCTGGAACCATGCCCTCGTTCTGGAAGACCAGCATCCGATGACCGCCACCGGGCACGACGATGATGGCGGCGCCGTTGGCGCGCCGGGCATCGGGGCGGGAGACCGTCAGCGACGGGAGGTGGACGTTATGGACATAGGCTCCGGCTTCCAGTTGCTCGGGTTCGGCGGCACGTCGCTCCGAACCCGGCGCGGCCTTGGGCCATATCGGAATGGCGGCGGTGTCTGCATCCGTCGCGGCGCTCACCGGACACGCCAGCGCGAGGAAGAGCACAAGGAGGTGGCGCGGGCATGGCACTGGGCAGGGTCCTCTTGGTGAACGTCCCACGAGCCTGAAAGACGGGAAGCCGCTCTGGACGGGCACATCGGGCCGACACTGATGCCGCTGACCCCAAGTAGCCATTGCGACCTTGGTCTCGACTGAAATGGTGACGGGATCACCGCATGTTCGACAGACGGTTTTCCGGTTTGGCAGCGGGCGAACGATGTCTGGCGATCCTGCCTATCGCATGGGGGCGTTCTGGCGCAGGCCGGAAGCCGTGATAGGCAGCGGCGACACGTCGGGAGAGTAAGGTGAGGAAGCACAGGCTGGTGACCGGGATCGCGACGGCGCTGACGATGGCGATCGCGCCCGTCGGATTTGCTGCGGCGCGTCAGGTCGAGCGTGTCGAGGTGCTCCCGGCGCATCTGTCGATCTTGCCGGTACAGGTTCATGGACGCGTCGAGCGGAAGGGCGACGAATTCGTCCGGCAGTGGCCGGGCAGCTATTTCGAGACTGTCTTCGAAGGGGCGGCAGCCTTCTTCAAGATCGGTCCGGGCGAAGTCGGGCTGCACATCCTCGTCGACGGGCGGATGATCGATACGCTTGTGAGGCCCGCACCAGGTTTGTACCGTATCGACGGACTTCCTCGCGGCCGGCATGAACTGCGTGTCGAGGTCGCTTCGGAAAGCCAGGCCGGGCCGACGGCATTGGGACCGTTCTACGCTGCCCAGCGCCCGGTGGCGACATCGCCGCCGCGCCGCGCCCGCCAGATCGAATTCATCGGCGACTCCCATACGGTCGGCTACGGGGTGACGTCAGCCACGCGCGAATGCACGCAGGATGACGTCTGGAGGACCACCGACACGTCGCGCGGCTTCGGTGCGCTCCTGGCACGCCGCTACGGAGCGGATTACGAGATCAACGCGATCTCCGGGCGGGGCGTCGTCCGCAATTACAACGGCTTTGCGGCGGATACGCTGCCCGACGCCTATCCCTATGCGATGTTCGATCGCCGATCGCGCGCGGCCGAGCCCCAATGGCACCCGCAAGTGATCGTCGTTGCGCTGGGTACCAACGACTTCACCACGCCGCTTCATACCGGCGAGACATGGGCCACGCGCGCGACGCTTCATGCGAATTACGAGGCGAGATATGTGAGCTTTGTGCAGTCGCTTCGCGCGCGAAATCCAAACGCGCTGATCGTGCTATGGGCGACGGACCTCGCCGACGGCGAGATCGAGGCGGAAGTCACGAAGGTCGTCCATCTATTGCGCTCGTCCGGCGAGCAGCGGCTCGCCTACGTCCCTGTGAATGGCCTGTCATTCACCGGTTGCAACTCACACCCGTCGTTGGCGGATCAGAAGGTCATCGCTGAACGGATCGCCGGAGCGATCGACACGCAGATAGGCGCGTGGGGCGGCTGACGTGGCGCGTACCGCTGCGATGCCGCTCTCGACGATGATCGAAGCTTGAATCCCGGCTTCTGACGCAGTCCGCGAGATATCACGTGGTGTCCGTCCGTCTGGACGGCAGCGGTTGTCGCACACGGCGGCTATCATGCCGGGTCGTTCCAGCAGCGCAGAATGGCCAGCACACGCCGTACAAGACCGTAGTAGAAGAGGAGATCGCACGCGACCGGATGGCCAGATCACCGCGCGACAGGTGACTGCACGACGGTGCAGCGAAGAAATGCGGAAACCACTTAACGCTTGCATGGCGTGGCCGCCCTTTCCCGAGGGCGAGGCTGTCGACGGCGCCACTTAAGAATGCATCGTTCGCAGCTCAAGACCACTTAACCGTCTTGCCGACCAAGGTGATGCGGCTGCCTGGCGAACCCGTTCCGCAACATTAGCATCGACTTGTGCGTCGCAGACCTAGCTCTCCGCCTGACGTCATCGACGTCGTCCCGTAAGGCATACGATGGTTGAACTACCCCGTTCGTGATCATGTATGGCGCGATCTAATCGCCGTCGTCATCCGCTCCGCTTCCCTTCGCGGCCCGCGGATATGAGGACGGTAAGACTGTGACCGAAGAACACCTTCAGCCTACTGAGGTACCTTCGTATCGCGCGATGTGTGGCGTTCTCAAGGAAGGCAAGCTGGTCTGGCTCCGCTCGCTCACCTGGATGCTGCTCTGCCTCGCGATCATCGCCTTCGTCATATCGCTTCAGACGATAGTCCGGTCGATCAATGCCAATCCGGCCCTGCTTCTGGCTATGGCATTCGTCTGTACGATTCTCGCCTATCTCACCTATGCCGGTCTCGTTCGATGGGGCGAGCGCCGGCCGGCGACGGAGCTGCAGCTGTCCTTCCATCCTACCGAGCTCGTCACGGGCATCGTCATCGGCTCGGCAGCTATGCTTATGGTAATCCTGTCTCTGTGGCTGGCTGGGTGGTACGCCATACAGCCGGGCCATTGGACGGACTGCGCGCACGACATTCGCGAAGCTCTAGGCACAGGGTTCCTCGAGGAGCTACTGGCCCGGCTGGTCATTTTCCGTCTTCTTGTTCGTGCCTTCGGCATGACGGCAGGACTGATCGTGTCGGCCGCGGTGTTCAGCGCCGCCCACCTCGGCAACGATCATGCAACCTTCTATTCCTCGTTAGCCATCGCCGTCGAGGCGGGATTGATGCTCGCCAGCTTCTATATCCTGACAGGCCGCATCTGGATGTCGGTGGGCGCACACGCGGGCTGGAACTTCGTTCAGGGATCCGTCTTCGGCGCGCGCGTCTCCGGCATAGGTAGCACAGGCAGTCTCCTTGTCAGCGAACCCGTCACGGGGGCATCACGGGTCCTGACAGGCGGCTCTTTCGGGCCGGAGGCGTCCGCACCTGCGGTCTGCATTGGCTTGTTTGTATTCGCAGGCACGCTGGTACTCGCAAGACGGGGAAGGCACTTTGCATCGAACGCCGGCACAGCGCCTCGTAGCGCTTCGACGATGTAGATCGCTTCGGTCTTGAGCATCTAAGGGTACGGTGTCGGCCGGCATGTTCGGACGCGTGTCAACGACTATCGTGGTCGATCCGGTGCCATTTTGTTCCACCAGCTATTGCGGCCGTGGTATTCGCCGTCTGGAAGCGGGTGAGCACTGGGTTCTCCCGAAGGCTAGCGCCAACAGATAGAAAGAGGTTCAGCGTGAGCTGGAGTCACTCGCGTGCCCGCAACCGGATAGCAGCGTCGATCGCGTCTTCCCCGCAGATGCGAGTCCAGCTTTTCGAAGAGGAGTACCTGCCCCGCCTCCGCGAGATTCGCGCGAAGATGGGCGAAGCGGAAACTCCGCCTGTGGTCAGGGACCTCAAGCCAGGCGACGCCGTCCTTACCGACACGGTCCAGCTATACATCAACGTGATCAACTATGATGCCATGCGGCGTGATGCCGGCGCGGAGACCGAGGCGAGCCACGCAAGAGCGCTCTCCTTCCTGCACCTGCACTACGCGGCACTGGACAGGGCATCGGATGGCGTAGGCGCGCAGCGCGTAGACTACCATGGTCCTCGGATGCATGCCGTGGTGACGATCGACAATCCTCGCGATCAGACGAACGTCCGCGACGCCGTGTCCCGTGCGCTGCAGCTCGCTCGCGAAACGATCGCGCTGTCCGAGGCTGCCAGCCGCGACATTTTGCGCGGACAGACGCGTCCGGAGTTCCGGATCGGCATCGACATCGGGCGGTGCGTTGCCATCGACTCCGGTCGGAAGGACGAGAGGGAGCCGCTGTTCATCGGCGGGGCCGCAAACTACGCCGCCAAGCTCGCAGAGGGTACCACGCCAGGGATCTATCCGTCGGATCGCGTGCGGGCCTTGTTCGGGCTGCGGCAGGTGGGAGGCATGGTCGCCGAGCGTGCCAGCAAGGCCAGCGAATGGGAGGTCGCATCACTTGGCGTAGGTACGCTGAACGCCGAGCGCATCGACCGTCGGGCCGAAGATCTTCGCACTGCGATGCGGACCCACCGTGACACGACCATCGGCATGGCGGGCTTCGTCTTCCATCACCATCGACCGCCGCTGCGCTCGATCGACTACTCCAAGCTCAGCCCCGCTCGCAGCATCCGCATGCCGCTGGTGTCGATCTTCGCCGACCTGGACGGATACACCGCCTACGTCGACGCCGCGATGGCGAGCGGCGGCACTGCGGATGCCGTGCGCGATCTGCACGTTATTCGAGGCGAGCTCAACGCAGTGCTGCAGGAAGACTTCGATGGCCGGAAGGTGCGCTTCATCGGAGACTGCATTCACGGGCTGATCGCTGTCGGCGACGATCAGCGTACCGACGAACGCATTAGCGTCGAGCGGGCCACGGCATGTGTCGGCGCTCTCCGATCATCGTTCGATCTATGCGTCGAGATGCTCCCCACGGCGCGGCGTCTCGGGCTCGCGATCGGCTTCGAGGTCGGGCCCACGCCAGTCAGCCGCATCGGTATCCGCGGCGACCGGTCGGTCCGTGTCGCTACCAGTCATGCGACGCTTTCGTCCGAGGAGTGCCAGGCAATCTGTTCTGGTACCGAAACGAAAATAGGAGATCGGGCTTACGCGCTTGCCTCGCCCGACACGCGTCGCCTGTTTCCGATCGACGGGAAGTCGAGACAGCTCGACTTCGACACGGTTGTCCTTCAGTCGCAGCCGGCGGCCGACGCGGTCGCACAGGCCGAAGTGCCCGTGGCTGTTAACCGCTCCTATGGTGGTCTCTGAGCAGGACGTTCCTCCTCCTCGCCGCCATGCTAGCGCCAGACTGGGCGACGTTCGAACCTGATGGGGACGACATTCTCCTCGCTGCACAGCCGCCGCACCCCAGCGGCCGGCCGGGCAGGCTCTACCATCTGCGGGTCAGCGCGTCCGATCGGCTGTCGGTCGCGGAGGCCGTGCCGGGCACACAGCTGCCTCGGCGCTGCCCGGAACGGCACGTCAACTTCGATGGCAGCTTCTGCCTCGGGCTGGAACCATTCGGCTGCACCGCCGACGGGATCGACGACTTCTGGGCCAAGCTCCGATCGTATCTTCTCTGCCAACAGTATGCCGACGCACGCGGGCAATGGCCGACGGGGCGTTGGCTGTCCCACGGCGAGGCCGCGCATCACCAGCTTGCTGCGGAGGCTGCCGCCGAACGCGCAGGGCTCGCTAGCAGGTACCGGCGTGCGCTCGAGTTCGGCATCGGTCGTCTTGCCGGCCCGCTGCCGCCGCCGGACGTCAGCTCGAGGACGCTCGCAACGAAATCCCCGCGGCGCCTCGCCATCGAGGAGTTGATCGCAGCCGAAATCAAAAGGCGAGCCGCGGAGGCGGCCTTCGCCCAAGGGTACGCCTTCGTGGGTGGCCGCTGCTGCGGCACCATGCATGTCTGCCCACTGCGGGATCTCGAGGTTGCCGAACAGCGACCATATTCCGAGGTATCACCACCATCTCACGAGGAACGAAATGGCATTGATTGACAGGTTGACCGGAGAAGCTGGACGGCGACTGCGACTGGACGCGATCTCGAGCAACAAGCTCGTCGGCGGCAATGCCGATCTGGCGAACGAGATTTGCGAGAAGGCCGAGCTCGTGACGATCGGCGCCGGCGAGAAGCTGATCGAACAGGATGCGGACGACAACGACCTCTACCTTCTGCTGGCTGGAACCGTCGAAATCGTCGTCAACGGTAGACCGCAGGCCAAGCGCACCGCCGGGGACCATGTGGGCGAGATGTCGGCGATACAGCCGACCCAGCGCCGCTCAGCCGACGTTGTTGCAACTGACGAGGTGATCGCTGCCAAGCTCACGGAGGACGACCTTGCACAGCTCGGCACGAAGTATCCCGAAATCTATCGGACGATCGCGAAGGAGCTTGCCCGAAGACTGCTGCAACGCAACGCCGGCATCGGGGCATATCGCGATCGCATACGGGTCTTCATCATCTCATCCGTCAGTTCCATCTCTATAGCTCAGGAGATCCAAAGCGGCCTCGACCATGATGAATTCACGGTAGTCGTGTGGACCGATGGTGTGTTTCGCGCGACAGGGTACACGCTGCAGACGCTCGAGGACGAGGTAGACCGTGCAGACTTCGCCATCGCCATCGCCCACCCGGACGACATCACGGTCGACGCGAAGAAGACCGGCGAATGGCCGAGCCCGCGCGACAACGTCGTCTTCGAACTCGGGCTCTTCATGGGGCGACTAGGCAGGTCTCGTGCCGTGCTCATGGAACCGCGAGGAGAGAAGGTGAAGTTGCCGAGCGATCTCGCGGGCGTGACCACGATCACGTATCGCTTTCAAGAGGGCCGCGATGGAGCCGCGGCGATGGCGCCGGCCTGCACCAGCCTCAGGAAGCACATGCGCGAGCTCGGCCCGAATAACGGCTAGTCCGAAACCTTCGGCCGGGCGATCCTGTCCGGCCGAAGCCAGGGTTTTCGGAACCGCTGCGCCATCTTCGTGATCAGCAGGTCGATCACCGCGCGTCCATGAGGCCCAGGCTCCTTCAACGACTTACTGGATCACTCTTCTTGTCTCTCAAAGCCGACCTCGAAGACGCCGTAGCCAAGATCTTTCGCGAAGCGTGGACGGTGACCAACGGCACGGTAGTGCCCGACAGTACCGACCTTACGCTCTCGAACACCGGCCGGTCCCTGGAGGCGACCGTGCTCTATGCCGATCTGGCGGCATCGACCCGGCTCGTCGACGGGTGGAAGCGCGAGTTCGCAGCGGAGATCTATAAGACCTTCCTCCTCGTCGCCGCGCGCATCATTCGCGCTCGCGGCGGTACCATCACCGCGTACGATGGTGACAGGATCATGGCGATCTATCTCGGCACGTCACAGAGCAGCGACGCCGTCAAAGCGGCTCTTCAGATACACTGGGCCTGCGACGAGATCATCCAGCCCAAGCTGGAGGCGCAATATCCAAATGCGGACTTCACGATCGCACATACCTGCGGGATCGACCACTCGCTCGTCATGGCCGCAAAGACCGGCGTGCGGGGGGCCAACGATCTGGTCTGGGTCGGACGCGCGGCGAATTACGCGGCCAAGCTCAGCAACGAAAGCAGCTCGACTCCGACCTGGATCACCGCAGACGTATACGACAGATTGGCCGATTCCGCCAAATACGGGGGTGATCCACGCCAAGACATGTGGACGCCGCATATCTGGTCTTCGATGGAAGATCAGCTTGTCTACAGATCCAATTGGTGTCGGAGCATCAAATAAGTGCAGGCGTCGGGAGTGGCGTCTCTCGCTATCGCTCGCGAGCAGCCTCGGCGTGGAGTTCCGACAGGTGGTGGAAGGCGGGAAGGTGGTCGGAATCGCCCACGACGGCATCTCCAATCCCGGCATCGACGTCACCCGGGCAGCCAGCTACACCCGCCTGATCCGGCCGGTGGAGCTGGAGGCGCAGGCGTGACCAGTTCCGCCATCAGCAGAGAGAACAGGGAAGCCAGGGGACGCGAAAGCGTCCCCGATCGCCTATCGTCGGCAGCGCTTTCGCTGATCGGCGTCACGTGCGCGGTCTGCGTCGCCAGCAACTACTACAGCCAGCCGCTTCTCGTCGAAATCGCCCGCGATCTCGGCATCCCACGCGAGCTCGCCGGTCTTGCGCCGACGATGACGTAGGTCGGCCTCGCCGGAGGCATGCTCCTGCTGCTTCCGCTCGGCGATCGCATCGACAACCGCGTGATCGCGACCCGCCTTCTTGCCGTGCAGGCACTTGCGCTCCTCGTCATGGCGTGGACGGGGAACGACGTCCTGTTCTTCGGAGCCAGCATTGTCGCCGGCCTGTGCGGCATCGTCACGTATCTCCTTCCAGCCTACGCCACGTGGCTGATCGCGCCGGAGAGGCGCGGCGCCATCACCGGACTGCTCGCCACCGGCATCCTGACAGGCATCATGCTCGGCCGATCGCTATCAGGCATCATCGGCTTCGCCGTCGGTTGGAGGAACGTCTACGCCGCTGCCGCCGCCGCCACGCTCCTCATGGCGGCAGCGATGAGACGCACCATGCCTCCCACCCCGGCATTGAGCGATCAGACCTACGGCAGCCTCATGCGCTCGCTGATGGCACTTGCACGCACGTCCGGCCTGCTGCGCAGATCGACGCAGCTCCAGGCGCTCAGCTTCGGCAGCTTCAACATGCTCTGGGTGGGACTGACTCTCCACCTCCAGGAGGCACCCTTTCAGCTGGAAGTGCGTCAGATCGGCGAACTCTCCCTGGTGGCCGTGACGGCCGTCATCTGCGCGCCGGCTCTCGGGCGACTTGCCGACCGGAAGAGCGCCACGCTGGCGGTGCGGGCGTCCTTCGGCATTGCCGCTGCAGGATGGATGGCGCTTCTCCTCATGCCGTCGAGCTATATCCGCATCGTCGCCGGCATGGTGCTCGTGGGGATCGGGGCGATCGGTACGGACGTCACGCTGCGGGCGGCGCTGTATGGCCTCCGGTCCGACATCCGGATGCGCCTCAATGCCGTCTACTCCACCGGCACTTTTCTCGGCGGCAGCGTCTTCTCGCTACTGACGCCGGTGACGTGGGCTCATTTCGGCTGGAATGCAGTGGCGGCGACGGCGCTGGCTACGAGCCTCATCGGTCTCGTACTGGGTCGTGTTGCCTCGTCCTGATCGAGGTTGCTTCCGATCGGGCGTTCGTGGCGCGCAGGACGCCTTGCCTACATACCGGGGTATGGGGCGACACGACGCGCCTCCTGGGGCTAGCCACGACCTCGCTCGTGAAGCGGGCCGGCCGACGGCCGTGCAGAAAGGCCCCGAACGGTTTCCCATGCAGCAGTGCGGTCATCAAGCTGCCGCGCCAGAAGCGGCTGCCGGATGGTAGGCAAGTCTGGCGCAGAAGCGCAGCAGCGGCGTCCGAGCCCCCCGTCGGCGGCTTCAGCGCGAACGAAGTCCTCGACCGGATGGCCGGCGCGCTGATCGTACGGAACCGCGAAGGGCTCGCCCTGGCGTGGAACGAGGCAGCCGAGAAGCTCTACGGCTGGCCCGCCGTCGACGCGCTCGGCAAGGATGCCGATGCGCTGCTCCGAAGCGATCCCGTCTTCTGGCCTCAGCTTCTCGATGAAGAACGCAATTCGATCTTCGAGATCACCCGAGCGACGGAGGATCGGCAGGCGATCCGGGTGCGGGCGGAATTCACCGGCTTCTACGATCCCGACGGGACCATGTCCTATTCCGTGGAGGTCGCACGCGAAATCGCCGCCAAGCCGGCGGCAGAGTCCGGGGCGACCATCGTCGATGGACCGCACGAGCGTGACGAGACGTTGCTTGCGCTCGAAGCGCTCGAGCTGGAGAACGCGGCTCTGAAGCGCCGACTGCAGAACCACCGCGCCCTGTTCCAGCACATGCCGATCGCGCTCTGTCGCGTGAACAGCGATGCCCTGCATGATCGGCTTCGAGGTCTCGGTCTTCCCCGCAAGCCAGCCATCGCGGCGTACCTCGCGAGTCATCACGAGGTGGTAAGAAGCATCGGCGAGGCGTGCTTCATCGAGGAGGCCAACGCGCAGGCGGCGGCGCTGCTCGGAGCCTCCAGTCCCGAGGACCTCGCAGGTCGGCCGATCGGCTTCGCATGGCGCAGCCGCCCGGATACCTTCGCTCAGGTCCTTGCCGCAGGCATCCTGCGCTCGAGCTGCGAGCTCGAGACGCAGCTCGACACCCTGCAAGGGGGCATCGTCAACGTTCTGTTCGCGAGCGCCGTCCTATCCGACGGCGGCGAGCGGCGATCGATGGTCGGCATGATCAACATAAACGATCGCCTTGCAGCCCAGGAGGCATATGACCGCCTGCATGCGGAATTCGCTCATGCTTCCAGACTGTCTCTCCTCGGGGAGCTCGCGGCATCGATCTCGCATGAGATCAGCCAGCCCCTTTCGGCCATCGCGACCACGGGAACCACGGGACTGCGCTGGCTCGATCAGGCCGAGCCCCGCGTCGAGCGTGCCCGAAGATCTCTGGAACAGATCGTCGCCTACGCGCAGAGGGCGAGCGGCATCATCGCTCGGGTCAGGGAGATGGCGTCCGGCCGGACGCCGGTGATGTCCGACGTGTCGCTCAACGCCATCATGGGGAGCGCTCTGCAGCTGGTTCAGGCGCAGGCGCGATCAGCGCGTATCGAGATCAGTGCAACGTTCGCCGAAGCGCACGATATCGTCCACGTCGATCGAACCCAGATCGAGCAGGTCATCGTCAATCTTCTGATCAACGCCTTCCAGGCCATTGCCTCGGCCCCGCCCAGCGCGAGAAGAGTCGAAGTCGGCATTCGCGACGACGTCGATCATGTCGAATGCACCGTATCGGACAGCGGTCCGGGCATCGCAGCCGATCGACTGAACGAGGTGTTCGAGCGCTTCGTCTCCAGCAAGGCGGAAGGAACGGGACTTGGACTTGCGCTCTGCCGGTCCATCGTCAGCGCCCACGGCGGTAGCATGGTCGCGCAGAACGGTTCGCCGCTTGGCGGCGCGCTCTTCCGGTTTCGCCTCCCGGCCGCGTCGTATGGAACGGGCTGAAGGAGAGCGACGCGTCTCGACTACAGTCCGACGGGTCCGGAACCTGCCCTCGCGGTCTGACCAGGTGACCAGCTCTGCCGGACGATCGGAAAACCAGCGATCATTGGATGGCGGAGGCCAAGGACAGACGAAAGCTGCCGGATCGGTGACGATTGTAGGCTCGCGTTCCCCATTCGGTAGGGTTTTCCGACCACAAGGTCGGACATGGATACCGAAGCCGAACTCGACCGTCTCGCCGCCCTCGCAACCGAGGCGCTGTCGAAGGGGACTGGCGAAAGCCTGGCACCGAAGCTCCTGCAGGATCTGCGTCGTCTTGCGCAGCACTGTTCGGACCCGCTCGAAAGGCTGCGAGAGCGCCTGCGGCTGGCCGGCTACGAAGATCTTCAGAGCTGGCTCGGGATACCGACGCATGGGCTGGACAACGTGCCGACCGCGATCGTGAGACAGCATCCTGTCGGACATGGAGGCTTCCATGCCGGCGCCCTCGGACTGAGCGCGCCGTTCCTGACCTGGGTGTACGACTGCGGAGCCCTGACCACGTCGGGCAAGGCGCAGCTTAACAAGCACCTGACCAAATTCGTCGAACGCGTGAAGAAGTCGAGGGGAAAAGTCGACCTTTTGTTCGTGTCCCACTTCGATTCCGACCACATCTCCGGTCTCGCCCACCTCCTGTCGGAGGTGAAGGTGGGTACCGTCGTCCTGCCGTACCTCGACGATATCGACCGGCTGGCGATCCAGCTTTCGGCGGTCGCCGACGATGCCATGACTCTCGAGCTTCGGAGCGTACTTCATGATCCGCCGGCCTGGTTCCGCGAGCGCGGAGCCGAACGCGTCGTGCAGGTCGAGCAGGATCGCGGCGAGGGTCGACCTGGGCTTCTGGGGCCGGACGCGGACGCCGTACTGCGGACCATGCCCCGCGACACCACGCTGCTCGATCCGCGGAACGTGCCGATAGAGGAAGCCGAGAACATCCTGGCTCCCTCAGGATCGGGCTGGATCGCGGGGCGTACGCACCGTTCCGACTGGGCGTTCGTCCCCTTCGTCAATCCTGCTCGTCCGGAGGCAAGGAAAAAGCTGGTAAGGCGTGTGGCCGACCTCCTGGAAGTGGATGCCGACCGACTGGATCTTGCCGAGCTCGCACTACACAAGGTCGCGACCGACGGCGAGTTCGTGGTCAGGATGAAGGCGGCCTACAAGATCAGCGGCCTCAGCGACTCCAACGCCGTTTCCCTGTCGCTGTATGTCGGACCGACCGCACGGAGGACTACCTACTACCGGAACTCCATTCCGGCGAAGCCCTATACAAAACGGTTCGGATGGCTGCTGACGGGGGACGCTAAACTGCGGTACACGCGTCGGCGGCAGCGGCTCCTCCATTTCTATGAAGCCGCCATGGACCATCTGGCCTACATGATGCTTCCGCATCACGGCTCGCAGGCCAACTTCCATGAGGATCTCGTTGCGAACGTCCACAAGGATGTCGCGCTGTTCGCCTGTCGCGAGGTGAAGGACGGTGACGAGCCGTTCCATGAGGACGTCCTGGAGCATGTTCGAAATCGCAATCCAAAGATCGTCGGCGTGGAAGACGGAAGCGGTCTGGAGCAGTGCAGCAGCCTTTCGAGGCTGACTTCAAACTACGCGATCGACCGTGAGATCAGGCAGTGGATATAGCTGTCCCGGCACAGGTGCGAACTATGCTCAAGCACCGGCATCGATAGCATCGGCCGAACGACCACGCTGAAGCTACCGATCCGGTTGCGATATGTCTGATCTTCCGGCCTGTCGCAGATTGACCCGGCTTATGATCGGGAAGATCGTCTCAGAACATCGAACTAGCCAGATCGGCTGAGGCCAGAAACGTGGAAATACAGTGCGAAAGCCTCGATGGTGTACTGTACCGGCTATACGGGCAGCTGAAGGATCACGGCAGTTCAAACGTGGGCAGTCGTGGCGACACCGTCGAGCTCCTCGGCGTCACGTTGCGCATCCTCCGACCTCGTGCACGGGTGAGCCGGTCGGAAGATCGCGGTAGGCTGTTCAGCGCATTGGGCGAGCTGCTCTGGTATCTTTCCGGATCGGACACGCTCGCCTTCATCGAACCGTATGTTGGTCCCTACAGAAAGGAAGCCGTCAACGGCGTCATCGAAGGGGCCTATGGTCCTCGCTTCAGACGGATGCGCGAGTCAATCGATCAGTTCGACAGCGTTTACGATCTGCTTTCGCGCAGGCCGGCATCAAAACGTGCCGTCATCCAGATCCTGAACGCCGAGGACGTGGTCGGCGAACATCTGGAAATACCCTGCACGACCACGCTGCAGTTTCTCCTTCGCGACGGGCGACTTACGTTGTCCGTAACGATGCGCTCCAACGATGCATACAAAGGCCTGCCGCACGACGTTTTCTGCTTCACGATGCTGCAGGAGATGATGGCTCGACGACTGGGCGTCGGTCTTGGCGAATATTTGCAGTACGTCGGAAGCATGCACCTCTACATGGACGATCTCGCCAAAATTGACCCGTACCTTCACGAAGGCTTCCAGCAGACGGATGAAATGCCGGAAATGCCTGCCGGAGATCCGTTCGAACTCGTGCCGCGCCTTCTGGCAATCGAGGATCGAGTCCGCCGCGGGCAGGAGCTCGATGCGGCCGCGGAGACGAGCGAGGAATACTGGGCGGATATCGTCAGGCTGCTGCAGGTCTACTGGGCCCGCAGGTGGTCGCTCGATTACCCTGAGCCGCTGAAGCAGCTTCGAACGCAGCTAGCGGACCCATTCTACAGACCATACGTCGACGGCCGGATGCATCTGGCTGGCCGTGCAAGCGGGGAAGAACAGACAGATCATGTGGCCTACTAGGAACGCACAGCACCGGCGCATCGCAGGTGAACTTGCCGCCGCCGCAGGACCGCTGTCTCTTCAAGGACTGTGCGACGCTGCCACCATCGATGCCCTCGCCATGCAGTTCGTGGCGAGCCTTCGCCGCGAGGACTACTACCGTCTCGTGCAGCGGAAAGCGGTCGGTGCGCACCGCGCGGACCCACATAGCCCGTCGTTCGATCCGGAACGTGCCGTGGCGTTTCACATGCAGCAGGGGAACGTCGACGAGGCCGGATGGCTCGTCTTCCTGATGACGCACTTCGCGCGGCCGCGCGTGGGATGGCAGCGACTGCGGGACGTCTACGGCATGCTTGGGACCGGCCTCTGGTCCTGGCGCGCGGTGACCGCCGACCCGGCGGCATTCCATGCCTGGCTTGACGTCAACTGGGAAGCGATCGGCGGCGCGTTCGGCAACCACCGCAAGTACGAGAGCATGCGTCCGAACGCATCGCGTCCGATGAAGCGCGTGGTCGACGACTATCTCTCATGGATCGGCCCGGCGGGGCATGCGGCCTTCTTCGCGGCAGCGACGCGCGCCGCGGGCAACGACCCTCACACGATCTTCGACTACCTGTACCGTCGGCTCAGGATCCTGACCTTCGGCCGCCTCGCACGCTTCGACTACCTCTCCCTCGTCGGTCGATACGGCCTGGCGCCGATCGCCGCCGGAAGCGCGTATCTCGACGGCGCGACGGGGCCGCGCGCCGGAGCGCGCCTCCTGATCGACGGCAGGCAAGACAGCGCATCGTCAGGCCGCGTCCTTCAGCCGACTCTCGACGCTCTGGATCGCCGGCTCGGCGTGGGGATGGCGGTAATGGAGGACGCGCTGTGCAACTGGCAGAAGAGCCCGCGTCGCTTCGTGCACTACGTCGGATAGGTGCAGCGACTTCCGGGCGGCCGACCTGCATCTATCACGCCTGACCTCCATCTGGCGAAATGGCCGAAGGGGGAGAGCTGCCAGGACAGCTCCCTTCGCCGTGATCCACGGATCCCTGCCGCCGCCCGACCTGACAACGAGGTCGCCGGCATGCTCGGACCAACCCCACCAACCATGAGGACCACATGACGCTAGATGATCTGGATGCGCTGTATGACCGGGCAAATCGCCTCATCCTCGGACGAAGCGCCACCGCGGCAGGGAAGGCTCTGGCGTTCAGCTCGGCCAGCCTGGACGATGCCGCGAGCGAGATCGCGGATCTCTACGGTCTGACACCTGACGAACGTTCGGCGCTCGCCACGAAGAGCTCCGCCAGCGCGCTTGCGGCGGTTCAGCAGACGGCGTCCGGGATCGCCGGCGGGTCCAAGAGGTTTGATGCCACGAGGGCCGTCTCCGTCGCGAAGACGGCGATCGAAAGCGGCCGCAAGCTCAAGGCCGCATCGGCGCTGCTCAAGGCCGGTCCGAAGGCTGCCGAAGCCGCCGCTGCGGGCGGACAGCTCGCTGGCAAGGCGACCGTCTGGGGATGGATAGCGACGGCCGCCTATGCTGCGGGGACGGGCTCCTGGTTCGCCTACAACCTGCGCTCCTACAATCTAGCGGCCTACGAGGCGCGGCGGGTCCGCGAGGGGCTCGATGCGCCGCCGCGCACGTCGATCAGGGACGCGGCGGCTGCTCGGCTGTCGTCGGCCGCCGGAGCGGCCGGCGAGGGAGCGAGGGCCATCGGCGAAGGCGCGGACGCGGCGGCGCGCGGAGCGGTGAGGAGCGGTGGTCGGCTGCTGGGCGCTGCAGGTGGCCTATTGCGCAGGACGCGCATCGGCAGCGGATCGGACGACGAAGCGGCGGATCAGGGCGGTCCGGTCCGGCCGGCCCCAGGCGAGGCGGCCTGATGTCACGTCGATTCCGTCTTGCGAACAGGCGCAACGGAGGCCGGCGTCTTGATACGGGGCGATCCTCGCTGTCAGGGGGCTGTCCAGCG
The DNA here is from genome assembly GCF_059421875.1 of Sphingomonas sp. GW821-FHT02B09. Classification (NCBI taxonomy): domain Bacteria; kingdom Pseudomonadati; phylum Pseudomonadota; class Alphaproteobacteria; order Sphingomonadales; family Sphingomonadaceae; genus Sphingomonas; species Sphingomonas sp. GW821-FHT02B09. Next base: position 286,501 of record NZ_JBWKVV010000002.1, read on the forward strand.
GTTGCCGAGCGATTATCGCATGCTATCAACGGCTTCGCAGATCGGACAGGGGACCAGACCGATCGCGGGGGAAATCGGTGCTTAACAAGATAGGGGCGTTCATCGGCCGCGCCAGCGAGTCGAGCCACGCATACGACGTCTCGACCGAGACGTTCGTCCAGCCCAGACTTGATCGCCTTGCCGGCGACCTCAACCTCGAGCGGGAGGGCCGCGACCGGGGCGCCGACGAGGAGCCGCCATCGGACCAGGCGCACTTCGATCTCGTGGAGAGCCGCGTCGTCGACCGAATCGAACGGGAACGCGCCAGTTCCGAGAACCAGTTCCGGGACATGATGAACACGTACCGGGATCGGCTGTTCGACCTGGAGTTCGACACCAAGGCAAGCCAGATTCGATCGGCGGCCGACGTGGGCGTCGCCGCGATCGACGGCGAAGCCGCCAAGGGCGTCGACCGCCTCAACCCTCTACGCCGCGACATGCTTGAGGCGGAGAAGCACCTGCATGCCTTCCGCGAAAGGCACGGCCTGGATCGACCTGCGGAATATCCCCGGACCGACGGGCAGCGGTGGTTCCTGTACGGCGTCCTCTTCGCGGTGCTCGTGGTGGAGACGCTGCTGAACGGCGTCTTCTTCGCCCAGGGCAATCCGTTGGGCCTCGTCGGAGGCTGGTTCCAGGCCGCGATCTTCGCCGCTCTGAACATCGGCATCGGCTGGACGGCCGGGCGCATCGGCACGACGCTGGTGGTACACCGGTCGGCGCCGTCACGAGCTGCAGGCTGGGGCGTGCTAGGCGCATACGTGGTGCTGGCCGTCGGCCTGAACCTCATGGTGGCCCACTACAGGTCCGCCTTCGCCGTCGACCCTGAACATCCTGGCGTCGTCGCCTGGCAGACCATGCGGAAGGGAGCGCTGTCGGGCCTTGATGCCTCCTCGATCACCATGCTCGTGCTCGGCCTCGCGTTCTCCCTCATCGCGCTGGCCGACGGTCGGCGAATAGGCGATGCCTACTTCGGCTACGACCGCCCCTCGCGCGCGTTCGACGAGCGCCGCCGGGACTACCTCGACGATCGCCAGGATCTGATCGACGCCCTGAACGCGGCGTACGAGGCTGCTCACGCGGGGATGAACGAGGAGCATGACGATCTCACCCGCAAGCGGTCGGAGAGCCGTTCCATACACGAGGCCATCGCGCGCATATCGAGAGGCTTCGAGGCTCACCTCGCATTCCTCGAACGGCTGGGAATCGACCTTCTTGGCATCTACCGCGAGGCGAACCGGAAGGCGCGCACGACGCCAGTGCCGGCGCACTTCAATCGCCGCTGGGACATGCCGCGCGGCGCGGCGCCCTCGTATGGCGAGATCCGCTATTCCGACGAGGAGGTCTCCCGCATCACGTCCGAGGCGAAGACCGTTCTGGATGCGCAGTCGCTGCGCCTCAACGAGGCCTTCGAGAGCGCGATAGGCCGCCTTCGCTCCCTGGACGATCTGGAGACCGCCCATGGCGCGTGACCGTCGTCCGCCCGTGCGCAACCGCCGAATGGAGCGCGACAGGAAGCAGAAGCGGAACGGGCTGCTGTTCTTCGCGATCGGTGGGCTGGTCATGATCGGGATCGGCGTGCTCTACTTCATGGCAGGTCGGAACAACCCAGCACTCGCGACGGACAGCCTCTGCCCGAAGACGGGTCCGGTCGCCGTCACCGCCGTCGTCGTCGACGTCACCGATCCGGCCTCGCAGGTTACGCAGGCCGCCATCCGCTCGCGCGTCCTGGCGGCTGCCGACGATCTCCCGCGCTACGGCATGCTCAAGATCTTCGCTGCCGGCGCAGACGAGACCGCGTTGCTCCGGCCACTGTTCTCGAAATGCAACCCGGGTACGAGCAGGGACGTCGATCAGTGGACTGCCTCGCCGGAGCTCGTGCAGAAGCGATACGACGAAGGCTTCGAGGATCCGCTGCAGAAGGCGCTCGACGGCGTACTGGACGTACCTCGTGCAGAGAGATCGCCGATTCTGGAAGGCGTCCAGGCGGTCAGCGTCTCCGCGTTTCCTCCAGCCGTGCGGAAGCTGCCGCGTCGACTGCTTCTCGCCTCCGACCTGATCCAGAACTCGCCGGCCTACAGCATGTACGGCGGCCCCCTGGACGACCGGGCGGCCGAGCGGGCGGGCGAGGCCATTCCCGGGCAGCTCGAGGGAGTGAACGTCGAGCTGCTCATGATCAGGCGCAGCGCGCAGGACGCGCTGCAGACCTCTTCCGGATTCGCCGATTTCTGGGAGGGGTGGTTCGCTGCGGCGGGCGCAAGGGTGCGACGATCGACACCGCTGCCGGGGAGGAACTGATGCAGTCCAAGTTCGAGGAAGGTACCGCGAAGGTCCAGGCGTTCGCGTTTCTGGTCGCGGCGATCGCAGGCGCGGCATCGATCGTGCTGCTGAAGTCGTTCGGCGTGCGGCAGCTCTTCGTGACCATGGCGCCCTGCCTGGTCATGGGCGCCTACGCCTCGCTCGTCGTCGGACGGTTCTACCGGGCGCGAGCGGATCAGATCGGCGACAACCTATACTATCTAGGCTTCATCTTCACGCTGGTCAGCCTCTCCGTGTCCCTCGCCCAGTTCTCGGCCGGCGGCACTGCGGAGGAGATCGTCGCGAACTTCGGCATCGCGCTGGCGACGACGCTCGTCGGCGTAACGCTCCGGGTCGTCTTCAGCCAGATGCGCAGCGATCCGGTGGAAACCGAGAAGGAGGCGCGGCTGCAGCTGGCGGAGGCCTCGCGCCGCCTGAAGGTGGAGATGATGAACGCTAGCGCCGAGTTCGGCATGGCCGCACGGGCCAGTCGTCAGTCGGTCAGCGACGCCATCGAGGAGATGCGCGAGAAGCTGGGCTCGTCCCTGGACGAGGCGGGCGCGAGGCTGCGGGAAGCGGTCACGCAGAGCGCGGAGGGCCTCGCGGGCGCCTCGAAGGGCCTCGAGACCCAGATCGGAGGCGCGGCCGTCCGACTGGCGGATGCGAGCGACGCTCTCAGGACGACGCTCGATGCCTCGCAGGCGCGCTGGGACGAGGGCCTGCGCTCCTCGACCGAGCGCAATACCGAGTTCAACGCCGTCGCCCGCCGACTTTCGGCTGCCGTGGATCGGCTCGCCAAGCGCATGGACGACGGGGTCGGGCCCGTGGACGGCGTCGAGCAGCGGCTCGCTTCACTGGCATCGGCCGCCGAAAGGCTCGAGCAGGGCCTTTCCGGAGTTCATGCCCATCTCGACGGCGGCGTCGAGGCGGTAGCGACGATCCAGCGGGAGGCTTCCGAAGTCGGCCGCGTGGCGGCGGAGACCTCGGCGGCCGTCCAGGCTCAGACCGCCGGACTCGAACGGGCAGTCGATGCGATGGAACGCGCGGAGGCGGCGGCCCGATCGATCGAGGCGCAGCCAGGGCGGATCAGCGAGGCGCTTGACGGCATGCATGGCCAGCTGCAGCAGGCGGTCGATCGCGCCATCGCGGCAGTGGCGCATGTGGAAACCCCCGTTCCCGTCTCCGCTCCGATCAGCCTGGTCGACGAGCCCCTCGACGCCATCAGGGTCGAGCCGGTCGTACCGCAGCATGCTCCACAGGATCGGCCGTCTCTCTGATGGCGAACCTGAGCGATCGATCAGTCGACCGGGACAACGCCACATACCGGAAGGGCCTGGTCCTCGGACTGACCCTCGCAGAGCTCGGCATCCTCGTGATCTTCGTGCTGCTTCTGGCCTTCGGCGCCGCTCTCCTCTCGAAGGATCGGGAGATCGCCCAGCTGAAGCGAGCCGTGCCCGAAGAGCGTGCGGCGTCGCGTGTCGAACGTCTGCTGAGGGAGAAGGCCACAGATCCCGCGGCGGCGCGCTCCCTCGCTCACGAACTGGTCGATTCAGCCGTGCGTCAGGACACTGTCGACGAAGCACGCCGCCGCCTGGGACAGGCGGCCGCCGCGGTCACGAAGGCGGAACAGGCGGCCGGCACGGGCAAGCGAGCCGATCGTACCGGATCGGCTTCCGCGAAGGCGACGGCTTCCGATCGGGACATGGACCGTCGCGGCGAGGACCTACGTCGTCGGATCGCGGACATCGCGGCGGAGCGGGACGCGCTCAGGGCGACCATGGCAGACCTGCCGTCAGAGAAGACGAAGATCGCCGAGCAGATGCTGTCGACCCGTCTCGAGAACGAACGGCTCAAGGGCAGCATGGCGTACGCCACCCGTCGCCTCGAGGCCCTCGGCAAGGGTTCCGAGAAGCCGGCCTGCTGGGCGACGCGGACAGGTGCACCCGAATACATCTTCGACGTGACCCTGACATCGGCAGGCATAGTGACACACGATCGCGCACTTCCGAACCGGCGCGCGGACCAGGCACGGCTGCCGCTTGCCGGATTGGCGTACGATCGCACGATGCAGGGTCCCGGCTTCCAGAGCATGACGAAGCCGCTCTTCGACTGGGGGGAGGCACACGGATGCAGGTTCTTCGTCCTCGTGACCGATCGCACAGGAGCCGCAGAGAAGCGCCGCTACAAGACCCTGCTGCTCTGGGTCGAGGGACACTTCTACAAGTACGAGAACCGCGCGTGACGCGGGAAGGGGGAAACGGAATGTCGATGTGTCTGCGGCTCTTGCTGGTCGTGCTTAGCCTCACTCTGGGCCTAGCGGCCCATGCGGAAACGGTCCTCGGCGACAAGGTGAGATGCCGTGCCGCTGCCCGAACGACCTCGCCTGCTCTTGGAACGCTGACGCGCGGCGCCCGAGTGCCCGTTCTGTCCCGCAGCGGGGGATGGAGCTACGTCGATCCCGCCGCCCTGCCCGCATGCTGGGTTCGCAGCGATCTGCTAGGCAGCGACGTCGCCTCCTACGCCATGTCGAATTCGAGAGTATCGGCATCGCACGCGCGCGATCGGAAGACCTCGTATGCGCGTCGAAGCTACCGCCAATCCGCTTTACGCCTCTCGTCCCCGCGCGCCCGTCACAGAGCGACCAGAAGGAGCTTCGGCGGCCCGTATTCGGGCGGAAGCTGCCCATGCGGCGGCGGCAACATATGCATCGGCCCGAGAGGCGGTCGGTACTGCATCACGTCGGGCGGGAACAAGCGATATGGCCTCTGAGCGGGACAGGCGGCCGCGCCATCGGCGCAGAGAGCCTGACCGTCGTTCGGGCGCGACGAGCGGGACCGTAGTCGCCATGTCGCTATTTGCGGCAGCGGCGATGGGCGCGCTGATCGGCGTCGGCGTGCCAGAAGGTGTCGCGCGCAAGGCTGCCGACCTCGTATCGCCGGCTGCCATCGTAGCAGGCCCTTCGACGGCGGTTTCCGCCGGCACGCGCTTCTCTCTGTGTCCACGAGGCGGTGGCACGAACTGCGTGGTGGACGGCGACACCGCCTGGATCGACGGAGAGAAGATCCGTGTCGCCGACATCGACGCGCCGGAGACCCATTCACCCCGCTGCACGTACGAGGCCGAGCTGGGCGATCGGGCGACGTCGCGTCTGGCGGAGCTTCTCAACGCAGGCAGCTTCGAGCTCAAGGCGATCGATCGGGATACCGATCGCTATGGACGCAAGCTGCGCGTGCTTGTCCGCGATGGCCGATCGCTGGGGGATCAGCTCGTTGCCGAGGGGCTTGCGAGAACCTGGGACGGACGCCGTCACCCTTGGTGCCCGTGATGGTCCGTCGACTATGGCTCGAACAGCCCGCCCAGTGGCGAGAATAAAGGCGCTTGTCGAATGCGGGAAGACCGGCCCCGCCCCGGGGTAGTTCGACCCCCGTGAGCGGGCCGCCGATCGGTCAGACGTCAGAGATGTTCGAACGGGTGTCTCAAGGTACGGGTTCAATCTCGCAGCGGGTCTGGTAGCGGTCCCGAATGCTGCGCATGCGAATCAACCGGCTTCTGGCCGAAGGCGAACGGGCTCTCGTCCGGCTGGCTGCGATCAAGTCCTCGGTGACTGCGCTCGGCGACGATGATCTGCTGGATCTCGCCGACATCTTCAGCGCCAGCGAGACGTCGCCGCTCAGGGACGTCGTGGACGCGGAATTGCGTCGACGGGGGCTCAGCCTGCAGAGCTGACCGGGCGCCTCCGATGTAGTGCCGCACGACGACGAGAATGAGCGGCCTTTCAGGTGCGTGCCGCGGAAGGTTAGCCCGGTGCCTTGATCGTGCCGCTCGCGCTGCACGCCATGTTGCGGATCGACAGGCCTCGACGACGGTCGTCCGGTACGTGCGGGCAGTCACCGCGGTGAGGGAGATCGCAGTCGCTCAGCGCGCCCTCGCGCTTCAGACGCGGACGCAGCTGACGCAGCGACTGGTGCGCGCAGGGCGCAGCGGATCGCTCGACGCGACGCGGTCGATCGCGCAGGAGGCGCAGGTCCGGGCAACGCTGCCCGGCCTGCAGGCGACCCAGCGGCTGGCCCTCTACCGACTGGCCACTCTGACGGGGCGCCCGCCTGCCGAATTCGATCGCGACGTCGCCGCCTGCACCATGGAGCCGCACCTCGATCGGCCGATACCGATCGGCGACGGCGCCGCGCTTCTTCGTCGGCGGCCCGACGTCCGTCGCGCAGAGTACGAACTGCGCGCCGCCACCACCCGCATCGGCGTCGCCACCGCCGATCTGTACCCCCGCATATCCCTCGGCGCGTCGGTCGGCTCGGTCGGGCTCGCCGAGCGGGCGTTCGGCAGCGACACCTACAAGTTCTCGCTGGGGCCGCTCATCAGCTGGCAGTTCCCCAACCGCACGCGTGACCGCGCCCGCATCGCCGCCGCACAGGCGGAGAGCGACGCCGCCTATGCCCGCTTCGACGGGGCAGTGCTCACCGCCCTTCGGGAGACGGAGAGCGGCCTCACCGTCTACGCGCGCGATCTCGATCGCATTGCGGCGCTACGCGAGGCGAGCGGTCAGGCCGGCAAGGCGGCACGAGATGCCGAGACGCTGTTCCGCGCCGGCCGAACGGGCTTCCTGCCGGTGCTCGACGCCCAGCGTACCGCCATCGGCGCGGATCAGACGCTCGCCGCCGCGGAAAGCCGTCTCGCAGCCGATCAGGTCCAGATCTTCCTGGCGCTCGGCGGCGGATGGCAGACCTGATCGTCGGAACGCCAGACCGTCGCCGGTGTCGTTCCGAGCCGCCGACCTTCAGGGTGTCCAGTCAGCCGTCGTGAGTACGTTGCCGCCTAGCTTCTGGAAGGCGCGCTGGCGGCAGGAGAATACGATGATCTGCTGATCGTTCGCCTGGCGATGCAGCGCGTCGAACATGCGCTCGATCCGATCGTCGTCGGAGTAGACAAGCGCGTCGTCCAGGATCACCGGCGTCGGGCGACCATCGCGAGAAAGCAGGCGGGCGAACGCCAGACGCGTCAGTACCGACAGCTGCTCGCGCATGCCGCCGCTGAGGCGGTCGACGTTCTCCTCCTGACCCTGCCGCGTGATCGTGTGCGGCAGCAGCGTGCGATCATCGAAGCTGATCGTCGCGTCCTCAAACAGCAGGGCAAGCAGCGGATGCAGCTCGGTCATGACGGGCTTTAGGTAGAGGTCGCGCGCGCTCGTGCGGGCAGCCTCCAGCGCTTCGGTGAGCCGCGTCATCACCGCGACCTCCCGTTCGAAGTCGCCGACCCGCACGGCCGCCGCCTCCAGAGCCTCGAACGTCTCGCGCCAGCGCTCCTCGACGGCATCGTCTGACTTCAGCACGATATGGGCCGTCAGCCCGGCGATGCGCTCGCGCAGCTGCTGCGCCTCCGCTACCGCGGCCTGCTCCACCGAGCGGATCCGCCGGAGCGCAGCGTCTGCCGCGGCGAGGTCGCGCGTCTGCGCGCGCTGTCCGTCATGCGCTTCCTGCGCCTTCGCCAGCGTCGACTCGCGCTCCGCCACGGCCGCGTCGAGCGACCTGTGACGCTCCTCGCGCCCGTCCTGCGGACCGAGCACTGCCGCGATCTGCTCCTCGCGGGTCCGCAGAACCGCGAGCTGCGTCTCCGAAGCGATCACGGCGTCGTTAGCCGTGTTGCGCGTCGGCTCCGCTGCTCGGATCGCCTGTACGGCCTGCCGGCGGCGCAGCTCCGCCGCCTCGAGCGCCGTTTGGGTCTGATCGGGATCCTCGGTGACATCGTTCGGTGCGAGGTCGATCGAGGCCAGAGCGGCGACCTCCTTGCGCAGTGCCTCCAGGCCATTCGGCGCGAGCACGCCGAGCTGCGCCCGCGCCTCGCCCGCCTGTCCCTCGAGCGACTGAACCCGCACCTCCTGCGCCCGCGCTGCGGCGAGATCCGTGATGCCCATCGAGGCGAGCAGCGTCCGGCGTCGTCCTTCCGCCTCGTCCAGTCGACCGGTCTCCTTGTCCACGCCGGTGGAGCGAAGGGTTATCGTACCGATCCCTGGGGCAAGCAGCTGCGTATGCGTGTCGAAGCCCCGCTCCTCGCCATCTATCAGGTCGGAGCCTGCCATCGTGACGCGAGGAGCGTCTCGATGCTCGTAGGAGACGAGTACCGTAGGTCGCCCTGCCTCCCGCACGGCGCGGATGCGGGCGATCTCGATGTCGAGTTCCTGCAGCTCGTCCACAGCGCCCTTCGGCAGCCGGAGACCGGCAAGCTGAGCCTCGCAGAACTCGATCGTTCCACGTACCGCTTCGGCCTGCTCGAGCCGCCGCTCTCCCTCCGCCCTCTGTTCCGCTGCCGCGCGCGACCGCGCCGACGCCTCGATGCGCCCCAGCAGTTCCCGCAGCGACGTCTCCTCCGCCTCGGCTGCTTCCGCCTCCGCCTGCGCAAGACCGATCGTCTCGTCCACCTTGCGACGCCGTTCGGTCGCCTCGTCGCGTCGCTGACCGGCTGCGCGCACGTCGTCGGCGACCTGCCGCGCGTCGGCGAGCGCCTCCTCGACCTGCTTCAGTTCGCGCATCGAGACATCGCGCCGCTCCCGCGCGAGCTTCAGCTCGGCTTCGAGCGACTTCAGTCGTTCCGTCTGCGACCTGGCCGCCTCGAAGGCCGCCTCAGCGCCGGCGACATCGCGCCGTCGCTCCTCGCGCGCGTCCGGATCCTCCAGTTCGGCAAGACGGGTCTGGGCCGCGCTTCTTTCGACAAGCTCGTGATGCAGGGCCTTCACTTCATCTTCGAGCCGCTGCGCTTCGGCCTCGAGCTCCTCCTTGCGAGCGATGGCGTCGGCGAGGCGTCCCCCCGCCTTGGGCCTGCCGGTCGGGGTGACGAGTGCAGCGAGCTCGGCTCCGGCGGCGGCGATGACGCCGGCCATCCGACGTCCGCCGGTCATCGCCTCCACCTCGCCCTGTACGGACTCCAGAAGGCCGGTTCGCACGAGACGATCGCTTTCCTGATCGCGGCTGCTGCGGGCCTCGATACCGGTCATTCCCTGACGAACCCACAGCAGCCCCGCCGGGCCGCCCGTGCCGCCCTGCGTCATCCGGGTGATGAAGTTCTCGGCCTCGTCGCTCTGGGCGACGATCCTTCCGGTGGCGAGGTCGACGACCTTCGCGTAGCGGCCGCCGAAGTACTGCTTGCTGATCCGATAGCGGTCGTCGCCTACCGAGACGTCCGCCTCGATGAGGGGATTGCCGCCGCTGTAGGGCCTGAGGTTCCTCGCATCCGCCGCCGTACTGGAATGAGGAAGGAAGAAGAGACCGTGCAGCGCTTCGAAGCTCGTGGACTTGCCGAACTCGTTCGCCGCGCACAGGACGTTCACGCCGTCGCCGATGCCTTCGATCGCGATGCCCCGCGCGGCGAAGCGCTTGACGTTGCTGAAGCGTAGGGCCGAGATCTTCATGCCGCCACCTGCTGGGTATAGCCGTAGAGTCGCGACAGCGCCGCCGTCGCTATGGCGCGGTCCTCCGCCGATCGGCCGGTATCGACGCTTTCCGCAAGGAGCGCATCCGCAGCCACCCGCAGGGCGCCGGCCTTGTCGATCAGATCGAGATCCTCGACCGCGCAGTCGGTCGCAAGATCCGCATCCTCCAGACGCAGCCAGGCGAAGTCGGGTGCCGCGGCCTCGACGGCGGAGGCCAGCGCACCTCGCGACGCGAGGCCGGTGCGCCCCGCCGCGACGACGCGAGCCAGCGTCTGCCGCCGTTCGCGCACTTCCGGCAGCAGGGTTCCCAGTGCTTCCACAGGGTCGTCCTGGGCGAGCAGATGCAGGTCCAGCGTACGCCAGGCGAAGCGACCGGTGGGCAGCGACGTGACTCCAGGCACTGCGCCGGCGCCGGGGATGTCCACCAGCAGGGCCGAGCCTATGCGCTCGTGCTTGAACTGGTCCTGCTCCGGCGCGCCGCTGTAGTGGGTATGGGGATCGATGGCGACGGCGCCGTGCCAGTCGCCGAGCGCCATGTACGAGAGGCCGGCACGGCGCGCCCGATCCGGCGCGATCACGTCATTGGCGACGGAGCTCTCCGAAAAGCTCTGCACGCTGCCATGGGCCAGGCCGATCCGGATGACGCCGTGGCCCGTCGCGGCGCCGTCCATCCATTCGCTTAGATCCCGGCCCGGACGGCGCGTCCTGCACGGCGCCGGCAGGATCACCGCGCCGTCGTCGATCGCGATCGGTGCGGCCTCCGTCGCCAGGGTCACGTTGTCGGGGGCCTCCCTTATTAGCTGGCTCCACAGCTCCGCGGCCTGCAGCGAGTCGTGGTTTCCAGGCAGGATCACCCATCTGACCGATGCGTGGTGAGCCATCTCGGTGAGGGCCTGCCGCCGGACGTCCGCCGCCGGCGTCTCGGTGTCGAACGTGTCGCCCGCCAGCAGGATGGTCCCCGCACCGTTGTGACGAGCGTGCTCCGCGAGCGTGCCGAGCACCGCGTGACGCGCCTCCCTAAGGCGTCCCGGGAGGTCACCAGCGAAATTGCCGAAGCGCTTTCCGAAATGAAGGTCGCTCGAATGGATGAAACGCATCAGGACGCTCCCGTGGTGCTCTGTACAATGCCGGCGATCTCCCGGTGGCGTGCGATCGCCTCGTCCAGCCGCGCACGAGGTCCGGCAGCGAGACGTTCGACGCCGAGCAGTCTCGCCAGATCGCGCGCAGGATCGGACTGGTCGTGCAGGGCGGGATTTGCCTGCACCACCGCCGTCAGCTCGGCGAGAGGGATGTCCAGGATCGACCTGCGATCATCCTCGGTCGCCGGTGGGCGATAGGCGCACGTCTCGGCGACGGCACCCGGCTTCCAGACGAACTCGCCGCTCGTCTCCTGCGTCCGTTCGAAGCCGGCGAGATGCCGATCGATCCGCTCGCGGATCTTAGGGCCGGTGCGTAGCCAGCCGTGCGCCCTCGCGATCCGCTGGCAGACGATGTCGGTACGCAGCGGCCCCTCCTCGTCGATGACCTTCTCGATCATCGCCAGCAGCGTGTCTCGGTACGCAAGATCGAAGAAGCGCGCCGGATCGGCGGCGAACGCCGACAGATCGGTGACGCGGTAGCGCCCGGCGGCTGTAAACTCCGAAGGACGGCGGGCAGGCTCGTCGGCAGCCTTTTCGGTCACCGCGTCCGCGACGGAGGCGACGGGCACGACGAGGCCCGCCCCTTCGCTTCCGATCCCCTCGGCATCGACAGCTGCCGCTTTCTCGTCGGCGGCCGCCTCGACTTCGGCGCCCATCTCCCAGCTCGTGACCGGCGCTGGCTCGGTGCGGGCTTCGCGGCTGACCTCGAGCAGCGCCTCGAGCGAGGCATGCAGCCGATCGGCGCATCCGGCACTGTCGTACCACCAGTCGGTCGACCAGACGCGCAGCATGTTCCAGCCCAGACCCGTCAGCACCTGCTCGCGCACCTTGTCACGGTCCCGTGCGGTCGCGGCGCTATGGTAGGTCGCGCCGTCGCATTCCACGCCGGCGAGATATGCGCCCGCAAGGTCGGGATGACGGACGCCGAGATCGATCCGGAAACCGGAAATGCCGACCTGCGGCACCACCATCCATCCGCGCTTCTCGAGCTGCGCGGCCACGGCCTCCTCGAAGGGCGAGTCGAATCCCCCGACCGAGCCCTCGCTCTGCGCGGGCAGGGCTATCGCGCCGCGCTCGGCGTAGTCGAGGAACGTCTTGAGGTGGTGCACCGCCACGGCCTTGGTGCGGGTCGGATCGATCTGGTCGGCCGTGAAGCCGGAGAACACGACCAGCTCCTGCCGTGCACGCGTCACGGCGACGTTAAGCCGCCGCTCGCCCCCGTCGCGATTGAGCGCACCGAAGTCCATCGTCAGCTTGCCCGCCGCATCCTTCCAGAAGGTGATGGAGAACAGGATGACGTCGCGCTCGTCGCCCTGCACGTTCTCCAGGTTCTTGACGATCGTCGCCTCGATCCGATCATCCGAGAAGAACCATTCCAGCGCCGGCTCCTCCCGCCGCGCAAGATCGAGCAGGTCGAGTATCAGCGACTGCTGCTGCGCATTGAACGTGATGATCCCAAGCGTCGGCCGGCCCTTCTCCGGCAGGGCGAGCCAGGAACGCATCCTCGCCACCGCCTCGTCGGCCACCGCCTGCGCCTCGATGCGGTTCGTACGGCTCTTGCCTCGATCGTACACGCCGTCCGGCACCTTCCGGAGACGTACCGCCCGATCGTCCACCTGGGGGGAGGGGAAGGTGACCAGCCGGTTCTGATAGTAGTGGCTGTTCGAGAAGGCGATGAGGGACTCGCTGCGGCTGCGATAGTGCCAGCGAAGGTCCCGCACCGGGATCCCCGACGCCTTGGCCTCGTCGAGGATGCTCTCCATGTCCCGCTCGTGGTCGGCGACCTCCTCGTCCTCCTCGTTGCTTCCGAAGAAGTTGGTCGGAGGAAGCTGCTTCGGATCGCCCACGATGATCGTCTGACGTCCGCGCGCGATCGCACCGACCGCGTCCCAGGTCGTGATCTGCGACGCCTCGTCGAAGATCACGACGTCGAAGAGCGCCTGGTTCGGCGGCAGATACTGCGCGATCGACAGAGGCGACATCAGCATGCACCGGGCGAGCTTGCCGAAATTCTCCGGCATGCGGCCGATCAGGTCGCGGATCGACTGGCTCGGTCGCTGCAGCTCCATCTGATACCGCAGCAGCCCGAGTTCGGAATTGCGCGGCACGCTCTGCACGGTCGGGAGATCGTGCGCCAGCGCGCCGACCACGCGACCGCTGGCGTGCGTGCGGACAAGGTCGTCGAGCTCCCGGAACTCGACGACCGCGTTTTCGTGCTGGAAGCGCCGGAAGTCGCGAAGGACCGGATCCGCATCGAGGGCAGTCGGCAGCCACCAGCGTGCGTAGCCGATCCGGAACGCGTCCCGCGCACGATCCGGCGATACCGCGCCGTCCTCGATCGCCTCCACGAGCGTGCCGAGGCCGAACGCCTGGGCCTTGCCGCGGACGCGGCACCAGGCAGACCAGTCGCGCAGCAGGTGGCGTGCGTCGGCCAGCGCCGTCAGCATCGCCGAGACGTCGGCGAGCGCGTCGCGTCCATCGCCGAAGCGGACGTCTCGGCCCGCGGCCTTGGCGAAGCGCGTCCGCGCGCTGTCGAGACCCTGGCGAGCGGCAAGGAGCTTCGCTCCGGCCTGTCGCAGCCGATCGGCCTGATCCAAATCCTGGAGCGCTGCCTCTACACGTTGCTTCGCGCGCTCGCGGGCCTCCGGATCCCATCCGTCCAGCCTCAGAGCGGCGCGCAGCCGCCCTGCTTCCCTCAGGACGTCCTGTACCGCCACCGGGTCGGTGTGAATTCCTGCAGTGGGCACCGCGAGATCGTTGAGCGGGCTTGCGTCGATCACCGCAAGCTCGCGCTTCATGCCGATCAGGAGCGGCAGGTCGCGCTCGGGATCGACGGTGCCTACGTCCGCATAGCCCTGGAGAAGGTGCGTGACCTTGCGTCGACCCATCATCGACATCGGCCAGATCGACGCGCTCGCCTCGCGCCATTGCCGGTCCAGCCCGTCGGCGTCGAGTGCGCGGACGCAGTCGCCCGTGAACGACGCGCCGAGCTGACCTTCGGCGTCCCGGTAGAACTCGATAGCGGCCGTCATGGTCGTGAGGTCAGCGGATACCCGTGCGAAGTCGGCATGGAAGGCGATCGACAGATCGCGGTCGCGGCTGGCCTCGATGCCGGTCGCCAGTGCCGCCAGCGTCTCGATCTCGACCGTCGGCGGCTGATCCGAGGAAGGCAGCCCGAGCGCGACGCGGTACGCCTCGAGCGCACCTGCCAGCAGGTCGATCGCATTGCGCAGCGAGAGTCCCGAAGCGACGATCTCCTCCTGCCTGGCTGAACCGGGATCGTCGACGTCGACGAGGTCCAGGGCCGGCCGGCGGTCGACCGAGGCGAACACCAGACCGACCTCGCCGGCGAGCTCCTCGAGAGCGGCAAGCCGCTCGGCATCGATGACCTGGTCCTTCGGCCAGTCCAGCGTCGGCGCCGCCGCGCCACCGTCCCGCATGGCGATGCCGAGAGCCCGGTAGGGCGTCCAGCCGCTCGGGTGGCGTCTATGAAGCGCCTCGACGTAGGCGTTCAGCGTGTCCCGACGCACCCGCAGGCGTTCATTGACCGAAAGCCACTCGGCCGGGTCCGGGCGCCCGTTGTGCTCCCATGCGGCCTTGAGCTGCGAGAGGAAGTGACGTCGATCCGCCTTGTTGGAATGCAGCTCGATGCAGTGATCGCCAAGGCCGTGCTCCCGAAGGCGGCGATAGACGACGTCGAGCGCCGCGGTCTTCTCCGCGACGAACAGCACCGTCTTGCCGACACCCAGACAGTTGGCGATCATGTTGGCGATCGTCTGGCTCTTGCCCGTACCCGGCGGTCCGACGATCACGAAGTCGCGCCCTTCCGCGGCGGCGAGGCTCGCAGCGGTCTGCGACGAGTCCGAGGGCAGCAGGCAGATGATGTCCGAGGGGGCATAGACGTGGTCGAGGTCACCCTCTTCCCGGAACGCGCCGCCGCCGGTGTAGAATGCGGTGTCGGGCGTATCGATGAGGTGGTGGACGACGCGGTTCTCCCGCAGGGCGTCCGTCCGTTCTGTCAGGTCCTTCCACATCAGGTACTTGGCGAAGCTGAAGGTCGACAGGGCCGTCTCGTCCAGCACCTCCATACCGGGCACGTCGCGGATCGCGTGCCGCATGGCCGCCAGGACTCGCGGCACGTCGATGCCGCTGTCGTCGCGCGGCAGCTCTCCACCGAACTGCGGCAGCTTCAGATCGAATTCGCGCTCCAGGAACTGGAGGAGCGTCGCGTTGAACCGCGGGTCGTCCTCGTGGAAGCGTAGCCGAAAGGCGGCACTGGCGCTGCGCCGCTCCAGCTTCACGGAAATCAGGAGAAGCGGCGCGCGGTAGCTGCGCTGGTCCTCCGGCTTCTTCTTCCAGCGCAGGAAGCCGACGGCCAGGAAGAGGGTATTGGCGCCACCTTCGGCGAAGTCGTTGCGTACCTGCCGGTGAAGGTCGATGAGCCTGGCTTCCAGCTGCTTCGCGTCCAGAGGCGAGGGGAGCTCGTCCCGCTTCAGGGCCTCGTCGGCGTACCCCCGGTTCAGGTCACGGCCGTGCACCTCGCGGTACAGCGCCGCATCGCGCTCGCCGAGCGGGTTCTGCTGGGGAAGCGAGACGATCTGGATCGCCGTCCCGTCGGCCAGCCGATCCTCGAGGAACGCGACGTCGGTGCACAGGAACGGGATGGTCTTCTTCGAGTCTGGGAAGTTGAGCAGCCGGTTGCGCAAGGTCAGGTCGAGCAGCTTGCGCTGCCACCGGTCGATCCGGCCGGCGGCGGTGGTCGGCTTCTCCTCGACCTGCATGTCCGGCAGCTCGTTGAACGAGGGCGCATCCGGCAGCCCCAGCGTCGTCGCAGCCGTCGTCGCGTCGTCCGCGGTCGCCGCCCGCTCGCTCTCGTGCGAGGCGAGCGGTGTCACGCCGCCGCTTCGGGCACGGCGCACGTCGATTGCGGCGACGAAGGCGTGCGCCTCGTCCTCGCTCATCCGCCGGTCGAGCGCACGCTGCGCCAGGTCGAGGGCCATCGCCGGCCTATGGGTGATGCCGGTGGTCTCGAAGACGATGAGCTCCCTCGACGCGAGGGCCTTGCGTACCTCCATCTGGTCGGTCTCGACCGTGTTGCCGAAGGTCCGCCTGGTCAGCCAGACGCCCACTGCCGCGTGACCGTCGAACAGGAGGATCACGGGGTAGAGGCCGGCAGCCTCCAGTGCGGCCGCGAACAGCAGCGTCGTGTCGAGACAGGTGCCCAGCCGCTCCTGCGCGATCGTCGTCGGACGGCGCACCTTCTGTCCGCGCGCCTCGAAGCTGGCCGGCGGCTCGGCATAGTGGATCCCCATCCCTGCGAGAGCCGAATAGATCGACGCTGCCAGAAGGTAGCTGCGCTTCGGATCGCCGGACTGGTATCCGTCCAGGCCGCTCGGCTGCCCGTGCTCGGCAAGCCTGTCAGCCGCGGTCCGCAATACCCGGGCCACCGCCGGATCGTTCGGCATGACGAAGGCGGGAAGCAGCTGCGCCATGTCGGCGACGCCACCCCACTCGTCACGTGCCAGCAGGCGCACGTCGTAGCGACGCTCGTCCAGCACCGTCTCGCCGTCGGAAAGGCGCAGCGTGATCTCGCCGCGCTCCGCCTCGTTCAGACCGGCGAGGTAGACGGAGTCGAGATCGATCTTCCGATCGCCGAGCGGCAGCGCGTCACCGGGAGCAAGGCGGTCGATCGTCCAGACCTTCGGCCGAAGGAAGGGCGGCGAGGAGGTGAGTTCGACGCGACAGCCTACGTGATGCCCGCCCCCGCCGTTCTCTATGCCGAGCGATCGGATGACCGGGACGGCGTTCTGATAGGACGCATAGGTGAAGCTGCCGGCGATATCGGCCGTCAGCGTCGGCAGCGTCGGCGGCGACACGCCGGCTTCCGCGTCGACGAGGCGTCCGTCGCTCGAATCAGTCATGTCCTACCCCCGCGATCGATAGATGAAGCTAGCGGCGCTTCCCGAAGGGACATAGTAGAAAAGGAACCGTTTCCGGCAGCTTACCGTCTAGAGCCGCGTGCTCGAAACGTCAGCTCGCGTGGACCGAAGACGACGCTGGGTCCTGGCGGTCCGACGGCCGTATTCGCCTACCCGGAAACGATCGTAGTCTTGAGATGTATGGTGCAAGAAGCATTCAGCTATCGGACGCTGGATCAACAGGCCGCAAAGACTGGCCGATCCGGCCATAAGACGGCGCTGCGCCTGTCGATCTGCACCCCGGACGTCTCGCTTGACTGTCACGTCTAGTCCAGCAGCGGCTCGAGCTCCTCCCAGCGCCAGCGACGCTTGAGCCGATTCATCGTGTCCCGACCGATCATCTCGCGATGCTGCATCTGGCCTACGGTAAGACCTGGCGCGACGTCGGACTCCACGCTGAATCGAAGAATGGCCTCCCTGTTCGGCTGAAGGCTGCGAAAGCGGTCGATCCTGTTCGCGGGGATGATGACGTCGGATGCGAAGTCGTCGGCCTCGCGCTCCTTCTCGTCGTCCCCCTCCATGTCGGCATCCACGAACGGCCTCGCGCCATGCAGGATCAGGTGGCCCATCTCGTGGAAAACGGTGAACCAGAAGCGGTCGTCCGTCAGGCCTCGGAAGCTGAGCAGGATCATGGCCTTGTCGGCCGCGACCATCCGACTGGCTCCGGACGCCCTGCACTTCTCGGGCGCACGCTTGGCGACGACCGCCACCCCGGCCTCGGCACAGAGCGACTTCAGCTTTGGCAAGAAGCGTTCCGGATGTCGGATCTGCGAGAGCTTCCGGATCTCCGTCAGGCGGTCCTGGAGGTTGCCGGGATTCCAGGGCCGGGTCGCCACGAGATCCGCGCCCAGCTCCCCGCTCCTCAGCCACATCAGCACCGCGCTGTCTTCCGAGCGAAATGCCTGCGACGTTCGGAACATCGTATGGCTGCAGAGACGGCCATACCTTGCCTCCCACGCCGATATCGTACCGACGTTGAAGAAGCTGAGTCGCCGGCGAACCTCGTCACGGCGCGTCGTGGCGGACATTCTGCCTCTCGGCCGGTCGCCCGGGACGCTCAGCTTGAGCCACTCGTCGGCTTCGCTATCGAGCGCACGGTCGAGCGCTCTATCGAGCGCCTCGTCGTAGTTGGCCTGGCGCTTCAGCCAGAACGACGTGGTGCCACCCAGCGTGTCGGCGAGCGATCTCGCGTGGTCTTCGTCGATCGATACGGATCCGGCGAGCAGACCTCTAAGAGTGGCCAGGCCGCCGTCCAGACGTTCGGCGATACTCTCTGCCCCGACCTCGCGGCGAAGCATCAGCGATCGAAGCGTGTCGCCGGGCTTGGAGAACCAGTCGGGCGTGAATTCCTGCACTTCGGTCAAGGCACCCTCGAGATTTCCACGAGCTTCAGTCTGGTCACGCTCTTCCAGTCGATCCTGCCATGGGCATCCAGGCCGTAACGCCTGCCGACGACGACGAGCGTTCCGCGGTAGTCTGAACCAAACGCCACGAAAAGGGAATCGTCCGGCTGAATTTTTACCTCGTTCCCCAGCAGATCGAGCAGCTCGTCGGCGCGCTCCAGCGCACGTGCGTCCTCGAGGAAGGAGACGAGCGCGCCTGCCGCGACGCTTCCGTACTCCCGCTCGGCATTCGCGAGACTTATGCAGATCCCGTGAAGCGTCTCGCCCTCGAAAGTCACGTTGATCACGCGTGTCCGACCCCGCAGGCGCCACTGGAAGGCTGGCATGGTTCGAACGATGGGACCGTATGCTTCATTGCGGAAGAGGCGAGCCGTGGAGCTTCGACTGCCGCTTGGCCCGGATCGCCTCGATCCGCTCCCAGTTGCGACTGACTTCCGCGTCGCCAGACGCAGCCATGTCGATGCCGGATGCGCTGCAGAGGCCCGCAAGCGTGACCATCACGCCGCCGACCTCCTGAGCCTGCTGACCGACAGGTCGTCCGAACACGTAGTCGACCAGCGCCGCCGCGTCCTCGCGCGAGCAGCCGCTTGCCTGGGCAAGCTCGAGCGCCTCCTCGAGAAAGCGATGGGTTCGTTCCGAAACGTCGGCCTGGGCGGACGGGGGGAAGCACGCTCGCAGCCACTCCTCGACCCGCGCCTGGAAGGAGGCAAATTCTGCTGCCAAGTCATCCTCCCGCATGCTCGATGACGCCACGGCCTCTGATCTAGCTCCCGGCCACCGGATGGTCATCGAGATACTGCGCCGGATCGGACGGAACGATCCTGAGCAGGGGCCGTCGCCGCTCACACGTACATGCCGACCGGCTACGCATCGGGGTGTTTGCCTCATAGCTCGTCGAGATACCGGCGCATCATCGCCACGGCCGTAGCCGTGAGACCGATCCGTCTGACACGCCGATCGGCGGGATCCGCCCAGCTGGTGACGAGGCCGATCTCCTTCAGCTTTTTCAGCGCACGAAGTGCCGTCGTCCGCGGAACGCCCGCGTCGTATGCGACCGTCGTGGTCGGGGAGATCGAACCATCCTCGTGGTGGAGAAAGAGCTCGAGCAGGATGTCCCACGGCGCCTCTTGGAACACCTTGGCGTGCGCACCGAAGCAGCGACTGCGCGCGCGGCGCTGATTGAAGAGGATCTGCGCCCGAGCCCTGTGGCTGGGACGGTTAGAGGCGCCGCGCCCCGTCTGCTCGTCCGCCGTCGCCGTCGCCGACGATCCCCGCACTGCGGCGGTCGGGCCGGCAACGTCCGGCCGCGGCCAGATGGCGCAGATGCCGCCCCCGCTCATTCGCTGAGCAGTCCAAGAGCGCGAAGACTCACGATGCCGTTCCGCCCGACGATCAGATGATCGAGCAGCGAGATGTCGAGAGCGGCGCAGGTACGCGCGAGCGTGACGGTGTTGTCGATGTCCGCGCTGCTGGGCTGGCAGTCACCGCCGGGATGATTGTGCACTAGGACCATCGACGTCGCGCCCACCTCGATCGCGCGGCCGACGATCTCCCTCGCATAGACCGGCGCCCGGTCGACGGTGCCCGTCGCCGTCTCCTCGTCGAGTATGAGCGTACTCGAGGCGTTGAGATACAGGGTCCGGAAGCGCTCGCGCGTTCCCTCGCTCATGTCGGCGAAGAGGTACTCCCGCAGCGCCTTCGACGAGCCGATGACGGGCTGCTCGAAGGCGCGCTGCCGCAGTGCCAGCAACGCCGTGGACCTGAACCAGCGAACCGCCTCGATCACGCGGTCGTCGGCGCCCGCACGTCGAAGGCGCCTCATCGACCCCGCAATGGCGGCCGCGAACGAGCCGAACTCCTCGATCAGCCCGTCGGCGACGGCGGCAGACTGGTCGGCTACGTATCCCGACCGGACGAGAAGCTCCTCGATCGCCCGGCGGTCCTCGCCACCCGACGACGGCTCCAGAGTCCCCATGCCAGGAGGAGAAGCGTCGGATAGCTCGAGGCCTCCTCCATGACCTGATATCCCAGGCGGTACATTCCCGGCGTCACGAGCCGGGCCACGTGCGCCGTGGCCGAGATCGCCTGCAGCGCGGCGGCGCAGAGTACCCACCATCTACCGGACCTCACGCCCAGCGCGGCCAGCCCGACGAAGAGCCCGGCGTCCACGAGCAGCATCGCCCACTCCAGGTCGATGAACCTGGTAGCAGGGGACGGTCGAAGAAGAACCGTCAGAACCGCCGCGCCAAGCAGCAGCGTGGCCGTGCCGGTTTCCGGCTCCCCGATGTCGGCCCGGAAACCAGCGGACCGCCTGCGACCGCTCCAGGCCAGCACGAAGAGAGCGAGCAGGAGAAGCCAGAAACCAGCGACATAGGGGTGCATCGGCTAAGCGGAGCATGGCCACGTCCCCGGGTCAATCTGCCGTGGCTAGCGCGGACGAAGGCTGGTTCGTGATGCCGCGGTCACGCGAGCCGCTGCCCGGCTCGTTCGGCACGCAGGTGCCGGGTCCATACCCCGGAACGTCGAACGCTCCGATCATGCCGACCATCAGTCCGTGCGCCGCCGCGATCTTCGCCTGCGACTCCAGCTGGAGATCCAGGCTCTGTGCGATCAGCTTCATCGCGCCGATGGACTGCTCGTCGATGAAGACGCGCGCGTCGGTGCGCTCGCCCTGCATGGCGAGCAGGCAGGTCAGCGTGTCGGTGATGCCGCGGTTGGTAGCCCGTTCCGCCGCGATCACGGCGCGCTTGGTCGTCTCGACATGCTCTGCAGTAACGCGTGCCATAGGTCCTCCGCCCGGGAGTACCCGGGCTATCTTGCGTGAGGCCGTTCGAGGCTGTTGGCGATCCGCTCCGCGGCCGAGTCGTAGATCGCCGGCGCGGCGATCAGGATCAGGGCAATCAGCACGGCAATCGCCAGGAGCAGAAGTACGCGATGGAGAGGATCCACGCGGTTCCGTTCCTGCCCGCCGGAATGAAGGACGACATCGTCGAACGCGAAGGTCGTCCGTTCCTCCCGAACTTCGGCGGGCGAGGTCCGGACTGCGCCGTCGTCGGGCCCTCCCGCCATCCACATCGGGTGTCTAGACAGCGTCTGTGGAGGTGCCATGGTCGAAGCCTCCGTCGGTGCCGAAGGCGTCGACGACATACCCCCGGCTTCCGACGCTTCGTACTCCCTCAGCCTGTCGGCGGCGCTCAGCCGCGTCAGACCACCCATCTTCCGACGGGCGGAGAAGATGTGCGTGTTGACGGTGGAGGTGGCGATGCCAAGCGCATGCGCGATCTGCTCGGACTTACGGTCGTGCTGCGCCAGCCGCAGGCAGTTGCGCTCCATGGGCGTGAGCGAATCGTAGATGGCCGGATCCATAACGCGACCGATATGCCAAGAGCGCTCGACCGCTGCACCTCCTCAAAGGTTTAGGGTCACCGGTTCGGCGCGGGCCCGTCAGTCGGAGCCGCCTGCCTTCTTCTGTCCCACCACCGAGAAGTTGCCGACCGCATGTGCGACGAGAGCGTCGTCGGAGTCGCGGATCTCGCCCGTGACGTAGATGCTGCGACGACCTTCGTTGAGGACGTGCGCGGTGGCGCTGACCGGAACGTTGCGGACGGTGATCGGCCGGGTGTACGTGATCGTCAGGTCAAGCGTCACGGCTGCGCTGCCGACGGGAAGAGTGGTGTGCGCCGCGCATCCCATCGCCGTATCGAGCAGCGTCGCCGCTGCGCCACCATGAAGCATCGCCATCGAGTTCTCCAAGGACGGATCATGGTCGAGCTGCATCTCGATCTCGCCTGCCTCAGCGCGCACGCAGCGTATCCCAGCCTGTGGGCCGCGGCAGCCGACGCGGCGTCGGGCGAGGCCTTCAACTACGTCCACGAGCCGTTCCGCTGGGAACGCGTCTGGACCAGGGTCGCGGACGCTCTGGCCATCGACGTGGGACCACCCCTTCCGATGAAGCTCGCCGACCACATGCCGCTTCTGGCGACCCGCTGGGCTTCGGTCCGTTCCGATCAGGGGCTCGGCGAGATCGAACTCGATCGCGCGGTCGGATGGGGATTCGGCGACTTCGTCTTCGGAGCCGAGTTCGACGTCCTGTCCGACATGGCAAAGATCAGGCGAGCAGGCTTTACCGAGACGGTCGATACCGTCGATGCCCTCGTCGCCGCCATTCGCCGTCAGCAGTCTGCGGGCATATTGCCGCGTTGAAAAGGGCGGCCATGGTTCCTAGAAGTTTTTGGCTCTCGAACCGATAAGCCACACCTATGGTCAGGACATCGTCGTATTAGCCAGATACTCAAAGGCGAGGCCGCTCCGATGAACGGCGTCTTTCTGACGGGCGGGGCGCTCACCGACGCTGTGCGACGTGTCCTCGCGGGACGTCATCCCCGGTGCGCGGTGGCCTTCTGGGGCAGTGGCGTCGGCTCCTTCCTGGATCCGAGAGACGAGCATCGGCCCGATCTCCGCGTCGTCTGCGATCTGTCGATGGGCGGGTGCCATCCACATGCCCTGCGCGAACTCGGAGCTCCGGAGAACCCCAGCGTTCGCTACCATGATGGCCTCCATGCCAAGGTGTACCTCTCCGAAGCGGGCGTCGTGATCGGTTCGGCAAACGCTTCGGACAACGGACTTGGCTTCGGTGCCAACGGCGCACGACTGGTGGAGGCCGCTACCTTCCACCCGGCCGACAGCGCCACGTGGAAGGCCGCCGCCGAATGGTTCGAGACGATCTACGGCGGCTCGGCCCAGGTCGATGAAGCTGCGCTCGAGCGCGCCAGGCGCCTCTTTCGTCCTCGCCGGCAGGCACAGGCGGCGGCGCCCTCGCGACCCGGATCGCTTCTGGACATGGTGCTTGAAGACCCCGACGCCTTCGAGAACGTAGGCTTCGTGCTCGCCTCCACTTCGGCTACGGCGGAGGAGCGCGCGTATGCGCGCCGATCCGCGCGGAAGGCCGGCGTCGAGAAGGCGATCGTCGACGAGGCTACCGACAACGACCTTTTCACCGACTGGAACGAGACCGACGTCCTGCGATGGCCGGCAGCCTTCATCGAACTCTGGATGCCGCGCGAGAAGCTCCACCTGTGGGGCAGAACGCTGCGCGGCATCGACCCGGCGGGTGGCAACGTCATCGCGAAGCGAGACATGCGAGCGGTCCGTTCGCTCCTTCCTCAGGGCTGCCCCGACTTCCGTGACGCTGCTCGTGTGGACGCCGCGACCGTGCGCGCCCTTCTCGAAAGGGGCAGCGCCGTGTTCCGCGACGGGCGGCAGCTGGCGGCGGCGCTGGACGCGCTGGACGGCTGATCCTCTCCGGCCGTTCCGGTGCTCAAGACCGGCGCAAGGCCGCCCTCTGCTCCGTCGGCCCCTCAGTTAGCCTATCTGACTTTCGAGAAAGGGCAGTATTTCCCGCAGCACGGATTCCGGATCCTCCCGCTGCGGGAAGTAGCCGAGCCTGGGAAGCGCCACCCGGCGGTAGTAACGGGAGAACAGCTCTTCCTTGTTCTCGGACGTGGCGGGATCGTTGCAGGGATCCGCTCCACCGTGCAGCGTCAGCGTTGGCACGCCGATGGACGGATCCGCGGACACCTTCGCCTCGAGAGCCGCATATCGAGGGTCAGGCTCGGCATATCCCCACCTGACCCTGTACGAATGCAGCGTGACGTCCGCCCAGTCCCGGTTGTCGAAGGCGGCGGCGGTCCGCTCGAAGACGTCGTCCGGCACCGTCCACGCCGGGTTCCATATATCCCAGATGTAGCGAGTGAACCGTCGCCGATCCTCCCGCACGAGCGCCTCTCCACGCGGTAGGGCCATCAGCCAGTGGTACCAGTAGTTCTGCGTCTGCGGCAGAGACAGCGCCTGCGAGGGATCGTTCGTACCCCAGCCGACGGAGATGGCGACGCAGGCGATGACCCGCTCCGGCGAAGTACACGCGACGATGTACGCGGCGCGTGCCCCCCAGTCGTGGCCGACGACGACGAAGCGGTCGATGCCCAGCGCATCCGCAAGGTCGAGCACGTCCGCCGCGAGGGCGGCGAGCTGACCCGAACGGGTCACCTCGGGACCTTTGAAGCGCGTCGGCCCGGATCCGCGCAGATAGGGCTGATGGTTCGATAGCCTGCGGCCTGCAGCGCCGGCGCCACGGCGTCCCAGGTCCGGACATCGTCGGGCCACCCGTGCAGCAGTATCGCGCAAGGGCCGTCGCGTGGGCCGTCGTCCTCGTATGCGATCTCGAGAAGCGGCGTCGCCACGGATCTCATCCTGTCGGCTTCGACGGTTGGCCGCTCGGTCATGACCTTCTCCTTCGCTCCAGAAGTGCGATCGGAAGACCCGACGGCGATACATACGATGGTCTAGGGTCGCACGGGCGGCCGCCACTCGACTAGGCTTGCCACATCCGGTTCGGCGCGCGGAATATCTTGGAGACACTCCGTCAGCTCTCTGAGCAGCAGCAGCGGGATCAGCGCTCAGATGCGAGGTAGGAGGCAAGGAGCTGCAACGCAGATGCTTCGTCGAGCCCGTCCCGGCGCATGATCCAGTCAAGAGCATCGCCGCCTACGCCGCATCCGAAGCAGTGGAACAGGGGCGGTTCGTCCGTGACGAAGAGACTTGGCTGCTTGTCTACGTGCCAGAGGCATCGGCCTCGCCGCAAGCCGCGGAATTCGCGCAGGACGACCGTCTCGCCAATTAGCGCGGCCAGAGGAAACGCCGAGACGATGCTCCTGGCCTGATCGCTGCGTCTGGACATCGCTCTCCTGCTTTCCTCCTTCGAACGGCAGCCGGGATTTCGCGTCAGCAGTAAGGCCGACGATGTGGCATCTCGTCGCATTGATGCCGGTTCCGGATAGCGTCGCCCCGGCGCTAGGACGGCTCGGTCTGTGCAGAGGATGCCATGGAGACGAGGTGCCCGACAAGGTCCAGCAGCGTCTTCCGGTCGACCGAGTAGACGATCGATCGACCATTGCGACGCGAGTTCACCAGACCCGCATGCGAGAGGATGGCAAGATGGCTGGACATCAGGTTGGCTGGTACCTCGACGGCTTCGGCGAGCTCCCCGGACGTGCATTCCAGCCGCTGCACGAGGTGAGCGTAGCATCGATAGCGCGTCGGCTGTGCCAGGGCGCTCATGATGGCGATGGCTTGCGACCCTTCCATTCTACCAGAATAATGTCGGAGCCCGCTTTTACAAGACTACCGATTCAGAGCAGGTTTCGTAGATTCAAAAAAAATTGTATCAATTTTCATTGAAATTTCAATTGCAGCTACCACATCGCTCGTGTTCCATCTGGAGGGACCAGTGCGCGTCACCTGACTTTTAGCAGGAGAACAGACGATGAGCGATCGACTACTGAGCAGGCGCCGTGCCGAGCGCAGCCCATGGGCCGGACCGATACCCGACCCCATGGATCCCGATGCCCCGGCGGAGGAGCCGGCTCCCGTTACCCTTCGCCAGCTCTCGCGCCTTGCGCTGGTCGCCTCCGAAGTGGGCGCGCGCTTCCAGCGCGAGGGGATCGACCACGATCCCATGGCGTGGATGTTCGCGCCGCGCCGGCTTTTCGGTGGCCGATGCGCCATGGAGGCGACCCTGGACCTCGAGCACTGCACCCGCGCCATCCTGCTCCACGGAATGGGCATGCTCGACATGGATCCCCGCTTCATCGATGCGCTCTGCGCCGACGACGAGGACACGGCCCTCGACGCGATCGGCGACACGGCAGCCTGATCCCACCCGAAGTGCCTCGCTCCAAATCGGAGCGCAATCTTGAAAGGACGAACATGGACAGCAGGCTCGGTGCCCAAGAGGCATCGTCGGCCGCGTCGCCGCGCGACGTGCGAATACTGCATCGCGTCGATCTCCCTACCGGTCCTACCCCGGACGGGGATGACGAGGTCGCAGGCGTCGGCGTCGTCGTGGACGTGGGTACGGCGGGCGTCGGCCACCTGGGTGCCGTCATCGAGCTGGCGGCCCGCCGCTTCACCTTCGACGCGAGCTACGTCGTGACCAGGATCGATCGCTCGTACGTGTGGCGTCAGGATCCGGGCCTTTCCCTGCCCGACGATGTCGTTCGACGCACCGGGCTCTCGGATGCCGACCTGACCGGGCGCTCTATCGAACTGGCTGCGGCGACGAGGATCATCGGCTCCGCGGACGTACGGATCGCGCACAACGCGCGCTTCGACCGGCCGCTCGTCGAGGAGCTCCTGCCGGATCTGGCGGGATATGGGTGGGCCTGTTCGATCGAGGACGTCGGCTGGACGTCGCGGGGCTACGGGAGCGCTGGCCTCGACCAGGTGCTCTCGACCTGCGGCTACTTCCAGGAAGCGCATCACGCCGAAGCCAACGTCGATGCGACGATCCAGATCCTGCGGCAGGAGCTGGAGCCCGGCCGGACGGCGCTGGCCGTCCTCATGGAAAGCGCGGCGCGGCCCAGCTGGATCGTACGCGCCTTCGGTGCCGCCTTCCAGCGCAAGGACGTACTCCGAGAGCGGGGCTACCACTGGAATGCGCTGCAGCGCGTATGGTGGCGCGAGATCCGTGACAGGACGGAAGAAGAAAGCTGGCTGCGGGAACGGGTCTACCACGGGCTGGAGCGATCTCGCGTCGCGGCGCAGTTCGAACTCATCGACTGGACCGGGCGCTATGTCTGAGGGCCATGACGATGGCGAGCAGAGTCCTGACGATCGCCTCCAGGGAAGCGCACAGCTCCTCGATGGAAAGGTTCTCCGCGCGCTTTCGGCTGCCGAGTGGATCGCAGGCTGGGCTGCAGACGCGATCAGCGTAGAAGGCTTCGCACCCGACGGCCGTCTTTCGGTCGGATGGATCCGCGTCGTTCAGCCATCCGAACGACTGCTCAGCTCGCTGCAGCGACTGGAACGGGTCCACGGCCAGGATGGCCGATGGCATCTGGTGCTGGACTCGCCGATCTTCGTGCCCCTCGTCGTCCTCCATCGCTGGTCGACGACGGCCATGTCGGTGCTACGGACAGCGCTCGGGGACGAAGCGAGCTTCCTAGCGGTCCTGGTCCTGGGCGACGTGCCGACCGAGCGATGAGATAGACCCGCACCTTCCGCCCCGCAGCCGGCGGGGACTCTAAGTCCATAGGACCGACGCAACCGCGCCGTTGCGCACGTGCCGACCAGTCCAGCTGCCCCACCAGTCAGACGGACGGGCGCGGCGTGGGAACCCTGGCTCCCGTTTGCATGCGGGTGCACCGCGAAGGCCTCCCGCTGCTCCTGCATATCGCTGGCCGCCGCGCGGCAGGAGAGCCACATCGCCCGCATGGAACTGCATAAAGACGACGGGGCGCATGGCGCAGACATGCCAGCTAGCTGGCCGCAAGGGGTGGAAGGCGACCCGCTCTATGCGGCGAGGTTCGAGCCCCGCAAGCGTACCGGTCTCGAACCTGCCATCGAGTTCGTGCGCGTGATTTCGCTGGGCGAGCAGGTCCTTTCCGAGCGGCAGGTCTGGCAGCAGGTGTTCGCCCAGGAGGTCGACATGCGTCGGTCCTACAGGTGGATGCAGGACCACCGGCATGACTGGCAGCTATGGGGCCGGGTCTCGAGCGTCTTCGGATCGTCGGAGATCACGGCGAGGATGGCATTCCAGTGTCCCGAGACACGGGCCGAGCGGCTTGCGATGCTGCTGGAGCTCCGTGCGAAGAACCGGAAGGAGCGGGAGAAGCGGGAGAGGAAGGAGCAGGAGCGCCGGGAGCGGGAGAAGGTCATCGAACTCTATCTCTGCGAAAAGGAGGGACAGTTCGGGCTCGAGTTCGTGCGTGGCGGCCACCAGAAGGGCTTCTTCAAGATCTGGTTTCGGGAGCAGTGGGAGCGCGAGCGCCTGCGCGACTGGCTGAGAGCGTACCGGCATAGGTTCATGGAGTTCGCCACCTTTCACGAGGAGAGGGGCGGCCCGGCGCTGGAACGCATGCTCCTTAGGGAGATGCTCGATACCGAGAAGCGGCTGAAAGCCCAGGGGCTGGCCGTCGGGGGGCGGCGTCCCCTCCGCTTCTACCGAGGAGAGGACTGATGAGCGGCCATCTGGAAAAGGCGAGCGGCGCAATGCTGCGCGAGGTCGGGGCGAGGGACAGCGACAGCGGTACGGCCCCGTCGATCGTCATAGGCCGCAGCTATGCCGGCCGACGAATGCTCCTCGGTCTCGCCGAGCCGCTCGAGCTCCTCGGTGGCGACTGTCTCGGCCCGGATGGAATCGCAGCTGACCTGTGCCTCGACTGGGTCCCTGGCCTTGCCGCGCACGTCGCGGAAGCCTGCCGACGACAGGTAGCGGCGGGCAGGAACTGGCTCCGGCTCCCCCCGACCGCGCTCATCGTCCCTGAGGACGACTATGCCCTGCATCTCGCAGCGGCGTTCGCCCGCAAGTCCAAGGTGCCCTTCGCCCACATCGACCTGTCGAAGGCTGGTCTCTCCTCCAGCAGCATGATGCCCGAGCACGGCTCCCATCCCGTACTGCCGCCTATGCCCGTACTCGTCATGGCGACGAGCGGCTGTGCGAACCCCGTCATCGTCGTGACGGGAGCCGACACGGCATCGGACGACGACTGCGTCCAGCTGGCGAGCATGCTCGATGCCCGCACCGGCCGACACTGGGCCAGCGAAGCGCTGGAGGGCGTGCTCGACCTCGGCTGCATCACGTGGCTGATCGTCTCCCGCAACGAGCATGCACTGCATCGAGCGATCTACAGCCGCGTCAGGATGATCGCGGCCGAGATCCCCCTTAGTCCGGCCCTGCGAACCCTGAGCGTCGCGATGGCAGTCATCGACGCGATGGAGATCGACGCTGCCGACGTCGCACCGGACCTCGCGCCCATGATCGACGAGACCAGCTGGCGCTCGCTGGCGGCGCAGCCGCTACGCTCGGTCAGGGAGAAGCTGCTTCGGCAGTTCGAACGCGCTGCGATGCAGCACGGCGGCCGAGGACCGGACTGACGGCTTTGTTTCGGAACATCAACAAGAAGGAGAAGACAGGATGAACCAGGACGAAGGCAGGCTCGTGCCGACGGGACGCAACGTCATGCCCGCTGTGGCGCCACGCCAGGGGGGCGGACCCGGCCGAATGATCACCGTCAACGGGAGACAGCACCTCCTCGAGGAGGACAGCGTGAGCCATGATCGGCTGGTGAGGCTCGCCTTCCCGGACATCTCGGCTGCGGAAAGCCGGGCGCTCACCGTAACCTATCAGGGCGGACCGCTGCAGGCCTCCGAAGGGCTGCTGACGCCGCACCAGCGCCTGCCGATCGCGGAAGGAGAGCGGTTCGTTGTCGCACAGACCAGCGCATCGTAGCGCGGACCTCGAGCGACTCCGGGACGAGGGCTACAGAGTAGCCCTCGTCGATGGGCAGCTCGAAGTTTCCGACGTACCCTATGCCACGGCGACGAGGACGGTCGGGAGGGGGACGCTGGTCGTTCCGCTCCGGATGGCCGCCAACGCGACCATGCCGCCGGATTATCATGCCGTCGGATGGCGTGGAGGCCGGCCGTGCACGGCGACCGGCGCCGCGATACCGGGGATCAACGCCAATCTGCTCGCCCGATCCGGTCAGCCGACCGAATACTGGCAGCTATGTCAGAAGCCATCAGGAAGGGAGTACCGGGACTATCACGAACTGGTCACCTCCTACGTCAACACGCTCTGTCAGCACGCAGTCCTGCTCGATTCTGCCTCCACCGCGAGAACCGGCGGCGGGGTCGTAGAGGACCACAATCCCGATTCGCCGTTCCACTATGTCGATACGGCGACCGGCCGGGCCGGCATCCAGGCCTTCCAGCGGAAGCTGGAGGGCATGAATGTCGGCATCGTGGGACTGGGCGGCACGGGTTCCTATGTCCTGGACCTCGTGGCGAAGACGCCCGTCTCGACCATCCACCTCTTCGACGACGACACCTTCGACCAGCACAACGCGTTCCGTGCTCCCGGTGCAGCATCCCTGGACGAGATCGCGCTTCAGCGCACGAAGGTGGATCACCTCGCCTCGATCTACTCTCGCCTGCATCGCGGCATCGTGCCGCACGGATTCAGCCTCGCGCGCGGCAGGCTCGCCATACTGGATCGGCTGGACTTCGTGTTCCTGTGCATCGACCGCATCGCGCCGAAGCGGGCGATCATCGATCGCCTCGAACGGAACGGGACCGGATTCGTCGACACCGGGCTGGGGATCGACGTCGGCGCCGACGGCATATTCGGGCTCGTCCGCGTCACCACCAGCGTCGATGGGGATCGGGAGGCCGCGCGAAACTCGATTCCCGGCGGCTCGGGCGGCCATGACGATCCATACCGCTCGAACGTGCAGGTCGCCGATCTGAACGCCTTGAACGCGTCGCTCGCCGTCATCCGGTGGAAGCGGCTCTGCGGCTTCTATAAGGATGGCGGGAGCGAGCATAACGGCGTCTTCGTCGTCGAGAACGGCAGCCTTCACTCGGTTTCGAGCGATCCGGGCGTGTCGCAGCCCGCCTCCTAGCCCTAGGGAGAGCGGGCGCGACGCGAGCATCGATGAAGCGCCGGCGTCGACCCGACGTCACGGGCGCACCAGCAAGGACGATGGCAGCCACGAAGGCGGCGCCATCGTCCAAGCGGCACGACCTGCGGCGGCGGTCGATCGCCACCGTCCCCCGGCTGCGACCTCAGCCCCTGATGAAGGCGAGCAGATCCGGATTGAGGACGTCGGCATGCGTCGTCAGCATCCCATGCGGATAGCCCTCGTAGACCTTGAGGGTGCCGTGCTGGAGCAGCTTGACCGAGAGCAGGCCCGCGTCCGCGATAGGCACGACCTGGTCGTCGTCACCGTGCATCACGAGCGTAGGGACCCCGATCGCCTTCAGATCGTCCGTGAAGTCGGTCTCGGAGAAGACGGCGATGCAGTCGTAGTGCGCCTTGGCGCCACCGATCATGCCCTGTCGCCACCAGTTCTGGATCGTGCCGGGGTACACCTTCGCGCCGTCGCGGTTGAAGCCGTAGAACGGCCCGCTCGCGACATCGAGGTAGAACTGGGCGCGGTTCGCCGCGAGCGCCGTCCGGAAGCCGTCGAAGACGGCCTTGTCGGTACCGCCCGGATTGGTCGCCGACTTGATCATGATGGGAGGCACCGCGCTGACGAGCACCACCTTCGCCACGCGGCCGGGCTTCGCCCGCGCAGCATAGCGCGCGGCCTCGCCGCCGCCCGTCGAATGGCCGATGTGCACCGCGTTCCGAAGATCGAGATGATCGGCCAGCGCGATCACGTCCGCGACATAGGTGTCCATGTCGTTGCCCGTGTCGGTCTGCGTCGAGCGACCGTGGCCTCGGCGATCGTGGGCGATCACGCGAAAGCCATGGGCGAGGAAGAAGAGCATCTGGGCGTCCCAGTCGTCCGCGGAAAGCGGCCAGCCGTGATGGAACACGATCGGCTGCGCGTGCTTCGAGCCCCAGTCCTTGTAGAAGATCTGGGTGCCATCCTTGGTCGTGATGAAGGACATGGTCTTTTCTCCTTGGAACGAAGCGGAAGGGGAGATCGCAAGCGCAGGCGCGCCGACGGCCAGGCCGACGACCAGCATGCCCCCCAGAAGCTCGCGTCGGCTGGCCTTGTAGGACCACTGCTGGGGCCCATCTGTGGCGATCAACGATCGGCTCCGATGCCGATCACGCCCTGGAAAGAAGCTGCCCCTGTCGTCCTATTCCAGCCCGGCATCTCCAGGGCGTCGACACATGCGCGATCTCTTCTCTCTCTGGATGGCAGCAGCATCCTCGGGGTCCTCCACGAAGCCGCCGCGATCCTTCGGCGTTTCCGCTTCATGTCGTGAACATCGCGCGTCCGACATCGTACGTGAGAAGATGCTCACTCATACCATGGTCTGTTGCGCGAGCATCGCCGCCGTGTGGCTACCTAAGTGGGGCAGCCACAGCACGCCGCAATTCGGCGGCAGCCTCGCTCCACAGAAATCCACTGCGCAGAGCGACCACCGAACATAGTCAAGTTAACTAGATCGGGAGATCGCGGTGAAATCTGCATGTATTTCATAATGATACGAGAGAAGAATGCATCAGAGAAAGGAAAAACATGGAAGCCAGGGACCATAGCAAGTTCGATCACCTCCGCGAGTGCGGCATCATTTCCGCCATGGACGTCGTCGGCGTCGAGGATACCGAAGCGGCAGATCTGCTTTGCACTCAGCTGCCCGAACTGGTGAAAATGGACCCAGTCGAGCGGCGAGCGTTTCTTGGAAGGCGTACTCTGCCGGATGGCTTTCTGAATGCACGATACCGCAGCGCCCGCACGGGCGAGACGTATGGCGAGTCCTTCCGTATCGACGGCACCAGCATAACGATCCTGAGCATGGTGGCCTCCATCGCGACATCTGAGGACGACTTCGGAATGTTCCTGTCGGCGAGGCGTGGTCCGACACGCGACAAGGGCTATCTTGAACTTCTGATTCTATTCGAGGGGGGCGGGCCAGTGTTCCAGAGGCCGGGCGACGTTCTAGTCCAGGCGCGATAGCTCGTCCTGATATCTCTCGAGCTCAAGACCCGCGAGGTTCCACCGCCGCCCGACATGCTCGTACATGACTGATAAGCCATCGGATGCCGTCCTGCACCTCGAGAGCACTTCCTTTACGTTGCTCTTCCGGGCGACGTTTTTACCGGCAAGAAGGAGCATGGCCCTCTCGTTGTCGCCAATCAGGCGAAACCGCTTCAGACCAGCCCTCTCTGCCTGTCGAATGCATCGCTCCACTGCCATCAGTTCGGCCTCGCAGGTGCTGCCGACCCGGCACACGGAAGCGTGATAGTCGTAGCTACCCTCAACCAGCGTCATGATCTCGAGGGTACCGACTCCTCGCACCTGCCTTATGCCTGCATCGCTGAAGACGGTGGGAATACTGGACGGGCCATAGAGTTTGTCAGGTGAAGTCATCGCGACGACCATCGTCGGCATCGCTTGCCATTTGTTTAAGCGATGTCGTCCTCAGGCGGCCGGAACGCACCCGATAGGGTCACTTCTGCTGCCAGCCTCCTGCCGCCATAAACTGCCGATCGATGGCCTGTGACCTTGTCGCCCTGGCTCACGGGGCGGGACGTTGAACAATCCAGAACAGGCCGGGGCTGCACCGGCTTACGACCCCGTTCAGCCTGATCTCGCGTCGATCGGCCACGCCTGACGAATGCGCGTCGTCGCACAACGCTGATGAGCAGCATCAGCCGAACCATCAAATCGAAAGGAAAAGAAGATGAAGCACCTCGACCTGTCGGGCGTGGACCCGATGCGCTGGGCGGAGATCAGGGCGCGTGTCGCCGTGATCGAGCGGTTCCTCAAGATCGAACAGCCTTCCGAGAAGGAGCGCCTGGCCCACGCTGCGGAGCTGGGGCTTCGCCGTACACAGTTCATGAAACTAGTCAGAGCCTGGAAGGCGCACGGAAACGCCTCGTCCATAGCCGGAGCCGGAATTCGGCGCAGGAAGACGCGGGTCGGCTGGCGTGCGCTGCCGAAGGAGGCCGAACAGCTCATGTGCGCGACGCTTGAACGACTCGGCAACGACGTACAGGCAGTCGATGCATGGATCGCGGTCTCCGACGTCCTCGCCAAGGCCGGGCTGCCGTCACCCGCCCGTTCGACGGTCTGGCGTCGGCTGCTGACCATGCGCCAGGCAGGTGGGACGGTGACGGAAGCGGGCGACGTGGTCGTTGCAGAGTGCCGTATCCTCATGCCCGTGGTGTCGAGCCAGGGCCTTGCGTTGCCCAGCCTGCTGGTAGCGGCGCACTCCTCTACCGGCTGCATTCTGGCCGCGGTGCTGCTCGAAGACGAAGCCCGCGGCGCGAGTCGGCTTGGAGATTCGATCAGGCAGGCGCTGCCGGACGCGACCGTCACCATCGATCAAACATTCGCCGCCAGCTTCGGAGGTGGACCGGAAGCCACGGTAACCGTAACCGCGGGCATCGCGCGCCGCATGCTGGCCCGCATGATCGGAAACGCGATCGGCGGCCTCGAGCTCAAGTTCAACAGAACGAAGTTCGGCCCGGAACAGCTTCTCAGGACGAAGGAGGATCATCCTCTCGACGTCGCCGACGCCCGGCATATCATCGCGGCGGCAATAGAGAGGCACAATATGTCGAGGGGCGGGACGCCCGGGCTGGGCCTCGTCGGATAGGAGCCGCCACGCGGCGATGGCGTCCCTGAAGGCCGAGGAAATCCGCCTGGAAGACAGGCGTCAGTCGGGACCGTGCTGGCACCAGGCCTCGAACATCTTCAGCACTGCGAGAAGATCAGCGGGAGGGCGGCCTGCAGGATCACGCTCGAGATCGGCCAGGATCGCGGAATTATGGATCTGGACCTCCACCTGGAAGCGGGCTGCGTCGTCGCTCGTGCCCGGGAGGTCGTCGAGGCTGTGGACGTCAGCTGATGCAGCGCTGTCGGCTGCCAACAGCAGGACACGTCCCATTCGGTCTCCCATGGCCTTGCGCAGGTAGCGGCCGAACCTCTTTGCGGCGATGGCAGGCTGGATGCCTGGCCGGATCCCGGCACGCGCTACTTCGACACCGATCCTCGTCAGATCGTCGTCGAGGCCGGCATCGTCGATCCCGGCGACGAGCTCCATGTTCTCGACGCGGTCCGCCCAGGCAAGATGCCTCAACGAGCCTGAGCCAAGGCGGCGCAGCGCGTCGCCCGCAGCGGATGCATAGCCCTGCCGCGCCTCGCGCAGGCGACCCAAAGCCATTCCGAGAACCAGCTGGGTTCGTGCGTCCACGATCGCGAAGAGCATGCGATGCGGATGATCCAGGGTCGATATCGTCGCCAGGCACACGTCGAACTGAATGTGCGCTCCTGGACGAACCGTCCTCTGCCGCCTTCGAAGCTCCTCTTCGACCTTGCGTCTCAGCGTGGCGAAGCTGGGGACCTTGTCGAGCTGCTCGCCCGCCGCCTCGCCGAGCATCTCGGCGAGCGTCTTGAGGACCGGCTTTTCTCCGTCCGGGATGGTGTCGACGACCGCCTTGACGTGCCTGGTCAGCGCCGCTTCGTAGTCGCTGGTCCGGGTCCGCGGTGCAGCGGCCGATGTCTCGACTGCCACGAGGGAGGGGGCGTTCTGCCATGCCTTCGCCATCTCATAGAAGTGGTTCGTCTTCAGCCCCGCAGCGGCCGCGGCAGAGGATGGACTGAGTGGCCGTCGACCGGAAAACCACCGCACTATAGCCTTCATCCGCTCCATCGCCCGCTCGCGCTGCCCTTCGGACATGGCGAGCCATAGCCTCTTCTCCCGAGGCGGGAGCGGATGCGGGAGCAGGCATTTGAGCCGGCGATCCACTTCGAAGCGGTGCAGATCGAGGTTCTCACCCTCCTCGTTGTGCGCACGTTCCATGGCCTCCCGGTAGCAGCAGCACGATCGGCAGTCAAAAAGTCATTAGACCGTGATTCTACCTCTTGCCCCGTGTATCGGTCACGCTTAGATGGATTCGACTCACACGTTAATGAAAGGGAGGTGACATGGAGAAGCGAAGGGGTAGAGGCGGGGCGACGATGCGAGGCGCGTCGCCGGAGCGCGTGTCGCGCGTCACAACGGCACAGGGTCGCAGCACGGAAGAGTCGTATGCTGCCAGTGTGACCGACGGGACGGAGCCGAGCGGGCCGCAGCTGTCGATATTCATCGACAGCTTCTCGCGTGCGATCATCGGCTGGGACGTCAGCTAGCAGATAGCAAGGCGGGCGATCGCCCCGCCTTACCACACTCCGAAGCCGAGGGCGGCCCGAACGGCAAGCCCCTCACCCTGTCGGCGGAGGGCGTCGTCGGCAGCCGACGACGCTCGCCCGCGACAGGAGCACGATGTGAACCACGAAACCGACTTTTCCGCCCGCACTCCCTCGGCTGCCGCCTTCCAGGTGCCCGACGCATTCATGAGCCTCCGGGCCGGACGAACGGCTCCGAGCTCGTGCTCGACGACGACAGGGCTGCCAGACGCGGCGGTCCGACTGGAACGCCTCGTCGCGTCCTGTCCCGACGTCGACGCCTTCCGCTTCGACGGCATGACCGTCCATGCCCATGACGGGGACAGAATCCGCGGCGTCGACGTGCATGCGATCGTCGAGAGCGGCTCCAATACCGTCCTGACGAACGCGTACGTCGAACGCGGTGACGCTTTCTGGACGACCGCACTTCTCCAGGCTGCCGCCTGCCAGCTCGGCTTCGTGTCGATGGTGGTGGCGCCGATGGCGATCGAATGCTCGTCGCCTCGGTTCATGACGCTCATGGCCGTCGCCTGCCGGCAGGACGTCGAGCTGACAGCCTTCGACGTCGAACGCCTCTCGAACGTGTTCATCAGCTGTCGCCGGCCGACGCTCTGCGACGTCTCCCGCGCGCTGGGCGGTGCAAGCCGAGGCTGGGAGTGCGCCCTTGCCGCGACGGCCCAAGGGCTCCTCCGCCTCGCGCCCCATCCGGAACTGACGCCGTCGGTCCGGGTCGAGCCGGGCCCCCTGCTGGATCTGGGGCGCTGGCCGAGCGGAGGAGCCACCGGCGGCATCAAGATCGGTGCGGAGATCGCCGCGTGATCGCGGGCGAACGCTATGTCCGTCTGCTCGTCACTCTCGTGCTCGGCTCGTCCGAGCATGAGGTGGCGCTCGACCGGGTCTCCGTAGTCGACGACGAGGATGCGTTCCCGGACGTGCCCATGCTTTCGCGGGTCATCGATTCCGGCGAGCGCATCGACGGCCTGAGCGACTGGCAGCAGTTCCGCGCGCGCAAGCGGCTCGCACAGTGCCTCCTGATGGACGAGCATCAGGTGCCGAACGGCGACAAGTCCATCGACCGGGCGATGCATCGCCACTGGACGCCGGCCCTGGCTGCCATATTCGGAGAGCCTGACAGTCCCTCGTCGGTGAGGCGCTGGCGGCAGCAGCGCGGCGCACCCGGCCACCGGCGACTGCAGGACATGCTCTCGCGCAGCGCATCGGCGCGAAGGGGGCATGCTTGATCCGTCAGGAAAGCCCCTCCGGCCGCCTTCGGGCACGGCTCGTCGAGGCCGCGTCCGACCTCGGCGCTACCATGACCCCGCTCGCCCACCTCTACGTGGCCGACGCGGAGGGCGCGCTGCGGACGCTGCTCGGCGATGCGCACATGCATCCGATCGGCGTGTACCCCTCGTGGAAGACGGGTCTCCCGCAGCCCTACGATGGACTGACAGAGCCCGATCTCATCCAGGAAAGCGAGGTGGATCCGGACGTCGTCGACTATCAGACCCAGGCGTTCCGGCTGCAGTACGGGCTGATGTCCGGCTCCTTCGCCTGGATCTGCGACCACTTCCGGCAGTACCGCGACGGCCGCGTGGAGGCGATCGAGGTCAAGCGCACCCCGCAGGACATGTCGCCCGACTATCTGCTGAAGATGCAGGTCGCACGCGAAATCCTCAGTCGCGTCGATATCGATCTGGTGATCCGGTACGATCGTGACATCAACGGTTGCGCCTGGCGGACGATCAATCGCGGCCATATCCTGGCACATCGTTCCTTCCATGTCGGCGAAGCCGGGATGGCGATCTTCGAGCGGATCTTCCGCCGCACGGATGTCATCGCCATGGGTGAACTCAGGCTCGCCCTCGACGCCAGTCGCGTACGTGGCGTCGCGGCGATCCATGCCCTGATGTGCGCGGGCCGGATCGACTGCGATCGCACCATGCCCATCCATGACGGAACGGAGCTCAGGCTGCTGGCGCCACCGAGCTTCATCTCGAGAATCCGCTTTTGAGCGACATGTTCTCCAGCATGCGCCCAGGCGACGAGATCGTGTTCGAGGGCATAAGCTACTTCTACACGACCCGTACGCCCGACGGTGCCTTCATGGCCATGAGTGCCGATGGCCGGGTCCTGCTCATGCCGGATCCGGCGACAGGCCTGCCGCGGATGCCGACCACGGACATGATGCGGCAGACCCAGCGCGAGCAGCGGCTCTTCCTGCGGTCGCCGCGGCTTGAGGACGACGTCCGGGCCGAAGCGCGTGCCGAAGAGCCGGCGCTTGACGAGATAGAGAAGCGCGACCGGTCGGCTTCGCTGCGTCGTCGCGCGCTCCGCGCCTGGGATCGGGAGCCCGAAGGCGACAAGCCGATGCTCAGCGAGCGCGGCCTGAGCCGCTGGCTTGGAGAGACTCTCGATCTCAAGGAGATCGAGGACACGTACGGCCGCGTTCCCTGCGGCAAGACGCTCTACAACTGGATCACCAGTCGCGGCGTTCCTGGCGATCGACGACTGGCCGACATGGAGTCGCGCAGCGGACGCGTGCGACGCAAGCGCCGCTTCCACGACATCGTCATCGCTCTCGGCAAGCGCCATGCGGTGGCCGTCGCCGGCTCGGCCCGCACCCAGCGCCGAGGCTTCGCGCTGTTCAAGCGCAGCGTGGCCGACGTGAACGCAGGCAGGCCGGTGACGATCAACGGCATCAAGTTCGAGTACGACCCGCCCGGCGTGACGCTCAAGGCCTATGGCAAGGAGATATTCCGCCGCGAGTGCAAGCGGGCACAGTCCGCCGATACCAAGGAAGCGCAGTTCGGTACGAAGGCGCGTCGCCAGGAATATGGCGGCGGCGGCCGCGCCAAGGAGCCGACCCGCTTCCTGGACCTGGTCGAGCAGGACAGCACGCCGTTCAGCAAGTATTTCGTGGTCGATTTGGAGAACCGCGTGCCGGTGGGCACGCCGAACGTCGTCTTCTCGTTCGACGTCTTCACCCACTGCTTCGTCGGATGGGACGTCGCCTATGGGCCGCCATCCACGGCGTCATGGATGCGCGCGCTGGCGCACTGCGGTCTTTGCAAGGAGGTGCCGAAGCGTTTCCTCAACGACGAGGATCCGCTGCTGGCTGCCCGCTATGCACGGCTCGCGGACATCGGCGGCTACATCACTGGCTGCATGCTCTACGACAACGCGCTCGAGAACGTAGCGCGCGCGAACGAGGATGCCTCCGGCGATCTCTGTCATGAGGTGCGTCTCGCCGGCGAAGGGCAGGCCACGCACAAGAACCACGTCGAGCGCGGCCATCAGACCGTGACGTCCCTGATGCGGGAGGTGCCTGGCAGCTCCTTCGATATCCCGTTGATGCGCAAGTACGGATACGATCCGGAAAAGCACGTCCTGGTGACGCTCGAGGAGTTCCGTGCGCTGCTCGCCGAGGCGATCGCGCTCTACCATACGACGACCGAGGTCGCTGCTCTGGGTGGTCGAGTACCACTGGACGTTTGGATAGAGCAGTCGGACCTCCACGGCCTGAGCCAGCCCCGGGACCTCGACCAGTTCCTGCGCTGCATCGGCTCTGTCGAGTACGTGACGTTCGATCGAAACGGCTGTGCCGCTAATGGCCAGCGTTATTCCGAGCCCGGGATCACGGAAGATCTTCTAGCGGACATGGCTGCGGCGCTTCCCCTCCCGCCGGGTGGCGAAGGCGTCTACCCTGCGAAGATCAAGCATTACGATCAGCTCGGCTTCGTCTCGGTATGGAATCCAGCCAAGCGCCGCTACGTCGACTTGCGCTGCACCGAACGACGCTATTCCCGGGACATGTCGGTCTGGCTGAACGAGCGGGTCGCAGAGTTCGCCAAGGAGCGGAGTCTCCTCTTCTCGACGGAAGATCAGAAGCTCGCGGCGGTAGCCGCATTCTCCGATGCGATGGCGGAAATCATGCCGCAGGCCACCGCCCGCGAACGCGAGACCCTCGCCATGCTCTACGATCGTCCGCACGTGCGCCGTTACCTCGGCGACTCCGTGAACGTCGTGAGGGTGAAGCCGTCACCCAGCGGCATGGAGAGCGTAGTCGAACACGATCTCCGGGCAGGCATTCGTCGCGAAGCGCTGGTCGAGCCTCAGCGTCGCCAGCGCGGCAACAGGCGCAAGGGGTCAGGGAAGAGCGGCGGCGGACAATCCGCGTCCTCGAGCGCCGACGCGCAGCCCAAGCCCCCCACGACGCGAACCACCCCGCCTCCGCCCAAGCCCTTCAAGCCGAGATAACGAGGAGAGTAGAAGCCGTGATCGAGAGACCTGAAGACGCGACGCCTTTCCAGAAGGCGCAATGGATCGGCGAGCAGCTGCGAGAGCTTTCGGAGATAAGGCTGGAAGTGCCCTGGCAGGATCGGGCGACCGCTTCGATCGGCATTATCCACGCCTCTGGTCAGGGTCGGAAGCCGGGGTCGCCGACGAGAGGTCTGCGCATCATCCAGCCGACTGGAGCAGGCAAGAGCGAGGCCGCCATCCACTATGGCCGGCTCGTCGCGTCTCAGCCGGGCTTCGATCCCAGTCGCAAGACGATCGTGCACGTTACCCTGAACACCACGGGAACCCCACTTAGCGCGATATCCTCCATCCTCGAGAAGCTGGGGGATCAGTACAGCACTGAGGGCGGCGAGCGCCTCCTTCTCAAACGGCTCAGACTCGCGCTCGTCGAGCAAGGCGTCGAGCTGCTCATCATCGACGAGCTCAACCACTGCAGCCAGAAGGTGCTTGGAAAGGACGTCTCGAATACCCTCAAGAACATGCTCACCGAGGGCTGGGTGCCGATCGTCTTCCTGGGCACCGAGAATGCCGATCGGCTCTTCAAGGGGAACGCCGAACTTCGTCGCCGCTGCGCGTCGGAGGTGTCGCTGCATCCGATCGATCCAAGCGATGACGAGCAGATGGCAGGCTGGATTGGATTCCTTGGCGGCATGGATGCCGAGATCGCGCGTCTGAAGCTGCTACCTGCCGCATCAGGTCTCCAGAACGACGCTATCGCGCGGGCGCTCTGCACCGCCTGTGGCGGTCTGATCGGAGAAGTCTGCGCGGTGATCCAGGACAGCTTCGAAAGCGTACTTCATCGCGGGGGTACCAGGATAGAGACGGGCGACCTGCGGCGCGCCGTCGACATTCGGTACGTGCAGCCGGGCACGTTGACCGCCAATCCACTGGACGCTCTTCAGTAATGGAGACGATTCCGCCCGATCAGGTCATGTGGCCGGTGCCGGCAATCGACGGAGAGTCCTTGTTCTCGTGGCTGACCCGCACCGGACGGCAAAACGTACATCGATCGCCCTTCACCGTTCTGCGGCGGTGTGGTCTGGCTTACGAAAGCCGGCCGTACACCGCTCTCGACGGCGGCGTCGATGCGAGCCACCTTGCACGGGCGCTCGGCGGCAAGACCGAAGACGTCGCCTCTCGCATGCTGGGTGGGTCAGAGACGTCGGGCTTCAGCGTCCTGGACGGGATCGAAGTACGCCGGGACGACATTGTCACGGCCGTGCGGCGGTTCTCTCCAAGGTCGGTCGGGGAACGGAAGTTTCACACGATGCATGCGATGTATCGTGTGCTGCCGTTCTGTCCGGAAAGCTGGGAGTACCTCAAGGACACATGCTCCGTCTGCGGGCAGGTGCAGCGATGGCGGCATGCCTGGGCTCTTGATCGGTGCGACGGTTGCTCCTCTCCTCTGGAAAGAGAGGTCGGGGTACCGGTTCCGCAGGCTCTACGCCCCGCGCTCGAGGCTCTGTCGCGCATCGTCGGATCCGATCGCACGGATCGCAGTGAAACCATCGACAGGCTTCCTCCGGATCTGGCGGCGCTAGGGCCAGGAGGCATTCTCGATCTCACCTACTCTCTTGCGATGGCGTGCGATCCCAGGCTGCCACTGGAGCGTCCCGCACGCCTGCAGCTGGCGGATCAACGCCGGCTGGCATCGGCTCTGGCAGCTGCCTGGAACGTCCTGCTCGAATGGCCAGCCGCCTTCGACCGACTCGTATGTGAGACGATCAGCTCTGCGCGTCCGAAGGCGGAGAAAAGACAGTCCGCCCGTAGCCGTGCGGCGAGGCAGCGGCTCGTCAATCTGATGCAGTCCCGAGACCGGGCCACTAAGCTGCCGCAGGTGAGACAGCTGATGGATGCGGTGGCGGACACCTATCGCGGCATTGATAATCCGCCTTCTTCAATCAACGTCCTGGTGAAACCGGCGGCGCGGCGACTGGGAATAACCGAGGGCGAGGTCAGTCGAGGCCGGGACACGGGACTGCTCGAGACGCGGCTTGGCCTGAGCAATGGAAGGATCCTGCTCAATTTCGACGGCGCCGAAATCGCGCGCCTCGAGCATGCGCGGCGGAACCGACTCGGCGCTCACGCCGTCGGCCTCAGGCTGCGTCTTCCAGCCTACGCTGTAGAGCGGCTGGTCGCTGCCGACATGCTGGAAGCCGACGATCATCCCTGGCTTGTCGCTCGCTTTGGGTCGCCCGTAACAACCGAAGAAAATGTCCGTGCCCTTCAGGACAGGGTTCTCTCTCTGGCAAGCTCGTCGCGGAGCATCGCTCACAGGGTGGACCTCGCCACGGTAATGCGCGGGTTCGGAGGTGGTCCGAAGCCATGGGAGACGATCTTCTCGATGTTGCTCTCCAGGCAGCTTCGGTTTTGCGCTATTGGCGAGGACGTGGACGTCAGCACGATCTGCATAGCGGGTCGAGATGTGGCTCGGTGCATGGCGTTGGACCTGGGAGCATCGAGAGACACGTTCAGTCAGGCCGACGCCCTCGAAATCCTCAACCTGCTTCCCAAATACGGGAAGGCTCTGTCTAAGCTCCGCGTCGGGTCGAGCGATCCCAAGAGATGGGAAATCGACGGCTGCAAACTCGATCGGGCTGCCAAGCGATACATTTCATATCCCGAGCTGGTCGCCAGGACGGGGCTCTATCCCCGGACCATCCGCGACACCTTGCTGAGCCTTGGATGTCACCCGCCCAGCGATCTAGGATGGATGAGGCAGTCGGTGCTTAGACAGTTGAGTCGGCTGGCCTGACGGGATCGCGATATCATGGTCGGCGTGAGGTAGCCCGTCGCCCATGAGCAATCACCTACGCCGCCTTGGTTTCAGCAAGATGATGCAAGGAGCTATACGCTTACCAAGCGTGAGCCCCGAGAAGCTCGAAAGTATTCGATTCGGGGATGTTCTATTTCACCGTTATGTGGCGATGCGAAAACCTTAAGTGGTATTCGCAAGAAACTGGAGC
The DNA here is from genome assembly GCF_059421875.1 of Sphingomonas sp. GW821-FHT02B09. Lineage (NCBI taxonomy): Bacteria > Pseudomonadati > Pseudomonadota > Alphaproteobacteria > Sphingomonadales > Sphingomonadaceae > Sphingomonas > Sphingomonas sp. GW821-FHT02B09. The sequence continues at coordinate 329,745 of NZ_JBWKVV010000002.1, forward strand.
GGGCGAAGGGATTCGAACCCTCGACCCCAACCTTGGCAAGGTTGTGCTCTACCCCTGAGCTACGCCCGCTCTGGCGCCTTGAAACGGCTGCTCTTGCGAGCCACCGTTTGGGTGAGGCGCGCCACTAGCAGCGCTTTTCCGGGGCTGCAACAGCAATCGTACAAAATCAGCAACACGATTTCGGCTTGGCGACTCGGCCATTAGAACATTACAAGAACATATATGAGCGACTCGTCCGCCCTGATCGCCCGTTTGCGGCGCCTTGCCGCCGGTGACGGCGCTGCGCAAGGTGCCGCGGCGCCGGACGATGCCTGGCTGGCGCACGGGCTGACGGGTGCGCAACTGCATGAAATCTATGCGGTCGAGGAGGGCGATGGGCCGAGCGGCGCGGGCTTCGGTATCGCCGTCGCGCTGGCGGCGCGGGCCGTGCCGCTGCTTTGGCTGCGTACCGAGGCGTGCGAGCGGACGCAGGGGCGGCTGCATGCCAGCGGGCTGATCGAACTCGGCCTGTCCGCCGATTCGCTGGTGCTGGGAATCGTCGCGGACGAGGCGGCGCTGCTGCGCGCTGCGGCGGATGCGGCGCGCTGTCCGGGGCTGGGTACGGTGCTGGTCGAAAGCGTCGGCCGCGCGCCGGGCTTCGATCTCACCGCGACGCGGCGGTTGATGCTCGCCGCCGAATCGTCGGGCGTCACCGTGCTGTCGTTGCGCATCGGTGCCGAGCCGACCGCGAGTGCGGCGGCGACGCGCTGGGGCGTGGCGGCGGTGCCGTCGACCGCGCTCGACCAGGGCACGGGCGCGGGTGCGCCGGGCTTCGCCGCCTTCGATGTGGAATGTCTGCGCCGGCGCGGCGGCCCCGCGGGGCAGCGCTGGCGCGTGGAGTGGGATCGTGATGCCAAGAGTTTCCGTGGAGCGTCGCTATCTGGCGCTGGTCTTTCCGTCGCTCCCGGTCGAGCGGCTGCGCGCCACCCGGCCGCACCTGTTCGCCGGACGGGGTGAGACGCCGGTCGCCTTCGTCGAAACCGTCGGCAATGCCGTGCGGCTGACCGCGACCGATCTCGCCGCGGCGCGGATCGGGCTGGAGCCGGGGCTGACCCTCGCGGATGCGCGGGCGCAGGTGCCCGAGCTCGAGGTGTTCCCCGCCGATCCGCATGCCGATATGGACTGGCTGGAACGGCTGGCGGATGGCTGTACGCGTTACAGCCCGACGGTGGCGCTGATGCCGCCCGACGCGCTGGTGATCGACATCGCCGGCTGCGCGCATGCCTTCGACGGCGAGCGTGCGCTGGCGGCGGATGCCGAGGCGCGGATGGCGCGGCGTGGCATCCTCGCCCGCCATGCCTTCGGCGACACGCCCGAGATCGCGCGGGCGCTCGCCCGTTATGCCGGCGCGCCGGCGCCCGACGAGACCCGCGCGGTCAAGCGGCTGCCGGTGGCGGCGCTGGAGCTGGATGCGGATGCGACGGTGGCGTTGACCCGGGCCGGGCTCAAGACGGTCGGCGACGTGATGGCGCGGCCGCTGGCGGGGATCGCCGCACGCTTCGGCGAGGAGGCGGCGACCGCGGTGCGTCGGCTGGCGGGCGATCACAAGGCGCCGGTCAAGCCGCGGGTGCGCGTCGCACCGGTCGCGGTCGAACGCCGCTTCGCCGAGCCGATCGCGCGCACCGAATATGCTCTGGAGGTGCTCGAGGATCTGGCGGCGGACGCCGCCGCGACGCTGGCGGAGCGGCAGCAGGGCGGCCGGCGCTGGGAGGCGCGGCTGTTCCGTGCCGACGGTCATATCCAATCGCTGCGCGTCGAGACCGGGCAGCCGACGCGCGACGTGGCCTTGCTGATGCGGCTGTTCGCCGAGCGGATCGACAGTCTCGCCGATCCGCTCGATCCGGGGTTCGGTTACGACCTGGTGCGGCTCGACGTCGCGCTCGCCGAGCGGCTCGACGCGGCGCAATTGCGGCTGGAGGGCGGTGCGAGCGCGCGCGAGACCGGTGCCGGGGCGGGGCAGGTCGCACAGCTCGTCGACCAGCTCTCGACCCGGCTCGGCCGCGGCCGGGTGCGGCGCTTCGGATCGCGCGACAGCCATATCCCCGAACAGGCCGAGCTGATGCTGCCCGCCACCGCCGACGCGCCGGCGAGCGCGTGGCCGGCGACCGAGGACGGCGAACCACCGCTGCGTCCGATCTATCTGTTCGACCCGCCGCAGCTCATCGAGAGCGTGATGGCCGAGGTGCCGGACGGTCCGCCGCATCGCTTCCGCTGGCGGCGGCGGGTGCATGAGGTGGCGCGGTCGGAAGGGCCGGAGCGGATCGCCGGCGAATGGTGGCGCCGCCACGACGCCGCGATCCCGACGCGCGATTACTATCGCGTCGAGGATCGCCGCGGCCGCCGCTTCTGGATCTTCCGCCACGGCCTGCACGACGAACAGGCGCATCCGCGCTGGTATCTGCACGGGCTGTTCGCGTGAACGTGGTGGACGGCGATCGCCGATGACCGCATTCGCCGAACTCGTCGCGGCGACCAATTTCTCGTTCCTCGAGGGCGCGAGCCATGGCGAGGACATGATCGCGCAGGCGGTGGCGCTGGGCCATGCCGGCATCGGCATCGCCGACCGCAACACCGTCGCCGGGGTGGTGCGGGCGCACAAGGCGCTGCGGCTGATCCGTGCAAGGGCGATCGAGGGCGGCTTCGCCGATATCGCCTTCAAGCTGGTGGTCGGCGCGCGGCTGGTGTTCGCCGACGGTACGCCCGATATCGTCGCCTATCCGACGACGCGGCACGGCTGGGGGCGGCTGACGCGCCTGCTGACGATGGGCAATTTGCGTGCGGTGAAGGGCGATTGCATCCTGGGCTTCGGCGACCTGCTGCGGCATCTCGACGACCTGCTGCTGATCGTGCTTCCCGCATCGAGCGCCCGTCCGCACGAGGCGCGCGACGGGGCGATGCTGCCGCCGCCACGCAGCGATGCGGGGCTCGGCGAGACGATCCGACGCCTCGCCGGCGCCGCGCCGGATCGGGTCTGGTTGGGCGTGACGATGCCGCGCGCCGGGCGCGACCGTCGTCGGTTGGCGCAGCATGCCCGGCTCGCGCAGGCGATGGGCGTGCCGCTGCTCGCCACCGGCGACGCGCTGTACGCCGAACCGGCCGATCGACCGCTGCACGACGTGCTCACCTGCATCCGCCTCGGCACGACGATCCGCGCGGCCGGGCGCCGGCTCGCCGCCAACGGCGAGCGCCATCTGAAATCGGGCGAGGAAATGGCCCGGCTGTTCGCCGATCTGCCGCAGGCGGTCGCGGAGAGCGGGTGCATCCTCGACCGCATCGCCTTCACGCTGACCGATCTCGCCTATGAATATCCGCACGAGCCGGTGCCGGCGGGCTGGGCGCCACAGGCGTGGCTGGAGCACATCACGTATGCTGCGGCCCGCAAGCGCTTTCCCGAGGGGATACCGGCGCGTCTGCAAAAGCTGCTCGACGAGGAACTGCCGCTGATCGCCGAGCGCCAATATGCTTTCTATTTCCTCACGGTGCACGACATCGTCCGCTTCGCGCGCGAGGAATGCGATCCGCCGATCCTGTGCCAGGGGCGCGGATCGGCGGCGAATTCGGCGGTCTGCTGGCTGCTCGGCGTCACTTCGGTCGATCCGATGCGCTACGACCTGCTCTTCTCGCGCTTCGTCTCCGCCGAGCGCGACGAGCCGCCCGATATCGACATCGACTTCGAGCACGAGCGGCGCGAGGAGGTGATGCAATATATCTACCGCCGCTATGGCCGGCATCGCGCGGCGATCGCCGCGACCGTCATCCATTACCGCCCGCGCAGCGCGGTGCGCGAGGCGGGCAAGGTGCTGGGGCTCAGCGAGGACGTGACGCAGCGGCTGACCAGCACCGTCTGGGGCAGCTTCGCCGACCGGTTCGAATCCAAACACCTCGGCGAGACCGGATTTACCGTCGACAATCCCGAGATCGCGCGGCTGCGCGACACGGTCGATCGGCTGATCAAATTCCCCCGCCATCTCTCGCAGCACGTCGGCGGCTACGTGCTGACGCAGGGGCGATTGGACGAGACGGTGCCGATCCATCACGGCGCGATGGCGGACCGGACCTTCATCGAATGGGACAAGGACGATATCGACGAACTGAAGATCATGAAGGTCGACATCCTCGCGCTCGGCATGCTGACCTGCATCCGCAAGGCGTTCGACCTGATGCGCGACAACGGGCTGGAGAGCCACGATCTCGACAGCATCCCGCCGGACGATCCGCCGGTCTACGACATGCTGTGCAAGGGCGACAGCATCGGCGTGTTCCAGGTCGAGAGCCGCGCGCAGATCAACATGCTGCCGCGGCTCAAGCCCCGCAAGCTCTACGATCTGGTGGTGCAGGTGGCGATCGTCCGGCCGGGGCCGATCGAGGGCGATATGGTCCATCCCTATCTGCGTCGCCGGGCGGGCAAGGAGATCCCCGAGTTTCCCGCGCCGCATCCGCCGCACGATCCCGACGAGCTGCGCAATCTGCTCCGCGAGACCTATGGCGTGCCGCTGTTCCAGGAACAGGCGATGAAACTCGCGATCGTCGCGGCCGAATTTACGCCGGGCGAGGCGAACCAGCTGCGCCGCGCGATGGCGACGTTCCGCAACGTCGGCGGCATGGAGGATTTTCAGGCCAAATTGGTCGAGGGCATGGTCCGCCGCGGCTACGAACGCGACTTCGCGATGCGCTGCTACAAGCAGATCGAGGGCTTCGGCAGCTACGGCTTTCCCGAGAGTCATGCGCTGTCGTTCGCGCGGCTGGTCTATGTGTCGTCGTGGATCAAATGCTTCCACCCGGCGGTGTTCGGCTGCGCGATCCTCAATTCGCAACCAATGGGTTTCTATGCGCCGGCGCAATTGGTGCAGGATGCGCGCGCGCATGACGTCGTCGTGCGGCCGATCGACGTCAACGCGAGCGGCTGGGACAATACGCTCGAACCGCTCGACGATGGCGGGCTCGCGATCCGGCTCGGCTTTCGGCAGATCGACGGCTTTCGCGAGACGTGGGCGACGGATCTGGTCGCGGCGCGCGCGGCGGGGGCGTTCGCCGATATCGAGGCGGTGGCGGCGCGCGCCGGACTGCCCAAGCGCGGCCTCGACCTGCTCGCCGATGCCGATGCCTTCGGTTCGATCGCGCTCGGCCGGCGCGATGCCTTGTGGGAGGTGCGGCGCACCCCGCCCAGGCAGCTCGCATTGTTCGCCGCGGCCGACGCGCCCGAACTCGGCCGCGAGGTCGATGCGCAACTCCCCGCGATGCCGGCCAGCGAGGAGGTCGCGGCGGATTACCAGACGACGCGGCTGTCGCTGAAGGACCATCCGATGCGCTTCCTGCGGCCGCTGTTCGCCGCCGAGGGGATCGTCTCGAGCGCGCAGGCGGGGCGGCTCAGGGACGGGCGGCGCGCGCGGATCGCCGGCGTCGTGCTGGTCCGCCAGCGGCCGGGCAAGGGCAATGCGATCTTCGTGACGATCGAGGACGAGACCGGCGTCACCAACGCGCTGATGTGGGCGCGCGATTTCGAGGCGAACCGGCGCGCGGTGATGGCGGCGCGGCTGCTGGTGCTGGAAGGCGTGATCCAGCGCAGCGAGGAAGGCGTGATCCACCTGATGACGGTCAAGGCCTATGATCGCAGCGTGGAGCTGCGGCGGCTGTCGTCGGACTACAACGCCGAGACGCCGCTGCTGCCGGTCGACGAGGTGATCCGTCCCAAGCCCATCAGCAGCCGCGACCCACGCGGCCAGCATCCGCGCGACGTGCGTATCATGCCGCCGTCCCGCGATTTCCATTGAGGGGGCGGGGCCATCGGTCCCCTCGTTCGCGCTGAGCCTGTCGAAGGGCAGTGGGTCTCAACTGTGCTTCGACGGGCTAAGCACGAACGGTCGGGGGATTGGTGGACGATCCTAATGACTCCGGCCGAAATCCGGCTTGGCGTCGTCCTGGCCCTGTTCGATGATCGAGCGGCGGATCGCGCGGGTGCGCGTGAACAGGTCGAACAACTGGTCGCCGTCGCCCCAGCGGATCGCGCGCTGGAGCATCGTCACGTCCTCGGTCAGCCGCTGGAGGATCTCCAGCACCGCCTCGCGATTGTTGAGGAAGACGTCGCGCCACATCACCGGATCGGAGGCGGCGATGCGGGTGAAGTCGCGGAAGCCGCCCGCCGAGAATTTGATCACCTCGCTCTGCGTCACCTCTTCGAGATCGCTGGCTGTGCCGACGATCGAATAAGCGATGAGATGCGGTACATGGCTGGTCACCGCGAGCACGAGATCGTGGTGGCGCGGCGTCATGATCTCGACCTGCGCGCCGAGCGCCTCCCAGAAGGCGCGCAGCCGCGCGACGGGCGCCTCGGCCGTGCCCTCTTCGGGGGTCAGGATGCACCAGCGGCCGCGGAACAGCGTCGCGAAGCCCGCCTCGGGGCCGCTATGTTCGGTGCCGGCGACGGGATGGCCGGGGACGATCGTCGCGTCGGCCAGCACCGCGCGCAGCGCCGCGAGCACGCTCGCCTTCGACCCGCCGACGTCGCTCACGATCGCCTCGGCGGGCAGATCGTCGGCGAACTCCGCCGCCACCGCGCCCATCGCGCCGACCGGCACGCACAGCATGACGAGATCGGCGTCGATCACCGCCGCACCCGCGCTGTCGGCGATATCGTCGGCGAGCTCGATCCGCGTCGCGATCGCGCGCACCTCGGGATCGGCGTCATAGCCGGTGATCCGCACCGTCGGCATCGCCTGCCGCACCGCGCGCGCGACCGACGAGCCGATCAGCCCGAGCCCGACGATCGTGACGCGCGCGAACGGCAGCATCAGCCGGCGCGCCCGGTCTCGGCGCGCAGCACCGCGACGACGTCGCGCATCTCCGCCTCGGTGCCGATCGTGATCCGCAACGCCTGCGGCAGGCCCTGGCCGGGCAGCCAGCGCGTCGCATAGCCCGCCGTCATCAGCGCCTTGTAGGCATCCTCGGCGGTCAGCAGCCCCTCGAACAGCACCAGCACGAAATTGGCCTTGCTCGGCACCGCGCGCAGGCCCGGCAACGCATCGACCTGCTCGCTGAACCAGCCGCGCCATTCGCGATTGTGGCTGCGGCTGCGCTCGACGAAGCCGGCATCGCCCAGCGCCGCGATCGCCGCCGCCTGCGCGCCGATGCTGAACGCGAAGGGCGCGCGGATGCGGTGCATCGCGTTGATGATCTCGGGCGAGGCATAGCCCCAGCCGACCCGCTCCGAGGCGAGACCGAAGATCTTCGAGAAGGTGCGCGTCACCAGCACGTTGGCGGCGGTGCGTGCCAGTTCCAGCCCGCCGTCGTCGTCCTCGGGGTCGAGATATTCGGTATAGGCCTGATCGAGCACCAGTAGCACCGATTCCGGCAGGCCGGCGTGCAGCCGCGCGATCTCGTCCTTCGTGCTGTAGGTGCCGGTCGGGTTGTTGGGATTGGCGACGAACACGATCTTGGTCTTCTCGGTCACCGCGGCAAGGATCGCGTCGACGTCGGTCGCATAGTCGCGGTCGGGCACCACGACCGGGGTCGCGCCGACCCGCCGCGTCGCGATCTCATAGACCGCGAAGCCGTAGCGGACGTGGATGATCTCGTCGCCCGGCCCGGCGAAGGTGCCGGCGGCGAGGTGGAGCACCTCGTCCGAGCCGGTGCCGTAGATCAGCCGCTCCGCCTCGACGCCGTAATGCGCGGCGAGCGCCGCGCGCAGGTCGATCGCGGCGGCGTCCGGATAGCGTTCGAGATGGTCGGCGGCGTCGCGATAGGCGGCGCGGGCCGGCTCGGGCGTGCCGAACGGATTCTCGTTCGACGACAGTTTGACGACCTTGCGGCCATCCTCGCTGGTGGCGCGGCCGGGGACATAGGGCGCGATGCCCAGGATCCAGGATTTGGGGGCGGGTGCGGTCATGCGACGGCCTTAGCGGGCGCGTGCTTGCGTTGACAAGAAGAGCGCCGTAGCGACCCGGTGATGACCGGGGACGACCGTTTCGGATGCAACCGCCATGTCACGCTGCCGGGGCCGCTCCGCCTCGACGGCGGCGTGCTGCTGTCGCCGGTCGAGATCGCCTACGAGACCTATGGCAGCCTTGCGCCCGATGGCGGCAATGCGATCCTCGTCTGCCATGCGCTGACCGGCGACCAGCACGTCGCCTCGACGCATCCGCGGACCGGCAAGCCGGGCTGGTGGACGCGGATGATCGGGCCGGGCAAGCCGATCGATCCGGCGCGCGACTTCGTCATATGCGCCAATGTCCTCGGCAGTTGCATGGGCTCGTCCGGCCCGGCGAGCGTCAATCCGGCGACGGGGCGGCCGTGGGGGATGACCTTCCCGGTCATCACGATCCGCGACATGGTGCGTGCGCAGGCGATGCTGCTCGACCATCTCGGCGTCGGCCGGCTGAAGGCGATCGTCGGCGGCTCGATGGGCGGCATGCAGGCGCTGAGCTGGACTGCGACCTTCCCGGAGCGGATCGACGCGGCGGTCATCATCGCCTCGACCGCGCGCCACACCGCGCAAAACATCGCCTTCCACGAGGTCGGGCGGCAGGCGATCATGGCCGATCCCAATTGGCAAAGCGGCGACTATTACGGCGGCGAACCGCCCGCGGCGGGACTCGCGGTGGCGCGGATGGCGGCGCACATCACCTATCTCTCCGAGGCGGGGCTGACCGAGAAATTCGGCCGCCGGTTGCAGGCGCGTGAGGCCAAGAGCTTCGGCTTCGACGCCGATTTCCAGGTGGAGAGCTATCTGCGCCACCAGGGCCTGAGCTTCGTCGATCGGTTCGACGCCAACAGCTATCTCTACATCACCCGCGCGATGGACTATTTCGACCTTGCCGAGGAACATGGCGGGCTGCTCGCCAACGCCTTCCGCGCCAGCCGCGCGCGCTTCTGCCTCGTCAGTTTCGACACCGACTGGCTCTATCCGACTAGCGAATCGCGCAGCATCGTGCAGGCGCTCAACGCCGCCGGCGCGCCGGTCAGCTTCGTCGAACTGTCGAGCCCCTATGGCCACGACGCCTTCCTGCTCGACGCGCCCGAGATGAACCGCGTGGTCGACGGTTTCCTGCGGGGCGGACGATGACGCTCCGACCCGACCTCGCGGTGATCGCCGATCATGTCGCGCCCGGCAGCCGCGTGCTCGACATCGGTTGCGGCGACGGCGCGCTGATGGCGGCGTTGCGCGACGACCGTGGCTGCGACGCGCGCGGACTGGAGATCGACGCGGGCAACGTCGCCGCCGCGGTGGCGCGCGGCCTGTCGGTGATCCAGGGCGATGCCGACGTCGATCTCGCCGGCTATCCCGACCAGAGCTTCGATTATGCGATCCTCAGCCAGACGTTGCAGACCGCGCGCGCGCCCGACGTGGTGCTCGACCATCTGCTGCGCATCGGCCGGCGGGCGTTCGTCAGTTTCCCCAATTTCGCGCAATGGCGGGTGCGGCTTTCGCTGCTTTGGGGCGGGCGGATGCCCGTGACGCACCAATTGCCCGAACAATGGTATGACACGCCCAATATCCATCACGTCACGATCGACGATTTCCGGGCGTTCCTGAAGGCGCGACAGGTCGTCGTCGAGGGCGCCTGGTTTCTGTCCGGCGACCGGCAGCGCAGTTCGGCGGCGGCCAATCTGCTCGCCCAGCACGCCGTTTTCCTGCTGCGGCGCTGAGCGAATAATGTTCGATTCCGACATGAATGTGGTAAAGAGCGGAACTATTTGCCCAAACGCTGGTTCGCCATCGTCAAGCCGGGACATATGATGACCAAGACCGCTCTGATTGTCGAAGACGAGATTTTCGTGGCCCTCGATCTGGAGCGGATCCTGATGGACGCCGGCTATACCGTCGCGGCGATCGCCGCGGATAGCGCCAGCGCGATCGAGGCGGCACCCGGTTGCGGCTTCGCCTTCGTCGACGTCAACCTGCGCGACGGACCGACCGGCCCGGGCATCGCCGAGCGGATGGCGCGCGATTACGGCGTCAAGGTCGTGTTCGTCACCGCCAATCCCGCGCAGATCGACCGTGGCATGGACTGCGCGCTCGGCTATATCCGCAAGCCGTTCAGCGAGGCGGCGATCCTCGCCGCCGCCGCGTTCGCCACCGACGGCGAGAAGCCGGCCAACGACGACATCGTCATGCTCGGCTCGAATATCGCCTGATCAGCCCCGCCGGAAGGCGGCCAGCGGAACGGTGATCGTCATCGCCAATCCCTCCGGGCGCCAGTCGCGCGTCACCGTGCCGCCGAGCTGACGCACCGCCGATAATTCGATCAACTGGCTGCCGAAGCCTTGCGGTCCGTCGGGCGCGATCACCGTCGGTCCACCACGTTCGGTCCAATATAGCGTCGCCTGATCGTCGCCACGCACGACGGTGACGGCGATCGTCCCGGAGTCGGTCGACAGCGCGCCATATTTGGTCGCGTTGGTGGCAAGCTCGTGGAACAGCAGCGCCAGCGGCGTCGCCGACCGGTCGTCGATCGCGATCTCGTCGCCGGTCACCGTGATCGGCGGGTGGTCGCCGCGCTGATAGGGTTCGAACAATTCGCCGAGCAGGCCGTGCAGACTGTCCTGCTGTACCGCCGGGCGCGATTGCGGGCTGTGCGGCCGGACGAAATCGTGCGCACGGCCGAGCGCGGTGATCCGTTGCCGCAGGTCGGCGGCGATCGGTGCGAAGCCCGGCTGGCTGCGCGCCGCGAACGAGATCAGCCCCGAGATGACCGAGAAGATGTTCTTGATCCGGTGCGACAGTTCCTGGCTGATCACCTCACGCTCGTGCAGCGCCAGTTTCTGTTCGTGGATGTCCGTACAGGTGCCGAACCAGCGCGTGATCCGGCCGTCGGCGTCACGGATCGGCAGCGCGCGACCGAGCACCCAGCGATAGGTGCCGTCGAAATGGCGCAGGCGATATTCGATCTGATAGGGTTCGCCGGTCGCCAGCGAATGGCCCCAGACCTCCCAGGCGCGCGCCTGATCCTCGGGGTGGAACACGTCGTTCCAGCCCTCGCCGTCGGTCGATCCCAGCGGCGTGCCGGTGAATTCGTACCAGCGCGCGTTATAATAATCGTGATAGCCGTCGGGGAGCGTCGACCAGACCATCTGCGGCATCGTATCGGCGAGCGTGCGGAACCGGTCCTCGCTGTCGGTCAATTGACGGCGGGTCGCCCGGTCGGTCGCGCGCCACGCCGCCGCATCACGGCTGTCGCGCAACCGCGCCATGACATTGTCGGCGAGCGTCGCCAGACCCTGCATCTGCAGCTTGGTCAGCCCCTGACGGGGAACGGTGTCGATGACGCACAACGAGCCGAGCGCGATGCCGTCGTCGGACACCAGCGGTGCACCGGCGTAGAAGCGCAGGTGCAGATCGCCGGTAACCAGCGCATTGTCGATGAAGCGCGGGTCCTGCGTCGCATCGGGGATCACCATGATCCGGTCCTCCAGCATCGCATGCTGGCAGAACGACATTTCGCGAGGCGTTTCCGACACGTCGAGGCCGGTTCGCGACAGGAAGGTCTGCTGCGTCTCCTCGACCAGGCTGACCAGTGCGATCGGCGTGCCGCACAAGGCGGCGGCGAAGTCGGTGATCTTCTTCAGCGATGCGCTGTCGCGCAGCGATTCGAGATCATAGGCCTGCATCGCCGCCGTGCGCGTCGCCTCGTCGACACGCCAGCCGGGGGCGACGGGCGCGCGCGCCGGTGCGACCGGCGGCACGCCGCAATGCAACGACAGGCCCGCAGGTGCGCCGGGATCGCTCAGAACGGCACGTCGTCGTCGAGATCGTCGGCGAAGCCTCCACCCTGGCCGAAGCTGCCGCCACCGCGACTGCCGCCGCTCGCAGGCGCACTGCCGCCGCGACCACCGCTGCCGCCGCCATAGCCGCCGCCCGACGAGCCGCCGCCGAAATCGTCGCCGCCGCCGGCCCAGTCGTCACCGCCGCCGGCGCCGCCGCGACCACCACCGCCGCCGCCCTGGCCGCCGCCGCCGCCGGGACCGTCGAGCATCGTCAGCACGCTGTTGAAGCCCTGCAGCACGATCTCGGTCGAATATTTGTCGTTACCCTGCTGATCCTGCCATTTGCGGGTCTGCAGCGCGCCCTCGATATACACTTTCGAGCCCTTGCGCAGGAAGCGCTCGGCGACGTTGGCGAGGCCTTCGTTGAAGATCGCGACCGAATGCCATTCGGTCTTTTCCTTGCGCTCGCCGCTGTTCTTGTCCTTCCAGGATTCGGACGTGGCGATGCGCAGGTTGACCACCTTGCCGCCGTTCTGGAAGCTGCGGCTTTCGGGGTCGCGCCCCAGGTTGCCGACGAGAATGACCTTGTTGACGCTACCCGCCATGAAATGCCCCGAAAATGCCTAGAGGCCGGCGAACACCGCCAGCCAGTATGTGATCCCGGCCATGATGTAGGCGGCGGCGAACAAATAGCCAACCATGAACAGCGGCCATTTCCAGCCGTTGGTCTCCCGTCGGGTCACCGCGATCGTCGAGATGCATTGCGGCGCGAAGACGAACCACATCAGGAAGGCGAGAGCGGTCGGCAGCGTCCAGCGGCCGCGGATCTGGTCGGTGATGCGGTCGGTGCCGCCGCCGTCCTTGTCGTCGATCGCATAGACGGTGCCGATCGCCGACACCGCGACCTCGCGCGCCGCCATCGCCGGCAGCAGCGCCAGCGCGATGTCGCGGTTGAAGCCGATCGGCTTGACGACATATTCGATGCCATGGCCGATCCGGCCACCGATCGAATAATCGACCGGGCTGACGCCGCTACCCTCGGGCGGCTTGGGGAAACTGAGCAGCAGCCACAATACGACGGTGGTCGCGGCGATGATCGTGCCGGCGCGCTTGAGGAAGATCACCGCGCGCTGCCAAAGCCCGAGGACCACGTCGCGCAGCAGCGGCACCTGATATTTCGGCATCTCCATCATGAAGCCCGACGAGGCGCCCTTGGTCACCGTCCGGCGCAGCGCCAGCGCAGCGAAATAGGCGCCGGCGATACCGGTCACGAGCAGGCCGAACATCACGACGCCCTGCAACCGGATGAACGGCGCGAGCTGCGTATTGGGAATCATCGCGCCGATGATCAGCGTATAGACCGGCCAGCGCGCGCTGCACGTCATCAGCGGCGCGATCAGGATGGTGGTCAGCCGGTCCTTCTCGTCCTCGATCACCCGCGTCGCCATGATGCCGGGGACGGCGCAGGCGAAGCTCGACAGCAGCGGGATGAACGCCCGCCCCGACAGGCCGACCGTGGCCATCAGCCGGTCCATCAGGAACGCCGCGCGCACCATATAGCCCGACGATTCGAGGATCAGGATGAACAGGAACAGGATCAGGATCTGCGGCAGGAAGACGATCACCGCGCCGACGCCGGCGATCAGTCCGTCGGTGAGCAACGAGCGGACGAATCCCTCCGGCATCGCGCTTTTGATCACGTCCTGCAAGGCGGCGAAGCCCGCGTCGATCGCATCGGCGGGGACCGCGGCCCAGGTGAACACCGCCTGGAACATCACGAACAGGATGGTGACGAGCAGCAGCGGCCCGACGATCGGATGCAGCGCGACCGTGTCGAGCATATGCGCCCAGCGCCGGCCCGCGGTTTCCGAGACGGTGGCCGCGGTGGCGATGCGGCGGGCGCGGCGTTGCAGCTGGACGATGTCGTCCTGCGTTCCTGCCGAGACGTCGGGCGCACGCGGTTTGGCCCCGCCGCCGACGAGATCGGCGACCGCACCGCGCAGTGCATCGATACCGCGCCGGCGCACCGCGACGGTCGGGATCACCGGCACGCCGAGTTCGCGCTCGAGCACCGCGGCGTCGAGCGTCAGCCCGTCGCGCTCGGCAAGATCGACCATGTTGAGCGCGACCACGACGGGCAGGCCGAGCGCGATGAGCTGGAGCGTGAAGCGCAGATGGTTGTCGAGATTGGCGGCGTCGACCACCACGACCAGCGCGTCCGGCAGCCGTTCGAGGCTGCTCGCGCCGGTGACGACGTCGCGGGTGACGCGCTCGTCGGGGCTGGACGGTTCGAGGCTATAGGCGCCGGGCAGGTCGATGAGCTCGACCGGACGGCCGTCGTCGAGCACCAGCCGGCCCGAATGGCGCTCCACCGTGACGCCGGGATAATTGCCGACCTTCTGCCGCGCGCCGGTCAGCGCGTTGAACAGCGCGCTTTTGCCGGCATTGGGATTGCCGACCAGCGCGACCAGCGGGGCTGCATGCACGGTTATTCGGCGGTGGCGGGAGCCACATGCACCGCGCCGGCGACGGCGCGACGCAGCGCGACGGTCATCCGGCCGATCCGGCAGGCGATCGGACCGCTGCCGAGCGACGCGCGATGCAGCACCTCGACCGCGACGCCCTCATCGAAGCCGAGTTCGCGCAACCGCCGCGCCTCGGGCACCGCGAGGCGGGTCCAGTCGATCGCCGCCACGGTCGCACGCTGGCGACGCGGGAGCGACACGAGGTCGAGAGCAGGAACGACGGTACGCGACATATCCATGATGCGACTGATTATCATTTACCCACGGGGGAGTAAAGCGGTGCGAATGGGAAATGTCGATCGGGGCGGAGGCCGGTCCTGCCGGTCCCAGATCGCCCTTCCGGCAAGTGCGCCGCGTTTCTCATCTGCCCCGTCTCGCGCGAAAATCGATCGAACCTCATGGCGCCTTTATAGACAGTATCACCCGCAAAATGGGCAGGAGACCGGATTCACACCGCCGGATAGCGCAGCCGGCCGACGAACCGCGACAGGCTCGGCCGATGCTCGTAGCGTTTGGTGAACGCCGCCTTGGTCTTCTCGAAGCGCATGATCCCGTCGATCCGCCGCGCCAGGAAGGCGCGTGTGTCGGCATGGCCCTCGCTGTCGTCGTCGAGGAAGACGGTCATCGTCGCGGCATAAACGCCGAGCAGGATCGTCCGCTTGGTATAGTGATTGTAGTCGGTCGCGGTGTCGCCCGCCATCCGCCACATCAGGTCGACGCTGCGCCAGCCGAGCCGCGCGGCGCGCGCGACGTTCTGCGGCAGCGCAAGGATCGCGCGCGCGCGGCGCAGCGATTCGCGATCCGGTGCGACGATGGCCAGTCGCGCCTCGACGAGTGCGGTGATCCGCGCGCGGATCTTCATCGTCGCCAGCGTCTCGGGCGGCAGCGTCGCCGCCATCCGGCGGTCGATCGCGGCGAACCAGGCGTCGATCATCTCGATCGCGCCGCCCGAGAAGGCGAGCCGCGCGACGTCGCGGTCGATCCCGGTGCCATCGGCCGCCATGTCGCGCGCGGCGTCGCCCCAGCCGTCGAACGCGGCATTGGCGGCGATTCCCTCGGCGAGCGTCTCGCGGATCTCGTCGAGCGTCAGGTCCTGCGTCATGCTTCCATCTCCTGCACGGCTGCCTCCTGCGCCCGCCGGCGCGACGGTGCAACCTCGGCGCGGCGCACCAGCACCAACGCCAGCGCGACCAACGCGACGCCGACCCAATCCGGTCCCCGCAATCGCTCGCCATATTCGACCCAGCCGATCGCGCCCGCCACCACCGGCTGGATCAGCAGCCCGATGCCGATCACCAGCGGCGACAGGCGGCCGAGCGCGAAGATCATGCAGCCCTGGCCGATCACCTGGCTGACCAAGGCGAGGCCGACGAGCGGCGACCAATGCTGCGGCATCACGGTCTCGCGCAGCAGCAGCGCGAAGGCGAGCATCGGCAGCGCGGTCGCCGCGCTCGCCAACGCCAGCGCCGGCAGCGGCCGCATCGCCAGCCGGACCCGCGCCATCAGCACGATATAGAACGTATAGAGGATGCCGGCGAGAATGCAGAGCAGGTCGCCGGCGAGGTTGCGCGAATCGAGCTGGTAGGAGCGCCCCATCAGCAGCCCCGCGCCGATCGCGGCGAGCAGCAGCGCGATCCCCTGCGTCCGCGTCGGCCACGCCCTGGCAACGAGGAAGCCGTAGAGCGGGTAGATCAGGATCGCCGAATTGCCGAACAGCGTCGCATTGGCCATCGTCGTGCGGACGATGCCGAGATGCCAGCTGGCGAGGTCGGCGGCGAAGGCGACGCCGCCGATCGCCAGCATGACCCACAGGCCGGCGCCCAGCCGAGCCGGCCGGCCGCCGCTCGCCAGCGCGAGCCCGGCAAGGAAGGGGATGGCGAGCGCGATCCGCCAGAAGCCGGCGGCGACCGGGCCGACATCGGCGAGCCGGACGAACCACGGCCCGAAGGCGAGCGCGACATTGGCGACGACCAGCGCGGCGAACGCGGCACCCGGCGCCTGCCAGGTTGCCGCCGCGACAGTTTTTCTTCTGGGCCACGCCTGATGCATGCCGCCCTGTAGCGCCCTATCTCCCGCCCGTCAGGCCATTTGGGAGCTTCTATGCCGAGCCTTTTCGAACCGATCCAATTAGGCGATATCCACGCCGCCAACCGCGTGCTCATGGCGCCGCTCACCCGCGGCCGGTCGACCGACGATCACGTGCCGACCGACATCATGGTCGATTATTACCGTCAGCGCGCCGGCGCCGGCCTGATCATCACCGAAGGCACCGGCGTCAGCCGTCAGGGGCTGGGCTGGCCGAACGCGCCGGGCCTGTGGACCGACGCGCAGATCGAGGCGTGGAAGCCGGTGACCGCCGCGGTGCACGAGGCCGGCGGCAAGATCGTCGCGCAGATCTGGCATATGGGCCGGCTCGCCCGCCCGGACGTGATCGGCATGACGCCGCTGTCGTCCTCGGCGACGCGCGCGCCCTATCACAAGCCCGAAAACCCCTATGCCGAGGCGCAGGCGGCGACGATCGACGATATCCGTCGCGCGCAGGACGAATATGCCGATGCCGCGACCAATGCGCTGCGCGCCGGCTTCGACGGCGTCCAGATCCATGGCGCGAATGGCTATCTGATCGACCAGTTCCTGCGCGACAACACCAATTTGCGCGACGACGAATACGGCGGCAGCCCGGAAAACCGCATCCGCTTCATGCGCGAGGTGGTCGAGCGGGTGATCGATGCGATCGGCGCCGGCCGCACCGCGATCCGCCTGTCGCCGAACGGCGAGACGCAGGGCGCCGACGACAGCGATCCCGCCAGCGTCTTCGTCCCCGCCGCGGCGGCGCTCGACGCGCTCGGCATCGGCTTCCTCGAACTGCGCGAACAGGCGCCCGACGGCACCTTCGGCAGCACCGACGTGCCCAAGCTCAGCCCGCAGATCCGCGAGGTGTTCAAGCGGCCGCTGATCCTCAACCAGGATTATACGCCGGAGGGCGCGCAGGCCGATCTCGACTCGGGTCTGGCGGACGGCATCGCCTTCGGCCGCAAGTTCATCGCCAATCCCGATCTGGTCGAGCGCCTGCGTCAGGGTGCGCCGCTCGCCGAGGACGATCAGGCGACCTGGTATTCGAAGGGGCCGGAAGGCTACATCGATTACCCGGCGCTCGAGACCGAGGCGGCGTGATCCCAATTCCTCCCCCGCAAGGGGGAGGTGGCACGCCGAAGGCGTGACGGAGGGGGAGGAAAGGGTGAGAGTCCTTGACAGAGCTCCACCCTGTCCTCCCCCTCCACCAGCTTCGCTGGTTCCCCTCCCCCTGGCGGGGGAGGACCTGAAAGGTCTACCGCCCCAGATGCGGCACGAGCCGCTTGAGATCGGCCGGCGCCAGTCGCCGCACGTCGAGCGCATCCACGCCCGCGACCAGCACCGCGCCCAGTTTCCGTTCGCCGGTGTCGATCAGGATGCCCTCCGCGGTCGAGCGCAGCGCCCCCCATGGCACCTCGCGCACCGCGATCCGGGCGCCGTCGCGCGTCATAACCGCGACGCGCCCGCCGCGATCGACCGCCAGCGCGCCGCCGCCATCGGCCCCGACCACCGCACCCTGCGTGTCGAAGCCCGACAGCGCGCGCTCGGCCGCCTCCGCCGCTTCCTCGGGGCTGGCGATCCGCGGCTTGCGGCGACCGCGCAAGGCCAGCACGACGCCGAGCGTCACCGCTATCGCGACCAAGGCCGCGCCGACCGCGATCCAGATCTCCCGATCGGTCACGTCCGTCACGCGCCGCCGGCGAGCGCGTCCAGCGTCGGCTTCATACCGGCAAGGTCGTAGCCCGCGCCGCGCGCCTGCGCGACGAGCAACTCGGGATCGCGCCCCGCCTTGGCCGCGGCGAGCGCCCACAGGTTGCAACTCCGCGTCCCCGACCGGCAATAAGCGAGCACCGGCCCGTCCGCTGCGGTCAGCGCCGCCGCCATCGCGTCGATCTGCGGGTGCGAGAAGCCGGCATGCGTCACGGGGATCGCGCTATAGGCGAGGCCCGCCGCCTCCGCCGCGGCGCGGATCGTGTCGCCGCTCGGCTGGCCGCTGTCCTCGTCATCCGGACGGTTGTTGACGATCGCGACGAAACCCGCCGCCTTGATCGCCGCGATATCCTCGGGAGCGATCTGCGGAGCGACGCTGATCCGGTCGTTGATGCTGCGAATGTCGGCCATCCGGTCCCATTACGCGATCGGTCGAGATACGTCAGCTATTTTGGTCGCGTTTCCACGGCTTTTGTACGGGGTTTCTTAACCGACGGCAGATCAGCCGTGCGACCGGATCACGTCGAGGAAGGCGTCGCCATAGGCCTCCAGCTTGCGCGCGCCGATCCCCGACAGATGCATCAGCTCGGCGCGGCTGCCCGGCCGCTGCGCCGCCATTTCGCGCAGCACCGAATCGTGGAAGATCACATAGGGCGGCACCCCCGCCTCCTTGGCGAGATCGCGGCGGCAGGTACGCAGCGCCTCGAACAGCGGATTGTCCGCCGGATTGGCCGCGACGCCGGCATCGCGCTTGCGGCCGCCGCGCGCGCGCTTGGGCGGCACGACCAGCATCACCTGCTGCCCTTCCTTGAGGATCGGTCGCGCGCCGGGACCGAATTCCAGCCCGCCATGCGCATTGGTGCGCAGCGCGTCGCGCAGCAGCAGCGCGCGCGCCACCGGCTTGATCAGCGCCGCCTCCTCGCCGTCGACGATGCCCCAGACCGACAGCGATTCATGCCCGCGATCGACGCTGCGCTCGGTCGACTGGCCGAGCAGCACCTGCTCGACATAGCCGACGCCGAACATCTGCCCGGTGCGGAACACCGCGGACAGGAACTTCATCGCGGTCTGCGTCGCGTCGACCGCATCGGGCGATCCGAGGCAATTGTCGCAATTGCCGCAATCCTCCTGCCGGTCCTCGCCGAAATGCTTGAGCAGGATGCGGCGGCGGCAACCCGCGGTCTCGACCAGCGCGCCGAGCGCCGCCAGCCGCGTGCGCTCGCCCGCCTGCCGTTCGGGCTCGACCTCGCCGATCCGCTGGCGGGCGCGGGCGAAATCCTCGGCGCCCCAGAACAGATGCGCCACCGCCGGATCGCCGTCGCGGCCGGCGCGACCGGTCTCCTGATAATAAGCCTCGATCGACTTGGGCAGGCCGGCATGCGCGACGAAGCGAACGTCGGGCTTGTCGATCCCCATGCCGAAGGCGACCGTCGCGCAGATCACCATGTCCTCCGACGCGACAAAATCCGCCTGATTCTTCTGGCGGATATGCGCGTCGAGCCCGGCATGATAGGCGCGCGTCGGCCGCCCGGTGCGGCCCAAGGCCTCGGCGAGCTTCTCGGTCGCGGCGCGGGTCTGCGCATAGACGATGCCGGGGCCGGGGGTGGCGGCGATGACGTCGGCGATCTGCTTGGTGGTGTTCGCCTTGGGGGTGATCGCATAGCGGATATTGGGCCGGTCGAAGCCCGAGACGATCAGCCCGTCCGTCGGAATGCCGAGCTGTTGCAGGATGTCGCTGCGGGTATGCGCGTCGGCGGTGGCGGTCAGCGCCAGCCGCGGCACCTCCGGAAACGCATCCATCAGCGGCGCGAGCAGCCGGTAATCGGGGCGGAAGTCGTGGCCCCATTCGCTGACGCAATGCGCCTCGTCGATCGCGAACAGGCTGAGCTTCGCGCTCGCCAGCAGCTCGCGGAAATGGCCGGTCGAGGCGCGCTCGGGCGCGATATAGAGGAGGTCGAGCTCGCCGGCGCGGAAGCGCGCGATCGACTCGGCGCGATTCTGGTCGGCGCTGGTCAGCGTCGCGGCGCGGATCCCCACCGCCTCGGCGGCGCGGAGCTGATCGTGCATCAGCGCGATCAGCGGCGAGACGACGACGCACGTCCCCTCCATCATCACCGACGGCAATTGGTAGCAGAGCGACTTGCCCGCACCAGTCGGCATCACGCCGAGCGTCCGCTGCCCCGCCAGCACGCGGGTGACGACATCCTCCTGCACGCCACGGAACGCAGGAAAGCCGAAGACGCGCGACAGGGTGGGCAGGGGATCGGGGATCATCACCGCGCCATGTAGGCGCGGGGGCCGCCAGCGTCGACCCGCGCCCGGCTCATTCGGCCGCGAGCGCGCCCTCGCTGGCGCCCGGCATGTCCTCGTCCTGCTCCTGCGCCTGACGCGCCCACATTTCGGCATAGACGCCGCCCAGCCGCAGCAGCTCGGCATGCGTGCCGCGCTCGGCGACATGGCCGCCGTCGAGCACGACGATCTGGTCGGCGTGGATCACCGTCGACAGGCGGTGTGCGATGACGATCGTCGTGCGGCCGCGCTCGATCGCTTCCAGCGTGTCGAGGATCTCCGCCTCGGTGCGGCTGTCGAGCGCGCTCGTCGCCTCGTCGAGGATCAGGATCGGCGGGTTCTTGAGCAAGGTGCGCGCGATCGCGACGCGCTGCTTCTCGCCGCCCGACAATTTGAGCCCGCGCTCGCCGACACGCGCGTCATAGCCTTCGGGCTGGCGCTCGATGAAGCCGGCGATCGCCGCGCCCGCCGCCGCCGCCTCGACCTCGGCGCGGCCCGCGCCCTCGCGGCCGTAGGCGATGTTGTAGCCGATCGTGTCGTTGAACAGCACGGTGTCCTGCGGCACGATGCCGATCGCGGCGCGCAGGCTCGCCTGCTGGACATCGCGGATATCCTGGCCGTCGATCGTGATCCGGCCCTCGGCGACGTCGTAGAAACGGTACATCAGCCGCGCCAGCGTCGACTTGCCCGCGCCCGACGGCCCGACCACCGCCAGCGTGCTGCCTGCCGGCACGTCGAGGTCGAGCCCTTTCAGGATCTCGCGACCGGGGTCGTAGCCGAAGCGCACGCCCTCGAAGCGGACATGGCCCTTGGCGATGGCCAGCGGTTTCGCACCGGGGGCGTCGACCACCTCGGCGGGCGTGTCGATCAGCGCGAACATGCTCGCCATGTCGATCACCCCCTGTCGGATCGTGCGATACACCATACCGAGCAGGTCGAGCGGCCGGAACAGCTGCGACAGCAAGGTCGAGACGAATACGACGTCGCCCGCCGAGAAGCTGCCGCGGCTCCAGCCCCAGGCGACATAGGCCATGCCGGCGCCGAGCATCAGATTGGTGATCAGCGCCTGCCCGACGTTGAGCCAGGCGAGGCTGTTCTCAGACTTTGTCGCCGCCGCGGCATAGGCCGAGATCGCCGAATCGTAGCGCCGTGCCTCGCGCTCCTCGGCGCCGAAATATTTGACCGTCTCGAAGTTGAGCAGCGAATCGACCGCATGCGCGACCGCGCCGGTATCGAGGTCGTTCATTTGCGCACGCAGCGCGTTGCGCCAATCGGTCACCTTCTGCGTGAACAGGATGTAGATGACCACCATCGCCACCGTCGCGGCCACCAGCGGCCAGCCGAAGCTGTGCCAGAAGATGCCGAGCACCATCGCCAGTTCGAGCACCGTCGGCGCGATGTTGAACAGCAGGAAATAGAGCATCGTGTCGATGCTCTTGGTGCCGCGCTCGACCACCTTGGTGACCGCGCCGGTGCGCCGTTCGAGGTGGAAGCGCAGCGACAGGCCGTGCAGGTGGCGGAAGACGTTCGCCGCCAGCCGCCGCGTCGCATCCTGCCCGACGCGCTCGAACACCGCATTGCGGAGGTTGTCGAACAGCGTCGTCGCGAAACGCGAGGCGGCATAGCCGACCACCAGCAGGATCACGATCGTCGCGACGCCGCGGTCGCCGATCGCCATCCGGTCGACCGCATATTTGAGCGTATAGGCGGCACCGAACACCTGGACGATCTTACTCATCACGACGAGCGTCATCGCCCCGACGATCCGCGCCTTCAGCCCCGCCTGACCCGCGGGCCAAAGATAGGGCAGGAAGCGGCGCAGCGTCGGCAACAGGGGCTGGTCGGCGCGGGTGTGGCTGGTCGGATCGACGGGAGGCATTGCGCCTGATGTAAGTGCTCGGCCCTCCACGCGAAAGCGACCGGGCGGAACATAATGCGCCCGCCACGGATTTTACCCCGTGGAAGCGAGGCGATCATGGAACCGTTGTTCTACGTCATGGCGATCATGGGCTGCGCGGACGGCAACGTCCAGTGCACCGAGGCGCGGATCGTGCCGACGCATTATAGCTCAATGGCGCAATGCCGTGCGGCGCTGCCCGACCAGCTCGCACGCAACACCGACGTGCCCTATCCGATGATCGGCGCGGCGTGCCGGACACAAGGCGCGCAGGTGGCGAAGGCCGAAAGCAGGACGAAGCGGTCGTAATCAATTCCTCCCTCGCTTCAGCGGGGGAGGGGGACCGCGCCCGCAGGGCGTGGTGGAGGGGGCGTCTCCGCATATGGCAAGTTCGCCGTATCCTCCCCCTCCGTCAGGCCTTCGGCCTGCCACCTCCCCCTGGCGGGGGAGGAATCAGTGTCGTGGTCTACGCCACAATCCCGGATCGCGCGGCATGTTGACCAGCGTCGTCCGCCCCCGCGCTTCCACCGCCGCACGTGCGATGAAGCGCAGTTTCTCCCCCTTGGACGTCGTCACCCGCGCATCCCACGCGCGCTCGCCACGCACCGCGACCTTGCGACCGATCGCGCCGTAGATCTGCGCCGCCGCCAGCACCGCCCAGGCCGAACGGAACGACAGCGCCCGCGTCCCCATCCGCGCGCTCGCCTCGAACTGCGCGGCGCGGTCGGTCAGCCGCCGCGCGAGGATCGCCAGCGCCGGCCGATGCTGCGTCGCCATCACCGCATTCGGCGCGATCCCCATCTCGTCGAGCCAGTCGGTCGGCAGATAGCAGCGCCCCGCCTGCGCATCCTCGTCGAGATCGCGCGCGATATTGGCGAGCTGGAAGGCGAGGCCGAGGTCGCAGGCGCGGTCGAGCACCGGCTCGTCGTCGGGTGCCACCCCCATGATGACCGCCATCATGCAGCCGACGACACCGGCGACATGATAGCAATAGGTCAGCAGGTCGTCCTCGGTCTTCGGCCGCCACCCCGCACCGTCGAGCCGGAATCCCTCGATCAGGTCGTGCGCGAACCGCGCCGGCAGCCGCGTCTCGGCGGCGACGATGCGCAGCGCGTCGAACGCCGGCACGCCGATCACCTGCCCGGCCAGCGCCGCGTCGGTCAGCGCCGCCATCGCCGCGACGCGCTCGGGTGCGTCCTCGACCACCGACATGGTGTGGCCGTGATCCTGCCCGTCGGCGATATCGTCGCAGGCGCGGCACCAGGCGTAGAGCAGCCAAGCGCGCTCGCGCGTCGCGCGGTCGAACAACAGGCTCGCCGCTGCGAAGCTCTTCGAACCGCGCGCGATCGATTCGTGCGCGGTGGCGACGATCGCGTCGCGCGTCGGGCCGGCGCTAGAGGTCAGACGTCTTCATCCGCACGATCGGCTGCGTCGGCACGTGCGCGGCCATCTTGGTGAGCAGGCCGTCGAGCGTGTCGTCGACGATCAGCAGGTCGCGATGCTGCGGCCGCAGGAAGCCGACGTCCGCCGATTTCTCCCAGAAAGCGATCAGGTGATCGTAATAGCCCGCGACGTTGAGCAGCCCGACCGGATCGGCGTGATAACCGAGCTGCGCCCAGCTCAGCGCCTCCCACAATTCGTCCATCGTGCCGGTGCCGCCGGGGATGGTGACGAAGCCTTCGGCGAGATCGGTGAACGCCGCCTTGCGCGCATGCATGCCGGCGACGACGTGCAGCTCGGTGAGGCCGCGATGCGCGACCTCGGCATCGACCAGCGCCTGCGGGATCACGCCGATCACCTCGCCGCCCGCCGCCAGCGCGCCATCGGCGACCGCGCCCATCAGCCCGAGCCGGCCGCCGCCATAGACGACGCCGATGCCGCGCTCGGCGAGCGTCCGGCCGATCGCGCGCGCGGAGTCGATGTAGACGGGGTCGGCCGGCGTGGCCGAGCCGCAATAGATAGCGAGGCGTTTCATACGCCTGCCGCTACGCCAGCGCGCGGGCGGGAACAAGCCGTCGTCATTCCGCCGCCGCCGCCCGCACCATTTCGGGCAACGCCCAGATCAGATCGCCCTGGCCGAGCACCCGGCCGTCCTCCGCATGGACCGCCACCGGCGCGATCGGCCGCCGGTCGCGCGTGTCGACGAGCACCGGAAAGGCGGGCTCGCCGAGCTCCCACCGCTCGCCCCATTGCCGCAGCGCGACCATCGTCGGCAGCAGCGCATGGCCCTTTTCGGTGAGCGTATAGCGGATCTTGCGGCGGTCCTTGGGCAGCGGCTCGCGCTGCAGGATGCCGTGATCGACCAGCCGCGCGAGCCGGTTCGACAGGATGTTGCGCGCGATGCCGAGCTCCGCCTGGAACGCCTCGAAATGGTGCAGGCCGTTGAACGCGGCGCGCAGGATCAGGAACGACCAGCGTTCCCCCATCGCCTCCAGCGCCGCGGGCAGGCTGCATCCGCGCAGCGTCTCGCGCAATTTGGGCGGCTGAGCCGGTGTCGCCATCATGATCCTCTCCCAGACCGGCTATCTAGCCGATATCGGCGCGGATCGCGACGCCGGTGTGTGCGTCGTCCGCGCATGCCGTCACCCCGTCATGCGTCGTCCGCGCATGCCGTCACCCCGTCGAATTCGGCCACCAGGTCGCAACAATATGTTGCAAAGCGGTACGACCCTACCCCATGTGGTGCGCGTGCTACGGCAATATGAACTGGTCGACCGCGTGCTCGACTATGACCCGGAGGCGGACGAGGCGCTGCTCAATCGCGCCTATGTCTTTTCGATGCAGGCGCATGGCTCGCAGAAGCGGGCGAGCGGCGATCCCTATTTCAGCCATCCGATCGAGGTGGCGGGCATCCTCACCGACCTGAGGCTCGACGACGAGACGATCGCCACCGCGATCCTCCACGACACGATCGAGGATACCGTCGCGACGCCCGAGGAGATCACCCGGCTGTTCGGCGGCAACGTCGCGCGGCTGGTCGACGGCGTCACCAAGCTGAGCAAGATCGAGGCGCAGACCGAGAACGAGCGCGCCGCGGAGAATCTGCGCAAGTTCCTGCTCGCCATGTCGGACGACATTCGCGTGCTGCTGGTCAAGCTCGCCGACCGGCTGCACAACATGCGCACGCTCCATCACATCGCCAAGCCCGAGAAGCGGCGGCGGATCGCGAAGGAGACGATGGACATCTACGCGCCGCTCGCCGAGCGGATCGGGATGTACGAGTTCATGAAGGAGATGCAGACGCTCGCCTTCGAACAGCTCGAGCCGGAAGCCTATGAGTCGATCAGCAAGCGGCTCGAGCAGCTCAAGACCGGCGGCGGCGACCGGATCGCCAAGATCGCCTCGGGCCTGAAACTGCTGCTCGGCCGCGCCGGCGTCGAGGCCGAGGTGACCGGGCGTGAGAAACACCCCTATTCGATCTGGCGCAAGATGAGCGAGCGCCACATCAGCTTCGAGCAATTGTCCGACGTGATGGCGTTCCGCGCGATCGTGCCGACGGTCGAGGATTGCTACCGCACGCTTGGCATCATCCATCGCCGCTGGCCGATGGTGCCGGGGCGGTTCAAGGATTATATCTCGACGCCCAAGCGCAACGGCTATCGCTCGCTGCACACCAGCGTGATCCATGCCGACAATGCGCGTATCGAGATCCAGATCCGCACCGCCGACATGCATGCCGAGGCCGAATTCGGCCTCGCCGCGCATTGGGCGTATAAGGAAAAGAAGGTCCGCGCCGACAGCCAGCATAGCTGGATCGCCGACCTCGTCGAGATCCTCGACACCGCGGGCAGCCCCGAGGAACTGCTCGAACATACCCGCATGGCGATGTATCAGGATCGCATTTTCGCCTTCACCCCGAAGGGCGAGCTGATCCAGTTGCCCAAGGGCGCGACGCCGATCGATTTCGCTTATGCGGTCCATACCGACCTCGGCGATCAGGCGGTCGGCGCCAAGATCAACGGCCGCGTCGTGCCGCTGTCGACGGTGATCGAGAATGGCGACCAGGTGCAGGTGCTGCGCTCCAGGGGGCAGGTGCCGCAGCCGGGCTGGCTCAATTTCGCGATCACCGGCAAGGCGCTCGCCGGCATCCGCCGCCATCTGCGCAACCGCGAGCGCGACGAGCTGATCGCATTGGGGCGCAAGCTGTACGACGATATCGTCCGTCGCCTGCCCGCGCAGCTCGGCGGCGACGCGCTCGACCATGCGCTTTCGCGGCTCAACCTCGGCGACGAGGCGGCGCTGATGACCGCGATCGCGCGGCGGACGATCTCCGACCATGCGGTGATGGAGGCGCTGATGCCGGGCTCGGCGGGCGCCGACGTCGGATTGCTGGCGCCGCAATCGACCGCCATCTCGATCAAGGGCCTGACCCCGGGGGTCGCCTTCGACCTTGCCGAATGCTGCCATCCGGTGCCGGGCGACCGGATCGTCGGGCTGCGCCGCCCCGATGCGGGGATCGAAGTGCATGCGATCGACTGTCCGGTGCTCGCCGAACTCGCCGAGCGCGGGACGGACGAGACCGACTGGGTCGACGTCGACTGGGGCGACAAGAGCGACGGCGCGGTGGCGCGGATCGCGGTGCAGGTGAAGAACGAGCCCGGCGCGCTCGGCATCGTCTCGACGATCATCGGCGCGCACCGGGCGAACATCATCGCGCTGCGGCTCGATACGCGCGATTCGATGTTCCACACCAATGTCATCGACGTCGAGGTCCACGACATCCATCAGTTGATGCGGCTGATCGCGGCGCTCCGTGCGGCGGATGCGGTCAATTCGGTCGAGCGGGTGTAGGGTGGCACGTGGTCGGCGTGCCACCCGGATGAGGCTAATGCGAACGGACATCCTCGGTCATATCGAACGTTACCTTGAAAGCCGCACTATCGAAGTCGTTGATGCTGATTTTGCATTGGGGAAGGCGATTTTTATCGCTTCCTCCTGGAGATTGAGCCGAGCCCGAAAGTTGCTCGGTATCCGTCTTGAAAGCATACCAAAAATAGCAAGCGCCGGTTGAACCGTCTGGCCTTGTGAAAGTAGCATCAAACGATAATTCTGTATATCGTTCTCCGATATCCAGATCACCCATCCGATGGAAGCTAGGCTTCGTATTACCTGATGCTACAGTTCCTCCAATCCGATCGGTAATTGTCCCGTTGCTGTTCGCAGTGCCATAACGGCCGGTCCAGTGGACGTTAGAGAAAGTTACATCGAAAGGAGTATGATTATAAAACGTTCTTGAGATTGTCGTATCGGAGAGTTGCCAGATGCCGTTCACATAGCGACCCTTGCTGCTGGCCATCGTTGGCGTGCATGTCGCGGCCAGCGCAACGGAAGCCCATAATGTCATCTTTCTTGACAGCTTCATATAATTTCTCCTCGTTGACGAACTTACCTCCCCATTTCCGCAAGTCTTCTCTTGTATTGTGGCCAGATATTGCGAAATAGCATCGCTACGTCGTACTTTTCGTTTTCGATATGGATGACATAACCGATATTGTTCGTTACGGTCGCGCCCTGAAAGCCTCCGGAATCTATCAGAGATTTTGTCATCTGCATGTTGGAAAAATAGGCATCGGTGAATTTTGCGCCGCGGAAGTTGGTACCAGTAACCAACTCTCCAGTATCGATCGACGATGCTTTTCCATACAGTCCTTCGCTAGTGGGGCCATAACTGAGGAAATTTGCACCGGAAAAATCGTATCCGGAGAAATCCATGCCGCTCATATTGCAATCTACGAACGACGATTTCCTGAGGCTTTTATCTTTCGTCGATAGATCCGCATTCCGGATGTCCATACGGTCGAACCAGAGCTTAGTGTCACTATCGTGGAATGTTGCGCCATCCACGTTGCAAACGCCAAAGCGAGCACCTCCGCCGTTAATATGACTGAAGTCGGCGTTTGATGCGTCTACACCGCCGATGTCCAAGCCGGCTTTTATCCCTTCGAAGTTCGCGCGCTTAAGACTATCTTTCGTAAATGTGATCAATCCAACCCTGGCACTGCTGCTGGCTTGGGCAAAGGACGCGTCGTCCGCGGTGAACTGATCGATGAACATCTCATGGGTGAAGTTCGTCCCGGAAAAGTCCGCCTTCGTCAGATTGACGCCCTTGATAATGTAGCATTTCTCGAAGGTTTGAACGTCAGTCGGCGGGAGCTGGAAGTTCGCACCGAACGTCGCGCCGGTGAACTTCGCTTCGGTGAAATTGCCGTTATCGAGATCGGTCTCGTCGAAGCTCGCCTTGGTGAAGCTGGCGCCGGTGGCGGTAACGCCGTGGAGATTGGTGTGGCTGAACGTGGCGCCGTCGAATTTCGCGCCGGTCAGCGTCGCGCCACTGAGATCGATGCCCGACAGGTTCTTGCCGGTGAAATCTGCCCCGGTGAGATCGGCGCCGCGCAGATCGAGCTTGCTCAGATCGGCCGTGCGCAAATCCTGCCCGTGCAGATCGAGCTTCGGCGGGGGCGGCGCCGCCTTCGCGGGAGCCGGACTGGTTTTGTCCTTACCCTGTTCGGTCAGCACCACGGTTGCGGCGTCGCCTGAGAGGCGCTTGATCCCCGGCGTACCGGGTTTGGCATCGGCCACCGGGGTCCTGGTCGTATCGGTGGGGGAAGTGCTGTTCGGCTTCGAAGCCACGCCGGATTGCACCGGCGGCGTCGTTGCACTGTTGCTGATGATCATCGTCTGATCCCCTCGCGCATCGCATCACGTATCATTATAGACGACGGATAAGATGCCGACCGCGACCGGAGGAGGACTCCATTGCAAACGACCCGAAGACTGGGATTCTTTTTCTATTGACGGCACGGACAATAGTGTCGGCCTCCACCGGATTCTGTGATGAAATCAGGTTTTCGTGAATGTAACAAATGGAAGCGGGCTATCATCTGCGCGATCGCAAGCAAACCGGTCCAGCCGATGGCGTCCGGCGGCGCGGCGGTCGCACGGGTGTAACCGCGGGCGCGTTCGGGTAGAGGTCGCTTAACACCTTGGCGCGGGCGCGCCGCTGCCCCACATGGGCGGCTACCGAATACGAAGGAGCATGACTTGGCCACGCTAGGAATGGCGCCCGCGGAAAAGCAGGCGATCGAGGATTTCCGCCGCGACGTCGTCGAACCGTCGATGACCTCCCTCGTCATCATCGATTTCTGGGCGGAATGGTGCGGGCCGTGCAAGGCGCTGGGGCCGACGCTGGAGAAGGTCGCCGCCGCCTATGCCGACAAGGGCGTGGTGCTCGCCAAGATCGATACCGACAAGAACCAGTTCATCGCCGCGCAATTCCAGATCAAGTCGATCCCGACTGTCTATGCGATGTTCCAGGGCCAGCTCGTCGCCGATCTGACCAGCGCGCGCACCGAATCGGCATTGCGCGTCATCCTCGACCAGTTGCTCAAGCAATTGCCGATCGCCGCACCGGGCGACGAGGCCGCCGCCGAGATCGAACCGCTGATCGCGATGGGCGAGGAGGTGCTGGCGAGCGGCGATGCCGAGCGTGCCGTGTCGATCTTCGATCAGCTGGTCGAGATGGCGCCGGACAATCCCGCCGTGCTGTCGGGCCGCATCCGCGCGCTGGTCGCGGCGGGGCTGACCGACGAGGCGCAGGCGGCGATCGACGCGCTGCCCGCCGACGTCAGGGATGCCGGCATCGACCGCGCCAAGGCGGCGCTCGCGCTGGCGCAGAGCGCGCCGCCGGTCGAGGATTTCGCCGGCCTCGCCGCTGAGGTCGCGGCCAACCCCGACGATCACGAACGCCGCTTCGCGCTCGCCAATGCCCAGATGGCGGCGGGCGACCGCGATGCCGCCGCGGACAATCTGCTCCATATCGTCGCCGCCGACCGCGGCTGGAACGAAGGTGCAGCCCGCCAGCAATTGCTCAAGCTGTTCGAGGTCGTCGGGCTGGAGGACCCCTGGGTCTCGGCGCAGCGCCGCCGCCTGTCCGCGATCCTGTTCGGATGACCTCGCCGACCGTCCTCGGGCGCCTGTCGATCTTCCCGCTGCCGGGGGCGTTGCTGTTCCCCGGGATGCATTTGCCGCTGCACATCTTCGAACCGCGCTATCGCGCGATGATCGGCGATGCGATGGTGCGCGACCAGCGGATCGGCATGATCCAGCCGATACACGGCACCGGCGGCCACGACGCGCTGTACGACATCGGCTGCGTCGGCAAGATCGCCGAGGTCGAGGCGCTCGACGACGGCCGCTACAATCTGGTGCTGGAGGGCGTCGCGCTGTTCCGCGTGCTGCGCGAACTCGATGTGACGACGCCGTTCCGTCAGGTCGAGGCGGAGCTGCTGCCCGCGGTCGAGGACGACACGCTCTCGCTGGGACGGCGGTCATCGCTCGAACTGGAATCGCGCCGCTTCGCCGACGCGCAGGGCTATAGCGTCGATTGGGAGGCGGTTGGCCGGCTCGACGACGAGAGCCTGGTCAACGGCATCGCGCAGATCGCGCCATTCGATACCGCCGCCAAACAGGCGCTGCTCGAAGCGCCCGACATCGAGACGCGCGCCGAGCTGATCATCCAGCTGATGCAATTCTTCGGCCGCCACGACGGCGAGGATCGGGTGACGCTGCAGTGACCGCGTCGATCGATCCCTGGCTGCTCGAACGTTTGGTCTGCCCGGTGACCCGCCAGCCGCTGCGCTACGACGCGGCCGCGCAGGAACTGGTGTCGGAGGCGGCGGGGCTCGCCTATCCGATCCGCGACGGCGTGCCGGTGATGCTGGAAGAGGAAGCGCGGCGGATCTGATCCGGGGACGGTCCAAATCCCTCCCCGTTCGTCCCGAGCCTGTCGCAGGGCCTGCGCGAACCGGCACCCCGTGCTTCGACAGGCTCGGCACGAACGCTATGCCGGGCTCACTCCATCTCCAGGATCACCTGATCGACCGCGAGGCTGTCGCCGGTCGCGGCGGACACGCTCTTCACCCGGCCCGATTTCTCGGCGCGCAGGATGTTCTCCATCTTCATCGCCTCGACCACCGCCAGCGGTTGCCCCGCCTCGACCGCGTCGCCGGCGCCAACGTCGAGCCGGACGAGCAGCCCCGGCATCGGCGCGATCAGGAAGCGCGACAGGTCGGGCGGCACCTTCTCGATCAAATGCTTGGCATAAGGCGCGGCATGCGCGGGCAGCACCCGCGCGACGTGGCTGGCGCCGCGCGTCGTCAGGCGGAAGCCGCTGCGCACCGGCGCGATGCGGACGGTGAGATGCACGTCCTCGCCGATCTCCGCCTCGACCATCCGGTCGCCCGGCGTATATTCGAGCGCGATGTCGAGCGGTTCGCCGTCGACGCCGATGCCGTCGGTCGACACCGTGACGTCATAATCCGTGCCGTCGATCCGCACCGTCCAGGCCGCGGGCGGCGGCAGGCGGCGGCCGAGCTGGCCGTCGATCCGCCGCGCGCGATCCGCCTGCGCGGTCGCGGCGAAGGCGGCGACCGCGGCGAGCGTGCAGGTAAGGTCGCCGTCGGCGGGGGCGCCGTGGAAGCCGTCGGGATATTCCTCGGCGATGAAGCCGGTGGTGATCGCGCCCGAGCGGAAGCGCGGATGCTGCATCAGCGCCGAGAGGAAATCGATGTTGGTCCCCGGCCCCTCGATCTCGAACGCGTCGAGCGCGGCGATCTGCGCATCGATCGCCGCCTCGCGCGTCGGCGCCCAGGTGATCAGCTTGGCGATCATCGGATCGTAGAACATGCTGACCTCGCCGCCCTCGACGACGCCATCGTCGACGCGGATGCGTGCGTCCTGCTCCTCGCCGGGCTGGGGCGGATTGTAGCGTACCAGCCGCCCGATGCTCGGCAGGAAGCCGCGATACGGGTCCTCGGCATAGACGCGATTCTCGATCGACCAGCCGGTGATGCCGACCTCATCCTGCGTGATCGTCAGCGGCTCGCCGGCGGCGACGCGGATCATCTGCTCGACCAGATCGAGCCCGGTGATCTCCTCGGTCACCGGATGCTCGACCTGCAGCCGCGTGTTCATCTCGAGGAAGTAGAAGCCCTGGCCGGTGGTGTCCGCGCCCGAGACGATCAGCTCGACCGTGCCGGCGCTGTAATAGCCGACCGCGCGGGCGAGCGCGACCGCCTGTTCGCCCATCGCCTTGCGCATCGCCGGCGTGACGAAGGGCGAGGGCGCCTCCTCGACCACCTTCTGGTGGCGGCGCTGGATCGAGCATTCGCGCTCGTTGAGGTAGAGGATAGTGCCGTGCTGGTCGCCGAGCACCTGGATCTCGATATGGCGCGGCGATTCGATGAACTTCTCGATGAAGACGCGATCGTCGCCGAAGCTCGCCAGCCCTTCGCGCTTGGTCGCCTCGAAGCCTTCGCGCACGTCCTGCTCGCTATACGCCAGCCGCATGCCCTTGCCGCCGCCGCCGGCCGAGGCCTTCATCATCACCGGATAGCCGATGTCGGAGGCGATGCGCACCGCCTCGTCGGTATCGGCGATCTCGCCGAGGAAGCCGGGGACGACGTTGACCCCCGCCGCCTTGGCGAGCTTCTTCGATTCGATCTTGTCGCCCATCGCCGCGATCGCATTGGGCGGCGGCCCGACAAAGGCGATCCCCGCCTCGGCACAGGCACGCGCGAAGCTCTCTCGTTCGGAGAGGAAGCCGTAGCCGGGATGGATGCAATCGGCGCCGGTCTCGCGCGCGGCGAGCAGGATCAGCTCGGCCTTGAGATAGCTTTCGGCGGCGGGTGCCGGCCCCAGCCGCACCGCCTCGTCCGCCATCAGCACATGGGGGCTGCGCGCATCGGCATCCGAATAGACCGCGACGGTGGCGATCCCCATCCGCTTGGCGGTGCGCATGACGCGGCAGGCGATCTCGCCGCGATTGGCGACCAGGATTTTCTTGAACATCCTCAACTCTCCTCCCGCTTGGCAGCCGGCCGGGGGCCGGTCCGCCTGCGGGTTTGATGGTTTTCGGGGGGAGGGCAGACCCTCCCCGGCAGGCTATTCGGCCGCCACCCGCATCGGCTCGGCGCTTTCCATCGGCGTCAGGCCGAGCTTGGCGAACAATGCCGCGTCGGCGCTGTCGCCGGCGTTGCCGGTGGTGAGCAATTTGTCGCCGGTGAAGATCGAATTGGCGCCGGCCATGAAGCACAGCGCCTGCGTCGCCTCCGACATCGATTCGCGACCGCCGGACAGGCGCACCATCGACAGCGGCATGGTGATCCGCGCCACCGCGACGGTGCGGACGAACTCGATCTCGTCGATCCGGGCCATCGGCGTGTCCGCCAGCATGTCGCCGAGCGGCGTGCCCTTCACCGGCACCAATGCGTTGACCGGCACGCTTTCGGGATGACGCGGCAGGGTGGCGAGCGCGTGCACGAAGCCGATGCGATCACCCCGCGTTTCGCCCATGCCGACGATGCCGCCGCAGCAGACGTTGATCCCCGCCTGCCGCACGTTCTCCAGCGTATCGAGCCGGTCCTGGAAGGTACGCGTCGTGATAACGTTGCCGTAATTCTCGGGCGAGGTGTCGATATTGTGGTTGTAATAGTCGAGCCCGGCGGCGGCGAGCTGCTGCGCCTGTTCCGGCTCGAGCATGCCGAGCGTCATGCACGTCTCCATCCCCATAGCGCGCACGCCTTCGACCATCGCGACGATCGCCGGCATGTCACGCGGCTTGGGATTGCGCCACGCCGCGCCCATGCAGAAGCGCTGCGACCCGGCCGCCTTGGCGGCCGCCGCATCGGCGAGCACCGCGTCGACCTGCATCAGCTTCGCCGCCTTCAGCCCGCTGTCCGACGAGGCGGATTGCGAGCAATAGCCGCAATCCTCCGGGCAGCCGCCGGTCTTGATCGACAGGAGCGTGCAAAGCTGCACTTCCGACGGCGCGTGATGCGTGCGGTGGACGGTCTGCGCCTGATACATCAGTTCGTCGAACGGCAGGTCGAACAGCGCGGCGATCTCGGCGCGGGTCCAGTCGGTACGGGTCATTCTGCGGAATCCTGTGGCGGCATATTGTGACCGAGCAGCCGTAGCACATCCTCGGCGGCGGTGATGAGATTGGTGCCGGGACCGAAGATCGCCTGCACGCCGGCATCGCGCAGCGCCTGATAATCCTGCGCCGGGATGACGCCGCCGGCGATCACCTTGATATCGGCGCGGCCGGCATCGCGCAGATGGCCGATCAGCTCGGGGATCAGCGTCTTGTGACCTGCGGCGAGGCTGGAGGCGCCTACGATGTCGACGGCCTTCTCGACCGCGAGCATCGCGGCTTCCTTGGGCGTCTGGAACAGCGGCCCGGGTACGATGTCGAAGCCGAGATCGCCGAACATGCTGCTGACCAGATTGGCGCCGCGGTCGTGGCCGTCCTGCCCCATCTTGGCGACGAGCATCCGCGGTTTGCGCCCCAGCCGCCGTTCGGTGTCGGCGACGCCGTCCTCGAGCCGCAGCCAGCGTGCATCGTCGGCATAGGCACCGCCGTATATGCCCTTGACCGGGGTCGGCTGCGTGCCGAAGCGGCCGAACACGTCCTCCATCGCGCTGCTGATCTCGCCGAGCGTCGCCCGGGCGCGGGCGCAATCCACCGCTCGCGCGAGCAGATTGCTATGTTCCCAGTCCCGTTCAGGCTGAGCCTGTCGAAGCCCCTGTGCCTGCCCTTCGACAGGCTCAGGGCGAACGGCCGGTGCCATACGTGCCGCCTCGCGCAGTGCGTCGAGCGCCGCGCGGCATGCCGCCTCGTCGCGGCTCGCCTTGACGCGTTCGATACGGCGGATCTGTGCTTCGCGCACCGCGACATTGTCGACATCAAGGATGTCGATCGGGTCCTCGCCATCCTTGCGGTATTTGTTGACGCCGACGATCACGTCCTCGCCGCGGTCGACGCGCGCGGCCCGCGCGGCGGAGGCTTCCTCGATCATCGCCTTGGGCCAGCCGGCGGCGACCGCCTTGGCCATGCCGCCCTCGGCCTGCACCCGTTCGATGATCTCCCACGCGCCGTCGACCAGGCTCTGCGTCAGGCTTTCCACGTAATAGCTGCCGCCGAGCGGATCGACGACCTTGGTCATCCCCGTTTCTTCCTGGATGACGATCTGCGTGTTGCGCGCGATCCGCGCGGAGAAATCGGTGGGCAGCGCGATCGCCTCGTCGAGCGCGTTGGTGTGCAGCGACTGGGTGCCGCCGAGCATCGCCGCCATCGCCTCGATCGTCGTGCGCATGACGTTGTTGTACGGGTCCTGCTCGGTCAGCGACACGCCGCTCGTCTGGCAATGCGTGCGCAGCATCTTGCTGCGCTCGTCCTGCGCGCCGAGCTGCGTCATCGCGCGATGCCACAGCACGCGCGCGGCGCGCAGCTTGGCGATCTCCATGAAGAAATTCATGCCGATCGCGAAGAAGAAGCTCAATCGCCCGGCGAACTTGTCGATGTCGAGGCCCGATGCCACGCCGTATTTCACATATTCCATGCCGTCGGCGACGGTGAAGGCAAGCTCGTGGAGCTGCGTCGCCCCCGCTTCCTGCATGTGATAGCCGCTGATCGAGATGCTGTTGAACTTGGGCATCTCGCGGCTGGTATAGCCGAAGATGTCGCTGATGATCCGCATGCTCGGTTCGGGCGGGTAGATATAGGTGTTGCGGACCATGAACTCCTTGAGGATGTCGTTCTGGATGGTCCCGTCGAGCAATTTGCGGTCGACGCCCTGTTCTTCTCCCGCGACGATGAAGAAGGCGAGGATCGGGATCACCGCGCCGTTCATCGTCATGCTGACGCTCATCTGGTCGAGCGGGATGCCGTCGAACAGGATCTTCATATCCTCGACGGTGTCGATCGCGACGCCCGCCTTGCCGACGTCGCCGGTGACGCGCGGATGGTCGCTGTCATAGCCGCGATGCGTCGCGAGATCGAAGGCGACCGACAGCCCCTTCTGCCCGGCGGCGAGATTGCGGCGGTAGAAAGCGTTCGATTCCTCGGCGGTCGAGAAGCCGGCATATTGGCGGATCGTCCACGGCCGGCCGGCGTACATCGACGCGCGCACGCCGCGGGTGAAGGGCGCGAAGCCGGGCAGGCCCGGATCGACCGGCGCATCGGCGGCGGTGTAGAGCGGCTTGACGGCGATGCCCTCGGGCGTCTGCCAGACGAGGTCCTTGCCCTTCACCTCCTTCGCGGCGGCGGCCTGCCAGTCGGCAAGGCTCGGCTGCGGCGTCGGTTCGGGGGCCGGCGGCAGGGCGGGCGCGGCGCCGCTGTCCTCGCCGGTGTTGACCTCAATGTCCGGCAAGCGGCGTCTCCATCAGTTCGACCAGCACGCCGCCCATGTCCTTCGGATGGACGAAGACGATCGGCGTGCCGTGCGCGCCGATCCGCGGTTCGCCGAGCACGCGCGCGCCCTTGGCGGTGAGGTCGGCGATCGCGGCGTGGATGTCGGCGACCTCGAAACACAGGTGATGCTGGCCGCCGGCAGGATTGCTGCGCAGGAAGCCGGCGATCGGCGAACTCTCGTCATAGGGCTCGATCAGCTCGATCTGCGTATTGGGCGTGTCGATGAAGCACACTTTCACCCCCTGCGCGGCCAGATCGAACGGCTCGCCGATCGCGGTCGCGCCGAGCAGGGTGCGATACGTCTCGACTGACCGCGCGATCGATGGCGTCGCGACGCCGATATGGTTGAGGCGGCCCAACGGCGCGTGGTCGGTCATTCCTCGATCCGCCGCTGCCGCGTCGCCATCGCGGCGCCCTCGATCACGCCTTCCAGTCGGCTGACGCGCTCGCGCAACGTGGCATGCGCTTCTGCCAGCGCCGCGAGTCGCCCGCTCTGGCTGGTGACCATATCCTTGAGCTGGCGTACGTCCTCTTGCAGCAGGAGGACGTTGCGAAGCGCCTTTATCGTATCGCCGATGAAACTCATCGCCGCGGTCCTTCACCAGCGAGCACCGCATCGACCGCCGCATTCGCACGATTGATGCTGGCAATCGCGCTCTTGATGTCCTCGCGCATACGGGGAACGGCCTCGTTCACCTCGCGGACCAGCGCCGCCAGTTGCTCTTCGTCTTCATCCGCTGCCGCCTGCGCGATATATATCGCCGACGCCTCGCGCACGACATGGCCGACGGACTTGCCGTTGCTGGCCGCGAACGCATCAAGCGCCGCCTTGTGATCGGGGGTGGTGAGAAAGGTCACGCGTTCGGTCTGCATGAGTCGTCTCCTTCACATATGCTTATAATGTTCAGGAGATGGGCTCACAACGGGATGTTGTCGTGCTTCTTCCACGGGTTCTCCAGCGCCTTGCCCTTGAGCTTGCGCAGGCCCAGCGCGATGCGGCGGCGGGTGGAATGCGGCTGGATCACCTCGTCGATGAAGCCCTTGCTCGCGGCGACGAAGGGGTTGGCGAAGCGCGCCTCGTACTCGGCGGTGCGCTCGGCGATCTCCTCGGGGGTGCGGCCGCGGAAGATGATCTCGACCGCGCCCTTCGCGCCCATCACCGCGATCTCGGCGGTCGGCCAGGCGTAATTGAGATCGCCGCGCAGATGCTTCGACGCCATCACGTCGTATGCGCCGCCATAGGCTTTACGCGTGATGACGGTGATCTTCGGCACGGTCGCCTCGGCATAGGCGAACAGCAATTTGGCGCCGTGCTTGATGATGCCGTTATGCTCCTGCGCGGTGCCCGGCAGGAAGCCGGGTACGTCGACGAAGGTGACGATCGGGATATCGAACGCGTCGCAGAAGCGGACGAAGCGCGCCGCCTTCTTCGAGCTGTTGATGTCGAGCACGCCGGCGAGCACCATCGGCTGGTTGGCGACGAAGCCGACCGTGCGTCCCTCGATCCGGCCGAAACCGGTGATGATATTGGCGGCATGCGCCGGTTGCGTCTCGAAGAAATCGC
This sequence comes from Sphingomonas sp. GW821-FHT02B09, assembly GCF_059421875.1. NCBI lineage: Bacteria > Pseudomonadati > Pseudomonadota > Alphaproteobacteria > Sphingomonadales > Sphingomonadaceae > Sphingomonas > Sphingomonas sp. GW821-FHT02B09. Next base: position 367,793 of record NZ_JBWKVV010000002.1, read on the forward strand.
CCTCGTCGACGACTTTGCGGATCAGCTCGTGCATGTCGTAGGGCTGGTTGGCCGAGGCCGGCACCAAAGTGTCTAGGCTCGGCTCCAGTCGGTCCCAGGCATCGGCGGTCGGGCGTTCGGGAACGCTCTCGCGGTTCGACGCGGGCAGGAAGTCGATGAAGTCGCGCGCCGCGAGCAGCGCCTCGATATCGTTCTCGAAGGCATTGTCGGCGACCGAGGTCTTGGTGGTGTGCGTCACCGCGCCGCCCAACGCCTCCTGCGTCACCACCTCGTTGGTCACCGTCTTGACCACGTCGGGGCCGGTGACGAACATATAGCTCGAATCCTTCACCATGAAGATGAAGTCGGTCATCGCCGGCGAATAGACCGCGCCGCCCGCGCACGGACCCATGATGAGGCTCAGTTGCGGCACCACGCCGCTGGCGAGCACGTTGCGCTGGAACACCTCGGCATAGCCGCCGAGGCTGGCGACGCCCTCCTGGATGCGCGCGCCGCCCGAATCATTGAGGCCGATCACCGGCGCGCCGACCTTGAGCGCGGTGTCCATCACCTTGCAGATCTTCTGCGCGTGGCGCTCGGACAGCGAGCCGCCGAAGACGGTGAAATCCTGACTGAAGACGTAGACCAGACGGCCGTTGATCGTCCCCGATCCGGTAACGACGCCGTCGCCGGGGATCACCTGATCGGCCATGCCGAAGTCGACGCAATTGTGCTCGACGTACATGTCGATCTCTTCGAACGATCCTTCGTCGAGCAGGATCTCGAGCCGTTCGCGGGCGGTGAGCTTGCCCTTGGCATGTTGCGCGGCGACCCGTTTTTCGCCGCCGCCCGCTCTGGCGGCGGATCGGCGGCGGTCGAGTTCGGTCTGCGTCGATGACATACTCTCTCCTGCCTCTTCTTCCCCGATCCTAGCCTGCCGCCGCAACTGTGGTTTTGCAAAATTGCAACGGACCTGTTTGCAAACTATGGGGGCACATGGTCCAGCAACCGCCCCGTGCACGCATCTTCGCCGGCGACCAGGTGCGCGCGTTGCGGGCGCGGCTGTCGCTCAGCCAGATCGCGCTCAGTCGGCGGATCGGCATCTCGACCAGCTATCTGTCGCAGATCGAAAGCGGCGACCGGCCGATCACCGGCGGCGTGCTCGGCGCACTGGCGCGGGCCTTTCCGCTCGACTGGGTCGAGATCGCGCCCGAGGACGACAGCGCGGCGCTGGTCGGCGCGCTCGAGGCCGGGACCGATCCGTCGGTGCCGGCGGCCTTGCTCGACGAGGCGGACGTGCTGCGCGGCCTCAAGCAGCAGCCGCTGGTGGCGCGGCGGATGATCGCGCTGCACGCCGCGCTGCGGCGCTCGCAGGAGCAGTTGCGCGTGCTCGACGACCGCGTCGACGCACAGGGGAGCCAGCCGCACCTGCTGCCGTGGGAGGAGGTGCGCGACTGGTTCCAGGGGATGGGCAATTACATCGACCCGCTCGATCGCTTCGCCGAGGGGCTGGCGGACGATCTGCCGCCGGGGCGGGCGCTGGTCGACCGGTTGCAGGCAGCACACGACGTGCGGGTGATCGACGACGGCATCGCCGCGCCGATGCGCGCCTATGACGCCGCGGCGGGGACGCTGACGATCGACGGCGCGCAGCCGATCGAGACGCGGCATTTCCAGCTCGCGCACCAGCTCATCCGGCTCGAGGCGACGGCGCTGATCGAGGGGATCGTCGCCGACGCGCCGCTGCGCTCGGAGGCGGCGCGCGACCTGCTGCGCGTCGGCCTCGCCAATTACGGCGCGGGCGCGCTGCTGATGCCCTATGCGCGCTTCCGCGCCGAGGCGCGGGCGCGACGCCACGACGTCGATGCACTGCGCCAGCGTTTCGGGGTGAGCTTCGAACAGGTCTGCCACCGCCTGTCGACCCTGCAGCGGCCCGGGCTGCCCGGCGTGCCGTTCTTCTTCTGCCGCATCGACATGGCGGGCAACATCACCAAGCGCCATTCGGCGACGCGGCTGCAATTCGCGCAATATGGCGGCGCCTGCCCGCTGTGGGTGGCGCATGAGGCGGTGGCGATCTCCGACCGCATCCTCGTCCAGGTCGCCGAAATGCCCGACGGCGCGCGCTACGTGTCGATGGCCAAGGGGCTGGTCAAGGCGACGTCGAGCTATCGCCGCGTCGCCCGCCGCTATGCGGTGGTGCTCGGCTGCGAGGTCGAACATGCCGGCGCGTTCATCTATGGCGACGGCCTCGACCTCGCCGGCGCGGACAGCGCGACGCCGATCGGCCCGTCCTGCCGCATCTGCCCACGCCGCGACTGCGACCAGCGCGCCTTCCCGCCGGCGGGACGCGAGTTGCTCGTCGATCCCGACCGGCGCTCGATCGTGCCATATGGCTTCGACTGAGCGGCGCACCCACTCACACCGTTCGCCCCGAGCCTGTCGAAGGGCTGCTTGCCGCAAGCGTGGCGTTGGGGGAGCGGCGGGCTTCGACGGGTCCAACCCGAACGGAGGGCAAGCGGGGCTTTCGCCGCCACCGGGACTAAGGCAGGAGAGGGCAATGCGGGAGGATATGAGCGTGCAGTCCCATTACGACGTCGTCATCGTCGGTGCCGGCCATGGCGGCGCGCAGGCGGCGATCGCGCTGCGCACCGCCAAATTCGCCGGCAGCATCGCGATGATCGGCGACGAGCCCGAACCGCCCTATGAACGCCCGCCGCTGTCGAAGGACTATCTGTCCGGCGACAAGCCGTTCGAGCGCATCCTGATCCGCCCCCCCGCCTTCTGGGGGGAGCGCGACGTCGTGATGCGGCTCGGCCGCCGCGTCGTGCGCGTCGACCCGCAGGCGCACACCGTCGCCACCGGGGACGGCGCGACGATCGGTTACGGCCAGCTCATCTGGGCGACCGGCGGCAGCCCGCGGCGGCTGAGCTGCTCGGGCCACGACCTCGCCGGCGTCCACGGCGTGCGCACCCGCGCCGACGTCGACCGGATGATCGCCGAACTGCCCGGCGTCACCCGCGTCGCGGTGATCGGCGGCGGCTATATCGGGCTGGAAGCGGCGGCGGTGCTCGCCAAATTCGGCAAGCAGGTCACCGTGCTCGAAGCCTTGCCGCGCGTCCTCGCGCGCGTCGCCGGCGAGCCTTTGTCGCGCTTCTACGAGGCGGAGCATCGCGCGCATGGCGTCGACGTGCGGCTCGGCGTCACCGTCGCCTGTATCGCGGAGGCGGATGGCCGGGCGTGCGGCGTCACGCTCGCCGACGGCGAGACGGTGCCGACAGAGATGGTGATCGTCGGCATCGGCATTGTCCCCGCCGTCGAGCCGTTGCTCGACGCGGGGGCGGCGGGCGGCAACGGCGTCGACGTCGATGCACAGTGCCGCACCAGCCTGGCGGACGTGTTCGCGATCGGCGATTGCGCGACGCACGCCAACGCCTTCGCCGACGGCGCGCGCATCCGGCTCGAATCGGTGCAGAATGCCAACGACCAGGCGACGGTGGTCGCCAAAACGATCGCCAGCACGCCGGTCGACTATCATGCGGTGCCCTGGTTCTGGTCGAACCAATACGACCTGCGGCTGCAGACGGTGGGATTGTCGACGGGTTATGACGGTATCGTCGTGCGTGGCGACATGGCCAGCCGCAGCGTCTCGCTGATCTACCTGCGCGAGGGCCGGGTGATCGCGCTCGACTGCGTCAACGCGACGCGCGATTACGTTCAGGGCCGCGCGCTGGTTCTCGCCGGCGCGGTCATCGACCCCGCGCGGCTGGCGGATACGGCCGTACCGCTCAAGGAGATGATCGCATGACAATCCGAATCGGTATCGGCGGCTGGACCTACGAGCCGTGGCGCGGGACCTTCTATCCCGCCAAATGGCCGCAGAAGCGCGAGCTGGACTATGCCGCCTCGCAGGTCACCGCGATCGAGATCAACGGCACCTATTATTCGAGCTTCAAGCCGGCGAGTTTCGCAAATTGGGCTGCCGCCGCGCCCGACGGCTTCGTCTTCGCGGTGAAGGCGTCGCGCTATTGCACCAACCGCAAGGTGCTCGCCGAGGCGGGCGAATCGGTCGAGCGCTTCGTCGGGCAGGGGATCGTCGAGCTCGGCGACAAGCTCGGACCGATCCTGTGGCAGTTCATGGCGACCAAAAGGTTCGACTCCGACGACATGGGTGCCTTCCTCAAAATGCTGCCCGGCAGCCACGCCGGGGTGCCGCTGCGCCATGCGGTACAGGTGCGGCACGAGAGCTTCGCCGACCCGGCCTTCGTCGCGATGGCGCGAGCGGCGAACGTCGCGATCGTCTATGCCGATTCAGCGGACTATCCGGCGATCGCCGACGTCACCGCCGACTTCGTCTATGCACGGCTGGAAGCGGCCGAGGAGCAGAACCCGGCGGGCTATACCGATGCCGCGCTCGACGATTGGGCACGGGCGGCGCGGACGTGGCAGGCGGGTGGCCGGCCGGAGGGGCTGCCCTATGTGGTCCCCGACGCCCCGGCCAAGGCGCAGCGCGACACGTTCGTGTTCTTCATTAACGGCGCCAAGATTCGCGCGCCGCAGGGTGCAATGGCGCTGATCGAGCGGGTTTCGGCGTAACCGGACAATCAAAGACTTGGCGATTGGCGTGATCCGCGACCGACGCTAAACTTCCCCTCGGCGACGCGGTTGACCCTGACGCATGCGTTGCCTGATCGAAACAGGAGACACGATGTGTCGCAGCTGCGGTTCGTAGCGTGGTCGCTTCTCGCCCTGTGCGGTGCCGGCATCGTCGGTGGTCAGGCACACGGCTCGAACGATGCCCCGATCCGGGTCGAGATTCCCAAGGATGAGCGGCAGGGCTTATGGCAGCCCCCCGCCGGCGGCACGCAAGTGTCGTTATGGCCTGCGAGCATCTCGCTGGCGAAACCCGACACGGGCGACCGCCCCGAAGGCACCGGGAACGGCACGGGTCTTGTCGGTGGGCGCAGATGGCATTGGGCGAGCTATGTCACGCGTCCGACGATGACCGTCTTTCGACCGAAAGGGCGGAACACCGGTGCGGCCATGCTGGTGCTGCCGGGTGGCGGATTCGAAGTCGTCGCGACCGATCTGGAAGGCACCGAAATCTGCGACTGGGTAATCCGGCAGGGCATGACCTGTGCGATGCTCAAATATCGTACGCCGCAAGTCTGGCCCCGCGTGAACGGCAAGCAGCAGCGGCCGACGGTGTTGCTCGCTCTGGAAGATTCGCAGCGTGCCATGGGATTGCTACGCCAAGGGGCTGCCGGATACGGGATCGATCCCCATCGGATCGGCGCGATCGGGTTTTCGGCAGGGGCCTATCTGGCCGCCAACATGAGCAACACGGACGAGCGGACGTATCCGCCGACCGACGCGGCCGATCGGCAATCGGCGCGACCGGATTTTGCGATCATCGCCTATACGGCGCGGATGCTGGACAACAGCAAGGGACGTAACGCGCTCGACCTGCAACCTTGGGTAAAGATCAGCGCGAAGGCCCCGCCGACGCTGATCCTGCACGCCATGGACGATCCGATGGACAACATCCGGCAGCCGCTGGCTTACGCACTGGCCCTGAACGATGCCGGGGTTCCCGTCGATCTGCGGGTCTATGCGAAGGGTGGTCACGCCTTCGGCATGCGTCCGACCGCTCATCCGGTCAGCACCGAATGGCCCGGACAGGTCAGGCAATGGTTGCGCGATATCTGCGTGCTGTAACGCGCCCGCCGCTCACATCCCGACCGAGGTCGTCGCTTCCTCGTTCGACAGCGTGTCGGGCATCGCGGGCAGTTCCGCCGCGGGGGCCGGGGCGGCGGCGGCGACGGTGGGCTTGCTCGCCTGGCCCATGATCGCCGCGCCTTCAATCTGGTCGAGCGCGTGGCGCGCGGTGACGTAGCGGTCGGCCGCCTGCATCCAATTGCCCGCGTCGCGCGCGCCGGGCAGCCGCGCGACTTCGGCGCGCGCCGCCTCGACCTGTCCGCCCTCGAGCAGCCGGCGGGCCCGCGCCAGCCGGTCGGCGGGGCGCGGCGACGGCGTGCCCGCCTTGCGCAGCACTACCAGCCCGCCGAGCTCGCGGCGCAAGCTTGCCCACCAGCCGTCGCTGCTCACCGTGGCGATCTCGGGCGCGATCGCGTCGAGGCCCTGGCGCAGATCCTCCAGCGTCACCGGTTGATGCGACGCCTCAATCACCGCCGCCACCGCGCGCGGCTGGACGGTGCCGAAGCGGGTGCGCAACTGCTCCTCCAGATAGCCGAGGCCGACGCCGCGATCGAGCGCGCGGCGGGCGGCGAAGGCGACCAGCAGCCCCTCGGCGCGACCCGCCTGCGCGCCCGCGACCACGGCATCGCTCGCCACCGCTGCGGTGCGCGCCTCCAGCGCGGTCAATTGCCCCGCCAGCGTCGCCTCGCGCGAGGCGAGCGCGGCCGGCTCGAGCGCCGCGTTGGTCGTCTGGCCGTTGGCGTTGAGCGGTTGCGCCGGGTTGAAATTGGCCGGATCGGGCTGCGTGCGTTTCGCCGCAAGCGCACGCTCGGCGGCGGAGGTCGTGCTCAGCCAGCCGACCTGTTTCATGAGATAGCCGGTGAGCAGCGCCCCGGCGACGAAGGCGAGGGCGATGATCGCCAGGAACACCCCCGTCCGCGGCCCGCGCACGGGCGTTGCCGCGGGCCTGGGATCGATCGGCGTATAGTCGGTCATGACCTCTTATCCCCGCCCCCCGCCGCACGGTCAATCGTCCGTGCGAGCGCGAGCGCACACAAGGCGGCGTCGGTCGGCATCGCAGCGGCGCGGGCGAACGCCCAGCCGTCACCCGCCGCGGCGAGGACGGCGGGGCTCAACGCTGCGACGCCCGTCGCGTGCCGGTCGGCGATCAGCGCCGCGACGCGGTGCGCGGCGCGGACCGAATGGAGCAGCACGATCCGCCCCGTCGCCGCCGCGGCGAACGCCGCCGCGTCGACGTCCAGCTCGGCGCTGGCATAGACGATCGCGGTCGGGTGGCCGCTGTCGACATGCTCGCGCCCCGCCAGATGCAGCGGCCGCGCCAGTCCCGCCGCCGCCGCCGCCGTCAGCGCGTCGGCGACGCCGCCGTCGCCGACGACCGCGACGCGCAAGCCGGCGTCGCGTGCCACCGCCGCGCTTTCCGCTCCGACCGCGATCACCGGCAACCCGGCGAGCCGCGCCAGTCCGGCGCCCGCGAGGCGCACCGCATTGGCGCTGGTCACCAGCAAGGCGTCGAACGCCGCCGGGTCGGGCGGCGTCCATGCGATCGGCGCGGCGGCGAACAGCGGCCGGCCAAGCACCGGGCCGCCGCCGGCACGCAGCCGCGCCATGGTCCGCGCATTGCCGGGCTCGGGCCGCACCACCAGCAGGCCGGAAAAGCTCACGGCTGGAACAGCCGCCGCACCACCTCGGGCGCCCGCGCGAGCAGGTCGGCGGCGAGTTCCGCGGCGACGAGGCTGCCGTTGGTGCCCTCGCCGCTGCCCTCGACGAAGGCGCTGCCGTCCTCGGCGATCAGCTCGGCGCGCAGCGTCAGCATCTCGCCCGACAAAGCGGCGAGCGCGGCGACCGGCGAATGGCAGTCGGCGCCGAGCCCGGCGAGCAGGGCCCGCTCCGCCAGCACGCAGGCGCTGGTCGCGGCGTCGTCGATCGCCGCGACGATCCGCGCCGCGCCGGCGTCGGCGCTGCGCACCTCGATTCCGACCGCGCCCTGTGCCGGGGCGGGCAGCATCGTGTCGGTCGGGATCGCGCGGCCGACGCCGTCGCGCCCGAGCCGGTCGAGCCCCGCCGCGGCGAGCAGCGTCGCGTCCGCCTCGCCGGCCGCCAGCTTGGCGAGTCGCGTGTCGACGTTGCCGCGGAACATCACGACCGTCAGGTCCGGGCGGAGTCGCAGCAATTGCGCGCGCCGCCGCGGCGAGCTGGTGCCGACCACCGCGCCCGCGGCCAGATCGGCGACGCTGTCCGCACCGATCAACCGGTCGCGCACGTCGGCGCGCGGCAGCATCGCGGCGATGGCGATCGCCGGCGGGCGGATCGTCTCGACGTCCTTCATCGAATGGACCGCCGCGTCGATCTCGTCGTCGAGCAAGGCGCGGTCGAGCTCCTTGGTCCACAGGGCCTTGCCGCCGATCTCGGCGAGGGGTCGGTCCTGCACGCGGTCGCCGGTGGTGCGGATGACGACCAGCGCGACCTCGTCCGCGGTCCAGCCATGCGCGGCGCACAAGGCGTCGCGCACCATCCCGGCCTGCGTCAGCGCGAGCGGCGATCCCCGCGTTCCCAGCCTGAATTTGATCGCCACCCGTCTGCTCCCGTTATCCGGCCTCACCCATCGCCGCCGTGGGCGTCTCCCGTTGGGAAGGGTGAGGACGGCAATCTCCCGCCGCCATGGCCGAAATCCCCACCCTTCGACAACCTCCGGCAACGCGCGTAAAGACTTGGCCATGTCTCTCCGGATCATCCTCGGCCTCGAATCCTCCTGCGACGAGACCGCTGCCGCGCTCGTCACCAGCGACCGGCAGGTGCTCAGCCACCGCCTGCTCGGCCAGGAAGCGGCGCATGCGCCGTTCGGCGGCGTCGTCCCCGAGATCGCCGCGCGCGCGCATGTCGAGGCGCTCGAACCGCTCGTCCGCGCCGCGCTCGCCGACGCCGGACTGCGGCTCGACCAGGTCGACGCGATCGCCGCCACCGCCGGCCCCGGGCTGATCGGCGGCGTCATGGTCGGGCTCGTCACCGGCAAGGCGCTCGCGCATGCCGCGGGCAAGCCGCTGATCGCGGTCAACCATCTCGAAGGCCATGCGCTCAGCCCGCGGCTGTCCGATCCCGATCTCGCTTTTCCCTATCTGCTGCTGCTCGTCTCGGGCGGCCATTGCCAGTTGCTGCTGGTCGAGGGCGTCGCGCGCTATCGCCGCCTCGCCACGACGATCGACGATGCCGCGGGCGAGGCGTTCGACAAGACCGCCAAATTGCTCGGCCTCGGCTTCCCCGGCGGGCCGATGGTCGAGAAGGCGGCGGCGCTCGGCCGCCCGGTCGTGCCGCTGCCGCGCCCGCTGAAAGGCTCGGCCGAGCCGCATTTCTCCTTCGCCGGGCTCAAGAGCGCGGTCGCGCGTGCGGTCGGCCAGCATGCGCCCGAGGATATCGCCGCGTCGTTCCAGGCGGCGGTGGTCGATTGCCTGATCGATCGCACCCGCCGCGGCATCGCCGGGATCGACGCCACCGCGCTGGTCGTCGCCGGCGGCGTCGCCGCGAACACGGCGGTGCGCGGCGCGCTGCAGGCGCTCGCCACCGCCAACGGCCTGCGCTTCGTCGCGCCGCCGTTGTGGCTGTGCACCGACAATGCCGCGATGATCGCCTGGGCGGGTGCCGAGCGGTTCGCCTCCGGGCTCACCGATCCGCTCGACACGCCGGCGCGCGCGCGCTGGCCGCTTGATCCGGATGCGGAGGCGGTGCGCGGCGCCGGGGTGAAGGCATGAACCGGATCCATCAGGGGGAGGTCGAGGCCATGAAGATCGGCGTCATCGGCGGCGGCGCCTGGGGGACGGCGCTCGCGCAGGTCGCAGCGCATCGCGGCGAGCCCGTCACGCTGTGGGCGCGCGAGCCCGAGGTGGTCGAGGGGATCAACGCAGGCCACGAGAACCGTCTGTTCCTTGCCGGCGTGCCGCTGTCGCCGTCGATCCGCGCCACCGCCGATGTCGGCGATCTCGCCGCCTGTGACGCCTTGCTCGTCGTCGCGCCGGCGCAGCACGTCCGCGGCGTGCTGTCGCAGATCGCGGTCGGCACGCGCCCGCTGGTGCTGTGCGCGAAGGGGATCGAGGCGGGCACCCGGATGCTCGTCGGCGAGGTCGCGCGGCAGGTCCATCCGCAGGCGCCCGTCGCCGTCCTGTCCGGCCCGACCTTCGCGCACGAGGTGGCCGCCGGCCTGCCCACCGCGGTGACGCTGGCGGCGGCGGACGAGGCGCTCGGGCGGGCACTGTCCGAACGCCTCGCCGCGCCGCAGTTCCGCCCCTATGCCAGCCGCGACGTCGTCGGTGCGGAGATCGGCGGCGCGGTCAAGAACGTGCTCGCCATCGCCTGCGGCGTGGTCGACGGCGCCGGCCTTGGCCAGAACGCGCGTGCCGCGCTGATCGCACGCGGCTTCGCCGAGATGACGCGCTTCGGTCTCGCCCGTGGCGCGCGCGCCGAGACGCTCGCCGGCCTGTCGGGGCTCGGCGACCTCGTCCTCACCTGTTCCTCGACCAGCAGTCGCAATTTCTCGCTCGGCGTCGGCCTGGGTCAGGGCAGGGCGGCCGCCGACCTGCTCGCCGACCGCCGCACCGTCGCCGAGGGCGCCTTCACCGCCCCGGTGCTGCGCGAGGCGGCGGCGGCGGCGGGCGTCGACATGCCGGTCACCGCCGCGGTCTGCCGCCTGCTGGAGGGCGCGCCGGTGGACGACGTCATCGGCGCGCTGCTCGCGCGGCCGTTGCGGCAGGAAGCGAGCTGACCGCTGCCTCGCAACGACAGAAGTGATGCAACCGGGTCACATTCCCGCAACAAAGTATTGTAAAGGTCATGTTTCGGTATTGACTGACCGGGGCGTCTGACGAAGCTTCGCCGTATCGGGCCAGCGAATAATCGCGGCTCGTCAAAGGGGCTGCTGTCATGAACCTGAATACCCATGTGTCGCTGCTCGCCCTCGCGGGCGGGCTGCTGCTCGCCGCGCCGGCGACGGCGCAGATTGCCAATGATACCAATAGCATCCAACCGCAGACCGACACCGCCGCCGACAGCAGCAGCGTCAAGGCCGCGACGATCAGCGGGCAGGCGCCCGACAGCAGCGGCGATGGCGAGATCGTCGTCACCGGCACGCGCATCGTCCGCCCCAACAGCACCGCCGCCGCGCCGATCACCTCGGTCACCGCCGCCGACATCCGGGCGCAGGCGCCGATCAACGTCGAAGAGGTGCTCAACCGGCTCCCGCAGATCTCGCCCGACAGCCAGCAGAACTATCAGGATTCCGACGGTCGCCAGCGGATCAAGCTGCGCAGCCTCGGGTTCGAACGGACGCTGGTGCTGGTCGACGGCAAGCGGCTCGGCACGCAGAACGCCCAGGATACCAACATCATCCCGGTGGCGCTGATCGAGCGCGTCGACGTGCTCACCGGCGGTGCCTCGTCGGTCTATGGTTCGGATGCGGTCGCCGGCGTCGTCAACTTCGTGATGAAGCAGAATTTCACCGGCGTGCGGATCGACGCCAACTACAATTTCTACAATCACGTCAACAAGTCCAATCTGGTGACGCAGACCGCGCAGAACTCCGGCTTCTCGCCGCGGCTCGGCCAGGTCAACGACGGCGGCCGTGCCGATCTGGCGCTTACCGCAGGGACCTCGCTGTTCGACGGCAAGCTCAACATGTCGGGCTTCGTCAATTACCGCCACGCCGATCTGGTGCCCTATGACGCGCGCTCGACCTCGGCGTGCCAGCTCATCCAGACCGGCAAGGACGGCCCGCTGAGCTGCTCGCTGTCGACCTATTCGGTCAGCGGCTTCGTCTCGCCGGGCAGCGGCACCAATGCCGGGCGGCAGTTCGTCAACGATCCCAACGGTACGCGCACCTTCGTGCCTTATGGCACCGGGGTGGGCAATGCCGCCAATCCGTATGACGGCTATTCCTACCAGCGGCAGGACAATCGCGTGAACGCCGGCGGCTTCGTCACGCTGAAGCTGTCGCCGGAATTCGAAGTCTATGGCTCGGCCTTGTGGTTCCGCGACAAGTCGATCAACCGCTATCCGACCCGCGTCTTCGCGGCGGCGAATTACGGCTCCGATCTCTTCCGGGTCAATTGCAACAACCCGTTCCTGTCGACGCAGCAGGCCGGTATCCTCTGCGGTGCCGCCGCCGGGACGGCCACCACCGTGCCGGTCGACATCCGCTATCGGTTCAACGCGCCGTTCATGACCGACACCTATACCAACACCGGTATCCGCGCGACCGGCGGCGTGCGCGGCAAGGTCGGTGATGCCTGGACCTATGACATCGGCGGCGTCTTCTCGCGCAACCAGCAGATCTGGGACTCGTCGCGCCTGCCTAACTTCGACCGGGTCAACAATTCGCTCAACGTCGTCAACGTCAACGGCACGCCGACCTGCGTGTCCGGTGGCGCCTGCGTACCGTTCGACGCATTCAGCGCCGGCAACGGCAATCAGGCGCTGATCAACTATCTGTACGGCGACCTCGACCCGGCCCGGCAGAAGACCGTCGGCCTGCTCTACGACGTGCAGGCGAACATGACCGGCGATCTTGGCAACTACGGCATCACCTCGCCGCTCGCCACCGACGGCGTCGCCTTCGCGCTCGGCACCGAATTCCGCAAGGATCGCCAGTTCTCCGAGCTGACGCCGGGCTTCATCGAGGATTACGGCGGCGCGCCGTCCGACCTCAGCCAGCACGTCTGGGAATCGAACATCGAGGTGCAGGCGCCGCTGATCCAGGATCGCCCGTTCGCGCATCTGCTGCAGGCCAACGGTGGGTATCGCCTGTCCAAGTACAGCAGCAATCCCAACAAGTTCACCACCTGGAAGATCGAGGGTCTGTACGCACCGGTCGCCGACCTGACCCTTCGCGCCTCGTTCAACAAGGCGCAGCGCGCGCCGACCGTGGTCGAAGCCTATCAGGCGTCGAACATCAGCTTCTCGCGTCAGGGCGGTTCGCAGAACGACTTCTGCGCACCGACGGTGACCAACACCAACGGCACGATCACTTATGGCACGCCGATCGCCTCGCGCGAGGTCTGCCGCGCCACCGGCCTGTCGGATGCGCTTTACGGCAGCACGACGCTGCTGTGCCCCAACGACCAGTGCACCGTGCGCTCGGGCGGCTTCACCGCCGATCCTGAAACCGCCTACACCCAGACCTACGGCCTCGTGATCAAGCCGCGCTTCATCAAGGGGCTGGTCTTCTCGGTCGATCGCTACCGGATCAAGATCAACAACTCGCTCGGCTATAACGACGACAGCTATTATACCGATGGCTGCCAGCGCTCGAACGGCGATCCGTTCTTCTGCTCGGGGATCGTCCGTGCCGCCAACGGCACGCTCTATGCTGCGGCATCGGGCAACCCGACCAGCGGCTTCATCCGTGCGGGTACGACCAATTATTATTATTCGATTGCCCGGGGCTGGGATTTCCAGGGCAGCTACGCGCTCGGTCTCGGCAGCGTCGGCCGGCTGGACTTCGACTTCAACGGCTCGCTGACCACCTTCGCCGGCGGCCAGGATTCGCCGGTCCAGCCGCAGCGCAATTGCACCGGCTATTTCGCCAACGGGTGCAGCCAGTTGCTGCCGAAGTGGACGCATGGCCTGCGGACGACCTATTCGACCTCGGACGGCATCTTCAACGCTTCGTTCAACTGGCGCTACATCGGCTCGCTGACCAGCGCGAACAACTCGGGCGATGCGGCGATCGGTGGCACGCCCGATCGGGCGCAGACGACCTTCTACCGCATCGCCCCGGCGAGCTATTTCGACCTCGCGCTGACCTTCAACATCGCACGGCAGTTCGCCTTCCGCGTAATCGCGAACAACCTGCTCGACAAGAACCCGCCGATCCTGGCGAATTCGTACAATATCAGTCTGGCGCGCAACAACACGATCCCGCAGCGTTATGACGCGCTCGGCCGCCAGATCGCGATCGGCACCACGATCACCTTCTGATCGTCTGTCGCGAACGAAAAAAGGCCCGCCGGAGCGATCCGGCGGGCCTTTCCGGCTCTCCGCACCGAGCGATCAGCGCGCCAGTTCGCGCCAGCCGATGTCGCGACGGCAGAAGCCGTCCGAAAAGTCGATCGCATCGACCCCGCGATAGGCCGCATCGCGTGCTGCGCGGATGTCCGCCCCCATCGCGGTTACGGCGAGCACCCGGCCGCCGGACGCCACCAATGTGTCGCCCTCCAATAGCGTCCCCGCCTGGAAGACGATCGCGCCGGTCGCCTCCGCCGCGTCGATCCCGCGGATCGCGCCGCCTGCCTTGGGCGTCCCCGGATAGCCCGCCGCCGCCAGCACCACGGTCATCGCCGCCGCGTCGGCGAAGCGCGCCGCGGGCAGGTCGCCGAGCCGCCCTTCCGCCACCGCCAGCATCGTCGCGACCAGATCGCCCTCGAACCTTGGCATCAGCACCTGGCATTCGGGGTCGCCGAACCGCGCATTATATTCGATCAGCTTGGGGCCGGTCGCGGTCAGCATCAGCCCGGCGTAGAGCACCCCGCTGAACGGCGTCCCCTCCTCGGCGAGCGCCTTCACCGTCGGCGCGATGATCTCGTCGAGCGCACGCCGTTCCAGCTCAGGGGTGAGCACCGGCGCCGGGCTGTACGCGCCCATGCCGCCGGTGTTGGGACCGGTATCGCCCTCGCCGACGCGCTTGTGGTCCTGCGCGCTGCCGAACGGCAGCAGCGCGACGCCGTCGGTGAGCACGAACAGACTCGCCTCCTCCCCGTCGAGGAATTCCTCGAGCACCACCGGCGCATCGCCGTCCGCGAACATCGCGTCGAACGCTGCGGCTGCCTCGGCCTCGCTGGTCGCGATCACCACGCCCTTGCCCGCGGCGAGCCCGTCCGCCTTGATCACGACCGGATAGGAGAAGGTGCTCGCCAGCGCCGCTTCCGCCTCGGTGCGCGTGCCGACCCGGACATAACCCGCGGTCGGAATGTCGGCGCGCCGGCACAGATCCTTGGTGAAGCCCTTCGATCCCTCGAGCTGCGCCGCCGCCTTGCCCGGCCCGAACACCGGCACGCCCGCCGCGCGCAGCGTGTCGGCGAGACCGTCGACCAGCGGCGCTTCCGGCCCGATGACGACGAGGCCAACGTCATGGCCGGCCACGAAATCCACCACCGCGGCATGATCGGTCGCATCCAGCGCGACGCACGTCGCATGGGCGGCGACGCCGGGGTTGCCAGGCGCGGCATAGAGCGTATCGAGGAGGGCCGATTGCGCCAGTTTCCATGCGAGTGCGTGCTCGCGGCCACCTGAGCCCAACAGCAGGACGTTCATGCCAGAGTTCCTATCCGATACCGACGACGCCCGGCTGCTAGCCGAGGAGCGGCCCGGCGACAACGCGCTCGCCATGTCGGTCGGCGAACTCAGCTTCAAGCTCAAGCGGATGGTCGAAGGGGAGTTCGGCCACGTCCGCATCCGCGGCGAGATCTCGGGCTATAAGCGCGCGACCTCGG
Source organism: Sphingomonas sp. GW821-FHT02B09 (assembly GCF_059421875.1). Lineage (NCBI taxonomy): Bacteria > Pseudomonadati > Pseudomonadota > Alphaproteobacteria > Sphingomonadales > Sphingomonadaceae > Sphingomonas > Sphingomonas sp. GW821-FHT02B09. The sequence goes on from NZ_JBWKVV010000002.1 coordinate 382,957, forward strand.
GCCACGTCTATCTCGCGCTCAAGGACGATGCCGCGGTGATCGACGGCGTGATGTGGAAGGGGCAGGCCAATGCGCTCGCCTTCGCCGCGCAGGACGGCATCGAGGTGATCGCCACCGGCAAGCTCACCACCTATCCCGGCCGCTCCAAATATCAGATCGTCATCGAGCGGATGGAACTTGCCGGCGCCGGCGCGCTGATGGCCTTGTTCGAGAAGCTCAAGGCGAAGCTGGCGGGCGAGGGATTGTTCGACGGCGCGCGCAAGGTGCGGCTGCCCTATCTGCCGCGGACGATCGGCGTCGTCACCTCGCCGACCGGCGCGGTGATCCGCGACATCCTGCATCGGCTCGAGGATCGCTGTCCGACCCACGTGCTCGTCTGGCCGGTCAAGGTGCAGGGGCAGGGGGCGGCCGAGGAGGTCGCCGCCGCGGTGCGCGGCTTCGACGCGATGCCCGCGGACGGCCCGGTGCCTCGCCCCGACCTCGTCATCGTCGCGCGCGGCGGCGGTTCGATCGAGGATCTGTGGGCGTTCAACGAGGAGGTCGTGGTCCGCGCCGTCGCCGGCTGTACCATCCCGATCATCTCCGCGGTCGGCCACGAGACCGATACGACGCTGTGCGACTTCGCCGCCGACCTGCGCGCGCCGACGCCCACCGCGGCGGCGGAGCTGGCGGTGCCCGTGCTCGCCGACCTGCGCCACACGATCCAGAGCCATGGCCTGCGCACGCAGCGTTGCGCCAACCGCTATGTCGAGCGCGGCCGCGAGCGGCTGACCGGGCTCGCCCGGCTGCTGCCCAAGCGCGACGCGCTGCTCGGGCCGCAGCGCCAGCGTGCCGACGATGCCGGCCAGCGGCTCGACCGCGGGCTCGAACGGCGGGTGACGCTGGCGCGCGGCCAGCTCGACCGGTCGAGCGGCGCGCTGCGTCCGGCGGTGCTGCAGCAACAGGTCGACCGCAACCGCGACCGGCTGGCGGCGACGTGGCGGCTGGTCCAGTCGCTCAACCCCGATGCGGTGCTCGACCGCGGCTATGCGCGGGTCACCGCACGCCGCGAGGGCGGGAGCGGGGGCGGCGAGACGCTGGCGTCCGCCGCGGCGGTGCGCGAGGCAGGGGCGGTGACGCTGCGCTTCCGCGACGGCAGCATCGATGCCGTCGTCGACGACGGCACGGTCCAGCCCGCCGCCGAGCGCAAGGTTGAGCGCAAACCCGCCAGGGCCTATCCCAAGCCCGACCAGCCGACGTTGCTCTGACAGGATCTCAAGACATGCTCGTTTCCAACTCGGATCGCCCGGCGCGGCTTCACTATATGGCCAACGGCTTCCGGGTGCTGACTCCCGGCGATCATGTCGTCTGTGCGGTGAGCGGCGCCCGCATCCCGATCGAGCTGCTGCGCTATTGGAGCGTCGCGCGGCAGGAAGCCTTCGCCAGCGCGCATCTCGCCAGCGAGGCACTCAGCCCGCGATGAGGCTGCCGGCCGCGCTGGCACCGCTCGTCTGCCTGGCCGCGGCGGCGTCGCCCCAGGCGCCCGCCCCGGTCGCTGCCCCGGCGTTTCGCTGGACCGGAACGCCGACGCAGGGCGGGCTGATCGCCGGCACCGTCCCCACGGGAAGCGTGACGGTGACCCTCGACGGCCAGCCGATCGCGGTCGAGGCGGGCCGCTTCATCGCCGGCTTCGATCGCGACGCCGGATCGCAGGCCGTGCTCGTCGCGACGCTCGACGACGGCCGCCGGATTACCCAGCCACTCGCCGTGGCGCCGCGGGCATGGCGGATCGAGCGGCTCGACACGCTGCCCAAATTCCCCGCCCCCGATCCGGTCATGGCGCAGCTGCGCCCCGCCGAGCTGGCCCGGATCGCCGCGGCGCGTGCTGAGGTCACCGACGCGACCGGCTGGCGCCAGGCGTTCCGCTGGCCTGCGATCGGCCGCATCTCGGGGCTGTTCGGTGCGCAACGCATCTATCGCGGCGAACCCGGCAGCTACCATTCGGGCATCGACATCGCCCGCCCCACCGGCACCCCCGTCGTCGCGCCCGCAGACGGCGTCGTCATCCTCGCCGCGGACCATCCTTTCACCCTGGAAGGCAATTTGCTGATGATCGACCACGGCCACGGTCTCAATAGCGCCTTCCTCCATCTGTCGCGCATCGACGTGCGCGTCGGCGACCACGTCCGCCAGGGCGATCCGATCGGTGCGGTCGGCGCGACCGGCCGGGCGACCGGACCGCATCTCCACTGGAGCCTGCGCTGGCGCGACGCGCGGCTCGACCCGTTGCTGGTGGCGGGGGCTATGCCGGGGGCGTGAGGGGCACATCTTTCAAGGAACGGCCGTATTCTTTCTGAATGTTGCTCCTTGTTAATCGGGATGTGACCTTTCTGCTACATAAGATTACAAATGTGTCGTCCAAACAGGACAGCCTTCTTTACACTAGCCCCCTGATCCTCGCATCCAGTGGATATGCCCTGGGATCGTCGTTGGCGATCGAGGGGGGCTGGCCAGTTCCGAACCAAGGCCCAACGCCGTTCGGATCATGCGAGGGATGGAATATTCAATGACGCAATCGTCGATCTTCAAGCGCAAGACGGGTTTGCTGGCGACCGCGGCACCCTTTGCCCTGTTGCTGGCGTCGCCTGCGTTCGCGCAGGATTCAGCCGGAACCGCGGCCGCACCGCAGGCGCAAACGCCGGAAACCGCAGCCGCTGCCGAAAGCGCTCCGGAGGACATCGTCGTCACCGGTTCGCTCTTCCGTCGGACGGACACGGAGACGCCGTCCCCGGTCACGACGCTGACCTCGGCCAACCTCAACCAGCGCGGCCTCGTCACGATCGCGGATGCGGTTCAGTCGATCTCGGCTGGCAACGGCGGTGGTCTGCCGCAGAACTTCACCAACGCCTTTGCGGCCGGCGCATCGAGCATCTCGCTGCGCGGTCTGACGACCAACTCCACGCTGACGCTGTTCGACGGCCTGCGGCCGTCTTACTATCCGCTCGCCGACGACGGCCAGCGCAGCATCGTCGATCTGAACACCATCCCGTCGGCGATCGTCGATCGGATCGAGGTTCTTCGTGACGGCGCCTCGGCGACCTATGGCGCGGACGCGATCGCCGGCGTCGTGAACGTCATCCTCAAGAAGGAGATCACGGGCGTCGAGGGCCGCGTCGAAGGCGGTATTTCGCAGCGTGGCGATTCCGCCGGTCAGCGGGTGCAGCTGACCGCCGGCCACGGCAAGCTGTCGGAAGACGGCTACAACTTCTATATCAGCGGCGAGTATCAGCATCTCGACTCGCTGGCGACGAAGGATCGGGGCTTCCCGTTCAACACCAAGGATCTGCGTTCGGTCGGCGGCGCCAACGGCAATTTTGGTTTCGTCGCCCCCTCGACCGCAAGTTCGAGCGGCGCCACCGCGGCAGTGGTGCGGCCGGCCACCCAGTCGCGACCGGGCGACATTCTGTCCGGCGTTCCGGTCACCGGTGGCCTGTTGCAGATCCTCAACAGCGGCGGATGCGGCAACGGTCTGACGCCGCATACGACCACGGCGGGCACCTATTGCGAGCAGGATCTGGTCAATCAATATGGCTTGCTCCAGCCGGAACAGACGCGTTTCGGTGGCACCGCGCATCTGACCGCCAATATCGGCAGCAACGCGCAGGCCTATTTCGTCGCTACCTTCTATCAGAGCAAGGTGACGATCGCGGGGACGCCCCAGTCGATCCGTTCGACCAATCCGCTCGAGACGCGTGGCATCGTGCTGCCGGCGTTGCTCGCTGACGGCAGCCGCAACTTGCAGAATCCCTATTCTGCCCTCGGCCAGAGCGCGCTGATCTATTATCGGTTCGGCGACATCGCGACCAGCACCGAGAATCTGGCGCGCAGCTATCGCGTCGCGGCAGGCATCGACGGCAAGTTCGGTGACGGCTTCGGCTATTCGGTCGCGGCGACCTATATGCGCACCGATCTCGAGCAGACCCGCCGCGGGTTCCTGAACCTGGCGGGGCTGACGACCGCGATCAACAACGGCACCTACAATTTCGTCAATCCGTCGGCGAACAGCCAGACCGTTCGCGACAGCATCTCGCCGCTGCAGCAGAGCCGCGCCGATTCCGAATTGTGGCAGGTGCAGGCGACGGTCACCAAGGATCTGTTCGATCTGCCGGGTGGTCCGCTGCAATTGGGTGTCGGCGGCCAGATCCGCTATGAGGCGGTGTACGATCCCAATCCCGACACGAACAATGCGACGCTGGGGATCAACCCGTTCCAGGCGATCGGCAACCGCAACGTGCAGGCTGCCTTCTTCGAGCTGAACGCGCCGATCCTCGACCAGCTCGAGGTGAACGCATCGGGTCGTTACGATCATTACTCGACCGGCTTCGGCCGCTTCTCGCCCAAGATCGGCGCCAAGTTCACCCCGATCCGCGAGTTGGCGATCCGCGGCACCTATTCGCAGGGCTTCCGTGCGCCTTCGATCCCGGAGACCTCGGGTGCGGTGATCGGCTTCACCAACTATACGCCGACCAACGACGTCGCGGGTGCGTATGGGAACAACTCGTACATCACGAGCCAGTACAGCCTCGGCAACAACTCGACCGGCAACCCCAACCTCAAGCCGGAAAAGTCGCGCTCGTTCACCGGCGGCGTGGTGTTCCAGCCGCAGTCGTGGCTGAGCCTGACGGTCGATTACTACAATATCCGCAAGCGTAACCTGATCCTGTCGGCGGCGGGCAATCCGGCGTCGATTGCCGACGAATATCTGCGCACGGGTACCATCCCGGCCGGGGTCACGATCACGCCGAACCCCGTCGACCCTGCCAATCCGGGCCTGCGCCCCACGCCTTACTCGGTCAACTTCCTGTATTCGAACGGCAACGTTCTCAATACCTCGGGTATCGACGCGCAGCTGCAGGCAGCCATCCCGCTCGCCGACGACGTCAAGTTCACCTCGATCCTCGAAGGCACGGAGATCCTGAAGTACAACGTCGATGACGGCACCGGGTCAGGCGTGCAGAAGTTCGTTGGCACCCTGGCGTCCTATGCCACCACCTCCGCGTCGGGTACGCCGCGCTGGCGGGCAAGCTGGCAGAACACGCTGGACGCCGGTCCCTACTCGCTCACCGCGACGACGTATTTCGTGAGCGGCTACAAGGGCTATGCCGACGATAACAGCGGACCGGGCAGCACCTGCGCCGATGCCATTGCCAAGACGGTGACGTACAATGCCAATCTGCAGGCGACCAACACCGGTCCGCTGCAGTGCACCGTCAAGCATTGGATCGACGTCGATCTGTCCGGCAGCGTTCGGGTGAACGACAACTTCACCTTCTACATGAACGTCGTCAATCTCCTCGACGCCAAGGCGCCGTTCGACCCGAACACCTATGGCGGCAACAACTACAATCCGGCATGGTCGTCGGCCGGCGTGGTCGGCCGGTACTTTCGTGCAGGTGCGACGGTTAAGTTCTAAGCGTCGTAAGACATTCCGACGAGGAAGGGCGGCTTCGCAAGGAGCCGCCCCTTTCGTTCATGTCGCTTTACGCCACCGTCAGCACCAGTTTGCCGTCGCCCTCGTCGACGTGCACGGTGGCGCCGTCCTTCACCTCGCCGCGCAGGATCAGGTCGGCGAGCGGGTCCTGCAGATAGCGCTGCACCGCGCGTTTCAGCGGCCGGGCGCCGTAGACGGGATCGTAGCCCACCCGGCCCAGCCAGTTGCGCGCGGCGTCGGTCAGGTCGAGCGTCACCTTGCGGTCGGCGAGCAGTTTGCCGACGCGCGCCACCTGGATGTCGACGATCGGCGCCATGTGGCTCTGGCCCAGCCGGTGGAACAGGATGATCTCGTCGAGCCGGTTGAGGAATTCGGGCCGGAAATGGGCGCGGACGACCTCCATCACCTGCGGCTCGACGGTCTCGACCGCCTGCCCCTCCTCGACCGCGGCAAGATATTGCGAACCCAAGTTGGACGTCAGGATGATCAGCGTGTTGCTGAAATCCACCGTCCGCCCCTGGCCATCGGTCAGCCGGCCGTCGTCGAGCACCTGGAGCAGCACGTTGAACACGTCGCCGTGCGCCTTTTCGACCTCGTCGAACAGCACGACCTGATAGGGCCGGCGCCGCACCGCCTCGGTGAGCACGCCGCCCTCCTCATAGCCGACATAGCCCGGCGGTGCGCCGATCAGCCGCGCGACCGCATGTTTCTCCATGAATTCGCTCATGTCGATGCGCACCATCGCGGACGGATCGTCGAACAGGAATTCGGCGAGCGCCTTGGTCAGTTCGGTCTTGCCGACACCCGTCGGGCCGAGGAACAGGAACGAGCCCAATGGCCGGTTCGGGTCCTGCAGCCCCGCACGCGCGCGCCGCACCGCGGTGGAGACGGCGCGCACCGCCTGCGCCTGGCCGATGACGCGCTGGCCGATCACCTCCTCCATGCGCAGCAATTTGTCGCGCTCGCCCTGCAGCATCCGCTCCATCGGGATGCCGGTCCAGCGGCTGACGACGCCGGCGATGTCGTCCGCGGTAACCTCCTCGCGCAGCATCGCGCCCTGCGTCGCGCCCTGCGCCTCGGCGAGCTGCTTCTCCAGCGTCGGGATGCGGCCGTAGGCGAGTTCGCCCGCCTTGGTCAGGTCGCCCGCTCGCTGCGCCTGTTCCAGTTCGAGCCGGGTGGCGTCGAGCTGCTCCTTGAGCTTCGCCTCGCGGCCGATCTTGTCCTTCTCGGCCTGCCAGCGCTGGGTCAGCGCGGCGGATTGCTCCTCGAGATTGACCAGCTCCTCCTCCAGCGCGGCGAACCGGTCGCGTGAGGCCTCGTCGGTCTCGCGACGCAGCCCCTCGCGCTCGATCTTGAGGCGCAGGATGCGGCGGTCGAGCGTCTCGATCTCCTCGGGCTTGCTCTCCACCTCCATGCGGATGCGCGATGCGGCCTCGTCCATCAGGTCGATTGCCTTGTCGGGCAGGAAACGGTCGGTGATGTAGCGGTTCGACAGGGTCGCCGCGGCGACCAGCGCGCCGTCGGTGATCCGCACGCCGTGATGCAGCTCGTATTTCTCCTTGAGGCCGCGCAGGATGCTGATCGTGTCCTCGACCGTCGGCTCGCCGACGAACACCGGCTGGAAGCGGCGCTGCAACGCCGGATCCTTCTCGACATACTTGCGATATTCGTCGAGCGTGGTCGCGCCGACGCAATGCAGCTCGCCGCGCGCGAGCGCGGGTTTCAGCAGATTGCCCGCGTCCATCGCACCCTCGGATTTGCCGGCGCCGATCAGCTGGTGCATCTCGTCGATGAACAGGACGATCTGGCCCTCGGCCTGCTTCACCTCGTCGATGACGCCCTTCAGCCGTTCCTCGAATTCGCCGCGATATTTGGCGCCGGCGATCAGCGCGCCCATGTCGAGCGCCATCAGCGTCTTGTCCTTGAGACCGTCGGGCACGTCGCCATTGGCGATGCGCAGCGCCAGCCCCTCGACGATCGCGGTCTTGCCGACGCCGGGCTCGCCGATCAGCACCGGATTGTTCTTGGTGCGGCGGGCGAGCACCTGGATCGTGCGGCGGATCTCCTCGTCGCGGCCGATCACCGGGTCGAGCTTGCCGTCGCGCGCCGCCTGGGTGAGATCGCGGGCGAACTTCTTGAGCGCATCGTAGCGATCCTCGGCGCTGGCGGTGTCGGCGGTGCGACCGCCGCGCAGCGCGTTGATCGCGCCGTTGAGCGACTCGGCGGTCACGCCGGCGCTCGCCAGTGCGCGACCGGCGGCGGTGGTGGTCGCCAGCGCGAGTGCGAGCAACAGCCGCTCGACCGTGACGAAGCTGTCGCCCGCCTTTTGGGCGACCTGCTCGGCCTGATCGAGGACGCGGACGGTATCGTTGTCGAGTCCCGGCGTCTGCTGTGCGCCCGATCCCGAGACGGCGGGAATTTTGGCGAGTGCGGCGTCGGTCTCGGCGACCGCGCGCTTCGCGTCGCCACCAGCCGCCTGGATCAGCCCGGCGGCCATGCCCTGCTCGTCCTCGAGCAGCGCCTTCAAAAGATGGTCCGGCGCGATCCGCTGATGGTTCATGCGGATCGCAACGGTCTGCGCCGATTGGAGGAATCCCTTGGCGCGGTCGGTAAATCGTTCGAGGTTCATAAAATCCCCTTGCCTGTATGGCCCGGATGTAGTGTTGCCATTGTGCAACACAAGGGTATCCGATCGAGACTGCGATGATGGCGTCGCCGTCGCGACGCATTTTCAAAAAAGCCGCCGCGGTCGCTTGCCAGTGTTCGCCCCCCGGTTATGCTCGACCAGTTCATAGGTTCAGGACGAAGCGGGGGACTCTATTCTCATGACGAAGCTATTCGCACTTGCCGGCGTCGCATCGATCGCGCTGGTCGCGCCGCTGCACGCGCAGACCACGCCCGCTCCCGCCTCGGCGAAGGCCGCGCCGGTCGCCGCGCTCGTCAAGGCGGTCGACATTCCCTATCAGCAATTCACGCTGAAGAACGGCCTGCGCGTCGTCGTCCATACCGATCGCAAGGCGCCGGTCGTCGCGGTCAGCGTCTGGTACGACGTCGGCTCGAAGCACGAGCCGCAAGGCTCGACGGGCTTTGCGCACCTGTTCGAGCATCTGATGTTCAACGGGTCGGAGAATGCGCCGGGCGACTTCTTCGCACCGCTGAAGCAGGTCGGGGCGACCGACTTCAACGGCACCACTTATTTCGACCGGACCAATTATTTCGAGACGGTGCCGACCGCGGCGCTGGAGCGCGCGCTGTTCCTCGAATCCGACCGGATGGGCTATCTGCTCGGCGCGATCACGCAGGGCGTGCTCGACGAGCAGCGCGGCGTCGTTCAGAACGAGAAGCGGCAGGGCGACAACCGCCCCTATGGCCTGATGGGCTATGCGGTCACCGAGGGGCTGTTCCCGGCGACCCACCCGTACGGCCATGACACGATCGGATCGATGGCCGATCTCGATGCGGCCAGCCTCGACACCGTCAAGAACTGGTTCCGCAGCCATTACGGCCCGAACAATGCGGTGCTGGTGCTCGCCGGCGACGTCGACGTCGCCAGCGCGCGACCGCTGGTCGAGAAATATTTCGGTGCGATCAAGGCCGGCCCCAAGAGCGTGCTGCCCGCTGCCCCGGCCGTCACCCTGCCCGCCGCCAAGACGGTGACGCTGAAGGATCGCGTCGCCGCGACGATGATCAGCCGCAACTGGACGGTGCCGGGGCTCAACGACAAGGATGCCGCACCGCTCGAGGTCGCGGCCGGCGTGCTCGGCGGCATGGCCTCGTCGCGCCTGACCAACGAGCTGATCCGCAAGGAGAAGCTGTTCACGCAAATCTCCGCGGACAATAGCGCCTTCGCGCAGGTCGGCACGTTCGCGATCGAGGGGCTGGTGCGTCCGGGCGTCGATCCGGCGCTTGCGGCGCAGCGGCTCGATGCGGTCGTCGCCGACTTCCTGCGCACCGGCCCGACGCAGGACGAGGTGTCGCGCTTCGTCACCACCCGCGTCGCCGGCCGCGTCCGCGGGCTCGAGGCCGTCGGCGGCTTCGGCGGCAAGGCGGTCGCGCTCGCCGAGGGTGCGCTCTATTCGAACGATCCCGGCTTCTACAAGAAGCAGCTTGCCGACCTCGCCGCGCAGACCCCGGCAAGCGTCAAGGCGGCGGCGGACAAATGGCTCGGCCGTCCGGTGCTCGCCGTGAATGTCGTGCCCGGCGCGCGCGACGCTTATGCCGAGGCGAAAGTGCCGCCCAAGGTCGATGTCGTCGCTGCACCGGAACAGCCGGCGAAAGGGACGCGTGGCGCGATCCCCGCGGTCGGTGCGGTCACCGGCCTGTCCTTCCCCAAGGTCGAGCGCAGCCGCCTGTCGAACGGTATCGAGCTGGTCTATGCGCAGCGCAATGCGGTGCCGGTGACGCAGGCGGTGCTGAGCTTCGACGCCGGCTATGCCGCCGATGTACCGGGCAAGCTCGGCACGCAGCTCGTCGCGCTCAATATGCTCGACGAAGGCACCGAACATTACGACGTCAACGCGCTCGCCGAAGCACGCGAGCGGCTCGGCATGCAATTGTCGTCGGGGGCGGGCAATGATCGCAGCACGCTGTCGATGGGCGTGCCGAGCGCCAACCTCGGCCCGGCGCTCGACCTGTTCGCCGAGGTCGCGCGGCGGCCGGCCTATGGCGACACCGACGTCGCCCGCTTCAAGGCGCAGCAGGTGGCGCAGATCCAGCAGGAGCTGACCAACCCCGGCGCGCTCGCGCAGCGCATGTCGACGCGCATCCTCGCGGCGGGCACGCCCTATGCGAAGGCGCAGGGCAGCGGCGATCCGGTCGCGGTGGCGGCACTGACGCCGGCCGACCTGCGCAGTTACCAGCAGGCGTGGCTGCGGCCCGAGAAGGCGAAGCTGTTCGTCGTCTCCGACCGGCCGCTCGCCGAGGTGAAGGCGGCGCTGGAGGCGCGGTTCGGCGACTGGAAGGGGACGGGCACGGCCGGCACCAAAACGTTCGCCGGCACGCCGTCGCCGCTCAAGCCGGGCATCGTCCTCGTCGATCGCCCCGACAGCCCGCAGTCGATCATCGTCGGCGGTCAGCGCACCGGCCTGAAGGGTACCGACGACCTGCTCGTCCTCAACACGGTCAACGATGCGCTCGGCGGCAGTTTCCTCAGCCGGCTCAACATGGACCTGCGCGAGGAGAAGCATTGGTCCTATGGTGCCGGCGGCCGCTTCCAGCCGTCGGAATTCGCCGCACCCTATCTGTTGCAGGCGGGGGTGCAGGCGGACAAGACCGGCCCGGCGCTCGCCTCGGCGCGCGACGACGTCGCGCAGTTCGTCACCACCAAACCGATGACGGAAACCGAGTTCGACCTCGCGATCAAGGGCGCGACGCTGCAATTGCCCGGCCAGTTCGAAACCTCGCAGGCGGTGCTGGGGGCGATGCAGGCGAACGACCTGTTCAAGCGGCCCGACGATTATTACGCGACGGTCGCCACCCGCTATCGTGCGATGACGCTGCCGCAGCTGCGCAGCGCGGTGGCGCAGACGATCGATCCGGCCAGGCTGACCTGGATCGTCGTCGGCGATGCTTCCAAGGTAAAGCCGCAGCTTGACAGCCTCGGCCTGCCGGTCGAGGTCGTCCCGGCAAGCGCAGTCGCCGGCGCCCCGGCCGGTGCTGTGACCGCAGCGAAATGAGGAGAGCGTGATGGCCGAGGTTGATGGCAGCTGGGATTGCATCGTGAAGTCGCCGCTTGGCGATCAGAATTTGACGCTCGTCGTGCAGAGCGAGGGCGATGCCTTCACCGGCACCGCCTCGGGTGCGATGGGCTCGGGCGACGTCGCCGGCACGGTGTCGGGCAATACGATCAGCTGGAAGCTCCAGATGACCGTACCGATGCCGATGACACTCGATTGCGAGGCGACCGCCGAGGGCGATACGCTGACCGGTACGGTCGGTGCCGGCGCCTTCGGCAGCTTCCCGCTGTCGGGCAAGCGTAGCGCTTGATTCGCCGGCAATAATCGGGACACATTGCGGCCCGCCTCCCACCGGAGGCGGGCCGTTTCGTTTTGGGGTTGCCGCCGCATGATCCGATCGCTTCTCGCCGCCTGCGCTCTGGGCGCGCTCGCCACCGCCGCCGCCGCCGGCGCGCAGAGTTACGACGAGCGCCCCGCCAAACTGGCGCCACGCGACACCCATTACGAATACGTCCGCAAGGCGGTCGAGATACCGATGCGCGACGGGGTCAAGCTCCACACCGTGATCGTCATCCGCAAGGGGACCAAGGACGCCGGTATCCTGCTGACCCGCACGCCCTATGACGCGGACGACCAGACCAAGGCGGACAGCGGTACCTTCGCCGGCATCCTGTCGCATGGCGACGGGCCGTGGGACCTCATCGCGGCGGACGGCTATATCCGCGTCATCCAGGACGTGCGCGGCATGCACGGCAGCCAGGGCATCACGCTGATGAACCCGACGCCCGCCGGATCGCCCAACAATCCAACGAAGACCGACGATTCGACCGACACCTACGACACGATCGCCTGGCTGGTGAAGAACGTGCCGGAGAGCAACGGCCGCGTCGGGATCAGCGGCATCAGCTACGACGGCTTCCTGCCGCTGATGGCGCTGATCAACCCGCATCCGGCGCTCAAGGTGTCGGTGCCGATGAACCCGATGGTCGACGGCTGGCGCGGCGACGACTGGTTCCACAACGGCGCCTTCCGCCAGATCGGCCTGCCCTATATGCTCGGCCAGCAGGGGACGCGCGACGCCAGCACGCCGTGGATCACCGACACCGCCGACGATTACGATTACTGGCTGCGCAACGTCTCGGCGGGTGCGGTGGCGAAGGCGCAGGGCGTCGATCAGGCGTCGGGCTTCTACCGCAAGGTCGCCGCGCATCCCGCCTATGACGGCTATTGGTCGAGCGCCGCGATGGACAAGATCCTCGCCGCGCAGCCGTTGAAGGTGCCGACGATGCTCGTCGCGGGGCTGTGGGACCAGGAGGACATCTACCGCGCGCCCGCGGTCTATCGCGCGCTCGAGCCGAAGGACACGAAGAACGACATGGTCTTCCTGACGCTCGGCCCGTGGTATCACGGGCAGGAGGTCGGCGACGGCAGCGCGCTCGGCGCGATCAAATGGGATCAGGACACCGCCAAATGGTGGCGCTGGCACGTGCTGCGGCCGTTCCTCGCGCATTATCTCAAGAGCGACCAGCCGGCGATGGACGTCGCCCCGGTCACCGCCTTCCAGTCGGGCGCCAACGAATGGCAGCGGTTGCAGGCGTGGACGCAGCCGACGCCGACGCCGCTCTATCTCAAGCCCGGCGGCGCCTTGGGCTTCGCCGCGACGGGGGGTGCGGCGCAAACCGCGGATTACGTCTCCGACCCGGCGCATCCGGTGTCCTATCGCGTCCGCCCGACGCGGCCGATCTATGCCGAGGGTTCGACGTGGAAGAATTGGCTGGTCGACGACCAGCGGGCCGTTTCGGGGCGGCCCGACGTCGTCACCTTCACCAGCGACGTGCTCACCGCGCCGGTGACGATCGCGGGCACGCCGGAAGTGCATCTGACCGCCTCGACCAGCGGCACCGACAGCGACTGGGTGGTCAAGCTGGTCGACGTCTATCCCGAGGTGATGCCCAAGCAGGCGGAGATGGGCGGCTATCAGCTCGCCGTCGCGATGGACATCTTCCGCGGCCGCTATCGCGAGGACCTGGCGGTCGCCAAGCCGCTCGTCGCCAATGCGCCGCTGAAATACCAGTTCGCGCTGCCCGAGACCAACCACGTCTTCCTGCCCGGCCACCGTATCATGGTGCAGGTGCAGTCGAGCTGGTTCCCGCTCTACGACCGCAATCCGCAGACCTTCGTGCCGAACATCTTCTTCGCGCAGCCGAAGGACTATGTGACGGCGACGCAGAAGATCACCGTCGCCGGGCCGGATGCGAGCTATATCGCGTTGCCCGTCGTGAAATGACGGTGCCGCGGTGAGACACCGCCATGCCCCCGATCGTCCGGCGCTCGCGCTGGCGCTCGGGGTGCATGGCGCGTTGCTGCTGCTGCTCCTGCTGGCGCGGCCGCCGTTGCCGGCACCGCCGCCATCGCCACCGGCACTGACGCTGTTCGACGTGGCGCCACCGCCGCCGCCGCCACCGCCCGAACTGCCGCCGCCGCCGAAACGGCCACCCCCGCCCGTACCGGCACCGTCAGGCGGTGCGCCGCCGACGGCCTCGCGACCGCCGCCGCCGCCACCGATCGACACGACGCCGCAACCGCTCGCGCCACCGCCGCCGCCGAGCGCGGTGATACCGTCACCCTTCGGTGCGGATCAGGACGTGGCGCAGCTCGTCGGGCCGCCGTCGGTCGGAGCGGGCCTGGGGACGGGAACCGGTCGCGGTGCAGGCAATGGCGCGGGCGATGGCGGCGGCGGCAAGGTCCGTTATGCGCGGGCGAGCTGGATCTACCGGCCAACGGACGCCGAACTGCGGCGCTTCTGGCCGCCCGATGCGGTCCGCGACCGCGTTTCGGGGCATGCCCTGCTCGCCTGTCGGGTGCCGCGCTCGGGCCGGCCCGAACGGTGCTGGGTGGTGTCGGATACGCCCACCGGCATCGGCTTCGGCGCCGCCGCGGTGCAGATGGCGCCGCTGTTCCGGATCAGGCCGGTGCTGCGCAACGGCAAGGTGCTGCCCGTGCCGGTGATCGTGCCGGTCGCCTTCGACATCGCGAAGCCGCCATCGGCGAAGACGCGCTGATCCGGTTCAGCGCTGGACGCGGGTGACGTGGCCCATCTTGCGGCCGGGCCGCGCCGCGCCCTTGCCGTAGAGGTGGAGATGCGCGCCGGGCTCGGTCAGCGCCGGCTGCCACGCATCGTCGCCGATCAGGTTTTCGAGCGCCACCGCGCTGCCCGTCAGCGCGGTGCTGCCGAGCGGCAGGCCGCAGATCGCGCGGATATGGTTCTCGAACTGCGAGGTCTCGGCGCCCTCGATCGTCCAATGGCCCGAATTGTGGACGCGCGGCGCCATTTCGTTGAACACCGGGCCGTCGGCGGTGGCGAAGAATTCGCAGGCGAGCACGCCGACATAGTCGAGCTCGGCGGCGATGCGGCAGGCGAGCGCGGTCGCTTCCTCGGCCTGGTCGAGGATCGGCTGCGGCGCCGGCACGCGCGACGTGCGCAGGATCGCGTCGACATGGACGTTCTGCGGCGGGTCGTAGCGGACGGTGGCGCCGTCCTGGCCGCGCGCGATCAGGATCGAGAATTCGTGGCTGAAGTCGACGAACGCCTCGAGCACCGCGGGGCCGCCGATCGCCTCCCATGCCGCATCGGCGTCGGCGGGGCCGTGGAGGCGCATCTGGCCCTTGCCGTCATAGCCGAAGCGCGCGGTCTTGAGCACCGCGGGCGTGCCGACATGGTCGAGCGCCGCGATCAGCGTCTCGCGGCTGTCGACCGCGGCCCAGCGCGCCGGGCGGCCGCCGACGCGCTCGACGAAGCGCTTCTCGGCGATCCGCTCCTGCGCGGCGGCGAGCGCGCGCGGATGCGGATGGACCGGCACGCGTTCGGCGAGCCATTCGACCGGGCCGAGCGCGATATTCTCGAACTCGTAGGTGACGACGTCGCAGGCGGCGGCGAAGTCGGCGAGGACGATGCGATTGTGGTAATCGGCGCGGGTCAGGCTCGCCGCGGTCTGCGCCGCGACGCTGTCCGCCTCGGGGGCGAGCACGTGCGTGCGATAGCCGAGCTGCGCTGCGGCGACGGCGAGCATCCGGCCCAATTGCCCGCCGCCGAGGATGCCGATCGTGCTGCCGGGAGTGAGCATCAGGCGGGCTCGTCGGCGACCGCGTCGGTCTGCCGCTGGCGCCAGGCTTGCAGGCGTTCGGCGAGCGCGACATCGTGCGTCGCGAGGATCGCCGCGGCGAGCAGCCCGGCGTTGGTCGCGCCGGCCTTGCCGATCGCCAGCGTGCCGACCGGGATGCCGGCGGGCATCTGGACGATCGAGAGCAGGCTGTCCTGACCGGACAGCGCCTTGCTCTGGACCGGCACGCCGAGCACCGGCAGGTGCGTCATCGCCGCGGCCATGCCGGGCAGGTGCGCGGCGCCGCCGGCGCCGGCGATGACGACCTTGAGGCCGCGGTCCGCCGCGGTCTTGGCGTAATCGTAGAGCCGGTCGGGAGTGCGATGCGCGGAGACGACCTTCGTCTCGTGCGCGACGCCCAGTTCGGCGAGCACGTCCGCCGCGTGCCGCATCGTGTCCCAATCGGACGTCGAACCCATGATGATGCCGACCAATGTCATAGACGGCGGTTAGCGGCAGAGCGGAGGGAGGGCAACGGCTTGCACCGGCAGGCGCGCACCCGTGTTGGACGACATGGACAAGATGGACACCTTAACGGAAACGATCCGGGTCTATCGTTTCCGTTTTGGTGGTGATCGGGGGTCACGATGAGACAGAGCGCGGCGGGTTTAGCGCGTGGGACCGGTGTAGGACAGGGGCGAAAATTTGGTGCCACCTTCGTCATCCCCCGCGGAGGCGAGACCTCTCTAAAGTCCGCTCGGTCACTTTGGCCTTCCAGTGTTCCTGCGAAAGCAGAAACCCAGGGTCAAGCAAAGCAACAGCTTATCGAGTTCGAGACTCCTGGGCTCCTGCGTTCGCAGGAGCACTGGTGGATGTTCGCAAGGACCTTGTTCCCGCGAAAGGACAAAGGAAGAGCGGAAGGCGTGGTGCCCTCCCCACCTTACCGTTCGCTGAGATAATAACGGTCGGTGGCGTTGAGCGCGTCGTCGAGTTCGTAGACGATCGGCTGCGCGGTCGGGATTTCCAGACCGGTGATCTCGTCGTCGGGGATGTTCGACAGATGCTTGACCAAAGCGCGCAGCGAATTGCCGTGTGCCGAGATCAGCACGCGCTGGCCGTCGCGCAGTGCCGGCACGATCCGCTCCTCGTAATAAGGCAGGACGCGTGCGATCGTGTCCTTGAGGCTCTCGGTTGCCGGGATGGCGATGCCGGCATAGCGGCGATCGGCCGACAGGTCATAGTCGCTGCCGGCCTCCATCGGCGGCGGCGGCACGTCGAAGCTGCGGCGCCAGATCTTGACCTGCGCCTCGCCGTGCTTGGCCGACGTCTCCGCCTTGTCGAGCCCGGTGAGGCCGCCGTAATGGCGCTCGTTGAGCCGCCAGTCCTTCTCGGTCGGCAACCACAGCCGGCCCATCGCCTCGAGCGCAAGGTTGAGCGTCTTGATCGCGCGCGTCTGCAGCGAGGTGAAGGTCATGTCGAAGTCGAGGCCCTTGGCGGCCATCATCTCGCCGGCGGCGCGCGCCTCGGCGGCGCCCTTTTCGGTGACGTCGACGTCCCACCAGCCGGTGAAGCGGTTTTCGAGGTTCCAGCTGGACTGGCCGTGGCGGATCAGGACGAGGCGCGGCATCGGAAGCTCCCTTTAGGATCGAGGACGAAGGTCGAGGGCGAAGAACTGGTTGTGCGGGCTCGGCCGATAGTCGGCGAATGGCCCGGTGTCGATGAAGCCGGCGCTGCGATACAAAGCGACCGCGGGCGCGTGCAGGGCGGCGGTGCCGGTTTCGAGGCTGAGCCGGTCGTAGCCGCGATCGCGGGCGACCGCGACGACATGATCGAGCAGCGCCCGGCCGACGCCGGTGCCGCGCGCGGCCGGGGCGGCGCGCATCGACTTGACCTCGCCGTGGCGCGGATCGAGCTGCTTGAGCGCGACGAAGCCGACCAGCGTGCCATCGCGCCACGCGGTCCAGAAGGTCACGCCCGGCGCCGACAGGCCGCCGGCATCGAGCGCGAAGGCGTAATCCGCCATCTGCCCGCGCAACTCCGTGAGGTGATGCGCGAGCAGGTCCGCGACATAAGGCGCGGCGGGATCGTCCTGCCTGATCTCCATCAGATTTCGTCGATCATCCCGGTAAGCACCTCAAGACACGACACGCCCAGCGCGCGCGAACGTTCGGGCGACCAGCCGAATTCGGCGTCGGGATTGGGATCGTGATCCTTGAACGGCATCTCCAGCGTCACCGACACCGCGCCGAAGCGCTGCGCCAATTGGTTGGTCGACATCGAGAGATTGGCATTGCCCGCGCTCGATTTCTCATAGCCCTTCTCGGTCTGGAAATCGGGCGTGTGCTCGGCAAGGCGGCGGCCAAAGGCGTAGAATTTGGCGCCATGGTCTTCGGTCCAGTTGGGAATGCCCTCGAAGCCGGCGATGAAATTCGCCGGGATCGCCTCGTCGCCATGGACGTCGATCGCGAAGGCGACGCCGGTTTCGTCCATCGCATCGCGGACGCACAGCACTTCGGGGCTGCGCTCGGGCGTCGGCGCGTGCCATTCGCGGTTGAGGTTCACCCCCACCGCATTGGTGCGCAGATGGCCGCGGCGGGTGCCGTCGGGGTTCATATTGGGAACGACATGGACGGTCGCCTTGGCGAGCAAGGGCGCGGCGGCGGGGCTGGTCAGCCAGTCGAGCGCGCCGTCCATCCAATATTCGGTCATCGATTCGCCGGGATGCTGGCGGGCGTAGAGCCACACCGGCTTGGGACCGTCGCCGATGCGGAGATAGTCGATGCTCTGGCCGTCGAGCGAGGTGCCGAGCTCGCGATGCGTGACGCCGGGCCGGGCGGCGATGCGCGCGACGAGATCGTGGTGCATCTCCATCGTATAGGGCGCGAAATAGGCGAACCAGGCGAGTTCGCCCTCGACCGCGTAATCGAACGACAGCACGCCCTTGTCATATGTGGTGTCGATCATCCGCCACGCCTGCCGGTCGGTGCTGACGCGCGTCCTGTAGCCGGGCCAGCCGAACGGATAGGCCGACTTGCCGGCGTTGACGATGCGGAAGCGCAGCCGTCGGCCGTGCGCGCCGGCGACGCGGAAATAGAACCATTGGAAGAAGTCGGACTCGCGGTCGTTGACGATCTCGAGGTCGACGCGGTCGCCCTCGATGGCGACGACGCGGATGTTGCCGCCGTCGAAGGCGGCGTTGATGCTGAGGGTCATGAGGCGTGCCTGATTGGTAGAGGATGCTTGGCGAAGGGGATGGCTTCACCCCCACCCTTCCGGCGCTTCGCGGCTCCCTCTCCCGCCGGGAGAGGGAAAGACGCCGCAGGCGGCGCAGGGTGAGGGCGAGGGCGATCACCTCACCGTGATGGTGCGGCCCGAATCGCCCGGAAAGCCGGTGAACAGCGCGCGGGCGAGCTTGCCGGCCTGCTGGTCGGCGCCCTTGATGTCGCTGATCCCCTGCGCCTTGCCTTCCCAGATCGGCGACTGGTCGGCGCGGCGCTTGATCGTCACCGCGAGCTCGGCGACGAGCAATTCGGTCGGACGGCTCCTGCCGATCGGGAAGCCGATGCCGCCGCCCAGCCCGACGCCGCCGCCGCCGCGCCGGCCGCCACCGCCGCTGAACCCGCCGCCGCCGATGCCGATGCTGACCGGCGACTGGCGCGGCGGGCCCTCGCGGCTGGTGCGGGTGAAGGCGACGGTGGCGACATAGTCGGGGGTCGCGCCCTGCGCCGGCAAGGTATAGCCGACCTTGAGCAATTCGGCCTCGACCGCGGCGGCATAGGTCTTGAACTCGAGGCTGGCGGGGGCGCCGCCCGAGAGCGGCTCGACCGCGATCGTGCCGCGCGCGATCGGCGCGCCGAGATGGTAGCGGATCACCTCCGTCGGCGGGAGCGGCGACGTGGTCGCGCAGCCTGCAAGTGCCGCGGCGGCGACGCCGAGGGCCAGGAACGGACGGATGCTCATCACGGGGATACCTTTGCGATACGTTGCGTCTGGGAAACGCTCTAACGCGTGTGGCGTTGCTTGACTATTACGGCCTCCGCCCTTAGGCGCTCGCGCTTTCACCGACACCGTCAATTTCGAAAAGAAGCGAATCGATCATGAAGATCCGCAATAGCCTGAAGTCGCTCAAGGACCGTCATCGCGACAATCGCGTGATCCGTCGCCGCGGCCGCACCTACGTCATCAACAAGACCAACCGTCGCTTCAAGGCGCGCCAGGGCTAACCCTTTGGGTATGCCCGCGGCCGACGTGTCGCTCACGGCCCCGACGGCCGTGATCTTCGATGTCGGCCGGGTCCTGTACGACTGGGATCCGCGGATCCTCTACCGGCGCCTGATCGACGACGATCGGGCGCTCGATGCGTTCCTGCGCGACGTCGTCACGCACGAATGGCATTTCCAGCACGATGCCGGACGCGACTTCGCCGAGACCTCGGCGGAGCTTGCCGCGCTGTATCCGGAGCATGCGGCGCTGATCGGACTCTGGGGACCGCGGTTCCTGGAGAGTATCGGGGCGCCGATTGCCGGCATGGCGGCGCTGGTCGATGAGCTGGAGGCGGCGGAGGTGCCGCTGTTCGCGATCACCAATTTCAGCCACGAATTCTGGCCGCCGTTCCGCGCGCGCGAGGCGGCGATGTTCGATCGCTTCCGCGACATCGTCGTGTCGGGGGTGGAGAAGATGGTGAAGCCCGATCCGGCGATCTACCGGCTGGCGCTCGACCGGTTCGGGCTGGCGGCGGCGCGGACGGTGTTCATCGACGACAATGCGGCGAACATCGACGGCGCGCGCAGCGTCGGGCTGATCGGGTTGCACTTCACCGACGAGCCGACGCTGCGGCGCGAGCTGGTGGCGCTGGGGTTGCTGGCGCAGCCGGTTTAGGGACCCGACCTTCCAATTCCATGTCATCCCCGCGCAGGCGGGGATCCATATACGCCGACGGTGCGGCGCAAGCCGGACCCGCGCGTCTGGATCCCCGCCTTCGCGGGGATGACGGATGTGGAAGGGAGGGGGCGTCCCACCGCCCATTCGCCGCTAGTCTCCTGATAAACGCCGTGTATGGTGCGGCCGCGCTGCCGGGGGGCCGCGTCGTTCACTTCCCCGCGGGATGAATCATGCATCGTATCCTGATCGGCGTCGCCGGCATCCTCGTCATCCTCGGCATCGCCGTGCTGCTCTCCGCCGATCGCCGCGCGATCCGGCTGCGCGTCGTCGGCGCGGCCTTCGCGTTGCAGGCGCTGATCGCCACCGTCGTCCTTTATTGGGGGCCGGGGCGGCAGGCGCTCGCCGGCGCCTCGGCCGGGGTCGCCGCGCTGCTCGGCTATTCGCAGAAGGGGACCGAATTCCTGTTCGGCAAGCTCGCCGCGCCCGAGATCGGCGGCCAGAGCTTCGCGATCGCGGCGCTGCCGGTCATCATCTTCTTCGCCAGCCTCGTCTCGATCCTCTATTATCTCGGCGTGATGCAGGTGGTGGTGCGCTGGGTCGGCGGCGCGATCGAGACCGTCATCGGCACCTCGAAGGTCGAATCGCTCTGCGCGGCGGCGAACATCTTCGTCGGCCAGTCGGAATCGCCGCTGGTGATCCGCCCCTATCTCGCCGGCCTCACCCCGCCGCAGGTCTTCACCGTGATGACCAGCGGCATGGCGGGCGTCGCCGGCACGATCCTCGCGGCCTATGCCTCGATGGGCATCCGCATCGAATATCTGCTCGCGGCGAGCTTCATGGCGGCGCCGGGCGGCATCTTGATGGCGAAGATCATCATGCCCGATCGCCGCGTCACTCCCGAAGGCGAATTGCCGCTCGGCGACCTGCCCGACGAAAATCGCGACATCCGCCTCGCCGAGGCGCGGATCAGCGGCGCCGGCCCCGCCGCCTTGCTGCCCGAGGGCGTGCCGGGCGAGCCTTTGCCCGACGCGACGCATGACGAGGAAAAGCCCGCCAACCTCATCATGGCCGCCGCACAGGGCGCGCAGACCGGCGTGCGGCTGGCGGTGGCGGTCGGCGCGATGGTGCTGGCCTTCGTCGCCCTGGTGGCGCTCGCCAACGGGTTGCTCGGTGGGCTGGGCAATATGGTCGGGTTGCCGGGGCTGAGCTTCCAGGCGCTGCTCGGCTATGTCTTCCAGCCGGTGATGTTCCTGCTCAACGTGCCGTGGAACGAGGCGGGGATCGCCGGCGGGCTGTTCGGCGAGAAGATCGTGCTCAACGAATTCGTCGCCTATATCGATCTCGGCACGCAAACGAGCCTGTCGCCGCGCACCGTCGCGGTGGTGACCTTCGCGCTGTGCGGTTTCGCCAATTTCTCGTCGATCGCGATCCAGATGGCGGTGACCGGCAGCCTCGCGCCCAACCAGCGGCCGACGATCGCGCGGCTGGGCCTGCGCGCGCTGGCGGCGGGCAGCCTCGCCAATCTGATGAGCGCGGCGCTCGCCGGGCTGCTGATCGGGTGAGCCGCACGCGATGACCGGCTTGCGACGCACGCTCGGGCCGGGCCAGCTCGCGATGATCGCGATCGGTGGCGCGGTCGGCACCGGGCTGTTCCTCGGCAGCGGCCTCGCGATCGGGTTGGCCGGGCCGGCGGTGCTGGTGAGCTATGCGATCGGCGGGCTGGTGACGCTGGCGCTGATGGGCTGCCTTGCCGAGATGACGGTCGCCGATCCGGCGACGGGGTCGTTCGGGCTGTTCGCGGAACGCTATCTCGGCCGGTTCGCGGGCTTCCTCGTCCGCTATGCCTATGCCGCGGCGGTGATCCTCGCGATCGGCACCGAGGTGACCGCGGTGGCGATCTACATGCGCTACTGGGCGCCGGGGGTGCCGGGCCTGTGGTGGATCGCCGGTTTCTCGCTGGCGCTGCTCGGCGTCAACCTCGCCAGCGTGCGGCTGTTCGGCGCGGTCGAATATGTCTTCTCAGCGATCAAGATCGCGGCGATCCTGATCTTCATCGCGGTCGGATCATGGGTGATCGCCGCGCATGGCATCGGCTTTTCCCATTATACCGACGCCGGCGGCTTCGCGCCGCATGGGCTGGGCGGGATCTGGACCGCGGTGATCGTCGCGATCTTCAGCTATATCAGCATCGAGATGATCGCGGTCGCGGCGGGCGAGGCGCGCGATCCCGAACGGGCGATCGTCCGCGCCTTCCGCTCGACGATGCTGCGGCTGGCGCTCTTCTATCTCGGCAGCCTCGCGGTGATGCTGGCGATCGTGCCGTGGACGCAGGCTGGGACGGCGACGAGCCCGTTCGTCACGGTGATGCAGGCGAGCGGCGTGCCCTATGCCGCGGGCGTGCTCAACGCGGTGGTGCTGATCGCGGCGCTGTCGGCGATGAATAGCCAGCTCTATGCGGCGTCGCGGATGCTGTTCAGCCTCGCCGAGAGCGGCCTCGCGCCGCGTGCGCTGGCGCGGGTCGACCGGCGCGGCGTGCCGGCGGCGGCGCTGCTCGTGTCGGGCGGGGGGATCGCGGTGGCGGGCGGCGTCTATGCGTGGCGGCCGGAGGCGGCGTTCGGGGTGATGATCGCGGTGTCGATCTTCGGCGCGCTGTTCACCTGGGGGATGATCTTCGTGACGCATCTCGCCTTCCGGCGGCGGCATGGGGCGCCGGCGGCGTTCCGGCTGTGGGGGCATCCGTGGACAAGCCTCGCCGGGGCGGGGGCGATCGTGGCGATCCTGCTGACGACGCCGTTCACCGCGCCGTTCGCGCTGACTTTGGTGTATGGCGTGCCGTTTATGGCGGTGCTGGCGGGGGTGTATGCGATGTGGTTTCGCGCCCGCCCCCCAACGATCGTCATCCCCGCGGAGGCGGGGATCCAAAGACGCTGACGGTGCGGCTCAAGCGCGGACCCGCGCGTCTGGATCCGCCGGATTCACGAGAGAAGTGCACCACTGATAAGGTGGGTGCGCGATGGGACAGAGATACAGGCAGCTCAGCCTTGACGAGCGGATCGAGATTGCGCGGCTACGGGAGGCGGGCTGGTCAGGGCGTCGCATCGGCGCCGCGATCGGGCGCAGCCACACGACGGTCGGTCGCGAGCTAAGCCGCAACAGCCGTGCGACCAAGGCGTGGCGTGGCGGCTACGCTCCGGCGCGCGCGCACGGCCTGGCGCTACGTCGGCGACGATGGGACGGCCGCTTCAAGCTGGTGCGCCAGCCTGACCTGCGGGACCGCGTCAGGCAAAGCCTTGCGATGGGACATTCGCCCGAGCAGATCGCCGGCAGACTGGCGCGCGACGCTGGTCGCACCGTCATCAGCCACGAGTCAATCTACCGTTTCGTCTATCACCGGTCCGCCCAGAAGGACTATTGGCACCGCCTCCTCCCCCGCGCCAAGTCCCGGCGCGGCCGTTATGCCCGGCGTGGCGGCAGCCCGGCCAGTTTCATCCGCCAGCGCCGCTCCATCGCCGAGCGCACCCCCGAAGCCGACGGCCGCGAACAGCCCGGCCATTGGGAAGCCGACTATATGCTCTTCGCCCGCTATGGCGACAACGTGCTCGTCCTCCACGAGCGAACGACCCGCTTCACCCTGCTCGACCAGCCGCCCACGCGCAGGGCGGCGACCACCGCACTGCGCATCGCCCACCAGCTGCGCACCGTTCCGAACGCCCTGCGCCGCACCATCAGCTTCGATAACGGAACCGAGTTCGCCGAACATCATCGGCTGCATCGCCTCGGACTCCAGACCTTCTTCTGCGACGTCCGCAGCCCATGGCAGAAAGGCGGCATCGAAAACACCATCGGCCGCCTGCGACGCATGCTGCCCCGCAGGACCGATCTCCACACCCTCTCGCCCGACCAACTGCAAGCCTATGCACAGCGCCTCAACGACACCCCCAGAAAATGCCTCGACTTCCAGACCCCCGCCGAGGCATTCCTCCATGCCTCAACCGGTGCACTTCAAACGTGACTCCACATCCCCGCCTGCGCGGGGATGACATAATGAGGATGACGATAAGTTATTCGTCCGTCCGCATCTTGACCTTGTTGGGCAGGTCCTTGCCCTTGGTGCGGCGCGAGGGGAGCTGCACCGGGTTCTTCTTCTTCCATTCCTTGTAGGTCATTGGCCCGTCGGGCGTGTCGACCATCATATCGTCGAGGCTCATCGTGTCGGCTCCGGAGTGGCGCCGCTGTAATCGTAGAAGCCGCGGCCGGTCTTGCGGCCGTACCAGCCGGCCTCGACGTATTTCACCAGCAGCGGGGCAGGGCGGAACTTGGGGTCGCCGGTGCCCTCGAACAACACCCGGGTGATCTCCAGACAGGTGTCGAGGCCGATGAAATCGGCGAGCGTCAGTGGCCCCATCGGGTGGTTGAGCCCCAATTGGCAAGCAAGGTCGATGTCGCGGATCGTCGCGACGCCCTCGCCGAGCGCGAACACCGCCTCGTTGATCATCGGCATCAGCACGCGGTTGACGATGAAGCCCGGCGCGTCGTTGGCGCGGACCACCGCCTTGCCGAGCCGGTCGGCATAGGCCTCGATCACGCCGACGGTCGCGTCGGAGGTGGCGAGGCCGCGGATCACCTCGATCAGGCCCATCACCGGCACCGGATTGAAGAAATGCACGCCGATGAAGCGCTGCGGATCGGGCGAACTCTGCGCCAGCCGGGTGATCGGGATCGACGAGGTGTTGGAGGCGAGGATCGCGTCGGGTCCGAGCACCTTGCCGACCTGGCCGAAGATCGCGCGCTTGATCTCCTCGCGCTCGGTCGCCGCCTCGATGACGAGGCCGCACCCGGCCATCGCCTCGACATTGGCGACGGGTTCGATGCGGGCGAGCGTCGCGTCGCGGGTCGCGGCGTCGATCTTCTCCTTGTCGACCGCGCGGGCGAGCAATTTGGCGATCCCCGCCTTGCCTGCCTCGGCGCGCTCGACCGAGACGTCGCTCAAGAACACGCGATAGCCCGCCGCCGCCGATACCTGCGCGATGCCCGCGCCCATCTGGCCCGAACCGATGACTCCGACTGACTCCACGTCCATCTCCTATGCTTTTGACGCGCCATAGCCGCTTTCGACGCGTCTGCCAGCCGTCAGGGGGCGGGGCGCTCCGCCTGCGCCTCGGCGAGGAACAGGCCGAACAGGCCGTCGGGATCGGTCCATTCGCGGATCGGCGTCCAGCCGCCCGAGCGGAGCAGGATGCGCGCATCGCGCGAGCCGTATTTGTGGCTGTTCTCGGTGTGGATACTCTCTCCCGCCGCCATCGCGAAGGGCTGGCCGTCGACGGTGAATGCGACGTCGCGGGTGGCGACGAGGTGCATCTCGATGCGCGCGCGATCGTCGTTCCAGCGCGCTTCGTGCGCGAAGGATTCGACCGGAATCGTGCCGGAAAGCTCACGATTGATGCGGTCGAGCACATTGCGGTTGAACGCCGCGGTGACGCCGCCGGCATCGTCATAGGCGGCGACCAGCGTCGCCTCGTCCTTGATCCGGTCCATGCCGATCAGCAGCATCGCGCCCTCGCCCAATGAGGCGCGCATCGTGCGGAGCAGGTCGACCGCCATCAGCGGGATCATGTTGCCGATCGTCGAGCCCGGGAAGAAACCGAGCTTGGGCGTATCGGCAATCGTCGCCGGCAGGGTGAGCGGGCGCATGAAATCCGCCTCGAACGGCAGCACGAGCAGACCGGGGAAGGCTTCCGACAGCGCGCGCGACGAGTCGCGCAGGAAGTCGCCCGAAATGTCGATCGGGACGTAGGCGGAGGGTTCGGTGCAGCGGAGCAGCAGCGGCGTCTTGACCGACGAGCCCGAGCCGAATTCGACCACCGCGCGGCCGCGCCCGGCGACGTCCGCGACTTCCGGACAGATCGTCTCGAGGATCGCGGTCTCGGTGCGGGTCGGATAATATTCGGGGACGTTGGTGATGTCCTCGAACAATTCGGAGCCGCGGCGGTCGTAGAACCAGCGCGCGGGGATGGCGCGGGGCCGGCGTTCCAGCCCGGCGAGCACGTCGGCGCGGAACTGCGGATCGGCGAGCGTCTGCTCGCCGTCCTCGACTTCGGGCTTCAACATTCAGAGGTCCTTGGCGAGCCGCACGCCGGTGAACTGCCAGCGCTGATGCGGGTAGAAGAAGTTGCGGTAGCTGGCGCGGGCATGGCCGCGCGGCGTCGCGCAACTGCCGCCGCGCAGCACGAACTGGCCGCTCATGAACTTGCCATTGTATTCGCCGACCGCGCCCTCGATCGTGCGGAAGCCGGGATAGGGGCGATAGGCGCTGCCGGTCCATTCCCAGACGTCGCCGAAAAAGGCGGGGCCGGACGCGGGGCGCGGCTCGACCGGGCTGGCGGCATCCATCTGGTTGCCGCAGCGTGCGTCCTGTGCCTGCGCCGCGGCCTCCCATTCGAATTCGGTGGGCAGGCGGGCGCCGGCCCAGCTCGCATAGGCGTCCGCCTCGTAGAGGCTGACGTGCGTCACCGGCGCGGCGGGGTCGATCGCGCGGCGGCCGTCGAGGCCGAAGCGCGTCCATTTGCCGTCGCGCTCCTCCCAATAGAGCGGCGCGACGATTCCCTCGGTCTTCACCCAGGCCCAGCCGTCGGCGAGCCAATGCGCGGGATCACGATAGCCGCCGTCGGCGATGAACGCCGCCCATTCGCCGTTGGTGACGGTGCGGTCGGCGAGCGCATGCGGGGCGAGCAAGGCGTCGTGGCGCGGCCCCTCACAGTCGAAGGCGAAGCCGTTGCCGTCATGGCCGATGCGGACGATACCGCCGGCATGGTCGATCCAGCGCACCGGCCCGGGCATCGCCACCGGCACCTTGGGCGCGGCAGGCCAGATCGCCGGTTCGAGCGGATTCTCGCCGAACAGATGCAGGATGTCGGTGACGAGCAGCTCCTGATGCTGCTCCTCGTGATGGCAGCCGAGCGCGACGAGCTCGCGCGCGCCCTCGGGCAGGTCGGGCAGCGCGGCGACGAGCGCTGCGTCGACATAGGCGCGATAGGCGCGGACCTCGTCGAGCGTCGGGCGGGTGATCATGCCGCGGCGGTCGCGCGCGTGGCGGCGGCCTTCCGCCTCGTAATAGCTGTTGAACAGGAACGGGAAGCGTTCGTCGTGCAGGCAATAGCCGGGGACGTGGTCGCGCAGCACGAAGGTCTCGAAGAACCACGTCGTATGCGCGAGATGCCATTTGGTCGGCGACGCGTCCGGCATCGACTGGACGGTGGCGTCGGCGTCGGACAGCGGCGCGGCGAGCGCCAGCGTCAGTGCGCGGACGGCAGAGAAGCGCTCGGCGAGCGGCGTTAGCGGCTGAGGTGCGATCTTCAACATGGCTGGCCTCCCCCGCGCGTCTTAACGCAAGTCAGGACAGCGCGCGAAACGGCAAAGGGTTGCAGCCGGGATGGACGTTTCGCGCGATGCGGTGCGATTTCGATGGGTTCGAGGCTGTTTTACACTCGGTCCAGTTGGACGGATGCGCTCCGCTGCACCGAAGAATGGTTCGCGCGAAGACGCGAAGACGCAAAGGTGTCGCGCTTGCCGCAGTCGCGGCCCATCACATCAAACCATTTCGATGACAGGGCCACGGTCGCCCCAGGCGGAACACCTTCGCGTCTTCGCGTCTTCGCGCGAACAAAGAATCCGGGCGGAAGGAGGGGGCGGGGCGAATGTCCCGCGAGGCCGGAGGACGCTAGCGGCTCGCGCCCGGTTGCCAGAGGATGTCGCCGGCGCCCGCGCCGTTGACCACGCGGGTGGCGACGAACAGCCAGTCGGACAGGCGGTTGAGGTAGGCGAGGGCGGGCGGGTTGAGCCCGTCGACCGCCACCGTGCTGCGCTCGGCGCGGCGGACGATGGCACGGGCCAGATGCAGCGACGCCGCACCGGCATCGCCGCCGGGCAGGATGAAGCTGGTCAGCGGCGCGAGATCGGCGTTCATCGCGTCGATCTCCGCCTCGAGCCGGGCGACCTGCGCGGGGACGATGCGCAGCGCGCCGTCGATCCCCGCGGGCGTGGCGATATCGGCGCCGAGGTCGAACAGGTCGTTCTGGATGGTCAGCAGCGCCGCGGCGGGCGCCCGCTCGCCGAGCGCGGCGATCGCGACGCCGATCGCGCTGTTCGCCTCGTCGACGTCGCCGATCGCCGCCATGCGCGGATCGGCCTTCGACACGCGCGAGCCGTCGACGAGGCCGGTCGTGCCGGCGTCGCCGGTGCGCGTGTAGATGCGGTTGAGCTTGACCAACGGCTCAGGTGCGTCCGGCGAGGAACAGGATCAGCACGACGATCAGGATCGCGATCGCCTGAAAGAAGATGCGCATCTGCATCATCTTGTTCGATTTGAGCGAGGCGGCGGACGGCCCCTGGCCGTCGCGGACCTGCGCGTGCGATTCCTGGAGGAAGGCGATGACGCCCCGGACCAATGCGACCACCGTCGCCAGCATCGCCGCGATCAGCAGGAGGACGAGAAAGGTGTTCATTCGCTATAGGTAAGCGCTCGCGACGGCAAAGCCAATGGGAAGCCGGCCGGCGCGCAGGGCGTCCGCCAGCCCCTCGCCGTCCTCGCCTGCGGCACGCAGATCGGCGAGCGCGGGGGCGCCGTTGCGCTTGGCGAGGCGGGTGCCGTCGGGGCCGAGCAGCAGCGGATGATGGCGATAGCGCGGCGTCGGCAGGCCGAGCAGGGCCTGCAGCAATCGGTGGATGTCGGTCGCGCGCATCAGGTCGCGGCCGCGCACCACGTCGGTGATCCCCTGCGCGGCGTCGTCGATCGTCACCGCGAGGTGATAGCTGGCGGGCGCGTCCTTGCGGGCGAGGACGATGTCGCCGAACGCCACCGGGTCGGCGTGCTGCGGCCCCGCGAGCGCGTCGCTCCAGTCGAGTGGGCCGGCGAGCGCCGCGGCGCGGTCCGTCGCCAGCCGCCACGCATGCGGCACGCCTGCCTCAATCCGCGCCGCCGCCTCGCCCGAGGGCAGGTTCCGGCAGGTGCCGGGATAGACGAGGCCGTCCGGACCGTGATGCGGCGCCGAGGCGCTCGCCGCGATATCGGCGCGGGTGCAGAAACACGGGTAGAGCAGGCCATTGTCGCGCAGCCCGGCCAGCGCCGCGTCATAGACGTCCAGCCGCGTCGACTGGCGCAGCACCGGCCCGTCCCACGTCAGGCCGAGCCACGCCAGATCCTCGGCGATCCCGGCGACGAAGCCCTCGCGGCTGCGCGTGCCGTCGATGTCCTCGATGCGCAGCAGGAAGCCGCCACCCGCCGCACGCGCATGATCGTGCGCCTGCAGCGCGGCAAAGGCATGGCCGAGATGCAGCCGTCCGGTCGGGCTCGGCGCGAAGCGGGTGACGACGCGGCTCACGCGCGCGTCCCGCCGCAGAAGGCTTGACCGGCATCGATGCGGCGTGCTGTCATACCAGCGTCACTCTCGTGGGCGACATGGCCCGCGGGTAATCCGTGGGAGGAGCCGTGTTTCATCCCGATCTGATCCGTCACCCCGACAATTGTCCGGCGCTGGTGCTCAACGCCGATTACACGCCGCTGTCCTATTATCCCCTGAGCGTCTGGCCGTGGCAGACCGCGATCAAGGCGGTGTTCCTCGATCGCGTCGACATCGTCGCGCATTACGAACGCTCGGTGCGCAGCCCGACGGCGGAGATCAAGCTGCCCTCGGTGATCGCGCTCAAACAATATGTGCGTCCTTCGGCGTTTCCGGCGTTCACCCGCTTCAACCTGTTCCTGCGCGACCGCTTCGCCTGCCAATATTGCGGCGTCGGGCGCGACCTGACCTTCGACCATGTCGTGCCGCGCGCGCAAGGCGGGCGGACGACGTGGGAGAATGTCGTCACCGCCTGCGCGCCGTGCAACCTCAAGAAGGGCGGGCGGACGCCGAAACAGGCGCATATGCCGCTGTACGTCGAGCCGATCCGGCCGACCAACTGGCATCTGCAGGAACATGGCCGCGCCTTTCCGCCCAACTATCTCCACGACACGTGGCACGACTGGCTCTACTGGGACG
Source organism: Sphingomonas sp. GW821-FHT02B09 (assembly GCF_059421875.1). Taxonomy (NCBI): domain Bacteria; kingdom Pseudomonadati; phylum Pseudomonadota; class Alphaproteobacteria; order Sphingomonadales; family Sphingomonadaceae; genus Sphingomonas; species Sphingomonas sp. GW821-FHT02B09. The sequence goes on from NZ_JBWKVV010000002.1 coordinate 413,117, forward strand.
TTGAGCTGGAAGCGTAACGATACGGAGACCGGGTTTGCGGACGGGGATCATCATCGCGGCGGCGGCGCTTGTCGCGGCGGGTACGTTGGCCGGATGCGGCCCGCGCGAGGACAAGGTGGCGGAGGCGGACGCGAACGCCGCGGGCTTCGTGCCACCGGCGGTGACCAGCCGCGTCGATTTCACCAGCACGATGGAGCGCCGCTTCCGCACGCTCGACCGCAATGCCGACGATCGGCTCGACAAGACCGAACTGCCCCGCCAGAACAGCCGCCTGATGAGCCTCGACCGCAACGGCGACGGCGTCATCAGCCTGATCGAATGGGACGAGGGCACGCTCAAGCGCTTCGACCAGATGGATCTCAACCACGACGGCACCGTCACCTCGGAAGAGGAAAAGGAATGGCGCGCGGCGCGCGATGCAGGCCGCGAGCCCGCGACGCGGCCGACACCGCCGGTGCCGGGCGATCCGCTGGGCAATAGCACGCGGTAGGCCCTCGCTAGTAAGGACCTGACGCCGGGACGGGATGCAGAAGGTCTCGTTCGCGCGAAGACGCGAAGGTGTTCCGCCTGGGACGAGCGTGGCCCTGTCATTGCAATGGCTTGATGTGACGGGCCGCGACTGCTGCAAGCGCGACACCTTCGCGTCTTCGCGCGAACCATTCTTCTTTTCTGACGAATCGAATCGGGAGCCCGCTGCGATTTCCCGCGTCTCCAACGCCATGACCGGTTGACCCGACTCCCGCCGCAGCGCAGCATCGGGCCATGGCCACGCACGACCCCGCTTCGCTTCCGCCGATCGCCAACAATCCCGACGTCCGCTTCCTCGGCGCGCAGCTCGGCGACGTCATCCGCGCTTATGGCGGCGAGGCGCTGTTCGAGGCGACCGAGGCGATCCGCCGCGCCTCGGTCGAGCGGCATCGCGGCACCGGCAGCAGCGACAGCGTCCACCAGCAGCTCCAGAACCTCGGCCTCGACGAGACGCTCGATTTCGTCCGCGGCTTCATGCTGTTCTCGATGCTCGCCAATCTCGCCGAGGACCGGCAGGGGATCGCCGCCGAACAGGGCGCCGACGTCGCCGCCGCGCTCGCCAAGCTGGCAGGCGAGGGGATCGGCCGCGACCAGGTGCAGCAATTGCTCGCCCATGCGCTGATCGTCCCGGTGCTCACCGCGCATCCCACCGAGGTGCGGCGCAAGAGCATGATCGACCATCGCAACCGCATCGCGCAATTGATGGCACTCAAGGACATGGGCCGCGACGAGACGCCCGACGGCGACCGCGTCGACGATGCGATCACCCGCCAGATCGCCTTGCTGTGGCAGACGCGCGTGCTGCGCCGCGAGCGGCTCTACGTCACCGACGAGGTCGAGACGGCGCTGTCCTATATGCGCGAGGTGTTCCTGCCGGCGCTGCCCGCGCTCTACCAGCGCTGGGACCGCGCATTCGGGGAGCGCGTGCCGAGCTTCGTCAGGCCGGGGAGCTGGATCGGCGGCGACCGCGACGGCAATCCCTTCGTCACCGCCGATTCGCTGCGCACCGCTCTGGGCCGCGCCTGCGAGGCGGTGCTCGGCTTCTATCTGGAGGGGGTGCACGCGCTCGGCGCCGAACTGTCGATCTCGACCGAGCACGTCCCCGTCGATGCCGCGGTCGAGGCGCTGGCCGAGGCGAGCGGCGATACCGCGCAAAGCCGCGCGGACGAACCGTATCGCCGCGCGCTGTCCGGCATCTACGCACGGCTCGCCGCGACGCATCAGGCGCTGACCGGCAAGGCGGCGCCGCGCCCCGGCCATCTCCACGGCGAACCCTATCCCGATCCGCAGGCGTTCCGCGCCGATCTCGTCGCGATCGCGCACGGCCTGTCGACAGCCGGAGCGCTCAAGACCGGCGGCGCGCTCGGCCGGCTCATTCGAGCGGTCGAGACGTTCGGCTTCCATCTCGCGACGCTCGACCTGCGTCAGAACAGCGCGGTGCACGAACGCGTCGTCGCCGAATTGCTCAGGACCGCGGGCGTCGAAGCGGACTATCTCGCGCTCGACGAAGCGGCGCGGGTCGCGTTGCTGCGCCGCGAACTCGCCAATGCGCGGCCGCTCGCCAGCCGCTTCATGACCTATTCGGAGGAGACGACGTCCGAACTGGCGATCGTCCAGGCCGCCGCCGAGGCGCATGCGAAATACGGTCCGGCGTGCATCACCAATTACATCGTCTCGATGGCGCAGTCGGTGTCCGACCTGCTCGAGATCAACCTGCTGCTCAAGGAGGTCGGCCTCTACCGGCCCGGCGACGCACCGACCGCGGCGGTGATGGCGGTGCCGCTGTTCGAGACGGTCGGCGATCTGGAAGCGGCGCCGGGGATCATGACCGACTGGTTCGCGCTGCCCGAGATCGCCGCGATCGCAGCGAAGCGCGGCCATCAGGAAGTGATGATCGGCTATTCGGACAGCAACAAGGACGGCGGCTATCTCACCTCGACCTGGCAATTGTCCAAGGCGTCGACCGCGCTGAAGCCGGTGTTCGAGGCGGCCGGCGTCGGCATGCAGCTGTTCCACGGTCGCGGCGGTGCGGTCGGGCGCGGCGGCGGTTCGGCGTTCGCGGCGATCCGCGCGCAACCGTCGGGAACGGTGCAGGGCCGTATCCGCATCACCGAACAGGGCGAGGTGATCGCCGCCAAATACGGCACCCGCGACAGCGCGATGACCAATCTGGAGGCGATCGCCGCGGCGACGCTGCTCGCCAGCCTCGAACCCGAGCGTCTGTCGAATGCGGAGAACGACGATTTCTGCGCGGCGATGGACGCGCTGTCGGACACCGCCTTCCACGCCTATCGCGACCTCGTCTACGGCACCGAAGGCTTCCGCACCTTCTTCCGCCAGATGACGCCGATCGGCGAGATCGCCGGGCTCAAGATCGGCAGCCGCCCGGCGAGCCGCAAGAAGAGCGACGCGATCGAGGATCTGCGCGCCATTCCCTGGGTGTTCAGCTGGGCGCAGGCGCGCGTGATGCTGCCGGGCTGGTATGGCGTCGGGCAGGCGATCGCCGGCTTCGCGGACAAGGGGCTGCTCCGGGAGATGGCGCAGGGCTGGCCGCTGTTCGCCTCGACGCTCGCCAATATGGAGATGGTGCTGGCCAAATCGGACATCGCGATCGCCGGCCATTATGCCGAGCTGGTCGAGGACGAGGCGCTGCGCAGCGGCATCTTCGGCCGCATCCGCGATGCCTGGCACCAGACGCACGACGGCTTGCTCGAGGTGACCGGGCAGACGCGGTTGCTCGAGAAGCATCCGGCGCTCGATGCGTCGATCCGGTTGCGGCTGCCCTATATCGAGCCGCTCAACCTGCTCCAGATCGAGCTGATGAAGCGCCATCGCGCCGGCGAGGACGATCCGCGCATCGGCGAGGGCATCCTGCTGTCGATCAACGCGGTCGCGACGGCGCTACGCAACAGCGGCTAGGCGGCGCGCGAGCAGCAGGTCGACGATCTCCATCGCCAGCATCGCGACGGCGGCGCCGATGATCATGTCGATGAGGTAATGCGTCCCCTCGACCGGAGTGGCGAGCAGCATCGCCGCGACCAGCCACGTCAGCCAGCGGCGCAGCGGCGGCGTCCGCCAGATCGTGCGCAGGTAGAGCGTGCCGGCGGCGGCGTGGAAACTCGGCGCCGAGACGAGCCCGCGCAACGCGCCGAGATCGACGGCGTGGATGGTATGCGCACGCAGCGCCGGGATGAGGTTCGACTGCCAGGTCTCGCTGACCGGCATATAGGGCACCGCGCCGCGCCACAGATAGGACAGCGGCCCGATCGCCGGCATCAGCGTGAACAGCGCCAGCGTCAGCACCGCGGCGAGCCAGAAGCCGGCGAGGAAGCGATGCGCCTCGCGCCGCTGGCCGGTCCGGGCGAACCAGCCGAGCAGGATCGCGGGGGTGAGATAGATGCTTTCGTAACAGGCGATGCCGAGGATCTGCAGCGGGCGATGATCGGCCACCGTCCGGTACCAGGCGAGCCAGTCGAAGCCGAGCGCGGTGTCGATCCGTTGCAGGGTCTGATCGGCATAGCCGTGGGTGAGCGCGGCGAGCGGATAGCTCGCCACCGCGCCGGTCAGCGCGATCAGCGTGAACACCGCATAATAGCCCGCCCCGTCGCGCAGCGCCGCGGCATGGCGCCAGCCGCGCGGTACGACATGGCTGCGCAGGGCGGCGACGCAGACCGCGGCGAGCACGAACGGCAGGTTGCTGCGGCTCCACAATGCGACGCTGAGCTCGGCGCGGTGGAGCAGCCAGGCGGTGGCGATCAGGCCGGCGAGCAATGCCGCGACGATCGTCGGACGCGAGAAGCCGGGCGTGTCGGCGGCGGCGCGGTGGGCAATACTCGGAGAGAAGGCGGGCCGGGCCGCGTGGACGCGCTGCGATAGCATTCAACTGCCTTGGTCGTTCGGACGATGCTCGTCGGCCCGATTAGCTGAAGTGGCGATGAATTGAATGCGTCCTTTGCATGTCGGTCGCGGTGAGCGGGTGGATTCGTGCGAAGACGGTGTGGTGCGGGGAAACTTTCCTCGGGGTGTCGCAGGATTGGTTCACGCGAAGCCGCGAAGGGGCGCGCGTGGCTCGCTCGGTCCCTACTCCCATCGTCATCCCGGCGAAGGCCGGGACCCATGGTCGCGATGCGCGTCGAGGTCGCGTGCTCACCTGTCCACCAGCGCATCCATGGGTCCCGACCTTCGTCGGGATGACGAACGGAAGGGCGTCCGCACTCCTGTGCGGAACCCCGCCGTCAGGCCTCGCTGACGAGCAACTTGTCGATCCGCCGGCCGTCGAGGTCGACCACCTCGAACCGCCAGCCCTGTTCCTCGAAGCTCTCGCCCTCGCCGGGCAGGTGGCGGAAGGCGGCGAGCGCGAGCCCCGCGACCGTGGCATAATCACGGTCCTCGGGCAGATCGATGCCGAGCCGTTCGGCGAGCGCATCCGCCGCCATCGTGCCCGCGACGAGCAGCGAGCCGTCGTCGCGCACGACGACCGAGGGCGCATCGTCGGGATCGGCGTCGCTGGCGAATTCGCCGGCGATCGCGGCGAGCAGGTCGGCGGGGGTGACGATCCCCTCGAAATGCCCGTATTCGTCGTGGATCAGCGCCATCGGCACCTCGGCCTGACGCAGCGCGATCAGCGCGTCCATCGCGTCGATCCGGTCGATCACCACCGGCGCCTTGCGCATCAGCTTGCGCAGGTCGAGCGCCTGCCCGCGGAACAGCGCCGCGGCGATGTCGCGCGCCTGGACGACGCCGATCACCGCATCGACCGAGCCGTCGGCGACCGGCAGGCGCGTGTGCGGCGTCGCCAGCAGCGTGTCGCGGATCCCCTCCGGCCCGAGGTTGCAGTCGAGCCAGTCGACCTCGGTGCGCGGCGTCATCACCTCGCGCACCGGCCGGTCGGCGAGGCGGACGACGCCCGAGATGATCGTGCGCTCATGCTCCTCAATCACGCCCGACTTGGAGGCTTCGGCGACGATCAGGTGCAGCTCCTCTGCCGTCACCTGATCCTCCGATTCGCGGTTGAGCCCGAGGACGCGGAAGACCAAAGCGCTCGACGAATCGAGCAGCCAGACGAGCGGCGCGCAGACCACCGCGATATAGCGCATCGGCAGCGCGACCAGCGACGCCACCGTCTCGGGTTTGCGCAGCGCGAATTGCTTGGGGACGAGCTCGCCGATGATCAGCGAGGCGTAGGTGGTCAGGCCGATGACCAATGCGAATCCCGCGGTCTGCGCCGTCTCCGCCGACAGGCCGAGCGCCTGCAGCCGTGCCGCCGTCGGCCCGCCGAGGCTGGAGCCCGAATAGGCACCCGCGAGGATGCCGATCAGCGTGATGCCGATCTGCACCGAGGACAGGAACTTGCCGGGATCGGCGGCGAGCTTCAGCGCGGCGGCCGGCCCCTTGCGCCCCGAGCGCGCCATCGCCTCCAGCCGCGCCTTGCGCGACGACACGATCGCCAGCTCGCTCATGGCGAACACGCCGTTGAGCGCGACCAATGCGAGGATGATCACGACGTCGATCCAGGGGAAGGGCGGAAGCGGTGCCATCGGCGGACGTGTCTTTGCCGCACAACGCGCGCGGCGACAACTGTCTGTATCGCGATGACGTGATTATGCGTGTCAGCCGCGGTTCAGATCGCTAGCGGAACAAGCCATAACGGACCCGAGTTTAGCCGGGAACGAACGTGAAAGGGTTGTCATGAAGTCGAAGTTCCTCGCCGCCGCGGCGCTCGCCGCGCTGGTCACCACCAGCGCCTGCACCACCGATCCCGAGACCGGCGAGCGCCGCATCTCGAAGACCGCGATCGGCGGCATCGGCGGCGCGCTGGGCGGCTATCTGCTCGGCGACCTCGTCGGCGGACGCCGCGACCGGACCGAGAAAATCCTCGGCGCGGGCATCGGCGGCCTCGCCGGTGCCGGGATCGGCGCGTATATGGACAAGCAGGAGCGCGACCTGCGCGCCCGCACCGCCGGCACCGACGTGCAGGTGACGCGCGAGGGCGACAATCTGGTGCTCAACATCCCGTCGGGGATCACCTTCGCCTACAACAGCGCCGACGTGCAGCCGCAGTTCCGCCGCACGCTCGACCAGGTCGCCGAGACGCTGGCGCAGTACAACCAGACCTATATCGACGTGTACGGCCATACCGATTCGACCGGTTCGGATTCCTACAACCAGACGCTGTCGGAACGGCGCGCGACCTCGGTGGCGGATTATCTCGCCAGCCGCGGCGTGCAGCCGGCGCGAATCGGCACGCGCGGCTTCGGCGAGACGCAGCCGATCGCGTCGAACGACACCGATGCCGGGCGCGCGGCGAACCGCCGCGTCGAGGTGAAGATCGTGCCGATCTCGCAGAACGACCTGCGCTGATTCGGGGTGCCGCTTCGGTCCGGGCCGGGGCGGCGCTTTGGTTAGCGCGAGGTAGCGAAGAAGGTTCTCGCGCGGAGGCGCGGAGGGTGTCGCGTTCATGGCGGGCGCGCACCCGCCCGGATCGTCATCCCGACGAAAGTCGGGACCCATGGTCTCGATGCTGCCGCGGTTCACGGACCATTGCCACCACCGCACCCATGGATCCCGGCTTTCGCCGGGATGACGAAATCGGGGGAGGGGGGGTGATCCACGACTTACCCTCTCCGCGCCTCTGCGCCTCTGCGCGAACCAACTATCCCGCGCCGTCGCGCCCCTATCGCCGCGACCGGAAGAACGTCCGCAGCAGATCGGCCGCCTCGCCCTCGCCGATCCCGCCATAGACCTCCGGCCGGTGATGCAGCGTCGGCTGCGCGAACAGCAGCGGCCCATGCTCCACCGCGCCCCCCTTGGGGTCGCTCGCGCCGTAATAGAGGCGGCCGATGCGGGCGTGCGCGATCGCGCCGGCGCACATCGCGCAAGGCTCCAGCGTCACCCACAGTTCGGCGTCCTCCAGCCGGTCGCGGCCAAGTGCGGCAGCGGCGGCGCGGATGACGCGCATCTCGGCATGGGCCGTGGGGTCGCACAGGGCGCGGGGCGCGTTGGCGGCGACCGCGACGATCTCGCCGCGCCAGACGAGCGCGGCGCCGACCGGCACCTCGCCGGCCAGCGCCGCCTCCGCCGCGGCGTCGAGCGCGCGGCGCATCGGGATCGGCAGCGGGAACATCGCCGCGCCCTGCCGGCCCCGGTCGACCGGGTAAAGCCTATTGCGCGTTGGCGGGCTTTTCGACGTTGACCGTGGGAACGGCGACCGTCTTGTTCTCGGTGCCGACGCTGACGCGGGCGACGTCCGCCTTGAACTGCGGCGCCTGGACGACGGCAGGATGCGTCTGGTCGATGCTGACCAGGCCGAACTGCATCGCCGCGACAACGACCAGCGCGACGATCCCGAGCAGTACCAGCAACGTGCGCATGCGATTTCCCCTACCGACGACCTTTACGATGGCGTAACAACGCCGGTGCGGCGACTCCGTTGCATCGCCGCCGGTGGACGGCACTGGTTGACGAGGGAGCCGATTGCCGCTAGTGGCGCCGACTTTCCGGGCAACCGAATTCAGGATCAAAAACCATGTCGCGCATTTGCGAGCTGACCGGCAAGGGCCGGCAGGTGGGCAACAACGTTTCCCACGCCAACAACAAGACCAAGCGTACGTTCCTGCCCAACCTGCAGAACGTCACGCTGATCTCCGATTCGCTCGAAAAGGGCGTCCGCCTGCGCGTCTCGACGCACGGCTTGCGCTCGGTCGAGCATAACGGCGGCCTCGACAATTGGCTGGTCAAGACCAGCGAGGACAAGCTCTCGCTGCGTTGCCGCCGCCTGAAGCGCGAGATCGTCAAGAAGCTGGCGACGACGTCGACGGCGGAAGCCGCCTAAGCGTTTCGCGTCGCGATTGCCGTGGTTCGAAACCCGCCGCTCCCCGAGAGCGGCGGGTTTTCGCCGTTGCGCGCGGCTCAGCGCTCCAGCCGGAATTTGAGCAGCAGGGTGCGTTGCAGCATCGACTGATTGTCGTCCGACACCAGCCAGACGATCGTCCGGCCCCGTTCCACCGTCGTCGCGACGCCTTCGAAATTGTCGTGGATCAGCGGCGCGTCGAGCGTCGCCAGCAGCTTGCCACGCACCACCGCCCCCGGCCGGATCGCCGCGGCGGGCACCAGCGATAGCCGGTTGCTGAACCGATAGGGCAGGCGGAAGGCGCGATCGAGCACCAGCAGATCGCCGTTGGGCAAGGCGGTCGCGTCGGCGGGATCGAAGCGGCCGTAGCCGAGATAGGCGAAGCGGTGCGGCCGGGTGACGATCGGATCGCCCGGAAAGATCAGAGCATCGCGGCTGGCGAGCCGTGCCGCCTCGGGGCCGTGCCAGCGCGAGCGGGGGACGTGCCGCATCTCGCTGATCGTGACGAATCGCCCGTCGGGCATACGGGCGAGCGATTCGGGGCCGCCGTTGTCGGGCCAGCCCGCCATCTCCCGCGGCGCGCGCTGCGCCTGTGCCCGCGCGAAGCCGGCCGAATAGCGCCAGATCGCGTTCGCGCGTTCGAAACCGACCCAGATCGCCCCCGTCTTCGGATCGCGCGCCATCGATTCGCTGTCGCGGTCGCGCTTCTCCCAGCCGATGCCGGGACCGCCGGGCAGGTTGCGGAAGCGTAAGGCGCGCGGCGCCCAATCGGCACCCATCGTGAAGGCGACGGCGTTGCCGCCGTCGCTCAGCAGCGTGAAGCGGTCGCCGTCGGCCTGCGGCACCACGCTCAGCGACGAATAGCCACCGAAGGCGGGATCGAGGCTGCGCAGCGCGACCCCGCCGAGATAGGTGAGCGAGCCCAGCCGTCGGCGTTGCGGATCGTGCGGGTCGAGCGCGACCGGCGTGGCGATCAGCTGCGGCCGGTCGCCGAGCAGCGCCAGCCGCTCCTCCCCGGTCCAGCCGGGGACGAGCAGCAGGACGGCGAGGACGACGAACAGGACGCGCATCGCGCCTCCATAAGCGGCGGGCGCGGCGGCGATAGCCTGAACGCACGATAACGGAGGCATTCAGGGTCCGCTCAACGCGAATCGGGCAAATGATGTGCATCGACGACGGGAAGGTCCCCCACCGGGCCGCCGCCGAGTTGGACAGATTTTCGGGAGAAGACCCATGATGAAGACCCTGAGCCTCGCCGGCGCCGCCCTCGCGATGACCGCCGCCGCCCTCGTGCCCGCCACCCCCGCCGCCGCGCAGCGCGGCTATTACGGCGGCTACGACCGTGGCTACGAGCAGCGCGGCTATGACCGCGGCTATCGTGACGACCGCGTCTATCGCGGCGGTCGCGGCTATTACGGCGATCGCGGCTATCGCGGCGGCCAGCGCTGCAACAGCGGCACCACCGGCACGATCGTCGGCGCGATCGCCGGCGGCCTGCTCGGCCGCACGATCGATACCCGTGGCGACCGTGCGCTCGGCACGGTGCTCGGCGCCGGTGCGGGTGCGCTCGCCGGCCGCGCGGTCGAACGCTCGGATCGCCCCGGTTACTGCCGCTAAGCGGCAGTGCTTGCCCTCGCGTAGCGTTTCGAGGGGTGAAGCCCGGTTGCCGTATGGCGACCGGGCTTCGTGTCGTTCGGGGATGGCGATGGCGAGGCTTGGGGCCGTCCCGGGTTATTCGCTCACGCGCGACGTGCCCCGGCCCTTGTCAAACCCTGCATGTGTTCCCGCGGAGGCGGGAACCCAGGGCCAAGCGAAGCAACATCTGATGACGTACGCGACTCCTGGGCTCCCGCTTTCGCGGGAGCACGGGCGTGGTTACGCCATGGGGCCAATCAGGACGCCGGCAAAGCCGTCGTCGGACGGGTTCGGCCTTGGCCGACCCGCCGGCCGTGACCGTTCGTGCGCTGCGCGCAGCGGCGCGGGCGTGGCCGCGCCTCGAACGGTCAATACATATGCTGGCCGCCGTTGATGCTCAGCGTCGATCCGGTCACGAAGCCGGCTTCGTCCGAGCACAGGAAGGCGACGCCGCGCGCGATCTCGCTCGCCTGGCCGAGGCGGCCGACCGGGATCTTGGCGACGATCTTCTCCAGCACGTCGCCGGGGACCGCGGCGACCATGTCGGTGTCGATATAGCCCGGCGCGATCGCATTGACCGTCACGCCGACGCGCGCGCCCTCCTGCGCCAGCGCCTTGGTGAAGCCGTGGATGCCCGATTTCGCCGCGGCGTAATTGACCTGGCCATATTGGCCGGCCTGGCCGTTGATCGAGCCGATGTTGACGATCCGCCCCCATTTGCGTTCGCGCATGCCGGGGAACACCGCTTTCGCCATGTTGAAACAGCCGCCGAGATTGGTGTCGATCACCTCTTTCCACGCCTGATAGGTGAGCTTCAGGATCGTGCCATCGCGGGTGATGCCGGCATTGTTGACGACGATGTCGACCGGGCCGAGCTCGGCGGCGACCTGCGCGCAGCCCTGCTGGCAGGCGTCAAAGTCGGCGACGTCCCATTTGAACGCGCGGATGCCGGTCCGCTCGGTGAAGGCGCGGGCGCGTTCGTCGTTGCCGGCATAATTGGCGGCGACGGTGACGCCCGCTTCCTGCAAGGCGAGGCTGATCGCCTCGCCGATGCCACGCGTACCACCCGTGACGATCGCTACCCTGGCCATCCGTACCTCTCCTTATGCTTAACCTGAGGCTAGGCAGAGGCCGCTGAACTGGCAATGGCCGTAGCGTAATTTTACGTGTCGGCGATCCAGCCGGCGAGCTCGCGCGCGATCAGCGTGCGCAGCATCGCCATTCCCGGCGCGCCGTCGTTGAGACAGGGCAGATAGGCGAAATCGGTGCCGCCCGCGGTCATGAAGCTCTCGCGGCCGCGGATCGCCAGCTCCTCCAGCGTCTCCAGGCAGTCGGCGGAGAAGCCCGGCGCGATCACCGCGACCTTGCGGACGCCCTTGGCGGGCAGCGCCTCGAGCGTCTCGTCGGTCGCCGGGCCGAGCCACTTGGCCGGGCCGAATCGCGACTGGAAGGCGACGACCAGCTCGCGTCCCATCGCCTCGCCGAGCAGCCGCGCGGTCTTCTGGCAGTGGCAATGATAGGGGTCGCCGAGCTGCAGCGTCCGCTTCGGCATGCCGTGGAAGCTGGCGATCACCGCATCGGGGACGAAATCGAGCGTCGCGATCTGCATCTCGACCTGCGTCTTGAGCGCGGCGATATAGGCGGGATCGTCGTGATAGGGCGGCAAGGTGCGGATCGCCGGCTGCCAGCGCATGTCGGCGAGCGCGGCGAATGCCTTGTCGTTGGCGGTCGCGGTCGTCGCGGCGCAATATTGCGGATAGAGCGGCGCGATCAGGATGCGCTCGCACCCCGCGTCCTTGAGCGCGGTCAGCCGGTCGGCGATCGCCGGATTGCCGTAGCGCATCGCATAATCGACCATGACCCCCTCGCCGAACGCGCCCTGCAAGGCCTGCGATTGCCGGCGGGTGATCGCGGCGAGCGGCGAGCCCTCCTCGCTCCACACCAGGCCATAGGCGTGCGCCGACTTCTTCGGCCGCGTGTTGAGGATGATGCCGCGCAGGATCGGCTGCCACGCGATCGCCGGGATCTCGACCACGCGCTTGTCGGACAGGAATTCGCCGAGATAGCGTTTGACCGATTTGGCGTCGGGGCCGTCGGGGGTGCCGAGGTTGGTCAGCAGCACGCCGATCTTGCGGGCGGGGATCGGCGGATGGTCGGCGGGGATCAACATCTTACCGCCTTAGCGGCAGGTGACGCAGGCGGATACCGGTTGCGGCATGCAGCGCGTTGGCGATCGCCGGCGCGACCGCGGGGACGCCGAGTTCGCCGACCCCGCCGGGCGGCTCGTCCGAACGGACGATCTCGACGACGATGTCGGGCGTATCGGCGAGCCGCGGCAGCGCGAGGCCGGCAAGCCCGCGCACGTCGCTGCGCCCGGCGGTGATCCCCGTCGACGCGCCGAGCGCGTGGGCGAGGCCGAAGATCAGCCCGCCCTCGATCTGTTGCAGCACCAGATCGGGGTTGATCGTCCGCCCGCAATCGACCGCGGCGACGAGTCGCGCGACGCGCGGGCGGCCGTTCGCCAGCTCCGCCTCGGCGAGCACCGCGATATGGCTGCCGCGAAAGCTGTGGCAGGCAATGCCCTGGCCCGATCCTGCCGCGCCGCCCGACCAGCCGCCGAGCGCCGCCACCGTGGTAAGGCAGCGCGCCAGCCGCGCATCGCCGCCGAGCATGCCGATCCGGTAGGAGAGCGGCTCGGTGCCGGCGACCTGCGCGAGCTCGTCGACGAACGATTCGGTGAAGAAGGCGGTATAGCCGTGCGCGCCGCCGCGCAGATGGCCGGTGGGGACGCCGATCTCCGCGGGGTGATGGTCGATCCGCAGCGCCGGGATGCGATAAGGTGGCTGCGCGCCGGCGACCGCATAGGGATCGCCGGTGCCGAGCGCCCAGCCGGCGCCGGGCAGCAACCGGTGGGCGAGCGCATGGCCGGTGGCGGGCGCGGCGATCGCGGCATGCCACGCCGCGATCGCGCCGTTGCTCGACAGGCGGGCGCGCAGCCGAGCGTGCGCGGGCGGGCGGAAGCGGTCGTGCGCATTGTCCTCGCCACGCGACCAGACGAGGCTGACCGGGCGCTTGAGCCGCATCGCGAGCAGCGCCGCCTGTTCGGCGACCAACGGGTCGAGCGTTGCGCCGAAGCCGCCGCCGGCGAGCGTCGGATGGAGGACGACTGCGCTTTCGCTGATCCCTGCGACCTTTGCCGCGGCGGCGCGGGCGGCGGCGGGCGCGGCGGTCGGCAGCCACAGTTCGAGCCGGCCGTCGCGCCACGCGGCGGTGGCGCTGGTCGTCTCCAGCGCGGCATGGACGCCGGGGGCGGCGGTATAGTCCGCGGTGACGACGCCGGCGCCGTCGAGCAACGTGCCGAGGTCGCCGATCGCGGCGATGCGCTGGCCCGGCTTGGCGAGCGCGGCGTCGACCGTACGGGCGATGCCGGCGCTGTCCGGAAGCGGCGCGTCGCTGGCGAAGCGCGGCGCGAGCGCGTCGAGCGTACGTTGCGCGGCCCAGCCGGTGGTGGCGATCGCGGCGACCCAAAGCGGCGTCTCGACCACCGTCAGTACGCCGCGGATGCGATCGGCGGCGGCGCGGTCGACGCCGATCAGCCGCGCGTCGCCGATCGGCCCCTGACGGATCGTAGCATGGACCATGTCGGGCAGGCGGATGTCGCCGGCGAAGCCGGCGGAACCGTCGACCTTGGCGGGGACGTCGAGCCGCGGCAGCGACCGGCCGACGAGCTTGCCCGCGCCCTGCACGCCGATCGGCAGCGGGTCGGGGATGGTCTCGGCGGCCGCGGCGGCGGCGAGGTCGGCGAAGCGGAGGCGCTGCGCGCCGTGCGTGACGAAGCCGGCATCGACCGCGCAATCGGTCCAGGCGACGTCCCAGCGCCGCGCCGCCGCCTTGCACAGCAATGCGCGGGCGGCGGCACCGGCGGTGCGGCAATCGTCCTCGAACATCCGCACCGAGGTCGATCCGCCGGTGACGATCAGCGCGCCGCGGCGGGCGACGGTCATCTCGACCGATTCGGGCACGTGGATGAGCGTGCCTTCGAACAGCTCGTCGAGCGCGAGCGGGTTGGCGTACAGCGGGTTGATCGGCGCCGCCTCCACCCCGACGGTGCGCCAGTCCGCGCCGAGCTCGTCGGCGACGATCTGGGGGAGGGCGGTATAGACGCCTTGCCCGTGTTCGAGCTGCGGCACCGCGACCGTGACATGGCCGTCGGCACCGATCTTGAGCCAGGCGCCGAAGCCGGTCTCGCCCGGGATGGTGGCGAGATTGGGCGCGTAGCGGCGCGGCCATATACCCCAGGCGACGACCAGCCCGACGCCGGCACCACCGCCGATCAGGAACGTGCGTCGGGTGGGGCTCATCGTGCGGCTGTATCGGGGCTTGCCGGGCGTGGAAAGGTTCGCGCGCGTTTTGAGGGCGGCGGCGTGGCGGGGGCGCCGGGAAGCCGGCTACCGCCTGCGAGCCCCGCCCGCATATCCCCCTGCGAGCGCCGTGCCCCCATTCGTCATCCCGGCGGATGCCGGGACCCATGGATACGACGCCGCCGATGTCGCGCACATCATGTCCGCCAGCGCGTCCATGGGTCCCGACTTTCGTCGGGATGACGGACGGGGCATCGCCCGCCACCCAGCAGCATCTCCGCGCCTCCGTGCCTCCGCGCTTAGATCCCGCCCACTACGCTCAGCACGGATAGGTCTTGGCCAGCACCCGCGCATATCCCTCCTTGAGCGGCAGCTTCTTCTCCGCCGGCGACAGCGCGTCGAGGCCGCCGAGCATCTGCAGGATGCCGATCTTGGCGCCTTCGGGCATGCAGGCGATCGGTTTCTTGCCGGCGGCGACGCGCGCGGCGCTGTCGGCGCGGAGCTGGCGGGTGGCGGTGTCGGCCTCCGCCTTGAGCACCTGATAATCGGGGTTGGTCAGCGCGGTGAAGGGATTCTCGCGCAACGGCGCGGCGCGGGTGAGGAAGGTGCCGACGCTCATCGCGGCGCTCGCCGGCGCCGCGGCGGCGAGGGAAACGGCAAGGGCGATCAAGGCTTTACGCGACATCGGCGGCACTCCGAAAGGGAATGCCGCCGATTAGCGCGAACAAACTGACGGCGGGCTGAACCGCCGCGGGGGTTACGCCCCCGCCGGCGCCGGGTTGCCGAACGGGCCGCCGGGGCGGCGCGTCTTGGGGATCGAGGTGCCGGCCCGCGGCACGCTCGGCTTCGGACCCGAGTCGATGCGGCCGATCTCCTCGCCGGCGATCAGCTTCTTGATCTCGTCGCCCGACAGCGTCTCATATTCGAGCAGCGCACCGGCGAGCAGGTGGAGCTGGTCGACATGCTCGGTCAGCAACTGCTTGGCACGGGCGAGGCCGCCCTCGACGATGCCCTTGATCTCGTCGTCGATCAGCTGCGCGGTTGCATTCGACATGCGGACCGGCTGCGACGACGAATAGCCGAGGAACGATTCGCCCTCGGGCTGGGCATATTCGACCGGGCCGACCTTGTCCGACATGCCCCATTTGGTGACCATGTCGCGCGCCAGACCCGTAGCGTACTGGATGTCGCCGCTCGCGCCCGATGAAACCTTGTCGTAGCCGAAGATGATCTCCTCGGCGACGCGGCCGCCCATCGACACCGCGAGGTTGGCGTACATCTTGTCGCGGTGATAGCTGTAGCTGTCCCGCTCGGGCAGGCGCATCACCATGCCCAGCGCACGGCCGCGCGGAATGATCGTCGCCTTGTGGATCGGGTCGCTCGCCTGTTCGTGGATCGAGACGATCGCGTGGCCCGCCTCGTGATAGGCGGTCATGCGCTTCTCGTCCTCGGTCATCACCATGCTGCGGCGCTCGGCGCCCATCATGACCTTGTCCTTGGCCTCCTCGAACTCGGCCATCGCGACGAGCCGCTTGCCCTTGCGCGCGCCCATCAGCGCCGCCTCGTTGACGAGATTGGCGAGATCGGCACCCGAGAAGCCCGGCGTGCCGCGCGCGATCACCCGCGCGTCGACGTCGGGCGCCAGCGGCACCTTCTTCATATGGACTTCGAGGATCTTGATCCGGCCCTCGATATCCGGGCGCGGCACGACGACCTGACGGTCGAAGCGACCCGGACGCAGCAATGCGGGATCGAGCACGTCGGGACGGTTGGTCGCCGCGACGATGATGATCCCCTCATTCGCCTCGAAACCGTCCATCTCAACGAGCAACTGGTTGAGCGTCTGCTCACGCTCGTCGTTGCCGTTGCCGAGGCCGGCGCCGCGATGACGGCCGACCGCGTCGATCTCGTCGATGAAGACGATGCACGGCGCGCTCTTCTTGGCCTGTTCGAACATGTCGCGGACGCGGCTGGCGCCGACGCCGACGAACATCTCGACGAAGTCGGAGCCCGAGATGGTGAAGAACGGCACGCCCGCCTCACCCGCGATCGCGCGGGCGAGCAGCGTCTTGCCAGTGCCGGGCGATCCGACCAGCAGCGCGCCCTTCGGGATCTTGCCGCCGAGCCGCGCGAACTTGGTCGGGTCCTTGAGGAAGTCGACGATCTCGGTCAGCTCGGCGCGCGCCTCGTCGATGCCGGCGACGTCGTCGAAGGTGACCTTGCCTTCCTTCTGCGTCAGCATGCGCGCGCGACTCTTGCCGAAGCCCATCGCGCCGCCGCCAGTGTTCTTCTGCATCTGCTTGATGACGAAGAAGGCGATGCCGAGGAACAGCAGGAACGGCAGCGACTGGTAGAGCAGCAGCATCCACATCGACGTGCCCTCGTCGGGCTTGGCGGCGATGGTGACGTTCTTCTGGCGCAGATGCGGGACCAGCGTCGGGTCCTGGATCGGATAGGTGCGGAACGTCTCGCCGCTCGAATAGGTGCCGGTGATGACGTCGCGGCTGATCGCGACATCCTTCACGGTACCTTCGTCGACCTGGTCGAGGAATTTCGAATAGGCGACGGTGTTGCGCGCGCCCGCCGTATTCGGTCCGTTGAACATCGTGACGAACAGCGCGAGCGCGAGCAGGATGCCGACCCAGATGAGCAGGCTCTTCATCCAGGGGTTGCCGCCGTTGCCGCCGTTGCCGCCATCGCCGTTCTGGGGCTGCTTGTCGTTATCGTTCATGGGGAACCTTTCGCAGCACAAGATAGGCGTGTGGAGGTTAATGGCAATGGAACGCTCAGCCTGATTCGGCCGATCCGGAAGAACGACGCGCCGGGGCGGGACGGAAACGCCAGCTCTCGCCGTGCGGCGACACCAGCACGCCCGCCTGCGTCGCCCGCCGGCCGGCGGCGAGCGCGTCGAGCAGCGCCTCGATATTCGCCGAGTCGCTCCACTTCGGCGCGGGCAAAGCGGCGGCCGCGACGACCTGTCCGATCGCGCGGCGGGCGAGGCGGCGGACGAGTTCGCGGGGCAGGCCGGCCATGTCGATCCGCACCCCGGCGCCATCGGCGGCCGCGCGGCTCGACCACAGCCATTCGACGATCGCGCGCACGTCGCCATCCGCCTCGGCGAGCGCGGCGGCGGCGCGGGCGAGCTGCGGCGGCCCGAGCCATTCGTTGGCGTCGAGCAGGCGGCGGAAGCGGGTGCGGTCGTGCGCCGGATCGGCGTTGGAGGGATCGTCGACGAACGGCGCCTCGGCGCGTCGCACGATCGCGCGCAGTTCGGCCCGGCGCCATTCGAGCAGCGGCCGGATGACGGTGGCGCCCTCGATCGTCGCGCGCGGCCGCACCCCGGCGAGCCCGGCGATGCCCGATCCGCGCGCGGCGCGCATCAGGAAGGTCTCGGCCTGATCGTCGGCATGGTGCGCGGTGGCGATCGTCTCGGCGCCGATGGCGCGGGCGTGGTCGGCGAGCAGGCGATAGCGGACCTGCCGCGCCGCCGCCTGGATGCTCGCGCCGGTGATCGGTTCGTCGGGGATCAGCGTCGCATGCGGCACGTGGAGCAACGCGCAATGGTTCGCCACCATCGCCGCCTCCCCGGCCGCGGCGGCGCGCAGCCGGTGGTCGACGGTGGCGACGCGGATACGGCCGGGGAAGGTCGCCGCGGCGAGCGTCAGCATCGCCATCGAATCGGGCCCGCCCGACACGGCGAGCAGGATCACCCCGCGCGGCTCGACCCCGAGCGCGCGGTTGAGGTCGTGATGGAACCGCTCCGCCGCGACGGCGAACGGGTCACTTGCACTTGGCGGCGGTACGGCCCTTCTGGACATCGGCCTTCATGCTCGGAGAGATCTTGGTGCCGTAGACGTCGGTCAGTTCGCCATAGACCTTGCATGCGTCGGCCGGCTTGTTGAGCTTCATCAGCGCCTGGGCGAGATAATAGAGGCTGTCCGGGGCGCGTTCGCCGTCCGGCATCTTCTTGTAATTGTCGTAGAAGGCCATCGAGGCGAGGCTCGGCTTGCCCTCGTCGAGATAGGCGCGGCCGAGCAGGTTCTGCGCCCAGCTCGCGCGGCGATGCTTGGGATAGTCGGCGACGACCTTCTTAAGCTGCACCTCGGCCTGCGGATATTGCTTCGCCGCCCACAGGCGATAGCCGTAGAGATATTCGTCCTCGGGCGTGTCGCCGGTGCTCGGCTTGTCGACCTTGGCGCCGGCCACCGCGGCGGCGGAGGGGGCGGTGTCGCCGGCGGCGGCGACCGACACGGGTGTGTTGCTCCTGGCCGGCGTGGCGGCGGGGCGCGCACTGTCGTCGCCACCACCGAGCGGTGCCGAGCCGGGCGCGGCGGCCAGCGCCGGGGTGGTCGCCAGCGTCTTCAGCTGCGCGTCGTTGCTGCGCTTATAGGCGTCGAACTGATCCTGCAGCTGGCGCAGCTTGAACCCGGTCTGCTCGATCTGGTCGGTCATCGACGCCATCTGCTGTTCCAGCGCGGTGACGCGGCCGGTGAGGTCGGCGACCGCGCTGGTCGCCGGCGTGCCGCCCGCCTGCTGCGGCGCGTCGGGGCGGGTGATCTCCGGCTGGAGATACTGGCCGGCGCCGCCCGGGAACACCTTGCGCTGCACCGCGCGCATCTCGCTCTCGAGCTTGCCGACGCGGCCTTCGACGTTGCTCTGCGCCGCGGCGGCGACCGGTATCAGCGAGGTGGCGGCAAACGCCCAGATGATCGTACGCATAATCTTGGCACCCCCCGGCGCGGCTTGGGTCATTTCCATGCCGCCATAGCTGCATCCGGCCACCTGTCGCCAGCCTTAAGGTGCGAAAGAATTGCCTGTCGCCGCCGGCTCTTGCGGGACGATGCGGTCGGCGCCGGCGGTGTCGGCGGCGCTGCTGCGCCGGTTGCCGCCGTCGCGCCGTGCCCCGCCGCTGCGGGTCGGTCGAGGCGCCGCCGTCGGCGTCCCGGTGGGCTGGGCGGCGGGCTGGCCGGCGAGGCGCAGCGCGACCGCCGAGCCGCTGACCGCGACATCCTTGATCGGGCGCGATCCGTCGCCGAGCGGCGGGATCGCCGAACCGTTGAGCGTGACCGCCAATTTGTCGGGACGGCCGACGTTGATCATCGGATCCTTGGCGGCAGCGGGCACCTCGAACCGGTCGCCCGGCTTCATCGTACCCTGGAACAGCACCTTGTCGTCGGCGTCGTAGACGCGCAGCCACACCGTGTCGGTCGCGGTCAGCACCACCTGGCCGCCGGTCGGGATCGCCGGCGACGGCGCCGCGGTCGGCTTGGGCGCGACCGCCTGCGTGGCGACGTCGTCGTTCGCCGCCGTGGTGGTGGCCTGCGGCTGGAACAGGCTGCTGCCATACCAGAGCGCGACGAGGATCAAGACCGCGAGCGCGACGCCGGCGCCGATCACCGCGACGCCGCGCGAGGGCACCCGCGCCGGGTCGGCGGTGACGTAGGGGACGTATTCGGGCTGGCGCGGCCCGAGCCGGTCGAGCTCGCGGCGCACGTCCTGCGCGATCGAGACCTCGTCGGCGTCGACGGCGCGCGCATAGGCCTTGGAGAAGCCCATCGCATAGGTCGGCGAGGGCAGCAGCGCGTAGTCGCCGGTCTCCAACGCCTCCAGATGTCGTTGCGGCACGCGCGTCCGCGCCGCGACTTCGGCCAGGCTCAGCCCCCTGATCTCCCGCGCTTGGCGCAGCCGTTCACCCGGGCGAGCCTGGGCAACGGGGGTCGGGTTCGGCTGGCCGGGATCGACCTCGTCCATTCGTGTCTCCAAGGGAGGGCTGCGGATCGCTGACGTGCATGACATTCCCCGATGCCTTGCTGCAAGTCAACGCGGGGTGGCCGCGGTTCGGCAGCCTTTCAGGCCAGATCGACGCCGTGCTGCGCCGCCCATTCGGTCAGCGCGCCGCGCATGTCGCGCGGCGGACGCGCGATCAGCTCGGCGACGAAGCGCTGGACCGCGCCATGATCGAGGCTGCGCACCATCGCCTTGATCGGCCCGATCGCCGCCGGGGTGATCGACAGCCGATCGATTCCCAATCCGATCAACGCCATGGCCTCGACCGGCCGCCCGCCCATCTCGCCGCAGACGCCGAGGTCGACGCCCGCGTCGCGGCACGGCCCGATCACCCGCGACAGGAAGCGCAGGATCGACGGGCTCAACCAGTCGTAGCGTTCGGCGAGCCGCGGATTGGCGCGATCGGCCGCGAATAAAAATTGCGTGAGGTCGTTGGTGCCGACCGACAGGAAGTCGATGTCGGGCAGCAGCAGGTCGAGCTGCTCGGCGAGCGCCGGCACTTCGAGCATCGCGCCATAGCGGATCGCCAGCGGCGGCCGACGGCCGCGCGCGTCGAGCCAGACGCGCTGCGCCTCGAACAGCGCCTTGGCCTCGGCGAATTCCCACGCCTCCGACACCATCGGGAACATGACGTTGAGCGTGCGCCCCGCCGCCGCCTCGATCAGCGCGCGCGCCTGCACCTTCATCAGGCCGTCGCGGTCGAGCGCGAGCCGCAGCGCGCGCCAGCCCATCGCCGGATTCTCCTCGTCGGCATCTTCCTTGTTGAGATAGGGCAATGCCTTGTCGCCGCCGATGTCGACGGTGCGGAAGATCACCGGGCGCGTCCCCGCCGCGTCGAGCACCTCGCGATAGAGCCGCTGCTGGCGCTCGCGCTGCGGCAGCGTCGCCGAGACGAGGAACTGGAATTCGGTGCGAAACAGGCCGATGCCGTCGGCACCGGTCACGTCGAGCGCGGCGACGTCGTCGCGCAGCCCGGCGTTGACCATCAGCGTGACGCGGTGGCCGTCCTTGGTCACCGGCGGCACGTCGCGCAGCGCGGCGAAGGCGGCTTTGCGTTTCTGGCGCATCGCGAGCTTGGCTTCGAACGCCTCCTCCATCGCCGCCGACGGGCGGACGAAGACGTTGCCGGCAACCGAATCGAGCAGCAGCAGATCGCCCTCGGCGATCAATCGGCGGACGTCGCGGACGCGCCCTAGCACCGGCACGCCCATCGCGCGCGCGACGATCGTGACATGTGCGGTGAGCGACCCTTCTTCCAGGATCACCCCCTTCAGCCGCCGCTTGTCATATTCGAGCAATTCGGCGGGGCCGAGGTTGCGCGCGATCAGGATCGTATCCTGGCGCAGCCCCATCTGCGCCGCCGTGCCCATCTGGCCCGAGACGATGCGCAGCAGCCGGTTGGCCAGATCCTCGAGATCGTGCATCCGGTCGGCGAGCAGCGGATCGTCGATCTGGCGCATGCGCTGGCGGGTGCGCTGCTGGACGCGCTCGATCGCGGCCTCGGCGGTGAGCCCCGAATCGATCGCCTCGTTGATCCGCCGCGCCCAGCCCTCGTCATAGGCGAACATCTTGTAGGTCTGGAGGACCTCCTCATGCTCGCCGCCGACGCCGAATTCCGCCTCGCGCGTCATCCGGTCGATCTGTTCGCGCATCTTGTCGAAGGCGGCATAGACGCGGTGGCGCTCGGCGTCGGTATCCTCGGCGACGGTATGTTCGACGACGATGCGCGGCTGATGGAAGACGGCGTGGCCAGAGGCCATGCCCTCGACCAGCTTCTGCCCGGGCAGGCGCACCGCCGCGGTCGACTGCGGCCGGTCGCTGCCGGCGGTCGCGCTGTCGATCAGCCCGGCGTTGGCGATCAGTTCCGACAGCACCATCGCGACGGTCTGCAACGCCTCGATCTCGACGTCCTGATATTTGCGCTGCTCGCTGTGCTGGACGGCGAGCACGCCGACCGCGCGCTCGCGGCGGATGATCGGCACGCCGGCAAAGCTGTGATAGCGTTCCTCGCCGGTCTCGGGCTTGTAGGCGAAATCGGGGTGGCTCGCCGCTTCGTCGAGGTTGAGCACCTCGACATCCTCGGCGATCGAGCCGACCAGCCCCTCGCCGAGCGCCAGCTTGGTGACGTGGACCGCCGCCTGGTCGAGCCCGCGCGTCGCGAACAGTTCGAGCACGCCCTCGCGCAGCAGATAGATCGAGCAGACCTCGCTATCCATCGCCTCGGCGATGATGCCGACGACGGCGTTGAGCTTGGCCTGCGCCGGGTTGCGACCCGCCATCACGTCGTGAAGGCGGGTCAGGATCTCACGGGCGGATGCGGCGGCCGAACTGGGCATGACAGCAGGGCTAACAGATGCCGGGGCAGGGTGCCATGCACCATTCGTCGGGGGTGGGGGTTCTCAGACTTCCAAATTCCTCCCCCGCCAGGGGGAGGTGGCGCGCCGAAGGCGTGACGGAGGGGGAGGATACGGCGAACGTCGCGTTTGCGGAGACGCCCCCTCCACCACCGGCCTGCGGCCGGCGGTCCCCCTCCCCCGCTTCGCGAGGGAGGAATTTGGGGTCACCCGTCGCTGGCGCGTTCGATGTCGGCGCCGACCGCGGAAAGCTTCTCCTCCAGCCGCTCGTAGCCGCGGTCGAGGTGGTAGACGCGCGCGACCGAGGTCTCGCCCTCCGCCGCCAGCCCGGCGAGGATCAGGCTCATCGACGCGCGCAGGTCGGTCGCCATCACCGGCGCGCCGACCAGCCGGTCGACGCCCTTGACCACCGCGGTACGGCCGTGGACCTGGATGTCGGCGCCCATCCGCGCCAGCTCGGGCACGTGCATGTAGCGGTTCTCGAAGATCGTCTCGGTCAGCACGCTGGCGCCCGACGCCTTGCACAGCATCGCCATGAACTGCGCCTGCATGTCGGTGGCGAAGCCCGGATAGGGCGCGGTCGACAATGTGATCGGGCCGAGCGGCGCATTCGCCTCGACCGACACGCCGTCGCGCGTCTCGGTCACCGTCACGCCCGCCTCGCGCAGCGCGTCGATCGTCGCCTGCATGTCGGCGGCATTGGCGCCGAGCAGCTCGAGCGAGCCGCCGGTGATCGCCGCGGCGCAGGCATAGCTGCCCGCCTCGATCCGGTCGGGCATCACTGCATAGGTCGCGCCGTGGAGGCGGTCGACACCCTCGATCTCCAGCGTCTCGGTGCCGATCCCCTCGATCCTCGCGCCCATCGCGACGAGGCAGTTGCACAGGTCGACGATCTCGGGCTCGCGCGCCGCATTCTCGATCACGCTGCTGCCCTTGGCCAGCACCGCCGCCATCACGACATTCTCGGTCGCGCCGACCGACACCACCGGGAAGCGATAGCGCCCGCCCGTCAGTCGCCCGCCCGGCGCGGTCGCCTTGACATAGCCCGCCGCCATTTCGAGCTCGGCGCCGATCGCCTCCAGTGCCTTGAGGTGCAGGTCGATCGGGCGATTGCCGATCGCGCAGCCGCCGGGCAGCGACACCGTCGCCTCGCCGGCGCGCGCCAGCACCGGGCCGAGCACCAGAATCGATGCGCGCATCTTGCGGACGATATCGTAGGGCGCCTCGGTCGAGGTGAGCTTGCCGGCGCGGATCGTCATCACCCGGCCGAAATCCTCCGGCCGCGTCCCCTCGATCCGCGTCGAGGCGCCCAATTGGTTGAGCAGATGCCCGAAACCGTCGACGTCGGCGAGCCGCGGCAGGTTGCGCAGCGTCAGCGGCTCGTCGGTAAGCAAGGCGCAGGGCATCAGCGTCAGCGCGGCGTTCTTGGCGCCCGAGATGCGCAGGCGGCCCGACAGGCGATTGCCGCCACGGATGAGGATACGGTCCATCCCCGTCGTCTAACGCGCCGCCGCGCCCGCGCAAGACGCGAATGCGGCGATGGACGATCGCACCCGCATAACCAACTTTAACCCGGCTTGTTGATTGATTTTAATGCACCGACTTGGGTTGCTGCTACCCAGAATCGATTAATTGGGGGATTTCAACAGCGTGACGACCAGTTGCCTCGCCGAGCGCCTCGGCGAACTGATCGACCTGTCGAACAATGAGAAGGCGGCCCTCGACAGCCTCGAACAGCGCGAACGGACGCTGCGCCGCGGCGCGGTGCTGCTGCGCGAACACGACAAATCCCCGGAGTTGTTCGTGGTCAAACGCGGCACGATGATGAGCTATGTCATCCTGCCCGACGGCAGCCGCCAGATCCTGCGGTTCCTGTTCCGCGGCGACCTGGTGGCGATGGCGGGGCTGGTCTATCGCAACTCGCCCGAAACGGTGATCGCACTCACCGAATGCGCCGTCGCGCCGGTCGAGCGGGCGGCGATCGGCACGCTCAGCGCCGATCATCCCCGACTCGCCGCGCTGCTGATCGCGGTCGACCAGATCGAACGCGTCGCGCTCACCGACCGGCTCGCCGGGCTCGGCCGCACCTCGGCCAAGGCGCGCGTCGCGGCGCTGCTGATCGACATCCGCAACCGGCTGCGCATCGTCGACGGCACCGCCGGCAATACCTTCCAGCTCGGGCTGACGCAGGAGGAGATCGGCGATGCCACCGGGCTCACCGCGGTGCACGTCAACCGCATGCTGCGCCAGTTGCAGGACGATGGGATGATCGCGCGCGACGGCGGCCGGATGACCTTCGTCGACGAAACCATGTTGGTGCGGACCGCGCATCACACCGCGCGCGACACCGCGCGCGCGGCGGGTCTCGACTTCAGCTGGCTGCCGGGCGCGCGATAACGGCGACGGCGGCCCGTCGGGCGTTTACGCCTTCTCCAGCGTACATTGCAGCGGATGCTGGTTCTGGCGGGCGAAGTCCATGACCTGCCCGACTTTGGTCTCGGCGACCTCGTAGGAGAACACGCCGCAGACACCGACGCCCTTCTGATGGACGTGCAGCATGACCCGCGTCGCCTCCTCCATGTTCATCCGGAAGAAGCGTTGCAGGCACAGGACGACGAATTCCATCGGCGTATAGTCGTCGTTGAGCATCAATACGCGGTACGGCGTTGGCTGCTTGGTCCGCGTCCGGGTCTTGGTGGCGAGGCCGGTGCCCTCATCCGTTCCATCGTCGCGGCGTTCGGCCATCGTGATCGCTTCAACTGTCATGGTGATCGCCGAAATATGGCACGCCGGGCGCGCGGAGCAAGGGCTTGGAACAGGAAAAGGGCGACCGCATCGCTGCGGCCGCCCCTTTGCTCTGGATCGAATGGACGTTTACGCCGCGACCTTCAGCTTCTCGGCGGCGAGCGCGACGCGGTTCGACAGCGGCTGCACGACTTCGCCGGCGAGCTTCAGCACCGCTTCGGCATTGTGAGAGCTGTGCTGGACGAGCGCGTCGAACGACGAGCGGACGTAATCCGAATGCAGCTTGAAGAATTCGGTCGGCGACTTGACCGAGGTCAGCGTCTTGGCGACCGTGGCGGCCTCCTCGAACGACTTCTTGGCATAAGCGGCGGCATCCTGGCCGAGCGTCTCGAGGCCGCGCGCGGCGATCTTCGACGATTCGACGAGCGCCTCGATATTGCCCTTGCCGAACTCGCTGGCCTCCTGGAGCAGCTTCTGGCTCTTGTCGACGGCACCCTTGGCGCGGTCGGTCGCATCGGTGAAGGCGGTCTGGGTCGTGGCGGTGACGTTCTCGATCGTTTCCATGGGAACTTCCTTTGCTGCGGGTGGGACAATCGGCGCGACCGCGACCGGGACGGCGGCGGGCACGACGGGAAGCGATGCGGTCGCCGGCTCGGGCGCACGCACCGCAGCCGGCTTCCTGCCGGTCGGCTTGATCTTGGAACGCTGGGACGGGGCGGCGGCGCTATCGGCGCCACGCGCGGCGCCGGCGCCACGGCGGGCGGGCGTGATCGGCGACTTCGGGACGGTATCGTCCATCGATCCTACTCCAGCTATTATGCTGCAACGCACAATAGTCGGTATCGCCCTCACTTTCAACTAAATTTGTTGCGGTGCAGCATGATAGCGTTACCGCGCGCGGACATAGTCTCCCGGTGCCTCGCCAAGCGCGGTCAGCGCCCCCGTGCCGGGCAGCCGTGCGTCCGCCGCGGCGACGGTGTCGCCGTCGATCGCGCGCAACCAGGCGAGCCAGTCCGGCCACCAGCTTCCCTTCGTCTCGGTCGCGCCGGCGACGAATTCGGCGAGGCTCTGGGCACCCGATTCGTTGGTCCAATATTGGTATTTGCCCGCCGCCGGCGGGTTCACCACGCCCGCGATATGCCCCGATCCGGCGAGCACGAAGCGCAGCGGCCCGCGCAGCAAATGGGT
Source organism: Sphingomonas sp. GW821-FHT02B09 (assembly GCF_059421875.1). NCBI lineage: Bacteria > Pseudomonadati > Pseudomonadota > Alphaproteobacteria > Sphingomonadales > Sphingomonadaceae > Sphingomonas > Sphingomonas sp. GW821-FHT02B09. The sequence continues at coordinate 439,564 of NZ_JBWKVV010000002.1, forward strand.
GATTCGCCAGACGCTGTCGGCCGGTGCGATATGATCCTCGCGCCCCGCCTGGACATAGGCCGGCGTCGTCACCCGGCGAAGATCGAGCGCCTCGCCCGCCACCGACATCGCGCCGGGCTGGACGAGCAGATTGTCGCGATACAGATCGGTCAGGTACGACAGATGCCATTTCGCCGGCAGGTTGGTGGTGTCGCCGTTCCAGTGAAGCAGGTCGAACGGGGTATAGTCGGACCCCAACAGATAATTGTTGGTGACGTAGTTCCAGATCAGGTCGCGCCCGCGCAACAGGTTGAACGTCGCGGCCATGTAGCGCCCGTCGAGGAAGCCCTGCGGCGACAAGGTGCCGATCAGCGCCAGTTGCTCGTCGGTGACGAAATGCTGCAATTCGCCGGCCTGCGCGAAATCGACCTGCGCGGTGAAGAAGGTCGCGCTGGCGACCTTGTCCGCCTCGTCGCGCGCGGCGAGCAGGGCCAGCGTCGCCGCCAGCGTCGTGCCGGCGACGCAATAGCCGATCGTATGCACCGCCGGCACGTCGAGCGCGGCGCGGATCGTGTCGACCGCGTCGACCTGCGCGGTGACGTAATCGTCCCACACCACGTCCTTCATCGACGCGTCCGCCGACTTCCACGACACCATGAAGACGGTGATGCCCTGTTCCACCGCCCAGCGGATGAAGCTCTTCTCGGGGGTCAGATCGAGGATGTAGAAGCGGTTGATCCACGGCGGGAAGATCACCAGCGGCGTCGTCATGACGCGGTCGGTGGTCGGCGTATATTGGATCAGCTCGTACAGCGGCGTGCGCTTGACCACCTTGCCCGGCGTCGTCGCCAGGTTGCGGCCGACCTCGAACGCGCCCTCGGACGTATGGGTGAGCTGGCCCTTCTGGATGTCGGCGAGCATGTTCCTGAGCCCGTCGAGCAGGTTCTGCCCCTTGGTCGCGATCGTCTTCTCGACCACCTCGGGGTTGGTCAGCGGGAAGTTGGACGGGCTCATCGCCTCGACCAGCCCGCGCGCGGCGAAGCGCAACTGCTCCTTCTGCCGCTCGGGCACGCCGTCGAGCGCGTCGACGCCGCGCAGCATATGGTCGGCGATCAGATTGTAGCTGCGGCGGATCCAGTCGAACCAGGGATCGTCGCGCCACGCCGCCGCCGTGAAACGCTTATCGCGCGCGTCGCCGTCCGATTGCGGCGGCGGCGGCACCGCCGCGGCGGGATCGACGAAGCGCTGCCACAGCGCCAGATTGTCGCGCCAGTAATCCTGCGTCTGGCGGACCAGCGCGGGATTGACGAGCGGGGAGGGCGCCGCGTCGGGCAGCGCGCCGCCCGCCGTCATCAGGCCCAGGCCCTGCTCCATCATCATCTGCTGCGCGCGGCCCATCACCCAGGTCCAATGCTGGAGCTCGGCGAGATCGGGCGCGCCGGGGGCGGCATCCTGTGCGTGGGCGGTCTGGTCGTCGTGCGGATCGGCCATGGCATCCTCTTCTCCGCGGGCGACGTTACCCGTCGCGCGCCTGCGTGGGAATGGCTATCCGCACCGGCCGCCCCGCGCGCGGTTTGCAGGCCGGGCGAAAGCCGCTAGCGTCGCGGCGATGGACACTCCGGTTCGCGCTATCCCGCGCTCGCTCTTCGCTTTCTCGATCTTCTACGGCGGCATGGTCTGCATCGCCGGCGTGCTCGGCAACAAACAGGTCGCGCTCGGCCCGCTGTCGGCGCTGGGGCCGCTTGTCGGGCTCGGCCCGCTCGCGGTGGAGGCGGGCATCTTCGCCTTCCTGCTGCTCGTCGTCGTGTCGAGCGCGATCGCCGAACTGCACGGCGGCGACACCGCGACGCGGCTGGTGCGGATCGGCTTCGCGCCGCTGATCGTGTCGATCCTGCTGTCGGTGGTGGTGCTGTCGGTGCCCGCCGCCGCGGACATGGACCCGGCGCGGCGCGACGCCTTCACGCTGATGATGGGCGGCACGCCGCGCATCTGGCTCGGCGGCATCGTCGCCTACGGCATCTCGCAGACGCTCAACGTGACGATCTTCGCCGCGCTGAAAGGGCGCGAGGGGAGCGGGCTGCTCTGGCTGCGCGCCGGCATCGCCAGCGTGCTCAGCCAGATCGTCGACACCTTGCTGTTCGTGACGATCGCCTTCGCCGGCGTCTTCCCGATCGGCGAGCTGCTGCTCGGCCAGATGATCGCCAAGGTGCTGCTGTCGGCGATTCTGGTGCCGCCGCTGATCTATCTGTTCGTCGGATTGGGCCGGCGGCTCGACCGGGGGTGATTCGCCGATGGCCAGTGCCCCATCAAGGCTCGCCACTGCGCCATTCGAAACCCGTCACCCCGGACTGGTTCCGGGGTCCACGGGGCCACAGGCGCGCGCTCACGGCTCCGGCCATTCTCCTCGCCGCAGGGTAGACCCCGGAACGAGTCCGGGGTGACGGCGTGGGTGGGAGAAAAGGTGCGGCCACACGCCGCTATCTCCGCACCCAGCGATCAGATCATTCCGAGCGCCTGCATGTACACCTCGAGGATCGCCTCCTCCTCCTGATATTCTTCCTTCTTCTTCTTGCGGATCGAGAGGATCTTGCGGATCGCCTTGGGGTCGTAGCCGCGGCCCTTGGCCTCGGCCATCACGTCCTTGATGTCGTCGGCGATGCCCTTCTTCTCTTCCTCGAGCCGCTCGGCGCGCTCGATCAGGAGGCGCAGCTCGTCCGCCGCGACCTGGCCGCCGCCCATGCCGTCTTGCCGTTCTTCCGCCATTGTCCCACCCCGCCGCAGGCGCCCTGCGGCCCTCATATGATTCGCTGAAAGGATACCGGTCACGACCGGTAGGGGCGGGCGTCTAGGCGCTTAGCCCGCCGGGCTCAACCCCGGCCGGGCTCGGTCATCGCGGGCGGATCGCTCGCCGGGAAACTCTCGTCAAGCGCCTCGTCCAGCGCATCCTCCTGCGCGGCGTCGCGGCCCTCGTTGCGCTTGAGGCTTTCCTCCATGCGGGCGAGCTGTTCGGGCGTCGCATCGCTCTGGTAGCGCGCCTTCCACTCGGCCTGCGGCATGCCGTAGATCGTCTCGCGCGCCTCGGCCTTGCTCAGGCCGCCGGCCTCCTCGATCCAGTCGGACAGGCAGTTGCGGCAGAATCCCGACAGGCCCATCAGGTCGACGTTCTGCGCATCGGTGCGATGGCGCAGGTGGCGGACGAGGCGGCGGAACGCCGCCGCGGCGACGGCGTCGGGCAGCGCGGCGAGTTTGTCGGTCATGAAAACCTTTCGGAAGTTGATCGGTCCTAGATAGGGGCTAGAGGGGAGCGCGGCCATTCCCCAGGAGCCCTTTCTATGACGACTGCCATTGCGCCCCGCGCGCGAAAGGTTCGCGTGCTGGCGACATTAGGTCCGGCAAGCAACACCCCCGAGATGATCGCGACGCTGTTCCAGGCGGGCGCGGACGCCTTCCGCGTCAACATGAGCCACGGCGACCAGCAGTCCAAGGTCGCGGTGATCCAGGCGATCCGCGCGCTCGAACAGGAATTCAACCGCCCGACGACAATCCTCGCCGATCTGCAGGGCCCGAAGCTGCGAGTCGGCAAGTTCGAGGGCGGGCGCACCGTGCTCGAACACGGCAGCACCTTCGTGCTCGACCGCGATCCGACGCCGGGCGACGCCACCCGCGTCGAGCTGCCGCACAAGGAGATCTTCGCCGCGATCGAACCGGGCGCGCGCCTGCTGCTCGACGACGGCAAGCTGGTGCTGCGCGTCACCGACCATGACGCCGACCGGATCGAGACATTGGTCGAGGTCGGCGGCGCGCTGTCGAACAACAAGGGGCTCAACGTCCCCGACGTCGTGCTGCCGATGGCGGCGCTGACCGAGAAGGACCGCAGCGACCTCGCCTTCGCGGTCGAACAGGGCGTCGACTGGATCGCGCTCTCCTTCGTGCAGCGGCCCGAGGATCTCGCCGAGGCGCGCAAGCTGATCGGCGGCAAGGCGGCCCTGCTCGCCAAGATCGAGAAGCCCGCGGCGATCGACCGGCTCGAGGAGATCGTCGAGATGTGCGACGGCGTGATGGTCGCGCGCGGCGATCTCGGCGTCGAACTGCCGCCGCAGACCGTGCCGCCGTTGCAGAAGCGCATCGTCGAGACCTCGCGCCGGCTCGGCCGCCCGGTCGTCGTCGCGACGCAGATGCTCGAATCGATGATCCAGAGCCCGTCGCCGACCCGCGCCGAAGTGTCCGACGTCGCCACCGCGATCTACGACGGTGCCGACGCGATCATGCTGTCGGCGGAAAGCGCGGCGGGCGCGTGGCCGGTCGAATCGGTCGCGATGATGAATTCGATCGGCGTCTCGGTCGAAAGCGATCCGATGCACGGCGATCGCGTCCATTTCACCGTGACGCGCCCCGACCCGACCACCGCCGACGCTTTGTCGGAAGCCGCCAAGCAGATCGCCAAGACCACGTCGGCGACCGCGATCATCTGCTTCACCACCTCGGGCTCGACCGCGCGCCGCATCGCGCGCGAGCGGCCCTCGGTGCCGATCCTCGTGCTCACCCCGAGCAAGGAGACCGCGCGCCGGCTCGGCCTGCTGTGGGGGACGCATGCGGTGCACACCCGCGACGTCGAATCGTTCGAGGACATGGTCGGCAAGGCGAAGCGCATGGCGCTGCGCACCGGCATCGCGCAGGCGGGCGACCGGGTGATCGTGATGGCCGGCGTGCCGTTCCGGACGCCGGGGTCGACCAACGTGCTCCACGTCGTCCGCATCATCGGCGACGAGCTCAAGGACTATAGCTGAGCATCGCGTCGTAGGCGCCGCGTGGCGCCTACGACCATGCGCCGCCACGTTACGTATGGATGACGGGCGTGTGAGCCGCTAAGGACGGGGCGTCATGTACCGTCCCGCCCTGTCCGTCGTCATCCCGTGCTACAACGAGGCCGCGTGCCTGGACCTGCTGCACGCGCGGGTCGCGGCGGCGGCCCGCGCCGCGGTTGGCGACGATCACGAGATCGTCCTCATCAACGACGGCAGCCGCGACGACAGCTGGGCGGTGATGCAGCGGCTCAGCGAACAGGACCCGCGGCTGGTCGCGATCAACCTGTCGCGCAACCACGGCCACCAACTGGCGCTGACCGCCGGGCTCGATCTGTGTTCGGGCGAACAGATCCTCATCATCGACGCCGATCTCCAGGACCCGCCCGAACTGCTCACCGACATGCGCGCGACGATGAGCGCTGAGGGCGCCGACGTCGTCTATGCGGTGCGCCGCAAGCGCGAGGGCGAGACGATCTTCAAGAAGGCGACCGCCGCGGCTTTCTACCGCGTGCTCGACCGCGTCACCGACACGCCGATCCCGCTCGACACCGGCGATTTCCGGCTGATGAGCCGCCGCGCGCTCGACGCCTTGCTGTCGCTGCCCGAACAGGCGCGCTTCATTCGCGGCATGGTGGCATGGGTCGGCTTCCGTCAGGTGCCGTTTCCCTACGATCGCGCCGAGCGCCATGCCGGCGAGACCAATTATCCGCTCGGCAAGATGGTGCGGCTCGCCTTCGACGCGGTCACCGGTTTCTCGACCGCGCCGCTGCGTTTCGCCAGCCACGCCTCGGTGATCCTCGCCGGCGCGTCGCTGCTGCTGCTCTTCTATATCCTGTGGGGCTTTTTCGAAGGCTCGCCGGTACAGGGCTGGACCTCGACGATGCTCGTCGTCACCGTGCTGTCGGCGGCACAGATGTTCGTCCTCGGCATGATCGGCGAATATCTCGGCCGGCTCTATATCGAATCGAAGCGGCGGCCGCTCTATCTGGTCGCCGACATCGCCGGCCCGGTAAAGGGCCGCTCGACGCTCGGCTTCAACGCCGCCGAACCCTCGCCCGAGTTCGAGATGCCGGACGAACGACGGGCGGCCGAATAGCCGCCCTTCGGGTCAGTTCGGCTCCGCCAGCGTCACGATCGACACGCCCGGCGTCAGCGGCACGCGGCCGACCGCGTGGCGTTCGAGCCGGAAGATCTTCTCGAACAATGCGTTGAGCGGCTTGGCGGGGGGCGAATCGTCGCTGTCGTCGCGGCCCGTCAGTCGCCCGGCGATCCGCGCCGCCGCGGCGAGCGGGAACAGCAGCGAATTGAAATAGGTGAGCTTGCGCGGCGCGAGCCCCGCCGCCGCGATCGCCTTGACCAGCGACGCCTTGGAATAGCGGCGATGGTGGTGGTTCACGACGTCGTGCGCGCTCCACAGCCATTGGTGCGCCGGCACCGCGATCAGGATCTTGCCGCCCGGCCTGAGCAGGCTCGCCATCCCCTTCAGCGCCGCGACATCGTCCTCGATATGCTCAACCACGTCGAGCACCGCGACGAGGTCGTACGATCCGCGCGCGACGCCGGGCAGGTCGGGCAGCGGCGCATCGCCGACCGGGCGGCCGAGCCGCTCGCTGGCGATCGCGCGCGCGGCGGGATCGATCTCGATCGCATCGACCTCGCCGAAGCTCGCCAGCATCGGCAGATTGTGGCCGGTGCCGCAGCCGATCTCGAGGATGCGCGCGTCCTTGGACAAGGCGCCGTAGCGGGTCAGATAGTCGCTGAGGATGTCGCGTCGCGCGCGATACCACCAATGGGTGGAATCATGCGCGGCCATACGGTCGTAGACGATGCGATCCATTAAGCGAACACCAGCCAGCGATTGAGGATGAAGGTGACGATCGTCGCCAGCGCCACCGCGGGCAACAGCGGCGCCCAGGCGGGCAGACCGAAATGCGCGGTGCCGATCCAGGTGACGATCGCGTTGAGCGCCATGCCGGTCGCCTGCACGCCGACAAACTGCGCCTGCTGCCAGCCGCCACGGCGACGCGTGCCATGGCCCTTGAAGCTCCAGCGGCTGTGCAGGAAGAAGCCCGCGGTGACCGCGACGGCGAAGGCGAACGGCACGGCGTAGACCGCATGCTCGCGCGGGAAGACCCAGGCGGTCAGCGGCAGATAGACCGCCGAATAGATCAGCGTCGAGATGCCCCCGGCGATACCGAAGCGGATCATCTGCCCCAGCATGCCGCTGTCGCGTATCGCCGCAAGTCGTGCCGGTGCTTCCCTCGCCATCCGCTCCGCCCTAAAGCCATTGCTCCGGGAACGAAACGGCCAAAACGAAAGTCGCTCAGTTGAACATAGCTCCCCGCGGTCGGCTGGACGACGCGCTCGCCCGGCACTGGATCGCGCTCACCCTCGTCACCTGGCTCGGGGTGATGGTCTGGTACGTCTGGAACGACTGGAACCTGATCCGCTGGCTGTCGCTCGGCGACACCGACGACAATATGCGGCTGATGCAGGTGCGCGCCTGGCTCGCCGGGCAGGATTGGTACGATCTGCGCAACTACCGGCTCAATCCGCCGGTCGGCTTCGACATCCACTGGAGCCGCATCGTCGATCTGCCGATCGCCGGGCTGATCCTGTTCTTCCGCCTGTTCACCAGCAATTTCTGGGCGGAGCGGCTGGCGTGCGGGATCGCGCCGCTGCTGCCGCTCTCGATCGCGATGCTCGGCGTCGCGGCGACGGTGCGGCGGCTGATCGATCCGCGCGCGTGGCCGCTGGCGTTGCTGTTCCTGCTCGGCACCTCGGCGACGATGCTGATGTTTCTGCCCGAGCGGATCGACCATCACGGCTGGCAGCTCGCGATGCTCAGCCTCACCGTCGCCGGCCTGTGCGATGCCAAAGGCGCGCGCGGCGGGCTGATGGTCGGGCTGGCAAGCGCGGTCAGTCTCGCGATCGGGCTCGAGATGCTGCCCTATTGCGCGATGGCGGGCGCGATCCTCGCGCTGCGCTGGGTGTGGGACCGCGGCGAGGCGCGGCGGTTGCAGGCCTATGCGCTCAGCCTCGGCGGCGGCAGCGCGATCGGCTTCGCGGCGTTCGCCTCGACCGCGAATTACGCGATGCGCTGCGACGCGCTGACCCCGGTGTGGCTCAGCGTCACCGTCGCGGCGGGGGCTTTGCTGTTCCTGCTGGCGTGGCTCAACCCGACGTCGCGGGGGCTGCGCATCGGCCTCGCGGTGGCGGCGGGGGCGGGAATCGCGGCGGGGTTCGTCCATTTCTTCCCGCAATGCCTCGGTCGGCCCGAGGGGGTCTCGCCCGAGCTCCAGAAGAACTGGCTGAACAACGTCCGCGAGGCGAAGCCGATCTACAAACATCCGTTCCGCCTCGGCTTTCCGATCGCGGCGCTGCCGATCGTCGGCGTCGTCGGCGTGATCCTCGGCACGTGGCGGGCGCGGCGCTCGCCGGCGCTGATCGGCTGGAGCGCGGTGGCATTGTTCGTCACCTTCGCCTGCCTGATGCTGCTGTGGCAGGTGCGCGCCGGGCCGGCGGCGCAGCTGCTCGCGGTGCCGGGCGCGACCTTGCTCGGCTGGATCGTGCTGCCGTGGCTGCTCGAACATCGCTCGTGGCCGGTGCGGATCGGCGGCACGGTGGCGGCGTTCCTGATCGTCTCGGGCCTGTTCGCCGGACTGATCATCAAATATCTGCCGGTCGACGTCCCCAACGCCTATACCAAGCGGGTCAACCGTTCGACCGGGAGCTGCGTGCGCTATACGGTGCTGAAGGCGCTCGACCGCTATCCGGCGCAGACGATCTTCACCTTCGTCGACCTCGGGCCGCGGCTGATCACGGTGACGCATCACGACGCGATCGCGGGGCCGTATCACCGCAACGGCGCCGCGATCCTCGACGTCCAGCATGCCTTCGGCGGAAGTGCGGATCAGGCGCATGCAATCATCAGGCGCCACGGCGCGACGATGCTGATGCTCTGCCCGAACCATTCGGAATCGACCAACTATCGCGCGCGCAATCCGGGCGGCTTCTACGACCAGCTCGCGCATGGCGAGGTGCCGGCATGGCTGACGCCATTGCCGCTGCCGGCCAATTCGCCGCTGCGCTTGTTCAAGGTGGATTGAGCCGGGAGGGCGCCGTGTCCTCCCCCGCCAGGGGGAGGTGGCAGCGCGAAGCGCTGACGGAGGGGGAGGAAAGGGGGACGCCCGCGGTTACCGCAAACTCACCTGCAACCCATCCATCACGAACTGTACCGCCAGCGCCGCGAGCAGCACGCCGAGCAGCCGCGTGATCACCGCCTCGATCCGCGCGCCGAGCAGCCGCATCAGCGGCCCCGCCGCGAGCAGCGCCACCAGCGTCAGCAGCAGGATCACCCCCATCGCCGCGAGCACGACCAAGGTCGCCTCGATGCCGTTGGTGCGCGCGACGAGCAGCATCACCGAGGCGATCGAGCCCGGTCCGGCGATCATCGGCATCGCCATCGGGAAGATCGAGACGTCGTCCGCCTCGGGATCGTGCGCCACCTTGGCGGCGCGATCCTCGCGGCGCTGCGTGCGCTTCTCGAACACCATTTCGAGCGCGATCAGGAACAGCATGATGCCGCCGGCGATGCGGAAGCTCGCCAGGCTGATGCCCAGCCCCTTGAGCAGCGCCTCGCCCGCCAGCGCGAAGACGAGCAGGATCACCGTCGCGACGCCGACCGCACGGATCGCCATCGCGCGCCGCTGCACCGGCGAGGCGCCCGCCGACAGGCCGGCGTAGATCGGCGCGCAGCCGAGCGGATCGATGATGACGAAGAAGGTGATCAGCGTCGAGACGAACAGCTCGATCACAGGGCAGCCTCGACACCATCGCGGCGGCACGCCGAGACATAGGTGTTGCGGATCAGGCAGGCGATCGTCATCGGCCCGACGCCGCCCGGCACCGGCGTGATCGCGCCCGCCACCGCGCTGGCCGTGGCGAAGTCGACGTCGCCGACCAGCCCGTCGTCGGTGCGGTTGATGCCGACGTCGATCACGCTCGCGCCCGGCTTGATCCAATCGCCCTGGATGAAGCGCGGGATACCGACCGCGGCGACGACGATATCCGCCCTGCGCAGATGCGCGGCGACGTCGCGCGTGCGGCTGTGGACGATCGTGACGGTGCAGCTCTGCTGGAGCAGCAATTGTGCCATCGGCTTGCCGACGATGTTCGACCGGCCGACCACCACCGCCTCTATCCCCGACAGATTAGGGTGGATGTCCTTCAGCAGCATCAGGCAGCCGAGCGGCGTGCACGGCACGAAGCCTTCCGCGCCGATCGCGAGCCGGCCGGCGTTGACCGGGTGGAAGCCGTCGACGTCCTTGTCGGGATCGATCGCGAGCAGCACCGCTTCCGCATCGATATGCGCCGGCAGCGGCAATTGGACGAGTATGCCGTCGACCGCGGGATCGGCGTTGAGCTGCGCGACCAGCGCCAGCAACGTCGCGGCATCGGTGTCGGCGGGCAGGCGATGCTCGAAGCTCGCCATGCCGGCGTCGCGCGTCGCCTTGCCCTTGTTGCGGACATAGACCGCCGAGGCGGGGTCCTCGCCGACTAGGACGACGGCGAGGCCGGGGGCGCGGCCGGTGGCCTCGCGGAAGGACGCGACATGGGCGGCGACGCGGGTGCGCAGGGCAAGGGCATGCGCCTTGCCGTCGATGATCGTGGCGGTCATGCCGCGGTCTCATAAAGCGCGGCGGCGATTTTCGCCAGCGCGGCGGCGTCGCCGGCGACGTGCAACCGCTTCAATCGCGCGGTATCGCCGCCGACCAGCGTGACGGCGCGCTTCGGAACGCCGAAGGTGCTGGCGACCAGCGCGATCAGCGCAGCATTGGCCTTGCCGTCGACCGGCGCGGCGGCGAGCCGCGCGGCGAGATGCTCTTCGGTGCCGGCGGCGATCGCATCGCGCCCGCCGCGCGGCGTCACCCGGATCGCGACGAGCAGACCGTCGTCGCGGATCGTCCAGGCCGGCATCGGCGGCGGATCAGACCGCGCCGTTGACCAGCAGGCTGGTCGCGATGTTCGGCAGGATGACGCTGTCGAGGATGCGGATGATGATCAGGACCACCAGCGGCGCGAGGTCGATGCCGCTGATGTTGGGCAGGATCCGGCGCAGCGGCCGGTAGAGCGGCTCGGTCAGCCGATCGAGGCCGTAATGCAGCTGGCTGACGAAATTGTTCGAGGTGTTGATGACGTTGAACACGATCAGCAGCGACAGCACGAACTGGATCATGATGATCCACCACAGCACGTTCAGCAGCACCTGGATGATCTGGATGAGGGTAAGCGCGATCACGCGAGGCTCCGGGATAAGAATGTGGCGGTCGATCTAGCCTGTCCGGGGCGCGGCGAACAGCGTTTGTAGGGGGAACGCTCTCCAGACCGCAGTGCGGTGGAACATGCGCGTTCATTTTGGCCTCGCGCCATCCACGCTTACTCCGTCACCCCGGACTCGTTCCGGGGTCCGCTCTGCGGCGAGGAGAAAGGTTGGAGGCTCAGGCCGATGAGATGCGGCCCGGTGGACCCCGGAACGAGTACGGGGTGACGGGATTTCCAAAGGGTTCGCCGCGATCCTCATGAGCCATCTCCGCGCGCCAGCCTGCCCCGGGGCCGACACCGGATCATCAGGGAACGTCGAACAGGCCGTCCTGCGATCCGGCGGGCGGGTTGAGGCCGAGGTGCTTCCAGCCGCCCGCATTGAGCACGCGCCCGCGCGCGGTGCGCGCGACGAGGCCGAGCTGGATCAGATAGGGCTCGATCACCTCCTCGATCGTGTCGCGCGGCTCGCTGAGCCCGGCGGCGAGCGTCTCGACGCCCACCGGCCCGCCGCGATAGATGTCGGCGATCATGTGCAGATAGCGCCGGTCCATCGCGTCGAGCCCGAGCGAATCGACCTCGAGCCGGTTGAGTGCGCGATCCGCGGCGGCGCGGTCGACGGTCGGCGTGCCGGCGACATTGGCGAAGTCGCGCACCCGGCGCAGCAGCCGCCCGGCGATGCGCGGCGTACCGCGCGCGCGCCGCGCGATCTCGCTCGCGCCATCGGGGGCGATGCCGAGGTCGAGCAGCCCGGCGGCGCGGGTGACGACGCGGGTCAGTTCCTCGACCGTGTAGAATTGCAGCCGCACCGGAATGCCGAACCGGTCGCGCAGCGGCGTGGTCAGCAGCCCCTGCCGCGTCGTCGCGCCGACCAGCGTGAACTTGGGCAGGTCGATCCGCACGCTGCGCGCCGACGGCCCCTCGCCGATCATCAGGTCGAGCGCGCGATCCTCCATCGCCGGATACAGCACCTCTTCCACCGCGGGTTGCAGGCGGTGGATCTCGTCGATGAACAGCACGTCGCCGTCCTCGAGATTGGTGAGCAAGGCGGCGAGATCGCCCGATTTGGCGATCACCGGGCCGGAGGTGGCGCGGAAGCCGACGCCCATCTCGCGCGCGATGATCTGCGCCAGCGTCGTCTTGCCGAGCCCCGGCGGCCCGAAGAACAACACGTGATCGAGCGCATCGCCGCGCCCGCGCGCCGCCTCGATGAACACGCGCAGATTCTCGCGCGCCGCCTGCTGTCCGACGAACTCATCGAGACTGCGCGGACGAAGCGCCGCATCGACGTCCTCGGGACGGCGGCTGGCGGAGAGGAGACGGTCGTCGGTCAATGGGCTGCCAACAATTCGTCGATCGTCACGCCGGCCTGACGGAGCAGGCCTGCCAGCGTGCCGGTCTTCACGGCCTTGTGGAGGGGAACGACGCAGCCGACATCGCCGCGACGCAGGACGACATGACTGCCGCGCTGCCTCACCTGTTCGAAACCCAGTCGTTCCAGCATCCGGATGATCTCCGCACCCGACAAGATCGGCAGCTTAGGCATGCACCGCGACATCGAAGGTGGTGACAAATGGCGCTGCACGCGTCGCCATCGGGAATTCCTCGAGATACAGTTCGACGGCCTCCCGCAGATTGGCGAGCGCCTCGTCGAGCGTCTCGCCCTGCGTGGCGGTGCCGGTTTCGGGGTTAAAGGCGGTAAAGCCCCCCTCGTCGGCATGGCTCAGAATTGCGGTCACGTGCATGCAAGCCTCCTCGGGAATATTTCGTTGCTAGCTCGCCCCTGCATGCCGCGCCAGCGTGACCACCTGGCCGCCCCGCCTTGCTCGACGACACCGGTCCGGATCGTCGATCGGCTCGCCACCGATCGGACGGGGGCTGTCGATCGATGACAGCTGAAGCCGCTTCCTTCGTCGATCGACGCCTTCACCCGTACCGCGTCGGCATCATGGCCGACCCGGCAGATATCGATTCATCGCGTGGTCTTCGTCGGCAAGGAGACGTGAAGCTGCGTCATGTTCCCGATATAGTCCCGTTTCGCCAGAGCGTCCAGCAATGCGGCGACTACTTCGCCGCCTTGCGCAGCGCCAGCCGCACCAAAGCGTCGAGCGTCGCGCCCGTTCCAAGGTCCTCCTCCGCCGCGCCGACCGCGCTCGCCGCCTCGGCGGGGCGGAAGCCGAGGTTGAGCAGCGCCGACACCGCGTCCGCCGCCGCGCCGACCGGCATCACCTGCGCCGCCGCCGCCGGGCCGAGCGCGACCGTCCCGACCTTGTCCTTGAGTTCGCGCACGATCCGCTCGGCGAGCTTCGGCCCGACGCCATTGGCGCGCGCCACCATCGCCTTGTCCTGCGCCGACACGGCGCGCGCGATCTCCGCCGTGTCGAGCGCCGACAGGATCGCCAGCGCGACGCGCGAGCCCACGCCCTGCACCCCCGTGAGCAGCCGGAACCAATCGCGCTCCTCGGCGCGTGCGAAGCCGACGAGGCGGATCGAATCCTCGCTGACCAGCATCTCGGTATGCAGCATCGCCGCCTCGCCGACCGGGCCGATCGCCGCCAGCGTCCGCGCCGAGGCGCCAATGAGGTAGCCGACGCCGCCGACGTCGATCACCGCATGATCGATCCCGGTCGATTCGAGCCGGCCTTTGAGATGCGCGATCATGCCGTCACCCTTGCCCGCCGCGCCATGCCCTGCGCCGAGGCGAGATGGTGCGCATGCGTGATCGCCACCGCCAGCGCGTCCGCCGCATCGGGGCCGGCGAGCTTGGCGCCGGGCAGCAGCACCGCCATCATCGCCTGGATCTGCCGTTTCTCGGCGCCGCCGGTGCCGACCACCGCCTTCTTGACGGTCGAGGGATGATATTCGCCGATATGCAGCCCGTTGCCCGCCGCGGCGAGCAGCACGACGCCGCGCGCCTGCCCCAGCTTGAGCGTCGACTGCGCATTGGTGTTGCCGAGCACCTCCTCGACCGCGGCGCCATCGGGCCGTTCGGTGAGGATCACGTCGATCAGCGCCGCATGCAGGTTCGACAGACGCCGCGGCAGCGGCATCGACGGATCGGTGCGGATCTGCCCGTTGGCGATGTGCGACAGCCGGTTGCCATCGGCATGGATGACGCCCCAGCCGGTCGTGCCGAGCCCGGGATCGAGGCCGAGAATGATCAGCGTGACGCTCCGGGAGCAGGGATAGTGATCGAGACCACATTGTTCGGATTCGGGATCATCAACATGATGGCTCCGCTAGTGATTCCGGCCAGCCCCCAGGCATATGCCCGCCGACGAAGGTCGCCGACGCCCCGCGCGAAACAATATATCGCGGCAGCGAGGCCCAGCCAGAGCCAAGGGTTCAACCCAGCTTCTCCATCACCTCGTCGGAAACTTCGTAATTGCCCCAGACGGTCTGCACGTCGTCGTCGTCGTCGAGCGTGTCGATCAGCTTGAACAGCGTCGCCGCATCGCCCTCGTCGACCGCCACCATCGTCTGCGGCCGCCACGCGAGCTTGGCACCCTCGGGCTCGCCGAGTACCGGCTCCAGCGCCTTGGCGACCTCGTGCAGGTCGCCGACCGCGGTCCAGATCTCGTGGCCGTCCTCGGACGAGGAAACGTCCTCGGCCCCCGCCTCGAGTGCCGCCTCGAACACCTTCTCGGCATCGCCGGCGCTCGCCGGATAGTTGATCAGGCCGACGCGGTCGAAGGCATGGCTCACCGAGCCGCTCGCGCCGAGGTTGCCGCCGTTCTTGGCGACCGCGGTGCGCACGTTGGTCGCGGTTCGGTTGCGATTGTCGGTCAGCGCCTCGATGATCAGCGACACGCCGCCCGGGCCGAAGCCCTCGTAGCGGATCTCCTCGTAGCTCTCGGTATCGCTGCGGCTCGCCTTGTCGATCGAGCGCTGGATATTGTCCTTGGGCATCGACTGCGCCTTGGCGGCGTTGACCGCGGCACGCAGCCGCGGGTTCATGTCGGGGTCGGGCATCCCCATTTTCGCCGCCACGGTGATTTCGCGGCTGAGCTTGGAGAACATGCCCGAGCGCTTCTTATCCTGCGCGCCCTTGCGGTGCATGATGTTCTTGAACTTGGAATGGCCTGCCATGACTGCCTCTAGCGAATAATCCTGTGCCTTTAGGCGGTGGGTACGCTTTTCGCCAGAGCGTCGATCTTCGCCTCCAGCGCGGCGAGCCGGTCGAGCACGATCCCGTCGAGCTTCTCGTGCAGCCGCAATATGTCGAGCTCCGCGCGCAAATTGGTCTCGTAATCGAGGCTGGCGGCGAGCCGGTCCTTCGCCGCCTGGCGGTTCTGGCTCATCATGATCACCGGCGCCTGGATCGCGGCGAGCGTCGACAGCATCAGGTTGAGGAAGATGTAGGGATAGGGATCGAACGCCATGCCGAAATGCGCGAGCACGTCGGTGTTGAGCAGCATCCAGCCGAGCAGCACGACGGTGAAGGCGATGATGAACCCCCACGATCCGCCCACCGCCGCGACGCGGTCGGCAAGCCGGTCGCCGAGGCTCGAGCGCGCATCCGCCTCGTCGGCGGCGTCGCGGCTGACGATCGTGCCGGAATCGATCGAATCGAGGACGCGCCGCTCCTCGGGGTCGAGCGCATGCGCGGGTTTGCGCAGCAGGCGCTGGGCGAGATCGGCGAGGGGGAGCTGTGCCATCGGGAGCGTCCTTGGTCGGGGCGGGCGGCGGTGGCGTACCGGACGCGTCGCCGGGCGGCAACCGGACGCAAACCGCTTGCCCCCGCCCCCCCGGATACGCCAAACGCGCAACCAATGACCGTCAGCGTAGACATGGGCAGCGACGACCGCGGCGCGCCCGTGACCATGGACCTCGAAGAACTGCTCGCCACCCGTCTGCTCGTCCAGGGCAATTCGGGGTCGGGCAAGTCGCATCTGCTGCGCCGCCTGCTCGAAGGCTCGGCGGGGCAGGTGCAGCAGGTGGTGATCGATCCCGAGGGCGATTTCGTCACGCTCGCCGGGCCGTACGGCCATGTCGTGATCGAGGCGGCGGATTATTCGGTGCCCGAGATCGCGCGCATCGCCACCCGGCTGCGCGAGCACCGCGCCTCGGTGGTGCTCAGCCTTGAGGGGCTGGAGGCGGAAGGACAGATGCGCTGCGCCGCCGCCTTCCTGTCGGCCTTGTTCGATGCGCCGCGGGAGCATTGGTATCCGGCGCTGGTCGTCGTCGACGAGGCGCAATTGTTCGCGCCGGTGACGGGCGGCGAGGTCGCCGAGGAGGTGCGTCGCGCGTCGCTGTCGGCGATGACCAATCTGATGTGCCGCGGCCGCAAGCGCGGTCTTGCCGGGGTGATCGCGACGCAGCGGCTCGCCAAGCTCGCCAAGAACGTCGCGGCGGAGGCGAGCAACTTCCTGATGGGGCGCACCTTCCTCGACATCGACATGGCGCGCGCCGCCGATCTGCTCGGCATGGAGCGGCGCCAGGCCGACGTGATCCGCGATCTCGCGCGCGGCACCTTCCTCGCGCTCGGGCCGGCGGTGTCGCGGCGGCCGATCACGGTGAAGATCGGCCAGGTCGCCACCTCGGCGCGCAGCGGCAGCCCCAAGCTGACCCCGTTGCCGAGCGCGCCGGCGGAGAACCTCCAGCAACTGATCTTCGCGCCGCCACCCGATGCGGCGCCGCAACTGCCGATGGCGTTCGACTCGCGCCCGCGCCGGGTGCCGGCGGACGAATTGCTCGACACGATCGAGCGGCCGGCGTCGCAGCAGACGACATTGGCGCCGCTTCCCGACAAATCGGACGAGGAGGTCGAGGGCATCTATGCGGGCGTGCTGGAGGCGATCGTCGCCGATCGCGATTCGGCACTGCGCCCGCCCTCGGTGCTGTTCCAGGATTTCCAGGTGCGCTGCCGCATGGCGGGCCTCGCCAAGCCGCCGCTCGACCTGCCCGGCTTCACCCGCCGGCTGTCGGCGGCGCGCGCGGGGATCTTCGACGTCACCGACCCGCAATGGGCCGAGGCGATGGAGCTCGCCTATTCGCTGCCCGACGACATGATCGGCGCCTTCCTGCTGGTCGCCCGTGCCGCGAAGGGCGGCGAGCCGTGTCCGTCGGATACGGCGCTGGCGGAGACCTATGGCACGAGCTCGCTGGGGCGGGTGCGGCGGCTGATCGGCTATATCGAGAGCCGCGAGCTGTTCGTCGCGCGGGTCGACCTGTCAGGCAAACGCTCGATCACGATCCCGCGATTGGGCTGGACCACCGCAGCGAGCGAGGCGACCTCCTGAATCGGAATGACGTATCCCAATGCATTCCGTCACCCCGGACTTGTTCCGGGGTCCACTCTGCGGCGAGGGGATCGGCTTGAGCCTCGATCCATGCCCTTGTGGGCCGGTGGACCCCGGAACGAGTCCGGGGTGACGGGACGTTTTTGGCAGGCAGTCGGGCCCTGATAAGGCGCGCCCCTCAATGCCCCTTGCGCGGCAGCAGGTGCAGCAACCCGACGATCGCGCCGCCGACGATCAGCCCGACGATCCCCGATCCCACCGCGGTCACCAGCCAGTTCACCACCCCCGGCAGCACGCCGACCGCATGCGCCGCGCCCTCGGCGGCGGCGTGGAGCGCATGCGGCAACCCGGTCACGCCGAACGCCTCCAGCCCGTGGACGATGATCCCGCCGCCGACCCAGACCATCGCCGCGGTGCCGATCAGCGACAGCGCCTTCAGCACCACCGGCATCGCCGCGACCAGCCCGCGCCCGAACGCCTGCGATCCCGCGCCCTGCTTCTGCGCGAGGTGCAGGCCGATATCGTCCATCTTCACGATCAGCGCGACGACGCCATAGACGCCGACCGTGATCGCGATCCCCACCAGCGCCAGCGCGATTCCCTGATTGACCAGCGACTGCCCGTTCAGCTCGCCCAAGGCGATCGCCATGATCTCGCCCGACAGGATCAGGTCGGTACGGATCGCGCCCGACACCTGCCGGTCCTCCAGCGCCTTGGGATCGGTCTCGACCGCGGCATCGTCGCCATGGCCGTGGCCGGTCAGCGCGCCGACGATCTTCTCCGCCGCCTCGAAGCACAGATAGGCGCCGCCGAGCATCAGGATCGGCGTGATCGCCCAGGGCGCGAGCGCGCTCAGCACCAATGCCGCGGGCAGCAGGAACAGCAATTTGTTCTTGAGCGACCCCAGCGCGATCTTGCCGATGATCGGCAGTTCGCGCGCCGGGCTCAGTCCGACGACATAGGTCGGCGTCACCGCGGTATCGTCGATGACGACGCCCGCCGCCTTCGCCCCCGCCTTGCCCGCCGCGCCGGCGACGTCGTCGAGGCTGGCGGCGGCGAGCTTCGCCATCGCCGCGATATCGTCGAGCAGCGCAACCAATCCGCCGGCCATGTCCCATGTCCCCCAATCGTCCGGGGAGCAGCCATGGCGGCGCGGCCGGAACGGTTCAATGGTCGAGGTGTTTCCGCTTTGTTGCTCGACCGTCCGATTGCATGGGGAAGGGCATGACGGCCCCCGATCGCGCAGCTAAGGCATAGGAATGACCGATATCACGCCGCCCGTCGCCGACCGGCGCCCGCACCGCTTCACCACGCACGGCATTACCCTCGAGGATTCCTATGCCTGGCTGAAGGATCCGAACTATCCCGAGGTGACCGACCCCGACGTGCTCGCCTATCTCGCGGCGGAAAATGCCTATTTCGAAAGCGTGATGGCGCCGCACCAGCCGCTGGTCGACCGATTGTACGAAGAGATGAAGGCGCGCATCAAGGAGGACGAATCCTCGGTGCCGCAGAAGGACGGCGACTGGCTCTACTGGACCGCCTACGAGACCGGCGGCCAGTATCGCAAATGGTGGCGCAAGCCCGTCGCGGGTGGTCCCGACGAACTGCTGCTCGACGAACCCGCACTCGCCGAGGGCAAGGAATATTTCCGGCTCGGTGCCTTTGCGGTCAGCAACGACGGCCGCCATCTCGCCTACGCCATCGACGACAGCGGCGCCGAACGGTTCGAGGTGCGCGTCAAGGATCTCGCCACCGGCGAGCATCTGCCCGAGGTGATCCCCGGCATGCTCTCCGACATCGTCTGGACCAGCGACGATGCCGGCTTCCTCTACGGCCTCGCCAACGAGCAATGGCGCACCGACAATGCCCGTTTCCACCGGCTCGGCACGCCGGTGAGCGACGACGTCGAGCTGTTCCGCGAGGCGGACGAGGGCTATCGCGTCGCGGTCGCCGAGACGAGCGATCGCCAGTGGCTGGTGATCGGCACCGGCAACCATGTCACCAGCGAGGTACGGCTGCTCCCGGCGCACGACCCGCTGGCGACGCCGATCCTCGTCGCCCCCCGCAAGGAGGGGCGCGAATATGACGTCGACGCGCATGACGGCACGCTCTTCATCCACACCAACGACACCGACCCGATGTGGCGGCTGTGCACCGCCAGCATCGACGCGCCGGGCGAGTGGCACGAGCTGATCCCCGCCGACGCGCATTTCTACATGACCGGCGTCGAATGCTATCGCGACTTCTTCGTCGTCGAGGGACGACTGGACGGCCTCGATCAGATCGCGATCCATCGCTACGACGCGCCGACCGAACCGCAGCGCATCGCCTTTCCCGAAGCCAGCTATGCCGCGGGCCTCGGCGACAATCCCGAATATGCCGTCGACACATTGCGGCTCGGTTATGAATCGATGGTCACGCCCGGCACCGTCTACGATTACGATGTCGCCACCGGCGCGCTCGAAGTGCTGAAGGTACAGGAGATCCCGGCCGGCTATGACGCCGCGGGCTATCGCACCGAACGGCTCAGGATCGCCGCACGCGACGGCACCGAGATCCCGGTGTCGATCGTCTATCCCGCGGGGTTCGAGCGCGACGGGTCGCAGCCATTGTTCCTCTATGCCTATGGCGCCTACGGCTATGCGATCCCGCCCGGCTTCTCGACCGGGCGGCTGTCGCTGCTCGACCGCGGCTTTGCTTATGCGATCGCGCATATCCGCGGCGGCGACGATCTCGGCCAGCAATGGTATCACGACGGCAAGCTCGACAAGCGCACCAACACGTTCAACGATTTCGTCGACGTGGCGAAGGGGCTGATCGACGCCGGCTGGACCAAAGCCGGCCGCATCGCCACCGCCGGCCGCTCCGCGGGCGGCGAGCTGATGGGCGCGATCGTCAATTCCGATCCCGAACTGTGGGGCGCGGTGATCGCCGACGTGCCGTTCGTCGACGTGCTCAACACGATGCTCGACGCCGATCTGCCGCTGACCCCGGGCGAATGGCCCGAATGGGGCAATCCGATCGAGGATAAGGCGGCGTTCGAGCTGATCCGCAGCTACAGCCCGTACGACAATGTCGTCGCGCAAGGATATCCGCCGATGTTCATCTCGGGCGGGCTCAACGATCCGCGCGTGACCTATTGGGAGCCGGCGAAATGGGCGGCGAAGCTGCGCGCCACCAAGACCGACGATAACGTCCTGCTGCTCAAGACCAATATGGGCGCGGGCCATGGCGGTAAGTCGGGCCGGTTCGAATCGCTGCGCGAGGCCGCCGAGGAGCACGCCTTCGTCCTCTGGCAGCTCGGGATCGACCGCTGAGCATCGAGACGCTCATCGCCCAATATGGGCTTGCCGCGGTATTCCTCGGCGCGGGGATCGAGGGCGAGACGATGGTGCTCGCCGGCGGCCTGTTCGCGCATGAGGGGTTGCTGTCGCTGCCGGGCGCGATGATCGCCGCGGCGACCGGCTCGTTCGTCGCCGATCAGGCGTTCTTCGCGGCGGGCCGGCGTTTCCGCGACCATCGCTGGGTGCAGCGCGCCCAGTCGAAGCCCGCCTTCGCCAAGGCGCTCGACACGCTCGAACGCTATCCGATCGGCTTCATCTTTATCTTCCGCTTCCTCTACGGATTGCGCACCGTCAGCCCG
Source organism: Sphingomonas sp. GW821-FHT02B09 (assembly GCF_059421875.1). NCBI lineage: Bacteria > Pseudomonadati > Pseudomonadota > Alphaproteobacteria > Sphingomonadales > Sphingomonadaceae > Sphingomonas > Sphingomonas sp. GW821-FHT02B09. The sequence continues at coordinate 460,557 of NZ_JBWKVV010000002.1, forward strand.
ATCGCGATCGGCACCACCCACGTGCCGACACGCACCTTCCTGTGGATCAACGCGATCGCCGCGGCGGTCTGGGCGGTGCTGTTCACCAGCCTCGGCTATGTCTTCGGCACCGGCATCGCCGAATTGCTCGGCCGCTATCGCCCGCATGGCCGGCAATGGCTGTGGGTGGCGCTGGCGGCGGTGGTGCTCGGCACGCTGTTCGCCGCCTTCCGCTGGTGGCGTCGGCGGCGGCAGCGGTGAGGGGGCAGCGATGAGCGGGCGCTTCACCCTGTCGATCACCGCCGCGGCGGACGACATCGACGAGCTCGGCCACGTCAACAATGCGGTGTGGGTCCGCTGGATCCAGGACATCGCCGTCGCGCATTGGGAGGCGGTCGCTTCGGCGGCCGACCGTGCCGCGCTGGTGTGGGTCGTGACCCGCCACGCGATCGACTATCGCGGCAACGTCGCCGCCGGCGAGACGGTGACGGGGGAGACCTGGGTCCCCGAACCGCCCAAAGGTGCGCGCTTCGATCGCCACGTCCGCTTCACCGGCGCCGACGGCAAGGTGAAGGTGGAGGCGGTCACCACCTGGGCGCTGCTCGACCGCGCGACGGGCCGGCTGCTGCGGGTGCGGCCCGACCTCGCCGCGCCGTTCCTCGACCGCTGACCGGCGTCAGAGCCGGCCGAACACCGCCTCGAAACCCGCGCGGTCGCCCGCGGCGAGGAAGCGCGCCTGTTCGATCCAGCGGTCGCGCGTGATCCGCCCGGCGAACGGCCCGAGCTGCGCATCGAGCCGCATCGCCTCGTCGTCGCTCAGCGCCGCGACCTGGCCGACCGTGGTGATGCCCAGCTCGGCCAGCCGCGCGGTGAGCTTCGGCCCGAGGCCCTTCAGCGTCCCCACCGGCGCATCGGCCGGCGACTCGCCCGCCGGGGCAGGGACAGGAGTAGGGGAGGGGGCCGACACCGCCTCGACCGCCGGCGCGGCGTCGAGCGGCGCGGCGGCGGCGATCGGTTCGTCGGCGAGCGGATCGCGCACCGGTTCGATCGCCGGCTCGGCGGGGGCCGCATCCGCCGCACGCCGCGCCGGCGGCGGGGCCGGCACCGGCACCGGCGTCGGTTCGGCGGGGGCGGCGGCGATCACGTCCTCGTTGCGGCTTTCGATATCGCGTTCAGCGGTCTTGCGCCGCGCCTTCAGCCGCGCGCCCCAGACGATCGCGGCGATCACCAGCAGCGCGAAGATCGCCAGGACGGCGAGATGCGCGATGGTGAAGGCGTCGGTGCTGTCGGGCAGGAGGCTGGCGCCGGTGGCGGAGGCGGTGTCGTTCATGCCGCCGACCCTAACCGCGCCGCTACGGCACGGCGAGCGGAAACGTCAGGGGAATCGCAGCGCCGCCCCCCTTATCGCAGCGCCCGCGCCACCAGCCCGCCGCAATCGGCATCGACCGCGCTCGGCCCCTGCCGGCCGGTGATCGCGCGGCCGATCGCCTTGAAGATGTTGCCGGCCGACTTCACCTCCGCCGGCACGGTCAGCCGGGGATCGCTGAGGCTGCCGGTGACGAACGCCGACCCGGGCAGCCGCAGCAGGCTGTGCCCCTTGGGCGCGCCGGTCAGCCGCAGGTCGATCCGCTCGTCGGGGAAGCGCACCGTCCCAGCGCCGTGCAGCTGGCTCGCGCTGGTGTCGACGACCAGCGGTGCCGCGCTGCCGCGCCCGCCGCGCACCGGCAGCGCCAGCACCAGACAGCGCAGCCGCGCGCTGTCGCCGCCGCCGGCGAGCAGCGCCCGCCCCGCATCGAACCCCAGCGCCGCCGCATAGCGCGCCGGCAGGCTGCCGTCGCGGATCGTCAGGCCGATCTTGCCGTCGGACCGCCCGACCGCCGCGCGGATCGTGTCGCCGCGCCCGCGCAGCCGCGCCAGCGCCTCGACCCGCCCGGTGAACGCGCCCGCGGCGCCGTCGAACGCCTCGACCCGCGTGCCGACCAGCCGCAGGTCGACCGCCAGCATCGGCGTCTTCGCCCCGCCGCGCTGGTCGACCGTCACGCTGCCCCGCGCCGTCCCGCCGGCGAGCCGCACGGTCAGCGGCGCGACCCGCAGCCGCTGGTGGTCGAGCGCCAGCACGCCGTCGATCCCCGTCACCGACGTGCCGCCGCCATGGCTGAACACGCGTGCGACGTGCACCGCGATCCGCCCGTCGGTCCGGTCGATGTTGGCGAGGTTGATCCGCGTGTTCGGCACCAGCCGCGGCCCGATCGCGCGCTCCAGCGCGGCACCCTTGGCGAGTCCCTCGTCCGACGACAGATCGTTGAAGTCGAACCGGCGCGCCGTCACCGCGCCGTCCAGCCTGGTGCGCCCGTCCTGCTTGTCGACGGTGACATGGCCGGCGATGTCGGACCGGCCGATCGTGCCCTTGAGGTCGGTGACGATCCACCGCGGCGCCGCATGGCGGACGTGCGCGGTCAGCGCCACCGGCTGCGTCCCAAACAGCCCCGCCTCGATCACCGCGTCGATCAGGCGGAGGTCGGCGGCGCGCGCCGCGACGTCGAGCGTCATCGCGTCGGTGTCGAGCGGCCGGTCGGTCGTGCCGGTGGCGCGCATGTGCAGCGCGGCGCCGTCGATCGCCGCGGTGAACGCCCACGGCCCCGCCACCGGCTGCGCGACCGAGGCGCCGGTGAGCGCGATCCGCACCGGCGTGCCGCGGATCGTCCCGCTGCCCTTGGCGCGCAGCCCCTGCGCGTCCGACGCGAAGGCGACGCGCACGCTGCGCTGCCGTTTGTCGTCGCGATAGGCGATGACGCTGTCGCTTACGGTCAGCCCTTTGAGATCGTTGGACGATCCGCCTCGCTCCGGATCGCCCGGCCGCGACCAGTTGGTGCGCCCGTCGGCGGCGCGCACCAGAGCGAGCTGCAATCCGTCGACGACGATGTCGCGCGGCTTGAACGTGCCGGTGAGCAGCGGCCACACTGGAAAACTGACCCGCGCCTCGCGCAGCCGCAGGAAGTCGCCGCCGCCCGCCCAGTCCGCCTGCGCGATCCGCACTCCGCGCACCGCGATCGTCGGCGTGAAGCCGAACCCGTCGGTCCGCGCCATCGCCGCGATCGTCACCGGCCGCCCGAAGCGCTTGCTCAGCCGGTCGGCGACGACGCCCTTGAGCATCCCGAACGGAAAGGCCGCGATGACGAGGAGGGCGACCAGCGGTATCGCCCCAGCGATGACCAGCAGGCGCACGCGTCTGCCCGGCCTCACACCCCCGGCCTCACACCCATCGTTCGGCCCGAGCCTGACGCCACGCTAACATGCATCATGGACGCGCATCAGGCCGATATGGTTCCGTTATGGTCAGAAGTCGATCGCAATACCTTTCAGCTCCCAATCGCCATAGCGCGTCGGATCAAGGCCAAGCGGGTCGGGCTGTGCGGACTTTTTCGCCTCCGGCTGCGGCACCGGCGGATTCTGGCTCAGATAAGCGGGCGGCTTCACATGCTCGGGACGTTGGCCCATTGCGTCTCTCCGGTCTAAGGGGTGGATTCCACATGGTCCCCACCGTCAGGTAAGACAAGTTTGCCCCGTCCTTCCAATACCGATTCCGATGCGCTCGGCACCCCCTCCCGCCGCGCCGCGCTGCGCCTGCTCGATGCGGTCCTGCGCCGCGGCGAGCCGCTCGAACAGGCGCTCGTCGCCGCGACGCGCCACGTCTACGGCCCCGATCGCGGCCTCGCGCATGCCATCGCCGCCGAGGTGCTGCGCCGGCTGCCCGATCTCGACGCGCTGATCGATTCGGTCACCGAACGGCCGCTGCCCGACGATGCCAAGGCGCGGATGGCGCTGCGCATCGCGCTGGTCCAGGCGCTCGTCCTCGGCACGCCGCATCATGCCGCGATCGCCACCGTGCTGCCGCTGGTCGACGGCGGTCCGCGCAAGCTCGTCCATGGCGTGTTCGGCGCGATCGTCCGCTCGGGCGTGCTGCTTCCCGAAATCCCGGCGCTGCCGCCGCTCGCCGAGGCGCGCTGGGAGGGCGAATGGGGCGCCGCGATGATCGACGGCGCGGCGCTGGCGATCGCCGCGCCGCCGCCGCTCGACGTCACGCTCGCCGATCCCGCCGAGACCGACCATTGGGTCGCCGAACTCGGCGGCACCAGCCTGCTGCCTGGCCATGTCCGGATCGCGGACGCCGGCTCGGTCACCGATCTGCCCGGCTTCGCCGAGGGGCGCTGGTGGGTGCAGGACGTCGCCGCCTCGCTGCCCGCGCGGCTGCTCGCCGATGCCGCGCACGGCAGCGCGATCGACCTGTGCGCCGCGCCCGGCGGCAAGACGCTCCAGCTCGCCGCCGCCGGCTTCACCGTGGCGGCGGTCGACGTCTCCAATGCGCGCATCAAGCGGTTGCGCGAGAACCTGTTCCGCACGCGGCTGAAGGCGGAGGTGATCGCCGCCGACGTGCTCAAATGGGCGCCGGCCGAGCCGGCCGACGCGCTGCTGATCGACGCGCCGTGCAGCGCCACCGGCATCTTCCGCCGCCACCCCGACGTGCTCCACCGCGTCCACCCGCCGATCATCGAGGAGATGGCGGCGCTGCAGGCGCGTCTGTTCGCCCGCGCCGCCGACTGGGTGAAGCCCGGCGGCACGCTCGTCTTCGCGACGTGCAGCCTCGAACGGCAAGAAGGCGAGGACCAGCTCGCCCGCTTCCTGTCGGCACGCCCGGACTATGCGATCGACGCACCGGACGCGGCGCTGCTCCCGGCGGGCATCCCCGTCCACCCCGACGGCTACGTCCGCACGCTGCCGAATATGCTGACCGGCGCAGGCGGCTGCGACGGCTTCTTCATCGCAAGGCTGAAACGCCAGAACGGATAAATTCCTCCCCCGCCAGGGGGAGGGGGACCGCCACGCGCCAGCGTGGTGGTGGAGGGGGAGGACAGGGTGGGAGCTATATAAGTGCACTCTCACCCTGTCCTCCCCCTCCGTCAGCGCTTCGCGCCGCCACCTCCCCCTGGCGGGGGAGGACTTGGTCAGCCGCTTCCAGCGACTGTGCGGGGCTATCCCGCGTAAGAACCGTCGACGCCGACCGATCACCCGGAAAACGCGTCACCCGGACGTGTCCGGGCCCCCTTCGAACCTGCCCCAGTGCTCCTGCGAAAGCAGGAGCCCAGGAGTCCCGCACGCCGTAAGGCGTTGTTCTACGTGACCCTGGGCTCCTGCTTTCGCAGGAGCACCGTGCGTCTCCACCGCCGATGCGGACGTTCGCGACGTTTCGACTTTTCCGAAGGTCCACCCTGCGGCGGACCCGGAGCACGACCGCCGCAGATTTGGTTAACCCCGCCCCCAAGCGCATTGTAATAGAAGGACAGGCGGTTAGAGAGAAAGGCCATGCAACCGGTCCGTATCGCCCCCTCCATCCTTTCCGCCGACTTCGCCAAACTCGGCGAGGAGGTCCGCGCGATCGATGCCGCGGGCGCCGACTGGATCCATATCGACGTGATGGACGGCCATTTCGTCCCCAACATCACGATCGGCCCGGCGGTGGTGAAGGCGCTGCGGCCGCATACGAGCAAGCCGTTCGACGTCCATCTGATGATCTCGCCGGTGGACCTTTATCTCGACGCCTTCGCCGAGGCCGGCGCCGACGGCATCACCGTCCACCCCGAGGCCGGCCCGCACATCCACCGCACGATCCAGCACATCAAGGGGCTCGGCAAGCGCGCCGGCGTCGTGCTCAACCCCGGCACCCCCGCCAAGATGCTCGATTACCTCATCGACATGGTCGATCTGGTGCTGGTGATGAGCGTCAACCCCGGTTTCGGCGGCCAGAGCTTCATCGACAGCCAGCTCAAGAAGATCGCCGCGATCCGCAAGATGATCGACCAGACCGGCCGCGTGATCGACCTGGAGGTCGACGGCGGCGTCGATCCGGTCCACGCCGCACGCTGCGTCGCCGCCGGCGCCGACGCGCTGGTCGCCGGCACTGCCGCCTTCCGCGGCGGCCCGTCCTGTTATGCCGCCAACATCGCCGCGCTGCGCGGCACCCCGGCGGCGGGATGAACGACCTGTCGCCGCCGACCGACGCCCCCCTCACCGAATCGCCGCCCGACGGGATCGAGGAGGGCAAGCGCCTGATGCGCGTCGGCGGCGAGCGCGGGCTCAGCCTCGCCGAACGCCTTTCGGAACGGCTGCACAAACTGACGTGGCGCACGCCGATCCACAATATGCGCCTCAAGGGCCGCTACCCGCTCAAGCTGATCGCCGTCCCCGACGACCCCGTCATCGGTGACGTCCGCCGCGGTCAGGCGATGCTGCGCGGCGATCTCAGCTTCCGCGGCGAGACGCATCCGATCGACACGCTCGCCTTCAAGCGTGGCGAATGGGGCAAGCCCTTCGCCGAGTACGTCCATAGCTTCGCGTGGCTGCGCGACTTGTCGACGGTGGCGACGCGGGCGCAGGGCGCGCCGATCGCCGAGGCACTGATGGCGCGCTGGCTCGGCGATTATGCCGAGCGCGTCGATCCGCTCGCCTGGCGTCCCGACCTGTGGGGCCGGCGCCTGCTGTTCTGGACCGCACATGCGCCGCTGATCCTGTCGTCGACCGATCTCGTTTATCGCTCCAGCGTGCTCAACACGCTGGCGCGCGGCGCCCGCCACCTTGATCGCGGCGCCGACAAGGCGCCGCCGGGCGCGCCGCGGATCGCGGCCTGGTGCGGCGTCGTCGCGGCGGGGCTGCTGATCCCCGGCGGCGATCCGCGCCGCAGCTTCGGCGAGGCGGGGCTCGCCCGCGCGCTCGCCGGCGGGCTCAGCGAGGATGGCGGCTCGGTGTCGCGCAGCCCGGTGATGCTGCTCGACACGATCATGCTGCTCGCCATGCTGCGCGAGACCTATGCGGCACGGCGCGAGGAGATGCCCGCCGTGGCGCAGACCGCGCTGACCCGTGCCGTGCCGGCGCTGCTCGGCGTCACCCATGGCGACGGCATGCTGTCGAGCTGGCAGGGCGGCGGCCCGGCGATGCCCGATGCGCTCGCCGCGGTGATCGCCGCGAGCGGCGTGCGCACCCGGCCGCTGCGCCAGGCGCGCGACTGGGGCTATCAGCGGCTCGCCGCCGGCGGCGCGGTGCTGATCGTCGACGCCGCGCCGCCGCCGATCGCCAAGTTGGTCGAGGGCGGCTGCGCCTCGACGCTCGCCTTCGAATTCTCCGATGGCGAGACCCGGCTGATCGTCAATTGCGGCGGCGCGCGCGCCGCGGTGCCGCAACTGCCCGCCGCTTATGCCGAGGGGCTGCGCACCACTGCGGCGCATTCGACGCTGGTGGTGGGCGATTCCAACTCGACCGCGATCCTCGCCGACGGCACGCTCGGCCGCGGCGTCGCCGAGGTCGAACTGTCGCGGCAGGAATCGGACGTCGCCAGCCGCATCGAGGCGAGCCACGACGGCTATGTCCGTCGCTGGGGCTTCGTCCACCGCCGCCAGCTGATGCTGACCGGCGACGGCAAGGAATTGCGCGGCGAGGATGCGCTGCTGCCGCAGGGCCGGCGCCGCAAGCTCGGCGTCGTGCCGTTCGCGGTGCGCTTCCATCTGGGGTCGCAGGTCGAGGCGTCGCCGACCGCCGATGGTCTGGCGGCGCTGCTCCGCCTGCCCGGCGGCGCGCTCTGGCAGTTCCGCTGCCGTGGCGGCACGCTGACGATCGAGGATTCGCTGTGGATCGACGGCGAGGGCCACCCGGTCGCCACGCAACAGCTCGTTGTCAGCGGCGAGGCGCCGGCGGGCGGCGCCAACGTGAGCTGGGCATTGAAACGCGCGATCTGACCTGTTCGGACGCATGTTCCGCCGCTAGGGGGACGCGCGACTGCCGCAAAGGAAGACCATGTCCACCATCTCCATCAAGCGCGCCCTGCTGTCGGTCTCCGACAAGACCGGCATTGTCGAGCTTTCTCAAGCACTTGCCGCGAATGGCGTCGAGCTGGTCTCGACCGGCGGCACCGCCAGGGCGCTGCGCGACGCCGGCCTCGCTGTGCGCGACGTTAGTGAAGTTACCGGCTTTCCCGAGATGATGGACGGCCGCGTCAAGACGCTCCACCCGATGGTCCACGGCGGCCTGCTCGCGGTCCGCGACGACCCCGAGCACGCCGCGGCGATGGCCGACCATGCGATCGGCGCGATCGACCTGGTGGTGGTGAACCTCTACCCGTTCGAGGCGACCGTCGCGCGCGGCGCCGACCGCGACACGGTCATCGAGAACATCGACATCGGCGGCCCCTCGATGGTCCGCTCCGCCGCCAAGAACCACGCCTATGTCGCGATCGTCACCGATCCCGCCGACTATGCCATCGTCGCGGCCGGCGAGACGACGCTCGACCAGCGCCGCCTGTTCGCCGCCAAGGCCTTTGCCGCCACCGCCAGCTACGACGGCGCGATCGCGCGCTGGTTCGGCACCGTCGATCAGGCCGAGCCTTTCCCCGCGGTGCTGCCGGTGACGATGACCCGCGCCGCCTCGCTCCGCTACGGCGAGAACCCGCACCAGTCCGCCGCCTTCTACGCCAGCAACGACGGCGTCCGCGGCATCGGCCAGGCGCGCCAGGTGCAGGGCAAGGAGCTGAGCTACAACAACCTCAACGACGCCGACGCCGCGCTCGAGCTGGTCGCCGAGTTCCGCGACGCTGCGCCGACCTGCGTCATCGTCAAGCACGCCAACCCCTGCGGCGTCGCCACCGCCTCCAGCCTCGAGGCGGCCTATGCCGAGGCCTTCGCCTGTGACACCGTCTCGGCGTTCGGCGGCATCATCGCGGTCAACCGCCCGCTCGACGCGGCGACGGCCAAGGCGATCACCGGCATCTTCACCGAGGTGGTCGTCGCCCCCGACGCCGACGAGGAAGCGCTGGCGCTGTTCGCCGCCAAGAAGAACCTGCGGCTGCTGCTCACCGGAGACCTGCCCGATCCGGCGCGCGCCGGTCTGTTCGCCAAGTCGATCGCCGGCGGCTGGCTGGTGCAGGGCCGCGACAATGGCACGCCGGGCGAGCTGAAGGTCGTCACCAAGCGGGCGCCGACCGCGCAGGAACTCGCCGACTGCCGCTTCGCCTGGACCGTCGCCAAGCACGTCAAGTCGAACGCGATCGTCTATGCCAAGGACGGTGCCACCGCCGGCGTCGGCGCGGGCCAGATGAACCGTCTGGAATCGGCGCGCATCGCGGCGTGGAAGGCGAAGGACGCCGCCGACAAGGCGGGCTGGGCGACACCGCGGACGATCGGTTCGGCGGTCGCGTCGGACGCCTTCTTCCCGTTCGCCGACGGCCTGCTCGCCGCGGTCGAGGCGGGGGCGACCGCGGTGATCCAGCCGGGCGGATCGATCCGCGACGAGGAAGTGATCGCCGCCGCCGACGCCGCGGGCCTCGCGATGATCTTCACCGGCATGCGCCACTTCCGCCACTAACGCCTATAGCCCTCCCTTGCGGGGGAGGGCTGCAAGTCTAACGGACGGGCGATCCCACGTTCGGCAAGGTGGCCTCCTCGGCATTGGGCATCTTGCCGAACAACGCACGGTCGGCCGGGCCGAACGCCCATTTCCACAGCACGAACAGATAGGTCGCCGCAATCGCCGGTTCGCCGCCGGCCAGTTCGAGCCATTCGAATTGCGGTGGCAGCGCGGTGAACAAGCCGCCGATCACCGTCGCCGCGATCACCGCCCACAGCAGCGGCCAGCGCCACGGCGACACCGGTGCGGACAGGATACGGCCGAGCAGCGTCGCCTTCACCACCGAGGTCAGCGCCACGCTGACCATCAGCGCCACCGCCGGCCCCGCCGCCTGCCACGTCGTCGGCCAGCCGAGCCGGCGCATCGCGACGATCAGCGCGAAGCTCAGCGCGATCTGCACCGCCAGCATCACCACCGAGATGATGAGGTTGCGGTGCCGCGCGGTATAGACCAGCGCCGATTCGCACACCGCGCCGGTCGAGGCGAGCACCTCCGCCGTCAGCAGGAAGCCGAGCGCGGCGCTGCCCGCGACGAATTGCGGCCCGACCACGCCCATCACCGCGCCGGCCGGAATCGACCCCATCAGCGCAAGCCCCGCCTGCGCCGCCATGATCCAGAAGGCGACCTGCCGCACCTGATGCGCGATCGCGGCGCGATCGTTGACCGCGAGGCTCTTGGTGATGACCGGGCCGAGGATCGGATCGAAGCTGGTCTTGAGCTTCTGCGGCAGGCTCGCGACCTGCTGCGCCATATAATAGATGCCCACGATCTTCGGTTCGAACATCACGCCGAGGATGAAGCGGTCGACGTTGCGGCTGCCCCATTCCAGCGCATCGGCGCCGGCGAGCGGCGCGTTGGCGCGGGCGAGCGCGAACAGCTGCCCCGGATGCGGCGACCAGCCGCGCGGCAGGCCGTAGCTGCGCAGGAACGGCACGAAGCTGGCGATCAGCGCCGCGGTCATCGACGCGACATAGGACAGGACCAGTCCGTCCTTGATCGTGAAGAAGGAGAAGACCCAGGCGGCGATCGAGATCGTCCACGGCTCGACGACGGCGCGTGCGGTCACCGCCGCCTTGACGTCGTGGCGATAGGCGAGCGCCGACAGGCTGACGTCGGACCAGGCCACAGCGACGATGATGCACGGCAGGAACCGGTCGAGCCCGGTCACCTGCGTATTGGCGTACATGACTTCCGGAAAGGCGATCAGCACCGCGCTCGCCGCGATCGACAGGATGAAGGCGAGCGCCAGCGCATCCCAGACGACGCAGACATGCGGCTGGTCGGAGGACGACAGCGCCTGCGCGAGGCCGCGCTTGAGACCCAGTGTGGCGACCAATGCGGCGAGTTCGACCACGACGACGGCGAGTGCGAAGCGGCCGACCAGATCCGGCCCATAGAGGCGGCCGGCGATGAAAAGGAACGGGATGCGCGCGGCGAGGCGCAGCACGAAGCCGGCGATATTGGTGCGCCCGCCCTTGGCGAGCGCGTCGATGTCCTTCGATTCGGTCACGGGTTGACGATCGTGAGCGTCTCGCACCCACCCTCACCCTTCCGGCGCTGCGCGCCTCCCTCCCTCTCCCGCCGGGAGAGGGAAAAGCCGCCGAAGGCGGCGAAGGGTGAGGGCAAGCGCGCGCCGTCAGCGATCAATGCGCCGCTCCCCAGCTCGCGCCCGTCCCGATCTCGATCCCGAGCGGCACCGACAGCGTCACCGCCGGCTGCGCCGCCTCGGCCATCACCCGCTCGATCACCGGCCTGGCCGCGTCGACGTCGCCCTCGGGCAGTTCGAACACCAGTTCGTCGTGTACCTGCAACAGCATCTGGACGTTGGGCAGCCCCGCGTCGCGCAGGGCCGGCTCCATCCGCACCATCGCGCGCTTGATGATATCGGCGCTGGTCCCCTGGATCGGCGCGTTGATCGCGGCGCGCTCGGCGCCCTGCCGTTCGTGCTGCACCTTACTGCGGATGCGCGGGAAATGCGTCTTGCGGCCGAACAGGGTGGTGGTGAAGCCGCGCTCGCGCACGCTCTGCGTCGTCTCGGCGATATACGTGTTGATGCCGGGGAAGCGCTCGAAATAGCGGTCGATCATCGCCTGCGCCTCCTCGGCGCTGACGTCGAGCCGCCCGGCGAGCCCCCAGCGGCTGATGCCGTAGAGGATTGCGAAGTTGATCGTCTTGGCGCGGCCGCGGGTGTCGCGGTTGACCTCGCCGAACAGCTCCATCGCGGTGAGGCTATGGATGTCGTCGCCATTGGCGAAGGCGTCGCGCAGCGCCGGCACGTCGGCCATATGCGCCGCCAGCCGCAGCTCGATCTGCGAATAATCGGCGGCGAGGATGACGTTGCCCGGCTCGGCGACGAAGGCGTCGCGGATCTGCCGGCCCACCTCGGTACGGATCGGGATGTTCTGCAGATTGGGCTCGGTCGACGACAGGCGCCCGGTCTGCGCGCCGGTCAGCGAGTAACTGGTGTGGACGCGGCCGGTGCGCGGGTTGATCTGCGCCTGCAACGCATCGGTATAGGTGTTCTTGAGCTTGGTGAGCTGTCGCCAGTCGAGCACGCGCGCGGCGATCTCGGCGCCGGGAGAATCCTTGTCGGCGGCGATCCGCTCGAGCTCGGTGACGTCGGTGGAATAGACGCCGGACTTGCCCTTGCGGCCGCCCTTGATGCCCATCCGTTCGAACAGCACGTCGCCCAATTGCTTGGGGCTACCGATCGTGAACGGCGCGCCGGCAAGACCGTGGATCACCGTCTCCAGCCCGGCAATCTGGCCGGTGAATTCGGCGGACAGGCCGGACAGCCGCTCGCGATCGACCTTGATTCCGCGCATCTCCATCCGCGCGATCACCGGCACCAGCGGCCGGTCGACCATCTCGTAGACGCGCGTCGCCTCCTCGGCGGGCAGCCGCGCCTTGAAGCGCTTCCACAGCCGATAGGTGACGTCGGCATCCTCGGCGGCGTAGCGCGTCGCCGCCTTGAGATCGACCTCGTGGAAGCCGCGCTGCGTCTTGCCGGTGCCGACCACGTCCTTGAACGCGATGCAGCTATGCGACAGGTGCGTCGCCGCCAGCTCGTCCATGCCATGGCCGTGCAGCCCGGCGTCGAGGTCGAAGCTCATCACGATCGTATCGTCGTGCGGCGCGATCGCGATGCCATGCAGCCCGAGCACGATCATGTCGAACTTGAGATTATGCCCGATCTTGAGCACCGACGCGTCCTCGCAGAGGACCTTCAGCCGGGCGAGCGCCGCGTCGCGCTCGATCTGCGGCGGCGTCTCGCCGAACAGGTCGCTGCCGCCGTGGCCGAGCGGGATATAGCACGCCTTGTTGGCGCCGAGCGCGAGGCTGACGCCGACCAGATCGGCGCCGGTCGCATCGGTGCCGGTCGTCTCGGTATCGATCGCCACCCAGCCCTGATGCTGCGCCTGCACGATCCAGCGGTCGAGCGTCTCGACGTCGACCACCGTTTCATAGGCGTCATGCTCGCACGGCGGATCGGCTTCATAAGGCACCGAGGCGGGTGCAGGGACGGGATCGTCGGCGACCTGGCCCAATTTGGCGAGCAGGGTGCGGAAGCCGTGATGTTCGAGGAAGGCGCGCAACGGCGCGTCGGGGATACCCTTGAGCTCGAGATCCTCGAGCGGTTCGGGCAGCGCCACGTCGCAGCGCAGCGAGACGAGCTCGCGGCTCAACCGCGCCATGCCGGCATGCTCGATCAGATTGTCGCGCAGCTTGCCCTTCTTCATCCCCTCCGCGGCGGCGAGGACGGATTCGAGATCGCCATGTTCGAGGATCAGCTTGGCGGCGGTCTTCGGGCCGACGCCGGGGACGCCCGGCACGTTGTCGACGCTGTCGCCCATCAGCGCGAGCACGTCGCCCAATTGCCTCGGCGCGATGCCGAAAAACTTCTCGGCGACATGCTCCGCGCCGAGCCGCCGGTTGTTCATCGTGTCGTAGAGGTCGAGGCCGGGCTCGATGAGCTGCATCAGATCCTTGTCGGAACTGACGATCGTCACCGACCAGCCCTGCGCGAGCGCCGCCTTGGCGTAGCAGGCGATGATGTCGTCGGCCTCCAGCCCCTCGGTCTCGATGCACGGCAGCGAGAAGGCGCGGGTGGCGTCGCGGATCATCGGGAACTGGGGCACCAGATCATCGGGCGGCGGCGGCCGGTGGGCTTTATACTGATCGTACAGATCGTTGCGGAAGGTCTTCGACGATTTGTCGAGGATCACCGCCATATGCGTCGGCCCCTCCGCCGCGTGCAGCTCGTCGGCGAGCTTCCACAGCATCGCGGTATAGCCATAGACGGCACCGACCGGCTCGCCGTGTTTGTTGGTGAGCGGCGGCAGGCGATGATAGGCGCGGAAGATATAGCCCGAGCCGTCGACGAGATAGAGATGGGGCATCGTGGCTGCGTTTACCCGATCGGCCGGGCGGCACCAACCTCTGCTTGGGATGGACGCCGGGTTTGGCGGAGTGTGGCTTTGGGGTAACAGGGCCTTAATCATCCCGACGTTCGCCGGGATGACGATAGGGGTCAGGCGCCCGTCGCCCCGCCCCCCGCATAATTCGCCACCGCCGCCGCGACCGACTGGATCAGCTGCTGCCGTTCGCGGATCGGCCGTCGCGAATCGCCGATCATCACCGCGATCGCATAGCGGCGTCCGTCCGGCGCGGTGAGCAGGCCGACGTCGTTGAAGCCGGCATTGCGGCCGCCGAGATCCTGCCCGGTGCCGGTCTTGTGCGCGATCTGCCAGCCGGCGGGCAAGGCGGCGCGCAGCCGGGCGCGGCCGGTCACCGAGGCGCCCATCGTATCGAGCAGGATGCGCGTCGAGGTCTCGGTGAACAGCTCGCCACGCGCCAGCCGCGACAGCGCGTCAGCGATCGCGAGCGGTGCCGCGCCGTCCGGCGGATCGTTGACATAAGCGTCGAGCGCCGCGGTGCGCGCCTCTGGCGACAGGCGCGAGCGTGCCGCCTCGAAGCCGCCGCCGACCGCCATCGACTGGCTCCACGTCAGCCCCGCAGTCCTCGACTGGAGCAGGCGCTCGCCGGGGCCGAAGCGGATGTCGCCCAATTGCTTGCGCTCGATCATCGCACGCACCGCGGCGGGGCCGCCGACATAGGTGAGCAAGCGGTCGTTGGCGGTATTGTCGCTGTGCGTCAGCGCACGGGTGAGCAGTTCGCCGACGGTGGTGTGGTAGCCGTCGCCCTTGACCAGCATCGCGATCGGCTGGTGGAACAGCGTCAGGTCCTCGGGCCGGACGACGACGGGATCGTCGAGCCGCGCCTTGCCCTGGTCGCGCAGGTCCATAAGCGTCATCGCGACCCACAATTTGCTCACCGACTGTTGCGGCAGGCGGATCCGCGCGCCCGGCGAGGTCACCGTCCATCCCGCGTCGACGGCGCGGATTGCGATGCCGAACTTGCCGTCGAAATTGCGCGCGAGCGCATCGATTGCGCTGGTCAGCTGTGCCGGTGCCACCCGGCGCGGCGGCGGTGCGGCGGCGGGGATCGGGATCGACACCGCGAGCGCCGGTGTCTCGGCGGGGGCGGGGCCGCTGCCGATCGGCCGCGAGGTCGAGCCGCAGCCGGCAAGGGCGGCGCAACTGGCGATCATCAGGATCGATCGGGCCGGACGGCCATACGCTATCATACGGGAATAGGGGCCTCAGCTGGCAAGGCGACGATCCTTATCGGAGGAACGGTGCGGAGGAACCGGCGATCGGGTCGACTGCGACGAACC
This sequence comes from Sphingomonas sp. GW821-FHT02B09, assembly GCF_059421875.1. Taxonomy (NCBI): domain Bacteria; kingdom Pseudomonadati; phylum Pseudomonadota; class Alphaproteobacteria; order Sphingomonadales; family Sphingomonadaceae; genus Sphingomonas; species Sphingomonas sp. GW821-FHT02B09. Next base: position 475,720 of record NZ_JBWKVV010000002.1, read on the forward strand.
GCGGCACCGGTACGGCGAAACGCGGGGCACCATTGCCGCGGCCCGTCCGTTACTGCCGCAATCGGGCAATCAGGACGACCGCCATGGCACAGATGACCAGCGACTTTTTCGTGGACCGGCTGAAAGCCTGGGGCGTGACCCGCATCTACGGCTATTCGGGCGACGGCATCAACGGCGTGCTCGGCGCGCTGCAACGCGCGGAGAAGGCGGGCGAGGGCATCGAGTTCATCCAGGTCCGCCACGAGGAAATGGCCGCGTTCATGGCGAGCGCGCACGCCAAGTTCACCGGCGAGCTCGGCGTCTGCCTGTCCACCGGTGGCCCCGGCGCGACGCATCTACTCACTGGCCTGTACGACGCCAAGCTCGATCATGCGCCGGTGCTGGCGATCGCCGGCCAGGCGGAGACGACGGTGCGCGGCGCGAGCTATCAGCAGGAGCTCAACCTCGACCGCATCTTCGCCGACGTCGCCGATTACGTGCAGGAGGCGACCGCGCCGGCGCAGGTCCGCCATGTCACCGACCGCTCGATCCGCATCGCGGTGGCGGGCAATGGCGTCGGCGTGATCGTGCTGCCCAAGGACGTGCAGGACGAACCCTATGAGGATCCGAAAGTCCAGCACGGCTTCACCCGCTCGGGCGTCGGCTACAGCCGGCCGCTGATCGTGCCGCAGCCGCGCGACCTCGCCCGCGCCGCGGAGGTGCTCAACGCCGGCGAGAAGGTCGCGATCCTGATCGGCGCCGGCGCGCGCGACGGTGCCGAGGCGGTGGTGCGCGTCACCGACCTGCTTGGCGCGGGTGTCGCCAAGGCGCTGCTCGGCAAGGACGTGCTGTCCGACGAACTGCCCTTCGTCACCGGCGCGATCGGCCTGCTCGGCACCAAGCCGTCATGGGACATGATGCAGGGCGCCGACACGCTGCTGATGATCGGCACCGGCTTTCCATGGGCGGAGTTCCTGCCGCCCGACGGCAAGGTCCGCGCGGTGCAGATCGACGTCGATGCCGGCATGCTCGGGCTGCGCTATCCGACCGAGGTCAATCTGCACGGCGGTGCGCGCGAGACGCTGGAGGCGCTGATCCCGCTGCTCCACGCCAAGCCCGACCGTAGCTGGCGCGAGACGATCGAGGCAGGCGTCGTCGACTGGTGGCAGACGCTGGAAGCGCGTGCGATGGCCGAGGCCAAACCGGTCAACCCGCAGCGCGTGGTGTGGGAGATGTCACCGCAGCTGCCCGCGAATGCGATCGTCACCTCGGACAGCGGATCGTGCTGCAACTGGTATGCGCGCGACTTCAAGCTGAAGCAGGGACAGCGCGCGTCGCTGTCCGGCGGGCTCGCGTCGATGGGGGCGGCGGTGCCCTATGCAATCGCGGCGAAGTTCGCGCATCCCGAGCGGCCGGTGGTGGCGCTGGTTGGCGACGGGGCGATGCAGATGAACAATCTCGCCGAGATGATCACCGTGCAGAAATATTGGCAGCGTTGGGCCGATCCGCGCTTCATCGTCTGCGTGTTCAACAACGAGGACCTCAACGAGGTCACGTGGGAGCAGCGTGTGATGGAGGGCAATCCGCGCTTCCCGACGACGCAGGACCTGCCCGACGTGCCCTATGCGCGCTTCGCCGAGATGATCGGGCTTAAGGGCATCTTCGTCGAGCGACCCGAGGATCTGGCGGGGGCCTGGGCGGCGGCGCTGGCCTCCGACCGGCCGGTGATCCTCGAGGTGAAGACCGATCCCGAGGTCGCGCCGTTGCCGCCGCATCTGACGTTGGCGCAGGCCAAGGCATTCATGTCGTCGATGGCCAAGGGCGACCGCGGCGCCGGCCGGGTGATCGCCGAGACGGCACGGCAATTGTTCAAGGAGGTGACCGGCTGAGGGCGGCGATCGCTTCCCTTACGGGACCAGCACCGTATCGACCGCCTCCGGCAGCGTCTCGGGATAGTCGAGCGTATAATGCAGGCCGCGGCTCTCGTGCCGGTGCAGCGCCGAGCGGACGATCAGCGCGGCGGTCTGCAACAGGTTGCGCAGCTCGATCAGATCGGGGGTGACGCGGAAATGGCCGTAATAATCCGCCACCTCCTCGGTCAGCATCTGGATGCGGTGCTGCGCGCGTTCGAGCCTTTTGGTGGTGCGGACGATGCCGACGTAATTCCACATGAAGCGTCGGATCTCGGTCCAATTCTGCTTGATCACCACCTCCTCGTCCGAATCGGTGACGCGGCTCTCGTCCCACGGGCGGATCACCGGGACAGGCGGCAGCCCGTCCCAATGCGCCGCGATATGGTCGGCGCAGGCCTCGCCGAACACGAAACATTCGAGCAGGCTGTTCGAGGCGAGCCGGTTAGCGCCGTGCAGCCCGCTCTCGGTGCACTCGCCCGCGGCATAGAGGCCGGGTAGATCGGTGCGGCCGTCGCGGTCGATGACGATGCCACCGCAGGTGTAGTGCTGCGCCGGCACCACCCGGATCGGCTGCGTCGTCATGTCGATGCCGAGGCCGCGTAACTTCTCATAGATGTTGGGGAAATGGCCGCGGACGAAATCGGCGGGCTGGTGGCTGATGTCGAGATGGACGTAATCGAGGCCGTAGCGCTTGATCTCGGCGTCGATCGCGCGCGCGACCACGTCGCGCGGCGCCAGCTCCATCCGCTCGGCATCGTAATAGGACATGAAGCGCTTGCCGGTGGTCGGGTTGATCAGCCGCCCGCCCTCGCCGCGCACCGCCTCGGTGATGAGGAAGTTCTTGACCTCGAGATGGTAGAGGCAGGTCGGATGGAATTGCATCATCTCCATGTTGGAGACGCGCGCACCCGCCCGCCACGCCATCGCGATGCCGTCCCCGGTCGCGCCGCGCGGCGCGGTGGAGAAGAGATAGGTGCGCCCCGCGCCGCCGGTGGCGAGCACCGTCGCCTTTGCGGTGTAGAGCGTGACGCGGCCGGTGCCGCGATCGACTGCATAGACGCCCCAGACGTTGCCTGCGCCAGAATAGCGCTGCTCGTGACGGCTGGTGGCGAGGTCGATCGCGACCTGATCGGGGACGAGCGTGATATTGGGATGCGCCTCGGCGGCGCGTTGCAGCGCCTCCTGCACCGCCCAGCCGGTCGCGTCCGCGACATGGACGATACGGCGATGGCTGTGGCCGCCCTCGCGGGTGAGATGAAGCGTATTCCCCTCGGTGGCGAAGGGGACGCCGAGCTGTGTCAGTCGCTCGATCGCGGCGGGGGCGCCCTCGACGACGAATTCGACGATATCGCGGTCATTGAGGCCGGCCCCGGCGACCATCGTATCCTCGACGTGATTGTCGAACGTATCGCCGGGTTCGAGCACCGCGGCGATCCCGCCCTGCGCCCAGGCGGTCGACCCTTCGTTGAGCGCGCCCTTGGCGAGCACGGTGACCCTGAACCGTTCCGCGAGGTTGAGCGCCGCGGTGAGCCCCGCGGCGCCCGAGCCGACGATGAGGACGTCGCTGTTGCGGGTCGCTTCGGTCACGCGTTGCTGGCGCGCGTCAGGCTGAGGAACACGTCCTCCAGATCGGGCTCCTTGGTCGAGACGTCGACGATGCCGAAGCCGTCGTGCTGGACCGCGGCGAGCACCTCGCCGGCGTTGACCCGGTCCTTGGCATAGGTGATCTCCAGCGTCCGCGCGCCCTTCAGCACGATCTTGCCGAAACAGGCGTTGACCGGCAGCGTCGCGACGTCGCGGTCGACGGTGACCGCCACCACCTTTTCCTGCGCCTTGCCGACCAGCTCCCGGGTCGGTTCGTTGGCGATCAGCCGGCCGTGATTGATGATCGCGATCCGGTCGCACAATTCCTCGGCCTCCTCGAGGTAGTGCGTGGTCAGCACCACGGTGACGCCGGCGTCGTTCAACTGGCGGACATAGGCCCAGAGCTGCTGGCGCAATTCGATGTCGACGCCCGCGGTCGGCTCGTCGAGCACCAGCACCGGCGGCGAATGGACCATCGCCTTGGCGACCATCAGTCGCCGCTTCATGCCGCCCGACAAGGTGCGGGCATAAGCCTTTGCCTTGTCCTCCAGATGCACCGCGCGCAGCAATTCCATGCTGCGCCGCTGGCCCTTGGGGACGCCGTACAGGCCCGCCTGGATCTCCAGCGTCTCGATCGGCGTGAAGAAGGGGTCGAACAGGATCTCCTGATTGACGATGCCGATCGACGCCTTGGCGTTGCGCGGCTGCGCGTCGATGTCGAAGCCCCAGATCTCGGCGCTGCCCTCGGTCTTGTTGACCAGCCCGGCGAGGATGTTGATCAGCGTCGACTTGCCCGCGCCATTGGGGCCGAGCAGGCCGAAGATCTGCCCGCGCGGCACGTCGAAACTGACCCCGTCGAGCGCGCGCTTGCCGCCCTGATAGGTCTTGCAGAGGTTCTGGATGCGGATCGCGGCCTCGGTCATGCAGGCGGAATACGCGGATCGTGATGGGGTGCAACCCATTCCTCCCCGGCACGGCGGTCCCCCTCCCCGCGTCGGGAGGATTGAAGCGGCTCGCGCGTCTTGCTATCCGCCTCCGCATGATCCCGCCGCCCGAAACCATCCGCGTCTCGCAACGCCGTGTCGCCTGTGACGGCGCTACCGATATTCCGGGTGGCGCCGCGCTCGGCCATCCGCGCGTCTTCCTGCAGATCGACGACGAGGGCTATGTCGATTGCGGCTATTGCGACCGGCGCTTCGTGCTGATCGGCGGACCCGCCGACGGCGCCGACCAGTCGAAATTGCCCGATCATCCGGATGGCGCCAGCGTTTAACGCCCCTATATCGGGGGCATGACTGTAGCCGCCGATCCCCGCTCGTTCCTCTACCGCGACGCTCTGTCGCCCGACGCCGCGCTCCGCCTCACCGCGGATGCGCTGGGCCGCGCCGATGATGGCGAACTGTTCCTGCAATATCGCAAGGCCGAGGCGTTCGGCTTCGACGACGGCCGGCTGAAGACGGCAAGCTACGACACCAACGCCGGTTTCGGCCTGCGCGCGGTGTCGGGCGAAATGACCGCCTTCGCGCACGCCAACGAACTGTCGGAGGCAGCGATCCGCCGCGCCGGCGAGACGATGGCGCTGATCGATCCGACGACGAGCGCCAAGGCGCCGCCACCGCAGGGCAACAATCGCCACCTCTATACTGACGCCGATCCGCTCGACCTGGTGCCGTTCGCCGACAAGGTGAACCTGTGCCAGACGATCGACGCCGCGGCGCGGGCGCGCGATCCGCGCGTCGCGCAGGTCTCGGTCGGCCTGTCCGGCACATGGAGCGTGGTCGAGATCGTCCGCCCCGACGGCTTCGTCGCCACCGACGTGCGACCGCTCGTGCGGCTCAACATCCAGATCGTCGTCGAACAGAACGGCCGCCGCGAGACCGGCACGTTCGGCATCGGCGGGCGCTATCTGTACGACCGGCTGTTCGACGCAACGGTATGGAACCGCGGCATCGACGAGGCGCTGGCGCATGCGCTGGTCAATCTCGACTCGGTCGCGGCGCCGGCGGGTGAGATGACCGTGCTGCTTGGGCCGGGCTGGCCGGGGATCGTGCTGCACGAGGCGATCGGCCATGGCCTCGAGGGCGACTTCAATCGCAAGGGCACCAGCGCCTTCTCGGGACGGATCGGCGAGCGCGTCGCGGCGCCGGGCGTCACCGTGGTCGACGACGGCTCGCTTCCCGACCGACGCGGCTCGCTGTCGATCGACGACGAGGGCACGCCGACGTCGGAGACGGTGCTGATCGAGGACGGCATCCTCAAGGGCTATATGCAAGACCGGCTCAACGCGCGGCTGATGGGTGTCGCGCCGACCGGCAACGGCCGCCGCGAGAGCTTCGCGCATGCGCCGATGCCGCGGATGACCAACACCTTCATGAAGGGCGGCACCGACGATCCCGCCGAGCTGCTGAGCCGCGTCAAGCGCGGTATCTTCGCCAAGAGCTTCGGCGGCGGGCAGGTCGATATCGTCTCGGGCAAGTTCGTGTTCTCGTGCACCGAGGCGTATCTGATCGAGAACGGCCGGATCGGCGCGCCGATCAAGGGCGCGACGCTGATCGGCGACGGCCCGACGGTGCTGACGAAGGTCGCCGGGATCGGCAACGACTTCGCGCTGGACGAAGGGATCGGCGTCTGCGGCAAGGGCGGGCAGAGCGTGCCGGCCGGCGTGGGCCAGCCAACGCTGCTGGTCGACGGATTGACGGTGGGCGGCACTGCGACCTGATCGTCCGTTTCAATAGCCGCTGAGTACCATATCGAGAGCGCCTTTGATGACATAGTCGTGGTCGCCGAGCGATGCTTTTACCCGACCGAGCGAACGGGATGGTACGGCGGACATCAGTTGTGGCGCGAGCAATAGTCTTTGGCCGTCAATCTGGAACATCGGGTGCATACGCGAGCGCCCGACGGGTAATTCATCCTCGGGAGGAGTGGTGCGACAAGGGTCGTTGGATAGCCAGACAGCAGATCCGATTGCAGGTTGATGACCATCGTTCCGTCCGGGAGGATACGGACGTCAAACTGCGCCATTCACCAGCAGCGATATCTCTCGAGCGGCAGACCGTTCTTTTCTATCCAGCGGTTCCACCCCTCAATCGCTTCGCGATTCCCCTCTTTCCACCGACGATCGAGCTCGCGCTTCAGAGCAGCGCGCATGACTTCGAGATCGGCGTCGTGAGCGACGTCGAAGCGCTTTGCCTCGGCACGGACTTCTGATTCGGTCATCTGGCGCGTGCTTTTCGACGGCAGGTCGAGTGTGCTTGCCATGGCCGAATGATATGTCTGATGGTGATGCGGGTCAACGCACGCCCGCGCTGATGCGAACGATGCAAGGAAGCCGATGAGCCTCGTCGAACTGGGTCGCTACGATCGCAACCTCGCCAATATCATCGTCGGGCGGCTCGACTCCGAGGGGATCGATGCGATCGCCTTCGACGGCGGGGCGAGCATCGCCGACGGCAGCTATCTGCTGATCCCGGTACGGGTGATGGTCGATGACGAAGATGTCGATGCCGCCAAAGCGATCGTCGATGCTGCCCAATTTTAAGGCAGTCTTTCGCATCTGCACAATTATCTAACGGGCAAACCCCACGACGCGTCACAAAGCGCGCCTATATCTCCCTTTCAGCGATTGGCACGATGATTGCGACGTGCCCCTCGGACAATCGAGGGGGCAGGGATGAAGCTGGTCATTGCGATCATCAAGCCGTTCAAACTCGACGAGGTGAGGGAAGCGCTCACCACGTTGGGGGTGGCGGGGATGACGGTTACCGAGGTCAAGGGGTTCGGCCGTCAGAAGGGCCAGACCGAAATCTACCGCGGCGCCGAATACAGCACCAACATGGTGCCCAAGATCAAGATCGAGGTGGTCTGTCCGGGCGATCTCGCCGACCGCGTCGTCGAGGCGGTGCAGGCCTCGGCGAACACTGGCGCGATCGGCGACGGCAAGATCTTCGTGCTCGATGTCGGTCAAGCGGTGCGGATCCGCACCGGCGAAACCGACGATTCGGCGCTCTGAGGGGGGTAACAGGATGAAGCACGGATTGAAGATCGCCGGCACCGCGGGGCTTGCCGCCCTCGCGTTCGCCGCGCTGCCCGCCTGGGCGCAGGACGCCGCCTTGCAGGCGCCCGCCGCCGCACCGGCCGCGACGGTGAACAAGGGCGACACCGCCTGGATGATGACCTCGACGGTCCTCGTCATGATGATGATCCTGCCCGGCCTCGCGCTGTTCTACGGCGGTCTCACCCGCTCGAAGAACATGCTGTCGACGATGACGCAGATCGGCGCGGTCGCCTGCCTGGCGATGCTGCTGTGGGTGATGTACGGCTACAGCCTCGCCTTCGGCCCCGACGTCACCGGCGGCCTGTCGAACGTCATCGGCAGCCTCGACAAGGCGTTCCTGAAGGGCGTCACCGCCTCGTCGCAGGCGGCGACCTTCACCGCCGGCGTCGAGATCCCCGAATATGTCTTCATCTGCTTCCAGATGACCTTCGCGGCGATCACCGTCGCGCTGGTGCTGGGATCGGTGGTCGAGCGGATGAAGTTCAGCGCGGTGATGGTATTCGCCGCGGTGTGGCTCACGATCGTCTATTTCCCGATCGCGCACATGGTCTGGGCGTCGTCGGGCGTGTTCTTCAAGGCAGGCGCGCTGGATTTCGCCGGCGGCACCGTCGTTCACATCAACGCCGGCGTCTCGGCGCTGGTCGCCTCGATCATGCTCGGCAAGCGGATGGGCTATCCCACCACGCCGATGCCGCCGCATTCGCTGACGCTGACCGGGGTCGGCACCGGCCTGCTGTGGGTCGGCTGGTTCGGGTTCAACGCCGGTTCGGCGCTGGAGGCGAACGGCTCGGCGGGGCTGGCGATGCTCAACACCTTCGTCGCCACCGCTTCGGGCGGGCTGTTCTGGATGCTGGTCGAGCGGGCGCGCGGTCACAAGGGGTCGGCGCTGGGCTTCTGCTCGGGCATCATCGCCGGGCTGGTCGCCGTCACGCCGGCGGCGGGCAATTCGGGGCCGTTCGGCGCGATCGTGCTCGGCGCCGTCGCCTCGGTGGTCTGCTTCTTCGCGGTCTCGGTGCTCAAGCCCAAACTCGGCTATGACGACGCGCTCGACGCCTTCGGCGTGCACGGCGTCGGCGGCATGATCGGCGCAATCGGCACCGGCATCGTCTATGCGCCGTCGCTCGGCGGGCCGGGTGCGGCAGATTATGCAATGGGCGCCAAGCTGCTCGTCCAGATCGAGGCGGTGGTCACCACCGTCGTCTGGGCGTCGATCGGCACCGTCATCGCGATCCTCGTCGCCAAGGCGATCACCGGCCTGCGTGTCGCTCCCGAAGTCGAGCAGGAAGGCCTCGACCTCGGCGAGCACGGCGAGCGCGCCTATAATTGATCCTATCGGGGGCGGGGGCACGAGACCTCCGCCCCCCACGATGTTCCTCCTGCGGACGACCTTGACCCGGTACGGCAACGTACCGGGTCTTTTTTGATTCGCGCGAAGACGCGAAGACGCGAAGGGGATGTGGGTGGCGCAGGCGTCAGCCTGCTCTTCTCATGACGGCGGATCGGGGCATGGCGTCGCCGCGAGGGCGACATCTTTGCGTCTTCGCGCCTTCGCGTGGATCAATGTTCGCGCGAAGGCTCAGAAGACATCTGGGCGGGGTAAGCGGTGCGGGATTTTGCCGGGGACGTGGCCGCCCTAACGGGCGAAACCCCTCTGCGTCTCCGCGCGCCAAAGCCCTTAAGCGATTACCCCAGCCGCTCGCGCAGCGCGAGCATCGCCAGCGCCGCCTGTGCCGCGCCGGCACCCTTGTTGAGCTGCGCCGGGTCGGCGCGGGCGATCGCCTGCGCCTCGTTTTCGGTGGTCAGGATGCCGTTGCCGATCGCCAGACCATCGAGCGTCAGCGCCATGATGCCGCGCGCGCTTTCGTTCGAGACGATCTCGAAATGATAGGTCTCGCCGCGGATCACGACGCCCAGCGCGACGAACGCGTCATACCGGTCGGTATCCGCCGCCAGCGCGATCGCGCCCGGTACCTCTAACGCGCCCGGCACGGTCACCGTCTCGTGGCTATGGCCCGCCGCCTCGATCGCCGCGCGGGCGCCGGCGAGCAGCATGTCGTTGAGATGGTCGTAGAAGCGCGCTTCGACGATGAGGATATGCGCCATGTCAGTCGTCCGTCTCGATTGCCCGTTCGCCGACGATCGACAGGCCATAGCCGTCGAGCCCGACCAACGTGTGGTGGGTGTTGGTGAGCAGCACCATTTCCTCGACGCCGAGCTCGGTCAGGATCATCGCGCCGACGCCATAGTCGCGCAATTCCTCCATGTCGGCCGCCGGCAGCGTCCCGGCCTTGGCCTGGAGCGCGACGGTGAACTGGTCGGCGCGCGGACGGTTGATGACGACGATCACGCCGGCGCCCTCCTCCGCGATGATCTCCATCGACCGGCGCAGCAGCCCCTCGCGCGCGCCATTCTCGCCGAAGATGTCGGCGAAGGGCGACAGCGCGTGCATCCGCACCAGGGTCGGCTTCGCCGGATCGACCTTACCCTTGACCAGCGCGATCTGCTCGGTGCCGGTCGCCTTGTTCCAGAAGGTGAGCGCGGTCCATTCGCCGCCCCATTCGCTGGTGAAGCGCGCCTCGGCCCGCTTCTCGACGAGATGGTCGTAGCGGCGGCGATAGGCGATGAGGTCGCGGATCGTGCCGATCTTGAGATTGTGGAACTGCGCGAAGGTGACGAGGTCGTCGAGCCGGGCCATCGTCCCGTCCTCGTTCATGATCTCGCAGATCACGCCCGAGGGGTTGAGCCCGGCGAGCCGCGACACGTCGACCGCCGCCTCGGTATGGCCGGTGCGCACCAGCACGCCGCCGTCGCGCGCGACCAGCGGGAAGACGTGGCCGGGGGTGACGATCTCGTCGCGCGCCTTCGACGAATCGATCGCCACCGCGATGGTGCGCGCCCGGTCGGCGGCGGAGATGCCGGTGGTGACGCCATCGCGCGCCTCGATCGAGGTGGTGAAGGCGGTTTCGTAGCGCGTGCCGTTGTTGCGGCTCATCAGCGTCAGGCCGAGCTCGTCGACACGCTTCTTGGTCAGCGCGAGGCAGATCAGGCCGCGGCCGTGCTTGGCCATGAAGTTGATCTTCTCGGGCGTCGCCATCTGCGCGGGGACGACGAGATCGCCCTCGTTCTCGCGATCCTCGTCATCGACGAGGATGAACATCCGGCCGTTGCGCGCCTCGTCGATGATCTCCTCGGGCGAGGACAGGAAGGCGTGACGCAGACGCCCCAACTCGGGTTTAGCGGCCACGATAATGCTCCATGCGTTGCAGATAGCGGGCGAGCACGTCGATCTCGATATTGACCGCCTGCCCCTCGGCGAGGCCGCCGAGCGTGGTGACCGCCTGCGTATGGGGGATGAGGTTGACCCAGAAGCGGGTCGTCGCGCCGTCGTCCTCGACGCCGTTGACGGTCAGCGAGACGCCGTCGATCGTGATCGAGCCCTTGGGGGCGATGAACGGTGCGACCTCCTGAAGGACGCGGAACCCGATCCGTTTCGAATCGCCGTCCGGCGCGATCGCGACGATCTCGGACACGCCGTCGATATGGCCGGTGACGATATGGCCGCCGAGTTCGTCGCCGAGTTTCATCGCGCGTTCGAGATTGAGGCGACGGCCTTGCGTCCATTGTCCCTGCGCGGTGCGCGATATCGTCTCGCCCGAGACATCGACCGCGAACCAGCCCGGCCCCTTGTCGATGACAGTCAGGCAGACGCCCGAACAGGCGATCGACGCGCCGAGGTCGATCGTCTCGGTATCATAAGCGGTGGCGATGCGGACGCGCGTGTCGCCGCGGACCTCGACCGTCTCGATGGTGCCGATATCGCTGACTATGCCGGTGAACATGGGGTGCGCTCGTAGACCTCGAGACGGTCGGTGCCAAGGTCGCGCGCATCGTGCAACCGCCAGCGACCATGGGTGGTGCCAAGATCGGCTATGCCGAGGTCGCCGAGCGCCGCCTTGCCCGCGCCGATCAGGATCGGCGCGCGGTAGAGCAGGAGGCGATCGACCAGATCGGCGCGGAGAAAGGCGGCGGCGGTCGCCGCGCCGCCCTCGACGAGGATATGGTCGGCGGGGAGGGTGGCGATGGCGACAGGCGAGTCGATCGATACCGTCTCGCGCTCACCCTCGGCCTTCGGCGCTGCGCGCCTTTTCCCTCTCCCATTGGGAGAGGGAGGGAGCGCCGCAGGCGCGGAAGGGTGAGGGCGAGACGACAGGATGACCCGCAACGGGCTGCGCTCTTCCAGCCCCGGCAGCCGCACGTCGAGGCTCGGCACGTCCGTTTCCCACGTGCCGCGCCCGACGAGGATCGCCTCGTGTCGGCTGCGTTCGAGATGCGCGTGGGCGCGCGCCTCGGCGCCGGTGATCCAGCGGCTGCTGCCGTCGGGCAATGCGATGCGGCCGTCGAGCGAAGTGGCGAGCTTGAGCGTCACGAACGGCCGGGCGAGGCGCCGGCGTGTCAGAAAGCCGGCCATGCTGCGCGCGGCGTCCTCGGCGCGTACTCCGGTCGTGACGGCGATCCCGGCGTCGCGCAGCCGCGCGATGCCCGCGCCGTCGGTGCGCGGATCGGGATCGCCGAGCGCCACGACCACCCGCGCAACGCCCGCGTCGACGAGCAGGTCGGCGCAGGCGGGGCCGCGCGGCGAGACATGCGCACAGGGTTCGAGCGTCACATAGGCGGTGGCGCCACGCGCAGCCGCGCCAGCGGCGGCAAGCGCCATCGCCTCGGCATGCGGCCGGCCGCCGGGCTGCGTCCAGCCCCGGCCAACGACGCGATCGTCCGCGACGAGGATGCAGCCGACGTTGGGATTGGGCGCGGTACGGCCGCGCGTCCGTTCGGCGAGCGCGAGCGCCGCGCCCATCCAGCGCGCGTCGTCGCCGCTACTTACAGGCCCCACTTGGACATCGCGTCGTCGACCGTCTTGAACTGGCTGCGCAATTTCTCCTCGCGCGCCTTTTGCGCGGCGATGCGCTGATCCTGCTCGACCTTGTCGATCTCCTGCTGCGCCTTGATCTGCGCATCGGTGCGATTGGCGGCGTAATTCTTGAAGTAGATGATGTTGGGCTGATACGGTTCGGGCGGGATGTCGTTGCGCATGAAGGCGTAGACGAAGAAGCCGGTCACCGCCATCGCCGCCACCAGAAAGCCGAGATCGCGCGGCTCGCGCTGCGACAGGAAGAAACGCAGGTCGCGAAAGGCGTGGAGCGGCGAGAAGCGGCGGAAGAACTGCATGGCGGCAAGATAGGTGACGGGGGGCGGCGAGGCCAGCCCCCCGGGGGGACGCGACGGGTGGGACGACCGTGCGTCTCAGTCCGCATCCTCCATGCGGAAGGTCAGCGTCATCGTCCGCCACGCCTCGACCGGCACGCTGCCGCGGGTGGCGGGTTTGAAGCGCCAGGCGCGGGTGGCGCGCTCCATCGTCGCCTGCCAGAAGGCGTCGCTGGTCGCGGTGAGCCGCTCGATCTGCTTCACCCGGCCGTCGGTGCCGATCAGCACGCGCACCGTGACGCGGCCGTCGCGGTTGGCGCGGCGCTCGACGGCGGGATAGACCGGCTGGAAGGCGTCGGCATAGCGCGGGTCGATCTGCGGCCCGACCAGCGGCGGCAATGGCGGGGCGACCGGCTCGGCGGCGGCCGGGCCGGGGTCGGTGCCGATCGTCGGACCGGCGGGCGGGGTCGGGTCGACGGCGTTGGTCGTGAAGTCCGAGGTCGACGGGATTGCGATCGGCGGGATCGGCGCGACGATCTGCTCGGTCGGATGGTTGGCGACCCGCTCCTGCGGCCGGGGCTGCGGCACCGGCCGTTCGGGCGGCGGCGGGTCGAGCGGGATGTTGCGGGTTTCGAGCACGTGCTCGGGAGCGCCCGGCAGGATCTTCGGACCGGCGAACATCAGCGCGGCGACCAGCGCGGCGTTGATCGCGATCGCGGCGGTGAGGCCGCCGGGGTTGAAACGGGTCGGCTGGGCGTAGCGGTCGGCGTACATCGTCCGTCTCCTTGAAGGGTGCGACTCGATCGATTCTCCTGCAGTACATGGATGGTACGTTGTATCGTTACGACGTCAAGTGTCGGTGCACGGGGCGCACGGAGCGTCATCCTTCTCGATGGGGTGGGCGCCCGAACGGCGGGTTAGGCGGACAGTCGCGCCAGCGTGCGGTCGCGGCCGATCAGCGGCAGCAGCGCCGCCATGTCCGGGCCGTGATCGCGGCCAGTCAGCGCCTGCCGCAGCGGCAGGAACAATGCCTTGCCCTTGCGGCCGGTCGTGTCCTTGAGCGCGGCGGTGAGCGCGTGCCACGGGTCGCCCGCCCAGTCGATCGCCTCCGCGGCGGCGGCGGCCTGCGCCAGATAGGCCCGCGTCTCGTCGTCGAACGCGGGGGCGGCGATCGGCCCCTCGATCACCTGCCACCAGTCCGCCGCCTCGGCGACGCGCGTCAGATTGGGGCGTACCGCATCCCATTCCGCCGCGCCCATGCCGGCGGGCAGGCGATCGGCGACGGTATCGAACGGCAATTGATGGACGATGCGCGCATTGACCTGCGCCAGTTCCGCTTCGTCGAACCGCGCCGGCGCCCGGCCGAAGCGCGCGAAGTCGAAGGCGGCGATCAGCGGCGCGGGATCGGCGAGCGGTTCGACCGGATCGCTGGTGCCGATCCGCGCGAGCAAGGCGATCACCGCCTGCGGCTCGATCCCCGCCTCGCGGAAATGGTCGACGCCGAGCGAGCCCAGCCGCTTCGACAATTTGCCCTCCGCGCCGGTCAGCAGCGCCTCGTGCGCGAAGCGCGGCGGTGTCACCCCCATCGCGTCGAACATCTGCAATTGCAGCGCGGTGTTGGAGACATGGTCCTCGCCGCGGACGACATGCGTGATGCCGAGATCGGCGTCGTCGATCGCCGAGGGCAGCATATACAGCCACGAACCGTCGGCGCGGCGGATCACCGGATCGCTCATCGTCTTCGGATCGAAGCTCTGCGGGCCACGGATCAGATCGTCCCAGGCGATCGGCGCGTCATGGTCGAGCTTGAAGCGCCAGTGCGGGCGGATGCCGTCGGCTTCGAGCGCTGCGCGCGCCGCTGCGTCCAACGCGAGCGCGGCGCGGTCGTAGACCGGCGGCAGGCCGCGGCCGAGCAGGATCTTGCGCTTGAGGTCGAGTTCCTGCGCAGTCTCATAGGCGGGGTAAATTCGCCCCGCCGCGACCAGCGCGTCGAACCGCTGCTGGTAGAGCGCGAATCGCTCCGACTGGCGCACCTCGGTGTCGGGCGTCAGGCCCAGCCAGCCGAGATCGGCGCGGATCGCCGCGACGAATCGCTCTTCCGACCGTTCGGCATCGGTATCGTCGATGCGCAGCACGAAACGCCCGCCCTGACCCCCCGCGAACATCCAATTGTGCAGCGCAGCCCGGATGTTGCCGACGTGCAGCATGCCGGTGGGCGAGGGGGCGAAGCGGGTGGTGACGGTCATGGGTGGGGCCTAGTCAGTCGGCCGCGCGGCGACAAGCGCATCGCCTCCGCGTCTCGATGCTTTCGATTTTGTGACGGTGGCTCTAAGGCGCGGGGCGATACGGGCGGGAGCTGACCAATGAAATTGATGACCGGCAATTCGAACCTTCCGCTCGCGCGGGCGGTGGCGGCCTATCTCGAGATCCCGCTGACCGATGCGCTGGTCCGCCGCTTCGCCGACGAGGAGATCTTCGTCGAGATCCAGGAGAACGTGCGCGGCGAGGACGTCTTCGTGCTCCAGTCGACCGGCTTCCCTGCCAACGACAACCTCATGGAAATGCTCATCATGATCGACGCGCTCAAGCGCGCGTCGGCGCGACGGATCACCGCGGTGATCCCCTATATGGGCTATGCCCGGCAGGATCGGAAGCCGGGCCCGCGCACGCCGATCTCGGCCAAGCTGGTCGCCAATCTGATTACCGTCGCCGGGGCCGACCGCGTGCTGTCGGTCGACCTGCATGCCGGTCAGATCCAGGGCTTTTTCGATATCCCGACCGACAATCTCTATGCCGCGCCGGTGATGAGCGCGGATATCAACGCGCGCTTCAAGGGCAAGAACCTGATGGTCGTCTCGCCCGACGTCGGCGGCGTGGTGCGCGCGCGCCAGCTCGCCAAGCGACTCGACAATGCGCCGCTGGCGATCGTCGACAAGCGGCGCGAACGCGCCGGCGAATCGGAGGTGATGAACATCATCGGCGACGTCGAGGGGCGCTTCTGCATCCTGATCGACGATATCGTCGATTCGGCCGGGACGCTGTGCAACGCCGCGGCGGCGCTGCGCGAGGCGGGGGCGGAGGATGTCGTCGCCTATGTCACGCACGGCGTGCTGTCGGGCGGCGCGGTGGCGCGGGTCGAGGGCTCTGCGCTGCGCGAGCTGGTGATCACCGATTCGATCGGCAATCACGAATCGATCGGCAAGGCCGCCAAGATCCGCCACCTGCCGATCGCGCCGCTGCTCGGCGAGGCGATCAAGCGAATCGCCGACGAGACCAGCGTGTCGTCGCTCTTCGACTGACGGCCGCCGCGCGGTTTCGTTTGTGCCAAGGCAGCACGGGGTAAGCGACAGCCCCCGTCGCTGCGTGCCGCTCAGCGTTGCGAGAGCGCAACGATATGGTCGAACACCGCCGGATGCAGCGGCTTGGCGAAGGCGCAGCCGTATTTGAACTTGTCGCGCCACGCGACCACCGCCTCCAGCCCCGCAAGACCCGGCAGCGTCAGCCACACGACCGTTCCCGGCCATAAGGTGAAGCTCGTCTCGGCGCGGAAGCCCGAGAGCGACAGATCGGTCACCTCGATCTCGAATCGCGTCTGGCCGCGGTCGCGCAGATGCGCCCGCATCTTGACCGACTTGCGCAGCGCCTGACGGGCTTCCTCACCCGGCTCGGCCGGATCATAGGGTGGCGTGAAAGTCGGCTGTTCCATGACCCGGACACTGGCAGCGATTGGTTACTTTTCTGCCAACGTCTGCTCCGCGGCCGGTGCGCGCACCCCCTGGCGACCACGCCGTTTGAGTTCGGCCTTGAGGTCTTCGGGCCGCGGCGCGACGAGGAAGCCGAAGCTGACGTTGCCCTCGCGCGTCTCGACGACGTGATGCAGCCGGTGCGCCTGGACGATGCGCCGCATGTACGCCGATCTCGGCAGATAGCGCGTCGGAATCCGCTGGTGGACGATGATGTCGTGGAAACCGAAATAGATCGCGCCGTAGGCAGCGATCCCCGCGCCGATCCAGACGAATCCCGGCCACCAGCCCCATTGCAGCCCGCCGAGCAGCAGGACGAACGACGGCACCGCGAAGATCGCGGCATAGAGGTCGTTGAGCTCCCATACGCCTGTCCGCTTGCGGTGATGGCTCGCGTGCAGGAACCAGCCCGGGCCGTGCATCACCCAGCGGTGCGCGGCATAAGCGAACGCCTCCATGCCGATCACGGTGACGAGGAAGAGGGGGATGCCGTGGAGCCAGGGCATAAGCGTTCCGTCTAATGCGATGCGATTGCAATAACGATCGAACGTGGTTGTCGATCCGGGGTGGATTCGGCGCGCCGCCTGTGCAAAAGGCCGCACCAATCTCCTCTTCATAGCATAACGCGAGGCAGGCCATGAACATCCACGAATATCAAGCCAAGGAACTGCTCGCCAAGTTCGGCGTCCCCGTTCCCGCCGGTTTCGCCGCGCTCAGCGTCGAAGAGGCCGTCGCAGCCACCGAGAAGCTTCCCGGACCGCTCTACGTCGTCAAGGCGCAGATCCACGCCGGCGGCCGCGGCAAGGGCAAGTTCAAGGAACTCGGCCCGGACGCCAAGGGCGGCGTCCGCCTCGCCAAGACCGCCGACGAGGTTCGCGCCGCGGCGACCGACATGCTCGGCAACACGCTGGTGACGATCCAGACCGGCGACGCCGGCAAGCAGGTCAACCGTCTGTACGTGACCGACGGCGTCGACATCGCCAAGGAATTCTACCTCGCGCTGCTCGTCAACCGCGCGACCGGCCGCGTCTCGATGGTCGCCTCGACCGAGGGCGGCATGGACATCGAAACCGTCGCCCACGACACGCCCGAGAAGATCCACAGCATCGACATCGACGCCGCGACCGGCTTCATGCCGCATCACGGCCGCGCCGTCGCCGCCGCGCTCGAGCTGACCGGCGACCTCGCCAAGCAGGCCGCCAACGTCGCATCGAAGCTGTACGACGCCTTCCTGGGCACCGACGCCGAGCAGATCGAGATCAACCCGCTCGCCGTCACCGACGATGGCAAGCTGATGGTGCTCGACGCCAAGGTCGGCTTCGACGGCAACGCGATGTTCCGTCACAAGGACCTGATGGAGCTGCGCGACACCACCGAAGAGGATGCGATGGAGCTGGAGGCGTCGAAGTACGACCTCGCCTACATCAAGCTCGACGGCGATATCGGCTGCATGGTCAACGGCGCCGGCCTCGCGATGGCGACGATGGACATCATCAAGCTCAACGGCATGTTCCCGGCCAACTTCCTCGACGTCGGCGGCGGCGCCAACAAGGAGAAGGTCACTGCGGCGTTCAAGATCATCCTCGCCGATCCGGCGGTGAAGGGCATCCTGGTCAACATCTTCGGCGGCATCATGAAGTGCGACATCATCGCCGAGGGCATCGTCGCCGCGGCGAAGGAAGTAAATCTGTCGGTGCCGCTCGTCGTCCGCCTCGAAGGCACCAACGTGCAGGCCGGCAAGGACATCCTCGCCAATTCGGGCCTCGCGATCGTGCCGGCAAACGACCTGGGCGATGCGGCGAAGAAGATCGTCGCCGAGGTGCAGAAGGCGGCGTGATCCGTCGCGCTTCCCCGCGCGGGGAAGAAGATGCGTAAAAATCTTCGGGCCCGGGCATGATGTCCGGGCCCGATTCGTTTGGCATAGGAAGACTGCCGCTACGGCAAGCGGCATTTCCCGTACCGGACTTGCGAAAGCCGCGGAAAATAGCCATCTCACCCGCCGATGCGACGCCGGAAACGGGTGTCGAGGGCGCAATCGGAAGGAAGCTGATGAAGGTGCTGGTGCCGGTCAAGCGTGTGCTTGACTACAACGTGAAGCCTCGCGTGAAGGCGGACGGGACGGGCGTCGATCTGGCGAACGTCAAGATGAGTATGAATCCGTTCGACGAGATCGCGGTGGAAGAAGCCATCCGCCTGAAAGACAAGGGCGTCACCGAGATCGTCGTCGTCTCGATCGGCGAGCCCAAGGCGCAGGAGACGCTGCGCACCGCGCTGGCGATGGGCGCCGACCGGGCGATCCTCGTCACCAGCGACACCAAGGTCGAGCCGCTCGGCGTCGCCAAGATCCTCGCCAAGATCGTCGAGGAGGAGCAGCCGCAACTGGTCATCCTCGGCAAGCAGGCGATCGACGACGACAACAACCAGACCGGCCAGATGCTCGCCGGCCTGCTCGGCTGGGGCCAGGGGACGTTCGCGTCGAAGGTCGAGCTGGGCGACGGCACCGTCACGGTGACGCGCGAGGTCGACGGCGGGCTCGAGACCGATTCGTTCCCGCTGCCGGCGATCGTCACCACCGACCTGCGCCTCAACGAGCCGCGCTATGCGTCGCTGCCCAACATCATGAAGGCCAAGTCGAAGCCGCTCGCGCAGAAGACCGCCGCCGATTACGGCGTCGACGTCACGCCGCGATTGACGACGCTCAAGGTCGTCGAACCGGGCAAGCGCCAGGCGGGCGTCAAGGTCGCCGATGTCGACGAACTCGTCACCAAGCTGCATGCGATGGGGATTGCCAAGTGAAGACGCTCGTCTGGGTCGAACACGACGGCAGTGCCGTCAAGGATGCCACGCTCGCCGCGGTGACCGCCGCGTCGCAGCTCGGCGAGGTCCATCTGCTGGTCGCCGGCCAAGGCGTCGACAGCGTCGCGCAGGCGGCGGCGAAGATTGCCGGCGTCGGCAAGGTGCACGTCGCCGACGACGTCGCCTACGCGCATGCGCTGGCCGAGAATATCGCGCCGCTCGTCGTCGAGCTGATGGGGCATCACGACGCCTTCGTCGCGCCGTCGACCACCACCGGCAAGAACGTCGCGCCGCGCGTCGCCGCGCTGCTCGACGTGATGCAGATCAGCGACATCCTGTCGGTCGAGAGCGAAGACACGTTCACGCGGCCGATCTACGCCGGCAATGCGATCGCGACGGTCCAGTCGTCGGACGCCAAGAAGGTGATCACCGTTCGCGGCACCGCCTTCGAAAAGGCGGCGACCGAGGGCGGATCGGGCGAGATCGAGGCGGTGGCGTCGCAGGGCGACACCGGCGTGTCGCGCTTCGTCAACGCCGAGATCGCGCAGAACGCGCGGCCCGAGCTGACCAGCGCCAAGATCATCGTCTCGGGTGGCCGGGCGCTGCAGAATGGCGAGAACTTCCATTCGATCATCGAGCCGCTCGCCGACAAGCTCGGCGCCGGCGTCGGTGCGAGCCGCGCCGCGGTTGATGCGGGCTATGTCCCCAACGACTATCAGGTCGGCCAGACCGGCAAGATCGTCGCCCCGGAAGTCTATATCGCGGTCGGCATTTCGGGCGCGATCCAGCATCTCGCGGGGATGAAGGATTCGAAGGTCATCGTCGCGATCAACAAGGACGAGGATGCGCCGATCTTCCAGGTCGCGGACATCGGCCTGGTCGGCGACCTGTTCAAGGTCGTGCCGGAGCTGACCGAGAAGCTGTGAGGCCAAGGCGGCGGGCAGCGAAGCCTGCTCGCCGCTGCGATGCGCCCGCCCGTGACACGGAGCGGCGTCGCACGCAAAAAAGCGGCCCGACACCAGCAATGTCGAGCCGCAGTCTACGCCTAGGGAGCTGACCTGGCGTGTTCGTCGAACCGAAAGCTTAGAGTGCGTTGCCCGCGGCCGGCGCGAGCGCGTTGTCGGCGGCCGCGTCATTGGCGAGCGTGATGTCGTTACCGGTGGCGAAGTCGCCGCTGTTGCTCAAGCCGGCGTCGCCTTCCTCGTTGAGGGTCAGCGTGTCGGTGGCGGCGGCATTGTTGCCGGCGTCGGTCTTGGGGCCGCAGGCGGCGAGGCTCAGGGCAGCGAGCGCAAGCGCCGGAGCCAGGATCGTGATCTTCATTCAGTCCTCCGTGTTGAAACTGGGTCGGTGCCGCCGCGCAGGCCGGCGCCGATCAGGGAAAAGAAGGCGCGGCTCGCAGGCGAGTTCGCCGTATCCCATTCGGGATGCCATTGGACGCCGAGCACGTCGGCCCCGCACGGCCGCGCCGACACGGCTTCGATCAGCCCGTCGTCCGCCGCGATCGCCTCCACCGTCAGGCCGCTGCCGAGACGGTCGGTGCCTTGCTGGTGGACCGAATTGACCCGCACCCGCTGCACGCCGGTGGCGTCGGCCAACCGGCCGCGCGCGCACAGTTCGACGTCGTGGCCGTGGTGGAACAGCGAATCGTAATCGCCCGACCAGGCGCCGCGATGATGGCGGCCGGCGTCGGCGGCGGCGCACAGGCTGCCGCCGAACAGGACGTTGATCTCCTGCAGGCCGCGGCAGATGCCGAACACGGGTTTGCCCGCCTCGATCATCCCGCCGGCGAGCGCCAGCGCGACCTCGTCGCGATCCTCGTCGACGATCTGGTCGTCGGGCAGCGGCCGCGCGCCATAGCGCCACGGCGCGACGTGCGAGCGCGATCCGGTCAGCAGCAGCCCGTCGAGCACCGCGGTGAGCGTCGCGACATCGGTGGCGTCGGGCAGGGCGGGGACGAGCAGCACCGTCGCACCGGCGAGGCGGGTAAGCGGCGCGACGAAGCGGCTGGCGACGGCCTGCACCGGACGCTCCGCCATCTCGTTGCAGCAGAGCACGCCGATGACCGGGCGTCGTTCTGGATCGACGCGGCGTCCCATCACACCACCGCCGCGACGAGCGTGTCGCGCAACGCATGGCCGGCGGAGGGCGCGAGCAACTTCGCTTCGGGCTGCACCACCACGCCGCCGGGCGGCACGTCGTCGAGCAGCCAGACGTTGCCGCCGATCGTCGCGCCCGCGCCGATCGTCACCCGGCCGAGGATCGTCGCCCCCGCATAGATGACGACGTCGTCGCCGACGATCGGATGGCGGGCATAACGTTCGCGCGGACCGCGCCGCGCGGCGCCGAGCGGACTGCGCGCACCGAGCGTGACATGCTGGTAGAGGCGCACGCCGGTGCCGACGATCGCGGTTTCGCCGATGACGACGCCGGTGCCGTGATCGATGAAGAAGCGTTCGCCGATCCGCGCGCCCGGATGGATGTCGATCCCGGTGCGTTCGTTGGCGAGTTCGGAGATCAGCCGCGCGACGATCGGCGCGCCGAGGTCGTACAATTGATGCGCGATGCGATGGTGCAGGCTGGCGATCGCGCCGGGATAGCAGACGAGGATCTCGTCGGTGCTGCCCGCGGCGGGGTCGCCGAGGAAGGCAGCCTCGACATCGCTGTCGATCAGCCGGCGGATGTCGCCGAGCGTGTCGGCGAACAGGCGGACGATCGTCGCGGCCTGGTCGGGATCGAAGGCGGTGCGCGCCTCCGCCTGCCAATAGCCGAGCTCATGGCCGATCTCGCGCTCCAGCTCGGTGAAGGCGCTGCCGAGCTTGGCGGCGACGAACCGGTCCTCGTCCGCCGGTGCGATCTGCTGCAGGCCGAGACGGCGGGGATAGAGCGCCTCGGCGAGGAGCAGGACGATCCGCTCGATCGCGCCGCGCGAGGGGAAGGCGGCGGCGGCGCGGGCCGGGGTCTGCCGCGTGCGCCAATCGGCGCGGGCGGCGCGCAACGCATCGACCGCCTCGCCGAGCGTGGCGCCGGGGGTGCGCGACGGCAGCGGGGCGGCAGCGGCCGTCACCGGCGCACCCTGCGCGGTCGATCGGCGGAATACAGCGTCGTCATCGTCCGATACCTCCAGCGTGGAAGATATCCCATCGGCTTAGTGGGAATAGGAAGAAAAGCTATCCCGTCGCCAAGAACGACTCATCGGTTCACGGCTCGACCGCGGCAGGCTGGCGTATTTCGGGGTCGGGCAGCGGCGGGATGCGCGCCAGCACGACGCCGAGCAGCAGCGCGAGGCCGCCGAGCGCGAGGCAGAAGAGCGCGACGCCCGGCCAGCCGGCGTGCGTCCAGGCGAAGCCGCCGGCCGAGCCAAGCACGCTTGATCCGAGGTAGTAAAAGAACAGGTAGAAAGCGGCACCCTGGCCGCGATTGGCCCGCGCGCGGCGGCCGACCCAGGCGCTCGCGATCGAATGCGCGCCGAAGAAGCCGATCGTGACCAAAGCGATGCCGAGGATGACGAGGACCAGTGCGCGCGCCTCGGTCGCGGCGACGCCGGCGATCAGCAGCACGATCGGCAACCAGAAGACGCGCCGCCGCCCGACGGTGCCTGCGAACGATCCGAACAGCGCCGAACTCGCCGACCCGAGGATATAGAGGAGGAAGACGCCGCCGACCGCCGCCTGGCTGAGCCCGTAGGGCGGGGCGAGCAGGCGGAAGCCGGCGTAATTGTAGATGGTGACGAAGACGCCCATCAGCAGAAACGCCTCGGCATAGAGCAGCGGCAATGCGCGGTCGCGGAACAGCGCCGCGGCACCGGCGAGCGGACTGCCGCCGGCACCGGCGACGAAGCCGCGCGACGGCGGCGCGAGGCGGCGGAACGCCTCGGCCATGACGAGGCCGGCGAGGCCGACGCTGCCTAGCGCCCAGCGCCAGTCGGCGACATCGGCGACGAGGCTGGCGACGAGGCGCCCGCCCATGCAGCCGATAGCGCTGCCGCCGATGTAGAGGCCCATCGCCGCACCGACCGAGGCGACGTCGACCTCTTCGGCGACATAGGCCATCGCCACCGCGGGCACGCCGGCGAGCGCAACGCCGGTGAGCAGCCGCAGCGCGAGCAACGTCGTCCAGCCCGGCACCAGCGCGGCGGCGAGGGTCAGCGCGCCGGCGGCGAACATCGCGGCGACCATCAACGGCCGCCGTCCGACGCGATCGGAGAGGATGCCCGCGAACAGGATGCCGATCGCCAGCGGCCCGGTAGCGAGCGACACCGCCAGCGACGCCGCTTCGGCGCTGAGATGATAATCGGCGGCGAACAGCGGCAGCAGCGGCTGCACCGAATAGAGCAGCGAGAAGGTCGAGAAGCCGGCGAACAGCATGGCGAGGGTCAGCCGCCGGTAGGCGGGCGTCCCCTTCGCCAGCCGCGGGTCACTGGCGGGCATGACGCCGCCCGATCGCGAACGCCGGCAGGCCGCGCTCGACGATCAGCGCAATTCCCCAGATCGCCAGGCCGCCGAGCGCCAGCCCGCACCCGACGATGCCGGTCGAGGTCCAGCCGAAGCCGGCGGCGATGGCGAGGCCGCCGAGCCATGGTCCGATCGCATTGGCGGTGTTGAACGCTGAATGGTTGAGCGCGGCGGCGAGCGACTGGGCGTCGCCGGCGACGTCCATCAGCCGCGTCTGCAGGACCGCGCCGAGCGCGCCGCCGAGGCCGATCGCGAAGACGTCGAGTGTCATCGTCCAGACGTTGCCGGCGGCGAGCGGGTAGAGCAACAGCGCCGCCGCCGACCAGAGCAGCAGCACGCCCGCGGTCGGCATCAGCGCGCGGTCGGCGAAGCGCGGCACGACGAGGTTGCCGAGCGTCATGCCGGTGCCGAACACGGCGAGCATCAGCGGCACGCTGCGGGGCGTGAGGCCGGTGACCTCGACCAATGTCGCGGCGAGATAGGTGTAGACCGCGAACATGCCGCCGAAGCCGATCGCACCGATGCCGAGCGTCAGCCACACCTGCGGGCGGCGCAGCGCGGTGAGTTCGTGCAACGGGCTGGCATCGCGATCGGGCGCGTCGACCGGCGCGAGCAACGCGACGAGGCCGGCGGTGGTCAGCGCGAGCAGCGCGACGAGCCCGAACACCCAGCGCCAGCTGGCGATCTGGCCGAGCAACGTGGCGAAGGGCACGCCGACGATCGTCGCGACGGT
Organism: Sphingomonas sp. GW821-FHT02B09; assembly: GCF_059421875.1. Taxonomy (NCBI): domain Bacteria; kingdom Pseudomonadati; phylum Pseudomonadota; class Alphaproteobacteria; order Sphingomonadales; family Sphingomonadaceae; genus Sphingomonas; species Sphingomonas sp. GW821-FHT02B09. The sequence continues at coordinate 500,178 of NZ_JBWKVV010000002.1, forward strand.
GAGGCCGAGCATCACCCTTCCGACCGCCTGCGTCCGCCGGTCGGCAGGCACCAGCGACGCGGCGACGAGCGAGGCGATGCCGAAATAGGCGCCGTGCGGCAGGCCGGCGAGGAAGCGGAAGACGAGCATCCAGCCATAGCTCGGCGCGAGGGCGGACAGGCAATTACCGATCGCGAACAAGGCCATCAGCCCGATCAGCAGCGTGCGTCGCGACATCTTCGCTGAGAGCACCGCGATCGTCGGCGCGCCGACGACGACGCCGAGCGCATAGGCGCTGATGACGTGACCGACGGTCGGCGCATCGATGCCGAGCCCGCGCGCGAGATCGGGTTCAAGGCTCATCGCCGCGAATTCGGTCGTACCGATCGCGAAGCCGCCGACGGCGAGCGCGAGATGGACGAGGCCCGGATGGGCCTCGGCGGTGTGGCGTAGGGTCATGTGGATCTTTTAGCCGCCGTTGCTGCGTTGCAGCAAATCAACGGCCGGCGGGCGGGGGTGGTTCCGTGAGGAAATCCTCCCTCGCTTTAGCGGGAGTGCAAGGCTGGATTGCCGGGGGCCGCTCAACCCGGCCCTGTTGGCAGGGGGAGGAATTAAGAGGCCTTCGCCAATGCCTCGGCGATCAGCGTGCGGCTGTTGGCGATGCCGTACAGCGCGATGAAGCTGCCCATCCGCGGACCCTGTTCAGACCCCAGCAGCGTTTCGTAGAGCGCCTTGAACCAGTCGCGCAAAGTGTCGAAGCCGGCGGTCTTGCCGATCTCATAGACGACGTTCTGGATATCCTCCGCGCTCGCCTCGGCGGGCAAGGCGGCGAGATCGGCGTCGAGCCGGCGCAGCGCCGCGACCTCGACGCCCTCCGGCGCACGGCGCTTGAGCGTCGGCGCGACGAAATCGCGGGCATAGGCCAGCGCATAGCCGATCAGCCGGTCGAGTTCGGGATCGCGCTCCGGCGTCGCGTCGGGGACGTAGTTGCGCAGATAGCCCCAGACCTGCTCCTTGCTCGCCTCGCCCATCACGCCGACGAGGTTGAGCAGCAGGCCGAAGGTGACCGGCAGCGTCGCGGTCGGCACCTTGCCGTCGTGGATATGATGCACCGGATTGCCGAGCCGCTGCGCGATCTCCTGCGTCGGGTAATTGCCGCGGAACTGCCAATAATCGTCGACCGCGCGCGGGATGACGCCGAAATGCAGCGCCTTGGCCTTCTTGGGCTCGCGATAGGCGAAGAAGGCGAGGCTCTCCTCGGGGCCATAGGTCAGCCACTGGTCGAGGCTGAGGCCGTTGCCCTTCGACTTGGAGATCTTCTCGCCCTTTTCGTCGAGGAACATCTCGTAGTTGAACCCCTCGGGCGGACGGCCGCCGAGCACGCGTGCGATCTTGGAGCTTTGCGTCACCGAATCGATCAGGTCCTTGCCCGCCATCTCGTAATCGACGCCGAGCGCGACCCAGCGCATCGCCCAGTCGACCTTCCATTGCAGCTTCGCAAGACCGCCGAGCGCCGACTGGACGACGCGCTCGCCGCTCTCGTCGGTGAAGGCGATCGTGCCAGCCTCGGCATCGACCACCTCGACCGGCACCTGCAGCACGATGCCGGTGATCGGGCTGACCGGCAGCACCGGCGAATAGGTCTCGCGGCGCTCGGCGCGCAGCGTCGGCAGCATGACGTCGAGGATGCCCCGATAGTGGCGCAGCACGCCCTTGATGGCATCGTCGAAGCGGCCGCCCTCGTAATAGTCGGTGGACGAGGCGAAGTCGTAGTCGAAGCCGAAGCGGTCGAGGAACTGGCGCAGCATCGCATTGTTGTGCGCGGCGAAGCTGTCGAACTTGCCGAACGGATCGGGGATGCGCGTCAGCGGCTTGCCGAGATGTTCGCGCAGCATGTCGCCGTTGGGGACGTTGTCGGGCACCTTGCGCAGGCCGTCCATATCGTCGCTGAACGCGATCAGCCGCGTCGGCTGGTCGGAGAGCGCGTGGAAGGCGTTGCGCACCATCGTCGTGCGCAACACTTCGTTGAACGTGCCGATATGCGGCAGGCCCGAGGGGCCATAGCCGGTCTCGAACAGGATCGGACTGCCATCCGCCTTGCCGTCGGAATAGCGCTTGAGGAGCTTGCGCGCCTCCTCATAGGGCCAGGCCTTGGAGTCGAGGGCGGCGGATCGCAGGTCGATATCGGTCATGGTGCGCGCGGGACTAAGCACCCCGCGCGCTCACGGCAACTCTCTTGACAACGGGACTTAGCGGCAGCGGTCTTTCGCGGTGATCGTGCGGTCGATCGCGCGGCCGGCAAACGCGCCACCGACGGCGCCGCCGACGGTGCCGAGCGCACCATGACCGAGCACCGAATTGCCGAGCAAGGCGCCGCCGACGCCGCCCGCGACGAGGCCGGTGGTGCCGCTCGAATGGCGGCAGCGCTTGACGTGACGATAGCCGCGCTCGTGCGAATTGCGGTAATGATGGCGCGCCTCAGCCTTGCTGACCGGCAGAGCGATGCTGGCAGGGAGGGCGAGCGAGACGGCGCCGAGCGCGAACAGCAGAGTACGCATGAAGACTGATCCTTATCAGGCGGATGACCCGTGCCGAACGTGCGATGCGCCGCCGAGTTGCACTGCCGTCCGGTTGCCATTCTGTTCCGGCGGGCTATGGCGGCACGGGTGATCCCCTATCCCGCCCTTCACGCCAGCCATGGCGGCATCTGGATCGCCACCGCGGAGGGAACGCGGCCGATCGGGCGCGGCGAGGCGATCCGCATCGCCGCCGACACGCCGGTGATCCTGCTCAACGCGCCGTTGGTGGGGCAGCGGCTCGGCTATCCCGAATTGTCGGGGCTCGACCTGCTCGAGTTGTTCGCCTTCCTCTATCCGGCGCGGTTCGCGGTGCCGACGCCCAGGGGGCTGGCGCGCGCGGTCGATCTGTCGCCGCCCGACACCGACGAGGGCGTCGCCGCCTTCCTGCGCGAGGCGGCGGCGGCGTTGCTCGCAGTGACGCAAGGCGGCTGGCCCGAGCGCGAGGGCGCGTGGACCGCGGCACAGTCGCTGACCCGGCTGCGCTGGCCATGGGGACCCGCGCTCGCCCCGCTGCTCGCCAAGCCGCAGGTCAACGAGCGCTGGCTGTTCGCGACCCTGCCCGAATGGGAGGAACAGGCGCCGCGGCCAGCACCGCTGACCGTCGCGATCCCCCCCGCCGACGCCGAGGCGCGGCTCGCCGACCTCACCGGTCATGGCGCCGAGGAGCGGCTCGGCCAGCGCGCCTTCGCCGCGGCGGCGACCGATGCCTTCGCCCCGCGCGCGATGCGCGACGCGCCCAATCTGGTGCTCGCCGAGGCGGGGACGGGGATCGGCAAGACCTTGGGCTATCTCGCGCCGGCTTCGCTGTGGGCGGAGCGGGCCGGCGGCGCGGTGTGGATCAGCACCTATACCAAGGCGCTGCAACGGCAATTGTCGAAGGAGACCGAGCGGCTGTTCCCCGATCCGGCATTGCGCCGCCAGAAGGTGGTGACGCGCAAGGGCCGCGAGAATTATCTGTGCCTCCTCAATCTGGAGGATGCGCTGCAGGGCGGCTTCGCCGGCCGCGCCGCGATCCTCGCGCAACTGGTGGCGCGCTGGGCGGCGTATAGCGCCGACGGCGACATGGTCGGCGGCGACCTGCCCGGCTGGCTGCCGACGCTGTTCCGGCGCAACGGCCCGACCGCGCTGACCGACCGGCGCGGCGAATGCGTCTATGCCGGCTGCCCGCATTACCGCAAATGCTTCATCGAGCGCGCCGCGCGCGCCTCGGCGGAGGCCGACGTGGTGATCGCCAACCATGCGCTGGTTATGGTCAATGCGGCGCGCGGTCGCGAGACGACGACGCGGCCGACGCGCTACGTCTTCGACGAGGGCCATCATCTGTTCGAGGCGGCGGATTCGATGTTCGCCACCGCGCTGACCGGACAGGAGACGATCGAGCTGCGGCGCTGGATCCTAGGGCCGGAGAGCGGCGGGCGCGGCCGGCGACGCGGGCTGCAGGCGCGGCTGTCTGACGTCGCCAGCTACGACGAACAGGGCGGGATCGCGATCCAGGACGCGATCGAGGCGTCGCGGCATCTCGCCAGCGACGGCTGGCTGGGGCGGATCAACGAAGGCGCGCCGTTCGGGCCGATCGAGCATCTGCTCGCCGCGGTGCGCGGCCTGACCTATGCGCGCGCCGAACAGCCGGGCGACGCCGGGTACGGCCTGGAAACCGAGCTGGCCGAGCCGACCCCCGAGCTGATCGAGGCGGCGGCACCCGCCGCGGCGGCGCTCGATGCGCTGGTGCGGCCGCTGGTGACGCTGGGGCGGCGGCTGGAGGCGGTGCTCGCCGAGGCGCCCGACTGGATGGATGCGCCGGCGCGCGCGCGCGTCGAGGGGGCGATCGCCTCGATCGGCTGGCGTGCCGAGACGGTGGCGGCGTGGCTGTCGCTGCTCGCCCGCGTCGGCGGCCCGGTCGATCCGGCGCACGTCGACTGGCTCGCGGTCGACCGGATCGAGGGGCGCGAATATGACATCGGCCTGCACCGCCACTGGCTCGATCCGACCCGGCCCTTCGCCGAGATCGTGCTGAAGCCCGCACATGGCGCGCTCGTCACCTCGGCGACGCTGACCGGCGGCGGTGACTGGGAAACGGCGGAGGCGCGCGTTGGTGCGCCGCATCTCGCCCGCGCGCCGTCGCGGTTCGAGGCGAAGAGCCCGTTCGACTATCCCGCCAATGCCGAGGTGCTGATCGTCACCGACGTCAAGCGCGGCGACCTGCCCGCGCTCGCCAATGCCTATGCGCGGCTGATCGTCGCCGCCGGCGGGGGCACGCTCGGCCTGTTCACCGCGATCCGGCGGTTGCGCGGCGTGCATGGCCGGATCGCCGACCGGCTGGCGCGCGAGGGGCTGCCGCTGCACGCGCAGCACGTCGATCCGATCGATACCGGCACGCTTGTCGATATCTTCCGCGACGATCCGCACGCCTCGCTGCTCGGCACCGATGCGCTGCGCGACGGCGTCGACGTGCCGGGATCGTCGCTGCGGCTGGTGGTGATGGAGGGTGTGCCCTGGCCCAAGCCGAGCGTGCTGCACGCCGCGCGGCGGCTGGCGGGGGGCGGATCGGCCTATGACGACCGGATCGTGCGGGCGCGGCTGGCGCAGGCGTTCGGGCGGCTGATCCGCCGCGCCGACGATCGCGGCGCGTTCGTGATGCTGTCGTCGGCGATGCCGTCGCGGCTGTTGTCGGCGTTTCCGCCCGGCGTCGGCATCGCGCGGGTGACGCTCGACGAGGCGGTGGCGCGGGTGCAGGCGCGGCTTTCCTTATCGCTCCCCATCGGGCATGAGGCGGCGCTCGCGACACATCACGGAGACGCCGGTTGAAGACGCTGACGCTGCTGCGCCACGCCAAGTCCGGCTGGGACGATCCGGTGAGCCGCGATTTCGACCGCCCGCTCAACGCCAAGGGCAAGCGCGCCGCCGAGACGGTGGGCCGCACGATGCGCAGCCTCGACCTCGCCTTCGATCACGTCGTCGCCTCGCCGGCGGTGCGCGTCGGCGAGACGCTGGATGCGGTGGTGGCGGGCTATGGCCGCGACCTGGCGCCTGCGTGGGAGCGGCGTATCTATCTCGCTTCGGCGGCGACGCTGCTCGACGTGGTGCACGACCTGCCGGCGGAGGCGGAGCGGGTGCTGCTCGTTGGGCACAATCCGGGGCTCGAGGATCTGGTGCTGATGCTGGTACCGGCGGCGCCGGACGGGCTGCGGGCGCTGGTCGAAGAGAAGTATCCGACCGCGACGCTGGCGGAAATGACCTTCGATATCGCCGATTGGTCGGCGGTGGCGGAGGGCGGCGGTGCGTTGCGCCGGTTCGTACGGCCACGCGACCTCGATCCGAGCCTCGGGCCCGACGAGCGCTGATTTTCACGCGAAGGCGCGAAGAAGACCGGTTCACGCGGAGGCGCGGAGAGAAGAAGGGTTTTGCGCGCAGAGGCGCAGAGGCGCCGAGAGGCGTGCCCGTTGCGCCGAAGGCGCTTCATCTTTCCGGCGCAGATCGGCATCGCGACGGAATCGCGCTCGTCCCTCTGCGCCTTTGCGCGCGGATCTGGTCAGGACCACGCTCGTGGTACGCGGTGACCGTCCCACAGGCGCAAGCTCTCCGCGCCTCCGCGCCTCCGCGCGAACCAAATCTTCCTTCTTCTTCGTGCCTTCGCGCCTTTGCGTGATTCACCGCAGGACCGAGACGGACCCGAAACGGTCCTGACGGGTTCTTGCCCCGGTCCGCACGGGGACGGACGACGAAGGGGAATGACGTGATCGATAGACGACGGCTCGAATCGGGCGGGCTGATCCTGTTCCTGGCGCTGATCACCGGCGGGCTGTTGCTCGTCGTGTCGTCGTTCGTCGCGGCGCTGCTGTGGAGCCTGCTCGCGGCGATCCTGTTCCAGTCGCTGTTCCACTGGCTGCTCGCCAAGATGCCGGGGCGGCGCAACTGGGCGGCGGCGGCGACGTTGCTGATCATCCTCGTCGCGGTGATCATCCCGGCGCTGGCGATCACCGGGATGGTCGTCGACCAGTCGGCCGGCGTCTATGCCAAGGTGCAGAGCGGCCAGATCGATTTCGCGCGCTATTTCGAACAGGTGCACGACGCGCTGCCGCAATGGGTGCAGCATCCGCTCGACCGCGCCGGGCTCGGCAGCTTCGACACCGCACAGGCGCGGATCGCGCAGGGCCTTCGCAGCAGCTTTCAGTCGATCGCGTCGCAGGCGCTGTCGATCGGGCGCAATGCCGCGGCGTTCCTGCTCGCCTTCGGCGTCGGGCTGTACGTCACCTTCTTCCTGCTGCGCGACGGCGACCAGCTCGGCCCGGTGATCCGCGACGCGCTGCCGCTCGAGCGGCCGGTCGCCGACCGGCTGATCGACAAGTTCGTCGCCGTCGTCCGCGCGACGATCAAGGGGTCGGTCGTCGTGGCCCTCGTGCAGGGTACGCTGGGCGCGGTGACCTTCTGGATCGTCGGGGTGCCGGCGGCGTTGCTCTGGGGTCTGCTGATGGCGCTGGCGGCGCTGCTGCCGGCGATCGGGCCGGCGTTGGTATGGGTGCCGGTCGCGATCTACCTGCTCGCCATCGGCGCGGTGTGGCAGGGCGTCGTGGTGATCGTCTCGGGCGTCGCGGTGATCGGACTCGCCGACAATATCCTGCGGCCGATCCTCGTCGGGCGCGATACCGGCATCCCCGACTGGCTGGTGCTGGTGACGACGCTCGGCGGCATCGAGGTGGCGGGGATCAGCGGCATCGTCGTCGGCCCGCTGGTCGCGGCGCTGTTCATCACCGGGTGGCAGATCCTCACCGAGCAGCGTCATGGCGGGCGCGGGGCGGAGACAGCGTAGGGGGCGCTACCCCTTGCCCAGCAGCGACTTGAGGTCCTGCAACGGGCTGTACGGGCGATGATCGTCCTCGCTGATCACGCCGGCCTCGCGCAGCACTGTCTCGGCATCCGGACTGCGCGGGAAGGGATCGAGCGCCAGCGCCATCGTCTCCGCCGCCGCCTCGCCGAGGTCGACCGCGCCGCCCTCGATCTCGACCGTGTCGAGCGCGCCGGCGTCGAGCTCGACCTCCTCCTGCTCGTCGAGCGCCTCGACGAACAGCAGCGCGACCGGCTCGTCGATCGTCGCGTCGAGCGGCACGTCGGTGACCGAACAGGCCTGGACCACCGCGCCGGTGACGCGGCCGCGCACGACGATCCCCGCCGCCTCGCGCTTGACCCGGAGCGTGGCGTCGAGCCGTTCGACCGACAGCACGCCGAAGCGCACCGCCAGTGCCGCCCGTTCGGCCTCGGTCGCGGCGATGCGCACCTCTCGCTCGCCCGCGCCGATCGCATCGAGTCGTTCCGGGCGGCTGAATTCGGGGGTCATGGCAGGTCTCCGGCAACGAGGCGGTCGAGCGGGGCGGTGGCGAGCGCGTCGTGCAGCGCGGTCAGATCGGCGGCGACCGCGGCCAGCGCCTGCGGCGCAGGCGCCGCGCCGCGATAAAGGTTGCGGACCAGCGCCGGGCCGAGATCGCCGCTCGCCAGCCCGTCGCGATAGGCGCCGATCCGGCCGCCGAGCATACTCATCATCTTGCCGATATGCTTGCCGACGACGATGTCGCCGATGCCCATCTGGCGCAATTGCCCGTCCATATCGTCGACGAACCGCTCGGTGAGATGCGCCGACAGCGCCGCCGCGGCGGGCTCGCGCTCCAGCCGCAGCAGCACCATCGCCAGCACCGCGGCGATCATGTCGAAGCGGCCGTCGACCGTGTCTGGTACGCCGCCGGCCAGATACCAATGTTCGGCGCGTCCGCGCGTCACCACCGCATTGTACAGCGGCAACGCCTCTTCACGGCGTTCGCCAAACAATCGTCCCCACCAACCCACGGCATATCCTCACCATTCGCGCCAACATGGCCCCGGCGCTTGAAGCCCGCCCGTGCTTCGCATATCGAGGCGATCGGCGGGCGATGCAATCGACATGGCGTGGCGCTGCCGCTGGAGATAGTGATGAGCGTATCCTTTGCCCGTATCGGCCTCGGGCTGACCCTCGGGCTGACCGTCGCCATGGGCGCCTGCGCGCCGCTGCGGTCGCATCAGGGCTATATCATCGATGCCGATCTGGTGAATTCGGTGCAGCCGGGTGTCGACAACCGCCAGTCGGTGGCGAGCACGCTCGGCCAGCCGACGATCGCCAGCCAGTTCGGCACGCGCGACTGGTATTATGTCGCGCGCGACAGCCGCAACCTCAACTTCCAGAAGCCCAAGGCGAAGGACCAGATCGCGCTGAAGATCAGCTTCGATCCCAACGGCACGGTCAAGTCGGTGACGCGCACCGGCGTCGAGCAGATCGCCAGCATCGATCCATATGGCAAGACGACGCCGACGCTGGGTCGCAAGCGCGGCTTCTTCGAGGATCTGTTCGGCAACATCGGCACGGTCGGTGCTGCGGGTGCGGGTGGCGGCGCGGGCCGCGGCACCGGCGGCGGTCGCGACACGCCGTAACCCGCCCAGCACGTTGGCCGCGCCGCCTGCTACGCATCGGCGCGACCGTGCCGTGCTTGGACCGGCACTGATCCCGAAAGGGGAAAAGGGATCAGTGGCGAGTAACGCGCCGACCACGGAATGGTTCGCACCGTTACTGCGAGCCGGCGCGATTTATGTGGGCGGCAGGACCGGTCCGGCACCGCTCGCGTGACCCATATTTCCCGCCCCGTCAGGCATCTTATTGATAATTCGAGATAAGCATGCCGCCGTATTGCGATTTGCATGAAGGATTGGCCGTTCGGCCTCAATATTCCTAATGGCTTGACGAATTCTCCTTGCTCAAAAGCATCCGTTGCGGATGTTGTCGCCTAGAAATGCGGGGCGGGGGTCTTGGATTTTCTGATGGTCGTCTTGGACGGCGCCGTGCGCGAGTCGATGTTGTTCGCGGCGACCTGGTTCCTGATCGGCGGGGTCGACGATCTTGGTGTCGACCTCTGCTTTTTCGTCGATCGGCTGCGGCACTGGCAGGCACCGCGCCGGTGGGTGAGCGATCTGCCCGAACGGGCGGTGCCCGCATTGTTCGCGATATTCGTCCCGGCCTGGCGCGAGGAGGCGGTAATCGGGGCGATGCTGGCGGCGACGACCTCGCGGTTCGGTGATTCCGGCTATCGCGTGTACGTCGGGGTCTATCCCAACGATCCCGCGACGATCGAGGCGGCGCAAGGATTTGCCGAACGTGATCCACGCATCCGTGTGATCGTCGGTCCGCGCGATGGTCCGACGACCAAAGCGGATTGCCTCAATATCTTATGGGCTGCGCTGGAACGGGACGATGCCGCGGCGGAGCGGCCGACCGAGGCGATCGTCATCCACGATGCCGAGGACGTGGTTCATCCGGCGGAACTGCGGGTCTTCGACGCATTGTTGCGGACCTATGCGGTGGTGCAGGTGCCGGTATTGCCGCTGATCCGATCGGGATCGTTGGTGTCGGGCCATTATGCCGACGAATTCGCCTACGCGCATGGCATGCAGCAGCCCGTGCGCGCGATGTTGGGTGCGCCCTTGCCGCTGGCGGGAACCGGGTGCGCGATCCGCACCGACGTCCTCGGCGAGATCGCCGTCGAGCGGGGCGGCGCGCCGTTCGATGCGTCCTGCCTCACTGAGGATTACGAACTCGGCCTCCACGTCGCCGGCCGCGGCGGCGGCGTCTGCTTCGCGCGGATATGGGACCCGTGCGATCGCAGCCTCGTCGCCGTGCGGGCCTATTTCCCCGAGACGTTTCAAACCGCGATCCGGCAGAAGGCGCGGTGGATGACCGGCATCGCCCTTGCCGGCTGGGACCGGATCGGCTGGGGCCTGCCGGGGGCGCTCGCCGACCATTGGATGCGGATGCGTGACCGGCGGGCGCTGATTTCGGTGGTCGTGCTCGGCGTCGCTTATGGCGCGATACTGTTGTGGGCGGCGGTAGCGACGGCGCATTGGCTGAGCGGCGTTCCCGATACCGGGCAGCATATCGCCGGCTGGTTGTGCTGGACGACGACGCTGCTGCTCGGTTGGCGCGTGGCGGTGCGGATCGTGTGCACGACAAGCGCTTACGGCTGGCGCGAAGGCTGCCGGTCGGTGCCGCGGGTCCTCGTCGCCAATCTGATAGCCTTGCTCGCCACCCCTCTGGCGCTGCGCCGCTACGCGCTGTTCCTGCGCGGAGACTCGCCGGTATGGGACAAGACGGTCCACGCCTTTCCCGACATCGATGCGCTGGGATGAAGGTCAGCCGGCCGTTCCGGTTCCTGCTGCTGTGGCTCGGGTTCTGGGCGGGGATGCGGGTGACGGACGTGTGGCGCCGGGCGGTCACGGAGCGATCGGAAATGGCGGTGGACGTTGGTCGCGAACGGCGCGTGGGGAGCCCTTCCCGCAAGAGGCGAAGACTATCGGGTGACGCCGGGGCGTCTTTGGCTGCTTCGGAGCAGGCGGCGTCACAATCCCATTCGCGTGCGGGCGTGTACCCAAAGCCGGACATCGCGGCCGGCGTCATGCGGGCACGTCAGGAGGTGCAGGGGCCATACCCGCCGGACGAGATGACGCTGGTGCCGACACCGTTCCCGGCCATCGCGTCGCGCGCCTTCTCGCAGGATCGCAACGCCGTCATACCCGTGGCAAGGCTGGAGATGGTCGCCCTGCCGCCGCCGATCCGCAATCGGCTGGCCGGCAGCGGTTGGCTGATCGTCCGCGCCGGCGGCGGTGAGGCGCACGTGCCGGCAAGCCAGCTCGGCGGATCGCAGGCAGGAATGCGGCTGACCTATCCTCTCGACGGCGCGCAACGCGTCGCGGTGTCCGCGCGGGTGTCGACGCCGCTCGCGGGGCCGGGCAGGGAGATCGCGCTGGGGATCGACTGGCAGCCGACGCATGCGCCGATCCATGTCCTTGCCGAACAGCGCTTCTCGATCGATGGCGCTGCGAGCGGGCCGATGCTCGGGCTGGTCGGAGGGTTCGGGCCGATGCCGGTCCAACGCGATCTGATGGTGGAAGGCTATGGCCAAACCGGCGTGGCCGCGCGGCGCGACGTCGGTTTCTTCGCCGACGGCGCGATTCGTGCCGCGCATCCGTTGGGCGCGATCCGCGGCATCGCGATCGATGCCGGCGCCGGCATCTGGGGCGGCGTTCAGCCCGGTGCGGAACGGTTCGATATCGGGCCGACGATAGGGCTCGACCTGCCCTGCGAACCCCGCATCCGCGTCGCCGTCGACTGGCGGCAGCGGGTCGCCGGCCGGTCGCGGCCGGGTTCGGGTCCGGCTTTGTCGCTCGGCAGTGGGTGGTGACGGCTGGTCGGCAGCCGCCAGCCGCGTATAAAGCCGCCCCGTGGACGTCTATCTTCCCATCGCCAATCTGTCGGTCAACGCGCTGGTCATCGTGCTGCTCGGCGGCGGCGTCGGGCTGTTGTCGGGGATGTTCGGGGTCGGCGGCGGCTTCCTCACCACGCCGCTGCTGATCATCTACGGCATTCCGCCGACCGTTGCCGCCGCCTCCTCGGCGAGCCAGGTCACCGGCGCGAGCGTCTCGGGAGTGATCGCGCATTTCGGCCGCAACGGCGTCGACACCAAGATGGGCGGGGTGCTCGTCGCGGGCGGCATCGTCGGCAGCTTCGCCGGCGCGTGGATCTTCCGCCTGCTGCAGGCGAGCGGACAGATCGATACCGTGATCGGCATCGTCTACGTCGTCATGCTCGGCTCGATCGGCACGCTGATGGCGCGCGAATCGATCGGTGCGATCGGCGTCGCGCGCGGCCGGCGGCCGATGAAACCGCGCAAGCGCCGCCATCATCCGCTCGTCGCCGCGCTGCCGCTGCGCACGCGCTTCTACGCCTCGGGCCTCTACATCTCGCCGCTGGCGCCGCTGCTGCTCGGCTTCGGGACGGGTATCCTCACGATCCTGCTCGGCATCGGCGGCGGCTTCATCCTGGTGCCGGCGATGATCTATCTGCTCGGCATGGCGACCAGCGTCGTCGTCGGCACCTCGCTGTTCCAGACCCTGTTCGTCACCGCGGTGGCGACGATGGTCCACGCGCTGACGACCAAGGCGGTCGACATCGTGCTTGCCGGGCTGCTGCTGATCGGGTCGGTGATCGGCGCGCAGCTCGGCGCGCGGTTCGCGACCAAGGTGAAGCCCGAATATCTCCGCCTCGCGCTGGCGATCATGGTGCTGCTCGTCGGCCTGCGCATCCTGCTCGGCCTCGTCTGGCGGCCGGAGGAGATCTTCACGGTCGAGCTGACGTGAGGCGCTGGCTGCCGTTCGCCGCGCTGCTGCTGTCGGCGCAGGCACCCGCCCCGGCCGACAAGCCGGTGCTCGTCCCCGACGTGTCGCAGCGCGACATCGAGATCGCCTACAGTTTCACCGGCGCCGAATTGCTGCTCTTCGGCGCCATCCTCTACCCCGGCGGCCGCCTGCCGCGGGGCGAGGCGCCGACCGACATCGTCGTTGTCGTGAAAGGACCGACGCAGCCGGTGCTGGTGCGCGAGAAGAAGAAGGTCGCCGGCATCTGGGTCAATGCCGAGCATCAGCGCTACAGTTCGGTGCCGAGCTTCTATGCGCTCGCCTCGTCGCGGCCGATCGAGCGCATCGTCGACGAGCGCACCCGCGCGATCTACGAACTCGGGCTCGACAGCCTGCAATTGTCGCCCGGATCGAATAGCGCGATCACGGTCGAACAGGGATTCCAGCGCGGGCTGGTCGATCTCAAGCGGCGCGCCGGCCTGTATTTGGAGGCACCGCATGCTATCGAGATCAGCGAGGGCGTGCTGTATCGCGCCCGGCTGACCATCCCGGCGCGCGTGCCGGTCGGGCGGTTCACCGCGGAGACCTTCCTGATCCGCGACGGCCGCGTGCTCGCCGCCGCGGTGCGCGAGATCGATATCCGCAAATCGGGATTCGAGCGCTTCGTCGCACGCGCTGCCGAGCGCCGGTCGATCCTCTACGGGCTGGCGGCGGTGGTGCTGTCGGTCGGTCTCGGACTTGCCGCCGGGTGGATCGCGCGGCGGATATAACATGCGATGACGGTATCTTAACGGCTCCCGGCTAGCGCTCGGCGGACGATGGACAGGATGCTGCCGCAATGACCGAAATGCCCGGCCCGAGCGTATTCGCGGGTGCGACGCCCCTTTCGGCCGCTGCCGCGGTCGGCCACGGCGCCGGGCCGGCGGCGATCGGCTGCGTCCTGGCGGTCGCCGGCGGCGGCAGCCGCGTGCTGTTCGATCGCAACGCGCTCGAGCTCGTCGCGCAGGATGCCGATCCGGTGGTCGCCACCGCCGGGCAGGTCGGCGGCCAGATCAAGATGCGCGTCGGCGGCGCATGGCTGATCGCCAACATCCGCAGCCTGGTGCTGGACGGCGCCGGCAACGACTGGGTCGCGGCCGACATCGACTTCCTCGGCGAGGGCGACGAGGAGCGGCTGACCGGCAAGCTTTACCATTTCCGCCGCGGCGTGACGCGCTATCCGATCCCCGGCTGCGACGTGTTCGCGATCACCACGCGCGACCTCGAACAGATCTATTCCGCCGCCGACCAGCCGCACATCAAGATCGGCACCGTCTATCCGACCCGCGACGTGCGCGCCTCGCTGTACGTCGACGCGATGCTCGGCAAGCATTTCGCGCTGGTCGGGTCGACCGGCACCGGCAAGTCGACCGCCGCGGCGCTGATCCTCCACCGCATCTGCGAACTGGCGCCGCAGGGCCATGTCGTGATGATCGATCCGCATGGCGAATATGCCGCGGCGTTCCGCACCAATGGCGCGATCTACGACGTCAACAATCTCGCCATGCCCTATTGGCTGATGAATCTCGAAGAGCATTGCGAGGTGTTCGTCACCGCCTCCGCCGCGGATCGCCAAGCCGACAGCGACATCCTCGCCCGATGCCTGCTGATGGCGCGCGCCAAGAACCGGCTGGGGCAGGAGATCGCCAAGCTGACCGTCGACGCGCCGATCCCCTATCTGCTCAGCGACCTCACCAACATCATCAGCGCCGAGATGGGCAAGATGGATCGCGCCGGCGACACCTCGCCCTATCTGCGGCTCAAGAGCCGGATCGACGAGATCAAGGCCGATCCGCGCTACAGCTTCATGTTCTCGGGGATGCTGGTCGCCGACACGATGGCCGACTTCCTCGCGCGCATCTTCCGCATGCCCGGCGGCGGCAAGCCGATCTCGATCATCGACGTGTCGGGCGTGCCGTCGGAGATCACCTCGGTGGTGGTCGCGGTGCTCAGCCGGATGACGTTCGACTTCGCGATCTGGTCGCGTAACGAGCCGCAGCGGCCGATCCTGCTCGTCTGCGAAGAGGCGCACCGTTACATTCCAAGCAGCGCGCGCGACGAGGGACGCAACGCTTCGGTCGGGCGCATCCTCGGCCGGATTGCCAAGGAGGGGCGCAAATATGGCGTCAGCCTGGGGTTGATCACGCAGCGGCCGTCCGACCTGGAGGAGGGCGTGCTGTCGCAATGCGGCACGATCATCGCGATGCGGCTCAACAACGAGCGCGACCAGGCGTTCGTCCGCGCGGCGATGCCCGAGGGCGCCCGCGGGTTCCTCGATTCGATCCCCGCGCTGCGCAACCGCGAATCGATCATCTGCGGTGAGGGCGTCGCGGTGCCGATCCGGGTGAGCTTCGACGCACTCGAGGAGGGCAAGCGGCCGGCATCGGGCGATCCGCTGTTCTCTGCGCTATGGCGCGACGCGGGCGGCGAGGATGCGATCATCCAACGCACCGTCCTGCGCTGGCGCGCGCAGGGGCGGTAACGCAAATTCCTCCTCCTTGCGGGGGAGGACTTAAGAGGTATGCCCCGGTTTCACCGCCAGCAGTCCCGCGACGCGCGCCTTGAAGCGGCGCAGGCTCTCGCCGGACAGCGCCTGGACGCTCGCGAACGAGATCAAGCGCGGGTTGATCGTCTGGCCGTTGCGCCAGACCTCCCAATGGAGATGCGGCCCGGTCGACAGGCCGGTCGAGCCGACATAGCCGATCACCTGTCCCTGGCGGACGTGCTCGCCGCGCGCCACCGCGATCCGGCTCATGTGGCCATAGCCGCTGGCGAGGCCGCCGCCGTGGACGAGCTTGACGAAATTGCCGTAGCCGCCCGACCGGCCCGCGCCCTGGACGACGCCGTCGAGCGCGGCGAAGATCGGCGCTCCATAAGGCGCGCCGATGTCGAGCCCCTTGTGCATCTTGAGATAGCCGAGCAGCGGATGCATGCGATAGCCGAACGACGAGGTGATCCGGCCCGCCACCGGCATGCCCATGAAGCCGCGGCGTTCGCTCTGGCCGTGCGCGTCGAACCATGACGGTTTGCCGTCGCCGTCCCAGCGCACCAGTTGCACCTTGCGGCGGCCCTGATCGATGCCCGCATAGAGCAATTCGCCCAGCCGCACCTCGCCGGTGGCGGCACGCTGCTGTTCGACGATCAGGTCGAAGCCGTCGGCGGCGGTGACGTCGCGGCCGATCGATAGGCGGGTGGCGAGCGCCTTGATATAGCTTTCGACGACACGCGCCGGCGCACCGGCGGCACGCGCCGAGCGATAGAGGCTGGACCCGACGAGCCCCTGGATGCGCAGCGGCGTGCTGTCGACCGCGATCGGCTTGCGGGTCATGGCGAGGCCGCCGACGCCGCGATCGAGGCTGAGCGCGAGATCGAAACGCGCGCGCAGCGCCAGTTTGTCGAGCGGGCGCGCCACCGTCTTCGCCGGTCGCCGCCCGAGGGTCAGCGCGATGCGCGTTCCCGGCGCGATGTCGCCGAGCGTCACCGCCTGCGCGACCAGCCCGGCGGCGGCGCGCGCGTCGTTGCGGCCGACGCCGGCGCGCATCAGCACATGGTCGAAATCGTCGCCTTCGCCGAGCGTCGCGTTGAGCTCGACGATCGGGCGTTCGGGGGCTTCGGCAAGCGGCGCGACGAGGTCGTTCGCCGCCATGCGGTGGCCGGTGTCCCCGCCCCAGGCGAGCGGCGCGATCGCCAGCGCGCGGCTTTCCTCGAGCGCGGTGCCGGCGAGCGGTGCGGGGGTGGCGCCGGTCAGCGGCATGATACCGGGAGCGAGCGCCCAGACCGCGCCGATCAGCGTCCCGAAGGTGGCGAGGCCGCGCCACCAATCACCGCTGCCGATCTGCGCGCCGAGGTCGGGCGTCCAGTCGCGCCCGCGCAGCCGCTCGATCGGCCCGAGCCGGCGCGGTACGGCGAGCGCGCGGCCGAACGGCCGGGCGGCGGTGCCGCCGGCGAGATCGAAACCCTGATCGGTGCGCAAGAACACGCGGGAAGGCGCCTCATCGTGGAATTGGTCGCCGATCGTCCCCCGGCGTCGGGTCGCAGCACTGTGGGGGGCAAAGTCTAAAGTCAAATTAACCGGGGGGTGCGGTGCGGTGGACGGGTTCGCCGGTGCGGTGGGGGGGAATTGGGGTCGCCCCGCTTGCTTTGCCTCATTGCGCGATCGGTCGCGACACCCGATGTTGCCCCCATGAAAGCGGCGGTCACCGCGGTCCTCGGGCCGACCAACACGGGCAAGACCCATCTCGCCGTCGAGCGGATGTGCGCGCATTCGAGCGGGATCATGGGCTTTCCGCTCCGCCTGCTGGCGCGCGAGGTCTACGACCGCGTCGTCAAGCTGAAGGGCGTCGACAGCGTCGCGCTCGTCACCGGCGAGGAGAAGATCGTCCCGCCCAATGCGCGCTGGCATCTGTGCACGGTCGAATCGATGCCCGAGCACGACGCCGCCTTCGTCGCGCTCGACGAGGCGCAGCTCGGCACCGATGCCGAACGCGGCCATGTCTTCACCGACCGGCTGCTGCGCCGGCGCGGGCGCGAAGAAACGATGATCCTCGGGTCCGAGGCGCTGCGGCCGATGGTGCGCGCACTGGTGCCCGATGCCGAGATCATCGTCCGGCCGCGTTTCTCGAAGCTGACCTATGCGGGCGCCAAGAAGATCAGCCGGCTGCCCAAGCGCTCGGCGATCGTCGCATTCAGCGCCGAGGAGGTCTATGCGGTCGCCGAGATGCTGCGCCGCTTGCGCGGCGGTGCCGCGGTGGTGATGGGCGCGCTGTCGCCGCGCACGCGCAACGCGCAGGTCGCGATGTTCCAGGCGGGCGAGGTCGATTATCTCGTCGCCACCGATGCGATCGGCATGGGGCTCAACATGGACGTCGCGCACGTCGCCTTCGCCGGCCTCAGCAAGTTCGACGGTCGCCGCAGCCGCCGGCTGACGGTGGCGGAAATGGCGCAGATCGCCGGCCGCGCCGGCCGCCACCAGCGCGACGGCACCTTCGGCGGCGTCACCGAGGAGGGGCCGGGCGCGTTCCTGCCCGAGGAGGTGTTCGCGATCGAGGAGCATCGCTTCCCGCGCATCGAACAGCTCTACTGGCGCAACGGCGAACCCGACTACGCCAGCGTCGATGCGCTGATCGCCAGCCTCGAACGGCGGCCCGAGCCGGGCGTGCTGCTCGCCGCGCCGCAGTCGACAGATCTCGCCGTGCTCAAGCGCATGGCGGACGAGACGTGGGTGCGCGATCGCGCGCGGCATCCGGCGATGGTCAAACGATTGTGGGCGGCGTGCGGCCTGCCCGATTTCCGCAAGCTCGGCCTCGACCCGCATACGCGCTTCGTCAGCCGCATCTTCGGCTATCTCAGCGAAGGCCGCGGCGTCGTGCCGAACCAATGGTTCGCCGACGAGGTGACACGGCTCGACACGATCGCCGGCGACGTCGAGACGATCGCCGGGCGGATCGCCGCGATCCGCAGCTGGGCCTATATCGCGCAGCGCCCCGACTGGCTCGCCGACCCCGCCGCGGGCGCTGAGCGGACCAAGACGATCGAGGAGCGATTGTCCGACGGGCTCCACGCCAGCCTGACGCAGCGTTTCGTCGACAAGCGCACGACCGCGCTGATCCGCCAGATCGGCGCCGACGCGTCGCTGCTGCCGGTGGTGATCGGGCCGGAGGGCGAGGTGCTGGTCGAGGATCATCCGATCGGGCGGCTCGACGGCTTCCGCTTCACCGTCGACCCCGCGGCGCGCGCGACCGACCGCCGGCTGCTGCTCGCCGCGGCGGAAAAGCATCTCAGCGGCGAGCGGCGTCGGCGCGGCGAGGCGCTGGTCGCGGCGGAGGACGCGGCCTTCACCCTGGTCGACGACGCGATCGTGTGGAACGGCCATGCGATCGCGCTGCTGACGCCGGGGCCGTCGCTGGCGCGGCCGCTGCTCAAGCTCGATCGCGATCTCGACTGTCTCGCGAGGCCGCAGCGCGAGGCGGTGGCGGCGCGGGTCAACGGCTGGTTCGCGGCGATACTCGGCCGGCATCTGCCGGCGCTGGTCGCGCTCGCCGAGGCGGCGCGCGATCCGCAGGCGACGCCGGCGCTGCGCGTCGTCGCGGGCGAGCTCGAAGCAGCGGGCGGGCTGATACCGCGGCTCGCGCTGCACGAATCGCTGGACGCGCTGACGCAGGACGAGCGCAAGCGGCTGCGCCGGATCGGCATCACGATCGGCGCGCTCGACCTGTTCGACCCGCGCCTGCTCAAGCCCGGCGCGGCGCGCTGGCGGCAGGCGCTGCTCGGCGTGCGCGGCAAGCGTCACGTGCTGCCGCGCGAGGGAGCGACGGTGTTGCCGCGCGGCGTGCCCGGCGCGCAGCTCGCCACCGGTTACCGCCCGCTCGCCGCGCAGGCGGTGCGCGTCGACCTCGTCGAGCGGATCGCGCGCGCTGCGCACGACGCGCGGCAGGGGCGCAAACCGTTCGCGCCCGATCCCGCGCTTGCGACCTCGATGGGGATCACGGCGGCGACGCTGGAGCGGCTGATGGCCGAACTGGGGTTCCGCACCGTACGTGGCGAGGCGGAAGCGCCGCCCGCCTGGGTGTGGCGCGGCCGCCGGCCGCCGCAGCGCGCCGAGCGGCCCGCGCCGTCGCCGACGGGGGCTTTCGCCGCGCTGGCGGCATGGAGCGGCCATGGCTGACACTATGCGGATCGACATGTTCCTGTGGTTCGTGCGGCTCGCCAAGACGCGCAGCCTCGCGCAGGACCTCGCCTGCGACGGCCGCCTGCGCATCGACGGGCGGCGAATCGAGCGCAGCGCGGCGCCGGTGCGGGTCGGCAATATCCTCACCTTTGCGCTGCACGACCGGGTGCGCGTGCTGCGCGTCGAGGCGCTGCCGACGCGGCGTGGACCGGCGCCCGAGGCGCAAAGCTGCTATCAGGAACTGGCTGCAAACGTGTCGCAACCGAACGGCTTCGATTGACGCGGGGGGGAACGCGGCATAGCAGCCTCGCGTTCATACCCGGCTTCTTTCGAGCCGATGCACTCTAGCCGGCGCACAGGGCCGCAAGGAACCAGAATGACCTACGTCGTTACCGATGCCTGCATCCGCTGCAAGTATATGGACTGCGTCGAGGTGTGTCCGGTCGACTGCTTCTACGAGGGCGAGAACATGCTCGTCATCAATCCCAGCGAGTGTATCGACTGCGGCGTGTGTGAGCCCGAATGCCCGGCCGAGGCGATCCTGCCCGACACCGAGAGCGGGCTGGAGCAATGGCTGGAGCTCAACACGACTTTCTCGGCGCAATGGCCCAACGTCACGCGCAAGCTCGACCAGACGCCGCCCGACGCCGATGCGATGAAGGGCGTCGAGAACAAATATGAGCAATTCTTCTCGCCGGAGCCGGGCGCGGGCGACTGAGCGATCCGAATCGGGTTCGATCGTGCAGGGTAAGTCAGTCCAACTGGCTTATCCACGCTGGTAATTTTGTTGCGACTGTGTTAAAAGTGTCCACGACGGGCATGATGAGTCCTGCCCGTCAGGAGACACTCGTACCAACCATCCTCGCCGTCCGGACCCGCGGGTATCCCGCCCCGGACGATCCTCGCGACGGATGCGATCCAGAAAGGCCCGTTCATGGCTGCCAAGGCATTGTCCTTCGATGTCGGTGATTACGTTGTTTATCCGAAGCATGGCGTCGGCCGTGTGATCGAGCTGCAGAAGCAGGAGATCGCCGGTACCAGCCTCGAGCTGTACGTGCTGCGCTTCGAGAAAGAGCGGATGACGCTCCGCGTCCCCACCAACAAGGCCGAATCGGTCGGTATGCGCAAGCTCTCGTCGGACAAGACGATGCGCGAGGCGATGGAAACGCTCAAGGGCAAGCCCAAGGTGAAGCGCACCATGTGGTCGCGCCGCGCGCAGGAATATGAGGCGAAGATCAATTCGGGCGACCTCGCGTCGATCGCCGAAGTGGTCCGCGACCTGTTCCGCGCCGACGACCAGCCCGAGCAGAGCTATTCGGAGCGGCAGATCTTCGAGGCGGCGTGCAGCCGACTCGCCCGCGAACTCGCCGCGATGGAAGAGGTCGACGAGCCCAAGGCACAGGAGAAGATTCTCGACATCCTCCGCGCCGCAGCCGCGATCTACAACAAGGAGAAGGTGCCGGCGTAAGCTGCGCATCGTTCCGGCGAAGCAAGAGGGCGGTCCCGCGGGGCCGCCCTTTTTCTTTGGGGCGGGTGTTGCGCTACGCGACGGCAAGGCGATCGTTCCGATCGATCGAATCTCCAGACCGATTCCGTCACCCCGGCCTCGTGCCGGGGTCCCGCTTCTTTCGACGGTGCGAAGAAGCGGGATGCCGGATCAAGTCCGGCATGACGAAAGATATTGAGGTCGTTGAGGCAGTCCAATGGATCATACGTGCCCTGCTCCCGGAGCGAAACCTTGCCATTGCCGCCTGCGTGTATTATTAAAGCAATACACAAGGAGGGTTGAAGAATGCAGGCGGTCGCATTTGTCATGGTCGGCGCGATGCTCGCCGGCTGCTCGATGGGGCAGGACGACGGCCCCGGCGTCACGCCGACCGGCAGCGGCACCACCCGCAGCTACGCCGTCACGGACTTCTCCAAGATCGATCTGACCGGCAGCGACGAGGTCGAGGTGCGCGCCGGCAAGGCATTCTCGGTCCGCGCCGAGGGCAAGCCCGAGGATCTCGACACGCTGCGCATCGCGATGGACGACGAGACGCTGGCGATCGGGCGCAAGCGGTCGTTCCGCTGGGGGCACGGCGGCAAGGTCACCGTCTATGTGACGCTGCCGCGCCTGACGGAGGCGAGCATCGCCGGATCGGGGACGATGGCGGTCGACCGCGTGTCGGGCGACGCGTTCAAGGCGGACGTGCGGGGATCGGGCGATCTGAACATCGCCGCGCTCATGACCGACCGCGCCGAGGTCTCGATCGCCGGGACCGGGAACGTCCGCGCCGGTGGCGCGGTCAAGGATCTGGCGGTCGAGGTCGCGGGCACCGGTAGTCTCGATGCCGCCGGGCTGCGCGTCGAGCGTGCCGACGTCTCGGTCACCGGCACCGGCGACGTGCGCGCTGCGGTATCCGGAATCGCGAAGGTGCAGGTCGCCGGGACGGGCGACGTCGATCTCGGCGCGGCGGCGCGCTGCTCCGTGTCGAACACGGGCACCGGCTCGGTGCGCTGCGGGCGCTAACGTCGATAAGCCGTAAGTCCTTGCCGCACCGGCAAAGCGGTGCGACGCTCGGCGCGATGATCCGTCTGCTCGCCCTGCTGCTGCTCCTGCCCTCGGCGGCGATGGCCGAAGAGCGCCGCGTCGCGCTCGGCAGCTTCGAGCGGGTGCGGATCAATGGTGCGTTCGAGGTGACGATCACCACCGGATCGCCCGGCGCCACGGTGATCGGCGATCGCGGCGTGATCGGTGACATCGACCTGCGCGCCGAGGGCACGACGCTGACCGTGCGTCAGACCAGCACCGGCCGCTGGGGCGAGCAGCGGCAGGCGACCGCGAGGGTGCCGGTCCGTATCCTGCTCGCGACGCCGCGGCTGAGCGGGATCACGGTGAACGGCGGCAGCAAGGTGACGGTGGCGCGGCTGGTCGGGTCGCGCGTCGACCTCTCCGCTGCCGGCACCGGCACGATCGAGGTCGCCGCGGTGCAGGCGGACCAGCTCATCGTGCAGCTCGCCGGCGACGGCAGGATCGGCCTCGCCGGCCGCGCCACCGCGATGCGGCTGGTCGCCAGCGGCGCGGGCACGATCGACGCGGCGGGGCTGGAGGCGAACGACCTCGACCTGCATCTCGACGGCCCGGGCACGGTGCGCGCACGCGCGCGCTACACCGCGCTGGTGGCGAGCAGCGGGCTGGGGGCGGTGACGGTGGCGGGGCGCCCGAAATGCAGGGTCATCGCCGCCGCCGGCGCGCCGGTGACGTGCGGCGCGGCGGAATAGGGACGGCGGGTGTGGCCGCGCGCGTCGTTCAGATCAGCGCCAGTTCCGCCAGCCGGCCGACCAGTGCCGGCGGCATCGCCGCGAGCCCGTCGGTCTCGCCGCCGAGGTCGGCCGGCGCATCCGCCGCTTCGAGATAGCGCCAGCCCTGATGCGCGCGCTTGGGGCGCGCCTGGACCAGCACCAGCGCCGGGTCGATGTGGATCGCGACGCGGCCGCCCTCCGCCTCGCCGAAACCGAGGATCGCCGAGCGCGCGACCAGCTGGTGCTTCAGGATCCAGAACAGCGAGCCCTGGCCCGCGACCTCCTCGTGCCGCTTCGGCAGATAGCGGGTGGTGAGGAACACCGGTCCGTCGGCGGCGCGCAGAGCAAGGCGTTCGGCGAGATGCTCGACACTGGTCGCGCCGAAGGCCACTTTCGTCAGGTGCAACATGGACGTGCGATGTGGGTCAGGCGTGCAGTCCCCACAAGGTCGCCAGACCCAGGAACGAGAAGAAGCCCATCGTATCGGTCAGCGTCGTCACGAACACCGCCGAGGATACCGCGGGATCGATGTTCATCCGGTCGAGCGTCACCGGCACCAGCACGCCGCCGAGCCCCGCGGTGATGTTGTTAGTGAACATCGCCGCGGCGATGACCAGCGCGAGGTCGGTGCGTCCGAAGACGATGAACGTGCCGAGCCCGATCAGCACGCCGAGCGCCAGGCCGTTGGCGGCGGCGATGCGCAGTTCGCGGAACACCATCCAGCGCGTGTTCGAATCGGTCAGCTGGTTGGTGGCGATCGCGCGGACGACGACGGCGAGCGTCTGCGTGCCGGCATTGCCGCCCATCCCCGAGACGATCGGCATCAGGATGGCGAGCGTTGCGAAACCGGCGATCGTGCTTTCGAACAGGCCGACCACCGACGAGGCGATCATCGCGGTGCCGAGATTGACCACCAGCCACATCAGCCGCGTCCGTACGGTCAGCCGGATCGGCTCGTTGATGTCGCCGTCACCCGCGCCGGACAGCAGCAGCGTATCCTCGCCCGCCTCTTCCTGGATGATGTGGACGATGTCGTCGACGGTGATCATGCCGACGAGGCGATTGGCCGAATCGACCACCGCGGCGCTGATCAGCGCATATTTCTGGAAGCGGAGCGCGACCTCTTCCTGATCCATGTCGACCGGGATCAGCGTCTGCTCGCGCTTCATCACGTCGGCGATGGCGATATTGCCCGGCGTACGCAGGATCCACGACAATTGGCAGGTGCCGACCGGGTGATGGCCGGCGTCGACGACGAAAATCTCCCAGAAGTCGGTGGTCAGTTCCTCGTGGCCGCGCAGGAATTCGATCGCGTCGCCGACCGTCCAGTGATCGGGCACCGCGATCAGCTCGCGCTGCATCAGGCGGCCGGCGGATTCCTCGGGATAGGACAGCGCCTCCTCGATCGCGGCGCGATCGTCGGGGTCGAGCGCGCGCAGCACCGCGCGCTGGTCCGCCTCTTCCATGTCCTCGATGATCGCGACGGCGTCGTCGGTATCGAGTTCGGAGGCGAGGTCGGCGACCTCGGTCGGCGTCAGCGCATCGATCAAATCCTCGCGGACGTAATCGTTCATCTCCGCGAAGACGTCGGCGTCGAGCAGGTCCTTGAGCGCCTTGGCGAGCCGCCCGCGATCCTCGTGCGGGGTCAGCTCGAACAGGTCGGCGATGTCGGCGGGATGGAGCGGCTCGACCAAGGCGCGCGCCGCCTCGTCGTCGCCGTCGGCGACCGCGTCGCGCACCGCATCGACGAATTCGGGACGCAACCGGTCGTCCTCGTCCAGCTCGTCTTGTTCGGGGGCGGGGGCCTCGGGAAGTTCGGTCTCGCTCATCGCTGCCTCCTCCCGGCGTTGTCCGCTCGCGCTCTACCGCGCTGCGGCACGATTGGCCACCCTCGCGGATTTGCCCTTCGGCGTCAGCGATACTACCTGCACGTCAACCATAAGAGGACGAACCATGGCCGATACGTACAATACCCTGACGCTGACGCTCGCGGACGGCGACGTCACGATCAAGCTGCGCCCCGATCTCGCGCCCAATCACGTCGCGCGCATCGCCGAGCTGGCCAACGAAGGCTTCTACGACGGCGTCGTCTTCCACCGCGTCATCCCCGGCTTCATGGCGCAGGGCGGCGACCCCACCGGCACCGGCACCAGCGGATCGGACAAGCCGAACCTCAAGCAGGAATTCAGCAAGGAACCGCACGTGCGCGGCGTCTGCTCGATGGCGCGGACCAGCGATCCCAATTCGGCGAACAGCCAGTTCTTCATCGTCTTCGACGATGCGCGCTTCCTCGACAGCCAATATACCGTCTGGGGCGAGGTCACCGACGGCATGGAGCTGATCGACGCGCTCCCCAAGGGCGAGCCGCCGCGCGAGCCGGGCAAGATCGTCAAGGCCCGCGCCGAGTAAGCTGCCTCCCCCTCCCCGGCACGGGGAGGGGGACCGCGCCGCGGGCGTGCCGTTCGTGGAAGCCCCCTTCCGTCAGTGCTGACGCGCTGCCACCTCCCCGTGCCGGGAAGGAACGAGGTTCATACCTCGCCCAGCGTCTGGATCAGCCAGTCGTGGAACATGCGGACCGGACGCTGGTGCAGCGCGCGCGGGCGGCAGACGAACCAGTAACTGTACGGGCTCTCCACGACGATATCGAACAGCCGCACCAGCCGCGGATCGCGCGCCTCCTGGAAGTGGCTCTCGTGCATGAAGGCGACGCCGAGCCCCTGGGCCGCCGCCTCGAGCATCAGCGCACCCGAATCGAAATAGTCGATCGCCAGCGGTTCGATGCCGGGATCGACCTTCGCCGCGTCGCGCCAGGCGGTGAAATTGTCGGGCATCTCGCGGTGGATCAGCGCGGTGAGGCGGGAGAGCTGCTCGGGCCGCGTCACCGGGTCCGGCCCGTCGAGCAGCGTCCTGGCGCCGATCACATAGACCGAATTGCGATCGAGCCGCTTGGCATAGAGTGTCGGCTCGATCTCGCGCGACAGCGCGATCACCGCGTCCAGCCCCTCGCCGAGCCGTGCGACGCCATGGCCGGCGGTATCGATGTCGAGATGCAGTTCCGGATGCGCCGCACGCAATTCACCCAGCCGCGGAAACAGCCGTTGCGACGCGAACAAGGGCAGGATGCCGAGCCGCAGCCGCAACACCTCGACCGTGCCGGTCATCGCCTCGACCGCGTCGGACAGGCTGTCGAGCACCGGCGCGATCTGGCCGAGCAGCCGTTCGCCATCGGCGTTGAGCACCATCGCCTGATGCCGGCGTTCGAACAACGGCCTGTCGATAAAGCGTTCCAGCGACTGGACGCGTCGGCTGAGCGCCGGTGCCGACAGCGCCAGTTCGGTGGCGGCGGCCTTGACCGATCCCAGTCGCGCGACCTGGACGAATGCCTCGATCGCGCCAAGCGGCGGCAGTCTGCGCATGACGATCCTCTCCTTGCATCCGTTCCTGACCGATCACGCCGACGAATGCAACTTCTGCAATCGTAACGTATCTTTTCGCACTTGCAACATAAAGCTGCGGACGACAAAAGGGACGGGCCTTTCAGGCATCCTCTCCTAAAACTTTCACGGGCCGGCCCTTCGGGACTGGCCCTTTTTTTGGTTCGGCGCGCGGTGGCGCAGGCGGAACCGTCTTCCTATCTCGCACGCTCGAAACGGTTTCGAGGATCAACGTGCATGGCCGATAGCGATTCCACCACCCGCAAGATCCAGGTGGCGAACAGCCGTCCGGAAGATTCCGGCCGCGGCTTGGCGCATTTGCCGCGTAGCCTGATGGCGGCGCTGGGGGTGGGCGAGGGCGACGTCATCGAGATCGTCGGCAAGCAATCGACCCCGGCACGCGCGGTCGGCCCCTATACCGAGGACGAAGGCATCGAGGTGCTGCGCATCGACGGTCTGCAGCGCGCCAATGCCGGCGTCGGCGCGGGCGATTTCGTCGAGGTGCGCAAGGTCGAATCCAAGCCGGCGACGCGCGTCGTCTTCGCACCGGCGCAGGCGAACCTGCGCCTGCAAGGCCAGCCGCAGGCGCTCAAGCGCACCTTCTTCGGCCGGCCGTTGTGCCAGGGCGACGTCGTCGCGACCGCGGGGCACCAGCGCGTCGGCAACATGCCGCCGGGCATCCAGCAGTTCATGAACGCGCCCGCTTATGCCTTGCAGGAGATCCGCCTCGCGGTCGTCTCGGCGAGCCCCAAGGGCGTCGTCCATATCGACGAGAATACCGAGATCGAGCTGCGCCCCGAATATGAGGAGCCGACGCAGCGCCGTGCCGACGTCACCTATGACGATATCGGCGGCATGGCGACGACGATCGACCAGTTACGCGAGATGGTCGAACTGCCGCTGCGCTATCCCGAGCTGTTCGAGCGGCTGGGGGTCGAGCCGCCCAAGGGGCTGCTGCTCTATGGCCCGCCGGGGACGGGCAAGACGCGGCTCGCGCGCGCGGTCGCCAATGAGAGCGATGCCAGTTTCTTCCTGATCAACGGGCCGGAGATCATGGGCTCCGCCTACGGCGAATCCGAAGGCCGGCTCCGCGAGATCTTCGAGGAGGCGGCCAAGTCGGCGCCGTCGATCGTCTTCATCGACGAGATCGATTCGATCGCCCCCAAGCGCGGCAACGTGCAGGGCGAGGCGGAGAAGCGCGTCGTCGCGCAGCTGCTGACGCTGATGGACGGGCTCGAATCGCGCGCCAATCTCGTCGTCATCGCCGCGACCAATCGGCCCGAGGCGATCGACGAAGCGCTGCGCCGGCCGGGCCGCTTCGACCGCGAGATTGTCGTCGGCGTGCCCGACGAGCGCGGCCGACGCGAGATCCTCGGTATCCATACGCGCGGCATGCCGCTGGGCGACAAGGTCGATCTCGCTGAGCTGGCACGCACCACCTACGGCTTCGTCGGCGCCGATCTCGCCGCGCTGACCCGCGAGGCGGCGATCGAGGCGGTGCGGCGGATCATGCCGAAGCTCAACCTCGAGGAGCGGACCGTGCCACCCGAGGTGCTCGATACGCTGTCGGTGACGCGCGAGGATTTCCTCGGTGCGCTGAAGCGCGTCCAGCCGTCGGCGATGCGCGAGGTGATGGTCGAGGCGCCGCGCGTGCGCTGGGAGGATGTCGGCGGGCTCGATGCCGCGCAGACGCGGCTCAAGGAGGGCGTCGAACTGCCGCTCAAGGACCCGGACGCGTTCCGGCGACTGGGTATCCGGCCGGCGAAGGGCTTCCTGCTCTACGGCCCTCCCGGCACCGGCAAGACGTTGCTCGCCAAGGCGGTCGCGCGCGAGGCGGAGGCGAATTTCATCGCCACCAAATCCTCCGATCTGCTGTCGAAATGGTATGGCGAGAGCGAGCAGCAGATCAGCCGGCTGTTCCAGCGCGCGCGTCAGGTCGCGCCGTGCGTGATCTTCATCGACGAACTCGACAGCCTCGTGCCGGCACGAGGCTCGGGGGCGGGCGAGCCGCAGGTCACCGAGCGCGTGGTCAACACGATCCTCGCCGAGATGGACGGGCTGGAGGAGCTGCAATCGGTCGTCGTGATCGGGGCGACCAATCGGCCCAATCTGATCGATCCGGCGCTGCTGCGGCCGGGGCGGTTCGACGAATTGGTGTACGTCGGTGTTCCCAACACCGAGGGGCGACGGCGCATCCTGTCGATCCAGACGCAGAAGATGCCGCTCGCCGGCGACGTCGATCTCGATCGGGTGGCGAAGCGGACGGATCGCTTCACCGGTGCCGATCTGGAGGACGTGGTGCGCCGCGCCGGCCTGATCGCGCTGCGCCGGTCGCTGCAGTCGACCGAGGTGACGATGGCCGATTTCGAGGAGGCGCTGACCGAATCGCGGGCGAGCGTCACCCCCGAGATGGAGAAGGATTACGAGCAGATCGCCTCGCGCCTGAAACAGGATGCGGCGGCGATCCAGCCATTGGGCTTCATCTCGCCCGGCCAGTTGCAGAGCCGCGGCGGCAAGGCGGACGTGTAAGGTCCTCCCCGGGACGGGGAGGTGGCGCCGCGAAGCGGTGACGGAGGGGGACGTCCACAGGCGTTGCGCTCGCGGTGATCCCCCTCCACCGCGGCCTGCGGCCGCGGTCCCCCTCCCCGTGCCGGGGAGGAATTAGATGCGCTCCTTCAAGCTCGCCCATGCGTAGCCGAACAGCAGCAGCAGCGCGGCCGCCGCCGTCAGATACGGCAGCGGTCGCGCGATTTCGTACAGCCCGACGCCGATCGACGGACCGAGCACGAAACTGGCGCCGTTGACGCTGGTCACCTTGCCCGCGACCGAACCCTGCGCCGCCGGGCCGACCGCGAGGCTCGATCCGGCGGTGAAACCGGGGCGGGTGAAGCCGAAGCCGAGATTGGCGAGCGCATAGGCCGTGGCGATGCCGTACAGCGACGTCGCCACCCCGGTCAGCGCGACGCCCGCCGCCGCCAGTATCAGGCCGGTCAGCACTAGCCGGCGCGGGCTGAGCCCGAGTAGCGGGATTACCCCCCATTGCACCAGCAGCGCCGCGCCCGCGCCCATCATCAGCACGATGCCGGTCGGCTCGAGCGCCTGGGCGGGCGGGATCGCCAGCCGGTCGATCACCAGGAAGCCGATCGCCTGGCTGGTCATCGCCTGCGCGTGCCCCATCACCAGCCCGGCGATCATCCAGCCGCGCACGCGGCGGTCGAGATAGCCGACGCGCTCGGCGTGCGGTGCGGTGGCGGCGGCGACGCTCGCGCCGGTCGGTGCGCCGCCGATCGAGGGATAGGCGGACGACGCACCATGTTTGCGATTCCCCGCACGCCGGTCGTCGGGGAGCAGCGACCGCACCGCGATCCACACGCCGACGCCGAACAGCGCGAAGACGAAGGCGGGGCCGGCGAGCCCGATCTCGACCCCGCCGATCGTGCCGAGCAACAGATAGGGCGCGATCGCCGGGCCGAGGATGGTGCCGAGCCCGAACGCGCTCGCCAGCAGCGTCAGCGCGCGGGTGCGATCCTGCCGGCTCGTCTCGCCGGCGACCAGCGCCTGCACCGCCGGTGGCGCGGCCGAGCCGAACGTGCCGTAGATCAGCCGGCCGCCGATGAAGCAGCCGAACGCCGCGGTGCCGCCGATCCAGCCGTTGATCCCCGCCGCCAGGAACAGCCCGCACAGGCCGAGCGACACCGCGAAACCACCGACGCCGAGCAGGATCAGCGCGCGATGGCCATGCCGGTCGGACCGGTTCGCCCAGAACGGCGCGGCGATCACCCACAGCAAGGCCGACACCGAGAACGCCGCGGCCACCGCGCGATCGGCGACGCCGAGCGAGCGGCCGAGCGCCGGCAGGATCGACTGCAAGGCGGTATTGCCCGCCGCGATCGTCAGCATGACGAGGAAGAGCAATGCGAAATGTGGATCGATCGTGCGCGGGTCCGCCCTCACCTCTGTACCCTCACGGACGCGTCCAGGCATAGGCGCGCGTCGTCGTCGTCACCGTGACGCGATACCAATCGTACCAGCGCGCGCGGCCGCGTTTGCGGATCGTCACATGCTCGGGATGGTCGCGCCACGCCTCCGCGCTCGCGGTATCCGCCCAATAGCTGATCGTGATGCCGACCCCGTCGCCGTCGCGGACGCTGTCGACGCCGCGATAGCCGGGCTGTGACGCGGCCAGCGCGTCCATCGCCGCGGCGGCGGCATCGTAGCCCGCCGCATCCTCGCCGTTGCGCCGCGATACGAAGATCACCGCGACCTCGCCTTCATCCTCCCGCTGCATCGCCGCTCACCCCCCGTGCCGCCCCTTCCTACGCCTCCGTTCGGGCGGGGCAAGCGCGCACCGCTGCGATGAACCGCGTGGCCAAACGCAACCGTGTGTCTTGAAACGCGTTCGGAAAACGTGGCACGGGGTGTCACCCGCGTGTCGACGCGGGCCGATCACGAGAACGACAGGAACACGATGCCCAGTCCGACCACCGCCGCCCGGCGCAATTCCCGTCCTGCCGGCGTGCCGAGTCCGGTCGCGATGTTCTTCCAGGGGTTCCTCAAGCATCCGGTGATGGTCGGTTCGATCATCCCGTCGTCGGACAAATTGATCCGCAAGATGCTCGGCCCGGTCGACTGGAGCGCGTGCAAGCTGTTCGTCGAATATGGGCCCGGCGTCGGCACCTTCTGCCGCCCGATCCTCGAGCGGATGGCGCCGGACGCGACGCTGATCGCGATCGACACCAATGCCGACTTCATCCGCTATCTCGATCATACCATCACCGACTCGCGCTTCGTCGCGGTCGAGGGATCGGCGGCGGACGTCGAGCAGATCGTCCGCGACCACGGGCACGACCATGCCGATTACGTGCTGTCCGGCCTGCCCTTCTCGACGCTGCCCGCTGGCGTCGGCCCGGCGATCGGCGCGGCGACGCACCGCGTGATCCGCCCCGGCGGCGCTTTCCTCGTCTATCAATTCTCGCCGAAGGTGAAGGATTTCCTCACCCCGCATTTCGAGCGGATCGATCACGACATGGAATGGTGGAACGTCCCGCCCGCCCAGCTCTATTGGGCATGGAAGGATTGATCGCAAAACGCGACGATCGCGAAATTTAGCAACGTTTTCGGATGTGAATCCGCTTCCCTTTTATCCAAGGTTAAGTTAGCCCGTCCGTTATGGACGCACCCAAGCTCTCGTCTGCCTTGTTCCTGCACGATTCGGCGATCCGTCGCGGCATGGAATTGATGATCTTCGCCCAATCGCGGTTCGTCCGCAGCGCAGACGACAAGCTCGCCGAGATCGGCCTGGGACGGGCGCATCATCGCGCGATGTATTTCATCGGCCGCAAGCCCGACATCACCGTCGGCGAACTGCTCACCCTGCTCGGGGTCACCAAGCAATCGCTCGGCCGGGTGATGAAGGATCTGGTCGATCGCACCCTCGTCCAGATGCGTCACGGCGATCACGACCGCCGCCATCGGCTGCTGCGGCTGACCGACGCCGGCGAGGCGCTCGAACAGGCGCTGTACGAGGAACAGCGCGAGAAGATGGCGCGGGCCTATTCGCACGCCGGCCAGGAGGCGGTGGCGGGCTATTGGTCGGTGCTCGAGGCGCTGATCCCCGAGGCTTCGCGCGTCCATGTCGACGCATTGGGACGCTGAGGGGGCGGGGTAGCCCCTCGCCTTATTCGTCGATGCCGAAATTGAGCCCGCGCGACACGCCGGGATCGACCACCGCGATCATCAGATAGGCGAAGAACTGGCGGATGCGCTGCACCGGGCCGGTATGCGCCTTGTACCATGCCTTGGTGATCGGCTGCGATCGCGCGATCTCGCCCTCGACATAGCTGCGCACATGATCGGCGAAGGCGCGATCCTCGACGCGGAACATCAGCTCCATGTTGATGAACAGGCTGCGCATATCGAAATTGGCCGAGCCGACGTGGACGGCATCGTCGATCACGTACAATTTGGTGTGCAGCTTGGTCGGCTGATATTCGAAGACCTGCACGCCTTTGCGCAGCAGGCCGGCATAGGTGAAGCGCGCCGCGGCGATCGTCGCGGCATTGTCGGATTTGGCGGCGGTGACGATCCGCACCTTCGCCTTGCGCCGCCCCGCCTTGTCGAGCCGCCGCAGGATTGTTGGCGAGGGGGTGAAATAGGCGGCGATGATGTCGATCCGCTTGCCCCGGCGCAGGTCGTCGCGCACCGCCCGCGCCCAGGGCGACAGCCGCCGCGTCGGGCCGCCGATTAGCCACCGCGTCAGCCCGCGCGTCTCGCTCCACCGCGACAGCGCCTTGTTGAGGTGGCGCACCTTGCCCTTGGGCGCGCGCACCCAATCGTGGAGCGCGTCGAAATAGCCGGCGAGCCGCCCCGCCGCCGGCCCCTCGACCAGCAGGCCGAGGTCGCGCCACGCTTCCTCGGCGGGGGTGCCGAAATAATCGTCCTCGACGTTGAAGCCGCCGATGATGATCCGCTGGGCGTCGCTGCCCGCGTCGGCGAGCGCGAGCTTCTGGTGGTTGCGCAGCAGATAGCGGCGGCCGAAGCGCGGCGAAAAGCGGCACACCGATACGCCCGCCGCGCGCAGCGGCGCGTAGAAGGCGTCGTCGGTCTCGCTGCCGAAGCCATCGACGATCAGCGCGGTGGCGACGCCGCGATCCGCCGCGGCGATCAGCGCGGCATTGACGCGCCGGCCGGTCTCGTCGTCGGCGTAGATGTAATAGAGGATGCGCAAATCGGTCTGCGCGCCGTCGATCAGCGCGAGCAAGGCGTCGAGCCGTCGCGGCCCGGTGTCGAGCAGCGTCAGCCGGTTGCCGTCGACGGTGAACGTCGGTTGGGGGGCGGGGGCGGCCATCGCCCGTCTGTGGCGATTGCGCCGCCGCCGCACAAGCGCGCCCGCGCATTTCTTGACTTTGCGGGCACAGGCGCCTAGTCCCCCGCCTTCACTACATCGGTATTTGCGAAGGAAAGCGTCCATGGCGCGCGTCACTGTCGAGGATTGCGTCGACAAGATCCCCAACCGCTTCGATCTGGTCCTGTTCGCCGCACAGCGTGCGCGACAGATTTCGGGCGGCGCAGAACTGCTGCTCGATCGCGATCGCGACAAGAATCCGGTCGTCGCGCTGCGCGAGATCGCCGACGAGCTGGTCCGTCCGGACAATCTGGAAGAGGCGGTGATCAACAGCCTGCAGCGCGTCCAGATCGACGACGACGATGAGGTCGATGCGGTCGGCTCGCTGTCGGCCTCGGCCGAGGCGCTCCGCCTGACCGCCGCCGCGCCGCCTCGTAACCAGAATCTGGGTGCCGATTACGACGGGT
Organism: Sphingomonas sp. GW821-FHT02B09; assembly: GCF_059421875.1. Lineage (NCBI taxonomy): Bacteria > Pseudomonadati > Pseudomonadota > Alphaproteobacteria > Sphingomonadales > Sphingomonadaceae > Sphingomonas > Sphingomonas sp. GW821-FHT02B09. The sequence continues at coordinate 533,675 of NZ_JBWKVV010000002.1, forward strand.
GAGCGATCGGTCGGCGGATTGGCCTGGCTAATCCGCGCCTCGGACCGATCCTCGGCCAGCGGGCGCTAGCGCGACTGACGACGCGGCTTTGCCGCGTCGTTTGCGTTTGGGGGATGCCTACCCTCCTTGTCATCCCCGCGCAGGCGGGGATCCATAAACGCTGACGCTCGTGACAAGAGCCGCGACATCCGCGCGTATGGATCCCCGCCTGCGCGGGGATGACGAGGGTGGGGGCGACTTCCAGGCCCCCCGCCGCGGCAAAGCCGCGTCGTCAGTCGTCGCGTGCCGCGACGCTGGCCGTGGATCGGCCCGCGACGCGGATTAGCGGGGCTAATCCGCTGGCCGATCCCTGCCCTTGAACCCCTGTGCCACGACGAACCATTCCACCGAGCCCTTGCGGCTCGACGGCGGCTTGGCGTGCTTCACCGTGGTGAAGTTGCGCTTCATCTCGGCGACGAGCTGCTGGTCGGCGCCGCCGGCGAACACTTTCGACACGAACGTGCCGCCCTTCTCCAGCACCTCGACCGCGAACGCCAAGGCGGTCTCTACCAGCGCCATCGTGCGCAGCGCATCGGTCTGGGGATGGCCGACGGTGTTCGCCGCCATGTCCGACAGCACCAGATCGGGCGCGCCGCCCAGCGCCTCGATCAATTTGCCCGGCGCGGCATCGTCCATGAAGTCCATCTCGAAGATCGTCACGCCGTCGATCGGATCGACCGGCAGCAGGTCGATGCCGACCACCGCCGCCTTGGGCAGGCGACGCTTGATGACCTGGCTCCAGCCGCCCGGCGCGATGCCGAGATCGACGACGCGCTTCGAGCCGCGGATGATGCCGAACCGCTCGTCGAGCTCGATCAGCTTGTAGGCGGCGCGGCTGCGATAGCCCTCCGCGCGCGCGCGCTTGACGTAGGGATCGTTGAGCTGGCGTTCGAGCCAGCGCGTCGATTGCGCGGTGCGGCCGCGCGCCGTCTTGACCCGCGTGCGCAGGCCGCCACCATCACGGCTCACGCGATATTCCTCTTCACGGTCGGGGACTCCCCATCAGGCGTCGCAAAATGCCCTCGCGGATGCCGCGATCGGCGATACCCAGCCGTTCGGCGGGCCAGAGGTCGAGGATCGTCTCGAGGATCGCGCAGCCGGCGACGACCAGATCGGCGCGCTCCGAGCCGATGCAGGCGAGCTGCGCGCGCTCGCGCACCGATTTGCGCGCGAGGTCGGCACTGATCCGCCGCATCGCATCGGCGGGCACGATCAGCCCGTCGACCTGCGCGCGGTCGTAATGGCTGAGCCCGAGATGGACGCTGCCGAGCGTCGTCACCGTGCCGCTGGTGCCGAGCAGGCGCGGCCGCGCCACCTCCCTAGGCAGGCGCGCGGCGAAACCGGCGAAGCTCTCCGCGACAATGCCGCGCATCCGCGCATAGGCCGCGAGCCGGCCGCTCTCACCCTCGCCGCCGCCGGCATGTTCGGTCAGCGACACCACGCCCCAGGGCGCCGAATGCCAGTCGAGCACGCGCGGCATCGCGCCGGGTTTGGTGTCGATCAGCACCAGCTCGGTCGAGCCGCCGCCGATGTCGAAGATCAGCGCGGGGTCGTCGCCCGGCTCGATCAGCGCATGGCAGCCGAGCACGGCGAGTCGCGCTTCCTCCTCGGCGGAGATGATGTCGAGATGGATGCCGGTCTCGGCATAGGCGCGCGCGATGAAGTCGGTGCCATTGGCGGCGCGGCGGCACGCTTCCGTCGCCACCGAGCGGGCGAGCGTGACGTTGCGGCGCTTTAGCTTGTCGGCGCAGACGCGCAGCGCCGCGATGGTACGCTCGATCGCGGTGTCGCTGAGCCGTCCGGTCGCGGCGAGGCCTTCGCCGAGTCGCACGATGCGCGAGAAGGCATCGACCACCGCGAAGCCGTCGCCCTGCGGGCGCGCGATCAGCAGCCGGCAATTGTTGGTGCCGAGGTCCAGCGCGGCGAACGCCTGCGCATCGGACCAGCGGCCGCGTGGCGGCCGGCTCGGCGCCGGACGGGCAGGGGGCTCCTGCCGGTACGGCATTCGGGCGGATCGATCCCCCATAGCCGTGGTGACTTTCTGTTTTCTACTGCCGTCGCGGGACGATACCCGCTCGGTGCTTGCCCCCTAGGTAGCGCGGACGGGGGCTTGCGACAAGCGGAGGCGTTTGCCCCGTTGACAGCCCTGCACCTGCCCCCTAAATGCGCCGCCTGCGATTGCCCGATCCTCTAATGGTAAGAGAGCGGACTCTGACTCCGTCAATCAAGGTTCGAGTCCTTGTCGGGCATCCAGTTTTCACCGCCGCATGCGCGATATCCCATCCCGTCTGAACGCTGACGTCGTGCTCGGCATCGACGCCGCCTGGACCGCGACGCGGCCGAGCGGGGTCGCGCTTGCCGTGCGGCAGGCGGGGCGGTGGACGCTGCGCGCGGTGGCGCCGTCCTATGACCATTTTCTCGCGCTCGCCGAAGGCACGCCGCTGACGACGCGGCCGGCGGGGTCGTTGCCGGATGCGGCGGCATTGCTCGCGGCGGCGGCCCGGATCGCGGGGAAGGCCGTGGCGCTGGTCGCGGTCGACATGCCGCTGGCGCATGCGCCGATCGTCGCACGGCGGCCGTCGGACAATGCGATCGCCCGTGCGTTCGGGGCGTGGCATTGCGCGACGCATTCGCCGAGCGCCGACCGGCCGGGGGCGCTCAGCGACACGCTGCGCGCCGGCTTCGCCGCGGTGGGCTATCCGTTGCGCACAGGTGACGCGGGCGCGGGCGGCCTGATCGAGGTCTATCCGCATCCGGCGCTGGTGCGGCTCGCCGGCGGGACGCGGCGGCTGCCGTACAAGGCGGGCAACAGCGCAAAATATTGGCCCGGTGAGCCGCTCGCAATGCGACGCGGGCGGCTGCATGCCGAGTGGCGGCGGATCGCCGCGTTGCTCGCGACGCGATTCGACGGGCTGGCCGATCAGCTGCCGCCGCTCGCCGATCACCCCGCCGGCTTCGCGGCCAAGGCGCATGAGGATATGCTCGATGCGATCGTCTGCGCCTGGGTCGGCGTCACCGCGCTAGAAGGGGAGGCGGACGCGTTCGGCGACGACGACTCGGCGATCTGGGTACCGCGGGCGCTGACGGGAACCGGGGTGGATGCGACCGGTTGAAGCCGGCATGCCGACCTTCGATCCCCGCTCCACCGCCCTCATCCTCATCGACCTGCAGGACGGCATTATCGCCGGCGACAAGGGGCCGCACAGCGCGGCGGCGGTCGTCGCCGCCGGCAAGAGGCTTGCCGGCCGCTTCCGGGCGCAGGGTGCGCCGGTGGTGCTCGTCCACGTGGGCTTCACTGCCGGCGCGATGCCGAGCCTCAACGTCGATCAGCCGCGCCTGCCCGCCGAGGGGACGCCACCGGCGTTCAGCGTGCTGGTCGAGGGGCTGAGGCAGGACGGCGATATCGTCGTGCTCAAGCATCACTGGGGGGCGTTCACCGGCACCGACCTCGACTTGCACCTGCGTCGCCGCGGCGTGAAGACGGTGGTAATCGCCGGGATCGCGACCAATTTCGGCGTCGAGTCGACCGCGCGGACGGCGTGGGAATTGTCCTATGACGTGGTGATCGTCGAGGATGCGTGCACCTCGCGGTCCAGCGACCTGCACAACTTCGCGATCCGCCACATCCTGCCGCAGATCGCGCGGGTGGTCAGTGTGGAGACGGTGACGTTGGGGTGAGGGATCAGGTCTCACCTGCCCTTCGACGGGCTCAGGGCGAACGGGAGGAAATCGGTTCCGGTCAGGGACACCCACTTCACCGTCAGCGCTGAGCCTGTCGAAGCGCGGTGGCATTCAGCTCGCTTCGGCGATCAGCTTCGCCGCCGCGGCGCCATTCCAGTCGTTGCCGCCGTTCCAGCGCCAGACTTCCTTGCCGGCCGAATCGAACAGGATCGTCGTCGGCAGATTCGCGCTCCAGCCGGTCGACAGTGCCATCTTGTCGTCGAGATAGGGCGTCAGCGTCGGTGCGCCATGCTCTTTCAGGAACGCCAGCACCTTCGCCGCGGCGCCGGTGTCCTGGCTGATCGCGGCGACGCGGATCGTTCCGCTTTTCGCCAGCGCCTCGAGCGTCGGCAGTTCGGCGACGCACGGCCCGCACCAAGTCGCCCAAAGGTTTACGAGCACCGGCTTGCCCTTGAACGCCGCCAGCGTCGTCGGCTTGCCGGCGGCGTCCTTGAACGCGGTGGCGGGCGCGGCCTCGCCCTTGTGGCTGCGATCGACGCCGATCTGTGCGGTCGCGGCGGCGCCCGTCGCCTCGTCGGGCGAGGCGCCGGTCACGTTTGCTTGCGCGTTCGCTTGCTCGGGGGGCGGGCTTTGCCTATCGCAGCCCGCGGCGGTGAGCGCCAGGAGACAGACGATCGCGACGCGCGCGGAAGAGGCCAAGAGCATGAGCGGTTCCAATTCGATGTGGGGCGGCAGGTTCGCCGAGGGCCCGGCGGCGGTGATGCGTGAGATTAACGCATCGATCCCGTTCGACAAGCGGATGTGGCGACAGGATATCGCCGGATCGAAGGCGCATGTCGCAATGCTCGCGCAACAGGGCATCGTCTCGGCCGCGGATGCCGCGACGATCGACGCCGGTCTCGACGTCGTCGCCGCCGATTATGCGGCGAATGGCGTGCCGGAGGATCTGGCGCTCGAAGACATCCATATGCTGACCGAGGCGAAGCTGGCGCAAGGCATCGGCCCGGTCGCCGGCCGGCTGCACACCGCCCGTTCGCGCAACGATCAGGTCGCGACCGATTTCCGTCTGTGGGTGCGCGATGCGATCGATCAGGTGCTCGCCGCGCTCGATGCGCTGACGCAGGCGCTGCTGACGCGGGCGGAGGAGTATGCCGCTGCGGTGATGCCCGGCTTCACCCATCTTCAATCGGCGCAGCCGGTGACGCTCGGCCATCATCTGATGGCCTATGTCGAGATGGTCGCGCGCGACGTGTCGCGCTTCCGCGACGCGCGGGCGCGGATGAACCTGTGTCCCTTGGGCTCGGCGGCGCTGGCGGGAACGAGCTTCCCCCTCGACCGGCAGATGACTGCGGCGGCGCTGGGCTTCGACGGGCCGACGCGCAACAGCCTCGATGCGGTCAGCGACCGCGACTTCGCGATCGACTATCTGACCGCGGCGACCCAGACCGCGCTGCACCTGTCGCGGCTCGCCGAGGAATTCGTGCTGTGGGCGTCGCAGCCGTTCGGCTTCGTCGCGCTGTCCGACCAATGGTCGACGGGCAGCTCGATCATGCCGCAGAAGCGCAACCCCGATGCCGCCGAGCTGGTGCGCGGCCATGCCGGGCGCATCCTCGGCTGCCAGACCGCGCTGATGGTGACGATGAAGGGCCTGCCGCTCGCCTATTCCAAGGACATGCAGGACGACAAGCCGCCGGTGTTCGAGGCGCACGACCTGCTCGGCCTGTCGATCGCAGCGATGACCGGGATGATCGAGAGCGCCACCTTCCGCACCGACCGGATGCGCGGGCTCGCCGAGAGCGGCTTCGCCACCGCGACCGATTTCGCCGACTGGCTGGTGCGCGAGGCGGGGCTGCCGTTCCGCGAGGCGCATCACGTCACCGGCCGCGCGGTCAAACGCGCCGAGGAACTGGGCGTGCGGCTCGACGAACTGCCCTATGCCGAATTCGTGGGCATCGACGCGCGGGTCAACGAGAGCCTGTACGACGTGCTGTCGGTCGATGCCTCGGTCGCCAGCCGGACCAGCTTCGGCGGCACCGCGCCCGCCAACGTGCGCGCCGCGATCGCGGCTGCGCGGGAGAGCCTGTCATGACGCGCCTGATCCCTCTCGCACTGGTGCTGGCGCTTGCCGGCTGCGGTGCCGCCAAACAATTGCAGCCGGCACCGGGCGCGTCGTTGCCGCCCGCACCATATGGCGCCAAGGCGACGCCGACCCCCGCGCAATTGCTCACCCCGACGACGCAGCAGCGGCCGCAGCGCAGCGACGAGTTGCTCAGCAATTCCGAACAGCGGCGCAGCGACGATTTCGACCTGCCCCCCAATTGATCCAGGCCCGATGAACCATTTCGATTACCGCGACGGCACCCTCCATTGCGAGGACGTGCCGTTGACCCGCATCGCCGACGAGGTCGGCACGCCGGTCTACGTCTATTCCACCGCGACCTTCCGCCGCCATGCGCAGGTGTTCCGCGACGGGCTGAAAGACCTCGGCCGCGTCCATCTCGCTTATGCGATCAAGGCCAATCCCAACGTCGCGGTGCTGCGCGTCCTCGCCGAGGAAGGCTATGGCGCCGACGTCGTCTCGGGCGGCGAGATGGCGCGTGCGCTGGCGGCGGGCATTCCGGCGGCGGACATCGTCTTCTCGGGCGTCGGCAAGACCCGCGCCGAACTGTCGCGCGGGCTCGACGAGGGCATCGGCCAGTTCAACCTCGAGCTGGAGGAAGAGGGCGCCGTCCTCGCGCAGATCGCCCACGCCAAGGGCAGGCGCGCGCCCGCAGTGCTCCGCGTCAATCCCGACGTCGACGCCGGCACGCACGCCAAGATCTCGACCGGGCGCGCCGAGAACAAGTTCGGCGTGCCGATCGATCAGGCGCCGGCGATGTTCGACCGGCTCGCGCCGCTGGACGGCCTCGACCTGCGCGGCGTCGCCTGCCACATCGGCAGCCAACTCGCCGATCTCTCGCGGCTGGAGGAGGCGTATCGCCGGATCGGGCAGCTCGTCGCCGACCTGCGCGCCGCCGGGCACACGATCACGCGCGTCGATCTCGGCGGCGGGCTGGGCGTGCCCTACAAGCAGGGCGACGTGCTGCCGAGCCCGGCCGATTACGGCGCGATGGTCGCGCGCGTCACCGAAGGCTGGGACGTCGAACTGATGTTCGAGCCCGGCCGCGTCATCGCCGGCAATGCGGGCGTGCTGCTGACCGAGGTGATCTGGGTCAAGCCGGGCGTCACCAACCCCTATGTCATCGTCGATGCGGCGATGAACGACCTCGCCCGCCCGGCGCTCTACGACGCCTGGCACGATTTCGACGCGGTCGCACCGAGCGGCGAGCGGATGACCGCGAATATCGCCGGCCCCGTCTGCGAGAGCGGCGACACCTTTGCGATGGGCCGCGACATCGACGCGGTGAAGAGCGGCGACCTCGCCGTGTTCCGCACCGCGGGCGCCTATGGCGCGACGATGGCCTCGACCTACAACAGCCGTGCGCTGGTGCCCGAAGTGCTGGTCGACGGCGACCGGTTTGCGGTGGTCGCCGACCGCATCGCCGCGGAGACGATCCTCGCTGCCGAGCGCGTGCCCGAATGGCTGACGCCGGGGCGCGCGGCGCGGTGACGCTGCACAGCCTGCCGCTGTTCGTGCGGCTGGCGGGCCGCCCGGTGATCCTGCTCGGCAGCGGCGAGCCCGCCGACGCCAAGCGCCGGCTGCTCGAACGCGCCGGTGCGGTGATCGTCGGCGAGGAGGTCGCGGCGGCGTTGGCCATCGTCGCGATCGAGGACGAGGACGCGGCGCTGGCGGCGGTGACGCGGCTCAAGGCGCGCGGGCTGCTGGTCAATGCGGTCGACCGGCCGGAGCATTGCGACTTCACCACGCCGGCGATCGTCGATCGTGCGCCGGTGCTGGTCGCCATCGGCACCGGCGGCGTGTCGGCGGGGCTGGCGGCGGCGCTGCGCCAGCGGCTCGAGGCGCTGTTGCCCGCCGGCCTCGGCGCGTTGGCGGAGCGGCTGCAGGCGGCACGGCCGGCATTGCGCTGGCGCTATCCCGATGGCGGCGAGCGGCGCCGGGCGCTGGGCGCGGCGATGGCGGCGGGCGGTGCGCTCGATCCGCTGGCCGGGGAGGGCGACGTCGCGCGCTGGCTCGCCGCCGACCAGCCACAGCCGACCGGACACGTCCGGGTCGTGCTGACCTCCGCCGATCCCGACGACCTGACCCTGCGGCAGGCACGCGCGCTCGCCAATGCCGATCGCGTGCTCCACCATCCCGGCGTGCCGGCGGCGATCCTCGACCGCGCGCGCGCCGATGCGGCACGGCAGCCGTGGGCGCCCGGAGTCGCTGCGTCGGACGGCCTCACCGTCGAACTGGCGATGGCATGAGCGGTTTCGGCTATCGCATCACCGACGGCAAGGTCGAGCGGGTCGCGGTCAAGGCGGCGCTGTCCTGCACCGCCGACTTCGTCTGGGTGCATCTGACCAGCAACGAGGCGGAGGCGCAGGCGTGGCTGCGCGATCAGGCGGGGCTCGACGATTACGTCGTCGATGCGCTCACCGCGAGCGAGACGCGGCCGCGCTGCGAGGCGTTCGCCAATGGTGCCCTGCTCAACCTGCGCGGTCGCTCGACCGAAGAGGTCACCTCCGGCGACGCGCTCGCCTCGGTCCGGATCTGGGCGATCAAGGGCCGGGTCTATTCGGTGACGCGGCGTGCGCTGATCGGCATCGCCGAGGTCGAGAAGGAGGTCGAGGCCGGCGAGATCGTCGATCCCGGCGACTTCATCGCCGCGGTGTCGACCGCGATCACCAGCGATCTCGATCCGCATGTCGCCGATCTCGGGGACGAACTCGACGATTGCGAGGAGCGGCTCGACGCCAACCGCGTCTTCGACCTGCGTCGCACCGTCACCCGCGTCCGCGTCGCCGCGATCGGCTATCGCCGCTTCCTCAGCCCCCAGCGTGCCGCGCTGGAGAAGCTGGCGACGCTGCCCGGCGCATGGCTGGCGGAGGACGATCGCCGCCATCTCGCCGCCGCGGCGGATCGTGCCGCGCGCATGGCCGAGGAGCTGGAATCGATCCGCGAACGCGCCTCGCTGATGCACGAGGCGCTCACCGACCTCAGGAGCGAACAGATCGACGGCCGCTCGCTGGTCATCTCGATCATCGCGATGATCTTCCTGCCGCTGACCTTCATCACCGGCGTCTACGGCATGAACGTCGCCGATCTGCCCTATGCGCAAAAGCCCTGGGCGTTCGACGCGATCATGGGCCTGTGCGCGGCGATCGCGGTGCTGGTGCTCGGCTATTTCACGCGCAAGCACTGGTTCCAGAAGTAACCGCCAGACTCCATCGCTGTAGGATGGTTTGGTGCCGTGTTCCTGCGGAAGCAGCGTGGGTTCAACGGACCGCTGCTATGCAGGAGCGATCCCGAGGGCGTGGACGCCTAAGCCGCGCGGGCGATGCGCCAGGCTTCGGCGATCTCGCTGAGGCTGCTCGCCGCCTCGCGGAACGGGGTGGGATCGTAGCCGACCGAGGCGTGGATCACCGTCTGGCGGATGCCGGCGTACAGCCGCGCCAGCGTGGTCGACACCTCGCCGCCGCGCTCGAAATCGAGGCCCGATTCGAGCGCGAACAGGATCGCGGTCGCGCGGGTCACGCGCTCGCTCTTGGTGCGCAGCTGGTCGTGCTCGACCGCCCAGGCCGCGGCACGCAGCGCCGAGACGAGTTCCTCGTAGAGCAACTGGACGAGACCGGCGCCATGCGCCTCGGCGGTGCGGCCGACGACGTCGATCTGGCGATAGGTGGCATAGGGGTCGCCCCGAAGTGCGGTTGCGTAGGCCATCAGTTGCTCTTGTTCCACGCGGCGATCTGGTTGGTCATGAAGGTCTGCGTCGCCTTGTAGGCGGCGACCTTGCTGTTCATCGTCGAGAATTGCTGGGTCAGCCGCGTCGACATCGCGTCCGACTGGGTCGTGATCTTGGCCTGCGCATCGGTCAGCTCGGTCTGCGCCTTGGTGTAGCGCGACATCGAAGCACCGAGGCCGGTGATGCTGCTCGACGCGGCGAGCGAGATGCCGCTGATCGTGCTCGACAGGCCGAGCGCATTGCCCGACGTGGTCGCGAACATCGCCTCGACCTCGTCGGGATAAGCGGCGAGCACCTTGTTGAGCGTCGCGGTGTTGACGCTGAGCGTGCCGTCGCGATTGGTCGCGACGCCGAGTTGCGCCAGCGTCGTCGGCGCACCGCTGGTGCCGGTGGAGACCAGCGACTTGGTGGTGAGCGTCTGCAACGACCGCAGCAGCGTCTTGGCGGCGGTATCCGACTTGAGGTCGCCGGTGCCCGTATCGGTCAGGCTCTTGGCGCTCGCATAGACCTGATTGTAGGTGTCGACCAGATCGCTGACCGCCTGCGTCAGCGCGCTGGTCGGCCGGCTGCTGGTCAGCGACACCGGGCCGCTGGTCACTGCGTTCAGTTGCAGCTTCACGCCCGTGACGAGATCGGTGATCGTGTTGCTGCTGCGCTGGACCGAGACGCCGTCGACGGTCAGCTGCGCATTGGCGGCGGTGCCGGTGAGCGTCGTCTTGGTCGCGCCGGTGCCGTAACCGACGTTGAAGTCGGCGAGCTTGCTGCTCGAATCGTCGGCCTGCAACGTGAAGGCCTGCGTCGCGCCGGTCGTTCCCTTGAGCGACAGCACCGCCTTGCCGTCCTGGTCGGTGATGACGCTGGCGGTGACGCCGGCCTTGGCGGCGTTGATCGCGCTGGCGATGCCGTCGAGGCTGCCGTCGGTGACGTTGATCGACACCGACGAGCCCGAATTGGCGGTGAAGCCGGTCATCGACGTGCCGTCGCTGCTATAGGTGGCGGTGCCGAGCTTGAGCGTCAGCGTGCCGGTGGCGATCGTCGCGGTCCGGTCGGCGACCGCGGTCGAGCGCGACCCCTGCGCCGCGGCGAGCGCGGTCACGGTGACGCTGGAGGACAGATTGCCGGTTTTGGTGCCGCTGATCGCCGAGACGCCGAGTGCGGTCGGGTTCGAACTGACCGGCTGCGTCTGCAGCGTGCCGCCGCCACTCAGCGTGCCGAGCGCGGTCGAGAAATTGGCGATCGTGCTCTTGAGCGTGCTCGCCGCGGAAATCTGGGCGGTGAGCGTGGTGTTCTTGGCGGTGATCGCGGCATTCTTGGCGGCGAATTGCGCCTGTACCAGCGCCGTCACCAGCGAGGCGGTGTCGATGCCCGATCCGGTGCTGAGCGAGGTGAGAACCTGCTGCGCGGTGTTACGGGTGACGCCGGAGCTGCTGGTCGCGGTCGTCGACGTGGCCGTCGGTGTGGGCGTGCTCGTCGTGGCAGTGGTCGTGGTCATCGTCGAACTCCGCGCGCTTCATTCCTCTAAACGGCCGTGGGGCGGCACAATTTAGGGCGTTTTCCCGGTAATCTTGATGCCATGCTCGTCGAATCGAGCGCCCTCGGGTACGTCGATCGGCGGCTGGACGACGCCGCCCGCCGCGGCGTTGACGTTGAAGACGAAGGCGAGGACGGTGGCGATCGCCACGTATAGATCGTCGCGTACCTCCTGGCCCTCGCGGCTGGTGTAATAGACCGCGCGGGCGAGCATCGGATATTCGAGCACCGGCACGCGCATCTCGCCCGCCGCCTCGCGGATCGCCAGCGCAGTGGCACCGCGGCCCTTGGCGACGACCACCGGCACCTGGTCCTGGCCACGATCGTAGCGCAGCGCGACGGCGAAATGCGTCGGGTTGGTGAGCACGACATGCGCCTCCGCCACCGCCTTGCGGACGCCGCCGGTCGCCATCGCGCGCTGCATCGCGCGCTGATGGCCCTTGGCCTCGGGCGAGCCCTCGGTTTCCTTGTGCTCGTCGCGCACTTCCTGTTTGGTCATGCGCAGCTTGCTGAGCAACTGCATGATCTGCACCGGCACGTCGAACAGCGCGATCGCGAACAGCCCCGCCGCCATCGCGATCATGATGCCGATGAAGGTGCCGCCCAGCTCGGTGATCGCGTCGCCCAGGCTCGACGAGGTGAGGCCCAGCGTCGCGCGGCTCGACTTCCACAGCATATAGCCGCCGATCACGCCGAGCAGCACGACCTTGAGCAGCGACTTGCCGAGTTCGATCCACCCCTGTGGCCCGAGGATGCGCTTGAGGCCGGACGCGGGGTTGATGCGATTGCCCTTGAAGGCGATCAGCTTGTTGTTCCAGGTCAGCGAGCCGAGGCCCGCCGAGCTGACGATCGTCGCGATCACGCTGACCGCGAAGAGGGTGATGAGCGAGGGCAGCAGCTTGAGCCCCGCTTCCTGCAACGGCCGCCACGGCGAGAAATCCTCGACGTCGGCGCGGTCGAACTGGAAGCTCGCCGCCATCACCGCCTTGCACGCCGCAAGCAGCGAGGGGCCGGCGAAGATCAGCCAGGCGACGCCGGCCATCACCACCAGCGCGGTGGCGAAGTCCTTCGACTTGAGGATATTGCCGTCTTCCGCCGCCTTCTGCTTGCGCTTGGGTGTCGGGGCTTCCGTCTTGTCGCCACCCTCCGACATCAGCCGGTCACCAGCGCCTGCGTCGCGGCGAGGCCCTCGCGGACGATGACGAGCATATAGTCGCCCATCGCCGGAAAGGCGACGGCGAGCGCGATCACGCCGACCGCGAGGCTGGCTGGCATGCCGACCGAGAAGAGGTTGAGCGCGGGCGCGGCGCGGCTGACCATGCCGACGATGATGTTGAGGCAGAGCAGCAGGAAGCCGACCGGCAGCGCCAGCAGCAGCCCGGCGAGGAAGGCATAGCCGCCGAAGAAGGCGATCTGCTTGAGTCGATCGGGCGCGACCCAGGTGCCGGGCGGCATCGTCTCGTAGCTTTTCACCAGCAATTCGACGAGAACGAGATGGCCGTCGACCGACAGGAACAGCAGGGTCAGCATCACGCTGAAGAACTGGCCGAGCGCGGGCGTGGACCGGCCGTTCTGCGGATCGATCGACGAGGCGAAGCCGATCCCCATCGACCCGCCGATGATCTCCGACGCGATCATCGGCGCGGCGAAGGCGATCTGGAGGATGAAGCCGATCGCCGAGCCGACCAGCGCCTCGGCGAAGATCGCGAGGAAGGTCGCGACCGCGAAGATCTGCGCGGGCGGCACGATCGGATGGACGTTGAGCACGAAGATGCCGATCGCGCCGGACAGGCCGACGCGCACCGGCAGGGGGATCGCCACCGCGCCGAACACCGGCGCGACGATGAACGCCGCGCCGATCCGCACCATGACGAAGATCAGCGCCCAGAGCTTGGGCTCGATCGCGAGGCCGAAGCCGAGCATGGGTCTACTTCACCAGATCCGGGATGCGCTCGAACATGCCGACGGTGAAATCGGTGAGCAGGCCGAGGATCAGGCTGCCGAAGATCATGATCGAGAAGGCGACGACGACGAGCTTGGGGACGAAGCTCAGCGTCTGTTCGTTGATCGACGTTGCCGCCTGGATCATGCCGAGGATCAGGCCGGCGAGCAGCGCCGGGATCAGGATCGGCGCGCTGGCCAGCGCCAGCACCCACATCGTCTGGTTGGCGACGGTGAGGAAATAATCAGCGTCCATTGGGAAATCCCGAAGCGACGGTGGCGACATCCGCACCGTTCGTGCTGAGCCTGTCGAAGCACCCGTGTCCCATGTCCCCTTCGACGCCGCCTGCGGCGTCGCTCAGGATAGGCTTCGACAGGCTCAGGGCGACCGGGCGGGGGTGGATGGGCGCGGTCATGTCGCGAACGAATTGGCGAGGCTGCCCATGGTCAGCGCCCAGCCGTCGACCAGCACGAACAGCAGCAGCTTGAACGGCAGCGAGATGATCGTCGGCGACAGCATCGCCATGCCGAGCGCCATCAGCACCGTCGCGACGACGAGGTCGATGACGATGAACGGCAGGAACATCAGGAAGCCGATCTGGAAAGCGGTCTTCAGCTCCGAGGTGACGAACGCGGGCAGCAGCACGGCGAAGGGAATGTCGGTGGGCGCGGCATAGGGGCCGGACTTCGCCATGTCGGCGAACATCGTCACGTCCTTAATCCGCGTCTGCTTGACCATGAAGGCGTGGAGCGGCGCGCCGGCGCGCTCGATCATCTGCGTGCCGGCGAGCTGGCCGGCGGCATAGGGCTGGATCGCCTGCGTGTTCATCTGGCTGATCGTCGGCGCCATGATGAACAGCGACAGGAACAGGGCGAGGCCGATCAGCACCTGATTGGGCGGCGTCTGTTGCAGCCCGAGCGCCTGGCGCAGGACCGCGAGGACGATGACGATGCGGGTGAAGCTGGTCATCATCAGCAGGATGCCGGGCAGGATCGTCAGCAGGCCCATGATGATGAGGACCTGAAGCGACAGCGACAGCGGCGCCGACTGCGTACCGCCCGAGGCGGCGCCCGAACTCAATTGCCCCAGCGCGCGGTCGACCGCGTCGCCGACGCCGGGCGCCGGCGCGGCGGGCGTGGCTTGCGCGAAGGCGGGCATCGCGATCAGCAGCGCGAGTGCGATCGCGAGGATCGCCCACAGCCATTTGTGCGCACGGTCGCGGCCACCACGGCGCGACGGGCGTGCGGGCCGGATCAGCGCGGGGCCATGGCCGTTGCGGGTGACGGTGATGCTCACTGGTCCACCTTGTCGATCAGCGTGACGCCGCCGCGACCGACCGAGACGAGCAGCCGCTTGCCTTCGAAATCGAGCACCGCGAGCCGCAGGCCCGGCGAGATCATCATCGTTTCCTTGATCGCGATCAGCCGGTTGGGCGCCTTGCCCGGCATCCGCGTCTCGAGCTTGCGCCAGGCGTAGAGACAGCCGATCATCAGGCCGCAGACGAGCGGCAGCAGGATGACGAGCTTGAGGATATAGGACCAGAGCATGGGTCTGCCTTCAGCCGCGCGAGGGAGCGGATTTGTCGGGAGTGACCAGCTCGGTCATCCGCACGCCGAAGCGGTCGCCGACGGTGACGACCTCGCCGCGGCCGATCAGCGTGCCGTTGACGAAGACGTCGAGCAGTTCGTTGGCCTGCCGGTCGAGCTCGATCACGCTTGATTCGCCGAGCGCGAGCAATTCGCGCAGCGTGAGCTGGGTGGAGCCGATCTCCACGGTCAGCTTGACGTCGACGTCCTGGAGCAGCCGGAAGTTGGCGGCCACCCCCGCATCGAGCGGGAAGCCGCCGGTCATATCGTTCATGCGTCAGGTCCTTCGTCGTCGAATCGGGCAATGGAGGTAAGGCGGACGGCGGCATGGCCGTTCGAGGTGCCGACGGTGCCCTTGCCGAGGCAGTCGCTGCCGACCATCACCGGCACTTCCGGGCCGAAGCTGATCGGGATCACGTCGCCCGGCTTGAGGTTCATCAGCATCGACAGCGGCACCACCGGCTCGGCGAGCACCGAGCGGATCGGGAAGCGGACGTTCATCGCGGCGCGGGTCAGCGACGTGCGCCAGGCGGGGTCCGCCTCCTGCTTGTCGAGCACCTTGCCGGTCAGCGTCGGCGCATGCGGCTTGAGCGCGGTCACCGGGTAGAGCAGGTCGATGAAGACGGGCTTGTCGTCCCCCGCGGCGAGGCCGAAGCGGGTGACGATCATCGCATCGTCGCTGTCGGTGGCGAGCATCGCGGCGTTGATCTCGACGCGCGTCGGGGTGAAGTCCATCCGCGCCAGCGGCTCCCAGGCGGAGCGCAGCGGGCCGGTGATCGCGGCGCCGATCTTGCCGACGATCGCCTCGGCGGCGGGCGAGAATTCGGCCGGCACCACCGCGGGCGCGGCGCCGGTGCCGCCGAAGAACAGGTCGAGCATCTCCAGCACGAAGACGCCGTCGAGCACGCACAGGCCGGTCGCGCCCTGCGGCGACATGATCAGCGGCAGCCACGCGGTCAGCCCGTCGGCCCGCTCCGTGCGATAGTCGCCGAAACGCTGGACGACGAGCGGCTCGGCCCAGGCGCGCACCTCGCGCCGCAGCAACGGCTCGAACACGCCGCGCAACGCCCGCGCGAGCCGCGCGGACAGATGCTGCAGCGTGTGCAGGTCGCCGAACGGATTGAGCTTGGTCTCGCCGAGCCGCGCCGCATGCGCGGCGGGGCGGCGTTCCCTTGCCCGTCGTTCGGAGGTTTCTGCGGCATTAACCATGGGCTCACTGAACAACGAAATTGGTAAAGTAGACGTTACTGATGCCGCCGAATCCTTCTTTTTGTTCGAGAGTCGCGTTGATCGCCTTGGCGATCCGCTGCTGCATCTGCAGCTTGCCGGCGGAGCTGAACACCTGCTCCTCGGGCGTGTCGCCGAGCGTGAGCAGCACCGCCGAGCGGACGGCGATGTCGTTGGTCTTCAGATTCTCGATGACCGTATCGTCATAGGGGGTCGAGACGGCGATGCCGACCTGGATGACGTGCACCGAATCCTGCAGGTTGGAGGTGAATTGCGGGTCCATCGCGTAATAATTGGAGGCATATTTGTCGCCGTCGCCGCCCGACGGCGTGTGCTTGCCGCCGCTCGACGCCGCTTCGCCGCCGCCATGGCCCTCGCCACCTTCGCCGCCCGCGGCGGGGCGCTTCTGTTCGGACTTGGGGATCAGCTTGGGGCCGTGCTCCTCGGGCGCCGCGGCATGGCCGCCGCCGATCAGGCCGCTGCTCGCCGCATAGACGCCGGCGCCGACGCCGCCGCCGACCAGCACGATCAGCGCGATCACCATGATCAGAATCTTCTTCATCCCGCCCTTCTTCTTGGGGGCGTCTTCGGGTTTGTCGCTCATCGTCTCGGATCCTCAGAATGTCAGGCGACGCGGCCGTCGGCGGCGGCGTCGGTGTGGGGGGAGGGCGCCCGCGGCGGCGAGGCCGGCTGGCGCGCGGAGGTCTGGTTCTGGCGCGGCTGCTGCTGCTGGCCGGTCTGCGCCTGATTGGCTTGCGGCTGACCGCTCGTGCTCTGGCCGGCGGACTGGCTGGTGGACTGGCCTTGGGACGACTGGCTTTGGGACGACTGGCTTTGGGACGACTGGCCCTGCGGCTGACCCGTGTTCGTCTGGCTGGCCGGCGCCGCCTCGACCACGGTCTGGCCGATGCGCAGGCCGCGTTCCTCGGCGATCGCGGCAAGGCGTGGCTGCGCATCCTCGATCAGCGTCCGCGTCGTCGCGTCGGCGGCGGCGAAGCGGACGTGGATCGCGTCGCCGACCGTCTTCACTGCGATGTCGATCACGCCGAGCGCATCGGGGACGAGGCGGATGCGCGTGTCGGTGGCATTGGCCGCATCGCGCAGCGTCTCGATATGGTCGATCATCGCCGCCGGCCAGCCGTTCTGGCGCAGGTCGAGCGTCGGCTGCGAATCGACGACGGCATTGCCACCGACGACCGGCGTGAGCGCGGGTGCCGCGGTCGGCGCCAGCTCGACCGGCTCGGCGGCGCGGCGCTCGTCGGCACCGGCGGCGGCGTGGATCGCGGCGCCGAACACCTGCGAGGCCGGCGCGGTCGTGCCCGCGGGCGGTTGCGGCAGCGCCGCCGCCTGCGGGCGCAGCGCGACCGTCTGACGGACCGTGCCGCCGACCTCCCGCACGAACGCGCGCGGCTGGGGTGCCGGGGTGGCAGGCGCGGGACCGGCTATCACGGGCGCGCCGGCGACCGCGACCGGCGCTGCCGCTGCGATGACGGGGGGCGCGACCGCGGTTGGTATTGCGGCGGGCGCGGGCGCGGTCGCGGTCGCGGGCACCGGCGCAGCGACCGTCGGTTGCGTAGCGGGGGTGACCGGGGTGGCATCTGCCGGCGTGGCCGCCGCGAGGGTGGAGGGCGGCGGGACGTTGGCGGTAGCGGCGGTCGATGCGACCGGTGAGGAGAGCGGCGCGGTGACGGTCGTGACCGGTGCGGTCGCGACCGCAGCACGATTGACGGTCATGGTCGGCGGGGCCGGGTCCAAGGCCGTTTGCGGGACCGGTGTCGTCGTCTGACGTTGTGCGGGCCGCGCCTGCGTCGTCGCCGGGCTGACGGTAGCGCCGCCACCCGGCTGCGACCGCGCGATCTGCACCGGCGCTGCGACCGGCGCCATCGCCCCGGTCACTGGCGCCGCGGATGCAGGCGGCGGAGCGGTGTCGGCAACGCGCTGTGCCACGACCGGCGGGGCATCGTCCGAGCGCTTTGCCGGCGGCGGTGACGCTGTGGCTTGATCGATCACCGGCTTCGGCGCGGAGGGCGTCGGTGCAGTTGTCGGCGCCGCCGGTACGGGCGAGCTCATCGGTGCCGTGACAGGGACGGACGCTTCCGTCTGTGGGGTCGATGCGGCGTCGCGTGCGGCGACCTGCGGCATCGCCGACGGGGTCATGGGGGCCGCCGCCGTCGTTTTGGTGGCCAGCGCGACGCGGCGGGCCGGCTGCGGCTGTTCCGCGACGACCGGCGTCGGCGGCGGTGTGGGCGCCGGCGCGGCCTGGGCGATCACCACGGCGTCCGGCTGCGGCAAGGCCGGCGTGTCGACGGCCACCGGGACGGCGGCCTCGTCACCCTGATTGCTGGCGGATACGGGGGCCTCGTCCGGTTCGGGCAGAGTCGGCATGACCGGTTCGGCGAGACGCGGTGCGGCGGTGCGTGTGCCCCGCGCCGGCGCTTCGGCCCTGCCGACGCTGCGCTTCGTGGGAGCGTCGGGCGTAACGACGACGGCATCCGCACCCGGCACCGTTTGTGGAGCGTCGCCGACTTGCGGTGCGACCGATGTCATCACCGGGACGGTCGTGACCACCGGTGCACTATCGGGTGCCGGTGCGGCAGCCGTCATCGCGGCGGCCGGTGTCGGCTGACGTTCAACCGTCTTGGCGGCCGAACGCGTGGCCGTATCGGGCTGCCGCGCCGGGATATCCGGGGTCGCCGGCGCCGCCGGCGAGTCGACCGGTGCGGTTGCGATCGGCAGCGGATCGGCCGGCGCGACGGCCGCATCGGGTACGGTCGCCGCGAGCACCATTACCGATGCGCCGTTGTTCGCCACCGGCCGGACGGGCCGCGGCGTGGGCATCGCAATCTCGGCCACCGGTACGGCGGCAAGCGCCGGCGGCACGTCGAGTGGCGCAGGCACGGGAATGTCGACCGCCGCCAGCCACGCGAGCGCCGGATCGACCCGCGCCGGCACCGCCTCGGTCGGCAGCGGCATGCCGGGAGCGGCAAAGCCTTGCCGGCCGGTCTCGATCGGCGCCACCGGTCCGGTCATCGGTACGGGGGCGGCCGCCGTGGCGGGCAAGGCCGCCCCATCCGCCTCTCCGCCCACCGCCAGCATCGACAGAGCGAACATCTCGCCGCCGGCCGGCGACGCGCCCTTGCCCGGCAGGCCGGGGGCGATCGTGGCGACGGCAGTGGCGGGGGTGATCATCGGGGCAATCTCGTCGAGAGGGTGTCCCGCTGCGATCAGCAAGGATCGTGCCGTTTTGCTTTCAGCGGCGAAACGGGCGGCGTTTCCTCCAGCGCACGCATCTCGGCGACCGCGGCGGCGCGGCGTGCCCGCTCGAGCAGTTTCTCGATCGCGCTCTGATCGCGCTTGGCGGACCGGGTCGCCTCGGTGGCGCGGTTGACGAACGTTTCGGCGGACTGGAGCCGCGCCTGTGCTGCCGCCGACGATTGGTGCAGACGGTCGCGGAAATGCGCCTGTGCGCCCATTGCCGCGGCGCTGGCGCGCGTGTCCGGCGTCGGCGACACCGCATCGGCGAGCGCCTGGATGCGGCGGGCGAGATGCTCCTCGCTGGCGAACTTCTCGTGCGCGCGCACCTCGTCGGCACGGGTCAGGCCGAGCTGGAGCGTGCGCACGCGATGGATGCGCGCGAGTTTCCTGGCGTCAGGCACCGAACACGCCGGTCAGCTCGCCGATCGCATCACCGAGCGAGACGATCTCGTCCGACCCCTGTTTGATATATTCCATCACCGCCGGATGCGCAGCGATCGCCGCGTCGATCGCCGGATCGGCACCGGGGCGATAGGCGCCCATCAGCACCAAGTCGCGATTCTCCTCATAGGTCGCGAGATGGCGGCGCAGCACGCGTGCGGCATGGATGTGATCGGCATGCGCGATGTCGGTCATCACGCGGCTGACCGAGGGGCCGATGTCGATCGCCGGATAGACGCCGCGCTCGGCGAGATGGCGGTTGAGCACGATATGGCCGTCGAGGATCGAGCGCGCCGAATCGACGACCGGATCGTTGCCGTCGTCGCCGTCGGCGAGCACGGTGTAGATCGCGGTGATCGAGCCGCCGGTGCGCACGTCGGTGCCGGCGCGTTCGATGAGGTTGGGCAGCATGGCGATCGCCGACGGCGGATAGCCGCGCGCGGAGGCGGGCTCGCCCAGCGCCAGCCCGATCTCGCGGCCGGCGTGGGCGACGCGGGTGAGGCTGTCCATGATCAGCAGCACCTTCTTGCCTTCGTTGCGGAAGGCTTCGGCGATCGCGGTGGCGCGCAGCGCGCCGCGGATGCGCAGCACCGGCGAATGGTTCGCTGGCACCGCGACGACGACCGAGCGCTGGCGCGCGGCACCGGCGACCTTGGTCTCGAGGAAGTCGGCGACCTCGCGGCTGCGCTCGCCGATCAGGCCGATGACGATCACGTCCGCCTGCGCGGCGCGAACCATCATGCCGAGCAGCACCGACTTGCCGACGCCCGAGCCGGCCATGATGCCGACGCGCTGGCCCTGGCCGATCGTCAGCAGCCCGTTGATCGCGCGCACGCCGACGTCCATCGGTTCGAGCACGCGGCCACGGTCGAGCGGCGATTGCAGCTTGCCGGCGAGCGGCCATTTGCCCGCGCCGCGGATCGGGCCGAGCCCGTCGATCGGCCGTCCCGCGCCGTCGACGACGCGGCCGAGCATCGCCGCGCCGACCTCCGCCTCGCCGGGCGCGCCGATCGGGCGTACCGGCGCGCGCGGCAGCAGGGCGGCGGGGCCGCCGAGGTTCATCAGCAGCGTCCGGCCGTTGCGGAAGCCGATCACCTCCGCCTCGACCTTGGCGTCACCATGGCCGCCGATCTCGCAGATCGTGCCGACGGGCAGCGACAGGCCGACCGCCTCCATCAGCAACCCGTCGTAGGACGAGAGCCGCCCCGACACCTTGGGCGTCGGGCGGAAGTCGGCGGCGGCGAGCGTTTCGAGGTAATCGGCGGTGAAGCGGTTCAACACCCGCGCTCCTCCAGCGTCGGCACGGGCACGCGGTCGATCGCCTCGGCGAGCTGGCCGAGCCACAATTCGGGGCCGTCCTCGACCAGCGTCGAGGCGCTTTCGAGCACGAAGCTGCCGCGCGTCAGCGAGGCGTCGCCGGCGGCGAAGATCGTCTTGGGCAGCGATCCCTCGACCAGCGGCAGGTCGTCGGGATGGAGCCGCAGCAGTGCCGATTCGCCGGCCTCCGCCAGCAGCTCCGCCGCCGCCTCGATCCGGGCGTTGAGCACCGCGGGGGCGACGCCGCATTCGCCGACCAGTTTGTTGACCAGCAGCAGCACCGTCTGGCGCAATTGCCCGGCGATATGGTCGCGGTCGAGCTGGTGGCCGTTGGCGAGCGCCGCGGCGAGCTGGGTGAGCAGCGCGCGGTCGCGGTCGCCGGAGGCGCGCGCGGCGGCGGCGGCGGCGGCCAGTCCCTCGGCATAGCCGGCGGCGTGCGCGGTCTCGACCGGGTCGATGAAGCCGCTCGGCTCCGCCTCGGTGTCGAGCGGGTCCCAGCCGCGCGTCGGCTTGTCGCCGCCGGGGTCGGCGGGGCTGAAGTGGCGCGGGCCGCTGCGCGGCTCGGGTGCCGGCGCGGCGGCGGCAGCGCCGCCCATCGTGCGTTCCAGCGTCGCCCACATCTCGCGCGGCGAAAAGCCGGCGGGGGGCGCGAAGGCGGCCTGCAACAGATGCGCGGCGGTGTCGTGGCGTGCGGCGAAACCCGCGACGAAGTCAGACATAATCGTCGTCGCCTGCGCCCATCATGATCGTGCCGTCCTTGGCGAGGTTGCGGGCGATGCCGATCATCGCCTTCTGCGCCTCCAGCACCTCGGCGAGCTTCATCGGCCCGCGTGCCTCCATCTCGTCGCGGATGCCGTCGGCGGCACGCGCCGACATGCAGCCGAGGAAGCGGTTGCGCGCCGTCTCGTCGACACCCTTGAGCGCGCGCGACAGGATGTCGCCGTCGACGTTGCGGATGAGCGTGCCGAGATTCTTGTCGTCCATGTCGAGCAGATTGTCGAAGACGAACATCGCCTCCTCGATCGCCTTGGCGACGTCCTTGTCGATCTTGAACAATTTCGGCAGCACCCGCTGTTCGGTCGCCTTGCGCGCGCCCTGCAGGATCTTCGCCGCCTCGCGCGTGCCGCCCAGCGACAGGCCGCTCGCCGAGCCGCCGCCGCCGCTGCCGCCGCGCCGGTTGGCGAGCACCGTCTTCAGCGTGTCGATCGCATCGGCGTTGATCGGTCCCAGCCGTGCGATACGGTGGAGGATATCGGGCTGCACCGCGTCGGGCAGCAGTTCGAGCACCTGGCCACCGACCGCGGGATCGAGGTTGGCGATCATCACCGCGGCGATCTGCGGATGCTCCTTCTCGATCATCTGCGCGATCTCGCTGGCGTCGAGCCAGTCGAGCAATTCGAGTTCGCACGCCGCCTCGGGCGGGGTGATGCGGGCGAGGACGCTCTCCGCCTTTTCGGCGCCGAGCGCACGGTTCATCACCGCCTCGATCCGCGGGCGCGGTTCGAAGGTGACGCCGGTGCGCTCGCGCGCCTTGCCGACGAAATCGTCGAGCACGTCCTCCATCTCCTGTTCGGAAACGTCGGCGACCGCGAACATCGCCGAGCCGAGCTGGCGCACCTCCTCGGGATCGAGCTTTTGGAGGATGGCCGCGGCCTCGTCCTCGCCGACCAGCATCATCAGCACCGCGGCGCGTTCGACGCCGGTATAGGTGCGGGCAGGGGCAACGGTGCTCACTTGGCGTCGGCCTTGATCATGTCGCGGATCGCCAGCGCGGCACGCGCCGGATTGTCGCGAGTGAAGCCGCGGACTGCGCCGATCCGGTCGTCGACCGTCTGCGACGCCTCGAGCCGGTCGAGGCTGACCGCCTCGTGCACGGTGATGCCGTCGGTCTCGCCGCCGACCGGCGTGGCGCCCGGACCGGCGAGCGCCGGCGTGGCATCCTCGCGCTTCTTCATCAGCCCCTTGGCGAGCGGACGCACGCCGAGCAGCAGGACGAGCAGCGCGATCAGGATCGCGGTACCGTTGCGGGCGAGCACCGGCAGCCAGGCATTGTCGTACCAGGCCGGGCCATCGGCATCGGCAGAGGTTTCGGCGAACTTGCGGCTGATCACCGTCACCTGGTCCTGGCGTGCCTGGTCGAAGCCGACCGCGCTCTTCACCAGATCGGTGATCTGGCCGATCTCCATCGCGGTGCGCCGCGTCTTGTCGGGATCGCGCAGCAGCACCGCGACCGACAGCCGCTTGACCGAACCGGGGGCCTGACGCGTCACCGACACTTCCTTGCCGAGGTCGTAGGCGCGCTGGAAGCTGTCGCTCTGCTTGTTGGGATTGGGGGCGGGGCCACCGGCGACCGGTGTCGGCGCCGCGGCGGGTGCACCGCTCGCACCATTGGCGGGCTGCGGCGTCTGCAACTGGCTGGCGGGTGGCGGCGTGTTGGACAGCGCACCGGGGATGCCGCCGGGCGTCGCCGGACCGTTCGCCTGATTGCCGACCCAATTGCCCGTCTCGGCGCGCAGCGTGCCGGCCTTGTCGTAGGTCTCGCGGGTCGCCTGCGTCTGGTCGAGGTTGATGTCGGCCTGCACCTCGGCGGTGAAATTGCCCGCGCCGACCAGCGGGGTGAGCAACTGGACGAGCTGCTGACGCACCTTGTCCTCGGTCTTGCGCTGCATCTCCAGCCGCGCGTCATTGTCGCCGTCGACGCCGCCGGCGCCGGGCTTGGACAGCAAGGCGCCCATCTGGTCGACGATCGTGACGCTCTCGGGCTTCATTCCCGGCACCGACGAGGCGACGAGGTTGACGATCGACTGGACCTGC
Source organism: Sphingomonas sp. GW821-FHT02B09 (assembly GCF_059421875.1). NCBI lineage: Bacteria > Pseudomonadati > Pseudomonadota > Alphaproteobacteria > Sphingomonadales > Sphingomonadaceae > Sphingomonas > Sphingomonas sp. GW821-FHT02B09. The sequence goes on from NZ_JBWKVV010000002.1 coordinate 557,353, forward strand.
GCCTGGCTGAGCGCACGGCCGCCCTGCAATTTGACCACGACCGACGCCGATGGCGCGGCATTGTCGCGCACGAACACCGACGCTTCGGGCATCGCGAGATGGACGCGCGCCTCGGCGACCGCGTCGATATCCTCGATCGAACGGGCGAGTTCGGTCTCGCGCGCCTGGCGCAGCCGTTCGCCTTCGACCGCGCGGCTGACGCCCATCGGCAATTGGTCGAGGATCGCGTACCCGCCCGGCGCCTGCTTGGGCAGGCCCTGGCCGGCGAGCAGCATCCGCGCCTTGCTGAACTGGTCCTCGTTGACCGTCAGCGCGCCGGTGCCTTCGTCGATCTTGCTGGTGATATTGGCCTGCGTCAGCGCGCTGGTCACCGCTTGCTTGTCGGCGTCGGTCAGGCCGGTGAACAGCGTCTTCTGCGTCGGCGTCGCGAAGGTCATCCAGGCGAGCGCGGCGGCGCCGATCAGCGCGACGAGCATCGCCATCGGCAGGCTGCGCCGCACCGCGGGTTGGGCGAGCACGCCCTTGATCTGCAAGAGCGGGTTGGCGAACTTCTCGGGCAGCGCCGAGGGCGAGGCGGGGGCGAGGGCAGTGCTCATCGATTACACCGGCATGCTCATGATGTCCTTGTAAGCGGACAGCAATTTGTTGCGGACTTGCAGCGTCGCCTCGAATCCGACCGAGGCCTGCTGGCGGGCCAGCATGACCTTGGCGATGTCGACCGTCTCACCGCGTTCGTAGCTTTCGGACAGCGCCGAGGCCTTGTTCTGGCCGGCGTTGACGTCCTTCAGCGCGTCCTGCAGCGTGTCGGCGAAGCTGGTCGGCTTCGTCGCACCCGCGGGGGCGGCGCCGTCGGTCGCGCTGGCGCGGCTCAGCGCCTGGTTGCGTTCGAGGATTTGCGCGCGCAGCTGCATCACGCGGTCGACGCTCATCGCGCCGCCCACTCCGGCCACGCCGCTCATGCCGACGCCGCCATGCTGAGCGGACGGGCCAGGTCGTTACCCTGTTCGCGTGCCTTGGCGAGGCGATAGCGCAGCGTGCGTTCGGAGATGCCGAGCCGGCGCGCGGTCTCGATCCGGCTGCCGCCGCACGCCGCCAGCGTCTCGCGGATCGCCTGGAATTCGCTCATCTGCACGACGTTGCCCAAGGTGGCGGGCTCGCTCGCGGCCGCTGCTGCCGGCGCGGCGGCGGGCGCCTGCGGGAACAGCTGCGTGACCGGGGCGGGTTCGCGGTGGAAGGTGAAGCTGACCGGACGGTCGAACACGATGTGGCTGGCGTCGATCGTGTCGCCGCCGGCGAACAGCAGCGCGCGCTGGATCACGTTCTCCAGTTCGCGGACGTTGCCCGGCCAGTCGTGGGCGACCAGCGTCTCGACCGCCTCGGCGGTCGGCCACGGCACGACCGCGCGGGTGCCGGCATGGCGCAGGATCATCGTCGCGGCGAGCGCCGGAATGTCCTGCGGGCGCTCGGCGAGCGGCTTGGTCGACAGCGGGAAGACCGACAGGCGGTAATAGAGATCGGCGCGGAAGCGACCGGCGGCGACTTCGCCCTGCAGGTCGCGGTTGGCGCAGGCGATGACGCGCACGTCGATCGCCTGCGGCACCGAGGCGCCGATCGGCACCACCTCGCGCTCCTGCAGCACGCGCAGCAGCTTGGCCTGCAGTTGCAGCGGCATCTCGGCGATCTCGTCGAGCAGGATGGTGCCACCGTCGGCGGCGCGGAAGAAGCCTTCGCCGCCCGACGAGGCGCCGGTGAACGCGCCCTTCTGGTGACCGAACAGCAGCGCCTCCAGCATCGTCTCGGGCAGCGCGGCGCAATTGATCGCGATGAACGGGCCGTTGCGGCGCGGCGACTGGTTGTGGATCGCGCGGGCGAGCACTTCCTTGCCGGTGCCGGTCGGGCCGTTGATCAGCACGGTGATGTCCGCCTGCGCGACGCGCTCGGCGAGCGCCAGCAGCGCGAGGCTTTCGGGATCGGCGGCGGTCGGCATCTCGGCACCGGCGACGAGCGCGCGGGCGAAGCCGTTGCCGACCGCGGCATCCGCCGGCCCGAAGGCGATGCGTGCCGGATTGCCGTTGCGCGACGGCAGCACGTGGCGGCCTTCGCTGCCGATGATGACCGAGCGTGCCGGCGCCGGCGGCGCCTCGCCCTCGGCGATCAGGAACAGATCCGCCGCACCGGGCTGCCCGGTCTCGTACGAGCCGAGACCGAAGCCCTGCGCACGCAGGCTGGAGACGAGCGGATAGTGACGCTGCAACACCGCAGCGGAAGAGAAAATCGAACGCATTGCTATCCCCCAAGGACGAGCTCTCCAATGCGGGTTCCAGAGTAAATGCCGGATTAAAATTTGTTCCTGACCGGCAAAATTTTTCCGGGCGCGACGCGCGCGTGCCGCTCGCGCGTCTACGCGCGCGTGTACGCATGCGAGGGCCGAGCAAAATCGCGGCGGCCGAATTTTTCCGCTAAATCCCCGTCGGGACTGGCCGTTCTCTCATTTGGCGGCTCGGCCCTCCGCTCTGGGGGCGGCGGGGAGCGCCGCAGCTTTTGGAGACATCTCATGACCGTCATCGGTACCAACATCGCGTCGATGCGTTCCGCGAACGCCAACACCACCGCCAATGCCCAGCTGTCGAGCGCCATGGAGCGCCTGTCGACCGGCAAGCGGATCAACTCGGCCAAGGACGACGCCGCCGGCCTCGCCATCTCGACCTCGATGGGTGCGCAGGTTCGCGGCATGAACCAGGCGATCCGCAACTCGAACGACGGCATTGCCCTGGCGCAGACCGCCGACGGCGCGCTCGGCGAAGTCACCAACATCCTGCAGCGGATGCGCGAACTGGCCGTCCAGTCGGCGTCGGGCACCTATCAGGCCGACGACCGCTCGAACATGAAGACCGAAGTCGCCGAACTGCAGAAGCAGCTGACCAACATCGCCGGCACGAAGTTCAACGGCGTCAGCCTGTTCGACTCGGCGAACGACAAGACCGTGACGATCCAGGCCGGTGCGGGCTCGACCGATCAGGTCGACCTGAAGATCAGCAAGCTCGACATGGCGTCGGTAAGCGGTGTGGCGGGTGCCACGGTCGCTGCCGGTCTGGCGACCGTCGCCGCCGGTCCGCTGGTCGGCACCAGCCGCGTCATCACCGCGGAAGACGTCGCTTACGGCGGCAAGACGGGTGGCGGCGCCACCGCGCTGACCTCGACCGACATCGGCACGTCGAAGACGCTCGCCGCCGGCGACAAATATTACACCCCGGCGACCACCGGCGACAACACCGGCGGTATCGACATCAGCTCGGCGGCGGGCGCCAAGACCGCGATCGACACGATCGACGCCGTGCAGAAGTCGGTCAACACGACCCGCGCCTCGATCGGTGCCGGCCAGAGCCGTCTGACCTCGGTGGTCAACAACCTGACCACCAACGTCACCAACCTGACGTCGGCGAAGAGCCAGATCGAGGACGCCGACTTCTCGGCCGAAACGACCGCCCTCGCCAAGGCGCAGATCCTCAGCCAGGCGTCGACCGCGATGCTCTCGCAGGCCAACCAGAGCCAGCAGGGCGTGCTGAAGCTGCTCCAGTAAGCCGCTTACCGGCGCTGGCGCCGCCCCCCAAGGGCATCAGCGCCGACCAAGCTCGCCCCCCAAGGACGAGCGAAGCCAGAACCCCGGTGGTCCGCCACCGGGGTTTTCGGCCGTGTTGGGCCCCTCTATCCGTCTTCCTACCGGTGCGCCGCGCGGCCCAGCCGATCGTTGATCGCCTCGCCCAGCCCGTCCAGCGGCACCGGTGCCACGGCGATGCCGGTGCGATCGCTGGCATCGGCGCGATGCAGCGCGTCGAAGAGCCGCGCCGCCGCTTCGCGCAGGTCGCCGGACGCCGACAGCGTGTCGTCCCCCGCTATCGCGCCGAACCCGATCAGCCACTCGCCCGGCTGCGCCGCCGCCGCATCCAGCCGCAGCGGTTTGCGCGGTGCATAATGGGTCGCGAGCTGCCCCGGCGCGGTGATCGCAGACTCCTTTATATAGGGGGTCGTCGCGAACGGCAGGTCGGCGGCGGTGATCGGCCCCGGCCGTAGGACCGTCCGACCGGCGATAATCGTCGATTCGAGCCCCGCCTCGGTCGCGCCGTCGTCGAGGATCAGCGGCACCCGCGTACCCAGACTGGCCGCGACATGGCTCGCACGCGTCGGACTGATGCCGTTGCTCGCATTGGCGGACGGCGCGGCGAGCGGTCGGCCCGCCGCGGCGATCAGCCCCTGCATCGCGCGATGCCGCGGCACCCGGATCGCCACCGTCGTCAGGCCGGCGGTGACCAGCGACGCGATCGGCGCGCCGTCGCGCAGCGGCAGCACCAGCGTCAGCGGCCCCGGCCAGAACAACGTCGCCAGCATTCGCGCATCGTCATCGAACATCGCAAGCCGTTCGGCGGCGGCGAGATCGGCAACATGGACGATCAGCGGATTGAAGCTCGGCCGCCCCTTGGCGGCATAGATGCCCGCGACCGCATCGGCGTTGCCGGCATCGGCGGCGAGGCCATAGACCGTCTCGGTCGGCACCGCGACGCATTCGCCGCGGGTGATTCGCGCGGCGGCCTCGGCGAGCGCAGCCATGCCGTAGGGTAAGATGCGCGGGTTTGGATCGGCCATCCGTCCGGCCTATATCGTGCGCAATCCCAGGAGAGAATGATGTCCTTTACCGCAGCCGTGGCCGACCAGCGTTTCGTACTCGAGCATGTCGTCCGCATCGGCGAACTCGCCGCGACCGAGCGTTTCGCCGCCGCCAGCCCGGACGTGGTCGACGCGGTGCTCGAAGGCGTCGGTCAGTTTGCGAGCGGCGAATGGGCGCCGCTCAATCGCGAGGGCGACACGGTCGGCGCGAAATGGTCGCCCGACGGCGTCCACATGCCGGCGAGTTTCATCAAGGCATATAAGGAGTATGTCGAGGGTGGCTGGGGCACGATCGGCGTGCCCGAGGATTTCGGCGGCCAGGGCCTGCCCTTCGCGATCCAGACCGCGGTGCTCGACACGCTCGGCTCGGCCAATATGGGCTTCGCGCTCTGCCCGACGCTGACCGTCGGCGCGATCGAGGCGCTGATCCACCACGGCAGCCCCGAGCAACAGGCGCTGTATCTGCCCCACCTCGCCACCGGCGACTGGACCGGCACGATGAACCTCACCGAGCCACAGGCGGGCAGCGACGTCGGCGCGCTCCGCGCCACGGCGAAACCGCTCGGCGACGGCAAATGGTCGATCAAGGGCACCAAGATCTACATTTCGTTCGGCGACCACGACATGGCGGACAATATCGTCCACCTCGTCCTCGCCCGCACTCCCGATGCGCCCGCCGGCACGCGCGGCATCAGCCTGTTCCTCGTGCCGAAGTTCCGGTTGAACGACGACGGCACGCCGGGCGACTTCAACGACGTCCGCGTCGTCTCGATCGAGCACAAGATGGGGCTGCACGCCTCGCCGACCTGCGTGCTGAGCTTCGGCGATCATGACGATTGCGTCGGCGAGCTGATCGGCGCCGAACATGCCGGGATGCGCGCGATGTTCACGATGATGAACAACGCGCGGCTCAACGTCGGCCTGCAGGGCGTGCAGATCGCCGAGGGTGCGACGCAGAAGGCGGTCGGCTATGCGCTCGAACGCGTCCAGTCGGCGCGCGCGGGTTCGCCGAACAAGGAGGCGGTGCGGATCGTCGACCATCCCGACGTCCGCCGCATGCTGTTGCGGATGAAGGCGCAGACGCAGGCGGCGCGCGCGCTCGTCTATTATGCCGCGGGGCAGGTCGATCGCGCCGGGCTCGGCGACGGTGCGGCGAAGAACCGGCTCGAGGTCGTGACGCCGCTCGCCAAGGCGCACGGCACCGATATCGGCAACGAGGTGGCTTCGCTCGGCATTCAGGTCCACGGCGGCATGGGCTATGTCGAGGAGACCGGCGCCGCGCAATATTTCCGCGATGCCCGGATCACGCCGATCTACGAGGGCACCAACGGCATCCAAGCCGCCGATCTCGTCGGCCGCAAACTGGCACTCGACAATGGCGGCGCCTTCGCCGCGCTCGTCCGCGACATGCGCGCCGAGGCCGAGCATCCCGAACTGGTCGCGCTGATCGACGCGGTCGACGCGATCGCCCGCCGCCTCGCCACTGCGGATGCCGACGACAAGCTCGCCGCCAGCTATCCGTTCCTGACGATGACCTCGGTCGCGGTCTGCGGCTGGCTGATGGAACGCGAAGGTCGCCATGCGACGGGCGACGAGGAGTTCGCGATCGTGAAGCGTGCCGCGGTGCGCTTCTATCTCGACCAGATCGTCCCCGAGGCCCACGGCCTGAAGGCCGCGGCGACGGCGAGCGCCGAGGTGCTCTACGCCGTGCCGGCCGAGGCGTTCGCTGCCTGAAAAATCCTCCCCGGCACGGGGAGGGGAACCGCCCGGCGCAGCCGGGTGGTGGAGGGGGGGCTTCCCCGGACGCTATACCATGAGGAAGCCCCCCTCCGTCGCCGCTGCGCGGCGCCACCTTCCCGTGCCGGGGAGGATCAGGATTGCTTCCAAGGACCCATCATGTTCGACCTCGACGCCTATCTCGCCCGCATCGGTCTGCCCGCCCGTGTCACGCCCGACGCCGAGGGGCTCGGCCGGCTCCAGCGCGAACATCGCCTGTCGATCCCGTTTGAGAATCTCGACGTCCGCCTCGGCCGCGGTATCGCGATCGACGGCGATGCGGTCTTCGCCAAGCTCGTGACGGCCAAGCGCGGCGGCTATTGTTTCGAGCAGAACCGCCTGTTCATGGACGCGCTGATCGCGCTGGGCTTCGCCGTCCGGCCGCTGCTCGCGCGCGTCTGGCTCGGCGTCACCGACGCGCCGCCGCTCACCCATACGCTCAGTCTGGTGACGATCGACGGGCGCGCGTGGATCGCCGACGCCGGCTTCGGCGGCAGCTATGCGCCGGTGATGGCGCTCGCCGACGGCTGGGAAGCGGAGGCGCCCGACGGCGCCTGGTTCCGTCTCGACCGCCATGCCGAGCACGGCTGGATGCTCAGCCGCCGCGGCGATCCCGGCTCGACCGATGGCCGTGGCACCGGCGAGGGCTGGCAGCCGCAATATAGTTTCCACGAGACCGCGGTGTTCGACGCCGACCTCGCTCTGTCCAACCATTGGGCGTCGACCGCGCCGCAGAGCCGCTTCACCCAGCTTACCATCGCCAGCATCGTCCTGCCGCACGGCCTCGCCGGCCTCACCGACCGCCGCTACCACCGCCGCGCCGGCGACAACAGCAGCGTCGCGGAGATCACCGACCCGCGCGTCTATCGCATGCGCATGTCGCTGATGTTCGGCATCGACCTGACCACCGAAGAAGTTGAGAGTTTGGGGCTGTTCTGAAGAAGAGTGGATTCGCGCGAAGACGCGAAGACGCGGAGGTGGCTTGCCAGCCGCGCGTACGGTATATCACCACGCAGCTCGGAATATCGCGTCAGCCTGCGGCGCAAACTGTCGGCGCGAACACGCTTTTTATGCTTGCTCGCGCTCCAGCAGGTCGGCGGCGTCCAGTCCGAGCAGGTCGATATAACCCCGGATCCGCGGCCATTGTGTCTCGACGAACGCCGCGCGCTCCGCCGCGCGCAATTTCTCCGAGGCACCCGGCAGCACGAACATGCCGACGCCGCGGCGGACCTCGACGTAGCCGTCGTCCTGGAAGCTCTGATAGGCCTTGGCGACGGTCAGCGGATTGGCGCCATGTTCGGCGGCGAAGGCGCGTACCGAGGGAAGCTGGTCGCCGGCGCGATAGTCACCGCGCAGGATGCCCGCCGCGATGGTGCCGCGTAACCGGATGTAGACCGGGCTGTCCTCGTTGCTGAACGCTGTCATGCTGACTTAATACACCAACGGCGGAAAAGGTCCATAACAACCTGGCCGGACTATCCCATGTTGGGCCAGTGCGAGACGATCCGTGCCGGCTCCGGGCGGGGCCGTTCGTCGAGCGGCCGGCTCGGAGTGCCGATGAAGACGAAACCGGCGATCCGCTCGGGCGTCGCGCCCAGGCCGTCGCGCACCGCGTCCGAAAAGGTCGGCCATCCCGTCAACCAGCCCGCCGCGAAGCCCAGCGCATGCGCCGCGTGGAGCAGGTTCATCGTTGCCGCGCCGGCGGACAATTCCTGCTCCCACAACGGGATCGGACTTGCCGTCACCGGCGACGACAGCACCACGACCAGGGTCGGCGCCTGCCGCGCGAACTGGTCGAGCGCGTCGAGGTCGCCGCGCGGCGCCTGCGGCCGCTCGGCGCGATAGGCGTCGGCGAGCAGCCGCGACAGTGCGTCGCGATCGTCGATGACGACGAAGCGCCACGGCGCGAGCTTGCCGTGATCGGGGGTGCGCGCGGCGATGGCGAGCATCTGGTCGAGCTGGGCGGCGTCGGGGCCGGGGGCGACGAGGTCGCGCGGCTTGCCCGAGCGGCGGGTGGCGAGCAGCGAAAGCGGCGTGCTGGTGTCGTTGAACATGATGCCGCCTCATAGCGGGTGGCGGCGATGTTTACAGCAGGGGATCAGCCGTTAGGTTGCCGCGATCCGCCGCCCGGTCGGGCCGGCGCCATGAATGTGTTGGAGTTTGCAGACCTTATGGCCATCGCATCAGCGAGCGGGGGCGGCGTACCGGCCCACGCGCGCACCTTCCTCGGACACCCGCTCGGGCTGTTCCTGCTGTTCTTCGCGGAGATGTGGGAGCGATTCTCTTATTACGGCATGCGGGCGATCCTGGTCTTCTATTTGACCAAGCATTTCCTGTTCGGCGAACAGCCCGCCTTCGCGGTCTACGGCGCGTACACCGCGCTGATCTACGTCACGCCGATCATCGGCGGCTATATCGCCGACCGCTATCTCGGGCCGCGCAAGGCGGTGCTGGCGGGGGGCGTGTTCATCACCGTCGGCCATCTGATGATCGCCGCGGTCGAGGGGCCGGTCGGCATGCAGGGCAGTGCGCTCAACGGCTTCTATCTCGCGCTCGCCTTCATCATCGTCGGCACCGGCTTCCTGAAGGCCAATATCTCGGTGCTGGTTGGCAAGCTCTATCCGCGCGACGACACCCGTCGCGACGGCGCCTTCTCGATCTTCTACATGGGGATCAATACGGGCGCGTTCATCGGCCCGCTGCTGGTCGGCTATCTCGGCGAGCGGATGGGCTGGTCCTACGGCTTCGGCGCCGCCGGGATCGGCATGGCGCTGGGCCTGATCGTCTTCGTGCTGTTCCGCCGCGAATTGTACGACGTCGGCGAACCGCCGGTCGCGGGCGCGCTGCAGACCCGCACCCCGATCGGCCTGTCGATCGAATGGGCGATCTACGCCGGGGCGCTGGTCGCGGTCGCCTTGTCGTGGTGGCTGGTGCGCAACCAGGGCGCGGTCGGCGTCGTGCTGATCGCCGGATCGGTGTTCACCGTCGGCTATATCCTGCTCACCTCATTCCGCGCTTTGCCGAAGGTCGAGCGCCACCGGATCTTCGCCGCGCTGTTCCTCGTCGCGCTGTCGCCTTTGTTCTGGGCGCTGTTCGAACAGGCGGGCTCGTCGCTCAACCTCTATACCGATCAGTCGGTCGACCGGACGGTACTGGGCTGGGAAATGCCGGCGTCGTGGTTCCAGTCGGTCAATTCCTTCTTCATCATCACGCTCGCGCCCTTGTTCGGGCTGGTGTGGACCGCCATGGGCAAGCGCGGCATCGAACCCTCGGCGCCGTTCAAGTTCGGCATCGGCCTCGTGCTGGTCGGCGCGGGCTTCCTCGCGCTGATCCTCGGTGCGCCGGCGAGCGGCCTCACCCCTGCGATCTTCGTCATCCTGCTCTACATGCTGCATTCGATGGGCGAATTGTGCTTCTCGCCGATCGGCCTGTCGTCGATGACGCGGCTGTCGGTGGCGAGCATGACCGGGCTGATGATGGGGACCTGGTTTCTCGCCACCGCAGCGGGCAATTTCATCGCCGGACTGATCGCGCAGGCGACCGGCGGCGAGGGGGCCGGTCCGGCGCAGGTGCTGGAGGTCTACGGACGGATCGGCTGGTTCTCGATGGGTGTCGGCGTCGTCGTGCTGGTGCTCGCGCCGTTCGTGACGAAGCTGATGCATCTCGACACGATCGGCGACGATGCGCACGCGCTGGCGGGCGAGGCGGCGATCGGCGAACCTGCCGCAGCCGGCGTGAACACGCGCGACGAGCGGCGCCCCTGATCCTGCCCGGCACGGGGAGGGGACCGCCGCGTAGCGGTGGTGGAGGGGGCTCTCCGCCCAGCATACCGCCTGTGGAAGCCCCCCTCCACCAGCTGCGCTGGTCCCCCTCACCGCCAGCGGGGAGGATCAGTCGCGCTTCCCCACCACCCCGGTCACCGCGACGTCCATCGTCACGTTGCCGACGGTGCGGAACAGGTCCGGCACCGTCTCCACCGCGACGAGCAGCCCCAGCGCCTCGATCGGCACCCCCATCGCGAACGCCACCGGCGCGACGCTGGCGAAGAAGCTCACCGTTCCCGGCAGCGACACGGATCCCATGGTGGTGATCGCCGCGGTGGCGATCCCCGCGGCGAGCTGCCCCGGCCCGATCGGCACGCCGAGCCAATGCGCGACGTACAGCGCCACCGCGAGGTTCATCGCCGGACTCGTCGCGCGGAAGATCGCGACCGCCACCGGCAGCACGATCCCCGCCGTCGCCGGCGCCACGCCGATCTCGGCCGACCCCTTGAGCATCGCCGGCAGCGAGGCAAGCGAGCTTTGGGTACTGATCGCCACCGCCTGCGCCGGTGCCACCGCGCGCGCGAAGCGGCGCAGCGGCACGCCGCCGGCGAAGCGCGCCACCGGATAGGCAGCGAGCAATACGATCAGTCCGATCGCCGACACCATCACGATATAATGGATCAGCGCGCCGAACGCCGCCGCGCCGGTCCGCGCGCCGACGCCATAGGCGAGCGCGAAGATGCCGATCGGCGCCAGTTTCAACACCCAGCCGATGATGACCAGCATCGCGTCGGTGATCGCCTGGAACAGGTCGGTCAGCCGCTGCCGCGCCGCATCCTCCAACCGGGTGATCGCGAAGGCGAAGGCGAGCGTGAAGACGGTTAGCGGCAGGAAGGCGTCGCCCGATGCCGCCGCGACGACGTTGGTCGGCACGATCGTGGCGAAGAAATCGGCGAGCGTCGGCACCTTGCCGAGCGGCGCGGTCGCGGTCAGCGCGCTGCGCAGCGCGACCGACCACGCCTCGGGCAGCGGCCACAGATCGAGCAGCACCGGCATCACCATCGCCGACATCAGCGTCGTGCACCACAGGACGACGACGAACAGCACCACCGCGCGTCCGGCGATCCGCCCCGCCCGGGCCGCCTCGGCGGTGGCGGCGATGCCAGTCACCAGCAGCCCGACGATCAACGGCACGATCACCATCTGCAGGCCGTGCAGCCACGCCTCGCCGATCGGCTGGGTGACGCCGGTGACGCGCAGCGCCCAATCCTTGTCGAACGCCACCGCGGCGATACCGAGCGCGATGCCGGCGACGAGCGCCAGCAGGATACGGGTGGCTTGCGACATCGGGTTCCTTGGCGCATCGGGGGATCGAGCAAGCGGCATAGCGGAACGGATCGCACGCAATGGCAAGGAAATATTTCGGTACCGACGGCATCAGGGGCGCGACCAACGCCGGCGCGATGACCGCCAGCATGGCGATGAAGGTCGGCATGGCGGCCGGCACCTATTTCCAGCGCGGCGATCACAAGCATCGCGTGCTGATCGGCAAGGACACGCGCTTGTCGGGCTATATGCTCGAATCCGCGCTCGTCGCCGGCTTCACCAGCGTCGGCATGGACGTCATCATGGTCGGGCCGCTGCCGACCCCGGCGGTGGCGATGCTCACCCAGTCGATGCGCGCCGATATCGGCGTGATGATCTCGGCGAGCCACAATCCCTTCGCCGACAACGGCATCAAATTGTTCGGCCCCGACGGCTACAAATTGTCCGACGAGGCCGAAGAGACGATCGAGCAACTGATCGACAGCGCCAAGGAGGGCGACGTCGCGCTGTCGCCCTCGGCGCAGATCGGCCGCGCGCGCCGCATCGACGACGCGCAGGGCCGCTATATCCACTTCGCCAAATCGACCTTTCCGAGCGACCTGCGGCTCGACGGGCTGCGCATCGTGATCGATTGCGCCAACGGCGCCGCCTACAAGGTCGCACCGCTGGCGCTGTGGGAGCTGGGCGCGGACGTGGTCTCGATCGGCATCACGCCGAACGGCACCAATATCAACGACGGCGTCGGCTCGACCGCGCCGCAGACGCTGTCGGAGACGGTGGTCGCGGCGGGCGCCGACATCGGCATCGCGCTCGACGGCGACGCCGACCGGCTGATCGTCGTCGACGAGACCGGCCGCGTGATCGACGGCGACCAGCTGATGGCGACGATCGCCGCGGGCTGGGCGCGCGCCGGGCGGCTGGCGGGCGGCGGGCTGGTCGCGACGGTGATGTCCAACCTCGGCCTCGAACGCCATCTCAAGGCGCAGGGACTGGGCCTCGTCCGCACCAAGGTCGGCGACCGCTACGTGCTCGAGAAGATGCGCAGCTCGGGCTATAATGTCGGCGGCGAACAGTCCGGCCATATTATCCTGTCGGATTACGGCACCACCGGCGACGGCCTCGTCGCCGCGCTCCAGGTGCTCGCCGAGCTGAAGCGCGCCGGCGCGCCGGCGAGCGAGGTGCTCCACCGGTTCGCGCCGCTGCCGCAATTGCTCAAGAACGTCCGTTTCGCGGGGGGCAAGCCGCTCGACGATGCGTCGGTCCAGTCGGTGATCGCCGCCGCCGAGGCGGAGCTTGCCGGCACCGGCCGCCTCGTCATCCGCCCGTCGGGCACCGAGCCGGTCATCCGCGTGATGGCCGAGGGCGACGACGCGCGCCAGGTCGAAACCGTGGTCGACCGGATCTGCGACGCGGTGCGGCAGGCGGCGGCCTGATGCTGGCGATGCGTCCCGATTGCGAGCGCTGCGGCGCCGACCTGCCGGCGGATGCGCCGGGGGCGTTCATCTGCTCGCTGGAAAGCACCTATTGCAGCGAATGCGCCGATGAACTCGACGAACGCTGTCCCGATTGCGGCGGCGAACTGCTCGACCGGCCGACCCGGATCGGCAAGGTGCTGAAGGCGCATCCCGCCGTCGCGGAGCGGCGCTTCCAGAGCTGAGACGGGGGTTCTCGCGCGAAGACGCGAAGACGCGAAGATGGTGCGCGCGCGGCAGCGTCACCTGCTACCGCCGCGGCTGTTCCTGTGGCGGGCAGGGCTATGGCATATGGTTGCGGTGATGAGGCTCGATCGGTTTCCTTACTAGTTACGTCACCCCGGACTCGTTCCGGGGTCCACCGGGCCGCGGGAGAACGGTGTCGAATCAAGCCCTTCCCCTCGCCGCAGGGTGGACCCCGGAACAAGTCCGGGGTGACGGGGTGGGCTTGGACGACGACCGGCTCGCACGAGCGTCCATATATGCGATAGCCCTGCTGCGGCTGGGGGGAAGAGCTGTCGCAAAGCCGCACAAAACACCTTCGCGCCTTCGTCTTCGCGTGAATCGATAGCCTTTCGTATTCTCTGCTCGAGCTGTCGCGTGCGAGTCCCACCGTGCTTCGACAGGCTCAGCACGAACGGTCGGGAAGGAGAAAGCCCTGCCCACCGGGTCCGACCCTCCGCGCCTCTGCGCCTCCGCGCGAACCACCTTCTTCTATTCTCCACCCCCCGACCTGTGGCATGGGCGGCCACCATGGCGCATACGATCAGCCACCCCACGACCATCGCCATGTCCTGCGAGCGATGCCGTCGCGCCGGCACCGTCGGGGCCGGGCGGTGATCCCGCGCGTGCTCATCGTCGCCGGATCCGATTCCGGTGGCGGCGCCGGGATCCAGGCGGACATCAAGACGGTCACGATGCTGGGCGGTCATGCGATGACGGCGATCACCGCGATCACCGCGCAGAATACGCTCGGCGTACAGGCGGTCCATGCCATCCCGGTCGACATCGTCGTCGCGCAGATGCGCAGCGTGGTCGAGGATATCGGCGTCGACGCGGTCAAGATCGGGATGATCGGTTCGGCGGAGACCGCACATGCGGTCGCCGACCTGCTCGATCAGCTCGACGTGCCGATCGTCTTCGATCCCGTGATGGTCTCGACCAGCGGGTCGGTGCTCGCCGATGCCGCCACCATGGCGGCGTTCGAACGGTTGATGGGCGTCGCCTCGGTGGTGACCCCCAATATTCCGGAGATGGCGGCGCTCGGCGGGGAAGCGGCGGTGCTCGCGCACGGGTGCCATGTCGTCGCCAAGGGCGGGCACGGCGAGGAGGCCGAGATCACCGATCGCCTGCTGTCGCCGCAGGGCGAGCTTCGCCGCCTGATCGGCAAACGCTTCGACACGGTCGATACGCACGGCACCGGCTGTACGCTGGCCAGTGCGCTCGCCACCGGGCTCGCCAGCGGCCTCGGCATCGAGGCGGCGTTCGAACAGGCGGTGCGCTTCGTCCGTATCGCGATCGTCAACGCGCCGGGTCTGGGCGGCGGCCATGGCCCGATCGGTCACACGCTCGGCGTCGTCCCCTTCGACGAACTGGAGGGCTGAATGCCCGGATGGAAGCATGAGAAGACCTGCCTGCCTCCCGTCGCCGGGGTGGACGAGGCGGGACGCGGGCCGCTCGCCGGGCCGGTGGTCGCCGCCGCGGTGGTGCTGCCCGCAAAGGGCACGCCGCGCGGCATCGACGATTCGAAGAAGCTTTGCGCCGCCGAGCGCGAGCGGTTGTATGGCCTCATCACCACGCGCGGCGTCTACGGCGTCGGCATCGTCGAGCCCGCGGAGATCGACACGCTCAACATCTATTGGGCGACGATGAAGGCGATGACGCTCGCGGTCGATGCATTGGTCGCCCGGCTCGGCTGCGATCCCGGCCATGTGCTGGTCGACGGCAACCGCCTGCCGCGCTGGACCTATCCGGCGACCGCGATCGTCTCGGGCGATGCGCACAGCGTGTCGATCGCCGCCGCCTCGATCGTCGCCAAGCATATGCGCGACGGCATCATGCTGGAGCATGCCGCGGTCCACCCGCAATATAACTGGCATTCGAACAAGGGTTACGGCTGCAAGCACCATCTCGCCGCGCTGCGCGACCATGGACCGACGCCGCTGCATCGCCGCAGCTTCGCGCCGGTCGCCGCCGCCTACGCCCGAATCACGGGTGGCGACGCGTCGGCCGCTATCCAGCTCGACCTGCAGGGCATGGACGGCAAAAATTTGCAGCAAAGCGCGCGCTGAGTCTTTTGAGTCACAGACCCCAGCACTTGGGGTCGGTGGCGGCCGCGCTTCCCAACATCTGGGTCGAGAACGTGGCGGCCCGCCGCTCCGAGCGAACGGCGGGACCCGACGTTAACCAATCATCCCTTGACGGGAGTCCGCTGTTTCGCGCGAATAGGGCGGCAAGGGGGACGTAATGGCGGTTATCGAGAAGGTCAGGCAGTCGCGGGTCGCGGCGCGCGCAGCGGCGCCGGCGACGGCGCGCCCGGCCGCGCCCCTGCCGCTGGACAGCATCATCCGCGGCGATTGCATCGCGGCGATGCGCGCGCTGCCCGACAAGTCGGTCGACATGGTCTTCGCCGACCCGCCCTACAATCTCCAGCTCGGCGGCGAGCTGTTCCGCCCCGACGGCACGCACGTCGATGCGGTCACCGACGATTGGGACAAGTTCGACACCTTCGCCGCTTATGACGCCTTCACCCGCGCCTGGCTGGCCGAGGCGCACCGTATCCTCAAGGACGACGGCACGATCTGGGTGATCGGCAGCTATCACAACATCTTCCGCGTCGGTGCCGCGGTGCAGGATCTCGGCTATTGGATCCTCAACGACATCGTCTGGCGGAAAGCCAATCCGATGCCGAACTTCCGCGGCACCCGCTTCACCAACGCGCATGAGACGCTGATCTGGGCGGCGAAGGGCGAGGGCGCCAAATACACGTTCAACTATCGCTCGATGAAGACGCTCAACGACGAATTGCAGATGCGCTCGGACTGGGAATTCCCGATCTGCGGCGGCGGCGAGCGGTTGAAGAAGGGCGGCGTCAAGGTCCACCCGACGCAGAAGCCCGAGGCATTGCTGTACCGCATCCTGCTCGCCTGCACGAAGCCGGGCGACGTGGTGGTCGATCCCTTCTTCGGCACCGGCACCACCGGCGCGGTGGCGAAGCGGCTGGGGCGCCGCTGGATCGGCATCGAGCGCGAGGGCGATTATATCGCCGCGGCCGAGGAGCGGATCGCCGCGGCGTTGCCGCTCGACGAATCGGCGCTGGCGACGATGCAGAGTCCGCGCCAGCAGCCCAAGGTCGCGTTCGGCGTGCTGGTCGAGAACGGCTATCTGACGCCCGGCGCGGTGCTGACCGATTCGAAGCGCCGTTTCCGCGTGACGGTGCGCGCCGACGGCAGCCTGTTATCCGATTGCGGCGCGGCGGGATCGATCCACAAATTGGGCGCGGCGCTGCAAGGCGCGCCGGCGTGCAACGGCTGGACCTTCTGGCACCATGACGGCGAGGGCAAGCTGAAGCCGATCGACACGTTGCGCCAGACGTATCTGCTGGCGACGCAGCCGTAAGGCAATCCTCCCGTTCCGGCAGGGCTATCACATATGGCTGCGGTGATGAGGCTTTGATCGGCTTCCTTACCACTTTCGTCACCCCGGACTTGTTCCGGGGTCCACCGGGCCGCGAGAGAACGGTGTCGAGTTAGGCTTTTCTCCTCGCCGCAGGGTGGACCCCGGAACAAGTCCGGGGTGACGGGGTGGTCTTGGAAGACGACAGGCTCGTACGAGCGTCCATATGCGATTGCCTTGCCCGTTCCGGGGAGGAATGCGCGGCGCTTGCCTTGTCGGCGGCGCCGTCGGATGGACCGGCGATGAGTCTCCACCTTCGCCCCGTCCAGTTCGTCGACACCCCCGTCACCCAGCCGGACGGCGTGGTCGCGCGTCTCGCCGGCGGCCTGCAATGGTTCGCCGCTTATGAGGTGATCGAAGCAGGCCGCCGCCGCACCATCCCCATCGCCGACGTCGCCACCCTCGGCGAGAGCGCCGTCCGCCTCCACGCCGCGATCACCGCGCCGCGCCCGCCGCTCCAACTCGGCGAGCGCGTGCTGCGGCTAGACCAACCACTCGTCGCGGGCATCCTCAACGTCACGCCGGACAGTTTCTCCGACGGCGGCCGGCACAGCGACGACCCCGCCGCCGCGGCCGCGGCCGGCGTCGACATGGCCGCCGCCGGCGCGGCGCTGATCGACCTCGGCGGCGAATCGACCCGCCCCGGCGCGGCGCAGGTCTGGGAGGGCGACGAGATCGCCCGCGTCGTGCCCGTCGTCGAGCGGCTCGCACGCAGCGGCACTCCGGTATCGATCGACACCCGCAAGGCCGCGGTCATGGATGCCGCGCTCGCCGCCGGCGCGCATATCGTCAACGACGTCTCCGCCTTGCTGTGGGACGACCGCGCGCTCGACGTGGTGGTGCGGGTGCGATGCCCGGTGGTGCTGATGCACTCGCCCGATCCGAAGGAGGGCGGGCACGCGCGTACCGGCTATCGCGACGTGCTGACCGACGTGTTCGACTGGCTCGACGCGCGCATCGCCGCGGTCGTCGCGGCGGGAATCGAGCGATCGCGGATCATCGTCGATCCCGGCATCGGCTTCGGCAAGACGCTCGCCGAGAATCTCGCGCTGATCAACGGTCTGGCGATCTTCCACGGCCTCGGCTGCCCGATCATGCTCGGCGCCAGCCGCAAGCGGATGATCGGCGCGCTCGACAACGAAGCTCCGGTCGACGCGCGGCTCGGCGGCAGTCTCGCGCTGGCGTTGAAGGGCGCGGAGGCGGGGGTGCAATTGCTCCGCGTCCACGATGTCGCGGCGACCGTCCAGGCGCTGCGGATCTGGCGCGGCCTGCGCGACCGGGCGCTGGTGGGTGGCTGAATTGTGATTTTGCGTTGCAGCAGATCGATTGTTGATGCGTTCGGACCGTTCCGATCCCATCTGGACACGCTATGATCGTTGCAACCACTCCCCGCTTCACCCGTGTCGTCGCCGAAGTCTGGAAGCCGCTGGTGATCCTGTTCATCTGGGATGTCATCGTCACCGTCAGTTACTATGCGCTCGAATTCAAGGCGCCCTCCCTGCCGCTGACGCTGTTCGGTACGGTGCTCGCGCTGCTGATCGGCTTCCGCGACAATTCCGCCTATCAGCGCTGGTGGGAAGGCCGCGTGCTGTGGGGGGCGATGATCAACGCCTCGCGCAGCCTAAGCCGCGAGGCGCGCAACTTCCTGCCGGTCGACGAGGCGCACGATCTGCGCCGCACGATCGTCATCCGCCAGATCGCCTACGTGAACGCGCTGCGCTGCCAGTTGCGCCGCCAGCCGGTCGACGAACAGGTGCTCAAATTCCTGTCGCGCGGTGAGGCGGAGCCGGCGCTGACCCGCAGCAACATCGCCAACGGCCTGCTCGACGGCACCGGCCGCCGCATCGACGATGCCCGCCGCCGCGGCTGGATCGACACCATCCAGCAGACGCGGATGGAATCGACGATGGTCGACATCGCCAATGCGCAGGGCGGGATGGAGCGGATCAAGAACACGCCGCTGCCCAATCAATATCGTTTCTTCCCGACCCTGTTCACCCACATCTTCTGCATCCTGCTGCCGATCGGGCTGGTCGAGACCTTGGGCTATGCGACGCCGCTCGGCTCGACGCTGGCCGGGCTGATGTTCCTCGCGGTGCTGCAGATCGGCGACGATCTGGTCGATCCCTTCGCCAATACCGTCCACGACGTGCCGCTGACCGCGATGTGCCGGACGATCGAGATCGACCTGCTCCAGTCGATCGGCGATCCCGCCCCCGAACCGACCAAGCCGGTCAAGGGCGTCCTGTGGTAATCACAACGTATAGCCGCCGTCGCTGACTAGGCAGGCGCCGGTGATCAGCGCCGCTGCGTCGGAGAGGAGGAATCCGATCTGCGCGGCGATCTCCTCGGCTTTCGCATAGCGGCCGAGCGGCGTCGCCAGCGCGGCGAGTTCGGCGAAGGCGCCATCGCGGCCGACCGCGGCGACGCGCTCGGCGAACATCGGGATCGCATCCCATACCGGCGTCTCGACCCCGGCGGGTGCGATCGCGTTGACGCGGATGCGGTTCGCAGCGCCCTCCTTGGCGGCGACCTTGACGAGATGGATCAGCGCCGCCTTGGATGCGCCATAAGCGGCGACGCCGGCCTCCGCCTTGATCCCCGCCGCCGATGCGGTGGCGACGATCGCACCGCCCCCGGTCATCGCGCGCATCGCGGCGCGCAGCGTCAGGAATGCACCGTCGAGATTGACGCCGAGGATGCGCCGCCATTCGGCGAAGGACAGATCGGCGATCGGCCCAGCGCCGGCCACCCCCGCATTGACCACCGCACCGTCGATCCCGGCGAGATCCGTGGCGGCTTCGTCCCAGAAATGCGCGTCGGCGACGTCGCCTGCCAGTGCCCTGATCGGACACGGCAAAGCGACCCGCGCCAATGCCGCGGCATCGACATCGACCAGCACCAGCCGTTCCGCTCCCGCCGCGGCGAGATGCTGCGCGGTGGCGAGGCCGATGCCCGATGCGGCGCCGGTGACGAGGATGTGGCGACAGGGCATCGGCCGATGCTAGCGCCGCGCCGCCGCCGGGGGAAGTCAGGCGGCGTTGTCGATGCCGAGTTCGCCGAGCTTGCGATACAGCGTCGAACGGCCGATGCCGAGGCGGCGGGCGACCTCGGTCATCCGGCCGCGATAATGGCCGATGGCGAGGCGGATCACGTCGGCCTCGATATCCTCGAGCGGGCGCAGATTGCCGTCCGGCCGGAATAGCGTGATGCCCCCGGCCGAAGCGCTCGCCGAGCCGATCGTACCGACGCGACGGTCGCCGAGCGCGGCGATCTGCGGGAAGTCGGCGCGGGTCAGCGCCGCGCCCTCACAGAGCACCGCGGCGCGGAACAAGGCGTTTTGCAACTGGCGGACGTTGCCCGGCCAGTCGTATTGCACCAGCAGCGCCAGCGCGTCGTCGGTGATGCCGAGCGGCCGCAACCCTGGCTGCTGCGCGATCCGCGCGAGCAGATGGCGGGCGAGCGCCGGCACGTCGCCGAGCCGCTCGCGCAGCGGCGGGATCGCCACCTGGACGACGTTGAGCCGGTAATAGAGGTCTTCGCGGAACCGCCCCGCCTCGACCTCCTCGAGCAGTTTCTTGTTGGTTGCGGCGATGACGCGCACGTCGACCTCGCGGGCATGGCGCGCGCCGATCGGCTGAATCTCGCCCGATTGCAGCACGCGCAGCAATTTGACCTGCGTCTCCAGCGGCATCTCGCCGATCTCGTCGAGCAGGATGGTGCCGCCGTCGGCGTCGACGAACTTGCCGATCTTGCGCTCGAATGCGCCGGTGAAGGCGCCCTTCTCATGCCCGAACAGCTCCGATTCGACGAGATTGGCGGGGATCGCGCCGCAATTGACGGTGACGATTGGTTTCTTCGCGCGCGGCGAGGCGGCATGTATCGCATCGGCGACCACCTCCTTGCCGACGCCGCTTTCGCCCTCGACCAGCACCGGCACCCGCGCGCGTGCCGCCTTGGCGGCGATCGCCAGCGCGGCGCGGAAATCGGGCGACGATCCGACGATCTCGTCGAACGCGAGCAGCGCCGGGATCTTCTCGGTCAACGGACGCAGCTCCCCGGCGGCGGTGCCCGCCACCGCCGCCTCGAGCGCGGCGAGCAGGCGTTCGGGGGCGAGCGGCTTGACCAGGAAATCGGTCGCGCCGGCGCGCATCGCCGCGACCGCGTGCATCACCGAACCGTTGGCGGTGAGCATCAGGATCGGCAGCGCCGGCCGCCGCTCGCGCAATTCGGCGATCAGCGGCGCGGCATCGGCGTCGGGCGCCCAATGGTCGAGCAGGATCGCATCGAGCTGCATGCCGTCCTGCGTGCCGAGCTGCGCCAGCGCCATCTCGCCGTCGGCGGCGAAGATCGAGCGCCAGCCGGCGCGGGCGGCGAGCGCCGACACCAACCGGCGCTGCGCGGGCTCGTCGTCGATCAGCAGAAGCAGGCGCTGTCCGTTGCGCGTCATGGTATTTTCCTGTCCCGGTTCGGGGCACCTGATACAAGCCACCGGTAAAGGCCGACTTAAGCCCGCCGGCCGCCGGCCGCCTTGACGGCCGCGGCGCTTTGCGGGCAGGTATCGCCACAAGGGCGCAGACGCCACGAGCAGACGAGGGTTGGACGATGGCCGGCAATGGTGACCTCAAGGCGCATGAATCGACCTATATCAGCGTCACGAAGATGCTGTTCTGGGGCGCGATCGCCTGCGCGGTGATCGTCGCGCTGGTGATCTGGGCGATCGCATAGGCACCGATGGCATGAAGATCGCCGTCCTCAGGGAACATGCAGACGGCGAGCGGCGGGTCGCGGCGACGCCGGAGACCGCCAGGAAGTTCGTCGCGCTGGGTGCCGCCGTCGCGATCGAGGCCGGCGCGGGGATCGCCGCCAGCTACGCCGACCGGGCCTATGCGGAGGCCGGAGCCACCGTCGCCGATCGCGCCGCGACGCTGGCCGATGCCGACATCATCCTCGGCGTGCAGGGCCCCGATCCGACCGGCCTCGCGGGGGCGGCGCAGGGGGCGTGGATCGTCGCCGGCCTCAATCCGTTCGGCAAACGCGCGCGGATCGACGCCTATGCCGCCGCGGGCTACGAGGCGCTGGCGATGGAATTCATGCCGCGCATCACCCGCGCGCAGTCGATGGACATCCTGTCGTCGCAGTCCAACCTCGCCGGCTACAAGGCGGTGCTCGACGCCGCGTCGGAATATGGCCGCGCCTTTCCGATGATGATGACCGCGGCGGGGACGGTCAGCGCCGCCAAGGCCTTCGTGATGGGGGTCGGCGTCGCCGGCCTGCAGGCGATCGCCACCGCGCGGCGGCTCGGCGCGCAGGTTTCCGCCACCGACGTGCGCGCCGCGACGCGCGAACAGATCCAGTCGCTCGGCGCCAAGCCGATCTTCGTCGAGGCCGTCGCCGGTATCGAGGGCGAGGGCACCGGCGGCTATGCCGGCGAGATGAGCGAGGACTATAAGGCCGCGCAGGCCGAGCTCGTCTCCGGCCATATCGCCAAACAGGATATCGTGATCACGACGGCGCTGATCCCCGGCCGCCCCGCACCGCGGCTGATCAGCGACGCGCAGGTCGCATCGATGAAGCCGGGCAGCGTGATCGTCGACCTCGCGGTCGAGCAGGGCGGCAACGTCGAGGGCGCGGTGGCGGGCGAGATCGTCGAACGTCACGGCGTCCGCATCATCGGCCACCGCAACATGGCCTCGCGGCTGCCCGCCGACGCATCGGCATTGTTCAGCCGCAACCTCTACAATTTCCTGTCGACCTTCTGGGACAAGGACGCCGGCCGCCCGGTGCTTGACGCCGAGATCGGCGACGCGGTGCGGCTGACCCGCGACGGGCAAATCGTCAACCCGCGGTTGCTCGCCTAGACGTGAGGGCGGAGGCGCTCCTCGAAAAGATGCGGGAGGCGCCGCGCGACTGGCGCATCGCGGACATCGAAACATTATGTCGTGGCTTCGGTATCGCTTGTACGCCGCCCCGTCAGGGGTCACACTATAAGGTGAAGCATCAATCGGTCGCGCAGATCCTCACCATCCCTGCGCATCGTCCGATCAAACCCGTGTATATCCGCGAACTCGTGAAGTTCGTGGACGCGGTTCGGGAGCAGGCTGAATGAACCCGCAGGATTACGAAGTCGACATCGTGCCTCTCCGTGACGACGACGGTGGCGGTTACGCCGCGGTCGTACCGGAACTGCCGGGCTGCCGCTCGGACGGCGATACGCCGGAAGAAGCGCTGGCCAACGCCTATGATGCCGTACGCTGCTGGATGGAAGCGGCCGAGGAGATGGGGCGGGCGGTGCCATCGCCCCGCCGCATCGCCGCCTGAAGGAGTGGGATGATGGACTTCGTAGCGATCCTGTCGATCTTCGTGATGGCGTGTTTCGTCGGCTATTACGTCGTCTGGTCGGTGACGCCGGCGCTGCACACGCCGCTGATGGCGGTGACCAACGCCATTTCCAGCGTCATCATCGTCGGCGCGCTGATCGCCGGCGCGGCGGCGGGGAGCAGCGCGTCGAAATGGCTGGGGCTGCTCGGCGTCGTGCTTGCCAGCATCAATATCTTCGGCGGCTTCGCGGTGACGCAGCGGATGCTGGCGATGTACAAGAAGAAGGAGCGGCCCGCGGCGGCCAAGCCGTGATGCACCGCGCCGACGGCCGTCGTCTTTCGAAAACCCGGGGGTAGGATGGAACACGCAACCGCAGGCAGTTCGTTCGCGGCGCTCGCCTATCTGATCGCGGGGGTGTGCTTCATCCTCGCGCTGCGCGGCCTGTCGTCGCCGACGTCGAGCCAGCGCGGCAACCGCTTCGGCATGATCGGCATGACGATTGCGGTGGTGACGACGCTGATCACGCACGTGCCGGAAGTACATACCGCGGATTCCGTTCATTTTCCGGTGCTGGATTGGGTGACGATCGGCGAATTGCTCGCTGCGATCGGCATCGGCGCCGCGATCGGCCTCGTCACCGCGCGGCGGATCGCGATGACCGCGATGCCGCAGCTCGTCGCCGCCTTCCACAGCCTCGTCGGGCTCGCCGCGGTGCTGGTCGCCGCCGCCGCCTTCCTCAACCCGATTGCCTTCGGCATCGCCGACATGGTGATCCCGATGCTCGGCCAGCCGTTCGCGGCGATCCACCCGGTCAGCCGGATCGAGATGGGGCTCGGCGTCGCGATCGGCGCGATCACCTTCTCGGGCTCGGTGATCGCCTTCCTCAAGCTCAACGGCAACATGGGCGGCAAGCCGATCCTGCTGCCCGGCCGCCACGTCCTCAACCTCGGAATGCTCGCCGCGATCCTGCTGCTGATCGTCGCCTTCACCCAGGACCAGAGCCCGTGGATCTTCTGGACGATCACGATCCTCAGCTTCGCGATCGGCTTTCTGCTGATCATTCCGATCGGCGGGGCGGACATGCCCGTGGTGGTGTCGATGCTCAACAGCTACTCGGGCTGGGCGGCGGCGGCGATGGGCTTCACGCTCCACAACAGCGCGATGATCATCACCGGCGCGCTGGTCGGCTCGTCCGGCGCGATCCTCAGCTACATCATGTGCCGGGCGATGAACCGCAGCTTCGTCTCGGTCATCGCCGGCGGCTTCGGCGCGGAGAGCGGCGGCGGGAGCGGCGACGGTGCCAAGGTCGATCGTCCCTGGAAGCGCGGCAGCGCCGAGGACGCCGCCTTCCTGATGAGCCAGGCCGAACAGGTCATCATCGTTCCCGGTTATGGCATGGCGGTGGCGCAGGCACAGCATGCGCTGCGCGAAATGGCCGACAAGTTGAAGGCGCACGGCGTCCGCGTCAAATATGCCATCCATCCCGTCGCCGGCAGAATGCCGGGCCATATGAACGTGTTGCTCGCCGAAGCCAACGTGCCGTACGACGAGGTCTTCGAGCTCGAAGACATCAATTCCGAGTTTTCGCAGACCGACGTCGCCTTCGTCATCGGTGCCAACGACGTCACCAATCCCGCCGCCAAGACCGACAAGAGCTCGCCGATCTACGGCATGCCGGTCCTCGACGTCGAGAAGGCGAAGACGGTGCTGTTCATCAAGCGGTCGATGGGCGGCGTCGGCTATGCCGGTGTCGATAACGATGTGTTTTACATGGACAATACGATGATGCTCCTCGCCGATGCGAAGAAAATGGTCGAAGAGATCGTCAAATCGCTCGACTGATCATGGTGCATCCGATTCGGAGGTGATAACCTTCTAAACATGCTTACCGCAGCAGTGATGATGCCGGAACGGAGATGAATGCGGGCGAACCGTTCGCGGTGCCGCTTATTCTGCGTCTATGGGGATCACAACGCTGGCTGACGCCAAAACGGAGAGACGCCCGGCGCGTCCTTATGGCGATCGCGGCCACCCCATGCTGCTGATCGCCGATGCCGCCGCGGCTGCGCCGTTCCATGCCGCGATCGACGCCGTCGGCGCACGCCTGCTCCAGCGCATCGGCTGGGCGGAGGTCGCAGGACTGCTGCCGCGGCTCGGCGGCCGGCCGGTGTTCGCGGTCGAGGCACGCGACGTGGCGGCGGCGACGCTCGATGCGGTCCTCCCGCTCCTCGCCGATCATCTCGCCGCGGAGGAGGGGCGGGCGGTGCTCGCGCTCGCCACGGCGCAGATCGATCTCGTCGCGCGGCATCTGCTCGGCGAGCGCATCGAATTGCTCTGCGACCCCAGCCCGGCGCAGCGTGTCGTGGCGCTGGCCGAGGCGTGCCGGCGGATGCCGCCGACGCTGCAGGAGGGGCTGTCCGACACGGTGCGCAGCGACCGCGAGCCGTTCCTCCACGCTGGCCGCGAGAGCGACGAGGAGCGGTTGCGGCGGCTGACCGACGGCATGGCGCGTATCTCGCGCTTCGCCGCCGATTTCGTGCACAATCAGCCGATGACGGGCGCGTCCGAACTCGGCGACCGCCGCACGCGCTTCGACGGCGAGCCGGCGATCGGCCACGCCGTGCGGCCGCAGGACGTGCGCCGCGTCATCCATCGCCGGCAGTTGCGCAGCAAGTTCTTCGGCCAGTTCGGCGGCGAGGCGCTGTTCGAGGACCCGGCCTGGGACATGCTGCTCGACCTGTTCGCCGCCGAGCTGGAGGGCGTGCAGGTCAGCGTATCGAGCCTGTGCATCGCCGCCGGCGTCGCGCCGACGACCGCGCTGCGCTGGATCGCCAAGATGACCGAGATGGAGCTGTTCATCCGCCACCCCGATCCCGCCAATCGCCGCCGCGCCTTCATGACGCTGTCGCCGCGCGCCAGCGAGGCGATGCAGGCCTATATGATCGCGCTGCGCAAGATCGAGGCGGCGGGGTGACTGCACCCCCTTGCGGATCGCCGCGCGCTTTGGCAGGGCAGGCGAACCCGTGATGGGGCGATTAGCTCAGTTGGTAGAGCGTCTCGTTTACACCGAGAATGTCGGCGGTTCGAGCCCGTCATCGCCCACCATCACCGTTCGCCGGCCTCGTCGCGATATTTGATCTCCAGGAAGCGCCCGCGTGTCGACAGGCTGTCGAGGTCCGACTGCGCCAGACGCGCGGTCATGTCGGCGATCTCCTGTTCGATCAGCCGCAGCCCCGCGACCAGCTCGGCGTCCGGCGTGCGACCGTTGCGCTCGACCCGGCGCAGCGGTTCGGGAACGCGCGCGTAGTCGTTGACGAAGGCGGGGAGCTGCTCGCCGATCAGGCGGCGGACCTCATAGGCTTCCTCCTCGCGGCCATCGAGCCGGCCGAGTTGCGGCGACAGCGTCTCGAGCCGCACGCCGATCTGGTCGATCAGCCCGCGCGCCGGCGCCGGCAGGGCGGGGCGCTGCGCCTCGAGCCAGCGTTCGGTCTTGGCGGGAAGCGCCTTGATGTCGACCTCGCGCAGCACCTTCTCGCTCGGCGCGCGGGCGATCGGAGCGAGCGCGATGCCGATCGTCACCGCCGCCATCAGCAGCATGACCGCCAGAAAGCCGAAGATGCCCAACGGGATGAACATGCCCGCGACGCCGGCGGCAAGGAGGATCAGCGCATCGACCACGCAGATGATCGCCAGCCGCGTGCCGACGCTGGTCGCCTTGCGCTTGAGCCGCTTGCCGTGCGCACGATAGGTCGCGCCCGCCTGTCCGCGATAATCCTCGCTGATCCGTGCCATCGCGGCGCGGGCGCGTTCGATCTGCTGGTCGACCTCGGTCATCCGCTCACACCGATTCGAGACGGTAGGAATCGCTCGCGCCCGGCCCCTTGAGCGCGGCTTGGTTGGCGCCCTCGGCGCGGGCGATATAGCCCTTCGACTTCTCCACTTCGCTGCCCAGCGCGGTGACGGTGGTCTTCATCGAATCGAGTGCCTTCAGTTTGAACGAATCGATCGCGTCCATCGTGTCGTAGATGTTCTGGAAGGCGCGCTGCAGCGTCTCCAGCGGGATCGTCGAGGCGGCGGCCTGTTCGTGGATCGCCGCGGTGTTCGAGCGCAGCAATTTGCCGGTCGAATCGATGATGTTGGCGGTCGTCGTGTTGAGCTGGGTGATCGATTCGAGCACTAGTTTCTGGTTGGTCAGCGCCTGCGCCACGGTGACCGCGGTGCGCAGCGCCGAGACGGTGGTGGTCGAGGCGCGGTCGACGCCTTTCACCAGCTCGACGTTGTTCTTCTTGACCAGATCGAGCGCGAGATAGCCCTGCACCGTCACCGCCATCTGGGTGAGCAGATCCTGCGTGCGCTGGCGGGTGTAGAAGAGCGCGGTCTCGCGGATCGCCTTGGCCTTGGCGGGATCGGTGTGGTCGAGCTCGTTGGCCTTGTCCTCGAGCTTCGCGTCCATCGCCTTGCTGAGGTGGATCATCTGTTCGAGCCGCCCCATCGCGCTCCACAGATTGGCGCGCTCGGTATCGATCGCGGCATTGTCCATCAACAGCTCGTCCTTGCCGGCGGCGAGGTTCTTGAGGATCGAGCTGATATGCGTCTGCGACGATTGGTAGCTGTCGAAATAGTCGCGCATCTTCGACCCGAAGGGGATGATGCCGAAGATCTTCTTGGGGCCGGACAGCGCGCCCTTGCGACCCGGATCGAGGTCCTCGATCACCCGGCGCAGCTGCGCGAGATCGGCGCCGACGCCGGTGTCCTTGTCCATCGCGCGGATCGGCCGGTCGAGGAAGCGGTTCGACTGGCCCGCGGCCTCGCGGATTTCCTTGGCGCCCATCGCGGTGATCGCATCGACGCGCTTGCCGAATTCGGGACTGTTGACGTCCTCGGCGACCAGATCGGCGACGAAGGCGTCGACGCGCGCGTCGAGCTGCGTCTTCTTGGCGTCGTCGATCGGCACCAGCCCGGCGGCACGCTCGGCGCTGACGGTCGGCACCGGCTCGGGCGGGGTCAGCACCAGGTCGCGTTCGGGCGTGTCCAGATTCGTCGCCATTCCATTCGTCTCCCAAGCCGTTGCCCGCAAAATGGTCGCGTTCGGGCGCGACGGCAAGTGTGTTGGCGCTGTAATACGCGAACGCGTCGCCTTCAATGCCGGCGCCGCGCGGCGCGTGGAAACGGCTCCCCTTCCCGCGACGCAACATTTCGGCTATGGGGGCGCGCACTCCAAGCTCCATCTATTCAGGAATTCCCATGAGCCTCCGCAACGTGGCGATCATCGCGCACGTCGATCACGGCAAGACGACGCTGGTCGATCAGCTCTTCCGCCAGTCCGGCACCTTCCGCGACAACCAGCGCGTCGAAGAGCGCGCCATGGATTCGAACGACCTCGAAAAGGAGCGCGGGATCACGATTCTCGCCAAGCCGACCTCGGTCGACTGGGCGCCCCCGGGCGGCGGCGAGAGCATCCGCATCAACATCGTCGACACGCCCGGCCACGCCGATTTCGGCGGCGAGGTGGAGCGGATCCTCAGCATGGTCGATGGCGTCGTCCTGCTGGTCGATTCGTCGGAAGGCGCGATGCCGCAGACGAAGTTCGTCACCGGCAAGGCGCTGGCGCTCGGCCTCAAGCCGATCGTCGTCGTCAACAAGGTCGACCGCCCCGACGCGCGCATCCAGGAAGTGCTCGACGAGGTGTTCGACCTGTTCGTGTCGCTCGACGCCAATGACGAGCAGCTCGACTTCCCGGTGCTCTACGCCTCGGGCCGCAACGGCTATGCCTCGACCGACATGGACGCGCGCGAAGGCACGCTGATCCCGATGTTCGAGACGATCGTCAATCACGTGCCCGCGCCGAAGGTGGAAGTGGAGGACGTGCCGTTCACCTTCCTCGTCACTTTGCTCGACCGCGACAATTTCCTCGGCCGCATCCTTACCGGCCGCATCAATTCGGGTACGGTGCGCACCAACCAGGCGATCCACGCGCTCGATAACGACGGCAAGATCGTCGAGACCGGCCGTGCGTCGAAGATCATGTCGTTCCGCGGTCTCGACCGCGTGCCGGTCGACGAAGCCAAGGCGGGCGACATCATCAGCCTCGCCGGCCTGACCGTCGCGACCGTCGCCAACACGATCGCCGACATCACCGTCACCGAGCCGCTGCACGCGCAGCCGATCGATCCGCCGACGCTGTCGATGCGCTTCGCGGTGAACGATTCGCCGATGGCGGGCCGCGAGGGCACCAAGGTGACCAGCCGCATGATCCGCGACCGTCTGTTCCGCGAAGCCGAATCGAACGTCGCCGTGAAGGTGACCGAGGCCGCCGACCGCGACAGCTTCGAAGTCGCCGGCCGCGGCGAGCTCCAGCTCGGCGTGCTGATCGAGACGATGCGCCGCGAGGGCTTCGAGCTCGGCATCAGCCGCCCGCGCGTGCTGTTCGGCGAGGACGAGAACGGCAAGAAGACCGAGCCGTATGAAACCGTCATCATCGACGTCGACGAGGAGCATTCGGGCACCGTCGTCGAGAAGATGAACCTGCGGAAGGCCGAACTGACCGACATGCGTCCGTCGACCGGCGGCAAGACGCGCATCACCTTCTCGGCGCCGTCGCGCGGCATGATCGGCTATCACGGCGAGTTCCTGTCGGACACCCGCGGCACCGGCATCATGAACCGGCTGTTCGAGAAGTACGGCCCGCACAAGGGCACGATCGAAGGCCGCAAGAACGGCGTGCTGATCTCCAACGGCGCCGGCGAGGCGCAGGGCTATGCGCTCGGCCCGCTCGAGGACCGCGGCGTGCTGTTCGTCGGCCACGGCGAGGCGCTGTATGAAGGCATGATCATCGGCGAGAACGCCAAGACGGACGACCTCGAGGTCAATCCGATGAAGGCGAAGCAGCTGACCAACTTCCGCGCGAGCGGCGGCAAGGACGATGCGATCCGCCTCACCCCGCCGAAGAAGATGACGCTGGAGCAGGCGATCGCCTATATCGACGACGACGAGATGGTCGAGGTG
Organism: Sphingomonas sp. GW821-FHT02B09; assembly: GCF_059421875.1. Classification (NCBI taxonomy): domain Bacteria; kingdom Pseudomonadati; phylum Pseudomonadota; class Alphaproteobacteria; order Sphingomonadales; family Sphingomonadaceae; genus Sphingomonas; species Sphingomonas sp. GW821-FHT02B09. The sequence continues at coordinate 587,354 of NZ_JBWKVV010000002.1, forward strand.
ACGCCGAAGACGATCCGTCTGCGCAAGCGCTACCTCGATCCGAACGAGCGCAAGCGCGCGAGCCGGTCGAAGCAGGCGGCGTAAGCCGGCCGCGATCGTCGCGAACACAGGGGGGGCGTCCGAGCGATCGGGCGCCCCTTTTGCGTCAGGCGTCGACGGTCGCGCGATAGCGGGCGGCGGGGCGGTTGCCGCCGAGCACCGGCACCATCGCCGCGCGCGCCCGATCGGCGGCGATCCACAATCCCTCGTCGGCGAGCGGCGGGATCGTCACTTCCTCACTCGCGTCGAAGCCGACCAGCGCGGCGTCGACGAGATCGCCGACCTCCATGACGATCTCCGCCGGGAAACTGTCGATGTCGATCCCCGAGCGTTCCCAGATCTCGGTGCGCGTCGCGGCGGGCAGCACCGCCTGCACGTAGACGCCGCGATCGCCGAGCTGACGGTTGAGCCAGCGGCTGACGGTGAGCAGATGCGCCTTGGTGCCGTTATAGGCGCCGTCGAACGTCTCGACGACCTGCGACAGCACCGACGAGACGTTGACGATCGCCCCGCCGCCGCGCGCCGCGAACGCACGGCCGGCCGCAGCGGCGAGCCGGGTGGGGGCGGTGACGTTCAGCGCGATCAGCCGCGTGATCGCCTCCGGTTCGGCGGTGAGCAGATTGCCGGTCAGGCTCATCCCCGCATTGTTGACGAACAGGCCGATGCGCGCGTCCTCCGCCAGCCGCGCCTCGACACGGGCGACATCCGCCTCGTTCGTGAGATCGGCACGCAGCACCGTGACGCTGCGGCCGGTTTCGGCGTGAAGGCGATCCGCGAGTGCGGTCAGCCGGGCTTCGTCGCGCGCGACGAGGATCAGGTCGTGGCCACGGCGGGCCAGCCGGTCGGCATAGGTGGCGCCGATGCCGGCCGAGGCGCCGGTGATCAGGGCAGTGGGCAGGGGGGTATCGGTCATCGCGCATCTCCCTCACCCCGCATCCACGCCGGGTGACTTGCGAAAAGATAGAGAGTGACTATCTTATTGCAATGGACTGTGAAGGATTATCCAAAAGCGACTGCCCGCTCGGCCGCGGTATCGCCCGCGTCGGTGATGGCTGGAGCATGCTGGTGCTGCGCGACGTGGCGCGCGGCGTGCATCGCTTCGACGCGTTGCAGAAGGGGCTGGGGATCGCGCCCAACATCCTGACGCGGCGGCTGGCCGCGCTGGTCGAGGATGGGCTGCTGGAACGGCGGCGCTATTCGGAGCGGCCGCCGCGCCACGACTATGTGCTGACCGCGATGGGGCGGGACTATCTGCCGGTGCTCCATGCGCTCGGTGCGTGGGGGGCGCGGCATTTCGGCGATGAAACGATCGTGCGGCTGGTCGCGGCGGACGGCCATGTCGTCGAGCCGGTGGTGATCGACGCGGTCACCGGCACGCCGCTTGCGGAGATGGACCTGACGGTAACGGCGGCGGCGCCGTGAGACGCCGCCGCTATCGGCTTAGCGGAACTTGCCGCTGACCGAGACGCCGATGATCCGCGGTTCGTTGAACACCGCGGCCATGTAGTTCTCGATCACGCCCTTCAGGTTCTTCTCGTTGGTGATGTTGCGCGCGAAGGCGGCGATTTCGTAATTGTCGTCCGGCGTGGTGTAGCCGATCTTCAGGCCGCCCTCGAAATTGCCCGTCGCGTAGAATTCGCGCGTCTTGTAGAGCACGAAATTGGTGTAGCCCTGGATGTTCCAGTCGGTCGCGACGAACAGCTTGCCGTCATTGGCGAGCGGCAGGTCGTAACGCGCGGTGGCGTCGAGGTTCCAGCGCGGCGCGTTGGGCAGCGGGTTGCCGTCGATCTGCGCGAAGACGTTGCTGCCCACGCGGATCGTCGGATCCTGCACGGTGCAGACCACCACGCCGTTGAGGATGCAGACCTGCGCATAGACGCGCTTGTCGCGGATCTTCGACGCCAGCGCGCTCGCGCCGAGCGTGAAGGTGAGGTTCGGCACCGGGCGGAACTGCGTGTCGATCTCGACGCCATAGGCACGCGCCTTGTCGGCGTTGAAGAGCACGCCGTTGCCGTTGACGTCATTGCCGTTCAGCTGGATGTCGTTGACCGTATAGGTGAACAGCGACGAGTTGATGCGCAGCCGGCCGTCGAGGAAGACGCCCTTCGACCCGATCTCATAGGAGGTGATCGTCTCGCTGTTCGCGGTCGAGAAGGGCGAGTTGAACACCGCCGAACGCCCCTGGATCGTCGGGCCGCGGAAGCCGCGCGCGACGCGGGCATAGACGCTGTTGCGGGGATCGAGCTGGTACAATGCCGAAACGTCCCAGCTCGGCTCCTTGCCTTCGAGCCGCACCGCGGTGGGGGCGGTCGCCGGGAACAGGCTGGCGGTGCCGGTCGCGTTCAGCACCGGCTTGACCAGCGTCGTGCGCTTGACGTCCTCGGTATAGCGGCCGCCGGCGGTGATCGTGAAGTCGGGCGTCACCTTGAAGCTCGCCTGACCGAACGCCGCCCAGCTGGTGTTGATGTCGCGCAGGCGCACCCAGTTGTTCGGGTTGCGGGCCGCGGTGTTCAGGAAAAAGCTGCGCTGGTAGAATTCGGTCGTGTCGTTCTGGCGGAAGTAGAAGCCGCCGACCTGCCAGGTGAAACGCTGGTCGGATTGCGAGGCGAGGCGGACCTCCTGCGTATATTGGCCGAGCGCGCGGATATTGCCCTGGCTCTGGCCGAAGCCGTTCGCCACGCCGTTGACCGGGAAGTTCGCCGCCGCGCCGCCGTCGGTGTCGCCGCGGCTGTAGCCCGAGGTGGTTTCATAGGCGCTGATCGAGGTCAGCGTGACCGGGCCGAAGTCATAGGCCGCGTTCACCGAGCCGCCGTAGGTGTCGTAATCCTGCGGGTTGTTGTCGCCCTCGTCGAGCGCGATGCTGCTCCGCGGCTCGGCCGAGACCGAGTTCGAGCCCTTGCGGAGCGCGGCGCGGTGGAAGATCGTCGAGGTGCCGTGATAGCCGCGGGCGTGGCCCGAGACGTTGACCGAGAAGGCCTCGGTCGGGGTGAGCAGCACCTGCAGGCGCACGTCGCGCTCGTCGAAACCGCCCATCGCATCCTTCTGCGGGGTGCGGGTGCCGTCGGCGCTGACCCCGGCGAAGCGATTGTCGACCCAGTCGTTGCGATGCTGGATCAGGCCCGACAGGCGCACCGCGACCTTGTCCTGGATGATCGGGCCGCCGACGCCGGCGTCATAGGTGAAGGTGCCGAGACTGCCCGCCGACGCGGACATGCGGCCCTGCCACGTCTGGCTGGGGCGGATCGTGTCGAACTTGATGATGCCGGCGGTGGTGTTGCGGCCGAACAGCGAACCCTGCGGCCCGCGCAGCACCTCGACCTGGTTGACGTCGTAGACCGGGTTCGACTTCAGCACGACATGTTCGAGGACGACGTCGTCCTGGATGATCGACACCGGCTGGCTGGCGCCGAGATAGAAATCGATGTTGCCGAGGCCGCGGATGTAGAAGCGCGGGAAGATGCGCCCCGTCGTCGTCTCGATATACAGGCCGGGAACCCGGCCGGAGAGCGAGAGGATGTCCTCGCCGCCCGCCTGGAAGGTGCGCAGGTCGCTGCCGCCGACGACGGCGACCGACAGCGGCACGCGCTGCAGGTTTTCCGAACGGCGCTCGGCGGTGACGACGATGTCGCCGAGATCGCCGCTGGCGTCCTGCGTCGCGGTCGTATCGGTCGCAGCGGCGTCGGTCGCCGGCGTCGCAGTCTGGGCGAGCGCGGGCGCGGCGAAGCCGGCGGCACCGAGCAGCAACATGGTCTTGAGCAAACGCGTGGTCACGAAGGTCCCCCTGATGGTTACGGGGAGCCGCCGCCGGGCGGGACGCCAGGATATTCCCTTGGCGCAACCTGCCGGCGATGATGGCGACCGCCCCCCGGCGGACCTTCGCGCTAGTCGGCGATTGTGTCGGCTTCGTGAAATTATGTGTCTGAAAAGACACACCTTCCCCGTTTTCGACGGAGAAGGTGTGGCGGCTTATTTGCCCTGCACGACGCGGACCAGTCCGGCGGCGTCCTGCCCGGTCGGCAGGCGGCCCGACGCGGCGAGCTTGCCCGTCGCCTGGCTCCAGCGCAGCGTCGCCGTCCGGCCGCCGGTCTTGCGATTGGCGTTGGTGACGCCGTCGTCGTCGTAAAGCGTGAAGCTCGCGTCGCGGCCGGGATAGACGCGGATGCTCTCCAGCGGCTGCGCGGTCGCGGTGCTCGGCACCTGCACCCCCATCGGCACGATCGATCCGGCGCGGACGAACAGCGGGATCTTGTCGATTGGTGCCGCCGCGTCGATCGTCTGGCCGCCGGTATAGCGCCGCTCGGTCCAGTAATCGTACCAGTCGGCGCCGGCGGGCAGATAGACCTTGCGGCTGGTCACGCCCTGATCGGTGACCGGCGCGACGAGGAAGGCCGGGCCGAACATATATTGGTCGCCGATCGTCGCCACCGCGGGATCGTTGGGGAAGTCCATGAACAGCGCGCGCATGAACGGCGCCCCGGTCTGCGCGGTCTGATGCCCCAGTGCGTAGAGATAGGGAATCAGCGCATAGCGCAGCCGCAGGAAGCCGGCGAGCACCGGCTCGGCGGCGGTGCCATACTCCCATAGCGCGGTGCCGGCACGCTGGCCGTGGATGCGCAGCGTCGGCGTGAAGCTGTTATAGGCGAACCAGCGCGTGAACAGCTCGGGGTAATCGGCATAGCTCGGCGGCATCGCGGTCGCGCCGGCGGGGTCGAGCAAGGGCGCGCGTTCGGCCTTGGGGCCGGCGGGGTTCTGCCAGCCGCCGGTGTCGCTGCTCCAATAGGCCATGCCGGTGGCGGTGAAGCCGAGCCCGGCGGGCACCTGCCGGCGCAGCGCTTCCCAGGTCGATTGCACGTCCGACGACCAGAAGAGGGCGCCGTTGCGCTGCGTGCCGAGATAGGCGGCGCGCGACAGGATCAGGTTGCGCATGTCGGGCCGGTCCTTCGCCGAGCCTTCCGCGACGCTGCTGGTATGCACCAGCGGATAGAGATTGTGGTAGCGGTCGCCCGAGCCGATCGAGAATTGGTGGCCGTCGGGGACGAGATCGGGCTCGGTCTCGTCGAGCCAGAACCAGTCGAAGCCCTGGCTGGCGATATTGTCGCGGATCTTGGTCCAGAACCATTGCCGCGCGTCGGCATTGGTCGAATCGAGCAACGCGCCGGCACGGTCGGCGCGGATCGGCAGGCCGTCGACGACGCTGCCGTCCTTGTCGTGGAGCAGCCAGCCCTTGGCGCCGAGGAAATCGTAATAGCGCGACTCCCGCTCGAAGCGCGGCCAGACGCTGATGATCGAATGCATCCCCAAATTGTGGAGCGTATCGTTCATCCCCTTGGGATCGGGGAAGAAGGTCCGATCGATGTCGAGCTGGCCCATCCGCGACCAATAGAACCAGTCGAGCACCATCACGTCGAGCGGCAGGTTGCGCTGGCGATAGCCCTGCGCGACGTCGAGCAATTCCTTCTGCGTCTCGTAGCGCGCCTTGGACTGGATCAGGCCGAACGCCGCCTTGGGCGGCAGCGGGGTGGCGCCGGTCAGTTTCGCATAGCCGGCATAAAGCTGGTCGGTGGTGTCGCCGGTGATGACGAAGAAGGACACGCGCTCGCCGACGTTCGACTGCCAGTGGGTGGCGTTGTGCAAGCCGGGCGAGACCGTCGTCGCCGAGGCATTGTCCCAGACGATTCCGTAGCCCTTGTTGGTGACCATGAAGGGGACGCAGACGCTCTCGCCGGCGGGTGCATCGTAATTGTGGCGGCAGTCGATCGTGCGGCCCTTGAGGTCGAGCACGCCCTCCTGGTTCTGGCCGAGGCCGTAATAATGTTCGCCCGGCTGCACCGCGAAGCTGGCGCCGACGCGGAAGGTCTTCTCGTCGTTGACGGTGTGCGGTGCCATCTCCCAGCCGGTCATGTCGAGCAGGGTACGGCCGTCGGCACCGCGCACCGAGATCGCCACCGGCGGCAGCGACGGCGCGAAATAGCGCTGCATCTGCGTCGGCGCCTTGGGCCAGGGTTGCGCGGCGACGGTCAGGGTCAGCGCCGGCGAGGCGAAGACGTCGCCGCTCGCATCGCTGCGGTGGCTCCAGCCGGCGGCATCGGGCTTGGCGTTGGGGCCTTCGCCCGGCGGGGCGACCGCGAGCGCCTTGTCGAGCGCGATCGTCACGCGGACGATGTTGGGGGCATAGGGTTCGATCGAGACGATGCCACCGTTGCGGTCGACGATCGCCAGCGGATCGGCCGCGGCAGGCAGCGCGGCGAGCGATGCGATCGCCGTCCCCGCGGCCAGCAGATGGCGCAGAAGGCTTGGCTTGCGCATGGCGCGCGTTGGCTGAGTCATCGAATCTCTCCCCCCGGGACCAATCACTTGCCCGTTCCATCTTTTACTTATGAGGGGATCGTTCACCCGTGCAAGCGGCAACCGTGGCTAGCGCGACCTTCGTCGCGCTATGCGACTAGCGCGGCGCGCGACAGTGCCGCGCAATGAAATCCTGATGCGGCGGCATATGGGCGGCGGCGGCGGCGGTGACCTTGCCGATCCGGTCGAGCGCCGCACGCGCATCGGCGAGCGGCAAGGCGGCGCCGAGCGGATCGTACCCCGATGCGGTCAGCCCCTGGCCGTCCATCACCGCCAGCCAGCTCGTCTTGGTGAACAATTCGTCGGTCTCGCGGAACACGCGGCCGGTGCGGCGATAGATGGCGATCCGCTCCGCCAGCGTGTCCGGGATCGGCATCTCGGCGAGCCGTCGCCAATAAGCGGTGTCGCGGCGGCCGGTGGCGTGGAAGTGGAGGATGACGAAGTCGCGGATACTGTCGAACTCGGTCGCCATCAGCCGGTTGTAGCGGCGGATGTCGGCAGGCTCGAACGCGCGCGTCGGCAGCATCTCGAGCAGGCGCGCGATGCCCGACTGGATCAGATGGATGCTGGTCGATTCCAGCGGCTCGAGAAAGCCACCGGACAGGCCGAGCGCGACGCAATTGCGCACCCAGAGCGCCGATCGCCGCCCCGCGCGGAAGCGCAGCGTGCGCGGCTCGGCCAGCGCCTCGCCTTCGAGATTGGCGAGCAGGGTCGCGGTCGCCTCGTCTTCCGAGATATGGTCGGCGGCGAAGACATAGCCGTTGCCGACGCGATGCTGCAGCGGGATGCGCCATTGCCAGCCGGCGGTGCGGGCGGTGGCGCGGGTATAGGGCGGTGGCGGCCTGGTGACCGCGCTCGGCACCGCGACCGCGCGATCGTTGGGGAGCCACGCCGACCAATCCTCGAACCCCGCACCGAGCGTGTCGCCGAGCAGCAGCGACCGGAATCCCGAACAGTCGACGAACAGGTCCGCCTCGACCCGTCCGCCGTCGGCGAGCGTCACCGCCTCGATGAAGCCGTCCGCACCGCGCAGCACGACGTCGACGACGCGCCCCTCGCGGCGGACGACGCCGGCGGCCTCGGCGCGACCACGCAGGAAGCGGGCATATAGCGCGGCATCGAAGTGGAAGGCATAGCCGATATGCGTCAGTGGCGTGTTGCCGGGCTGCGGCCGCATGAATTTGCCCGCGGCCGCGGCCGCCGCGCAGATCGAATAATCGGACAGCGGACCCGCCGCGCCCTCGGCGTGCAGCCGTCGCCACAGCGCCTCGAACGGCACCGCGCCGAGATCGATGCCGTAGACGCCGAACGGATGGAAATAGCGCTGGCCGAGCGCGCGCCAGTCGACGAACTCGATGCCGAGCTTGAACGTGCCGCCGGTCGCACGGACGAAATCGTCCTCGTCGATGCCGAGCAAGGCGTTGAACGCCTGGATCGGCGGGATCGTCGCCTCGCCGACACCGACGGTGCCGATCTCCTCCGACTCCACGAGCGTGATCGCCGGACCGGGCGGGCCGAGCACGCGCGCGAGCGCCGCCGCCGCCATCCAGCCGGCGGTGCCGCCGCCGATGATCGCGATGCGGCGGATCGCGCCGTCCTGCCCGCTCATGCGCTCGCCCGGCATTGGAGGAACAGATTGCCGGTCAGCCGTCCGCGTCGCGGGTCGGCGGCGGCGTCCGGCAGATGCGCGATCAGCCCCGAATGGAGCAGTGCCGCGCGATAGAGCACGAGCCGGTCGCAGCGTGCCGCGACCGCCCCGATCCGCTCAAAGCGCGCGTCGGACTCCGTCCGATAGCCGGGCGGCGGTGGATCGGCGCGTTCGCGGTCGAGCGCGGCGTGATAGGCCGGCAGGCGTTCGGCATCGATCGTCTCGAACCCGGTGGCGCGATGGCGGAAGAAGCCGGTGCCGTCGGCATTGTCCGGCGACAGGAAATGCACGGTCGCGAATTGCAGCCGGTCGGCGGTGTCGACGTGCGGGACGCGCTGGTCGGGGCTCAGCGCATCCGCCGGCGTGGTGACCAGCGAGAAATTGCCACGCGCGCGTGCCGGCACGACCGGGCCGGTGCCGAAATGCGCGGCGATCAGCGGCAGCACGAAGCGCACCATCGCATCGAGATAGCCGACCGGTGCCGGGCCGAGCAGTCCGGGATAACCGCTGCCCGCGCGCGCCGCGTCGGTGAACCGCGCGCGCGCGGCGATCTCGACCAGCGCCGCCGGGTCGCCGCTGGCGCCGTCGATCACCACCACCGGCTCCCGCTCCTCGCCGACGCGCAGGATCTCGATCGCGCCGGGAGCGGCGAACCAGGGCGTGGCGGCGGCGTGCGGCGCGGCGGTCGACATCGGTGTCAGAACTCGTTGTTGATATAGAAGACGAAGCCGCGGCTGCCGTCGCCGGCATCGGCGACGAGTACCGGCCCCGGCGTATAGCCGCGGGCGAGCAGGTCATGCTCGAACTGCTTGTCGCGAAAGGCGGTCACCATCGTCGCCTCCGTCTGCCCCGCCGGCAGCGGCCCCGCAACCTCGCAAGCGGTCCGCACGCAGCTGACGTGGACGGGCGCGGCGGCGGCGAAGACCGGCAGGCGCGCGACTGCGGCGGTCATCGCCACCTCCACCGGCGCGGCGGCGGCGGCTGGCGGCGGCTGCGTCGTCATCACCGCCGCCATCATCCGCACGTCGCCGCCGCGACGATCGTGCGTGGCGAGCGTCTCGACCAGTTTGCGCTCGGGCCGCTCCCGCACCGGCGCGGGCGGGGCGCTCGGCGTGGCAGTGGGGCGGACGACGGTGACCGGCGCGCTGACCACCGCGACCGCCGCGGGGGGCGATGCGGGCGGACGGGGCCGGTGATGCACGGCATAGCCGCCGGCGAGCGCCAGCGCTGCGGCGGTGGACACGGCAGCCCAGCCTTTCCTCTGCATAATCCTCTCCCCAGGCATGATCGTCCTGCCTGTTGTCCGACATGATAGAGGAAGGTTCGGCGCTGTAAAGCTGGCGAAACCGACGGAAATGCGATGGTAGCGCTAGCGTCCGTGCCTCCGTCTATTCTCAACATGACATCCATATGTCATACATAATTGCCGACGGAGATCGGCTGATGAGGAGAGGAATGATGTTCAGGAAAACTCTGGCGCTGGGCGCCGCGATGGTGGCGCTGGCGCTGCCCGGCGTCGCCTGGGCGAGCGCGCAGACCGTCAACAACGGCTCGCAGTTCGTCACCACGACGGGCGGGCAGATCGACGCGCACGGCGGCGGCGTCATCAAGGTCGGCAGCTATTATTATTTCCTCGGCGAGAACCGGAACCCGGATTATTCCTTCCGCGCGGTGTCGATGTACCGGTCGACCGATCTCAAGACCTGGGAATTCCGCAACGACGTGCTGAAATCCTCGTCGGCGAGCGAGCTGAACGGCGCCAACATCGAACGGCCCAAGATCCTCTACAATGCCGCGACCCGCAAATACGTGCTGTGGGCGCATTGGGAGAATGGCAAGGACTATGGCGAGGCGCGCGTCGCGGTGGCGACGTCGGACACGGTCGACGGCAATTACACCTATCTCGGCAGCTTCCGGCCACTCGATTATGATTCACGCGACATGACGGTGTATCAGGACAGCGACGGCACCGGCTATCTGATCTCGTCGTCGAACGTGAACTACGACCTCAACGTCTACAAATTGAGCGCGGACTATACCAAGGTCGATTCGCTGCTCACCGTCATCAAGGGCTATCACCGCGAAGCGCCCGCGCTGGTCAAGCGCAACGGCGTCTACTTCCTGATCACCTCGGGCGCCACCGGCTGGAACCCCAATCGCGCCGCCTATTTCACCGCGACCAGTCTCGCCGGGCCGTGGACCGGGCCGACCTATTTCGGTCACGACACCACCTACAATTCGCAATCGACCTATATCCTGCCGGTGCAGGGATCGAGCGGTACGTCCTATCTCTACATGGGCGATCGCTGGGGGCCGGCGATCGGCCAGATCGTCAACGATTCGACCTATGTCTGGCTGCCGCTGACCTTCCCGACGAACACCTCGCTCGATTTCACCGGCACCGCATCGCAGATCACGATCGACGCGGCGGCGGGCACGATCGCGCTCGGCTCGCCCAACACGCAATTGGTCAAGATGCAGGTCGCGCACAGCGGCCAGTGCGCCAACATCAGCAACGATTCGCCTTACTATAACGGCACGGCGATCCAATGGACCTGCACCAACACCAGCAACGAACTAGTCGAGCGCCGTCCGATCGGCAATTACACGCAATATGTCGTGCAGCGCAGCGGGCTGTGTCTTGCCCAGGCGGACGACAACGGCAGCGGCGGAGCGGTGGTGCAGACCTCCTGCTCGATCGGCGACAAGTCGCAATGGACGTATAACGGCACGACGATCGTCAATCGCGCCTCGGGCTCCTGCCTCGACGTCAACGAAGCCTCGACCGACACGGGCACCAAGCTGATCGTCTGGCCGTGCAACGGCGGCGGCAACCAGCGCTGGACGATGATCAACTAAACGACAGGCGAGCGGACCGGCCGCGGCCCCCCGGCCGCGGCCGGTTTTTTGTGCCTGTGCGCCAGGCACAAAAAAGCCGGCGCGATCCGAAGACGGCGCCGGCAGTGGGGAAGCCGTTTAGTAGGTGGCGCGCAGCGACAGGCCGAAGCGGCGGTCGTTGAACGTATATTGCAGCGGCTGGCTCGGCGTATCGATATAGGTCACGCCCAGCCGGTTGTTGAGGTTCACCGCATCGACCGACACCGCCAGATGGCTGTTCAGATTGACGCTGATCGACGCGTCGAGCGTGGCATAGGGCGCCTGGAACTGGTTGGTGCCGTTGGCGCCGCTGCCCGTCGTGGTGTCGAGGTAGCGTCCGCGCCAGTTCCACGCGACGCGTGCGGTGACCGGACCCTTTTCGTACAGACCGACGAGATTGTAGCTGTGCTTGGACAGCTTCTCGAGCGACACCGTCTCGACCCGCGACTGCTGGGTGACGAGGTTGAAGACCGTGCGGCTCGCGCTGCTGTCGGCATAGGTGTAATTCGCCTGGACACCGAAGCCACTGAGCAGCCCCGGCAGGAAGTCGAAGAACTGCTGATAGGAGACTTCGAAGCCCTTGATCGTCCCGCTGCCCGAATTGACCGAGGTCGCGGTGTCATAGGCGATGCCGCCATAGGTCTGGACGATCGCCTGCGAGAAGATGAACTTGTCGACCTTCTTGTAGAACAGGCCGCCGGTCAGCGATCCCGCCGGAGCGAAATACCATTCCGCGGTAACGTCGTAATTGTCGGACTTGGTCGGATCGAGGTTCGGGTTGCCCTGGCTCGCGCTCGGGCGGCCCGTCGTCTGGCTGACCTGATTGGCAGCGCTCAGCGACAGGTTGGTCGACAGCTGATCGAAGTTCGGCCGGGTGATCGCCTTCGAATAGGCGCCGCGGACCTGGAAGGTGTCGGTGAAGCGTGCCCGCACGTTGAAGCTGGGCAGCGCCGAGACATATTCCTTCCTGGTCGTCAGCACCCCACCGGGGACGCCGTCGACATATTGCGTGCCGGTCGATTCCAGCCGGGTCCGGACGAGACGGACGCCGACGTTGCCGTCGATCCGCACGCTGCCGACCTCGGCCTCGTAATCCGCCGCCGCCCAGGAGGCGAGCGTCTTCTCGTTGAGCGTCGTGATGTCGGACGGGTCGAAGCGGGTCTTCCGCTGGATGCCGAACAGCGCATAGGTCGAGCCGAGGCTGTTCCACAAATCCGAGCCCGGCGCGAAATTGGCATAGAGCACGCCGCCCGGCAGGGTGCGACCGTCGAAGAAGTTGTTCGACGGGCCGAACTTGTACAGCGCCGGATAGGAAGACAGGGCCGGCAGCGCCTGGCCGTTGCGACCGTTCGCATCGCTCGGGCAGGGGCCGTTCAGCGAGGCGTTGGCGTAGAGGCACAGGCCGTTCCACGTGCCCCGCAATGCGATGCTGCTGTCGGTGTAGCGCAGGCCGCCACGCAACTTCTGGAGGAAGCCGCCCTCGACGTCATATTCGAGATCATAGGACAAGGCGAGCTGGTCGGCATCGTTGCGGGTCAGCGAGTCCGCGATGTACGAGGGCGAATATTTCGACACGTCGGTGAAGCCGGCGGGATTGCTGACGTTCCACACCGGGCGGCTGCCGCGCAGGTCGAAGCTGACGAGCTGGCGGTTCGGCGCGTTGGTGCCGTTCTGGCCGGTGACCTGATATTGTGACAGGACTAGGCCGTTGCGATCGGCGTCGTAGACCGACTTCAGATATTGCGCGTCGAACGATGCTTTCAGGTTCGACGCCACGTCCCATGCAACGTTGAAGGTGTAATTGCCCGAATGCGAGCGCAGCGCCTGATCGAACCGACCGCTTTCGAACAGTTGATTGGCGAGCACACCGCTGGTGGCATAGCCGTTCCTGTCGAAGGTGAAGGCCGCGCCCGGTGCCGGGCTGGCGGTGGTGTAATTGTTGCTCGGATAGAAATAGGCGCCCGTGCGGTCGAACGTATAGCGCGTGAACTGCGCCTGCGCGGTGACCAGCACGTTCGATGCCGCCTGCCACTGATAGGCGCCGGCGAGACCGAGACGGGTGCGATTGCCGTTGTCGTCGTAGATCTGGAAGCCGAGCGGCACCTTGCCGTTCGCAGGCAGATTGGCGACGCTGCCGGCAGCGGGTGCGGCCTGCTGACCCACGAGGATCGCGTGCTGGCTATACTGGCTCTTGCCGTAGACGGCGTTGAGCAGGATGCCCATTTCGCCGAGCGGCGTCTCGAAACGGTTGCTGTACAGCGCCGAGCCCGAACCGCCGAACTTGTCGGCGCGATCGTAGTAATTGCCCTTGATCGTGGCGCTGATCACCTGGCCGGGGCTGTCGAACGGCTTGCGGGTGCGCAGGTTGACCGTGCCGCCGACACCGCCCTCGACGATGCTGGCGGGCGGGTTCTTGTAGACGTCGATGCCGGACAGCAGTTCGGGCGGGATGCCTTCGAGGTCGAGCGCGCGGCTGCCTGCGGCGGAGAAGACGGCGCGGCCGTCGAGCAAATTCTGCGTCTGGGTGAGGCCGCGGATCGTGACCGCGGGCTGGGTGCGGTGATCAAAATCGGTCGCGCCTTCGCCGTAGCGGCGCTGGATCTGGACGCCGGTGATGCGCTGCAGCGCCTCGGTCGTATTGGCATCGGGCAGCTTGCCGATGTCCTGCGCCTGCACCGAATCGACGATCTGGTTGGCATTGCGCTTGATCGCCTGGGCGGAGCGCAGCGCTTCGCGCACGCCGGTGACGATGATGTCCTGATCGCCCGTCGGATCGCTCGCCGCCTGATCGCTGGTCTGCGCGACGGTGCCGGTTTCCGTTTGCGTCGTCGGCGGCGTCTGCGCCGGTATTGCTGTCTGTGCCTGTGCCGTGCCGGCCAGTGCGACGAACGATGCGCCCGCGAACAAACGCGCGTACGTGCCCTTCATGGTCCCTCTCCCCAATCATACCGACATCAGTGCCGTGTAATGTCCTACATATAGCGGGCCGGATTATGCCGGACAAATGAAATTTGCAGGTGGATCGGTTGCGGCCTATCGATGGGACGGCGATACCTCGCCATGCCCTTGGGAAGGTTCATAAAAAATTGGCGAAACGCGAACGGATCAGGCCAGCGCACGTGACGATCGCGCGGACGCTCGGCGTCGCGATCGTCACCGGCGACTATACGCCGGGCGAGACGATTCCCGGCGAGTTCGATCTTGCCGACCGGTTCGGCGTGGCGCGCAATGTCATCCGCGAGGCGCTGCGGATGCTGACCGCCAAGGGCTTGATCGAAAGCCGCCGCAAGACGGGAACGCGGGTGCGCGAACGGGTCGACTGGAACCTGCTCGATACCGAGATGCTCGGCTGGATGTTCGAGGGCGAACCGCCGGTCGGCTTCGTCAAAAGCCTGTTCGAACTGCGGCTGATCGTCGAACCGGCCGCCGCCGCCCTCGCCGCGACGCATCGCACCGCGCGTCAATTGTCGCGACTCGGTCATGCGCTCGAACTGATGACGCACCACGGTCTGGAGAGCGTCGCGGGGCAGGCGGCGGACGAGCAATTCCACGCGGTATTGCTCGAGGCGACCGCCAACGAGCTGCTCGGCAGCCTGTCGAGCAGCATCTCGTCGGCGGTGCGCTGGACGACGTTCTTCAAATATCGCATCGTCGCCGATTACATCGATTCGATCCCGCAGCATCAGGCCTTGTTCGAGACGATCGCGCGCGCCGACCCGGCGGCGGCGCATGCCGCGGCGACCGCACTGATCGAACAGGCGCAGCGCGATACCGAACAGGCGATGCGGATCGCTTGATCCAAGTTGCATCTTGACCGTCTCCGCAGCGGAAGTCATGTCCTACATATAAGATAGGGCAGGAGCGGACGATGGAGCGACGGTCGGTGACGCGATGTGCCGGGGCGCTTGGCATCGGCCGTGCCGCTGCCGCGCTGCTGCTCGCCTGCGGCGTCGTGGCGGCGCCGCTGGCGGCGCAGGACAGCCGCTTCGTCGCCACCGACGCGGGCAAGCCGGTGCTGCGCGTCGATGGGCAACCCTTCCTGCTGCTCGGTATCCAGCTCAACAATTCCAGCGGCTTCCCCGCCGAACTGCGCCGCCTCGCGCCCGCGATCCGGCGCAGCCATGCCAATACGGTGATGGCGCCAATCGGCTGGGAATCGGTCGAGCCGGAGGAGGGGCGGTTCGACTGGACGGTGGTCGACGGGCTGATCGCCGAGGCACGCGCGCAGCAGGTGCGGCTGGTGCTGCTGTGGTTCGGGACGTGGAAGAACGCCAACATGAGCTACACGCCCGCCTGGGT
The DNA here is from genome assembly GCF_059421875.1 of Sphingomonas sp. GW821-FHT02B09. Classification (NCBI taxonomy): domain Bacteria; kingdom Pseudomonadati; phylum Pseudomonadota; class Alphaproteobacteria; order Sphingomonadales; family Sphingomonadaceae; genus Sphingomonas; species Sphingomonas sp. GW821-FHT02B09. The sequence goes on from NZ_JBWKVV010000002.1 coordinate 602,562, forward strand.
GAAGCGCGACACCGCGCGCTTCCCGCGGGTCGTCGACGCGCTGGGCAAGCCGATCGAGGTGCTGTCGCCGATCGCCGCCGCCAGCCGCGACGCCGATGCCCGCGCCTTCGCCGCGTTGATGGCGCATCTGAAAGCCGTCGACGGACGGCAGAAGACCGTCGTCATGGTGCAGGTGGAGAATGAGGCGGGGACGCTCGGCGCCGCTCGCGATCACGCGCCCGCCGCCGAGGCGCTGTTCCGCGCCGCGGTGCCCGCCGATATGCCGAGCGCGAAACCCGGCGACTGGACCGCCAATTACGCCGAGCGCGCGCCCGAGGCATTCATGGCCTATCACACCGCGCGCTATATCGGCGCGGTCGCGGCGGCGGGGAAGCGCGCCTATGATCTGCCGCTCTACGTCAACGTCTGGCCGCGCGAGCAGCCGGGTCTGTTGCGGCCGGGGGACAGTTCGCCCTCGGGCGGCGCGGTGTCGTGGCTGTTGCCGCAATGGCGCGCGCTGGCGCCCGCGATCGACGTCGTCGGCGTCGATAATTACGACACCAATCTCGCGCCTTATACCGAGATCGCGCGCGCCTATGACGTGCCCGGCAATCCGCTGTTCGTGCCGGAGACGGGCGGCAGCATGGCGCATGCCCGCCACGCCTTCTGGACGCTGGCGCAGCCGCATGCCGTCGGCATCGGCAAGTTCGGCATCGGCGCGGACTTCGGCCTGAAGGACGGGCAGGCGGCGGAGGAGCCGATCGCGCTCGATTATCGTCTGCTGCGCGAAGCGGCGCCGTTCCTGCTGCCGCTGCGCGATGCGGGGCAGGTGCGCGTCGCGGTCGAGGAAGACGGTATGGCGAACGTGCCGCTCGTCTTCGGCGACGTGGATCTCGTCGCACGCTTCGGCGAGGTGCGCGACGGCTATGGCGGGCCGCGCGGGCAGGGCAACAAGGACCTGTCCGGCCGGGTGATCGTCGCACGCGCCGCGCCCGATCGCTTCCTGCTCACCGGCGCGAGTGCCAACCTCAAGTTCGCGCCGAGGCTCGGCGCGGCGGGCGGCATCCAGCTCGTCACGGTCGAGGAGGGGCATTTCGAGGGCGGCCGCTGGGTGCGCGAGCGCCTGCTCAACGGCGACGAGACCGCGTTCGGGCTGATCCTGCCGCCGGAGGGGAAGACGCTGATGGTTACCGTACAGGAGAATCGATGATGTGGCGCGCCGCTTTCGCACTGATGCTCGCGCTGCCGATCGCCGCCGCGCCGGCGCCGACCGCCGCACCGCTGACGATGCCGGCGATGCCGCTGCACGATCCGTGGATCGTCGCCGATGTCGCGACGCGCACCTATTGGCTGTTCACCACCAATCAGGCGGAGATGACCGGCGACAAACGGCTCGGCATCATGGCCTATACCAGCCGCGACCTGAAGCATTGGACGCGCCCCACCGTCGTCTTCGCACTGCCGGACGGCACCTGGGCCAATGACGGCGCCTGGGCGCCCGAGGTGCATCGCTGGCGCGGTCGCTGGTATCTGTTCACGACCTTCCACAACGAAACTGCCAAGCTCGCCAAGCCGGGAACGCATCGCCGCGGCACCGTGCTGGCGGTCGCAGACCGGCTCGGCGGGCCGTTCACGCTCTTGCGCGACGGCGACCCGATCGCCCCGAAAGAGCGGATGACGCTCGACGGCACGTTGCATGTCGATCGCGCCGGCAAGCCGTGGCTGGTCTATGCGCACGAATGGGTGCAGGCGCGCGACGGCACGATCGAGACGCTGCCGCTCGATGCGACGCTCAAGGCGGCGGGCGCGCCCCGCTTGCTGTTCCGCGCCTCGGACGCGCCCTGGGCCTCGGGCCGGCCGCAGAAGGAGGGCGACAAGATCTACGTCACCGACGGGCCGGAGCTGTTCCGCACCCGCACCGGCCGGCTGTTGATGCTCTGGTCGAGCTATGATGATCGCGGCTCCTACGTGCAGGGCGTCGCGCGCTCGCGCAGCGGCGAACTTGCCGGCCCGTGGGAGCAATTGCCGCCGCTGGTCCGCGCCGACAGCGGCCACGGCATGATCTTCCGCCGCTTCGACGGCGGGCTGATGATGGTGCTGCACCGCCCGTTCCACAATGCGCGCGGCAAATTGTACGAGATGCGCGACACCGGCGACAGTGTCGCGGTGGTGCGCGAGGCGAGCGAACTCGATGGCGAGACGCACCCCACCCATGGAGGCTGACCCGATGACGATCCGAACCCTCGCGCGCACGCTGCTGCCCGCGGCGGCGCTGCTGGTCAGTGCGGCGGATGCGCCGGCGCGCTGGGACGCACCGAGTGCGGGCAATCCGCTGCTGCCGGGCTATTTCGCCGATCCGTCGATCGTCCGCGACGGCGGGCGCTGGTACGTCTTCGCAACGATCGATCCGTGGGGCGGCGATACGCTCGGGCTCTGGACCTCGGACAATGGCCGCGACTGGACCTTCTCGCAGCCGAACTGGCCGACCAAACAGGCGGCGACGAGCCCGACCTCGGGCGATTCCAAGGTCTGGGCGCCGTCGGTGGTCAAAGCGGCGAACGGCCGCTGGTATATGTACGTCTCGGTCGGCAGCGAGATCTGGGTCGGCAGCGCGGCTTCGCCGGCAGGACCATGGGCCGACGCCAATGGCGGCAGGCCGCTGGTCGCGCGCGACTTCGCGCCCGCCTATCATATGATCGACGCCGAGGCGTTCATCGATAGCGACGGGCAGGCCTATCTCTATTGGGGGTCGGGGCTCAACTGGACCAACGGCCATTGCTTCGTCGTCAAACTGAAGCCCGACATGGTGACGTTCGACGGCGTTCCGCGCGACGTCACCCCCGCGAACTATTTCGAGGGGCCGTTCATGGTGAAAGCGGGGAAACGCTATGCGCTGACCTATAGCGACGGCAACACGACCAAGGACACGTACAAGGTCCGCTATGCGATCGGCGACACGCCGTTCGGCCCGTTCAGGGAGGCCGCCGACAGCCCGATCCTGAGCACCGATGCCAGCCGCGACATCATCAGCCCCGGCCATCACGCGATATTCCGCAGCGGCGGGCAGGCGTATATCCTCTATCATCGGCAGGCCTTGCCGTGGCCGCGCGGCGGCGAGGAGGTGTTGCGCCAGATCGCGGTCGATCCGCTGCGTATCGGCGCCGACGGCACGCTGGCGCGGGTTGCACCGACGCATGGCGGCGCGGTCAAGGGCTTCGCCCCGGCGCGGGCGCGAGGGTTGCGCTGGCGGGCGTCGGGAAGCGGCGAGGGGGCCTATGGCGCGGCGCGTGCGGCGGACGACAATTACGCGACCTTGTGGCGAGGTGGCGGTGAGGAGGCGGCGACGCTGGTGGCGGATCTCGGTGCGGTACGCACGGTGACAGGCAGTAGGCTACGGCCGGAATATGCGACGCGAAGCTATACGATCAAGATCGAGGCATCCGACGACGGCCGGGCATGGCGGACGGTGGTGCCGGCGGCGGCACGCTCGGGCTCGCCGATCGCGCTGCCGCATGCGCTGCGCACGCGCTACCTGCGGCTGACGACGGGCAGCGGCAAGGACGGCTATTGGGAGTGGACGATCGACTGACGTATTGCGGTCGCACGTCTCTTTTGCGCCAGCGAGTCGGGTCGCGCTGGTTCGGGAACGGTCAAAGCGGTTTCTGCATCCGGATCAATGGGATCGCTATACCGTTCGCCACAGCCTCGACGGTTTCCACCGGCTGATAGCCGTTCACCGCATAGAGGCGCTCTCCGCTCAACGTCGCCATCAATTCGACGCTGGTGAAACCATGCGAAGCAGCGGCGTCCTCGCATCCCTTCAGGATCAATCGGCCTACACCCTGCCGGACGAAATCGGGATCCGTGTACATCGCCCTGATCCTTGCGGGATGCTGCGCCGGATCGAGAAGCTCGGGCGCGCGCAATGCGCTGCTATGATCGCCCCCGTAGAGAGTCGCCCGCTTGCTCCAACCGCCGCAACCCATGATGACCCCGTCGCGCTCGGCGATCAGGTAGGTGCCGTCCTCGATCAGCTGCGTGTCCAATCCCATGATCGCGTGACTGGCTGCGACCTGTTCCGGGGACAGCAAGCCGGTTTGAAGCGCATCGATCGCCCGTTCCATGAGCGCCTTGAGTGCCGGGATATCCTGCCGGGTGGCCCATCGTGTCCGGGGAGCGTCGTCGGTCAAAGCGGTCATGTCACATCCAAGCTGGTCGCCCGCTTGGCAGTCTAGCTTCGGGCGTTGCGCCTGTCAGCCGGGACCGCGACCCGTCCGGGCCACCACTATCACCCGGCTTGACACGCCACTGGCTTCCCCCGCCCGCGCGTCAGCACCAAAGTCACCACCGACTGCGCCGGCGCGGTCACCCCCGCGACGCAGCGCGCATCGTGCGTTGCATCGGTCAGCACCGCCTGCGCGCGCCAGCCCTGTGGCACCACCAGCGTCCGCGGCGCCACCCCGCCGTTGACGTGGACCAGCACCAGCGTCGCGCCATCCGGCGACAACGCCCCCGCGGTGTCGAGATCGTCGACCGGCACCAGTCGATAGCCGGGGCGGATATAGCGGCTGAACTGCGCCATCGCCCAATATTTGCGGGTGACGTGGATCGCGTGCGGCCCCGCCGCCGGCGCCGCCAGATCGGCCTTGATCAGCCCCCAGTTCGAGGTCGGCTTGCCGTTGCCGCCCGAGAGGTTCTCCACCGCCTGCCAGAATACCCAGGCCGCCGGCTCGAGCCTCTTGAGATCGGCGACGACGTGGTCGGCGAAGGCGAGCGCCGAGGGCATGCCGTCGAAATTCTCCCGATCGCCGTCGAGCGGCGTATCGTTCTCGCTCATCCACAGCCGGATGCCCGCCGCGCGGGCGGCATCGCGCGCACCCGTCTGGTACAAGGTACCGTAGCTGTGGACGTTGAGCTGGCCGACCCGCGCCAGCGTCGCCGGTGGATAGGCGCTGACATCGGCGAGGAACAGCCGGGAGTTGGTCTCGTCCGGCGCCGACACGACGGTCGCCAGCCCGCGGGCCTTGAGCGCCACGTCGCTCGCGTCGATCATCGCCGCCTGCCGCGCCGGGCTCCAATGCGCGCCCTCCTGCGTGTTGGCGGCATACCAATAATCGGTGTTGGGCTCGTTCACCGGCGACAGCGTGCGGAAGGTGATGTGATGCCGCCGCTGCAATTCCTCGACGCTGCGCGCGAGATAGGCGGCGAAGGCGCCTTCCTGACCGGGGCGCAGATTGTCGTCGGTCCGCTTCTCCGCGCCCGAGACCTTGCCCGAGACGGTCATGAACCACGGCGGCGAATTCGAGAAGGCCTCGAAGATCGCGCCGGGCACGCGCGCGTGGATCGCATCGAGCCACCAGCGCTGGTTGGCGTCCTGCGACCAGTCCCACATCCGCGGATCGTCGGCGCGCCAGTCCTTCGCCTGCGTGCCGGGCGGCAGCCGCCAAAAGCCCGGCACCGCCGCGCCGGTGCGCAGATAGGGCTTGGTGTCCGCGGCATCGCCGCCGCCGATATTGTAGCGCGCGATCGTCCAGCCGAGCCCCCGCCCGGTATAGAACAAATCGGCGAGCCGCGTCCGTTCCGCCTCCGGCCAGCCGCCGGTGACGTTGGCGAACCAGGCGAGCGCGGTCCCCCAGCCCTCGAACACCGTCGCCGGTCGGTCGACGGCGGGGCGCAGCACGACGGTCACCGGCCGCGTCACCGACGGCGCCGGTGCCGCCGCGGTGCCGAGCAGCAGCGCGGCGAGCAGCGCGCCGATCCGCTTCACGCCACGGACCCCGGCGCCGCGGTCGGTGCCGACAGCATCCGAACCTCGTAGATGTCGACCTCGCCGCGCTTGCCGGTGAAGACGACCTTCGCCGCCGCCTTGCCCTGTTCGCCGGCGCTGCGCAGCGGATAGTCGATCGCGACGAAGCCCTCCTGCGGCTTCGCCTCGCGTGCATCGGTGGCGAGCGGCGTGCCGTCGACGCTGATCGCCAGTTCGCGATTGCCGACGTCGCCGCCCCAATAGACGACGCGCAGCACCGCCGGCCCCGGGCGGCGTTGCAGCGTCAGCGCGATCGTCTCGCCGGCGCGCAGCTTGCGTGCGGACCGGCCGTGGAGCTGCACCGTCTCGGGCTTGCTGGCGGTGAAGGCGTGGTCGCGTTCGGGCTGCATCTCGCCGAGATAGGCGACGTCGGCGGTGCGGCGAGCGAGCGCCTGCCGTTCCTGCTGCGCGCGCAGATAATCGGGCTTGGCCGCCGCCCAGGCCGCGGCGGTGAAGGTCGGGAAATAGACCGCGGTGCGTCGCTCATATTGCGCGTAGAAGGGGCTGAGCTGAAGCGGTTCGCCCAGTGCCGAGCGCGCGGTGAAGCGGTGGGCGTCACCCGCGGTGCGCAGTGCCGCGGTCGCGGGGCCGTCGACGGTGAGCGCCGGGCCGAGTCCGTCGAACGCCTCCGCCGCGGCGCCCATGTCGGCGGCGAGCACCAGCGGGCCGTGGGTGAAGGCGATCATATTGGGATCGTCCGGCGTCGGCTCGGCCTGCAAGTGCATCGGCAACGTTACTCGGATGCGGTCGCCCGCCTGCCAGCGCCGGTCGATGACGGCATAGCCGTCGCGCATCGTCGCCGGCGCCGGCTTGCCGTTGAGTTCGACGGTCGCACCTTGCGCCCAGCCGGGGATGCGCAGCGCGATCGGCTGCACTGCGCGGCCGGCGCGGCGGACGGTCAGCGTCGCCTCGCCCTCGGTCGGCATGCGCGTGTCGAGATCGAGCGTGAGGCCCTGCCAGTCGAGGCTGCTCGGGATGTAGAGATTGACGTAGAGCGTCCCCGCCTTGCCCGCATCATGCCAGTAGATCGAATCCGCGTGCTTGGCGTGGCTCTCCATCCCCGAGCCGACGCAGCACCAGAAGCTCTCCTCCGCGGTCGAGTAGCTGCGCCGCGCGCCCGCAGACAGCGGCATGAAATAGACGAACTGGCCGGTATCGGGCCGCTGGTGCGCGAGGATATGGTTGAGCTGAACGCGTTCGTAAAAGTCGAACCATTGCGCCTTCGGCTCCCAGGCATAGAGGTGCCGGGTGAGCTTCAGCATATTGTAGCTGTTGCACGCCTCGCACGTCGCTTCGGTGATCCGCTTCGACAATTGATCGGGCTGGCCGAAATGCTCGCGCTCCGAATTGCCGCCGATGACATAGCTGTGGTGATGGGTGACGCGGTCGTGGAAGAAGCGCGCGGCGCTGGCATGCGCGGGATCGCCGGTCAGCTCGTACAGGCGGGCGAGGCCGATCAGCTTGGGGATCTGCGTATTGGCGTGGAGTCCGGCGAGCTGGTCGCGGCCGGCGGTGAGCGGGTCGAGCACCGCCTTGTGGCGGATTTTCTGCGCCATCCGCAGCCAGCGCGGATCGCCGGTCAGCGCATAGGTTTCCGCATAGGTCTCGTTCAGCCCGCCATGTTCGGCGCGCAGCACCTGCTGCATCTGCGCCTCGCTCAGCGGTTCGAGCACGCCGGCCAGATAACCGGCGAGCGCGACCGCGATTGGCAGCGCCCGCGGGTTGCCGGCGAGCGTATGCGCGTCGAGCAGCCCGGCATGGACCTTGTGCCAGGTGTAGAGCGGCACCCAGCCGCCGTTGAGGTCAAAGCCGCCGGTGCGGATGTCGCCGCGGCGCACCTCCTCGAACACGACCTTGCCGTCGATCGTCTTGCCGCCGCGCTCCACCGTGGTGCCGCCGCAATAGCCGTCGCCATGCGCCGCCTGGATGCGTGCCATCTCGGCGAGCGCATGGTCGAGCGTCGCGGCGACTTCGCGATCGCCGGTATTGGCGACGACCAGCGCACAGGCCGACAGCCAGTGACCGAGCGAATGACCGGCGATTCCCTGCGCCTCCCAGCCGGCATAGACCGGCTTGGGCGCGGGCAGCTTCGCCGACACGTAGAAATTGTGCAGCAGCCGCTCTGGATCGAGCGAGAGCAGATAGCGGCGATTGGCGGCGAAGGCGTCGGCGAAATGCGACGGCTTGAGCCGGACGTGGCGCATCGGCACCGGCTCGACCCTGGTCGCCCTGTCGGCGGGCAACGCCGCAGCGAACGCCGGTCCGGCGAAGACCAATGCGCTCGCGCCGCCGAGCAAAGTGCGGCGGGTGACGCTCATGGATGCGCAGCCATGCTGCGGCGTACCTGCTTCTGCCGATCCCGTCATCGTTCCTCCCAAGCGCATCGCTGCCGCCGTCCTTGTCCGGTCTATGATTTGTCAGACTAGAGATGGTGATTTTGTGCGTCAACGCGGCTGCACCCGAAGCGCCGGGCAGGACGGCCTGCCACCGTATACGTTGGCCTTGCGCCGCCCGAATAAGCCGATATGTCTGACAACAACAAAGCAAATACAGGGAGCGGAAACATGCGACACGCGTGGCTGTGGGCGGGAATCATCGGCAGTGTCGTGGCGAGCGCCGCGCTGGCACAGGACGGCGCGCCGCAGGTGCAGCCGGTACAGGTCGACCCGTCCCGCCCCGATTGGGAGAATCCCGCGGTGTTCGCCCGCGGCAAGCTGCCCGCCAGCGCCACCGGCTTCCCGTTCGAGAGCCGGGCGAAGGCGCTCGCCGGCGACGAGGCGGCGTCCGCGCGCCATGTCTCGCTCGACGGCACCTGGAGCTTCGCTTTCTCCCCCGATGCCGACCGGCTGCCGGCCGGGTTCGAGCGGCCCGACTATGACGTGTCGACGTGGAAGCAGATCAAGGTGCCCGCCGACTGGCAGACGCAGGGCTTCGACCAGCCGCGCTACAACAACATCACTTATCCCTTCCCCGCCAACCGGCCGCTGATCCCGCATGCCACCAATCCGGTCGGCTCCTATCGCCGCGACGTCACCGTCCCGGCGAACTGGAGCGGGCAGGACGTCATCCTCCATATCGGCGCGGCAGGCTCGGCCTATTACGTCTGGGTCAACGGCGAGAAGGTCGGCTATTCCGAGGACAGCAAGCTGCCGAGCGAGTTTGACGTGACCAGATGGGTCAAGCCGGGCAGGAACACCGTCGCGATCCAGATCTTCCGCTGGTCGGACGGCAGCTATCTGGAGGATCAGGATTTCTGGCGCGTGTCGGGGATCGAGCGCTCGGTCTATCTGATGGCGGCGCCCAAGGTGCGGGTGCGCGACGTCTTCGTCCATGCCGGGCTCGACGCGGCCTATCGTGACGGCCGGCTCGCGGTCGACGTCGCGGTGACGCCGGGCAGCGCCGCGAGCGTGCGGCTGGTGCTGCTCGACGGCGCGCGGCAGGTGCTCACCCGGACGCAGCCCGTCGCGGCCGCCGCCGCGGAGCGCAAGCTGACGCTGAGCGCCGACGTGCCGGCGGTGAAGCCGTGGACCGCCGAAACGCCCGATCTCTACATGCTCGTCACGGAACTGGTCGACGCACGCGGCACGGTGCTGCAATCGACCGCCCGCGCGATCGGCTTCCGCACCGTCGCGATCCGCAACGGGCAGGTCACCGTCAACGGCAAGCCGATCACGATCCGCGGCGTCAACCGCCACGAACACGATCCCGAGACCTTCCACGTCGTCAGCCGCGCCTCGATGGAGCGCGATATCCAGCTGATGAAGCGGAACAACGTCAATGCGATCCGCACCTCGCATTATCCCAACGACCCGTATCTCTACGATCTCGCCGACCGCTACGGCCTGTACGTCATGGACGAGGCGAATATCGAGAGCCACGCCTATATGGATTACGCCAATCGCGTTCCCGACGAGCGGTCGAAATATCAGATCGGCTTCGATCCGGCGTGGAAGGACGCGCATGTCAGCCGCGTCGCCAATATGGTCGAGCGCGACAAGAACCACCCGTCCGTGATCTTCTGGTCGCTCGGCAACGAGGCGGGGATCGGCCCAAATTTCCGTGCCGCCGCCGAGGCGGCGCGGGCGCGCGATCCGGGCCGGCTGATCTCCTATCTCGGCTGGGGGACGTTCGGTGGCATTCACGATCACCGCCCCAACGATTTCGCCGACATCTATGCGCCGATGTACGACCCGGCGGTGCGGATGGCCGATTACGCCGCCAACTGGAATTTCAAACAGCCGATGATCCAGTGCGAATATGCGCATATGATGGGCAATTCGGGCGGCAACCTGAAAGAATATTGGGACACGATCTACGCCCATCCCGACAAGTTGCAGGGTGGCTTCGCCTGGGACTGGGTCGACCAGTCGATGTACCGCTACACCAAGGACGGGCGGCGCTATTGGGGCGACGGCGGCGAATACGGCCCTAATCCGGGTGGCGATATCGAGTTCGGCGACGGCCTGTTGCAATCGGACCGCACGCCGAACCCGCAATTGTTCGAGCTGCGCAAGGTCTATGCACCGGTGCAGTTCGACGGCTTCGACCCGGCGAGCGGGCGCGTCACCGTGCGCAACCGCCACGACTTCCGCGACCTGTCTGGCTTCGATTTCGACTGGGAGCTGGCCGAGAACGGCGTCGTCGTCGCGCAGGGGGCGCTGCCGCCGCAAAGCGTCGGGCCGCGTGCCGCCGGTTCGCTGACGCTGCCGGTGGCGAGCTGGACGCGCAAGCCGGATGCCGAATATTTCGTGACGGTGCGGGTCCGCGCCAAGGCCAATGCGATCCCCGCGGTGGCGGGCGGCACGACGCTCGGCTTCGAGCAATTCGCGCTCGGCGGCGCCGCGTCGTTCGGCACGCCGCCGGCTGCGGGCAAGGTCGACGTGCGCCAGTCGGGCGGCGCGATCGCGCTGGCGGCGGCCGGGGCGAGCCTCGAGATCGATCGCGCGACCGGTCTGGTGCGCCGCTACGCCGCGGACGGGCGCGAGCTTGCCGCGGGCGGCGCGCCGCATTTCTGGCGGGCGGTCACCGACAACGATCTCGGCATCGGCACCGCCGAGCAGCTTAAGGTCTGGAAGACGATGAGCGACACGCGCCGCGTCACCGCGGTGCGTCAGGCGAAGACCGACGCGGGCGCGAGCGTCACCGTCGACTATGCGCTCGGCGATGGTGATGCGACCTTCACCACCATCTATACGATGGCGGGTGACGGTACGGTCGAGGTGCAGGGCGCGCTGACCCCTGTGAAGACCAAATTGCCCTCGCCGTTCCGCGTCGGTCTCGCCTTCGCGCTACCGACCGATATCACGACGGTCGAATGGTATGGCCGCGGGCCGCATGAAAGCTATGTCGACCGCAAGACCTCGGCGCCGATCGGCCTGTGGCGCGGCGCGATCGCCGCGCAGAACCACGATTACATCCGCCCGCAGGAAACCGGCAACAAGGTCGACGTGCGCTGGATGGAATTGTCTGGGGCGGGGCGCGGGCTGCGCGTGCAGGGCGCGACGCCGCTGATGATGAACGCGCTCGCCTTTCCTTATGCCGATCTCGACCGGCATGAACCCGGCACGTGGAAGTCGACCGACGTCGTGCCGCACGGGCAGGTGACCTTGCTGGTCGACGCGGCGCAATGGGGGGTCGGGGGCGACACGCAATGGAGCGAGTTCGGCAAGCCGTTGCCGCACTATCGCGTACCGGTGGCGCCGACCCGCGTCGCCTTCCGCCTCGCGCCCTTCACCGGCGAGGGAACGACCCCGGACAAAGTGCGCCCGGCGACCGCGACGGGCAACGACTGACGCGGCGGGGGGTGCAGCGTGCGAGGACGCCGTACCTTCGCAGCCCGGTGCACCCCGGAGTGAGTCGAAACCTCTGCGAAAGTCCCATCGCTCAAATCAACGCAATGCTCCTGCGAACGCAGGAGCCCAGAGCCAAGCAAGACAACGCCGTATGGCGTTCGGTACTCCTGGGCTCCTGCTTTCGCAGGAGCACTGGGCGACTTTCGCAGAGGTCTCCAACGAATAAGGGGTGCCGGGTCTGATGGGGAAGCCGTGCGAGCCTCCCTGCCGCGACCTTATGCGGTCGCCCGGTGCGCCCCTTCAGAAGCGCACGCGCACCGTGCCGCCATAGGTGCGCGGATTGCCGGGATAGCCCTGAATGATGCCGGTCGACTTGGTGTAGCCGAGCAGGTTGATGAAATAGGCCTTGTCGAACAGATTCTCGACCCAGAGCTGCATCTCGAGCCGCTCGTTGTCGAGCAGCACGCCGACGCGCGCGCTGGCCAGCGCATAGGCGGGAATTTCCGCCGAGGGATCGAGCGTGATCGTGGTATTCTGCTTCGAGCGCCAGTTGACGTCGATCAGCCCATAGGCCTTGGTCGTGGCGTCGAGCCGCTGCGTATAGTCGACGGTGAGATCGCTGGTCCATGCCGGCGCCCATGCCACCTGCCGCCCGGTCAGGTCGCAGGTCACCCGGTCGGTCACCTGCCCCGGACAGACCGAATTGGGGAAGGAGGAATAGGTCGCCTTGTCATAGGCGATGAACCCCTTGGTATGCAGGCCCGGCACCAGCCACGTCTCATTCTCGAGCTCGATGCCGCGCGAGGTCAGCGAGCCGACGTTGGCGAGGAATTTGAGCGCGGTATTGCCGACGCCGACCGACTGGTTCGCCTGATAGTTGCGCACCTTGGTGTGGAAAGCGGTGAGGTTGAACAGGATGCGGTGGTCGAGGAAGGTCGATTTGATCCCCGCCTCGAAATTGTCGGCGGTCTCGCCCTTCACCGTCTGGCCGGTGCCGGGCGGCAGGTCGGGACCAGCGTTGAATGGCAACAGGTTGAAGCCGGCCGATTTGTTGCCGCGCGCATATTTGCCGTAGACGAACACGTCGGGCGTCACGCGGTAATTGGCGCCGATCTCGCCCGATAGCGCGCTGTCCTTCAGGCTGGTGTCGACATGGCCGAGCTGCGCATTGGCACCCGCGGCGGACAGGACGGCGATCTGCGCGGCGTTGAGCGCGCCGGGATTGGACGCGACGACACCGTCGTACAACTGGCTGCGTCGCTCCCACGTCTGGCGCAGGCCGGCATCGATCGCCAGCCGGCGCGATGCCTCGGGATGCCAGGTGACGTTGCCGAACAGCGCGTCGGTATCGGTGTGGAAGATCGCCTGGCTGCGGATGCCGAAGCCGGCGACGCGCGCGGCATAGGCGCCCTGTGCCCAGTTGCGCCCGCCGACCGTGGGGAAGGCACTGGCCGAGGGATTGGCCGCCCAGATATTGTACTGCCGGCCGAAGCGGACCCGCGAATCGACCTGCAGCCGCTGGCGGCTGAGGAAGCCGCCGAAGGTCGCCTCGATCGGCCGGTCGCGCGGCGTCGCCCAGCGCAGCTCCTGCGACACCTGCTTCTCGACGTTGCAGGAGCCATAGTCGCTGATCGCGTCGAGCTGCGTGTAATCATTGTCGTTGTTGGTGAAGCAGCTCCACCGCTGCCAGCCGGTGATCGACGTGAAGGTGCCGAGATCGGCGGGCGACCAGTCGATCTGGCCGCTCGCGCTGTCGAGGCTGGTGCGCGCATCGAGCCGGCCGTCGATATTGACGTAGCGGTCGCGCGCGTTGCTGGTCAGCAGCGGATAGCCCGCCGCCGCCATCCGCGCCTGCAACGCCGCCGGATTGTAGACCGACAGGATCACCGGCGAGATCGTCGGGAAGAACTGGCGCGCGTGCGTGCCGATCAGCCGGATGGCGAGATCGTCGGTCGGCGTCGCGAGCAATTGGCCGCGCACCCCGATGCCCTGGCGCGCATTCTGATATTGGTTGTTGAAGAGGTTCTTATAGGTGCCGTCGCGGTTGCTGTAGAAGCTCGACAGGCGGATCGCGAGCTTGTCGGCGATCAACGGGCCGGTGACGCTGCCCTTTACCTCGGTGAAGCCGAAATTGCCGGTGCTCGCCTCGGCGGTGCCGCCGGACGTGAAGCTGGGTTTCAGCGTGTTGATCAGCACCGCGCCGGCGGTGGTGTTCTTGCCGAACAGCGTTCCCTGCGGCCCGCGCAGCACCTCGACGTCGGCGAGGTCGTTGAAATCGTTCGACACCATGCCCTGGCGGCCGGTGTAGACGCCGTCGACGAACACGCCGACCGACCCGTCGATGCCATCGGTGTTGAAGCCGTTGTTGCCGATGCCGCGGATGCCGAGGTTGAGCTGCTTCGGATTGGTCAGATAGACCGAGAAGGCGGGCAGCTTGAACTGGAAGTTGGTGAAATTTGTGAGGTTCTGCCGCGTCAGCGTCGCGGCGCCGATGACGGTGATCGGGATCGGCACGCGCTGCGCATTCTCGCTGGTCTTGCGTGCGACGACGGTGATCTCGCGATCCTCGCCCTCCTCCACCGCGGCGGCGTCGGGGGTGCCGGGATTGTCGGCCGTCGCGGTCTGCGCGAGCGCCGGCACGGCGGCCAACAGCGCCGAGCTCGCCAGCCAGGCAAGCGTCATCCGGCGACGAAGCGTCGCCTTGCGTTCGATCGTCATTGCTGAACCCCCGTGATCTTATCCGGCTGGGCTAGCCACGATCCGTTACGTCGCTGTTACAATCCGGACATCAACTGCGCTGGTCGCGGATGCCGGGGCGGCCGGGTTCGAGCGCGAAGCGGACGAGGTCGCGGATGCCCGATTGCGGATCGCGCGCGTCGTCCAGCCCGCGGAAGGTGACGCGCCCCTCCTTCGCGGACAGGTCGACGAGGCCATAGCCGCGCACCTCGTTCTCGGCGAAGACGAGGCCGTTCGCCGCCGCCTGCTGCTTGAAGCTGGCGTCGTGGAACAGCGAGGTGATCGATCCGCCGACGAACTCCGCCGCGATCGGCGCCGCATCGGGCTGCGCGGGATCGTGGACGTCGGCGGCAGCGAAGGCGTGGATGTCGCCGCCGAGCGCCACCGGGTTCGACGTGCGCGCCTCGACCCAGCGGCGGTAGATGCGATCGCGCGCGGCGGGATAGCCCGACCAATTGTCCGCCGAATATTGCACGCCGCGCTCGGGATGGTCGGCGTCGATGCGGCCCTGCTGGTGCATCAGCGTCTGCTGCGCGAGCAGATTCCATTGCGCGCGGCTGTCGCCTAGCGCCTGCATCAGCCAGGCTTCCTGCGCGTCGCCGAGCATCGTGCGGTCGGTGGCATAGAGATCGGGGCAGGGCTCGATCAGCGTGCGATAGCGGGCGTGCGCCGCGACCAGCCCCGGCGGCTGGCAGGCGCGGGCGCCGCGATACTGGCGATCGTCGACGATCTGGAATTGCGCCAGCCGGCCCCAGTCGAGCGTGTGGTAGATGCGCATCGCCGGTCCCAGCGGCGGCGCGGCGCGGACCGGCTGATGCTCGTACCACGCCTGATAGGCGGCGGCGCGGCGCAGCAGGAAGGCGGCGGGGTCGGTGTTGTTCTGGTCGAGCGCATCCGCATAATCGTTGGCGACCTCGTGATCGTCCCAGGTCAGCACCCACGGCGCGGCGTGATGCGCCGCCTGCAGCAGCGGATCGCTTTTGTAGGTCGCGTAGCGGACGCGATAGCCGGCGAGGTCCCTGGGCTCCGGATTCTGGTGCAGGCGCACCGCATCCTTGGTGGTCGGTGCGCCTTCGTAGATGTAGTCGCCGAGGAACAGCACGAAATCCGGGTCGTCGGCGACCAGATGGCGATAGGCGGCGTAGAAGCCCGATTCGTATTTCTGGCACGATCCGTAGGCGAGCCGGAGCCGCTCGACCGGCGCCCCCGCCGCCGGTGCGGTGCGCGTCCGCCCGACCGGGCTCGTCTCGCCGCCGGCGAGGAAGCGGTAGAAATAGCGGCTGGCCGGGCGCAGCCCGCGCACGTCGACGTGGACGCTATGCCCCCAGCGCGGCTCGGCGCGCGCCTCCCCCGTGCGCACGATCCGCGTGAAGCCTTCGTCGGTCGCGACCTGCCAGCGCACCGGCACCGCGAGCGGCGGCATGCCGCCCGCCGCGTCGAGCGGCTGCGGCGCCAGCCGCGTCCACAGGATCACCGAATCAGGCAAGGGATCGCCCGAGGCGACGCCGAGCGCGAACACTCCGGCGGGCAGCCGCTCCGCCCCGCGCGCCGCCACCGTCAGCAGCGCGGCGGAGCCGCCGATCAGCGCGCGCCGGCTTAGCACCGGCGCGGTCTTGCTCGTCTCAACCATGGATAAGGTCCCGCATCGCCGCGCTATCGTCCCGCGTTGCGCGGCGATGATGACAGCGTGATGACGCCCGGCGCGGCTCAGCCCGGCTTGAGCTGCGCCGAATCGATGTGCCAGCGCAACTGGCCGGGGCTGGCGCCGTCGACGTCGTTGACGCGGCGCACGACATAGCGGCCGCGGAAGCGCTGGTGACGGCCATCGTCGAGCGTCGCGTCGATGGTGACCGGTACCGGCTGGTAGAGCGATCCCGCCCCGGCGTCGCCCGGCGGCAGCGTGCCGATCGTCACCCGCGTCGTGCGGGTATGCGCGAAGCCGCTCGCGAAAGCGGCGTAGGTCTGGCCGGGGCGGCCGTCGTCGCCCCATTGCTGCCAGGCGGTGCCATAGTCGCCGGCGTTGAGCGCGGCGTAATAACGCTGCACCACCGCCGCCGCGGCGGCGGCGCTCTTGGGCGGCGGCGTACAGCCCGGCATCGGCGCGCCCTTGCCATCGAACAGCGCGCAACTGCGCGCGATCTCGTCGTCGATCAGCGCGCAGCTGTTGACGGCGTTGCACGGCGGATGCGTCGCCGGCGAGACGTTGCGGCAGATCGCGACGCGGCGGGCGGCCGCGGCGGCGCCGATCTCGGCGGCGCAGGACAGCGGGCGGGTACGGCGCGGCGTCGTCGCGGCGACCGGCGCGGCGGCGGCCGGTCGCGACGCAGGGGCGGTCGTCGCGGCGACGCCATCACCCGCGGCCCGTTCGGTCCGGCCATCGGCGCTGCCGCAGCCGGCGAGCAGCAGCGGCGCGCACCACGATGCCGCCGCGATCCATGTCTGTTTCATCGGGTAACTGCCTCCATCACCGTCGTTCTAGCCGCTATCACCGCGCCCAGAAACGCACATAGTCCACCGCCATCCGCTGCGGCAGCGCGGCATCGTCCACGCCCTTCACGCCGCCCCAGTCGCCGCCGATCGCGAGGTTGAGGATCAGCTGATACGGCCGGGTGAACGGCCATGCCGCCGCACCGCCGGGGCGATCGTTGGCGACGCGCATATAGGCGCGGCCGTCGACGCCGATCAGGATCGCATCGCGCCGCCAGTCGAGCTGGTAGCGATGATAAGCGGTGCAGGCGGTCGGCACGGTCACCTGCGCGCCGCGCTGCGTGCCCTTGACGTGATTGTAGGCCGCGCTGTGCACCGTCGCATGGACGACGTTCGGGTCCCAGCCGACCATCTCCATCACGTCGATCTCGCCCGCCGCCGGCCACCGCCCCGACGACGGCAGCAGCCAGATCGCCGGCCACGTCCCCCGGCCGCAGGGCAGGCGTGCGCGGATTTCGTAGAATCCATAGCCGAAGGCGCGGCGGCTGACGAGCTTGGCCGAGGTATAGGCCTGGCCGCCGCTGTCGGGTGCGGTCGCCCGCTCGGCGCGCGCCTCGATCACCAGCGCGCCGTCGCGGATGCGGGCGTTGGCGGGGTCGTAATATTGCTTCTCGTGGTTAAACCAGCCCGTCTTGTTCTGGGCCATGTCGAACCGCCACAGGGTCAGATCGATGCGCGGACCGTCGAATTCGTCGGCGACGTCGGGTGCGCGCGCGGGGGCTGCGATCGGCCGGTCGACGCGCTGGTCGGTCGCGCCGAGCGTCGCCGGCGGGGCGATGGCCGCCTGCGCGGCGAGCAACATAGGCAGCAGGATCGGCGACATGGCAGCACCCTCGATATCCAGATCTTTCATCAGCCTATCAGTCTCTTGCCGCATCAGGTGACGAAAAGTTCATGACCGCGCCATCGCCGGGACAGCGGGAGGCGTGCAGGACGGCGGGATGGCATCGCAACGCTTCCGATCGCTGCGGTGGCGGCTCGCCTGGATCGCCGGTATCGCCGGCGGCGTGCTCGCGCTCCTCGCCGGGATCGCCGCCAGCGCCGGCTTCTTCGACCGCGATGCCGCGCATCTGTTCGGCCCGCAGGGGATCGCGCGGCCGATCGGCGTGCTCTACGTGTCGGGCGACATGGGGCTGCGCTACGGCCCCAATCCGCATACCGTACGCGCTTTGGCCGGGCAGGGGTTCCCGGTCGTCGCCCTGAGTTCGCCGGCCCTGTTCGGCCTGCGCCGGACGCGGGCGGAGGTCGACCGGATCGTCGCCGACGGCGTACGCGCCGCGCTGGCGCGGACCGGCGCGGCGCGACTGATGCTGATCGGCCAATCGTATGGCGCCGACGTCTTGCAGACCGGGCTCGCCGATCTGCCGGTGGCGCTGCGCAGCCACGTCGCCGGCGTGGTGCTTGTGGTGCCCGGCGAGACCGTGTTCTTCCGCGCCGACCCGTCCGGCCTCGTCTATCGCGGCACCCCCGACAGCGAGAGCCGCACGACGCTCGCCCGGCTCGGCTGGACGCACCTTACCTGCATCTACGGCGCGGCGGAGGTCGACAGCGCCTGCCCGGACCTTTTGGCAGGGCGCCGGGCGGGGCGGGCTGGGCAGGCGACGGTGGTGGCGATGCCCGGCGGCCATTTCCTCAACGACGACCGCGCCGGCCTGTTCGCGCACATCCTCGCGGCGATCCGCCACGCCGCGCCCGACGCATTCGCGCGTTGATTCGCGATGGTGCTGCGGTTCCGGGGCGTGCGTGCCGTCTATGATCGTATGATGGTGGGGGATACGATCATGACGATGGCACGAATCACGACGGTCGTGGCGGGGATGCTGGCGGTCGCGGCGGGGGCGTCGGCGGCGCAGGCCAATTTGCGTCCGGGGGCGCCGGCGGTGATCGGCCGCTGGGCCAATCCACGCGGCACGCTGGCGGTGCAGACCGGGCGTTGCGCCGACGGCGCGCTGTGCGGCCAGATCGTCTGGGCCAGCCCGCAGGCACGCGCCGAGGCGCGCGGCGCCGGCCTGCCCGACCTCGTCGGCACGCAATTGCTGCGCGGCTATCGCCGCAACAAATCGGGCGCCTGGGAGGGCAAGGTGTTCGTGCCCGACATGGGCCGCACCTTCTCCTCGCGCATCCACCAGAGCTCGCCCGCGACGCTGACCATCACCGGCTGCGTCGTCGGCACCTTCCTGTGCAAGTCGCAGACCTGGCATCGGGTGGCGTGACGACCGGCCGTCTGGATGCGGTGATGGCGCTCGCGCAGCATCACCGCCGCAGCCTGACGGTCGCCGCGGTGCTGCTCGTCGCGGGCATCGGCTTCGCCGCCTTGCGGCTGGTACTGCGCGAGGTGCATCTCAGCGACGTGCGCAAGGCGCTGGCGGCGATCCCCGACGTGCGGATCGCCGCCAGCCTCGCGCTCACCACCGCCAGCTATCTGCTGCTCACCGGTCTCGACTGGGTGGCGCTGCGCGCGATCGGCCGCCCGCTGCCGTGGCGGGTCGCCGCGGCGGGATCGTTCACCTCCTATACGCTCAGCCACAATCTCGGCCTGTCGCTGATCACCGGCGGCTCGGCGCGGCTACGCCTCTATGGCGCCGCCGGACTCGCGTTCGGCGAGATCGCGCAGGTCGCCGGCATCTGCGCGATCGCCTTCTGGGCGGGCGTCGCCGGGGCGGCGGGGATCGGGCTGATCATCGGCGACGGCATCGTCCTCGGTCCGGTGACGCTGTCGCCGGTCGCTGCGCAGGGACTGGGCGTCCTGTTGCTCGCCTTGCTCGCGGTGCTGCCGGTGCTGCGGCTGCGCGGCGCGACGACGCTCGGCCCGGCGCGGTTCGGCATCGCGCTGCCCAGTCTGCGCCAGATGGGCGCGCTCGCCGGCCTCTCGCTCGCCGATCTCACCATGGCCTCGGCCGCGCTCTTCGTGCTGGTGCCGGGCACCGCGCCCGGCGCCTTTCCCGGCTTCGTCGTCGCTTATGCCGTCGCTGTGGTCGTCGCGCTGCTGCTCCACGTCCCCGGCGGCCTGGGGGTGTTCGAGACGGTGGTGCTGGCGACGGTACCCGGCGACCGCCCGACGCTGTTTGCCGCGCTGCTGCTCTACCGGCTGATCTATTATCTGCTGCCGCTGCTCGTCGCCGCGATCGGCATCGCCGCAAGCGAGGGTTGGCGGCTGCGCCATCCGATCCGTCGCGGCCTCTCCTATGTCGATCGCGCCGGGCAGTTGCTGGCGCCGAGCGCGGTCACCGTGCTGGTCTTCGTCGCCGGCTTCGTGCTGCTCGTCTCGGGCGCGCTGCCGGGGGTGAAGGGGCGGCTGACCGAGTTGACCGATCTGGTGCCGCTGCCGTTCATCGAGGGGTCGCACATGGCGGGCAGCCTGATCGGCACCGCGATGCTGCTCGTCGCGCCGGCGCTCACCGCGCGGCTGCGCTCGGGCTGGGCGGCGGCGCGCATCCTGCTCGTCGGTGGCGCGATCTTCTCGCTGCTCAAGGGCCTCGATTACGAGGAGGCATCGCTCCAGCTGGTCGTCGCCGGGGTGCTGCAATATTGCAAGGCGAGCTTCTATCGCGAGGGCGGCATCCTCACCGACCGGCCGCGCTGGCCTTGGCTGGTCGCCGCCGCCGCGGCGCTGGGGCTCAGCATCTGGGCGGGCTTCTTCGCCTACAAGCGCACGCCGTACAGCGACGAATTGTGGTGGCGGTTCGCGCTCGACGCCAATGCGCCGCGCTTCCTGCGCGCCAGTTTCGCCGCGGGCGTGCTGCTCACCGCGGTATCGGCGTGGCAATTGCTCACCGCCAGCCGGACGCGGACGATGCCCGACGCCCTGCCGCCCGAGCCGGTGCTGGCGGCGGCGCTGGCGCATTGCCCGCGCACCGACGCCGCGCTCGCCTTCACCGGCGACAAGAGCTTCATCGTCTCCGCCGCCGGCGACGCCTTCCTGATGTACCGCGTGCAGGGGCGCAGCTGGGTGGTGATGGGCGACCCGGTCGGCCCGGCGGCGGCGTGGAGCGAACTGGTCTGGAGCATCCGCCGCGCCTGCGACGCGCGCGCCGGGCGATTGTGCTTCTATCAGGCGAGCGAGCGGATGCTGCCGCTGTTCGTCGAACTGGGGTTGCAGGCGATCAAATATGGCGAGGAGGCGCATGTCGTGCTCGCCGACTTCACCACCGCCGGTCCGCGCGGCAAGCCGTTGCGCCACGCGGTGCGGCGGACCGAGGCGGCGGGCGGGGTGTTCTCAGTCGAACCGGCGAGCGCGGTGCCGGGGCTGATGGCCGAGTTGGGCGAAGTCTCCGCGGCTTGGCTCGCCGCCAAGGCGGGGCGCGAGAAACGGTTCAGCCTCGGGGCGTTCGATGCCGCCTATCTGACGCGCTTTCCGATCGCGCTGGTGCGGGTCGAGGGGCGGATCGTCGCCTTCGCCAACATCTGGGTCTCGGGCGACGGCGACGAAGCGTCGGTCGACCTGATGCGCCACCATCCCGACGCGCCTTATGGCACGATGGAGATGATGCTGGTGCGGCTGATCGAATGGGCGCGGAGCGAGGGATATGACCGCTTCAACCTCGGCATGGCGCCGCTGTCGGGCATGCCGAGCGGACGGCTGGCGCCGGTATGGGCGCGGCTCGGCCATGCATTGTTCGCCAATGGCGAGCGGCTCTACGGCTTCGCCGGGCTGCGCGCGTTCAAGGCCAAGTTCGGCCCCGTCTGGGTGTCGCGCTACGTCGCCACGCCCACCGGAGCGGCGATGCCGCGCGCGCTGATCGATCTCGCGCGGCTGGTGAGCGCCTGATCGCCGGGTTAGGGTGGGTGCCATGAGCGACCACCATCCCGCCACCCGCCATCGCAGCGTGCTGTTCATGCCGGCCTCCAATCCCCGAGCGATCGCCAAGGCGCAGGGGCTCGCCTGCGACGCGGTGATCCTCGACCTCGAGGATGCGGTGGCGCCCGAGGCGAAGGCGGACGCGCGGGCGGCCGCGGTCGCCGCGGCGGCAGGGTTCGGGGCGCGGCCGTGCGCCGTGCGGATCAACGCGTTCGACACGCCTTGGGGGCAGGACGATGCCGCCGCGGTGCGCGGCGTTGCGGCGGTGGTCGTGCCCAAGGTGGCGAGCGCCGCCGACCTGGTCGCGGTGCGGGCCGCGCTCGGCGCCGACGGGCCGCCGATCTGGGCGATGATCGAGACGTGCGGCGCGATCCTGCGCCTGCCCGAGATCGCGGCGGCAGCAGCGACGACGGGCACCGCGCTGCTGATCGCCGGCACCAACGATCTCGCCAAGGAGATGCGCTGTCGCCCCGACGCCGACCGCACGCCGCTGCTGCCGGCGCTGACGCAGCTGGTGATCGCGGCGCGCGCGGCGGGGCTGGTCGCGCTCGACGGCGTCTGCAACGCGATCGGCGACCCCGACCGGCTCGCCGTCGAATGCGCGCAGGGCGCGATGCTAGGCTTCGACGGCAAGACGCTGATCCACCCCGCCCAGATCGACGCCGCCAACGCCGCCTTCGGCCCCAGCGCCGAGCAACTGGCCTGGGCGCGGGCCGTCGTCACCGCCTTCGCCGCGCCCGACGCAGCGGGCCGTGGCGCGATCCGGCTCGACGGCGCAATGGTCGAACGCCTCCACCTCGCCGAGGCGGAGCGGATATTGGCGCTGGCGGGGTGATCCGCCCCGCGGCGGCTTAACCCTCCAGCATCGCGCGGATGCGGTCGGCGATGGCGTCCATCGTGAAGGGCTTGGTGACCAGTGCCATGTTCGGGGCGAGCGGGCCGTTGCCGATCACCGCATTCTCGGCATAGCCGGTGATGAACAGCACCTTCAGCGCCGGCAACTGGACCAGCGCGGCGTCGGCGACCTGACGGCCGTTCATCTGCCCGGGCAGACCGACGTCGGTGACGAGCAGGTCGACAGGCGCACCGGTACCCAGCAGCCGCAGCGCGGCGGCGCCGTCGCCCGCCTCCAGCACGTTATGGCCCATTTCCTCGAGGATCTCGACGATCAGCATGCGGATCGTCGGTTCGTCGTCGACGACCAGAACGGTGTGGCGGCCTTCGCCGGGGACCGGGATCGTCGCGGGGGCGGGATCGCCATCCTGCTCGGCATCGCCATAGTGGCGCGGCAGATAGATGCACATCGTCGTGCCCTGGTCGAGCTCCGAATAGATGCGCACCTGCCCGCCGGACTGGCGCGCGAATCCGTAGATCATCGACAGGCCGAGGCCGGTGCCTTCGCCCATCGGCTTGGTGGTGTAGAAGGGGTCGAAGGCGCGCGACTGGACCTCGGGCGTCATGCCGGTGCCGGTGTCGGTGACGCACAAGGAGAGATATTGGCCGGGTTCCAGATCGCGCTCTTTGGCGGCGCGCTCGTCGAGCCAGCGGTTGGCGGTCTCGATCGTGATGCGGCCGCCGTCGGGCATCGCGTCGCGCGCGTTAATGCACAGATTGAGCAACGCATTTTCGAGCTGGTTGGGATCGACCATCGCCGGCCACAATCCGCCGGCACCGACCACTTCGATCGTCACGCCCGGGCCGACGGTGCGCTGGATCAGGTCGCGCAGCCCGTCGATCAACCGATTGACGTCGGTCGGCTTGGGATCGAGCGTCTGACGCCGCGAAAAGGCGAGCAGCCGGTGGGTCAGCGCCGCCGCCCGCCGCGCCGCGCCCTGCGCGGCATTGGCGTAGCGATCGATCTCGTCGACGCGGCCCTGACGGATGCGGACCTGCATCATCTCGATCGCGCCCGAGATGCCGGTAAGCATATTGTTGAAATCGTGCGCCAACCCGCCAGTGAGCTGGCCGACCGCCTCCATTTTCTGCGCTTGGCGCAGATGCGCCTCGGCGGTCATCAGCTCGCGGGTACGCGCCTCGACCTGCTGTTCGAGCGAGGCGGTGAGCGCGGCGAGTTCGTGCTCGACGCGGCGGCGCTCGACCGCGTCGCGCGTCCGTTCGGCGACGTCGCGGACGAAGGCGACCTCCTCGGGCAGCCAGCGGCGCGGCTGTGCGTTGTTGAGGTAGAGCAGCGCGACGAAGCCGCCCTGTTCGGTCACCGGCATGTTGATGAACGACAGTGCGGCGAGGCTCTTCAGCCCCTCGGCGGTGGCGGCGGTGCGCGGATCTTCGTAGACGTCGTCGATCGCCACCGTCTCGCCGCGCTTGAGGTCCTCGATATACGAGCCATAATCGCGGAAATGCAGGATGCCGGGCAGCGGCGCGATGCCGCCTGCGCACCACGCGCGTTCGGTGACGATCGTCTCTGCGGCCCGGTCGATCGTGCCATAGCCGCAGCGGCTGACGTCGAACAGGCGGCCGAGGATCTCGGCGGCGGCATAAGCGAGGTCGGCGGGGTCGCCGGGATCGCGCAGCCGGTCGTTGAGCTTGACCAGCGCCTTGAGACGCAGCTCGGCGGACTTGCGCGCGTCGATGTCGAAGCTGATGCCGGGAAAGCGCAGCGGCCGCCCGTCGTCATCATAGGTGACGCGGCCGCGTGCGGCGACCCAGCGCGCGCGGCCGTCGGGCTGTTGCAGGCGGTAGTCGCTCTCGAACGGATCACCGCTGGCGAGTGCCGCGGCGATCTCCGCCTGCACCCGCGGCCGATCGTCGGGGTGCATCGCGGTGAAGAACCGTTCCAGTCGCGCGCCGGCCTGCGCCTCGTCGGGATCGACACCGTAGAGGCGCGCGAACTCAGGGTCGGCGGTGACGCGGTCGGCGACCACGTCCCAATCCCAACTGCCGACGCTGATCTGGCCGGCGGTCTTCAAATCGTCGTCGGCCATCGGCGGCGAAGGGCTCGTAAAAGTAACATGGGTTGCGAGAACGCGTTGCGACCGGGAGCGATCCGACACCATGACATATTGCGATGCAGGAGCATGTCAGCGTTGCGTCGCGGCCACATCGTCGCGCGACCAGCCGCCGCCCATCGCCTGATACAGCGCGACATAAGCGGTGATCCGGTCGGCGCGCGCCTGCACCAGCGCCAGCTCGGCGGTAAGCAGGCCGCGCTGCGCGTCGAGCTGTTCGATGTACGAGGTATAGCCGGCACGATAGCGGTTGCTGGCGTTGCGCAGCGCCGCGGCGAGCGCATCGACCTGCAATCCGAGCGCCACCGCCTGTTCTCCCGACCGCTGCACCCCGGCGAGCGCATTGTCGACCTCCTGGAAGGCGACCAGCGCGGTACGCCGATAGGCGAAGGCGGCCTGATCGCGGCGCGCGGTGGCGACGTCGCTTTGCGCCCGCAGCCGGCCGCCGTCGAAGATCGGCGAGAGGATGCTGGCGCCGACCGAGAAGACGCCGATCGGATTGGCGAGCGCGGTCGACAATACCACCCCCGCCGAGCCGGTGAGCGCAAGATTGGGCAGCATCGCCGCGCGCGCGCTGTCGAGCGTGCGGTCGGCGGCGACCAGCGTCTGCTCAGCCTGGAACAGGTCGGGGCGGCGGCGCAGCAGATCGGCGGGCAGGCCGTCGGGGATCGCGGGGGCGAGCAGCCGGTCGAGCGGCAGGCCGCGCGGGATCGGACCGGGATTGGTGCCGAGCAGCAGGCTGAGCGCATTCTCCTGCCGGTTGATCGCGAGCTGCGCGGCGGGGACGAGCTGTTGTGTCGCGCGATATTCGGCCTCGGCCTGCCGCAGTTCGAGGTTGGAGGTATAGCCCGCCTCGGCGCGGCGGCGGGCGATGCGCAGCGCCTCGGTGCGCGCGGCGAGCGTCTGTTGCGCGACCGCGAGGCGCAGGTCGAGCGCGCGCAGCGTGACGTAATTGCTCGCGACGCCGCTGGCGATGGCGAGGCGGACGGTGTCGCGCGCGCCCTCACTGGCGAGAAGCTGCGCCTGCGCGGCGCGGCTCGCCTGCCGGAGGCGGCCGAACAGGTCGAGATCGTAGCTGGCGGTGACCGCGGGCTGTGCGCCGATCGCGTCGCTGGGGGTGCCGAACGGGCTGACCGTCTGGCCGGTGGTGCTCGGCAGGTTGCCGCCGAGCGTCGGTGTCTGCTGCGCGCGGGCGAGCCGCGCGGCGGCGCGCGCCTCGTCGATCCGCGACGCGGCGGCGGCGAGGTCGACGTTGTCCGCAAGCGCCTGACCGACGAGCCGGGTGAGCACGGGATCGCCGAACGCGCTCCACCAGTCGGCGCGGATCGGCTCGCCATTGCCGAGCGCGGTGCGCCATGCGGGCGGCGGGACGACGGCGCTGGCGGCGGGGGTTTGCGGGCGAGGGCCGATGCAGGCGGCCAGCGTGAGGCTGAGCAAGGTGGTGCACGCGAAGGCGCGAAGGCGCGAAGGGGGTGCGCTTGCGGCGGTCGTGGTCCTTTTATCGATACGGATGATCGAATGTGCTGCGGGTTCCAGCAGCGCAACATCTTCGCGTCTTCGCGTCTTCGCGCGATCATCATCGGCGCTTTCGGAGAGAGGCCGGATATTGATTCGCGCAGAGGCGCAGAGGCGCAGAGATGCTGCGCTTAAAGCGGATGCTCGATCAAAATCCTCCCCCGCCAGGGGGAGGTGGCACGGCGAAGCCGTGACGGAGGGGGAGGTTACGGCGAACTGCGTCGTATGCGGAGACGCCCCTTCCACCACGGCCTGCGGCCGCGGTCCCCCTCCCCCGCTGACGCGAGGGAGGAATTTTCGGAAGCCCATCACTTCACCACCGGGCCGCTGGAGGTGTCGACGCGCGCCTGTACCGACATGCCGGGGCGCAGCCGTGCCGCGAGCTGCTGGCCGGGATCGATGCGGATGCGCACCGCGATGCGCTGCGGCACCTTGGTGAAATTGCCGGTCGCATTGTCCGCCTTGAGCACCGCGAACTCCGATCCCGCCGCGGGCGAGATGCGCTCGATATGGCCGGTCAGCCGCGCATTGGCGAGGCCGTCGACGGTAAAGCTCGCCGGCTGGCCGACGGTCATCCGCGCGGTCTGCGCCTCCTTGAAATTGGCGATCACCCAGGTTTCGGGCGGCACGAGGAACATCAATTGCGACCCGGCGGTGACATACTGGCCGACGCGGACGCCGACCTCGCTCAGCCGGCCGCGTTCGGGCGCGCGGATGACGGTGTTGGCGAGGTCGATCTGGGCGAGGCGCAGCGCCGCCTCGGCGCCGGAGACGCCCGCCTGCTGGCCGCCGCGGCCGACTTGGACGGTACGGATGTCCTGACGCGCGATCTCGCGTGCGGCGCGGGCCTGCTGCACCGCCGCCTGCGCCTGACGCAGTGCAGCGAGCGTCTGGTCGCGTTCGCGCAGTGATACCGAGCCATCGGTGACGAGGTCGTTGACGCGGTTCATGTCGGCCTGCGCGCGCATCAACTGCGCCTCGGCATTGGCGACCGCGGCGGTCTGCGCGGCGAGGCTGGCGGTGCGGCTGCGCTCGGTCTGGCGGGCGTTGGCGAGCGTTGCCGCCTGCGCGTCGACCTGCGCCTGCGCCTGATCGACGCGCTGGCGATAGATGCGGTCGTCGATCTGGACCAGCGCCTGACCGGGCTGCACGTCCATGAAGTCGCGGACGAACACCTGCGTGACATAGCCCGACACCTGCGGCGCGATCACCGTGGTGCGGCCGCGGACATAGGCATTGTCGGTCGACTGATCGGCATTGGCGAAGGGCGGCAGCCGCCATGCCGCGAGCACCGCGAGCACGCCGCCGACCATCAGCACGAGGATGACGATCAGCGCGGTGCGGCTCGGCGGCTGCGGCCGCCAGCCCGAGCCGACAGGGACGGCGGACGGCGGCGCAACCTCGGCCTGCGCCTCTTCGGTCGCGGGGATGGGATCGACGGGGCTGCGGCTATCGGTCATGCGGAACTCTGGCTGAGCGCGGCACGGCGTTCGCGGCGCGTCCGGCGGATCATGAGGAACAGGAGATAACAGAAGGTGAGCGCGGCGAGCACCGCGATCAGCCGGAAGACATCGTCGAACGCCAGCACGTTGGCCTCGCGCGTCGTCGTCTGCGACAGGATCGCCCCGCCCTCGGCGCTGCGCAGCGCGGGATCGCCGACGACGCGCGACACCGCCGCGCCGCCCGCCTGCAGCCGCTGTGCGACAATCGGGTCGGTCGGGTCGATCGCCTGCACCAGCGCGGCGCTGTTCGCCTTCTCGCGGATCTGCTGATAGCTGCCGAGCAAGGCGGTGCCGGCGAGCCCGCCGATCGAATTGATCATCCCGAACAGCGCGATAAAGCTGATGATATGGCCCGATCCCTGTTGCAGCGCGCGGGTCATGCCGAACAGGAGCGCCGGCCCCAGGAAATAGGTCGCGGCGAAGGCGATCAGCGCCTGGCTGGCGTACATCTGCGGCGCGCGAGTCAGGTTGGTCGCGTGACTGTCGGCGAAGGCGGCAATCGCGACGAGGCCGATCGCCAGCATGATCGGATGCGCCGGTCGGCTGACGTCCAGCGTCACCGCGCTCAGCACCACTCCGGCGACCGAGGCGAGGAAGATGATCGTGAAGAAGGGCACGAGCTGGTCGTTGTTCTGACCGAGCACGGTGAGCAGCCCGACCGAGGCATAGGTCTGTTCGGACAGGACGATGCGCGCCATGATCGTGACGATCGTGAAGCGGACGATATCGGCGCTGCCCAGCCAGCGCGTGTTGAGCAGCGGATTGACGCGGTGATGCTCGATCGCGAGCGCGGCGGCGAGCATCGAGATCGCCGCGATCAGCGCCCAGCCCAGCCACGGCGCGTTGGTCCACCAGACGTAGCGGCCCTGGCCGAGCACCGCGGCGAACAGCGCCATCGCGCCCGCGAACAGCACGAAGGTAACGAAATCGAGCCGCTCGAACGCCTTCGACCGCGTGGTCGGCGGCAGCCGCAGCCAGGCGACCGCGGCGAGGCTGAGCAAGGCGAGGCCGAGCTCGAACAGATAGAGCGTGCGCCATTGCGACATGGCGAGCAGGTCGGGCGAGAACAGGCGCGCCAGCGGCGTCGCGCATTGCGGGATGCCGATGCCGACCACCACCGCCTTCAGCCGCCATTTGGTCGGCAGCGCCTGCATCATGTAATAAAGGCACAGGCTGGACACCGCGGCGCCGGCCATGCCGCTCGCGGCGCGGACGAGGATCGCGGTGTCGAAGCCGCGCACGAACAAATGCGCGAAGGTCAGTGCCGCATAGACGCTGAGGAAGATCATCGCGAACGGCCTGAGGCCGAATTGCGCGCGGAACTTGATGAGCAGCAGGTTGATGCTGACGTTGGTCATCACATAGACCGTCGGCAGCCAGGCGATTTCGGCGGGATCGAGCCCCAGCGCGCCTTGCAACGTATAGGTGTTGGCCGAGATCAGCGCGTTGCCGAAGCCGCCGGTCAGGCCGAGCAGTACCGAGATGACGCCATAGGCGATGCGATGGCGCGTGCGATGCTCGACCGTACCCGGCGAGCCGGGGAGGACGGGAACCTCGTGCGGCGCAAAGGTCCAGTCTTCCTCGGACAGGAAGCGGCGCAGGCGGGCGATCATGACCCGCCTATACGCGCGATCGGGGCGGGCGGTTCAACCGGGGCGATTGCGCAGGGGCGGGCGCTTCCACGGAAACCCTTCCTCCCCCACACCGTCACCCCGGAACGGGTCCGGGGTGACGGGATGTTCGTGGCGATGGGCTGCGCCACGCGGGACGGCGACAAGCAATCGCCGGGTCGTTCAGCCACCCAGAATGTCGCGGTAGAGCGCGATATAGGCGTCGGCCATCCGCTCGACGGTGAAGCGCGCCGCCACCGCGGTGCGGCAGGCGGCGCGGTCGATCTCGGGCAGGCGCGCGACCGCGGCGATCGCCGCGTCGACGCTGTCGACCAGAAAACCGGTGACGCCGTCGTCGATCAGCTCGGGCATCGAGCCGCGGTTGATCGCGATCACCGGCGTGCCGCAGGCCATCGCCTCGATCACCGACAGGCCGAAGGGCTCGTCGAAATTGATGAGGTGGAGCAGCGCCGCCGCCTTGCCGAGCGCCGCGGTGCGGTCGTCGCCGCCGACCGCGCCGGGGTGGCGAATATGCGCGCCGAGATGCGGGACCACCGACCGCTCGTAATAGCCCTGATCCTGCACGATGCCGTACATGGCGAGGTCGCGGCCCGTCGCCTGCGCGACCGCAATGGCCTCGGCGGCGCCCTTGTCGGGGTGCATGCGGCCGAAGAACAGCAGGTCGTCGCTGCCCCCTGCGTCGAAGGGGAAATCGTCGAGGACGATGCCGTGGTGGATCGTCGCGGCATAGCGGAGCTGCGGCGAGCGGTCGGCGTCGCTGATCGCGACATAATGCACGCGGTCCTGATAGGGCTGGTACATCGGCAGGATACGGTCCGACGAAAAGCCGTGGATCGTCGTGACCATCGGCGTCGCCACCAGATGCGAGAAGGCGTGGGCGGGAAAGTCCGCCTGGTTGTGGATCAGGTCGAACTCGCCGGCGCGGTCGAACAGATGCGCGAGATGGCGGAATTCCCACACCTTGGCGTCGATGCGCGGGTCTTCCGAATAGGGCGCCGGCACCACTGCGCTAAGGGTTCCGGCGGTGAGGCTGTCCTGCGTCGCGAACAGCGTGACGTCGACGCCGCGCGCGACGAGCGCTTCGGTGAGCAGGCTGGTGACCAACTCCCACGGGCCGTAATGGCGCGGCGGGGTGCGCCACGAAATGGGGGCGAGCATCGCGATCTTCATGACGCCGGCTTAGCGGGTTACGCGCAGGATGATAGCTTCGTCGGGGCGCAGCAGGCCGGGCTCGCCGCGCCCCGGCAGGGTGCCGAGCAGAACGTCGCCGGCCGGCAGTGTCACCGGCTGCGGCGTCGCGCCGAGGTTGAGCGCGACGACGATCCGCTCGTCGCCGTGGCGGCGTTCGTAGGCGAGCACGTCGCCGGCCGCCTCGATCAGCGCGAAGTCGCCGATCGCGAGCGCCTCATGCTTGCGGCGCAGGTTGAGCAGGTCGCGGTGCAGCGCCAGCATAGATTGCGCATCGCCGCTCTGCGCCGCGACGTTACGCGTCGGCCAGTCCGGGTTGAGCGGCAGCCACGGCTCGGCGGTCGAGAAGCCGGCATAAGCGCTGGCGTTCCACGGCATCGGCGTGCGCACCGGATCGCGGCCGAGACCGAGGCCGGGTTCGCGCAGCTCGCGCGGGTCCTGCACGCGGGCCGCGGGGATGGCGACGTCGGCGAGGCCGAGCTCGTCGCCGTAATAGAGCGTCGGCGTACCGCGCAGCGTCAGCAGCAGCACCGCCGCGACGCGCGCCTGCGCGGCCCCGACGCGGCTGGCGATGCGCGGGCGATCGTGGTTGCCGAGCACCCAGTTCGGCCAGCCCCCCGCCGGCAACGCCGCTTCATATTCGGCGATCAGCCCGGCGAGATGACGCGCATCCCAGCGCGCGTCGATGAGCTGGAAATTGAAGGGCAGATGCACTTCGGGTGCGTCGAGCCCGTAATAGTGCATCAGCCGCTCGACCGGCAGATAGATCTCGCCGATCAGCACGCGGTCGCCGGGATAGGAGTCCGCGATGCTGCGCATCTCGGCGGCGATGGCATGGACCTCGGGCTGGTCGGTCGAATGGAGCTGGAGCACCGCGTGCATCTCGCCCATCGCGGCGCGATAGTCGGGGTTGGCGGGATTGTCGGGGAAGTCGGCGTGTTTGACCATGTGCCAGAGCACGTCGATGCGGAAGCCGTCGACGCCGAGGTCGAACCAGAAGCGCAGCGCATCCATCATCGCACGCCGCAGATCGGGGTTGCGCCAGTTGAGGTCGGCCTGTTCCTTGAGGAAGGCGTGGTAGTAATATTGGCCGGTGGCGGCGTCATATTCCCACGCCGAGCCGCCGAAATCGCTGATCCAATTGTTGGGCGGGCCGCCGTCGGGGGCGGGATCGCGCCAGATATACCAGTCGCGCTTGGGATTGTCGCGCGACGACCGGCTTTCCTGGAACCAGGGATGGTCGGTCGAACTGTGGTTGGGGACGAAGTCGAGCAGGAGCTTCAGCCCGCGCGCATGCGCGGCGGCGAGCAGGCTGTCGAAATCGACGAGCGTGCCGAAGCGCGGGTCGATCCCGCAATAATCGGCGACGTCATAGCCGAAGTCGCGCATCGGCGAGGGGAAGATCGGCGAGATCCAGATCGCATCGACGCCGAGCGCGACGAGATGGTCGAGCCGCGCCTCAATCCCCTTGAGATCGCCAACGCCGTCGCCGTCGCTGTCCTGGAACGAGCGCGGGTAGATCTGGTAGATCGTCCCCGTCCGCCACCACGTCATGCGAACATTCCCTTCGGCAGCCGGGTCATGCGGCAGGCGAGATCGGCCTCGCCGCTGGCGATCAGATAATCGTCGCCGGTATCGACCAGGCCGGTCGAGAACACCACCGGGGTCGGCAGGTACATCTGGTGCGCGATCGGCGCGGTGAGCGCCGGGTCCGCCTCGAGCAGCGGCGTCTCGTCCTCGACGCGCAGGATGCGCGCGGGATCGTCGCGATCGAGCAGCGCCCAGAAGCTGCGGTAGATGCCGACGCTCTCGCGCGCCTCGACGCCGTGGTAGATCATCAGCCAGCCGTCGCGGGTCAGCACCGGCTGGGTGCCGCCGCCGATCTTCATCGCCGATCGCGAGCCCTTGCGCGCGCGCAAGCCGGGGGCGTCGAGCGGCTGCCAGTGCAGCGTATCGGGACTCTGCGCGAAATTGATCGACGGGCCGCCGACCCAGGGGCTGTCGGGCGGATAGGCGAAATAGACCTCGCCGAGCGGGCGGGTCAGTGCCATGAACTTGTCGCCAACCCGCCCTTCGAACAGGATCATGTCCTTGTTCTGGTGGTCGAGGACGATCCCCTCCAGCCGATAGTGCAGCCCGTCGCGCGAGGTGTGGAGCGTCGTGCAATGCCGCTCGGCGCCGACCGAACAGGTGGTCATGTACCAGATATCACCGATGCAGGTGATGCGCGCGTCCTCGACCCCGTAGCATTGGTAGCCGGCGGCGGGTTCGATCGCCGCGTCGTAATGGACGGCGACGATCCGCTCGCCCGCGGGGTCGAGCTCGACGGGGAGGAGCCACGACAGCGACGTGAGCGCGAGGATGCGATGGCGGCTGCCCTTGAGCTCGAACTGGCGCGGATCGGTCATGTCGACCTGTTCCAGTGGCCAGGCGTCGAGCACATAGCCCGCGGGGGTCCAGCGGATCGCATGGACGTGGCCGTCGCGGACCGGCTCCGACAGCGCCTCGGCGATGCGCACCATCAGCAGCAGATTGCCGTTGGGCAGCCGCGTGAAGCCCGGGTTGAACGCGCCGAGCACATAGGTCGGCTCGGCGATCCCGCGGCGCAGCGGCGAGCGGGTGAGATCGACATGATCGGGCGTGAAGATCAGCGCATCGTGCATGATGGCGTTAGCGCGGGGATGGGGGAGTGGTTCCATCGCCAAATTCCTCCCCCGCCAGGGGGAGGTGGCACGCCCGCAGGGCGTGACGGAAGGGGAGGACAGGGTGGAGCAACTTTATAGTGCGCCATATCCTCTCCCTCCACCACCACGCTGGCGCGTGGCGGTCCCCCTCCCCCTGGCGGGGGAGGATTTCGCGGTTCGTCAGAACGCCGCGGTCACCGCGAACACGACCTGGCTCGCCGCGATGCTGCTGCCGTTCTTGGTCGAGGAGAAGTTCGGCTGGAGATAGGCCGCCTGCCGCTTGGTGATGTCGGTATCGACATAGGCGACGCCGAGCGTCAGCGGCGTGCCCTTGATCGCGTAATCGGCGCCGAGCAGCCAGTCCCAATATTCGCCGGTCGGCGCCGCGGAGGTGCCGTTGGGGCCGAGGCCCGAATTGCCCTTCGAATAGCCGATATGCGCCTTGGCGGTCAGCGGCGTGGTCGGGATCGCGCTGGCGAAGTCGCCCCACAGATAGAGGTTGTCGTTCTTCTTGCCGGGATTGTCGTAGATGCCGGTCTGCGCCGAGGCGCCGCTGTTGTACCATTTGCCGAGCGCCTGCTGCTTGGGTGCATAGGCCACGCCGGCGAGCAGGTTGACCGGGCCGATCGTGCCCGACAATTTCGCATAGGGTTCGGCGAAGTCGGTCTTCGACGCGCCGCCCGGATACATGTACCAGGTCAGGCCGACGTCGATCGCACCGCCGCCGACCGCATGCTTGTAGCCGCCGATCAGGTCGAGCTCCATGTTCGAGCCGCCGAACGTGCCCCAGCCGGCGAGATTCGACGCCCAGACGCCGCCGTAGAGGCCGCTTTCATGCGCGACGGTGATGCCGCCCTGAACCGCCATTTCCTTGTCGGTTTGCGAGACGCCGCGCAGCCGATAGTCGGAGACGAGCGCGACGCTGCCGGTGACGGTGACCGGCTTGGGCGGTGCAGTCTCCTGCGCGGCGGCGGGGAGGGCGGTAACGGCGGCGAAAGTCGCGGCCGCGAGCAGAGTATATTTCATGGGACCCCTTTCGAATGGATGGGTCCCTCCTGCGTCCGGGCCGCCGGCGCGCTCGCTCCGCGGTGGCGGACGGGCACCAGTCTTTCCCTGACGCCCATTCGCTACCGCAGCATTATGGCCAAAAAGCTTCTTTTTTGTAACGAAACATTGCTGGGCGGGGTTCAGTGGGCGAGTGCGGCAGTCTTGCCACGCGCGCCGAGCAGCTCGACGACGTCACCCGCGGCGCGGCGCCGCTGGAACCAGTCCTTGATCAGCTCGGCGCAGGTATGATCGACGGTCGACAGTCCGGTGACGTCGAGCCGCACCGGCATGCCGGCAGGCGCACGCTCCAGCGTGTCCGACAGTTTCGGCAGCGACACGAAGGTCGCCGCGCCCGACAGGTTGATCGCATGCGCGCCGCCCTGCGGCCCTTCCGACACCTTGAGGCCGAGCCGCTTGAGATGCGGCACCAGCTCGAGCATCGAGAGGCCGATGCCGACCAGCACGCCGGTCAGCAGATCCTCGACCACGACGGTGACCAGCGTCGCCAGCCAGATGAGCGCCGGCAGCGGGCCGTAATGCGAGAGGAGGTGGCGGGCATGGGCGAGGCTGACCAGCCGCCAGCCGGTGATGACGAGGATCGCGCCGAGCGCCGCCATCGGGATCTCGCGCAGCACCCAGGGCAGCAGCGCGACGAAGCCGAGGATCCAGATGCCGTGGAAGATCGTCGACATGCGCGTGGTCGCGCCGGCCTGGACGTTCGCCGAGGAGCGGACGATGACGCCGGTCATCGGCAGCGCGCCGGCGAGGCCGCAGAGCAGGTTGCCGATGCCCTGCGCGCGCAGTTCCTTGTTGTAGTTGGTGCGTACGCCATCGTGCATGCGGTCGACCGCGGCGGCGGACAGCAACGTCTCGGCGCTGGCGATGAAGGCGATGGCGAGCGCGGCGGCGAGGATCGACGGATCGGCCCATTTGGCGACCATGCCGACGCCCGGGAAGCTGACCGCGCCGGCGATCGATTCGGGGACGTTGACCCGGGCGACGTCGAGGTCGAAGGCGAGCGCGACGAACGTGCCGGTGAGCACGCCGACCAGTGCGCCGGGGACGAGGCGCAGCGAGGCGGGGCGGAACTTCTCCCAGCACAGCATCGCCGCGATGGTCAGCATGCCGACGGCGAAGGCGATCTCAGTCGCTTCGATGTTGCTCGGCGACAGGCCGAACAGGCGGCCGGGTGCGGCAGCGAGGTTCTGGAGGCCGCTCGGCAGCGGCTTGGCGTCGAACAGGACGTGGAACTGGCCGACGACGATCAGCACGCCGATCCCGGCGAGCATGCCGTGGACGACCGCGGGCGAGATGGCGCGGAACCAGCCGCCGAGGCGGGCGATGCCGGCGACGACCTGGATCAGCCCGGCGAGGACGAGGATCGGGCCGAGCGCGGACAGGCCCTGATCGCGGACCAGCTCGAACACGACGACGGCGAGGCCGGCGGCGGGGCCGCTGACCTGCAACGGCGATCCGGCGAGTGCGCCGACGACGATGCCGCCGATGATGCCGGTGATGAGGCCCTTTTCCGCCGGCACGCCGGAGGCGACCGCGATTCCCATGCACAACGGCATCGCGACGAGGAAGACGACGATCGAGGCGGTGAGGTCACGCGTGATGACCGGGCCGCTCGGCAGCAGGGCGCGGAGGTTGCTCATTCCGCGGCCGCCAGGAATTCGACGTCGGAGGCCTGGCGCGGCGCGGCGGGCTGGGCGACGGGGAAATCGCCGCCTTCGTCGAGCGGTCGGAAGCGGCCGGTGATGCCGTCGAGCGCCAGCACGGTGCCGTCGTGGATGTCGATGAACCAGCCGTGCAGCGCGATCTTGCCCTGTGCGATGCCCGCGGCGACCGAGGGGTGGGTGCGCAAATGCGCGAGCTGCGCGACGACATTTTCGAGGCTGAGCGCGCGGATGCGCTCGGCATCGGTGAGGTCGGGATAAGTCTGGTCGACGATCTGGCGCGCGGCGGCGCCATGTTTCAGCCAGTTGGCGACGGTGGGGATCGCGGCGAGCGCGGCGGGATCGCCGGCGAGGCCCTTCATCGCGCCGCAATCGGAATGGCCACAGACGATGATGTCGTGGACGCCGAGCACCGCGACCGCATATTCGACCGTGGCGGAGACGCCGCCAGTCTGCAGCGCGAACGGCGGAACGATGTTGCCGGCGTTGCGGCAGACGAACAGGTCGCCCGGCTGTGCCTGCATGAGATGTTCCGGCACGATCCGTGAATCGGCACAGGAGATCATCAGCGCCTTGGGGCTCTGCCCCTGCGCCAGCGTCGAATAGAGCGCATGCTGGCCGTGGAAGACCGTCTTGCCGAAACTCACGACGCGTCCGAGCAGCTCGTTCACGGGGTATCCTCCCGGTCGCGGCGGAAGCCGGACCATCGGAAACAGTACTGAAACGAATTTGCCGGGGCGCGGCGCGCGTGTTTTAAAATGTTGCCGGGGAACACTTTCGCAGACGAAGTAAATGCGCTTACCGCGGCAGGAAGATCGCCGCGCGCAGGCCGCCTTCGGGGCGGTTCGCGAGCGTCAGCACGCCGCCCTCCGCCTCGACGATGCGGCCGACGATCGGCAGGCCGAGACCGAAACCGACCGTGTCGCGCGGTCGCGACGTATCGAGCCGGACGAAGGGTTCGAGCACGCGGCGCAGCTGGTCTTCCGGAATGCCGGTGCCGTCGTCCTCGACGATCATCGTCACGCCGGCGGGTTCGCTTTCCAGCCGCAGTACGACGTTGCCGGCATAATGGAGCGCATTCTCGATCAGATTGCCCAGCGCGCGTTTCAGCGCGACCGGACGGACGGTGACCTCGCAATGCGACGGTCCGTCGTAGACGCCGGGCAGGCCGCGGTCCTCGACATCGTCGATCAGCGTCGCGCAGAGCACCGCGACGTCGGTCAGCACCGGGGCCTCGGGATCGCTGCCGCCTCCAAGGAAGGCGAGCAGCGAATTCACCATCGCCTCCATCTCGCCGATATCGCGCTGGATCGCCGCGCGGGTCGTCTCGTCCTCCACCGCGTCGGCGCGCAGTTTCAGCCGGTGCAGCGGCGTGCGCAGATCGTGGCCGACCGCGGCGAGCGCCTGTGTGCGGTCGACGATCAGACGCTGGATGCGCGCCGCCATCCGGTTGAACGCGGCCACGACGCGGCGCACCTCGCCCGGCCCCGCCTCGGGGATCGGATCGTGTTCGGCGTCGCCGAGCGTGTCGGCGGCGATCGCAAGCTGGCGCATCGGGCGGAGCGCGCGGCGGATCAGCAGCCCGCCGATCACCATCAGCGCCAGCGCCGGGATCAGCGCGAGCAGGATGCGTTCGGTAGCGAGTTCGAGATTGTGCAGCGGTTCGAGCGTGCGGAAATAGAGCCAGCTATTGTCGGGCAGCCGCAACCCGCCGGTGACCACCGAGCTGCGCCCCGGCGAGGTGAGCTTCAGCCGCAGGTCGCTGGCGGCGAGCGACGGTTCCCATTCGATCACCTGATGGCGCATGCCGTCGAGCGCCGGCGCGATCGGCGGCGGCGGCGGCAGGTTGCGCTGCCAATGAAGCGCGTAGCGTTCGGTAGTGAGATCCTCCGCCATCGCATCGCGGCGTTCGGGCGGCTGCTCGGCGACGAGGCGGCGTGCGATGACGAGATGTTCCGCCAGGCGGCGTGCCTCGTCGTCGCGGACCGCGAACTGGCTGGCACGTTCGTAGAGGATCGTGCTGACGCCGAATTCGATCACCATCGTCAGCAGCAGGATCGCGACGATCTGGCCGATCAGGCCGATCGAGGGGCGGACGAAGCGCCTCATGGGCGAGGCGCCCTGTCCCTCTTCCCCGTTCGTGCTGAGCCTGTCAAAGCACGGGGATCCGCAGGCGATGACCGGGTTTGGGGCGACCAGCCCTTCGACAGGCTCAGGGCGAACGGGGAGAGATGGGAGATGGCGGCGCCAGCCGTCACCGGCGCGTCACCTCGGTGTTGAGCATATAGCCGACGCCGCGCACGGTGATGATCGGCGCGTCCTTGCCGGCGCTCGACAATTTGCGGCGCAGCCGGCTGATCAGCACGTCGATGCTGCGGTCCGAACTGTCGCCGAGCCGGGTGCGCGACAGCTCGATCAGCCGCTCGCGCGCGATAACGCGGCCGGCATGTTCGGCGAGGCTGACGAGCAGGTCGAATTCCGCGCCGGTCAGGTCGACCACCGCGCCGGTCGGCGAGGTCAGCTCGCGCCGCGGCAGCGTCACCTGCCAGCCGTCGAAGGTCAGCACGCCCTCCTCGCGCTCGCCAGGGCGGCGTTCGAGCTGGCCGCGGCGCAGCACCGCGCGGATACGCGCGATCAGCTCGCGGCTGCCGAACGGCTTGGCGATATAATCGTCGGCGCCGAGCTCGAGCCCAACGACGCGGTCGGTCTCGCTGCCCTTGGCGCTGATGAAGATGATCGGGACCTCGCTCTTCTGGCGCAGCGCGCGGCACAGGTCGATGCCGCTGGTGCCGGGGAGCATGATGTCGAGCAGGATCAGATCGACCGGCCCGGCTTCCAGCGCGAGCCACATTTCGGGCGCGGCGGAGGCGGGACGGACGAGATAACCGTTTTCCTGCAAGGCTCTGGTGGTCAGGGTGCGGAGGGCGGGATCGTCCTCGACCAGGAGGATGGTGGGGGCGGTCATGGCCCGAGAGGTAGGCAAGGCGGCCGGGGCGGTCAACCGCGGCCCGGCCGATCAGTCCGCCGCGACCGGCCCGTGGCCGCCCTTGGGACGCCGCGTGAACCAGACGATCACC
This sequence comes from Sphingomonas sp. GW821-FHT02B09, assembly GCF_059421875.1. NCBI lineage: Bacteria > Pseudomonadati > Pseudomonadota > Alphaproteobacteria > Sphingomonadales > Sphingomonadaceae > Sphingomonas > Sphingomonas sp. GW821-FHT02B09. The sequence goes on from NZ_JBWKVV010000002.1 coordinate 641,449, forward strand.
ACCATCGCCGCGCACAGCCACGCCGAGACGCGGAACAGGTCGGTCGAGGCGAGCAGATACGCCTGCCCCACCATCTGCCGCGTGATCGCCGCCGCCGCCTGCGTCGAGGTGGCGCCGAGCTTCTGGATGCCCTCGCTCGCCATCTGGTAGGGCATGCCCTGCCCGATCGCCTCGGCGAGGCGGCTCTGGTGGATCGCCTCGCGCCGGTCCCAGGCGGTGGTGATGATCGACGCGGCGAACGAGCCGGCGACGATCCGCGCGAAGTTCGAGATGCCGGTCGCCGAGGGGATGCGCGGCGGCGCGATGCCGTCGAGCAGGATCGTCACCATCGCGAGGAAGAAGATGCTCATCGCGATCCCCTGCACCAGCAGCGGCGCCATGAAGTCGAACACCGTCGCGCCGGTGACGAGGTTGGAGCGCATCCAATAGGAGACGGCGAAGGCGAGGAAGGAGATCGTCGCGAGGATGCGCGCATCGACCTTGCCCGACAGGCGCGCGGCAAGCGGCGAGATGAGCACCGCCACCACCCCGCTCGGCGCCGCGATCAGCCCCGCCCAGGTCGCGGTATAGCCGAGCTGCGTCTGCAGCCAGAGCGGCAGGATCAGCGTGTTGGCGAAGAACACCGCATAGCCGAGGCAGAAGGCGAGCGTGCCGATCGCGAAATTGCGGTTGGCGAACAGCGACAGGTCGACCGCCGGATTGGCGTCGGTCAATTCCCAGATGATCCACGCGACGAAGCCGACCGCCGCCACGACGGCGAGCACGCAGATCGCCGGGTCGTTGAACCAGTCGGCGTTCTTGCCGAGATCGAGCATGATCTGCAGCGAGCCGACCCAGACGACGAGCAGCAGCAGCCCGACGGTGTCGATCGGCAGCTTGCGCGTCGGCGTCTCGCGGCTCTTCAATCCGTTCCAGCAGATCAGCGTCGTGAAGATGCCGAAGGGGATGTTGATCAGGAAGATCCAGCTCCAATGGTAATTGTCGCTGATATAGCCGCCGAGGATCGGCCCCATCACCGGCCCGACCAGCGTCGTCATCGACCACACGCCGAGCGCGGTGGAGCGCTTGTCGGGCGGGAAGATCGAGATGAGCAGCGCCTGGCTGCCCGGCATCATCGGCCCCGAACAGGCGCCTTGCAGGATGCGGAAGACGATCAGCGAGGGCAGGTCCCAGGCGATCCCGCACAGGAAGGAGGCGACGGTGAACGCCGCCACCGCGGTGCAGAAGGTGCGCACCACGCCGAACCGGCCCATCAGCCAGCCGGTCAGCGGCACCGCGACGCCGTTGGCGACCGCGAAGGCGGTGATCACCCAGGTCGAATTGTCGGACGAGACGCCGAGATTGCCCGCGATCGTCGGCAGCGACACGTTGGCGATCGTGCTGTCGAGCACCATCATGAACGTGCCGAGCGCGAGCGCGAAGGCGATCAGCGCGCGCTGGCCGCCGACGAGCGGGGCGGGGCCTTGGGCTTGGGTGGGGGCGGCCATCAGCGTATCTTCCGGGATATCGGTTCGTCCTCACCCTCCGCCGCAGGCGGCGAGGGGTGAGGACGACGCGGGCGTCAACGATTGGCGGCGATGATCTGGCGGATGCGCGCCTCGACCGCGGGGTCGCGGCCATCGCCGCCGCCGCCGGCATAGGCCTGCGCTGCGGGCTTGCCGAGCAGCGCGCCCGAGCGGTTGGCGGTGTCCACCGTCGTGTTGACCGACAGGCCGACGCGCAGCGGATTGCGGGTCAGCTCGCGCGGGTCGAGGCCGATGCGCACCGGCACGCGCTGGACGATCTTGATCCAGTTGCCGCTGGCGTTCTGCGGCGGCAGCAGCGCGAAGGCGTTGCCCGAGCCGGCGCCGACGCCGATGACATGGCCGTGGAAGACCACGTCGTCGCCGTACATGTCGGCGGTCACCGTCGCCGGCTGGCCGATGCGGAGGTCCTTGAGCTGCGTCTCGCGGAAATTGGCGTCGACCCACACCTTGGCGAGCGGCACCACCGCCATCAGCGGCGTGCCGGCGGCGACCTGTTGACCGATCTGCACGGTGCGCTGCGCGACGACGCCGTCGATCGGCGCGACGATATGCATGTGGCTGCGCGTGATCGCGGCGCGGCGATAGGCGGCGGCGGCGGCGAGCACCGCCGGATTGGTGGTGGTGTCGGTGCCCTGTACCGTCGAGCGCGACTGCGCCTGCTGGCTGCGCGCGAGGTTGAGGTTGGCGCGCGCGACCTTCACCGCGTCGGCGGCATGCGCGAGTTCCTCGCCCGAGATCGCGCCCTGCGCCGCGGCGCCCTGACGACGCGCATAGTCGGCGGTGGCGGCGGAGAGCTGCGCCTGCGCCTGGACGACCGCGGCGCCGCTCTCGCTGACCTTGCTGATGTCGGCGCGGGTCGAGCGGACGGCGCGGGCGAGTTCCGCCTCGGCAGAGGCGAGCGCGACGTCGGCGGTGGCGGGATCGAGGTCGAGCAGCGGCGCGCCGGCCTTCACCGTCTGCGTATTGTCGGCATGGATCGCGGTGATCTGGCCGGGATCGCGCGCGGTGATCGCGACGACGTCGCCGGCGACATAGGCGTCGTCGGTCTCCTGCTCGGGCTTGGCGAGCAGGAAGTGGAACACCGCCCAGACGATCAGCGCGATCACGACGATCACGGCGAGGATCAGGAAGCCGCGGCGACGCGTGCGCGGCTTGCCGCCGGCGCTCGCGGGTTGGGGCGTTGGGGCTTGCGTGTCGGTCATCGGCGGGGTTCCTGGGAGGAGGAGAAGCCGCCACCGAGCGCCAGCACCAGCGCGACGCGCTGGCGGGCCGCATCGGCGACGAGATTGGCTTGCGTCAGTTCGGCATCGAGCAGGCGGACGTCGTTGTCGACGAGGTCGAGCTTGCTATCGAGCCCGCTCGAGACGCGGATCGCGTTGAGGCGGTTGGTCTCGCCGAAGCCGCGGACGACCTCGGCGGTGCGCGCGCGCTGTTCGCCGAGGTTGGCGACGAGCGCGATCGCGTCCGCCGCGTCGCGCACCGCGCCGATGACGCGGTCGTTATAGTCGGCGGTGGCGAGATCGAGCGCCGCGGTTGCGCCGGCGAGGTCGGCCTTCAACCGGCCGTTGTCAAACAGGGGCAGATGGATCGCAGGCCCGGCGCCGGCGGTGCCGGCATCGAGGCTGACCAGATTGCCGAGCCCGATCGCCTGGAAACCGGCGAGCGCGGTGAGGTTGACGTTGGGATAGAAGGCGCGGCGCGCGACCTGGCGGCCGGCGGCGGCGGCCTCGATCCGCGCCTGCGCCGCGGCGATGTCCGGGCGGCGGGCGAGCAGGTCGGCGGGGACCTGCGCGGGCAGCGGCAGCGCCGCGTCGAGGCGCAGCATCGCCGGGCGGATCGTTGCGGCATAATCGGGGCCACGCCCGGCGAGCGCGGCGAGCGCATTGGTCGCGAGCGCGCGGGCGCCGTCGGCGCGGACCAACGCGGTCTGCGCCTGCGCCAGCAGCGTCTGCGCCGCGGTCGCCTGCAGATTGCTGGCGAGGCGGTTGCGGATGCGGATGTTGACGAGGCGTAGCGAGTCCTGGCGGGTCGCGATCGTGCGGCGGGCGATCGTCGCCTCCGCCTCGGCGCGGGCGAGGTCGATATAGGTCTGCGCGACCGAGCCGGCGATCGCGAGGCGCGCGGCGGCGAGGTCGAGCGCGGCGGCGCGCGCCGAGGCGCGGGCGCCGGTGATCGCCGCCTTCTGCCGCCCGAACAAATCGAGGTTCCAGGTCAGATTGGCCTGCGCCTGCCCGACGAAGCGGACCGAGCCGCCATAGGGCGGCGGGATGATGTAGCGGCCGGACAGGCGCTGGAGCTGCTCGTTGGCATCCAGCGTCACGTCGGGGCCGGTGTCGGCGCGGCGGCTGGAGAGCACCGCCTGCGCCTGGGCGATGCGGGCGAGCGCGGCGTCGAGCGTCGGATTGCCCGCGGTCGCATCGGCGACGAGCCGGTCGAGCTGCGGGTCGCCGAAGCCGGTCCACCAATCGTCGGCGATCGCCGGGGTCGCGGCGCCGGTGAGGCCGAGCGTCGGGGGCGCGACGGGCGCGACCGCGGGGGGGCTGGCCGGAATGGCGCAGGCGCTGAGCAGCAGCAGCGCGGCGGGGGATAAATTCGCTATCTTCACGCAAAGACGCCTTCGTCGGGGGTCTGTTGGACGGTGTCGCGGAGCCGCTGGAGGAGGCGGATCAGGTCCAAAATATCCCTTTCCTCCCAATCACTTAGCCAGTGGTTCCAGACGCGGATGACGGCATCGCGGACGGTGCCGGCGATGTGTTCGCCGGCAGGCGTCAGGGTGAGCCGGACGACGCGGCGATCCTCGCCGCCGTCGCGGTCGCGCATCACCCAGCCGCGCTCCTCCAGCGTGTCGACCAGCCGGGTGGTGGCACCCTTGTCGTGACAGAGGTCGCGCGCGATCTCGGCGCAGGTCGACGCGCGGTTGAAGTGGAGGGCGGCGAGCGCGCTCCACTGCGTCTTGGTGATGCCGGCGGCGACGAAGATCGGCTCGAGCACGGCCGCGCCGAGCTGCTCCGACCGGCGCAGGAGATAGCCGATCGAGTTTTCCGGAGTGAAGTTCGACTCGGAATAATAATCCATGTCGTTGCCATGGCAATGGTTGCTTCGGCAGTCAATCGAATGTTGCGAAGTGTTTCTCCGAACGGTATTTCATCGCCGGTCGCGACTGCGTCCTGCGTAGAGAATGACGCGCGCTAACCGGTTCTTAGGGGGGGTGGGGTACCTCCGCGGTTCGATTGTCAGGACGGCATCTCATGGAATTTCCGTTGATCGCGCCGCGGCCGCCGCGGCTGAGCGAGCTTACCGAGGGCCTGCGCCGCATCGAGGCGTCGGGCGTGTTCAGCAACAACGGGCCCGAGGTGCGCGCGTTCGAGGCGGAGGCGACCGAGCGGCTGTTCGGCGGCACCGGCGCCTGCCTCGCGGTCGGCAATGCCACGCTGGGGCTGATCGTCGCGTTGCGGCAGGCCGCGGGGATGCAGCTGCGACCGGGGACGCTGGCGTTGATGCCGGCGCTGACCTTCGCGGCGACCGCGCAGGCGGCGCTCTGGGCGGGACTGACGCCGCTGATCTGCGACATCGAGGCCGACGGCTGGACCGCCGATCCGCGGCAGGAGGAGGCGCTGCTCGCGCGGTACGGCGCGCGGATCGGCGTCATCGTGCCCTATGCGACGTTCGGCACCGCGATCGACCTAGACCGCTATGCCTGGCTCGCCGACCGTCACGGCGTCGGCGTGGTGATCGATGCGGCGGCGTCGCTCGGCACGCGCGACGGCGACGGGCGCGGGTTCGGCAGCGGCGCGCCGTTCACCCTCGTCTATTCGATGCATGCCACCAAGACCTTCTCGGTCGCGGAGGGCGGGCTGATCCACAGCGGCGACGTCGCCAGGATCGACCAGTTGCGCGGCATGATCAATTTCGGTTTCGAACGCGGGCGCAGCGCGACGCTGCCCGGCATCAACGGCAAATTGCCCGAGGTGATCGCGCTGATGGCGCGCGCCAAGCTCGCCGAGATCGATGCGGTGTGCGACCATCGCGCCGCGATCGACGCCGCCTATCGCGCTGCGCTGCCCGGCTTCGCGATGCAGCGGCCATCGGGGCGGCGGCAGGCGACGCAGTTCATGCCGGTGCTGCTGCCGCCCGAACTGGCGGGAGAGCGCGACGCGATCGTCGCGGCGCTCGCTGCGGACGGCGTCGGCGTCGGCCAGTATTTCAGCCCGCACCTCGGCGAACAGCCGCTGTTCCGGGACAGCGCGCTGATCGAGCCGACGCCGGTCGCCGACGCGATCGGCGGCCGCATGCTGAGCCTGCCGATCACCGATGCGATGACCCCCGCCGACGCGCCGGTGATCGCCGCGCGGCTGGCGGGCGCGGTCGCGCGGGTGTCCGCGACCGGCGCGACGCGGCAGATGGGGACGGCGATGCAGGATCTGACGACGGTGGTGATCGGCGGCGGCCCCGCCGGCACCGCGATGCTGACCTCGGCGAGCAAACAGGGCAAATTGGCGCCGCTGGTCGAGGCGGGGTTCGCGATCGTCGAGCAGAGGGCGCGGATGGGCGCCGGCGAGCTCGGCTCCTATGCGATCCGCTCGGACACCACCGCCGAGACCTTCCTGTCGGCGGTGAAGAACAATCCGCATCCCGAACTCGCCGAGCTGGAGCATCACCCCGCCGGGCAATTGATGGGCCGCTACGTCGCCGAACTCGGCGCGCCATTGGTCGATACCGCGCCGCTGCTGTCGGCGACCGCGGACCGGCTGCGCGACATCGTCGTGCGGCACGGCGGCGCGGTGCTGACCGGCCATGCGGCGCAGCGCGTGCAGCGCACTTCCGATGGCCGCTGGCAGACGACGGTCAGCGACGGTGCGGGCGTCACGCGCGCGCTGGTGTCGCGCAACGTCGTGGTCGCGACCGGCGGGGTGCAGACCGACGACCAGGTCTCCGCCAAGCGCGTCGCCGGCGTCGCGCTCGGCGCGCTGGCGGGCGAGCGGCTGATCCGCTCCGATACGGTGCTGCGGCTCGGCGGGGTCGAGCAGGTGCACGAGCGGCTGCGCGGCATCCCGTCGCCGCGGGTCGCGATCATCGGCGCCTCGACCAGCGCGATCGCCGCAGCGGTGCTGCTGCTCAAGAGCCAGCCGGGCTTCGCCTTCGGCGCGGGGGCGGTGACGCTGCTGCATCGCCAGCCGCTCAAGCCCTTCTATCCCAACGTCGCCGCGGCGCATGCCGACGGCTTCCACGATTTCGACGACAACGACATCTGCCCGGTCAGCGGCTTCGTGCTGCGGCTCGCCGGGCTGCGGCTCGAATCGCGCGAACTGGTGCTGCGCATGCTGTCGCTCGGCGGGCGCACGCCCGATCCGCGCGTCGCCTCGCACCGCATCGCCGGCGACGAGGATGCGGCGGCGCGGGCGATCATCGCGGAGGCGGATCTGGTGATCGGCGCGCTCGGCTACCGGCCGCGCGCGGTGTCGCTGCTCGGCGTCGACGGCGCGCCGCTGGCGCTGGCGCATCATGCCGGCCGGCCGATGGTCGATCGCCATTGCCGCATCCTCGACGCACAGGACCGGCCGGTGCCGGGCGCCTATGGCATCGGCCTGTCGGCGGGCTTCGTGCCATGGGGCCGGCTGGGCGGCGAGGCGAGCTTCCGCGGCCAGGCCAACGGCCTGTGGCTGTGGCAGAACGACGTCGGCCAGATGATCGTCGACCAGCTGCTCGACCGGGAGGCGCAAGAGGCGGCATGACCACGCCGGTCGTCTCGGTCGTCATCCCCGGCTATAACGGCGAGGCGTTCATCGGCGCGACGCTGGAGTCGCTCGCCGCGCAGACGCTGGCGGCGTGGGAGGCGATCGTCGTCGACGATCGCTCGAGCGACGGCACCCGCGAATTGGTGCGCGGCTGGCCCGACCCGCGCGTGCGGCTGATCGAGAACGAGGTCAACGGCGGGCCGGTGCGCACCCGCAACCGCGGCGTCGCCGCGGCGCGCGGGCGGTTCATCGCCGGGCTCGACCAGGATGACCTCTGTTTGCCCGAGCGGCTGGCGCGGCAGGTCGCCTATCTCGACGCGCATCCCGACGTGGTGCTGGTCGGCACGCAGGCGGAGCAATTGCGCGACGGCAAGGTCTCGGCGATGCACTATGCGCCGCATACCACGCCCGAGCTGATCGCGTGGCTGAGCTGGATCGAAAATCCGCTGGTCTGGTCGACGGTGATGGTGCGTGCCGAGGTGGCGCGGACGCTCGATCCGTTCACCCGGCCCGAGATCCTCTATGCCGAGGATTTCGACCTGTATCACCGCGTCGGCGCATTCGGACGGATCGCGCGGATCGACGTGCCGCTGCTGCGCTATCGCCAGCATGCCGGCGGCGCCTCGAAACGGTTCACCGACACGATGCGCGATTCGGCGATGCGGGTGCTGGCCGAGCGGCATGCGGGGGTGCTCGGCGTCGAGGAGGCGGCGGCGATGGCGCGGCTGCTGGTGCTGCACAATATGGGCGGCGTGCCGGTGCCCGACCGCGCGACGCTGCAGCGGCTGGGCGCGGGAATCGCGACGTTGCAGGCGGCGTTCCTCGCGCAGGAGCGGCCCGATGCGGAGAGCCGCAAGCTGATCCGCTGGGAGACGGCGCGGCGCTGGGCGCGGATCGGGCGGGCGGGGCTGCGCTCGGGCGCGGTGCGGCTGCGCGACGTGCTGGCGGCGCGGCCGGCGCACCTCGGGCTGGGCTATGCGGGCGGCGAGACGTTGCTGTGGTCCGCCGCGGTGGGCGCGGTGCGCCGCGGGCGGCGTGGGCGAGGCGAGGGTTGAGGTTTGGGGGGTAGCCCCCTTCGTCATCCCGGCGCAGGCCGGGACCCATGGTTACGGTGCGGCCAGTGGTGCGTGCTGCCATCCGCCGCGCGTGTCCATGGGTCCCGGCCTTCGCCGGGATGACGATAAGGGCGGGGGTTGCGCGCCCCTCCACCGTCATCCCCGCGGAGGCGGGGATCCAGACGCGCGGATCTTCGCTTGAGCCGCGACGGCGGCGTGTATGGATCCCCGCCTTCGCGGGGATGACAATGAAAGCGGAGTGTTTGGCGGGCGCCGTCGCCCTCCGCACATCACAGCGTCCGGATGATCCCCGAGAAATCCGTTCCGCCGTTCCCGGCGGCGACGAACGCCTCGTACAAGGCGGTAGCATGCGCGCCGAGCGGGGTCGTCGCGCCCGCGCCGTCGGCCGCCTGCATCGCAAGCCGCAGGTCCTTGAGCATCAGCGCGGCGGCGAATCCGCCCTGATAATCGTGGTCGGCGGGCGTCTCCGGGCCGACGCCGGGGAGGGGGCAATAGCTCGTCATCGACCAGCTCTGGCCCGAGCTGACCGACGAGATGTCGTAGAAGGTCTGCGCATCGAGCCCCAGCCGTTCGGCGAGCCGGAACGCCTCGCAGGTCGCGATCATCGTCGCGCCGAGCAGCATGTTGTTGGCCATCTTGGCGGCCTGGCCGGCGCCGCTCGCGCCGGCGTGGATCACCGCCTTGCCCATGTCGGCGAGGAACGGGCGCGCGCGTTCGAACGCATCGTCGGGACCGCCGACCATGAAGGTGAGCGTGCCGGCATTGGCGGCGCCGATCCCGCCCGACACCGGCGCGTCGACCGCGGCGAGGCCCTTGGCCGCCGCGGTCCCGGCGACGCGGCGCGCGGTGGCGACGTCGATCGTCGAACAGTCGATCAGGATCGCGGACGGCTCGGCGTGGCCGAACACCGCATCGGCATAGACGCTTTCGACATGCGCGCCGGCGGGCAGCATGGTGACGATCGCCTCGGCACCCGCAACCGCCTCGGCAGCGCCGGCGACGGGCAGGCAGCCGGCCGCCTGCGCCTTGTCGAGCGCCGCGGCGCTGAGGTCGAAGGCGCGGACGTCATGGCCGTGCTTCGCGAGGTTGGCGGCCATGCCGCCGCCCATGTTGCCGAGGCCGATGAAGGCGACGCGTGCCATGTCTCTCTCCTATTGCCGGATCAGGTCGCGGCCGACGATCATCCGCATCACCTGGTTGGTGCCTTCGAGGATCGAATGGACGCGCAGGTCGCGCCAGAAGCGCTCGATCGGATAGTCCATCAGATAGCCGTAGCCGCCGTGCAATTGCAGCGCGCGGTCGACGCTGCTGCTGCCGGTATCGGTGGCGAGCCGCTTGGCCATCGCCGCGAAGCGCGTCTTGTCGGGGGCGTTGGCGGTCACCTTCGCCGCCGCCATGTAGAGCAGCGCACGCGCCGCCTCCAGCTCGGTCGCCATGTCGGCGAGGGTGAATTGGGTGTTCTGGAAGTCGGCGATCGCCGTGCCGAACTGCTTGCGGTCCTTGGTATAGCGGATCGCCTCGTCGAGGCAGCGCTGCGCGCCGCCGAGGCTGCACGCGCCGATGTTGAGGCGGCCGCCGTCGAGCCCCATCATCGCGATGCGGAAGCCCTCGCCCTCGGCGCCGACCAGATTCGCCACCGGCACGCGGACGTTGTCGAACGTCACCTGCCGCGTCGGCTGCGAATGCCAGCCGAGCTTGCGCTCGTTGGCGCCGAACGACACGCCGGCCATGTCCTTCTCGATCACCAGCGCCGAAATGCCCTTGGGCCCCTCCTCGCCGGTGCGGACCATCGTCACGTAGACCTCGTTCTCGCCGGCGCCGGAGATGAACTGTTTCGAGCCGGTGACGACGTAATGATCGCCGTCGCGCACCGCCTTGGTCTTCAGCGCGGCGGCGTCGCTGCCCGAGCCGGGTTCGGTGAGGCAATAGCTGCCGAGCCGGTCCATCGTGACGAGGCTGGGGAGATATTTGTCCTTCACCGTCTGCGACCCGAAGCGGTCGATCATCCAGCTCGCCATATTGTGGATCGAGATGAACGCGCTGGTTGACGGGCAGCCATAGGCCATCGCCTCCATGATCAGCGCCGCCTCGAGCCGGCCGAGCGCGATGCCGCCGCTCTCCTCCGACACGTAGATCGCGGCGAAGCCGAGTTCGGCCGCCGCCTTGATCGTGTCGCGCGGGAAGATGTGCTTCTCGTCCCATTCCGCCGCATGGGGCGTGATCCGGTCGGCGGTGAAGCGGCGCGCGAGCTCCTGGATCTCGCGCTGGTCGCCCGTGAGATCAAATTGGGGGGTCAGGTCGAACTGGTTGTCCATGATATCCTCAGGCCGGGCAGCGGCTGTAGCGGAACGAGCCGGCGCGATTGGCGTCGCCCCTGGCCTCGCGCACCAGCGTCTTGCCGTCGTCGAGCAGGGTGAGCGTGGTCGGTTCGGACCAGGTCATGCCCTCGCCGCTCATCGGCAGGTCGAAGGCGATCTGGTCCGGGCGGGTCTGGCGGATCGTGGCCGCGGTGCCGCGCGATTCGAAGAAGGACAGGCGGTTGCCGGCGATGGTCAGCGTGCCCTTGTCGGCACCGCTCGCCGGGTCGCAATCGCCCGACACCATGCCCCAATGGCCCTGGAAGCCGCCGGGAATCGCGGCGATCGGCGAGGGGCTGACCGCGGGGATCGGCACGACGCTGTTCTGCGGATCGACGGTGAGGTCGTTTGGCGTCGGCTCGACCGCGGCGCTGCCGCCCGACGATTCGTTGTTGGCCGATTCGCCGCCCGAACAGGCGGCGAGGCCGAGCGCGGCGGCGAGGAGGATCGTGCTGCGCATGCCGGTCAGCCCATCGTCGGGATGACGAAGGCATCCTGGATGCGGCTCGGGCCGCCATCCTCGCTGCCGCCGGGGAGCGCCGAGCCGTCGGGCCAGCGCTGCGTCACCGTCTTGACCTTGGTCCAGAATTTGACGCCTTCCATGCCGTGCTGGTTGGTGTCGCCGAACGCGCTGCGCTTCCAGCCGCCGAAGCTGTGATAGGCGACCGGCACCGGGATCGGCACGTTGATCCCGACCATCCCGACATTGACCCGCGCCGCGAATTCGCGCGCGGCATGGCCGTTGCGGGTGAAGATCGCGACGCCGTTGCCGTACTGATGCTCGCTCGGCAGCCGCACCGCGGTCTCGAAATCAGGCGCGCGGACGATCTGGAGGACGGGGCCGAAGATCTCCTCCTTATACGCCGACATGGCGGGCGTGACGCGGTCGAACAAGGTCGGGCCGACGAAGAAGCCCTTCTCATGCCCCTGCAGCGTGAAGCCGCGGCCGTCGACGACCAGCTCGGCGCCCTCGTCGACGCCGGTCTGGATCCAGTTTTCGACGCGCTGCTTGTGCGCGGCGTTGACCACCGGGCCGTAATGCGCCTGCGCATCGGTCGACACGCCGACGCGCAACGCGGCGATCGCCGGGATCAGTTTCTCGCGCAGCGCATCGGCGGTCTTGTCGCCGACCGGCACCACCACGGGCAGCGCCATGCAGCGCTCGCCCGCCGAGCCGAAGGCCGCGCCCGATAGATCGGCGACGACCTGGTCGAGATCGGCGTCGGGCATGACGATGCCGTGGTTCTTGGCGCCGCCCATCGCCTGCACCCGCTTGCCCGCCTCGACGCCGCGGCGGTAGACGTAATGCGCGATGTCGCTCGACCCGACGAAGCTGACCGCGCTGATCGCGGGGTGATCGAGGATCGCGTCGACCATCGCCTTGTCGCCATGGACGACCTGCAGGATGCCCTCGGGCGCGCCCGCCTCCCGCATCAGCTCGGCGAGCCGCACCGGCACCGACGGATCGCGCTCGGACGGCTTGAGCAGGAAGGCGTTGCCGGTGGCGATGGCGACGCCGAACATCCACATCGGGATCATCGCCGGGAAGTTGAACGGGGTGATCCCCGCGCCGATGCCGAGCGGCTGGCGCATCGAATAGACGTCGATGCCGGGGCCTGCACCCTGCGTGTACTCGCCCTTCAGGATGTGCGGGATGCCGCAGCAGAATTCGATCACCTCCAGCCCGCGCTGGATGTCGCCCTTCGAATCGGCGATCACCTTGCCGTGTTCGGAGGAGAGCAGATGGGCGAGCGCGTCCATGTTCGCCTCGACCAGTTCCTTGAAGCGGAACATGACGCGGGCGCGGCGCTGCGGATTGGTGGCGGCCCAGCCAAGCTGCGCGGCCTGCGCCGCGGCAACGGCGCGGTCGAGATCGGCCGCGCTGCCGAGCGGCACGCGCGCCTGGATCTCGCCGCTGTTGGGATCGAACACGTCGCCGTAGCGCGTGGCATCACCGCCGGCCGATCCGACGATGAGATGATCGATGATACGCATCCTCGCTCCTTCGTGCCGCTTTGGTCGGCTTTGGCGCTTCCGTCGCAGGGTCGGGCGTGCGGTGCAAGAGGGGGCGGGCAATTGGTGGGGAAGGCTGACGTTTTTGTGGGGTCAGGGTGTCGGCAGTCATGGGCGGAGGAACACGGCCCCTGCTGGCGCGCCCGTCGGACACATTCGCACGCTCCCGCACACGGCAATTCGGCCTTTAACCGCGACGGCACGCGGGTAAGTAATGGCAGCTAAAGGCTTTTTATCCCTGTTACCGCTAATATAATCTAATGTTTAGATCAGCCCATAAAAAGTAATGGCATAGATCGTGTGCAGAATAGGTAGGCGGGTTAAATCCTAGTCAACTGGTGTATGCAGTCGTGATAATTGCAAAATGGGCATTTGTACTTTCTGTTTCGATTGCAATGGCTTCGCCAGCCGGCGCGGAGCAGGTCGAGAAAAAGACACCCGATCGCAAATCGAAGGTGGGGGCAAATGCGGAGGCCAAGGCATCCCGCACCGCCTCGACGACGAGCGAGGACAATGCCGCGTCACAGACCATCGTCGTTACCGGGACGGCACATCACGATGCGGTGACGGGGGGAGCCTTGGGCGTGCGGTCCGACCTCGATACGCCGTTCTCCGCACGCGTGGTGAGTGCGGACGAGATCGAGGAACGTCAGGTCAGATCGCTGGCACGGGTATTCAGCCAGGATGCGTCGGTCGTCGCCAACGGCGACACCTATACGTTCAACAGCTATTCGCAGACGGTCCGCGGCATCCCGCTCGACGACCTTTACGGCTACCGGATCAACGGCGATCCGTTTTACATGACGACGGTGGAGCTGCCCCTCGAATCGTTTCAGGCGGTGCAGTTGCTGAAGGGCGCCTCCGGCTTCCTCTATGGCTTCAACGCGCCGGGAGGACTGGTCAACTATCAGACGAAGCGACCCACGCCGGACGCTTTCGTCGCCGCGGATCTGGGATATTCGTCGAACACGGTCTTCCTGCAGCATATCGACACCGGCGGCCCCATCGCCGCAGGCCTCGGCTATCGTCTCAACCTGACGCACGAACAGGGCGGCACCTACAGCGGGTCGCACGTCCTGCGCTATTCGGGATCGCTCGGTCTCGATGCGCATCTCACCGACACGCTGCTGTGGACCGGCGACCTGATCTATCAGGATCGCCGCATCAAGGGTGGAACGGAGGATTTCTTCATCGACGATCCCGTCGCTTATGGCGCGAACGCCTTGCCGCGACCGATCAGCGGCACCACCAATCTCGCCGCCTATCCCGATCTGTTCTTCAACAGCCACGTCTTCTACGGCGCCACCGGCCTGCACTGGACCGCCGACCCGCATTGGACGGTCAAGGCCGACTATAGCAACAGCCTGGACTGGCGGACCTACAAGGCGGAATGGATGCCGCTGATCAACCGCAATGGCGACTATGGGGTGAAATTGAACACCAATCCCCGGTCATGGTCGCGCTACAATCAGGCACAGGTCACGCTCGACGGATATTTCACCACCGGACCGCTCGCCCATCAGCTGACGCTCGGCGCGACGTGGCAGGACCTCAAGCGTTATCTGCCGCGCGATCGGCTGAACACGGTCATCGGGTCGCAGAACCTGTATCGACCAGTGACGCCGGTGAACTATCCCAGCGCATTCACCGATGCGATCTACCGCAGCTATCATTCGATACAGGAAGGCGCGTTTGCCAGCGACACGATCAGCCTCGGCGACGTGTCGGTGATCGGCGGCCTGCGGGTAACGCGCTACGTCGAGCATCAATACAGCAAATCGGGCGTTGCCAAGACCTATGCCAAGACGCCGGTGACGCCCGTCGCCGCGATCCTGTACCATCCCTTGCAGGGCGCCACCGTCTACGTCAGCTACGTTCAGGCGCTCGAAAGCGGGATAACGGTCCCCGATAGCTTCGCGAATGCCCGCGAGACGCTGCCACCGGTGATGTCCGACCAGATCGAGGTCGGCGCCAAGGTCGAACGACCGACGTGGTTGCTTTCGACGGCATTGTACCGCATCGATCGGGGCGCCCAATATGCCAATGCCGCCAACGTCTACGTGTCCGACGGCACGCAACGCTATCAGGGCGTCGAGGCCAATGGACGCGTCGGGCTACCGCTCGATCTGTTCGTCGCCAACAGTGTCGCGATCGAGGAGGCAACCTATCTGAAGTCGGAACGGGATCTGCAAGGGCGACAGGTCGAGGGCGTTCCGCGATTCAAGGACACCGTGCAGGTCACCGAGCGGCCAACCGGTCTGCCCGGTTTCAGCGCCACCGCCGAACTATCCTATACCGCCAGATTGTGGGGCAATGCGGTCAACAGTTTCCGCGTTCCCTCGACGACGTTGATCAATCTGCGGGCCGGTTATGACATCGGCTCCGCCGCCCATGCCGTGACGCTTCGGGCCGAAGTCGACAACGTCGCGAACCTCCACCATTGGGGCTATCTCGGGTCGGGCTATGTTTTCGTGGGTGAGCCCCGGACGGTCAGGTTGAACGCCAGCGTCAAGCTCTAGGCGTGACGGGATCGGGGCAGTCCCCCGATCCCCCGTGCTTCACTCCGCCGCGGCTTTCTTCGCCGCGGGCTTCTTCGCCGGCGCCTTCTTGGCCGCCGCGGGCTTCGCCGTCGTCTTCGTCCCCGCCGCCTTGGCCGCGGGCTTCTTCGCCGCGGCCTTCTTGGCGGGCGCCTTCTTCTTCTTCGCCGGTGCCGCCGCCGCGCGGTCGTCGATCAGCTGCGCCGCCTCTTCCAGCGTCAGCGCCTCGGGCGTGATCGACTTGGGCAGGGTCGCGTTGGTCTCGCCGTCGGTGACATAGGGGCCGTAGCGCCCCTCCATCAGCTTGATCTCCGCCTCGGTGCGCGGGTGCTTGCCGAGCTCCTTGAGCGGCGCACGCGCGGCGCCACGTGCCGGCCGGCCGCCACCCGCCGCCGCCTCGGCGAGCTTGACCACCGCGGCGTTCATCCCCGTCTCGAACACGTCGGCGGTCGATTGCAGCCGCGCGTATTTGCCGCTGTGCGCCAGATACGGCCCGTAGCGGCCGATCGACGCGGTGATCGGCTCGCCCGTCTCCGGGTGGTTGCCGATCGTGCGCGGCAGGCTGAGCAGCTTGAGCGCCCATTCGAGGTCGAGCTCGCCGGGCAGGTCCTTGGGAATCGAGGCGCGCCTGGCCTCCTTGCCCTCGCCGAGCTGGATATACGGGCCGAACCGCCCCGACTTGCGCTCGACCTCGAGCCCCGTCGCCGGGTCCTTGCCGAGCCCCTCGGGGCCGCTGTCGCCTTCCTCGCCGCCGGGCTGGGCGAAGCGGCGGGTGTATTTGCACTCGGGATAGTTGGAGCAGGCGATGAATGCGCCGAACTTGCCGCCGCGCAGCGCCAGCTTGCCCTCCTCGCATTTGGGGCACAGCCGCGGGTCCGATCCGTCCGCCTTGTCGGGGAACAGATAGGGCGCGAGGAAGACGTCGAGCTCGGCGGTGATCGCGCTGGGCTGCTGATCCATCACCTCGTTGGTGCGCGGCTTGAAGTCGCGCCAGAAGGCTTCGAGCACCGCCTGCCATTGCGCGCGGCCGCCCGAGACGTCGTCGAGCTCCTCCTCCAGCTCCGCGGTATAGTCGAAGCCGACGTATTTCTCGAAGAAGCGCTCGAGGAAGGCGGTGACGAGGCGGCCGCTTTCCTCGGCGAAGAAGCGGTTCTTCTCGACGCGCACATAGGCGCGGTCCTTCAGCGTCTTGATGATCGAGGCATAGGTCGACGGGCGGCCGATGCCGAGTTCCTCCATCCGCTTGACGAGGCTCGCTTCCGAGAAGCGCGGCGGCGGCTGGGTGAAATGCTGTTCGGCGTCGACGGCCTTTTTCGCCGGCGCGTCGCCCTCGCGCAGGCGGGGCAGGCGGCGCGCCTCCTCATCCTGCGTGTCGTCCGACCCCTCTTCGTACAGCGCGAGGAAGCCGGGGAAGAGCACGACCTGGCCGGTCGCGCGCAGTACGTTGCGGCCGGTGCCGTCCGCCATCTCGACGGTGGTCCGCTCCATCCGGGCCGAGGCCATCTGGCTGGCGAGCGCGCGCTTCCAGATCAGCTCGTACAGGCGGTTGTGGTCGCCCGAGCCGGCGCGGTCCTTGGTGAAGTCGGTCGGGCGGATCGCCTCGTGCGCTTCCTGCGCGTTCTTCGCCTTGGTCTGATATTGGCGCGGCGAATCGGGGACGTAGCTCGCGTCATAGCGGTTGGCGATGGCGAGGCGCGCGGCGGAGATGGCGCTGCCGTCCATCTGCACGCCGTCGGTGCGCATATAGGTGATCGCGCCATCCTCGTAGAGGCCCTGCGCGATCCGCATCGTATGGTCGGCGGAGAAGCCGAGCTTGCGCGCCGCCTCCTGCTGGAGCGTCGAGGTGGTGAAGGGCGGCGGCGGGTTGCGCGTCGCCGGCTTGGTCTCGACGGTCTGGACCGAGAAGCGGCCCTCCTCGACCGCGGTCTTGGCCTTGAGCGCGTCGCCCTCGGTGCCGATCGACAGGCGGTCGAGCTTTTTGCCGTCCCATTGCACGAGGCGCGCGACGAAGGGCGTGCCGTCCTGCTCCATCTGCGCGGTGACGGACCAATATTCCTGTGCCTTGAACGCCTCGATCTCGCGCTCGCGGCCGACGATCAGCCGCAGCGCGACCGACTGGACGCGGCCCGCCGACTTGGCGCCGGGCAGCTTGCGCCACAGCACCGGCGACAGCGTGAAGCCGACGAGATAGTCCAATGCGCGGCGGGCGCGATAGGCGTCGATCAGGTCGGTATCGAGCTCGCGCGGCGCCTTCATCGCGGCGAGGATCGCCGGCTTGGTGATCGCGTTGAAGGTGACGCGCTGGACGTCCTTGGGCAGCGCCTTGCGGCCGCGCAGCACCTCCTGCACGTGCCAGCTGATCGCCTCGCCCTCGCGATCGGGGTCGGTGGCGAGGATCAGGCGGTCGGCAGTCTTCGAGAGATCAGCGATCGCTTTCAGCTGCTTGGACTTGTCCGCATAATTCTCCCATTCCATCGCGAAATTCTCGTCCGGGTTCACCGAGCCGTCGCGCGCCGGCAGATCGCGGACGTGACCGTAGGAGGCGAGGACGCGGAAATCCGAGCCGAGATACTTTTCGATGGTTTTCGCCTTGGCGGGCGATTCGACGATGACGAGCTGCATGGCGGTTCAATAGCGTCCTTACGTGTACGCGCGAGGGTGGCGAGCGGTCGGGGCTTGCGTCAAGTCGGGGGCGTGGGGCGAAACGTCAACGGGTGGGGAGGCGGGGGCCGCCGGCGTCAGGCGATGAGGCTGACCCGGCCGCCGGCATGCCGTTCCAGCCGGGCGGCGAGTTCGAGTTCGAGCAGCACCGTCTGGACGATCGCCGGGGCAAGGCCGCTCTGGCGGAGCAGCTCGTCGACCGGGACGGGCGCCGGGCCGAGCAAGGCGGTGATGCGGGTGCGGTCGGCGTCGCTCGCATCCGCCGGGGGCGGGGCGGCATAGGACGACGCGGGCGCGCGGACGGCGCGGGGATCGATGGGGCGGAGCTGTTCGAGGACGTCGGCGGCGGTCTGGATCAAGGTCGCGCCGTCGCGGATCAACTGGTTGCAGCCCTGCGCACGCGGGTCGAGCGGGCTGCCGGGCACCGCCATGACCTCGCGGCCCATCTCGCCCGCCAGCCGCGCGGTGATCAGCGAGCCCGAGCGCGGCGCCGCCTCGACCACCACGGTGCCGAGCGCGAGGCCGGCGATGATCCGGTTGCGCGACGGGAAATGGCGGGCGAGCGGCTGGGTGCCGGGCGGCTGTTCGGCGATCAGCAGCGCGTCGCTTGCCACCTGATCCTGCAATGCGGCGTTTTCTGGCGGGAAGGCCACGTCAATGCCGCTGGCGATGACGCCGATCGTGCGTGGCAGCGCGCCGACGTGCGCGGCGGTATCGATGCCGCGGGCGAGGCCGGAGACGATCGTCGCACCCTCCGCGGCGAGGTCGTGCGCGAGGCTGCGCGCGAAGCGGCACGCCGCCGCCGAGGCGTTGCGCGCGCCGACGATCGCCACCGTCGTTCGACTTGCCAGCGCGAGGTCGCCGCGCAGGATCAGCGCGGGCGGGGCGGTGTCGATCTGGGCGAGCAGCGGCGGATAGTCGGGATCGTCGAGGAACAGATAGCGCGCGCCGAGCCGCGTCGTCGCCGCCATCTCGCGCTCGACCGCGGCGCGCTCGGCGATGCGCGGCGGGGCGCCGCCGCCGCGGCGGGCGAGCGTCGGCAGCATGTCGAGCGCCGCCTCGGCGGTGCCGAAGCGGGCGAGCAACTGGCGCCAGGTGACCGGGCCGATCCCGGTGGTACGAAGGAGACGGAGGCGCGCGACATCGCGCTCAGCCATCGCGGAGCGCATTCGTGTCCTCGCCGTCGCGCGCGCCGCCGATGCGCGGCTCGGTCCCGGCGAGCAGCCGCTCGATATTGTCGCGATGCTTCCAGAGCACGATTGCGGCGAGCGCGAGCAGGAGCATGACGAGATCGAACCGCCCGAACAGCGCGCCGCTGACCGGCGCGCTGACCGCCGCGGCCATGCCGGCGACCGAGGAGATGCGCAGGCTGGCGAGCAGGCCGAGCCAGACGGCCGCATAGACGAGGCCCATCGGCCAGTGCAGCGCGAGGACGATGCCCATCAGCGTCGCGACGCCCTTGCCGCCCTTGAAGCGCAGCCAGATCGGGTAGCAATGGCCGACGAACGCCGCCGCTGCAGCGATCATGCCGTCGCCGGGGAACAGCCATTCCGCCAGCCACACCGCCGCCGCGCCCTTGGCGAGATCGAGCAGCAAGGTCGCCGCCGCCAGCCCCTTGCGGCCGGTCCGCAGGACGTTGGTGGCGCCGATATTGCCCGAGCCGATGCTGCGCAGGTCGCCCGCGCCCGCCAGCCGGGTGAGGATGACGCCGAACGGGATCGATCCCAGCACATAGCCGAGCAGCAGCGCGCACGCCGGCGCGATCCAGAGTATGTGCGTATCCAAAGCTGCCCCGTCCTCCCCGGCGGATCATAGCGGGTCCGGGGCGGTTTCGCCAATGGGCGCTTCCTGATCTCGATCAAGGTTGGCGCGTCGCGCGGCGGCGGCTTATGGACGCGGCGATGGATGATGCGCCGATCCTGTTCTTCGATTCGGGTGTCGGCGGCCTGTCGGTGGTCGCACCGACGCGCGTGCTGCTGCCGCGCGCACCGATCGTCTACGCCGCCGATTCCGCCGGCTTCCCGTACGGGATCAAGAGCGAGGCGGAGATTGCGGCGCGGGTGCCGGCGCTGCTCGGGCGGCTGGTGGAGCGGTACCGGCCGCGGCTGGTGGTGATCGCCTGCAACACCGCCTCGACGATCGCGCTGCCGGTGGTGCGCGCGGCACTCGACGTGCCGGTGGTCGGCACGGTGCCGGCGATCAAGCCCGCCGCGGCGCTGAGCCGCAGCCGGGTGATCGGCGTGCTCGGCACCGAGGCGACGGTGCGCCAGGCCTATGTCGACGATCTGGCGGCGCGGTTCGCCGGGGATTGCACGGTGCTGCGGCACGGCTCGGCGGAGCTGGTGCGGCTGGCGGAGGCGAAACTGGCGGGGGCGACGGCCGATCCGGCGCGCTATCGCGCGGTGCTCGGCGGGCTGTTCGATCAGCCAGAGGGGGCGCGGATCGACGTGATCGTCAATGCCTGCACGCATTTCCCGCTGGTCGCGGCGGAACTGGCGGCGGCGGCGCCGGCCGGGCTGCACTTCGTCGATGGCGGCCCGGGGATCGCGCGGCGGATCGCCTTCCTGACCGAGGGGCAGGGCTGGCCGGCGGACGGGTCGGTGCATCGTGCGGTGTTCACGCGGCTGGGCGACGCGGAGCGGGCGCTGGCGCCGGCGCTGGCGGGATACGGGATCGGGACGATCGAGGGGCTTTGAGTCGTGCCGGCCGGCGGGTTGGGCGCCGGCTTTTTCGTCCCACCGTTCGCCCTGAGCCTGTCGAAGGACGGTGCCATGTACGGAACGACCGCCTGTGGCACGGGCGCTTCGACAGGCTCAGCGCGAACGGTGGAGCGTGGGGCGGGCGTTTCCCTTCTACCAGCATCCAGCCCTGTGCCGGTCGACGGGTCGTGCCGCGCCGGCCCGGCGAGGGTGGGACAAAATGTCCAGCCTGACGATCACGCTGAGCGCTTTTATCCACTGGCAAGCCCGTCGCCGCATCGGTACATGGTGCCCATGAGCAGCGACGGTACCGACGTACGCGTGGATTATTCGCGCGTCTTCACCCAGGCGATCGATCGCCTGCACAGCGAGGGCCGGTATCGGGTCTTCATCGACATCCTCCGCAACAAGGGCGCCTTCCCGAACGCGCGCTGCTTCGCCGGCCATAACGGGCCCAAGCCGATCACCGTCTGGTGCTCGAACGACTATCTCGCGATGGGCCAGCACCCGAAGGTGATCGCGGCGATGGAAGAGGCGCTGCACGACGTCGGCGCCGGTTCGGGCGGCACGCGCAACATCGGCGGCAACACCCATTATCACGTCGATCTTGAGCACGAACTCGCCGACCTGCACGGCAAGGAAGGCGCGCTGCTGTTCACCAGCGGCTATGTCTCGAACGAGGCGACGCTGTCGACGCTCGCCAAGATCCTGCCGGGCTGCGTGATCTTCTCGGACGAGCTCAACCATGCCTCGATGATCGCGGGCATTCGTAACGCCGGCTGCGAGAAGCGCATCTTCCGCCACAACGATCTCGCGCATCTCGAGGAACTGCTCGCCGCCGAGGATCCGACGGTGCCGAAGCTGATCGCGTTCGAGAGCGTCTATTCGATGGAGGCCGACGTCGCGCCGATCGCGGCGATCTGCGACCTCGCCGACAAATACAATGCGCTGACCTATCTCGACGAGGTCCATGCGGTCGGCATGTACGGCGCACGCGGCGGCGGCATTTCGGAAGCCGAGGGCGTCGCCGACCGGCTGACGATCATCGAGGGCACGCTCGGCAAGGCGTTCGGCGTGATGGGCGGCTATATCGCCGCCGACCAGACGATCATCGACGTGATCCGCAGCTATGCGCCGGGGTTCATCTTCACCACCTCGCTGTCGCCGGTTCTGGTCGCGGGCGTGCTCGCCAGCGTCCGCCACCTCAAGGCGTCGAGCGTCGAGCGCGAGGGCCAGCAGGCGTCGGCGACGCTGCTCAAGACGATGCTGAGCGAGGCGGGGCTGCCGGTGATGCTCGGCAGCACGCATATCGTGCCGATCCTCGTCGGCGATCCGGTCAAGGCGAAGCGGATCAGCGATATCCTGCTCGCCGAATATGGCGTCTACGTGCAGCCGATCAATTATCCCACCGTGCCGCGCGGCACCGAGCGGCTGCGCTTCACCCCCGGCCCGAGCCACACGCCCGAGATGATGCGCGAGCTGACCGACGCGCTGGTCGAGATCTGGAGCCGGCTCGCCTTGCGCAAGGCGGCCTGACGCGGCGTCCGGGAGTCGCCGGTGTTCGGCGGGGTTCAGGACTATCAATATCGCGGCGGCAGCGAGGTTCGATCGGTTTCCTCATGAGGCCCGTTACCCCGGACTTGTCGAGGTTTTTGTGAAAGTCCCGATCTCAGATGAATCAGCCCAGTGCTCCTGCGAAAGCAGGAGCCCAGAGCCAAGCTGAACAACGCTTCATGGCGCTCGGGACTCCTGGGCTCCTGCGTTCGCAGGAGCACTGGGCGACTTTCGTAGAGGTTTCGAACAAGTCGAGGTTCCCTTCCGCGGCGAGGGGAACGGCTAAGAAATACACCTTACCCTCGCGGCCCGGCGGACCCCGGAACGAGTCCGGGGTGACGGGGTGGGTTGGGAAAGCGTCCGGCCCATGCGACGGAGCTCGGCGAAGTCGGGCAACGGCGTGGAGCCGCCCGCGCGATCAGCTGGCCGACAGGCCGCAGATGATCCCGCAGAGGATCGTCAGCCCGCCGAGCCCGATCGACAGCGGCACGCGCAGCGTCATCCAGCCGGTGGGGGCGTGGGCGGACTCGACCAGGCGGCGGTCGATCAGCAGGGTGGTGATCACCGCCGAGCCCATCAACACCAGCGCGAGGCCCAGCGGCAGCACATGGGCGATCGACAGCAGGATCAGCAGCGCGCCGAACAGCGACGGCAGTACCGCCAGCGTCGCGATCCGGCCCTGATCGCGGCCGCTGCGCATCGCGAAACCCCACCAGATGCCGCCGAGGAAGCTGAGGATCAGCGCCGCATAGGCGAAGGCGAACATCGGCCCGACATCGCTTTCGGCGGCGAAGAAGCAGGTGGCGACCGCGGCGATCTGCGGGAACAGCCCGGCATAGCCGAGGATCAGCGGCGATTCGCCGACGCTGCCGCGGGCGGAGACGGGATCAGCCATGCCGGCGAGCGCGGGAGCGAGGAACTTGCGGCATATTCTTATCCTGCATTGCGTGGTTGGCTTAGCGCGCGAGCGACGCGCTACGTTCCGCAACAGGTGTGGCATTTGCCGGTGTCCCCCGCTAAGGCGCCCTGACCGCCCATCATCGTCACGGGACGTCACCCTTGCGCATCGCCTTCGCCTCCGATCACGCCGCCGTCGCGCTGAAGGCGCTGCTGGTCGATCATGCCGGCACGCTCGGCCATGCGGCGATCGATCTCGGGCCGGACATTGATGCGCGCGTCGATTATCCCGATTACGGCTACAAGCTGGCCCGCGCCGTCGCGGCGGGCGAGGCCGATTTCGGCGTCGCTTTGTGTGGATCGGGGATCGGCATCTCGATCGCGGTCAACCGCGAGCCGGCCTGCCGCTGCGCACTCGTCTCCGAACCGCTGTCGGCGGCGCTGGCGCGCCAGCACAACGACGCCAACGTCCTCGCGATGGGCGCGCGGCTGATCGGTCCCGATCTCGCCAAGGCCTGTCTCGAGGCCTTCCTCGCCGCCCCGTTCGAGGGTGGCCGTCACCAGAACCGCGTCGACAAATTGTCGCGAAAGGACTGATCCCATGAGCACCCAGCCCACCGATTTCAGCGATATCCGCCACACCGGCTTCTTCAGCCAAGCGCTCGCCGACGCCGATCCGGCGGTGTTCGCCGGCATCGCGCACGAACTGGAGCGCGAGCAGACGCAGATCGAGCTGATCGCGTCGGAGAATATCGTCTCCAAGGCGGTGCTGGAGGCGCAGGGCTCGGTCTTCACCAACAAATATGCCGAGGGCTATCCGGGCAAGCGCTATTATCAGGGCTGCGCGCCGTCGGACGAGGTCGAGAGCCTCGCGATCGAGCGGGCCAAGCAGATCTTCGGCTGCGGCTTCGTCAACGTCCAGCCGCATTCGGGCGCGCAGGCGAACGGCGCGGTGATGCTCGCGCTGGTCAAGCCGGGCGAGACGATCCTCGGCATGAGCCTCGACGCCGGCGGCCACCTCACCCATGGCGCACGCGCGGCGATGAGCGGCAAGTGGTTCAACGCAATCCAGTACGGCGTCGATCCGGTGACGCATCTGATCGATTACGATCAGGTCGAGCGCCTCGCTGTCGAGCATAATCCGAAGCTCATCATCGCCGGCGGCAGCGCCTATCCGCGCACGATCGACTTCGCGCGCTTCCGCGAGATCGCCGACAAGGTCGGCGCCTATTTCATGGTCGACATGGCGCATTTCGCCGGCATCGTCGCCGCCGGCCTGCATCCGACACCGTTCGGCCATGCGCACGTCGTCACCACGACGACGCACAAGACGCTGCGGGGGCCGCGTGGCGGCATGATCATGACCGACGACGAGGCGCTGGCCAAGAAGATCAACTCGGCGGTGTTCCCGGGGCTGCAGGGCGGGCCGCTGATGCACGTCATCGCCGCCAAGGCGGTCGCGTTCGGCGAGGCGCTCCAGCCGGGCTACAAGAGCTATATCGCCGCGGTGGTCGAGAACGCCAAGGTGCTCGCCGCGACGCTGAAGGAGCGCGGCTCGGACGTCGTCTCGGGCGGCACCGACACGCATCTCGCGCTGATCGACCTCACCCCGCTCGGCACCACCGGCAAGGACGCCGACGAGGCGCTGGAGCGCGCCGGCATCACCTGCAACAAGAACGGCATTCCCAACGATCCGCTGCCGCCGGTCAAGACCAGCGGTATCCGCGTCGGCTCGCCCGCCGGCACGACGCGCGGCTTCGGCCCCGCCGAATTCCGCGAGATCGGCAACATGGTCGCCGACGTGCTCGACGGTTTGGCCAAGAAGGGCGAACATGGGGACCCCGAGGTCGAGGCGAACGTTCGGCAGCGTGTACGCACGCTGTGCGCACGCTTCCCCATCTACGAAGGATAACACCATGTCGAAGATCGAAGAGGTCCAGGCGACCGTCAAGAACACCCCCGGCCTCGGCAAGAAGATGGCCAAATATGGCGCGATCGGCGCGGTCGTGGCGATCCCGATCCCCTTCGTCGGCCCGGTGCTCGGTGCGCTGGTCGGCGCGGGCGTCGCTTATGCCAAGCGCAAGGATTGATCGCCTGAATGCGTTGCCCGTTCTGCGGCCATGAAGACAGCCAGGTGAAGGACAGCCGCCCCACGGAAGACGGGGCGGCGATCCGGCGCCGGCGCCAGTGCGAGGGCTGCGCGGCGCGCTTCACCACCTTCGAGCGCATCCAGCTCCGCGACCTGTGGGTGATCAAGAGCACCGGCAGCGGCGGGGTGCGGCGCGAGCCGTTCGACCGCGAGAAACTGCTGCGCTCGGTCTCGATCGCGACGCGCAAGCGGCCGATCGAGCCGGTGCGGATCGAGAAACTGGTCAGCGGGATCCAGCGCCAGCTCGAGACGCAGGGCGAGAGCGAAGTGTCGTCGAAGCGGATCGGCGAGATGGTGATGGACGGGCTCAAGGGGCTCGATTCGGTCGCCTATATCCGTTTCGCCAGCGTCTATCGCGATTTCAGCGAGGCGCGCGACTTCGAGGAATTCGCCGGCACGGTCGAGCAGGCGGGGCGCGCCGAATGAAGCCGGTCATCGTCCTCGTTCGCCCGCAATTGGGCGAGAACATCGGCAAGGCGGCGCGCGCCATGCTCAATTTCGGGCTCACCGACATGCGGCTGGTCAGCCCGCGCGACGGCTGGCCCAATCCGCAGGCCGGGCCGGCGGCGAGCGGCGCCGACAGCGTGCTCGCCGATGCGCAGGTGTTCGACAGCGTCGCCGAGGCGGTGGCGGATTGCGCGCACGTCTATGCGACGACGGTGCGCAAGCGCGGCATCACCAAGCCGGTGGTGACGCCCGAGATCGCGGCGCGCGACATTCACGCCGCGCCGGAGCGGTCGGCGATCCTGTTCGGCCCGGAGCGATCGGGGCTGGAGACCGACGACGTCGCGCTGGCGCGGACGATCGTCACCGTGCCGATCAACCCGGAGTTCGGCAGTCTCAACCTCGCGCAGGCGGTGATCCTGGTGGCCTATGAATGGTCGAAGGGCGAGGCGCTGGCGCAGCCGTCGATCAACCCGATCGAGCCGCCCGCACCGCATGAGGAACTGGAGGGGATGATCCTCCAGCTCGACGACATGCTGGAGCGCGCCAATTTCTTCTTCCCGCCCGAGCGCGTGTTCCAGACGCGGCGGACGCTGCGCACGCTGCTGACCAAGCCGGGCTGGTCGTCGCAGGAGGTGCGGACGGTGCGCGGCGTGCTGTCGGCGCTGGACGGCGCCAAGGAACGCCGGGTCGAGGCTCAGCGCCGGTCGAACGACGCCAGTTCGTAGGCGATCGACGCCTCGACGAGCTGCTCCCACAGATCGGCGATGACCGCGCCGGGCAGGCCGAGCGATTCCGCCTCGGCGCGGGCATTGGCGATGACCTGTGCCTTGCGGGCCTCGTCGCGGACGTGGCCGCGCTCCGGCTTGATGCGCGCCGCGGCGTCCATATAGGCGAAACGGCGGGCGAGCAGCGCGACCAGCTCGCGATCGAGCGCGTCGACGCCGGCGCGCACCTCGATCATCGTCGTGCAATCGGGGCCGGCCAGTGCCGGGGCAGGGGGCGTGGTCATCGCGCTTCCTTATCGCCGCCGCCACGGATGTCGAGTTCGTGGCGTCGCCATCTTCCCTTGCCGGACGGATCGTGTCACCTTTGCTGCCGTATCAGGGAGGGTCGCCATGTTCGCTTTCGCCATTGCCGCGATGATTCTGTCTGCCGGCGCGCAGGATGCCGCGCCAGCGGCGACGCCGTCGCCCGCGCCCACGGCGAAGGCCAAGCGGATCTGTCGTCGCGAAGCACCGATCGGATCGATCATGCCGCACCAGACCTGTTTCACCCGTGGTGAATGGGCCGTCATCGACGCCCGCAACGGCGACAATTGGGACACGGCGCGCCGGGCCAATGCCGCGCGCAACATGACGATCCCGCAGGCGCTGCGTCCTTGACAGGATAAGCGCCAGCATCTAGGCGGCCGCCTTCGCAACAGCCCCCGCACCCCGGTGAAGCGGACGGCCTGCCCCCGCAAGGGATCAGCAGAGCGATACCGGGATCAACCCCGCCGCATGGCTTGCCATGGGGCGGGATCACGTCGTTTCAGTTGCCAAGGAAATATCATGTCGAAGCGCCATAGCGCCAAGCACAAGCTCGACCGTCGTCTCGGCGAGAACATCTGGGGCCGGCCGAAGAGCCCGGTCAACAAGCGCGAATACGGCCCGGGTCAGCACGGTCAGCGCCGCAAGGGCAAGGTGTCGGACTTCGGCATCCAGCTGCGCGCCAAGCAGAAGCTCAAGGGCTATTACGGCGACGTCACCGAGAAGCAGTTCAAGGCCTGCTACACGGAAGCGGCCCGCATGAAGGGCGACACCAGCCAGAACCTGATCGGCCTGCTCGAGCAGCGTCTCGACATGATCGTCTATCGCGCCAAGTTCGCGCCGACGATCTTCGCCGCGCGCCAGATCGTCAGCCACGGCCACATCCGCGTCAACGGCGTGAAGTGCAACATCGCGTCGCGCCGCTGCTTCGTCGGCGACGAGATCACCCTGGGCAGCAAGGCCAAGGAAATGGCGCTGGTGCTCGAGGCGCAGAACCTCGCCGAGCGTGAAATCCCCGATTACGTCGCGCCGGACGGCAACGCCAAGATCACCTTCGTCCGCGTGCCGACGCTCGACGAGGTGCCTTACCCGGTGAAGATGGAACCGAACCTGGTCGTCGAGTTCTACTCGCGCTGATTTTCGGGTCTTCCGGTTTCGGATTTGGAAGGGGCGGTCCTTGCGGGCCGCCCTTTTTGATTCACGCGAAGACGCGAAGACGCGACGGTGTTCCGCTTGGGGGTGGAGGCATCGATCACCGCGGGTGTGGCCCTCGTTCTTTCTCTTCGCGTTATCGCGTGGATCGATTTTGCGCGCAGAGGCGCAGAGACGCGGAGGTGATCCGCGGGAGGCCTCGTCGCCTGCTTTTCGCGTCGGAGGAGAAGCGCCTTCGGCGCCGCTGGCGGAACACCTCTGCGTCTCTGCGTCTCTGCGCGCAAAACCTTCTCCGTCCCGTGACCCGGATCGTGGACAAGCACGCGACCGGCGGCAGAAGACCGGCCTGCTGCCATTTTTAGATTTGGAAGGGGCGGTCCATGCGGGCCGCTCTTTTTGGTTCACGCGAAGGCGCGAAGACGCGACGGTGTTCCGCTTGGGGGTGGACGCATCGATCACCGCGGGTGTGGCCCTCGTTCTTTCTCTTCGCGTCTTCGCGTCTTCGCGTGAATCGATTTTGCGCGCAGAGGCGCAGGGACGCGGAGGTGATCCGCGGGAGGCTTCGTTGCCTGCTTTTCGCCTCTGGAAGAGAAGCGCCTTCGGCGCGGCTGCGGCACACCTCCGCGTCTCTGCGTCTCTGCGCGCGAAACCTGTACCGTCCCGCGGCCCGGACCGTGGACAAGCCCGCCCACCGGCGGCAAAAGACCGGCCACGCTGCCATCCATGCGGAGTAATCGATGCGTCGTTTCGTTCTTGCGGCCCTGCTTGCCACGCCCGGCATGGCGCTCGCCCAATCCGCGCCGCCGATCTCGGTCGAGACGATGAAGGCCGTCACCAGGACGCTGTCGTCGGACGCCTTCGAAGGTCGCGCGCCGGGTAGCGCCGGCGAGGAGAAGACACTCGCCTATCTCGAACAGCAATTCGCCAAGGCGGGCCTGAAGCCGGGCAACAAGGGCAGCTGGTTGCAGGACGTGCCGCTGGTCGAGATCACCGCGCAGAACGTCACGCCGCTGACCATCACCGGCGGCAAGACGCCGCTTGCCCTCGCTTACGGCAAGGACATGGTGGTCGGCACCTATCGCGTCACGCCGCATATCGACGTCAAGGACAGCGACATCGTCTTCGCGGGTTACGGCATCGTCGCGCCCGAGAAGGGCTGGAACGATTATGCCGGGCTCGACGTGAAGGGGAAGACGGTGATCGTCCTCATCAACGATCCCGACTGGCAGACGCCGGGGCTGACCGGCCCGTTCAACGGCCGTGCGATGACCTATTACGGCCGCTGGACGTACAAATATGAGGAAGCGGCACGGCAGGGCGCGGCCGCGGTGATCATCGTCCACCAGACCGAGCCTGCGGCCTATGGCTGGAACGTCGTCCAGTCGAGCAACACCGGCGCGGCGCATGTCGCCGATGCCGCCAACGGCCATATGGACGACACCGCCGCGCACGGCTGGATGCAGCTCGACAAGGCGCGTGCGCTGTTCGCCAGCGCCGGCAAGGACTTCGATAGCCTCGCCGCCGCCGCGAAGGTCAAGGGCTTCAAGCCGGTGCCGCTCGGGCTGAAGGCGTCGGTGCGCTTCGACAACCAGATCAAGAAGCAGATCTCGCACAATGTCGTCGGCATCCTGCCCGGCCGCGAGGCACCGGACGAATATGTCCTGCTGTCGGCGCATTGGGATCATCTCGGCCGCTGCACCCCGGTCAACGGCGACGACATCTGCAACGGTGCGGTCGACAATGCCGACGGCACCGCGGCGCTGGTCGCGCTCGCCGAGGCCAATGCCAAGGCCGGGCCGGCGCGCCGCTCGATGGTGTTCGTCGCGCTGACCGCCGAGGAATCGGGGCTGCTCGGCTCGGCTTATTATGGCGAGAACCCGGTCTATCCGCTCGCCAAGACGGTCGGCGGCGCCAATATGGATGCGCTCGCCATGTACGGCCCGTCGAAGGACGTGATCGTGATCGGGCCGGGCAAGTCGCAGCTCGACGGCTATCTTACCGCCGCGCTCAAGCGGCAGGGCCGCACCGCGACGCCCGAGCCGACGCCGGAGAAGGGCTTCTATTATCGCTCCGACCATTTCAGCCTCGCCAAGCACGGCGTGCCGATGGTCTATTTCGAGACCGGCCAGAATCTGGTGAAGGGCGGGCTCGCCGCGGGTCAGGCGGCGGCGAAGGACTACGAGGAGAATCGCTATCATGCGCCCTCCGACGAATATGATCCCAATTGGGACTGGAGCGGCGTGCAGCAGGACGTCGGCCTCTATTATATGATCGCGCGCGATCTCGCCGACGGCCGCGACTGGCCCAATTGGACGCCAGGCGACGAATTCCGTGCGATCCGCGACAAGAGCCGCGCCAGCCTGGGAGCCGCGAAGTGACCGTCGTTCCGCCGCCCGCCGAATGGGCACCGCATGACGCCGTATGGATCGGCTTTCCGAGCCATCCCGAATTGTGGGAGGAGGATCTCGACCCCGCCCGCGCCGAAGTTGCCGCCTTCGCCCGCGCGGTGCATGCCGAGGGCCGCGGCGAGACGGTGATCCTCGTCGCCGCCGATGCCGAGGCGGGCGCGGCGGCGCGGACGATGGCGCCGTTCGCCGAGGTGGTGGTCGAGCCGTTCGGCGACATCTGGCTGCGCGATACCGGCCCGATCCTGCTCGGTAATGGCGAGGCCTGCGACTTCGGCTTCAACGGCTGGGGCGCCAAATACGATCTGCCCGGCGACGATACGATCGGCCTGCGCCTCGCCAAGCAGCGCGGTCGCCGCGTCGGTTACTGCAATTGGGTGCTCGAAGGCGGCGCGATCGACGGCGACGGCACCGGCGTCGTCGTGACGACCGAGCAATGTCTGCTCAACCCCAACCGCAACCCGACGCTCGACAAGGCGCAGATCGAGGCGCGGCTGCGCGACGACCTCGGGCTGACCAAGGTGGTGTGGCTGGGCGACGGGCTGCTCAACGACCATACCGACGGCCATGTCGACAATCTCGCCCGCTTCGTCGGCGAGGGGAAACTGGCGCTGCCGGAAGCGGCGGAGAACGACCCCAATTGGCAGGTCTACCAGCATGCGTTGCGCGACGCGCGCGCGGCGGGGCTGGAGGTGGTGACGATCCCGTCGCCGGGCCGCGTGCTGCGCGACGAGGAGGTCGTGCCGGCGAGCTATATGAACTTCTACATCGGCAATGCCGCGGTGGTCGTGCCGCTGTACGGTGCGGAGAATGACGAGGCCGCGGTGCGTGCGGTGCAGGCGCTGTTCCCGGATCGCGAGGCGGTGGGGCTGCGCGCCGACCATATCCTGACCGGCGGCGGCAGCTTCCACTGTATCAGCCAGCAGATCCCGGCGGGGATTTGAGCCCGACAGGGGGCGGGCGTCCGAACCGCATGCGAGGGGTGACGACTCGCTCCCGCCCCCTTATGTGGCGCGCATGACCCAGATCACCGTCGCCGCGCTGCAGCTCGCCTTCTCCGACGATATCGATGCGAACATTGCCAACGTCTCGCGCCTCGTGCGCGAGGCGGCGGGGCGGGGCGCGCAGGTGATCCTGCCGCCCGAATTGTTCGAGGGCGAATATTTCTGCCGCGTCGAGGACGAGGGGCTGTTCGCCAATGCCGCGCCGGTGCGCGAGCACAAGGCGGTGCTGGCGATGCAAGCGCTCGCCGAGGCGCTCAAGGTGACGATCCCGACCAGCTTCTTCGAGGCGGACGGGCCGCATTATTACAACAGCCTCGCGATGATCGGCCCCGACGGCGAGGTGCAGGGCGTCTATCGCAAGAGCCACATCCCCGACGGCCCCGGTTACGAGGAGAAGTTCTACTTCCGCCCCGGCAATACCGGCTTTAAGGTCTGGCCGGCGCCGCCGACCGCGCCGGGCTGGACGCTCGGCGTCGGCGTATGCTGGGACCAATGGTATCCCGAGACCGCGCGCGCGCTGATGCTGATGGGCGCGCAGGTGCTGTTCTACCCGACCGCGATCGGCAGCGAGCCGCATGACACCAGCCTCGACACCGCACGGCTGTGGCGCCGCGCGATGGTCGGCCATGCCGTGTCCAACGTCGTGCCGGTCATCGCCGCCAACCGGATCGGCACGGAGCACGGCCAGCATTTCTACGGCACCAGCTTCATCGTCGACGAACGCGGCGACGTGCTCGCCGACCTGGGTCGTGACGAGGAAGGCGTGATCGTCGCGACGCTCGATCTCGAACGAGTCAAGCGCCACCGCGCCGCCTTCGGTTTCTTCCGCGATCGCCGGCCCGAATTGTACGGACGGCTCGTTCAGGACGTCTGACGCAGCGCCACGGCGCGAGCGAACACCGATTCGAACATCGCTTCGTCGATCCGGCCGGTGTTCTGGTTGTAGCGCGACGGGTGATAGCTATCGAGCAGGATGCGACCGTCGGGCATGCGATGCTCGGCGCCGTGCGCGAAATTGGCCTTGGGCAGGCGTCCGCCCATCACCTTGACCGCCGACTGGTGCGCGATCTGACCGAGCGCGACGACGATGCGCACGTTGGGCAGCGCCGCGATCTCGCCGTCGAGGAACGGGCGGCAGGTGCGGATCTCCTCCGGCGTCGGCTTGTTGGCGGGCGGCAGGCATTTGACCGCATTGACGACGATCGCCCCGGTCAACGCCAGATCGTCGGTGACGCGATTGGCGAAGGTGCCGGTGGCGAGGCCGAGCTTGCCGAGCGTCGCGAACAGCAGGGCGCCCGAATGGTCGCCGGTGAACGCCCGCCCGGTGCGGTTGGCGCCGTGCAGCCCCGGCGCGAGGCCGACGATCGCCAGCCATGCCTCGGGATCGCCGAAGGCGGGGACGGGGGCGTTCCACCAAGTGGGGTTGTCCAGCCGCAGCGCCTCTCGTGCGGCGACCAGCCGCGGGCAGCGCGGGCAGTCGTGCGGCGGCTCGACCGCGGCGAGCGGATCGGGGACGGGCAGGTCGGTGGCGATGTCGGGCGCGAGCGTATCGAAGGTCATCGCTTTCGCCTAAAGCCCCGGGATGGCGACGGCAATCTATGCGATCGGGATCGGATCGAACCGGCGCGGGCGACACGGCGGCCCCGCCGACGAGGTGCGCGCGGCGATCGCGGCGATCGGCGGGCTGGTCGCGGCGTCGCCGGTGATCGGCTCGGCACCGCTCGGGCCGTCGATCCGCCGCTTCGCCAATGCCGCGATCCTGATCGCCAGCGACGAGACCCCGCCGGTGCTGCTCGCGCGGCTCAAGGGGATCGAGGCGGCGTTCGGGCGGCGGCGCGGGCGGCGCTGGGGGGCGCGGGTGATCGACCTCGATATCCTGCTCTGGTCGGGCGGCAGCTGGCGCGATCCGCGGCTGACCGTGCCGCATGCGGCGCTATCCGCGCGCGGCTTCGTGCTGGGGCCGCTCGCGCGGATCGCGCCGGGCTGGCGCGTGCCGCCGCAGGCGCGAAGTGTTCGACAATTGGCACATGCAGTTGACCGACCGCGTCCCCGCCCCTAGGTGCCCCGGATCGATGGCGGGGGTCCGTAGCTCAGTCGGTAGAGCAAGCGACTTTTAATCGAGAGGTCCCGGGTTCGAGCCCCGGCGGACCCACCATCGATAGTGCCGGCGGCGGCGTCCGCTCACAGCCGGCGCGGGCGGCCGGTTCGCGCGGCGGCCACCACCAGGACGACGCCGAGGATGATCGCGGTGTCGGCGACCCAGTCCATGATGTCGCAGTCGCGGTGCAGCGCCGGGATCGACTGGACCAGCTCGATCATCGCGCCGAGAAAGCTCAGCCGTTCGGCGATGCGGAACAGCGGCGCGTGCGGCCAGGCGGCGCAGGCGAGCGCGGTGAGCGCGCCGAACGCGGCCATGTGCTGCCATTTGTCCATGACCTCGACGGTGATCGGCGGGCGCGGCGACAGCGCCATGACCAAGGCGAAGAGGAGAGCAGCCCAGAACAGCAAGCGTGCGATCGGCGCGACGCGCGCCTGCGAGAAACCAACCATGATGCGCGCCCTACGTCCGCCGGCGGCGCGCGTCCACCGGCGGGCGGGCGGATCAGCCGCGACGCTTCAGCAGGCCATGCATGTCGAGCCAGCGGGTGAATTCCTCGAACCAGCCGGTGCTGGTCGTCGGTTTAGGATACATGCCGAAGCCGTGGCCGCCCTGTTCGAACAGGTGGAATTCGACCGGGCGCTTGGCGGTGCGCCAGCTGTCGATCAGGCCGAAGCCGTTATTGGCGAAGAACGGATCGTCGGCGGCGAGCGCGACGAACATCGGCGGCGCGTCGGCGGGCACGGTGACCGCCGTCAGCGGGCCATAGATGTTGCCGATGAAGGCAGGCCTGGCATCGCCGCCGGTCAGCGTCGTCGCCATCGTCAGCATCGCGCCGGCGGAGAAGCCGATCATGCCGATCCGGTCGGCGTCGACGTGCCATTCGGCGGCGCGCTTGCGGACCAGTGCGAAGGCGGCGCGCGCGTCGGCGATCTGCGGGGCGAGGCCGGCGGCCATCGCGTCGGCGCGCGGACGCGGCGGGCGGGCGCCGGGCGCGAAGATCTCGGCCATCGACCGTTCGAAGCCGGGCATGTCGGCGGGTGTCGGGTTGAGCCGGTATTTGAGCACGAAGGCGGCGACGCCCTTGGCGGCGAGCGCGCGGGCGACGTCCCAGCCCTCATTCTCCATCGACAGCGTGCGGAAGCCGCCGCCCGGCGCGACGATGACCGCCGCACCGGTCGCCCTGGCGGGATCGGGCAGGAAGGGGGTCAGCGTCGCGACGGTGACGTTGCGGGTGAAGACGCTGCCATATTGGCTGTGCCAGGCCTCCGGTGCGGTCGCGCCGGGCAGCTTGCCGGTATCGAGCGTGATCGCGCCCGGCTGTGCCGGGGTGGGGATCGGCACCATCTTGTCGTTCTGCGCCTGAACGGGCGCGGTCAGCGTGACGGCGGCGAGGATGCCGGCTCCGATCGGCCGCAGCAGATGGGCGATCGCGGCGGCGTGGATACGGTGTCTCATGTTCGCTCTCCCTGATGATCGGTGTCGCTATGGGTCATTTGCCGCCGGCGCGCGGCCGCGGCGACAGCCAGCCGCTGTCCGCCAGCCAGTCGTCGAGCCGGTCGGGCCAGTGCAGGATCGAGATCCGGTTCGATTCGTCGAGGTTGAAGGCGTGATCGCTGTCGGCGTACATATGCAGTTCCGCCGACACGCCCGCCTTGCGCAATTGCTCGTAGAGCGCGACCGAGGGCGGCGCGCAGCAGGCGTCGCGGCTGCCCGCGACGATGAAGGCGGGCGGCGCGCCGGCGATCGCCTTGGCGGGGATGCCGCGGGGCCCGGGGAAGACGAGCACCTGGAAATCGGGACGCGCGGGCAGGCGGTCGATCGCATCCACCGCGAGGCGGCCGGCGGGTTCGGGATTGTCGGCGATCTGCGACACCAGTTCGCCACCGGCGGAAAAGCCCATCGCGCCGACGCGGGCGGGGTCGATGCCGTAATCGGCGGCATGCGCGCGCACCCAGCGCATCGCGCGGCGCGCATCGTCGGCGGCGTCGCCCTCGACCGAATATTTCGAGCCGGGCTCGTTCGCGAGCCGGTATTTGAGAACGAAGGCGGTGATGCCCATGCGGTTGAGCGCGGTGGCGACCTTGGTCCCCTCGTTGGTCCAGACGAGCAATTTGTGACCGCCGCCGGGCATGATGACGATCGCGGCGCCGTTGCGGTGCGCGGGATCGGCCGGGAAGGCGATCAGCGAGGGGTCGTGGATGTTGCGCACCCAGTAATCGCGGGCGACCTCGGCCTCCTGCCGGCGCGCGCGCGATCCGGGAGCACCGTCGGGCCACAATTTGATCGCGGTGTAACTGGGCGGTTGTTGCGGGGCCGGATCCTGCGCGGGCAACGGTGCCGCCGCCAGCAGGACCGCCAAGGCAAAGGCTCGGCGCATCATCACTCTCCCAATGTGTCCGGTCGCCGTGTTCGACGTTCCGGGGTCCCGGCCAGGCCGGGGAGGCGTCCGGCCCCGTGCGGGGCCGGACACGCGCGGCTTAGAGGAAACGGTTGATCAGATTCTCGAGCCGCTCCTGACCGCCCGAGCGCGGCTGCGGATCGATGTTCTGCTCGATCGCGAGATCGGCGATGCCGGCGAGGTCGAGGTCGGCGATCTTGCCGCCGAACTCGCCCGTCCAGCCCGCGTAACGCTCGGTCTTGGCGGCGTCGAGGCGACCGTCCTCGATCAGCGCGGCGGCGTTGAGCAGGCCCTTGGCGACCACGTCGATGCCGCCGACATGGCCGTGGAACAGGTCGATCGCGTCGATCGACTGGCGACGGACCTTGGCGTCGAAGTTGAAGCCGCCGGTGGTGAAGCCGCCCGCGCGCAGGATCTCGACCATCGCCAGCGTCAGTTCCTCGACCGAATTGGGGAATTGGTCGGTGTCCCAGCCGTTCTGCGGATCGCCACGGTTGGCGTCGATCGAGCCGAAGATGCCGAGCGCACCGGCGGTGGCGATCTCATGCTCGAAGGTGTGGCCCGACAGCGTGGCGTGGTTCGCCTCGATGTTGACACGCACTTCGTTCTCGAGGCCGTAGCGCTTGAGGAAGCCGTACACCGTCGCGGTGTCGAAGTCATACTGGTGCTTGGTCGGCTCGTGCGGCTTCGGTTCGATCAGGATCGTGCCGGTGAAGCCGATCTTGTGCTTGTGCTCGACGACGAGGCTGAGGAAGCGGCCGAAATTGTCGAGCTCGCGCTTCATGTCGGTGTTGAGCAGCGTCTCATAGCCCTCGCGACCGCCCCAGAGGACGTAGTTCTGGCCGCCGAGGCGATGCGTCGCTTCGAGCGCGTCGCGGACCTGCATCGCACCGAAGGCATAGACCTCGGGATCGGGGTTGGTCGCGCCGCCGGCGGCGAAGCGCGGGTGGCTGAACAGATTGGCGGTGCCCCACAGCAGCTTGCGGCCCGACGAAGCCTGCAGCTTCTCGAGGTGGTCGACGGCTTCCGCGAAATAGCGGCGATGTTCGGTGACGTTGGCGGCATCGGCCATCACGTCGACGTCGTGAAAGCAATAGAAGGGAACGTCGAGCTTCTGGAAGAAGTCGAACGCGACCTCACGCTTCTCGGCCGCGGCGGCGCTGTCGTTGGGGCCGCGATGCCACGGGCGATTGAAGGTGCCGCCGCCGAACACGTCCGAGCCGGGCCAGCAGAAGGTGTGCCAGAAGCAGGCGGCGAAGCGCAGATGCTCTTCCATCGTCTTGCCGAGCACGACGCGGTTCTTGTCGTAGAAACGGTAGGCGAGTTCGTTGTCGCTATCCGGTCCTTCGTAGCGAATCTGCGGGATGTCGGCGAAAAAGTCAGCCATCAGAGGGTCCTTATGCGGGGATAGGCATCGCGGAAGGCGGCGCCCTTGGGAGCGAGGCGCTCGACGAGCGCCGGATCGGGGGTGATCACCTGGGACACGGGGGGTGCCTGGCAGACGTCGGCGGGGCTGCCGCCGTCGACCGCGAGCTGGGCGAGGCGCGCGGCGCCGAGCGCCGGGCCGACCTCGCCGCCTTGCAGGTAGACGAGCTCGACGTCCATCGTCGCGGCGAGCGTTTCGCCCCAATAGCGCGAGCGCGCACCGCCGCCGATCACCGAGAGGCGCTCGATCGTCGTGCCGGCGTCGCGCAGCACGCGGATGCCGTCGGCGAGCGCGAAGCCGACGCCCTCCAGCACCGCCTGCGCCAGCCGGTCGGGACCGGTGTCGTTGTCGAGCCGGAGGAAGGCGCCGCGGACCTGCGCGTCATTATGGGGGGTGCGTTCGCCGGAGAGATAGGGGAGGAACAGCTCCGGCCCGGCACCCGGTCCGGCGCGCTCGGCGCGCGCGAACAGGTCCGCGGCGCCCGCCGCGCCGGTGATCCTGGCGACCCAGTCGATGCACGAGGCGGCGGACAGGTGAACCGCCATCTGGTGCCACATATCGGGCAGGCAGTGGCAGAAGGCATGGACCGCACCCGCGACATTGGGGCGGAAACGATCGGTGGCGACGAAGATCACGCCCGAGGTGCCGAGCGACAGCAACGCATCGCCATCACGCACCGCGCCAACGCCCGCCGCACCGGCGGCATTGTCGCCGCCGCCGCCGGCGACCGGCACGCTGCCCATGCCCCAGAGTTCGGCGACGTCGGGACGCAGGCGGCCGGCGGTGGCGCTGCCCTCGACCAGCGCGGGCATCTGCGCTTCGGTGAGGCCGGTGGCGGCGAGCAACGTATCGCTCCAGCGCCGGCCGGCGACGTCGAGCCACAACGTTCCCGCCGAGTCGGACATATCGGAGAGCTTCTCGCCGGTCATCTGCAGCCGGACATAGTCCTTGGGCAGCAGCACGGTGGCGATCTGCGCGAACACCTCCGGCTCGTGATGGCGGACCCATTGCAGCTTGGGCGCGGTGAAGCCGGGCATCGCGAGATTGCCGGCGATGTCATGCAATTCGGGCACCGCCGCTTCCAGCTCGACGCATTCGGCGTGCGAGCGGCCGTCGTTCCACAGGATCGCCGGACGCAGCGGCCGGTCGTCGGCGCCGAGCAGGGTGGCGCCGTGCATCTGGCCGGCGAGGCCGATGCCGCGCACCGCGCGGCGCACCTCGGGATCGATCGCCTGCACCGCGGCGGTCGTCGCCTGCCACCAGGCTTCGGGGTCCTGTTCCGACCACAGCGGCTGCGGCCGCTGCACGGTCAGCGCGGCGGTACCCTGGCCGACGACGCTGCCGTGGGTGTCGAGGACCACCGCCTTGACCCCGGACGTGCCGATATCGATGCCGAGAAACATGCCGCCGCTCAGTTCTTGAAGGGGTCGAGCTGACGGATCGTGCCGTCGGCGTTGAAGGTCAGTTCGGCGACCTTGGCCGAGCGCAGATAGTTCTTATTCGACAATTGCGTGTCGTGATAGAACAGCAGCCACTTGCCCTTGAACTCGACGATCGAGTGATGCGACGTCCAGCCCTGCACCGGCGACAGGATATGCCCGGTATAGCGGAACGGCCCGTAGGGCGTGCTGCCGATCGCATAATTGAGGAAATGAGTGTCGCCGGTCGAATAGGTGAAATAATATTTGCCGCCGCGCTTGAACACCCACGACGCCTCGAAGAAGCGGCGGTCATGGTCGCCGCCGAGCACCGGCTTGCCCGCCTCGTCGGTGATGACGACATCGCGCGGCGGCTCGGCGAACTGCTTCATGTCGGCCGACAGGCGCGCCATCTTGGGCGACAAAGCGGGCTTGTCGTCCTGCTTCATGTCGGTGTCGCCGGCGTTCGGATCGAAACGGCCGGTGGTCCAGCGCTGGAGCTGGCCGCCCCAGATGCCGCCGAAATACATGTAGCTCTGGCCGTCGGTGTCGGTGAACACCGCGGGATCGATCGAGAAGCTGCCCTTGATCGGTGCCGGCTCGGCCTTGAACGGGCCGGTCGGCGACTTCGACGTGGCGACGCCGATGCGGAACACGCCCTGTTTGTCGCGCGCCGGCATGTAGAGATAATAGGTGCCGTTCTTATAGGCGGCGTCGGGCGCCCAGGTCTGCTTGGAGGCCCAGGGGATATCCTTCACGTCGATCGCCACCGGATGCACCGTCACCGGGCCGCCGATGCGATCCATGCTGAGCACGCGATAGTCGTGCATCGCATATTGCGTGCCGAGATCGTCGTCGGGGATGCCGGCGTCGACGTCGTGGCTCGGGTAGACGTAAAGCTTGCCGTTGAAGACGTGCGCCGAAGGGTCGGCGAAATAGAGGTTCTTGACGAGCGGCTGGCTGAGATAGCGCTTGCCCTCGGGGCTGCGCGGCTCGGCGGCGGGCGCGGGCTTGGCGACCTGCGCGATCGCGAGCGTGGCGGTGGCGCCGAGCGTGGCGGCGGTCAGGCAGAGGGCGAGACGAAGCCTCATGGCCGATGATCCTTCCTAGTGACGGCCTTCTGACGAGGCCTGGAGCGATGCCGCGAATGCGGGATAGCGCTACCATATGAGGCCGTTCGCGAATTCGCAAGCCGTTCCGCCGCGGTCGAGCCCGGCTGTAGGTTCGGATTTCGGTTGGCGAGCGGATCGGGATCGTGCCGATTCGGGATCGATGGCGGGGTCGGTCTCGCCCGCGCGCCCGATCCGTCCGTTTGAAGCCTTGACGTGCCGCCTTGGCCTGATAGCGATACCAACAAGGTATGAGCCGGGTCCGGCATCGTCCAAGTGGAGAGTCCAGCGTGTCACGCCAACCGGTTCGTCCCTTCCGTTCGCGCGACTGGTTCGCCGACCCGGCCCGTGCCGACATGACCGCGCTCTATCTCGAACGCTTCATGAATTACGGGCTGACCCCGGCGGAACTGCGCTCGGGGCGGCCGATCATCGGCATCGCGCAGACCGGCAGCGACCTGTCTCCGTGCAACCGCATCCATCTCGATCTGGCGCGCCGGGTGCGCGACGGTATCCGCGATGCAGGGGGCATCCCGCTCGAATTCCCGGTCCATCCGATCTTCGAGAATTGCCGCCGGCCGACCGCGGCGCTCGACCGCAACCTCGCCTATCTCGGGCTGGTCGAGACGCTGTACGGCTATCCGATCGACGCGGTGGTGCTGACCACCGGCTGCGACAAGACGACGCCGTCGGGGATCATGGCCGCCGCCACCGTCGACATTCCGGCGATCGTGCTGTCGGGCGGGCCGATGCTCGACGGCTGGCACGAGGGCGAGCTGGTCGGTTCGGGCACCGTCATCTGGCGCTCGCGCCGCAAGCTGGCCGCGGGCGAGATCGACGAGGAGGAATTCCTCCAGCGCGCCACCGACAGCGCGCCCTCGGCGGGCCATTGCAACACGATGGGCACCGCCTCGACGATGAACGCGGTGGCCGAGGCGCTCGGCCTGTCGCTGCCCGGCTGCGCAGCGATTCCCGCACCCTATCGCGAGCGCGGCCAGTTCGCCTATGAGACCGGCCGCCGCATCGTCGACATGGCCTATGAGGACCTGCGTCCGTCGCGCATCCTGACCCGCGAGAGCTTCCTCAACGCCGTGCGCGTCGTCACCGCGATCGGCGGCTCGTCGAACGCGCAGCCGCATATCCAGGCGATGGCGGCACATGCCGGCATCGAGGTGCGGCCGAGCGACTGGATGGACTATGGCTATGATCTGCCGCTGCTGGTCGACGTACAGCCCGCCGGGCGTTTCCTCGGCGAGCGCTTCCATC
Source organism: Sphingomonas sp. GW821-FHT02B09 (assembly GCF_059421875.1). Taxonomy (NCBI): domain Bacteria; kingdom Pseudomonadati; phylum Pseudomonadota; class Alphaproteobacteria; order Sphingomonadales; family Sphingomonadaceae; genus Sphingomonas; species Sphingomonas sp. GW821-FHT02B09. The sequence goes on from NZ_JBWKVV010000002.1 coordinate 682,407, forward strand.
GGGCCGGCGGCGTGCCGGCGGTGATGAACGAGCTGCTCGGCGCCGGCAAGCTGGACGGCGACTGCCTGACCGTCACCGGGCGCAGCATCGCCGAGAATCTCGCCGGTCGCGGCGCGACCGACCGCGAAGTGATCCGCCCGTTCGACCAGCCGCTGAAGGAGCAGGCGGGGTTCCTCGTCCTCACCGGCAATCTGTTCGATTTCGCGATCATGAAGACGAGCGTGATCTCGCCGGCGTTCCGCGAGCGCTACCTCAACGTACCGGGACGCGAGAACGTGTTCGAGGCGCGTGCGGTGGTGTTCGAGGGATCGGACGATTACCACCATCGCATCAACGATCCCGCGCTGGGCATCGACGAGGGCTCGATGCTGGTGATCCGCGGCGCCGGCCCGATCGGCTGGCCGGGATCGGCGGAGGTGGTCAACATGCAGCCACCCGATCATCTGATCCAGCGCGGCATCCTGACGCTGCCGACACTCGGCGACGGCCGCCAGTCGGGCACGTCGGACAGCCCGTCGATCCTCAACGCCAGCCCGGAAAGCGCGGTCGGCGGCGGCCTGTCGTGGTTGCAGACCGGCGACGTGATCCGCATCGATCTCGCCGCGGGCCGCTGCGACGCACTGGTCGAGGAGGCCGAGATCACGCGCCGGCGCGGCGGAACGCCGCCGCCCATTGCCGAGAGCCACACGCCGTGGGAAGAGCTGTACCGGGAAAAGACCGGCCAGCTCGGCGAAGGCGGCGTCCTCGACTTCGCGTTGAAATATCGGGGTATCGCTGCGCGTACGCCGCGGCATAACCACTAGGTACAACCCATTTCGCCGGCGGTGACCGGCACAGGAGAGACGATGACGGACAGCGTAAGGGGGGCAGGGGGGACTGCCACGAACCACGGCTTCATCGCCGCGATCGTCGCGGTGGCGACGATCGGCGGCTTCATGTTCGGCTATGATTCGGGCGTGATCAACGGCACCCAGAAGGGGCTGGAGGCGGCGTTCGCGCTCGGCCGGCTCGGCATCGGCGTCAACGTCGGCGCGATCCTCGTCGGTTCGGCGATCGGTGCGTTCGGCGCCGGCCGGATGGCCGATGCGATCGGCCGCCGCAACGTCATGATGCTCGCGGCATTGCTGTTCCTGGTCAGCGCGCTGCTCGCCGGCGCGGCGAGCGGCTCCGAGATCTTCATCTTCGCGCGCATCATCGGCGGCCTCGGCGTCGGTGCGGCGAGCGTCATCTCGCCGGTGTACATCTCCGAAGTCACCCCCGCCTCGATCCGCGGCCGGCTGACCAGCGTGCAGCAGGTGATGATCATCACCGGCCTGACCGGCGCGTTCGTCGCCAATTTCGTGCTCGCCCGCTATGCCGGCGGCTCGACCGCGCCGTTCTGGCTCGGCTATCCCGCCTGGCGCTGGATGTTCTGGCTGCAGGCGATCCCCGCCGCCATCTATCTCGTCGCGCTGTTCGTCATTCCGGAAAGCCCGCGCTTCCTGATGGCCAAGGGCCGCGAAGACGACGCGCACAAGGTGCTCGTCCGCCTGTTCGGCGTGGCCGAAGCCGACCGCAAGGTCGTCGAGATCCGCAACTCGCTCGCCGCCGACCATCACAAGCCCAAATTGTCCGACCTGCGCGACAAGACCACCGGCAAGATCCGCCCGATCCTGTGGGCGGGCATCGGCCTCGCCATCTTCCAGCAGCTCGTCGGCATCAACGTCGTCTTCTATTACGGTGCGGTGCTGTGGGAAGCGGTCGGCTTCACCGAGGACAATGCGCTGCAGATCAACATCCTGTCGGGCGTGCTGTCGATCGCGGCGTGCCTGTTCACGATCGCGACCGTCGACAGGATCGGCCGCAAGCCGCTGCTGCTCGTCGGTTCGGCCGGCATGGCGGTGACGCTGGCGGTGGTCGCCTGGGCGTTCTCGACCGCGGTCACCGACGCGGCGGGCGCCGTCTCGCTGCCGGGGCATAACGGCATGATCGCGCTGATCGCCGCCAACCTCTACGTCATCTTCTTCAACGCGAGCTGGGGTCCGGTGATGTGGGTGATGCTGGGCGAGATGTTCCCGAACCAGATCCGCGGCTCGGGCCTCGCGGTGTCGGGCTTCGCGCAGTGGATCGCCAATGCGGCGATCTCGGTGAGCTTCCCGGCGCTGGCGGTGTCGCCCGGCCTGGCGGTGACCTATTTCGGCTACGCCTTCTTCGCCGCGGCGTCGTTCTTCTTCGTACGCAAGATGGTCAACGAGACCGCGGGCCGCGAGCTGGAGGACATGGCGGGCTGATCCGCCGGTCCATCCTATCCGGTCACGACGAAGGGGCGGTCCTGCGGGACCGCCCCTTTTTCATGTCAGCGCCGCCAGGCGTAGGGTCCGACGATCGTGCCGACGAAGCCGCCCGCCGCCTCGGTGCTGAGGAAGCGTGCGTCGACGTCGGCGGCGAGCGTGCGGCGGGCGGCGCCGGCCTGATAGTCGAACGCCATCGTGCCGCCCTTGGCACGGATGGTGAGCGTCACCGGACCGGTCGTGGCGAGCGGCGCCGACGCGACCAGCCGTTCGGTGCCCTTGTCGGTGGTGTAGAGCGCGACCATCGGCTTGCCGGCGAGGCGGGTGATGCCGAAGAACAGGAAGTTCTTGTCGCTCTGCATCGCGGCGAGGCCGGCGCGCTCGCCGTCGCTGTCGGGGATGAAGCGCACCGTCGTGCTCATCGTCGCGACGTGATGCTGCTGGCGCCGCGCGACGAAGGCGGGAACGCCGTTCAGGTCGCCCATCGGCGTGCCGCGGTCGAGCACGAGTTCGTGGCGGTCGATCCGGTAGACGGGCTGTTTGGGGGTGCGCACGCCGATCCACTGCATCGCCAGTTTCGGTCCGGCGAACGTGTCGGTGTAGGCGAAGTCGCCGCTGGTCGGCAGCGCCGGCGGGCGTTGCTGCGGCAGCCTGGGTGCGGGCGCGGTGAAGGGGATCGCCTTGCCGTGTGGCAGGATCATCGGCCAGCCTTGCGCCCAGGTCACCGGCAGCAGGAACGTCTCGCGGCCGATGTTATAGTAATTGCCGGCATAGGGGCGGACGGCAAGGAAGGTCGCCCACCAGTCGCCGGTCTGCGTCTGCACCAGTTCGGCATGGCCCGCCGAGGTGATCGGGTTGGGCCGCGCCGGATCGAGATCGCGCTGGGTCAGGATCGGGTTGCCGGCGAACGGCGCATACGGCCCGCGCAAGTCGCGCGAGCGGAAGACGACCTGCGAATGGTTGACGCTGGTGCCGCCCTCGGCGGCGGTGAGATAATAATAGCCGTCCTTCCGGAGGATATGCGGCCCCTCGATCCAGACCGGCTTTTTGGTGATGTCGACGCCGCCGTTGACCAATTGCGTGCTCTCGCCGACCATCTTGCCGGCGCGCCAGTCATATTCCTGCATCCAGATGGCGCGATGGCCTTCGTAGCGCGGCGGTTCGGCGGGGGCGCGGTTGTTGACGATATAGGCGCGGTCGCCTTCCCAGTAGATCGACGGATCGATCCCCTCGAACGGCAGCCAGATCGGATCGGACCACGGCCCCGCCGGGTTCCTGGCGGTGATGACGAAATTGCCTCTGCACGAAACGCAGGTGTTGACGATGTAGAAGGTGCCGGCGTGATAGGAGATGTCCGGCGCGAACACCGCTTCCGAGGTGCGGCGGCCGGTGAAGTCGAGCTGGCCGGGGCGGTCGATGGCATTGCCGATCTGCGTCCAGTGGACGAGATCCTTCGAGTGGAAGACCGGCAGGCCGGGGAAATGCGCGAAGGACGAATTGACCAGATAATAATCGTCGCCGACCCGCGTCACCGACGGGTCGGGGTAATAGCCAGACAGGATCGGGTTGCGATACGCGCCCGGCGCGGGGGTGGCCTTCTCCTCCGACTGCCCCTGATAGGCGAAGCGGCTGAAGCGCGGCGCCTCGCTCGCCATCGCCGCCGAACCGCCGGCCAAGGCCAGCGCCAGGATCATGGCACGTCCCGCCATCCTCATCTCTCCCATATCGGCCACCGCTCGATGCGACGGCTCTAACGCAACTATAGCGCTACCAGGTCGGCGTGCCAGCCAGAGCGATAAAATCGGAGGAACATTACTCCGATAAATCCGCCCAGCGCCGATAGACAAGGTAGCGTTACCAGTTTACCCTTCGGAACAGCGCAAAGAGGAGATGCGGCGCGATCCCGACGGCAGGCCGACGCGGATCGCAGACCGACTCCCGTGGCGCGAGGGAGAGCGATGATGACCGGGATGCGGATACGACATCTGGCACTTGGCGCGACGCTGCTGGCGACGCTTGCCGGCGCGACGCCGGGCATGGCGGGTCAACAGGCAACCCCCGCCACCGGTATCGCGCCCTATTTCCAGCCGGCCGGCACCGCGCCGAGCACGCCCGACGCCGACGGCTTCCTGCGCCGCTGGCTGCTGCTCGAACCGATCGTCAAGCCGAACCGCACCAATACGGTGTTCACCGCAAGTTATGTGCGCGAGGCGCTGGGGACCAGCTATTTTCCCGGCCAGTTCACCGCGACCCCGCGCGATGGCCAGATCGTCAAGGCCGCCGAGCCGCTGCGCTGGCATGCGCTCGACTCCAACAGTTTCGACATCAAGCTGTTCAACCTGGCGCAGGGGCTCGGCAAGCCGACCTATGGCGTGATCTTCCAGGCCTATACCGTGATCGATGTGCCGCGCGAGATGCGCGACGTGCGGATGGCGGTCGGCTCCAATGCGGCGTCGATCTGGTGGCTCAACGGCAAGGAGGCGGTCGGGCTGTTCAACGATCGCCGCATGGTGATGGACGACGTGCTGTCGGACCGGCTGACGCTGCGCAAGGGCCGCAACGTCATCCGCGGCGCGGTCATCAACGGTCCCGGCCTCAGCGATTTCTGCGTCCGCTTCCTCGATGCGGAGGGCAAGCCGATCACCGCTTTGTCCACCGTGCTGCGCTGATCCGGGAGACCGCCATGATCCGCCCTATCCTCGCCGCGCTCGGCCTCTCGCTCGGCCTCGCCGCTGCCCCCGCCGCCGCGCAATTGCAGGGCGAGCCGTTCATCCACGACCCCTCCACGGTCACTTTCTCCGACGGACGCTGGTATACGTTCGGTACGCGGCAGGGCGGGCTCGTCTCCGACGACGGCTGGACGTGGCGCAGCGGCCCGGTGCGGCCCGGCGGCGGCGTCGCGCCCGACGTCATCAAGATCGGCGAGCGCTATTATATTGCCTATGCGGTCGGCGGCGGCGGCATGTCCGGCGGCCACGCCAGCCGGGTCAAGATTATGTGGACGCTGTCGCTCGACCCCAAGTCGCCGCGCTTCGGCTATCACGACGTCGGCGTCGTCGCATCGAGCGACGGGGTGGAGACGGCTGATGCGATCGATCCCGCCTTCCTGCTCGCCGACGGGCGGCTGTGGCTGACCTACGGCACCTATTTCGGGCCGATCCGCATCGTCGAACTCGATCCCAGGACCGGGCTGCGCGTCGCCGGCAACCAGCCGGTCGATGTCGCGATCGACATGGAAGCGACCGCGATGATGTATCGCGACGGCTGGTATTACCTGCTTGGCACGCACGGCACCTGCTGCGACGGGCCGAATTCCACCTATCACATCCGCGTCGGCCGGGCGCGCAGCCCGCTGGGGCCGTATCTCGACCATATGGGCACGCCGCTGCTCAAGGGCGGCGGCAAGCTGGTAGTGAGTGCGCGTGGCCGCGACATCGGCCCCGGTCACTTCGGGCTGATCGAGCTGCCCGGCGGCGTCGAGAAATTCTCGATGCATTACGAGGCGGACATGGACCGCAGCGGGCGCAGCGTGCTGGGCATCGCGCCGCTGCTGTGGCGCGACGGCTGGCCGGTGGCGGGCGAGAACGTCGCGCCGGGCACTTATGAGATCGCGTCCGAGCGCAGCGGCTATGCGCTGGGACTGGCGACCGACTTCGTCCGCATCCCGTTCGATGCGCGCGCGAGTTTCAGGGCCAAGTCGGACGATCCCGTCGCGCCGCTGCCCGACCAGACGCTGGCGCAGGACAGCGCCGGCTGGCCGCAGGGCCGGGTGCGCGTCGACCTCGCCGATTACATGGTGCGGCCGCACCAATTGTGGACGATCGCGCCGGTGGCCGACGCCGGCGGGTCGTTCGGCGCGCCATATTACAAACTGACCATCGCCGGGACGACCCGTGCGCTGGCGGCGACCGCGGCGGGCGAGGTGGAGGCGGTGCCCGCCTTCACCGGCGCGGCCGAGCAATTGTGGCGCGTCGATCAGCTTACCGACGCCACCTATCGCATCATGCCCAAGGCGGTGCCGGGCGGCCGCACCGGGCTGGCGCTGGTCGCCATCGGTGCGAGTACGCCGACGCTCGCCGCCTTCGATCCGGCCAGCCCGGCGGGGCGCTGGACGTTCCGCACGCCCTGACCCCCCGCTGCCGCTGCCGCCATTACGAGAGGAAGACCGATGATCCCGTTCCGACCCCGCGCCGCCCGCGCGCTGTTGCCGCTGCTGCTCGCCGGCCTTGCCCTGCCGGGGACGGCGCCCGCGCAGGAGCGTGAAACCGAGGCTGTACAAGCGACGCTGCGCGCCGACACGCCGGGGCCGCAGGTGCATCGCGACGTCTTCGGCCAGTTCGCCGAGCATCTCGGCCACGGCATCTATGGCGGGATCTGGGTCGGCCCCAAATCGCGCATCCCCAATGACGCCGGTTATCGCCGCGACGTGCTCGCCGCGCTCAAGGCGATCAACGTGCCGATGGTGCGCTGGCCGGGTGGGTGCTTCGCCGACGAATATCATTGGCGCGACGGCATCGGCCCGGCGAAGGACCGGCCGGGCAAGGTCAACACCAACTGGGGCGGGGTGAACGAGGACAACAGCTTCGGCACGCACGAATATTTCGGGCTGATGGAGCGGCTGGGCGCGAGCACCTATGTCGGCGCCAACCTCGGCAGCGCACCGCCCGCCGAAACCGCGCAATGGGTGGAATATATGACCGCGGCGAAGGGCAGCAGCGTCCTCGCCAAGGAGCGCGCCAAGAACGGCCATGCCGAGCCGTGGAAGGTGCAGTATCTCGGCATCGGCAACGAACTGTGGGGCTGCGGCGGCAATATGCGCGCCGATTATGCCGCCGACGAGACCAATCGCTACGCGCAATTCGCCAAGTCGGCGAACGGCCCGATGCTCAAGATCGCCAGCGGCCCGAGCGATTCGAACTACGAATGGACCGAGGCGATGATGCGCATCGCCGGCAAGAATATCGACGGGCTGGCGCTGCATTATTACACGCGGCCGCGCGACAAGGACTGGAAGGACAAGGGGCCGGCGATCGGCTTTTCCGAGCATGAATGGGCGACGACGATGCAGCATACGCTGCAGATGGAAGAATTCCTGACCAAGCACGCCGCGATCATGGACAAATACGATCCCGCCAAGCGCGTGATGCTGGCGGTGGACGAATGGGGCACCTGGTACGATCCGACGCCGGGCAGCAATCCCGGCTTCCTCGAACAGCAGAATTCGATCCGCGACGCGGTGGTCGCCGGGCTCAACCTCAACATCTTCGTCGCGCATGCCGACCGGGTGCGGATGGCGGCGATCGCGCAGATGGTGAACGTGTTGCAGGCGATGCTGCTCACCGACGGGCCGCGGATGGTGAAGACGCCGACCTATTGGGTGTTCGACCTGTACAAGCCGTGGCAGGGGGCGACGGCGCTGCCGATCACGCTGACCTCGCCCTGGTATCACAAGGACGAGGTGGCGGTGCCCGCGGTCAACGCCTCGGCGGTGCGCGACGCCGCGGGGCAGGTGCACGTCGCGCTGGTCAATCTCGACCCGAACCGCGCGCTGCCGGTGTCGGTCGCGCTGACCGGGGTGCAGGCGGGGCAGGCGAGCGGCCGGATCGTCACCGGCGCGGCGATGGATACGCACAACAGCTTCGATGCGCCCGATACGGTGACGCCGCAGCCGTTCACCTCGGCGCAGGTCGCGGGCGGTACGTTGACGCTGACACTGCCGGCCAAGTCCGTCGTCGTGCTCGACCTGCGCTGAGCCGGTGCGCGGCGGTCCCTCCTCCTGGTGCCGGTCGGCGGCTGCGGCAGCGGTGCTCGCGCTGCTGACCGCGGCAGCGCCGTCGCCGCGTGCGGTGCACGTCAGCGTCGATGCGGCGCGCGTCACCGCGCCGCTGCCGCCGATCTGGCGGTTCTTCGGCGCCGACGAGCCCAATTATGCGACGACGGCGGAGGGCAGGCGGCTGCTCGTCGAGCTCGGGCGGCTGCGGCCGAGCGAGATCTATTTCCGCGCGCACAACCTGCTGACCAGCGGCGACGGCACCGCCGATTTCAAATGGGGCAGCACCAACGTCTACACCGAGCGCGACGGCCAGCCGGTGTACGACTGGCGGATCGTCGACGGCATCATCGACAGCTATCGCGCCGCCGGCATCCATCCCTATCTCGAGATCGGCTTCATGCCCGAGGCGCTGAGCGCGGCGCCGCCGGGCACGCCCTATCGCCTGCCCTGGGCGCCAGGCGTCGATGCCAAGGGCACCGCCGGCTGGACCTATCCGCCGCGCGACGAGAAACGCTGGGCCGACCTCGTCTATCGATGGACGCTCCACAATGTCGCGCGCTACGGCCGCGCCGAGGTGGAGCGCTGGTATTTCCAGACGTGGAACGAGCCCAATCTGAGCTTCTACTGGAGCGCCAGTCCGGAAGCCTTCTACCGGCTGCACGACGTCACCGTCGATGCGATCCGTCGCGCGCTGCCGACCGCGCGGGTCGGCGGTCCCGATCTCGCCGGTGCGGGCGGCACCTTCATGCAGGGCTTCCTGCGCCACGTCACCACCGGCACCAACCATGCGACGGGCGGAACGGGTACGCCGACCGACTTCCTGTCCTTCCACGCCAAGGGCCAGCCGGCGGTAGTCGACGGGCATGTCCGCATGGGGATCGCCAACCAGTTGCGCACCGCCGACGAGGCGTTCGCCGCCTTCGCCGCGGTGCCGCAGCTCGCCGGCAAGCCGGTGGTGATCGGCGAGAACGATCCGGAGGGCTGCGCCGCCTGTCCGGGGCCGGCCAACGCCTATCGCAACGGGCCGCTCTACGCGAGCTACACCGCGGCGAGCTACGCGCGGCTGTGGGAGCTGGCGCAGCGGCGCGGCACGCGGCTGGAGGGCGCGCTCGCCTGGTCCTATACGTTCGTCGGCCAGCCGTGGTTCGCCGGCTATCGGCAGCTCGCCACCAACGGCGTCGATCTTGCGGTGCTCAACGTCTTCCGGCTGTTCGCGCGGCTCGGGCCGGAGCGGATCGCGGCGCAGAGCGACGGGCAGGTGCCGCTCGCCACGATGCTGCGCGACGGGGTGCGCGGCGCGCCGGATGTCGGCGTGCTCGCGACGCGGACCGCGCCGGGGCGCGTCGCGCTGCTGCTGTGGCATTATCACGACGACGACGTGGCCGGCCCCGACGCCCGCGTGACGCTCGACGTGGCGCATGTCGCGCCGGCGGCGGCGGGGCGGATGTGGCGCGTCGATGCGCGCCACGCCAACGCGTTCGGCGCATGGCAGGCGATGGGTTCGCCGGCGCGACCGACGCCCGCGCAGGTCGCGACGCTGAAGCGCGCCGCGCGACTGACGCCGGAAGCGCTGCGCCTGACCGGCGGCCGGCTGACGCTGACCGTGCCGCGGCAGGGCGTGGTGCTCGTCGAACTATGATCCCGTTTTCCAGCAGAGGATTGACCGCGATGACTTCCTTCCGTGTCGGCGCGCTTGCCATCGCACTGGCGCTCACCGTCGGCGGCGCATCGGCGCAGGTGACGACGCCAGCGCCCGCGCCGGTGGCGGGCGCCAAGCCGGTGACGATCGAGCGGATCACCGTCCATGCCCCGAGCATCGAGGGCAATCTGGAAGGCGAGAGTCCCGATCGCGCGGTGCTGGTCGTATTGCCGCCGAGCTATCGCAGCAGCCCGACGCGGCGCTATCCGGTGGTCTATGCCCTCCACGGCTATTCGATCGGTGCCGAACAATGGATCGGCGAGATCCACGTGCCGCAGACGGTGGAGGGCGCCTTCGCCAAGGGCACGCGCGAAATGATCGTCGTGCTGCCCGACAGCAAGACGGTGCACAACGGCTCCTTCTATTCGAGCTCGGTGACGGTCGGCGATTTCGAGACGTTCATCGCGAAGGACCTCGTCGCCTATATCGATGGCCATTATCGCACGATCGCCGACCGGCGCAGCCGCGGGCTCGCCGGCCATTCAATGGGCGGCTACGGCACCGCGCGGATCGGGATGAAACATCCCGAGACGTTCGGCGCGCTGTACATGATGAGTCCGTGCTGCCTGTCGACCCGCGCGCTCGGCACGCCCGATGCCGCCAACGAGGCGGCGCTGCGCAGCCTGCGCTCGCCCGCCGACAGCGCCAGATTGTCCTGGGGCCTGCGCGCGCAGCTTGCCACCGCAGCGGCCTGGTCGCCCAATCCCAAGGCGCCGCCGCTGTTCCTCGACCTGCCGATCAAGGACGGCGTGCCGCAGCCCGACGTGCTGGCGCGCTGGTCGGCGAATGCGCCGCTCGCGATGCTCGACCAATATGCCGGCAATCTCCGGCGCTATGCCGCGATCGGCATCGACGTCGGCGACCGCGACGGGCTGAAGGACGACGCCGCGAAGCTTCACACCGGGCTCGACCGCTATGGCATCGCCAACAGCTTCGAAATCTATCCGGGCGACCATACCAGCGGCGTCGCCGGCCGGGTGCAGGACAAGATGCTCCCCTTCTTCTCGCGCGCTCTGGTGTTCGGCCGATGAGGCGCGGCTGGGGATTCGCGGCGGCGGCGCTGCTGGCCACGACCGCGTCGGCGCAGGTATGGCGGTCGGACCAGGGGGACGGTACGTTCCGTAACCCCGTACTCTACGCGGATTATCCCGATCCCGACGTCATCCGCGTCGGCCGCGATTATTATATGGCGAGTACGACCTTCGCCAACGTGCCGGGGATCACGATCCTGCACAGCCGCGACCTGATCAACTGGACGATCGTCTCGCATCTCGTCGACCGGTTGGAGGGGTTGCCGCAATACGACCTCGAGGGCGGCAACGCCTATCGCAAGGGGCTATACGCCTCCAGCCTGCGCTATCACGCCGGCACCTATTATCTCGCCAACACGCCGGTCGGGCAGAAGACGCGCATCTGGTACGCCAAGGACGTGCGCGGGCCGTGGCGCTATAACGAGCTGGAGCGCGAGGCGTTCGATCCCGGCCTGTTCATCGAGCCGGACGGTCGCGCCTATCTCGCCACCGCGAGCACCGCCGACGGCACGATCACGCTGCTGACGCTGGATGCGCAGCTCGCCCATGTCACCGACGCCAGGCGCATCCATTACATCAAGGGCGCGGAAGGATCGAAGATCATCCGCCGCGGCGATTATTATTATCTGTTCAACGCGCTGCCGCCGCGACTGGCGCTGAGCGTGTCACGATCGCGCAGCCTGTTCGGTCCGTGGGAGACGCGCGACCAGATCGACGACAAGAGCGGCGGCCATCAGGGCGCGCTGGTCGACCTGCCCGATGGCCGCTGGTTCGGTTTCGTGATGGAAGACAGCGGCGCGATCGGGCGGATGACCAATATGAGCCCGGTGTTCTGGCAGGACGACTGGCCGGTCTGGGGCACGCCCGCCGCACCCGGCCGCGTACCGCGCCGCGCCGCCAAGCCGATCCCCGGCGCGCGCTTCGCCGAACCGGCGACCTCCGACGATTTCGCCGCCGCGCGGCTCGGGCTGCAATGGCAGTGGAACCACAATTCCGATCCCGCGCGCTGGTCGCTGACACAGCGGCCGGGCTGGCTGCGGCTGCGGCCGACGGTGGCGACGCGCTTCTGGTCCGCGCGCAACACGCTGACCCAGAAGGGGCAGGGACCGGCGAGCCGCGGGGAGGTGAAGCTCGACATCGGTCATCTGGCGCCCGGCGACCGCTGCGGTTTCGGCACGCTCGGCCAGTATAGCGCCAATTTGACCGTGACCCGCGGGGCGGACGGCACGGCGGCGGTCACGGCGGAGGTGACGGAGGACAAGGTCGGTGGCGCAGTAACCACGACGCTGGCGACGGCGCCGCTGCCGCGCGGCGATGCGCTGTGGCTGCGCACCGACATGGACTTCACCACCGACCGCAGCCGGTTCGCCTATAGTCTCGACGGGCGGCGCTGGACGCCGCTCGGCGGTGACGCGCCGCTCGCCTTCGCGTGGCGTACGGGGACCTTCCAGGGCGAGCAGTTCGCGCTGTTCTGCTATGCCGACAAAGCGAGCGCGGGGTGGATCGACGTCGATCGCTTCACGCTGTCGCCGCTGGCGCCGGCGGGGACGGTGCGGCCGTAACGCTCGTGCCTCAAGCGTGGAGGAGATCCCGATCGCGTGCCCTGACCCTGTCGAGGGGCAGGTGAGTCTCACGGTGCTTCGACAGGCTCAGCACCAACGGATTTGGGTATACGTTGGGGGCCGTTGCGCTCACGGGAGCGCTAGAGCGACCAGCACCTACAACTGGCCAACAACGAAGGCGATTCCCCCCTACCGTTCGCCCTGAGCCTGTCGAAGGGCAGGTGGGTCTTACGGTGCTTCGACAGGCTCGGCACCGACGGGGTGGATAGACCGGCGTATCAGGCGCGTGAGGCGCGTTCAGACCGGCGTTTCGGCGGGCATCGCGCTGCGCGTGTCGCTCAGTGCGAGGTCGACGAGCACTTGCATCGCGGCGGTGGCGGCGGCGGCGTCGCGCGCGGCGATCGCGTCGTAGACGCGGGCGTGGTCGGGGATCGGATCGCGCGGCAATGCGCGGGTGCGCTGCTTGAACTGCGTCGTCCAGGCGACCGCGGCGCCGATCGACGCGCCGAGCACGACCATCGCATCGTTGCCCGTCGCGTGCAGCAGCGCGTCGTGGAAATCGCGGTCGGCGGCGCGGCCCTCCGCGGTGGCGAGCGTGTGGCGGCGCATGCCCTTCAGCGCCTCGCCCATCCGCGTCAGATCGGCACGGGTGCGGCGCTCGGCGGCGAGTGCGGCGGCGGCGGGCTCGATCACCAGCCGCAGCTCGAACAGGCTGCGGATCAGCCGCGGGTCGGGCTCGCCGGCGAAGGCCCAGGCGAGCACGTCGGGGTCGAGCAGGTTCCAGCGTTCGCGCGGCAGCACGTGCGTACCGGTTTTCGGCCGGCTCTCGACCAGTCCCTTGGCGGTGAGCACCTGCACCGCCTCGCGATAGGCGCCGCGCGAGACGTCGAGCGCCTCGGCGGCGGCGACCTCGCCGGTCAGCACGTCGCCGGGGCGATATTCGCCCGACAGGATGGCGATGCCGAGCTTGTTGGCGACCGCGCCGCGCAGTCGTCGCCCCGGCTTGCGGGTGCTCGATGCCGGGGCCGGCAAGGCGGTGATGCTGCTGTCGTCGTTGGTCGCCACTGTTCAGACAAGGCCCGGATCAAAGGGATAAGTCAATAAGCGACCTTGGTCGGGGGCGGCCGGGGTCGGGGGCGGCCCACATCACCGGGTCAATGCAGCATCGCCCCAGGCCGCCGGCTGTACCCGTCCGTCGCCGGCCCGCGCGACGAGCTCGACGATCGCGACGCCGCCGACGTTCGCCTGCAACGGCGCCGGCGGCGTGCCGAACGCCATCGGCGGCGACTTGGCGAGCAGCCGGCCATCCCCCCACACTTCGAAGGTGATCGTGCCTGCCTGACGCTCACCGGAATCGTTGACGCCGACCTGCGCGGCGAAGCGCTTGAACCCCTGGTTGCGCACTTCGAGGCGGGAATTGCCGAGCACGCCGATGCCAGTGTCGAAGTCCTTGCCGGCAATGCGCATCAGCTTGCCATATGGCGCGCGATCCGCCTCGGCGCCGCCCCAGCCGCCATATTGCGGATGATCGCCCGGGCCGCGCGTGCCGGTCCACGGCGTGATCGAATGGTGGATGGTCGGATCGGGCTGCGGCGTCACCACACCGTCGGCGGCGGGGTTCACCCGGCCGGTCTGTTCGGAGAGGTAGAGGCCGTTCGGCAGCCGGCGCGTGCCGCTGGCGCGGAACACGCGCGTCTCGTGCGGCGCCAGCGTCAGCGCCAGCTCGCCGCGGAAACGGCTGTCCTGCTTGCTCCACAGGTCGCGCAGCCGCACGTCGGCGGTCGGCAGCAGCTTGAGATGCGCGGCGGTCAGCACCGCCTTGGCGGGCAGCGCGGACCGGTTGAAGATCGCGACGCCCTTGCTGCCGTCGGCGAGCGTCTTGGCGAAGATCTGCACCTCGTCGGAATCATAGGCGAGCACCGCCTGGTTGCCCGCCGGGTCCTGGTTGAGCGCGACGAGATCGGCATTGCCGAAGATCGCGAGCTGTTCGGGAGTCAGCTTGCGCAGGTCGTAGCCGATGAACAGCGGGGCGTTGACCATTGCCCACAAGGCGAAGTGCGACCGCGCCTCGACGGTGTGGGCATTGTCGAAATCGCCGGTGCCGACGTACAGCATGTCGGGGTCGTTCCACGATCCGGGATGCGCGTAGAGCGCCCGATGCGTGACCGTGTCGAAGTTGGTGAGCATGCGCGACCACACCGGCTGGATGTCGTCGCTGGTGCGCGAGCTGTTGCCGACGTCCTTGCCCCAGGCGCGCACGTCGCCCGCGCCCCACAGGCACAGCGAGAAGACATAGTCCCGGTCGCCGGCATAGGTGCGGATCGCGGTGCCGACCTGTTCGTAGAGACGGCGCACCCCGGCGACGTCGGAGCCGCCGAGCGACTGCATGTCGACCAGCGGCGGCAACGCCCGGTACAGGCCCGAACGGACGCGCGGCGCGTCGGCGGGCAGGCCGCGGATACCGCAGGCGTCGACCTTGATGAAGTCGAAATTCCAGTCGCGGAAGTAGAGCTTCATGTCTTGGTCGACTTGGCCGTACAGGCCGACCTCGCGCTCGGCGACCGTCCCCTCGGGCTGGTTCTTGAAGTCGGGCGTGTAGATCTGGCCGCAGCTGTTGCGGCCGATGTCGGAATAGATGCCCGCCTTGAACCCCATCGCGTGCAATTTGTCGGTGAACGGGCGGAAGCTGGGATCGGCGCCGGTCGCGGCGGAGGGGAAATGATCGGTGCGGATCAGCATCCGCCCGTCGGGCTGGCGCCGCTTGAGCCACCAGCCGTCGTCGATGTTGACGTAGCGATAGCCGAGGTCGGCGAGCCTGGTGTCGCGCAGCGCCTGCGCGGAGGCGAGCACCTTTTCCTCGTCGACGTCGCTGTTGAACGCGTTCCACGAATTCCAGCCCATCGGCGGGGTCGGCGCATGGCCAGCGGCGTTGGCGCTCCAGCGGCCGGTGGCGGCGAGCGGATCGCGGTCGGCCGCCTGCGCGCCGGTGGCGAGCGCGAGCAGCGACAGGCCGGCGAGGATGGTCGGGCGGGCGATCATTTGGGCAACTCCTGCGATTGGCGCGCGGTGAAGGTGGCGGTGCTGCCGGGGGCGGTGCCGGGCTGGCCGCCGCCGACGGTGACGCGATAGCGGCCCGCGGCGACCGACCGCGCACCGTCGGGCGCGACCGAACTAAGGTCGCGCGGCGACAGGTCGAAGGTGACGGTGCGCGCCTCGCCGGGGCGCAGCGCGACGCGCTGGAAGCCGCGCAGCGCGACGCGCGGCATGCCGGGACGGTCCGGGAAGGTCAGATAAAGCTGCGCCACGTCCTCGCCCGGCCGGTCCCCCGTATTGGTCAACCGCGTGATGACGCGCAGCCCCGCCTCGGCCCCGCCCCGCGCCGGCGTGACGGTGAGCGGGCCGTAGGCGAAGCGGGTATAACTGAGGCCGTGGCCGAACGGATAGACCGGCGTGCCGGTGAAATAGCGATAGGTACGCCCCGTCATCGCATAATCGCCGAACGGCGGCAGGTCGGCGACGCTGCGGTAGAAGGTCAGCGGCAGGCGGCCCGACGGATTGGTGCGGCCGGTGATGATGTTGGCGGCGGCGAGGCCACCGGTCTCGCCGGGATACCAGGCTTCGAGCACCGCGGCGGCATTGGCCTTGGCCCAGGCGAGGTTGATCGGGCTGCCGTTCATCGCGACGAGGACGATCGGCTTGCCGGTGGCGCGCGCCTGATCGAGCATTGCCAGCTGGTCGGCGGGGAGGTCGAGCGTCGTCTTGTCGCCACCGGCGAAGCCGGGGACGGTGACGCCGGTCTCCTCCGCCTCGAGGTCGGAGGTGAGGCCGACGACCGCGACCAGCACGTCGGCATCGGCGGCGGCGCGCTTCAGCGCGGCGGCGGGGGCATCGGAGATGCGCTTCCAGACGAGATCGATGCCGCTGCCCTCGGCCTTGATCGCATAGCGGCGGCCGGCGACGAGCTTGACCGTGGTCATGCCGGCAAGGTCGTTCCAGCGCGCCTTGCGCCGGTCGGAGACGATGCGCCCGTCCAGTTCCAGCGTGCCGCCCGCGCCCGACAGGCCGACGCGATAGCTGCCGGTCTCGGCGGGGACGAGGAAGCCGGTCCAGACCGTGCGGTGCACATCCTTGACGCGGGCGAGATCGAGGTTGCGGTCGCCAACATCGGGTTCGATCCGCGTCGCCACCGGCTCGGTCTGGTATGTGACCGCGGCGACGGTCTTTTCGCGCGTGCCGGGCGCATAGAAGGCAGGAAGCGGCGTCGCCGGGTTGTAATAGCGTGCGAGCAGGCCGGGCTTGCCGTCGGGCGTCTGCAAGACGGCGGTCGGGATACGGTCGCCGTCGGTCATCGATTCGCCGAACGGCACCAGCGTCACCTGGCTCGCCCCCAACGTGGCGCGCAGGCCGTCGAGCACCGAGACCGGCGGCCCCGACAGGCCCGAGGAGTAATTGCCGCGCAGCACACGCGTCGCGTCCCCGAGCGGGCCGATCACCGCCACCTTCGTTCCGGCGCGCAACGGCAGCGCGCCATCGTTCTTGAGCAGCACCATCGAGCGTTCCGCCGCAGCGAGCGCCAGCGCGCGATGCGCCGGCGCGGCGATCGCGCTGACCGGCACCGCGGCGGGGGCGCCGGCGAGACCGGGCAGGTCGCCGTTGCGATAGCGCGCGGCGAACAGGCGGACGAGCGTGCGGTCGATGTCGCCTTCGGTGATCAGATTGCGGCGCAGCGCCTCGCGATAGCGATCCTCCAGTCCGGCGGTGTCGCCGAGCGTCGCATTGTTGCACTCGCTGTCAACGCCGGCGCGCATCGCCGCGGCGACCGCGGTGGCGCCGTCGGGGGCGTATTTGTGATTGTCGGCGATGTCCTTCACCGCGTCGCAGTCGGAGACGACATAGCCGGTGAAGCCCCAGGCGCCGCGCAGATGCTCCCTGAGCAGCAGGTCGCTGGCGCAGGCGGGCTGTCCATCGATGCGATTGTAGGCGCACATCACCGATCCCGCGCGCCCCTCGACGATCGCGGCGCGGAAGGCGGGGAGATAGGTGTCTTCCAGATCGTGCGCCGAGATGAACACGTTCGCTTCGTGGCGGGTGCCTTCGGGGCCGCTGTGGACGGCGAAATGCTTCGGCGTGGCGATCACCTGCGGCCGGTCGGGGTTGGGCCCCTGCATGCCACGGACGAAGGCGACGCCCATCGTCGCGGTGAGGAACGGATCCTCGCCGTAGGTCTCCTGCCCGCGGCCCCAGCGCGGATCGCGGAAGATGTTGATGTTGGGCGACCAGGTGTCGAGGCCGGTGCCGATATGGCCGACCCGCCCGGTCTGGCGGGCGAGCGTGTGCAGCGCGCGCACTTCGGTGCCGATCGCACCGGCGACGTCATGGACGAGCGGGGCATCGAAGGTGGCGGCGAGGCCGATCGGCTCGGGGAAGTTGGTGGTGTTGCGCGCGCCGAGCGCGCCGTGCAGCGATTCCGTCCACCAATTGTAGGCCGGGACGTTCAGCCGCGGGATCGCCGGTGCGACGTTGAGCAGTTGCGGCAGTTTCTCCGCGATCGTCATTCGCGCGACCAGCGTCGACGCCATGCGGAGCGCCGGATCGGTTTCCGTCCGCCGCTGCGGTGCGGCGGGTTCGCGCGCGAGCACCGGGGTGAGCGCGAGCGCGAGGCCCGCCGTGGCCAGGCCTGCGGCCCGCATCGTGATCGCCATCGTCATCTCCCCTTGCGGCGTTGCGTGTCGCTTATCGTGCCACCGGCACTTCGAACGTGCCGACCGGCAGCTGCGCGTCGTCGGCGAGGTTGATCGCGGGCGAGTCCGCCCAGGCGTAGCGGACCCGCGTCACCGGCTTGCCGTCGCCGGGCAGCGTGACGGTCGAACCGGCGACGCTGCCGCTGGCGTAGCGGCAGGTGCCGGGCGCCGCGTCGCACAGTTCGAAGCCGATCGCGCGATCCGAGCCGCGCGCGTGGAGCGCGCCGGTGACGCCGTCGAAACGCAACGTCACGCCGCCGCCCGCCGCGCCGCTCGCACCGGCGATGGCCGGGCCGGAGGGCGCGATACGCTCGCCATAGACTGTGGCGCGCATCACGCGCGCGAGCCGCTGGCCGACCTCGTGCTTCTCGCCGGGGTGGATGTCGAGCACGTCGCCGATGTCCATCGCCACCGCGATCCCCGCGTGCGGATCGGCGGCGGCGACGCGGCGCTGTGCATCGCGGACGAGGCCCCAGCCGCTGTCCGACGGTGCGGTTGCCGGCGTGCCGTAGGAGGAGAGCTGGACGACGCCGAACGCCGCCTGCGGGCTGGCGAAACGGCTGCGCCAGTCGGCGATCAGCGCGGCGAGGCGGCGGTCGTAGCCGGGGATGCCGGTATCGGATTCACCCTGATACCAGGCGATGCCGGCGAGCCGCATCGTGCCGAGCGGCGCGATCATCGCATTGTAGAGCGTGCCGGCGCCGTTGATGTCGTCCCACGGCACGCGCGGCGCGGCGCCGGCAAGCCGCTTGGCGACGGCATAGCGCCAGTCGCTGCCGAGCGGCTGGCTGCTGCCGTCGGCGAAGGTGATGCGCATCGTCTCCGCCGGTCCGAGCATGCCGCCATAGGCATAGACGTCGTCGTCGTTGACCGTGATGACGTTGCGCCCCGCCTTCAGCGTGCCGGCGGGCAGCGCATAGACGCGCGATTGCGAGGCGAGGCTGCTGCCGCCGACGCCGACGCCGTTGACCCAGGTGCGATCGGCGTCGTCGACCATGCCGAGCACCAGCGTCGCGGGACCGCGCGCCTGTTCGGCGGTCACCTCGATCGTGCGCTGATACCAGATCATGCCGTTGTAATCGGCGAGTGCGGGCACGCCCCACGTCTCGAACGCGGTCATCGCCGGCACCGGCTTCCAGTCGAGCGCGGCATCGGCCTGCCACGGTTCCTTGCCGCGCGCGTCGCCGGCACCGGCACGCCACCAATCCTCCCAGATCGTCGAGGCGCGGCGGTTGGCGGCGGCGGGGTCGCGGGCGTAGAGCGCGAGCAGATCAGCGGCGTCGCCCATGTCGGACGCGCGCAGCGCCGGCGCGCTCATCCACGCGCTGATCCGCGAGCCGCCCCAGCTCGAATGCACCGCGCCGATCGGCACCTTGGCGGTGCGGCGCAGCGCCTGCACCATATAGAAGCAGGCCGCCGAGAAGCTCTGCGCGGTGGCGCCGTCGGCGACGACCCAGCGCGGTGCCTGATCGAAGCGGGCGAGCGGCGCGGGGGCGGCGACCTTGGCAATCGTCAGCAGCCGCAACTGGTCGTCGAGCGGCGGGTGCGCGTCGGGGATCAGCTTCTGGGCGTCGGTGACCGCCAGCTCCATATTGCTCTGGCCCGAGCAGAGATAGACGTCGCCGACGAGGATGTCGCGGAGCACCGCCGCGCCGCTCGCCGCGGCGATGGTCAAATCGTAGGGGCCGCCGGCAGGCAGCGCCGGCAGGCGCGCCGCGAACCGGCCGTCGCGCCCCGCCTTGGCGGTGACGGTGTGGCCGGCGAGCGTGATCATCACCGTCTCGCCCGCCGCGGCATCGCCGGCGAGGTCGATCGGCTGGTCGCGCTGGATCACCGCATGATCGGACAGGACGCCGTCGAGCCGTGGCGCGGCCACCGCCGGGCTGGCGCAGGCGAGCGCGACGAGGGCGCAGGAGGCGAGAGCGATCGTCCGCATGGGCTGGGCTTTCCGGGTCAAATGGGTTGCAGACCGTGGCGGACGATCCGTTCGATCAGGTCGCGATGGCGTGGCAGGCTGGCGACCATCCGCTGCGTCTGCACCGCATTCTCGCGCCGGGCGCGGCGCGCGAGTTCGGCGTCCGCCTCGATCGTGCCCGGCAAGACGGCGCTGCGCGCACCCATGCCGTAGAGGACATATTGGTAGCTGGCGGAGGGAAAGACCTCCTCGGCGCGGTCGAATTCGTCGTGCAGCCAGGGCGATTGATGCTGCCACAGCTCCATCAGCCCGCGCAGGCGATCGGGGATCGTCTCGGGCCGGACGTTGTCGCGCCAGAAGTCGGTGTCGGTCCGCTGCGTCAGCGCATAATGCAGCTTGAGGAAATCGATGATCCGGCCCCAGCGATAGTGGGTCGTGTCGTTGAAGCGGCGCGCGACGACGTCCATCACCTCGCGGCACGGCGGCAATTGCTCGGCGATCATCTTCGCCGACAGTTCGATCAGCACGATCGCCGAGGCTTCGAGCGGTTCGAGGAAGCCCGCCGCCAGCCCGACCGCGACGCAATTGCGCTCCCAGAAGCGTGTCCGATGGCCGGCGCGGATCGAGAGCTTGCGTACCGGCAGGTCGTCGCCGGCCGGGCCGATATAGGCGCGCAGCTCGCGTTCGGCGGCGTCGACATCGATATGGCTGCTGGAGAAGACATGGCCGACGCCGCGCCGCGTCGGCAGGCCGATGTCCCAGATCCAGCCCGCCGATTGCGCGGTCGAGAGGGTGTGGCTGGCGATCGGATCGTCGGGCTGCGCATAGGGCACCTGGATCGCCAGCGCGGTGTCGCAGAACAAGGTGTCGGCGCAGCTGCGGAACGGCACGCCCATCGCCTTGCCGATCAGCAATGCGGCGAAGCCGGTGCAGTCGACGAACAGGTCGCCGTCGATCGCGATGCCCTGTTCGGTGTCGAGGCCGACGATGTCGCCGCTCTCGTCCTTGCGCACGTCGGTGACGTCGGCGCGGACGTGGCGGACGCCGAGCGTCTCGCAGCAGTGGCGCTGGAGGAAGTGCGAGAACTTGCCGGCGTCGAGGTGATAGGCGTAATTCGCCTGCCCCTCATATTCGGGCGTCGCCATCGTCTTGGGGGCGAGCCCCTCGTCGCAGATGCGGCCCTGCGGCGTGACCGTGTCGCAGAAGCTGCCGTCGCCGTCGCCCGCCAGCCAGTGCGGCGCGAGGTTCACGCTGCCGAATTGCTGCGGCAGCATCAACGGGTGGTAATAGCCGTCGTCGACCGCGCCCGTCGTCCAGCGGTTGAAGCGGGCGCCCTGTTTGAACGAGGCGTCGCACTGGCGAAAGAATTCGGTTTCGGAGACGCCCATGCGCTTGAGCGTGCTGCGCAAGGTCGGCCAGGTGCCTTCGCCGACGCCGATGATCGGCACGTTGGGCGATTCGACCAGCGTGACGGTGAAGCCATGCGGGCGCTGACCCTGATGACGTGCGGCGATCACCCCGGCGGTCAGCCACCCTGCGGTGCCGCCGCCGACGATGACGATGTTCCTGATCTGGTGCATGGCTTTGCGTGTTCGCAAAAATGACGGAGCGCAACCGGGGTCGCGCTCCGCCAGGGGGAGAGGATCAGAAGCGGTAGCGGGCGCCGACCGTGTAGCGGCGACCGTAATCGAACACGTCGAGCAGCTGGTTGGAATAGCGGCCGTGCGTGCTCTGCTGGTTGTTGTTGACGTTGAGTGCCTCACCGAAGACGCTGAAGTTCTTGGTGATGTCGTAGCTCGTCGTCAGATCGATCTGGAAGCTCTGGTTGACGAAGGTCGGCTCCGATCCGAACGAACCGGTGTTCTGGTTCTGGCCGAACTGGAGCAGATACTTGTCGCGCCAGTTGAGCGCCGTACGGAACTGGAAGCCGTTCTTGTCATAGAAACCGACGAAATTGGCGGAATTGGCAAGGCCGGTGACCGCGAAGCCGGTCTGGGTGATGTTCTTGTCGTCATACGGCCGGTTGGTGTTGACGAAGGTGGCGTTGGCCTGGAAGCCGAAGCCGGTGTCGCCGAACACCTGCTGCAGCGCCAGCTCGACGCCGCGCACGGTGGCGTCGGGGCCGTTGACCTGCTGCGACACGGCGAAGCTCGCCGCGGTGCCCGTGGTCGGATCGACCAGCCCGTTGATCCCCTGACGCGTCACGCCGCCGACGATGAAGTTGCTGACGTTCTTGAGGAAGAAGTTGACCGCCAGATAGGAGTTGCGGCGGTAGTACCATTCCATGCCGAGGTCGAAATTGTCGGCCAGATAGGGCTTCAGGTTCGGGTTGCCGCCACTCGCCGACAGCGCGCCGATCCGCTGGCCGTTGCCGACGTTGAGCACCGGGTTGAGCAGGCTGAGCGACGGACGGGTCAGCGTGCGCGACGCGTCGACGCGCAGGATCAGGTTGTTGGTCAGCTCCAACTTCGCATCGAGGCTCGGCAGCAGGTACGAATAGGAACTGGTATTGGTGACGCCCTGCACCGGGGTGTAGGTCGGGATGCTCAGCAGCGTCGGATCGGCGGTGCTGGTGACCAGCGACGTCGGCAGGCGGCCCTGGCCGGTGGCGACGAGGTTGGTGACTTCGTTGCGTACGCCGGCGTTGAACGTGAACGGCAGGCTGCCGATCTCGGTCTTGAAGTTGACGCTGAAGTACAGCGACCACGTCCGCTCGCGCACCTTGAGCACGCTGCCCGGATCGACCGCCTCGTCGAACGTGCCGGTGAAGCCGGTGACGTTGCCGTAGTTGAAGCCGGGGACGTTCTGCGCCGACGGATTGCCGAGGCTGGTCAGATAATTCTGATAGGCGACCGGGCTGAACACGAACACCGACGGCGGCAGGCTGCCCTTGAAGCCCGGAATGAAGTTGTTGAGGCTGACCGAGCCCTGGTACAGGCTGGCGGGCAGCGGCGAGATGCCCGAGGTGCCGCGCGACGGCCCGCCATAGCCGGCATAGGCCTGCCAGAAGTTGTTGGTGAACGTGCTCTGGTTGCGGAAGTCGAACGTGTCCTGATAGAATTGGCCACCGGCCTTGATCGTCAGATCGTCCTGCTTCCAGGTGGCGTTGCCGCGGAACTGGACCAGCTCGTCGGTATTGTGCTGCGTCTGGTTGACGGTGACGTGGCTGCCGATCAGCGACGTGTCGGCCCAGCCCGCCGCATTGCCCGCCGGCCCGTAGTTGCTGATCGTCGGGAAGGCGTCCTTGCTGTTGCCGCCGACGGTGAAGCGCAGGTTGTTGCTGAGCGCATTGCCGTAGCCGATGTCGCCGTTGCGGCTGCCGATCACGTCGCCCGGGTTGAGCCAGCTCTTCGCATAAGCGACGTCGCCTTCCAGCGTCAGGTTGCTCGTCGCGTCATATTTGACGTTGAGGCCGGTCTGGTTGGTCTGCAGGATCTGCTTGTTGAGCGCCGAGGTGAAGTCGGTCGGCGTGCCGGTCTGGGTGAAATCGGTCGCGGTGCCGTTCTTGTCGAGCGTGACGTTGCGCAGGTCGCCCTGGTTGAACCAGACGCCGAACGCGTAATTCTCCTGGGTGATCGTCTGACGCGAGAAATTGTTGTCGATCGTCAGCATCAGGTCGTCGGACGGATGATATTGCAGCGCGATGCGCGCATCGACGCGCTCGTCCTCGACGCGCTGCTGCTCGGCGCCATATTGCTGCGGGAACCAGCCCGGCAGATTCTGGCGGTTGGCCGGATTGGCATAAGCGGCCGAAGCGGTGTTGCTGGTCGGCGTGCAGGTGCCGGTGCTGCCCGCGAGCTGGCAGGGGGCGAAATTGCCGCCCGGCCAACCCGACACATAGACACGATTGGTATCGGTATCACGCTTGGTGTAGATCACGTCGGCGAGGACGCCGAAGGTCTCGTCGGCGTTGGTGCTGCTGACCAGCAGACCGCCGGTCGGCACGATCTTGCCCGACCGGTCCTGGATCGAGCCCGAGCCGGTCGCGGCGACGCGGAAGCCGGGGTGGTCGAACGGATTGGGGAAGGCGATGTTGACGGTCGCGCCGATCGAGCTCGACGCCAGCGACACGTCCGGCGTCTTGAGGACGCTGAGCTGGCCGATGAAGTCGACGCCGACGGTGCTGAAGTCGATCTGGCGGCCGCCGGTCGCGGTCGAGATGCGGCGGCCGTCGTACAGCGTGGTGTTGAAATCGCCGCCGAAGCCGCGGACGGTGATGCCGGTCGGCTCGCCGCGCGAGCCGGAACGCTGGATCGACACGCCGGGCAGGCGCTGCAGCGAGGCGGCGACGTTCGAATCCGGGAATTTACCGATATCCTCGGCGGAGATCACGTCGACGACGCCCGACGAGGTGCGCTTGAGATCGAGGTTGCGCTGGAGCGAACCGCGCAGGCCGACGACGACGATGTCGTCACCCGTGCCCTGCGCGCTGTTGCCCTGCGACACGTCCTGCGCGGTCGCCGCATCCTGCGGCTGGCCGGCTTCGGCAGCGCTGGTCGTGTTGGCGGTCGCCGGCACGGCGGGCTGCGGCGCGGCGGGCTGGCTGGTCGTGCTGTTCTGTAGATTGCCCTGGTCCTGGGCGAGTGCCGGTGCGGCCCAGGCGAAGGTCGCCAGGCTGGTCGCGCAGGCGAGAACATGGATCCGGCGGAAACTGCGCGCTCCGGTACGCGCACGCATGGTCGTAGGCATTTCTGACATCCCCTCTTTTTACGTCGCGCTACCCCTTCTTGCGGGGGTGCGAGCGACTGATCTGTTTCTCTGCCGATTCGGGTGCAAAGCACGCCGTCACGGCATGAACGGTAGCGCTCACAATATCGCATCGACATGGTTTTGCAAGCATTTGTAAGAGTGATGCAGACGCTTTGCATCGGTCGTCCGCTGTGCGATCTCTAGCGCTAACAATCGCAACGAGTTGGAGGGGTGGATGCCGGACTGGCAGATGTTGAACGGCGCGGATCATGCCGCGCTGCGCCTGTCGCGCAGTGCCGACGGCACCCGCCATTTCGCGCAGATCGTCGCCGACGAATTCCTCCCGGCGATGCTCCATTATCCGATCCTGTTCACCAAACATCCCGAAACGGGGGCTTTCTATGCCGGTGTCGTCATGGGGCTAGAGCCGGGGCGCAACCTGATGACGGTCGACGGCCGGTTGCCCGATTACCGGCCTGCCGATCTGGAACGGCAGGGCTTCTTCATCGCCGAGGGGCAGGTGGTGATCGATCGCGAGCATGCGGTGTTCGCGACCGGCGAGGGGCAGCCGCTGTTCGAGCCGACCGGCGAGGCGGCGCCCACGCTCAAGCGCGTGCAGCAGGCGCTGCACGTGCTCGAGCAGGGCATCGCCGCCACCGATGCGATCATCCGCCGCTTCCTCGACCACCGCCTGATCGAGCCGATCGACGTGTCGATGCAGTTCGACGACGGTCGCCACCTGCGGCTCGATGGCCTCTATACGATCAGCCTCGACGCGCTGCACGCGCTGCCCGATGCGGCGGCGCTGGCGTTGTTCCGCAGTGGCGATCTGCAACTCGCTTATGCGCAGACCGGTTCGGTGCGGCATCTGCGCACGCTCGGCCGCATCCATAACGACCGGCTCGCGACGGCGGCGCTATGATCGACGCCGCGCCGCCGGCGTCATTGGCCGATCCCGAGGCGTTCCGCCGCGACGTGATGGTCGCCGGCAGACCGGTCGTCCTGCGCGGCGCGGCGCGGCACTGGCCGATGCTGGCGGGCGGGCGCGACACCGTGATCGAGGCGCTGCTCGCCTTCGACGCCGGGCGCACGGCGGAGATGTTCGTGGGGCCGCCGGCGATCGGCGCGCGCTATCATTACGACGAGGCGCTCGCAGGGTTCAACTTCACGCGCACCACTCTGCCGTTCCGCGAGGCGCTGGCGCGCGTCCTCGACACCGCGGGCCAGCCGGACAGCCCGAGCCTCTACATGGGCTCGCTGACCTCCGAAAATTGCTTCCCTGGTATCGAGACGGTGGTGCGGTTGCCGTTCGTGCCGGCGACGGCGCGGCCGCGGATCTGGATCGGCCATGCCTCGACCGTCGCCTGCCATTACGACACGATGGACAATGTCGCCTGCGTCGCCGCGGGGCGGCGGCGGTTCACCCTGTTCCCGCCCGAGGCGATCGCCGACCTCTATGTCGGGCCGATCGACCATACGATGGCGGGGCAGCCGGTCGGGCTGGCGGTCGGCAGCATGCCGGGCGACGCAAGATTCCCGCGCTTCGATCGTATCCGCGACCGCGCGCTGGTGGTGGAACTGGAACCGGGCGACGCGCTCTACGTGCCCAAACTCTGGTGGCATCAGGTCGAGGCGATCGGCGAGGTCAACGTGCTGGTCAATTTCTGGTGGGACGGCTTCGCCGACGGTCCCGACCAGCCCTATACTGCTATGATGCTGGCGCTGATCGCGATCGCCGAGCGGCCGGCGGCGGAGCGCGCCGCCTGGCGGGCGTGGTTCGACCATTATGTCTTCCGCCCCGAAGGCCATCCGCTCGCCTTCCTGCCGCCGGCCAGGCACGGCATCCTCGACGGCCAGCCCGAAAGCCGCGGCCGCATCCGCGCGCTGGTGATGCGGCTGTTGCGCGGCGGGTGAGCCGCGCCGTCAGCTGATGGGGCGGAGCGTCACCTCGGTCGGGCCGGTGCCGAGCGGCAGCGTGACGCCGCCGCGCCCCGCGGTGCCGGTCGTGGGTGCATAGTCGCGGCCGCGCGGCGTCGTGCGGGTGACGAACAGCCGCGCCCGCGGCGTGTGCGCGTCGGCGGGGTCGAGCGTCAGGACGATCGTGCCGTTCGCGGGTGTGTAGCGCGCCGCGGCGATCCGTCCTGCTTCGAGCGTGATCCACTGGCCGGCGGGTGCCACGAACAAGCGCGTGCGTGCGCCGTCGCGCGGCCGGATCGTCACGTTGCCGCCATCACGCGTCACCGCGCCGCCGAAGCCGAGCCAGCCGAAGGTCGGATCGTCCACCAGATAGGTCGCGACCGCATAGGCGTGCGCGAAATAGCCCATGCCATAATCGCCGCTATACGGATCCCAGCGCATCCGGTCGGGCCAGGCGTGAAAGGCGGCGGAGGCGAAGCCGTCGCTGTCGATATTGGTGATCCCGCCCATCAGCCCGCCGTAAGCGACGCGCAACAGGTGCAGGTCGGCGGGATCGCGTCGGAACGAATCGAACAGCGGCAAGGCGTTGTTGGTCGATCCGTAATGATGGATCTGGCGTTCGATGCGCGGATATTTGCCGCCGTACAGGAAGTCCCAATAGCGGCGCGCATTGCCGTTATAGCCCCAGCTCGGCACCGCGGGATCATAGCCCAGGATCACCTCGCGCGTCTGCACCGCCTGGCGGTCGTGACCGAAGTGGCGCAGCCAGTCGTAGACCTCGGGCTGGCCGGTCGAATCCCATGCCATCTCGCTGCCGAAGGGATAGCGCAACCCCGCCCAATGATCGGCGCGACGGCGCATCAGCGCCTCGATCGTGTCCGCCTCGACGGTCATCCCCTCGCGGCGCAGATCGGCGAGGATGTCGAGGAAGACGTTGCCCTCCATCTGGCCGAATTGCGTGTAATGCGGCGCGTCGCGCATCATCGCGACGATCGTCCGCTGCGCCCAGCCGAGATACCAGCGCCAATCGTGGCGCGTCACCAGCCCGTCATGGTTGCGCGCCAGCCGGTAGAGCACCCAATGGCCGATCGCGACATGCGGATAATTGTACGAGCGGCCGAGGTCGCCGACCTGTCTGACGCTCCACGCGGTCCAGCTCTTCCATTGCGCGGGATCGCGGTAGAGCGTCGGGAACCGTGCCGGGTCGTAGTAGAACAGGCTCTTGCGCACGCCGCCGGCATGCGGCCCGTCGGCGACCTGCAGCCGGCCGACCACCGTTTCGTCGACCAGCCGTTCCAGCTTGGCGACCTCGCCGGGCGCGGGATTGTCGAGCTGCTTCATCATCGCCGCGACCCAGCTCCCCGCGCCGCCCTCGTCGCTCATCCCGGCGATCCACACGCGCGGCTCGACGTCGACGATGCGCTGCGCCTCATGGTCGTAGGTGAGGATCGCCGGCGTCCGGCCGAACGGATCGTCCTTGCCCTCATACCATTGCCGCGTCGTGGCGAACCGGCCGAGCGCCGCCATCGTCGCATCGAGCGGGCGGGTGACGTAATAGCTCACCGTCTGCCGCTGGCCGTCGGCATAACGCAGCGTCAGCCGCGCCGGGCCGAAGCCGTGGCTGGTCACCGCCAGCCGCGTCCAGCCGTGGACGGTGCCGTCGCGCCGCACCGACAGCGCGCCCGCCGGGCTGCTGTCGATCGCGGCGATCGCGGCGGGGGCGCGGACGAACAGCGTCGCGGGCTGATCGGTCGGCACGACATAGCCGGGAATGCCGATCGCGACCGGGCGCCGCTGTGCGATCAGCGTCGGCTCGATCGCGCGGATCGACGGCGCGGTGACGAGCCGCAGGCCGATCTCGATACTGGCGCCGGGCGCGATGGTGCGGCTGGTGGGCACGTTCCACTGTTCGCCGGCGCCGCGCCATTCGCGTTCGGCGAAGCCGCGCGAATGGACCAGCCAGTCGTAGAAGCCCTCGAACGTCTGCTTGCGCGGCGTCTTCTCGGTGAAGACGCTGCCGGCGGGCGCATCCGCGGCATCGGCGAGCGGCGCATAGGCCTCGAACGGCGTATCGCGGCCGGGCAGGACGAGCAGCGCCGGTCCCTTGCCGCTGAGCCGCGTCACCTGAAGGTAGCCGGCGTCGCGGCCGATATAGGGATCGGCGAAGCTCGCCTGCGCGTGCGCCTGGTCGAGATCGCGGCCGGTGATGATGCTGTCGAACGCCATCGGCAGGCCGAGACCGCCGATCTCGACCGGCGCGTTCGAACGGTTGGTCAGGCGGAAGCGCAGCCCGAGCGCGCCGCCCGCCGCGACCCAGCGCCGCTCGACGGCGAGCGGGATGCCATCGCCCATGGTCGCGGTGATGTCCGCCGCGGCGATCGTGCCGCGCGCCGCCGGCAGGGGCCGGATCGGCCGGCGATGATGCGCCGAGCCGAAGTCGCGCCACGGCCCGCCGCCGCTGCGCAGGCGGATGTCGATGTCGCCGACGTGATTGTAGCCGTCCCCCGCCCGCTCCGCCTCGCGCGCGGTCGGCACGAAGCTGAACCCCGGCTCCGCCGCCGGCGACAGGCGGGCCAGCGTCTGCGTATCGGCGCGCAACGTCCCGCGCAGCGCGCCCACCGCGAACGGCGTGACCGGCATCGCCGGCGCCGCGCCGACGAGGAGAAGGGCGGCGAGCGCGGGCAGGCGGGGGAGCGTCATGCGGGCCTTTGCGATCGGTCGCCGCCGGCATCCCGGCAACGGGAGCATGATCGATAGGCAGGAATCTGCCCGTATACAATATCCGGCGCGGCGATTGACAGACGTTGCAATGGCGTGATCGTATACCGCCGATAACGGGGGATGAGCGATGGTGTCGCGGCGGGAGGTGATGGTGGGGGCGGCGGCGCTGACGCTTGCCGGGCGCGCGGCGGCGGCGACCGGCGGTGCGGGGCCGGCGCGGCCGCTGCCGCTGACCGTGGTGCGGCTACGGCCGTCGGATCAGGCGACGGCGGTGGCGGTCAACCGGCGCTATTTGCTGCGGCTCGAGCCCGACCGGCTGCTGCACAACGTCCGGCTCTATGCCGGACTGCCGCCGAAGGCCGCGATCTACGGCGGATGGGAGAGCGACACGATCGCCGGCCATACGCTCGGCCATTATCTCAGCGCTTTGGTGCTCGCGTGGCAGCAGGGCGGCGACGCCGAATTGCGCCGGCGCGCGGACTATATCGTCGACGAGATCGCCGCGGCGCAGGCGAAGCGCGGCACCGGCTATGTCGGCGCGCTCGGGCGCAAGACCAAGGAGGGCGCGATCGTCGATGGCGAGGCGATCTTCGCCGAGATCGCGCGGGGCGAGATCACGTCGGGCGGGTTCGACCTCAACGGCTCGTGGTCGCCGCTCTATACCGTCCACAAATGGCTCGCCGGGCTGCTCGACGTGCATCGGGCGTGGGGCAATGCGCAGGCTCTGGCGGTGGCGGAGGGGCTGGCGGGATATATCGCGCGCGTCTTCGCCGCACTGACCCCGGCGCAGGTGCAGACGGTGCTCGGCTGCGAATATGGCGGTCTCAACGAAAGCTATGCCGAACTCTATGCGCGGACCGGCGCGACGGAGTGGCTGCGGATGGCGCGGCTGATCCACGACGACAAGGTGCTCGATCCGCTCGCGCGCGGCGAGGATCGGCTCGCCAATCTCCATGCGAATACGCAGGTGCCCAAATTGATCGGCCTTGCCCGGCTGCACGAGGTGAGCGGCGGCGATCCCGCCGCGGCCCGCGCCGCGCGTACCTTCTGGGAGGCGGTGGTCGGGCATCACAGCTATGTCATCGGCGGCAATGCCGACCGCGAATATTTCACCGCGCCCGACACGATCGCCGAGCATATTACCGAACAGACCTGCGAGCATTGCAACACCTACAATATGCTGAAGCTCACCCGGCAGCTGTGGGCGTGGCAGCCGGACGGCGCGCTGTTCGACTATTACGAGCGCGCGCAGCTCAACCACGTCATGGCGCAGCAGGACCCGGCGACCGGCGGCTTCACCTATATGACGCCGCTGATGAGCGGCGCGACGCGCGACTTCTCGACCACCGCCGACGACGCTTTCTGGTGCTGCGTCGGCTCGGGGATGGAGAGCCATGCCAAACATGGCGATTCGATCTTCTGGGAAGGCGTGGATGGGACCTTCTACGTCAATCTCTATACCCCGGCGGATGCCGATTGGGCGACGCGCGGCGCGCAAGTGACGCTCGACACGCGCTATCCGTTCGAGCCGGAGGCGACCTTGACCTTCACCCGGCTGCGTCGCGGTCGTTTCCCGGTCGCGCTGCGCGTACCGCGCTGGGCAAGCGGGACGGCGCAGGTCACGGTCAACGGCGCGCCGGTGACGCCGGTGCTGGCGCGCGGCTATGCGACGGTGACGCGGGCGTGGTGCGCGGGCGACCGGATCGCGATCACGCTGCCGCTCGCGTTGCGGCTGGAGCCGGCACCGGGCGACGCGCGCACCGTCGCGGTGCTGCGCGGGCCGCTGGTGCTCGCCGCCGATCTCGGCGCGGCGGAGACGCCATGGGAGCAGGCCGATCCGGCCTTGGTCGGCGGCGACCTGCTCGCCGGCTTCGTCGCCCGCGATCCCGCCGCCGCGCATTATGCGACGCAGGGCGTGCTGCGGCCGGGGAACCGCGACTTCGTGCCCTTCTATCGCCAGTATCGGCGGCGCAGCGCGGTCTATTTCTGGCGCTTCGACGCGGCCGAATGGACGCGCGAGGAGGCGGCCTACACCGCCGAACAGGCACGCCTGCGCGACGTGGCGGCGCGCTCGGTCGACGTCATGCACCTCGGCGAGATGCAGCCCGAGCGCGATCATGGCCTGACCAGCGCCGCCTCCTATCCCGTCACCTATCGCGGGCGCACCGGTCGCGATGCGCGATCGGGCGGCTGGTTCGAATGCACGATGGCGGTCAGGCCGGGGCCGCTGCTGTTGCAGGCGAGCTATTGGGGTGGCGAGCGGCCGCGCGACTTCGACCTGCTGATCGACAACGTCCGGATCGCGACGCAGCATCTCGGCAACGATGCGCCGGGGCGGTTCTTCGACGTCGCCTATCCGTTGCCCGAGGCGCTGACCCGCGGCAAGCGCACGGTGCGCGTCCGTGTGGTGCCGCATGACGGCAGCACCGCCGGGCCGGTGTTCGGCCTGCGCATCTATACCGCCAAACCGGGAGAGACCGTATGACCGATCGTGCCGGCGTCCCGATGACGCTCGCCGCGCTGCGTGCGCTCGCGCATGCCAAGCTGCGCGCGGTGGGGCTTGCCGAGGATCATGCCGAGGCGGTGGCGGAGACGATGGTCGCCGGCGAGCGCGACGGCTGCGCCAGCCACGGCATCTACCGGCTGCTCGTCGCCGCGGCGAGCGTCAAGGCGGGCGTGGTGGTGCCCGATGCGGTGCCGGTGGTCAGCCGGCCGGGTAAGGCGCTGGTCCGCGTCGACGGCGGCGGTGGCTTCGCGCAGCTCGCCTTCGCGCGCGGTCTGCCGGTGCTGGTCGCGGCGGCGCGCGAACACGGCATCGCCACGCTGGCGCTCAACCATGTCGTCCATTTCGCCGCTTTGTGGCCGGAGGTGGAGGCGCTGGCGCGCGAGGGGCTGGTCGCGCTCGCCTGCACGCCGTCGCACGCCTGGGTCGCGCCGGCGGGCGGCACGCGGCCGGTGTTCGGCACCAACCCCATCGCG
The DNA here is from genome assembly GCF_059421875.1 of Sphingomonas sp. GW821-FHT02B09. Taxonomy (NCBI): domain Bacteria; kingdom Pseudomonadati; phylum Pseudomonadota; class Alphaproteobacteria; order Sphingomonadales; family Sphingomonadaceae; genus Sphingomonas; species Sphingomonas sp. GW821-FHT02B09. The sequence continues at coordinate 714,704 of NZ_JBWKVV010000002.1, forward strand.
TTCGGCTGGCCGCGGCCGGCGGGCGATCCGTTCGTCTTCGACTTCGCGACCAGCGCGGTGGCGCGCGGCGAGATCGAGCTGCATCGCCGCGCCGGCCTGCCGGTGCCGGAGGAATGGGGCTATGATGCCGAAGGCGCGCCGACCACCGACGCCAAGGCGGTGCTCGATGGGGCGATGCGCACCTTCGGCGGCCACAAGGGGTCGGCGCTCGCCGCGATGGTCGAGTTGCTCGCCGGGCCGCTGATCGGCGATCTTACCAGCCGCGAATCGCTGGCGCTCGACGACGGCCGCGGCGGATCGCCGGTCGGCGGCGAGCTGATCGTCGCGATCGACCCTGCCGGCTTCCTGGGCGAGGCAACCGCCGCGCATCTCGCGCGCGCGGAGGCGATGTTCGCGGCGATCGAGGCGCAGGGCGCGCGGCTGCCCTCGGCACGGCGCTATGCGGCGCGCGCGCACAGCCTGTCGGAAGGGGTCGTGGTGCCGGCAGCACTGCACGCCGAGATCATGGCGATCGGAGCGGCGGCATGAGCGGCGCGGTGATCGCCGCGCTCGCGCTGCTCGCGACTCCGGTCGCGGCGGCGCCCGCCACCGGCAGTGCGGACGCGCGGTTGCGGGCGCTCTACACCGCTGAATATGCCTGGCGGAAGCAGCAGATGCCGCCGAGCGAGGACGACGACAAGAACAGCGCGCGCAGCCTGCCCGACGTCGGTCCGGCGGCGCAGGCAGCGAAACTCGCGCGCTGGACGCAGACCGCGACGGCGCTCGCCGCGATCCGTCCCGCCGCGCTGTCGTCGGCGGCGCGGGTCGATTACGGCGTCTATGCCGCGCAGATCCGCGCCTTGCTCGCCGAACAGCGGTTCCGCGATTACGAGATGCCGCTGACCTCGGATTCGAGCTTCTGGAGCGATCTCGCCGATCAGGCGCGCGAGCCCTTCTCGCGCGCCGAGGATTATGGCCGCTATCTGACGCTGCTGCGCGCCGTTCCGCGCTATTTCGACCAGAATATCGCCAATATGCGGGCCGGGCTGGCACGCGGCTTCACCCCGCCGAAGGTGACGCTCACCGGCCGCGACATCGGCGTCGCGCAGGTGGTGGAGGCAGGGGCCGGGGAGGGCTCGCCCTTCTACGCGCCGTTCCGCACGATGCCGGCGACCATGGCCGCCGCGACGCGGGCGAGGCTGCGCGCCGAGGCGCTGGCGGCGTTGCGCGACGCGGTGGTGCCCGCGTATCGCCGGCTGCTCGCCTTCCTGCGCGACGACTATATTCCCGGGGCACGCACCTCGCTCGCGGCCTATGACCTGCCCGACGGGCGTGCTTATTATCAGTCGAAGGTCGCCGAATATACGACGCGCGACCAGACGCCGGCGCAGGTCCATGCGATCGGCCTCGCCGAGGTCGCGCGCATTCAGGCACGGATGCAGCAGGTGATGGCGACGGTCGGGTTCAAGGGCGACCTGCCCGCGTTCCTAGCGATGCTGCGACGCGATCCGCGTTTCTACGCCAAGACGCCGCAGGACCTGCTCGACCGTGCCGCCTGGATCGCCAAGAGCTTCGACGGCAAGGCGGCGCGCTATTTCGGGCGGCTGCCGCGCGCGCGCTTCGCGATCAAGCCGGTGCCCGCCGATCTCGCGCCTTTCTATACCAGCGGTCGCGGTGGGCCGGGGGTGTATCTGGTCAACACCTACGATCTGCCGTCGCGCGCGCTCTATGCGCTGCCGGCGCTGACGCTGCACGAAAGCGCGCCGGGCCACGCCTTCCAGATGCCGCTGGCGGCGGAGAACCACGACCTCCCCGCCTTCCGCCGCGAGACCTATCTGTCGGTCTATGGCGAGGGCTGGGCGCTGTATTGCGAGGCGCTCGGCGAGGAAATGGGGATGTATGAGACGCCCTACGACCTGTTCGGCATGCTGAGCTACCAATCCTGGCGCGCGTCGCGGCTGGTGGTCGACACGGGTATTCACGCGATGGGCTGGAGCCGCGAGCGCGCGCAAGGCTATCTGCGCGACCACACCGCGCTCGCCGATCACGAGATCGAGACCGAGGTCGACCGCTACATCGCCTGGCCGGGACAGGCGCTGAGCTATTATACCGGCGAACTGGCGATCCTGGCGGCGCGGCGTCGGGCCGAAGCCGCGCTCGGCCCGCGCTTCGACATCCGCGCCTTCCACGACACCGTGCTCGCGCTGGGATCGGTGCCGATGCCCGAGCTCGACCGGCGGATCGACGCCTTTATCGCCGACGGCGGCAAGGGACCGTATCCCGAGGAGGCGCGCTAAGGGCGTCCGGCGTCCGGTTGCTTCGACAGGCTCAGCACCAACGGTGATCGGGCGCGCCCCCCCCGGTTAGCCCTGAGCCTGTCGAAGGGCGGTGCCGCAAGCGATGCCGCCGCCTCTGGTCTCCCGTGCTTCGACAGGCTCAGCACGAACGGTTGGTGGGCCCCCCGTTCCGCGCCGTCAGGGCGTCGGGCCCTCCGGATCGAACGGTCGGTCGATCGACGGTTGCGGTTCAGTGAACCAGGCGGCGCCGTCCTCGGTGACGTAAAAATGGTCTTCCAGCCGGATGCCGTAGCGTTCGGGGACGACGATCATCGGCTCGTTGGAAAAGCACATGCCTGGTGCCAGCGGCGTCGTGTCGCCGCGGACGAGATAGGCAGGCTCGTGGATCGACAGGCCGATGCCGTGGCCGGTGCGGTGCGGCAGGCCGGGCAGGCGATAGTCGGGGCCGAGTCCGGCACGTTCCAATACCGCGCGCGCCGCCGCGTCGACCGCCTCGCAGGGCACGCCGGGCCGCACCGCGGCGAAGGCGGCGGCCTGCGCCTCCTTCTCCAGCGCCCAGGTCGCACGGATGTCGTCGTCGACGCGGCCGAAGGCGTAGGTGCGGGTGATGTCCGACTGATAACCGTGGATCGCGCAGCCGGTGTCGACCAGCACGAGCTGGTCCTCGGCGAGCGCCTGATCGCCGGGCAGGCCGTGCGGGAAGGCGGTCGCGGTCCCGAACTGCACCGCGCAGAACGTATAGCCCGGCGCGCCCAAGGCGCGATGCGCGTCGTCGATGAAGCGTTTCACCTCGCTCGCGCGGATGCCGGGGGCAAGGATGCGCGCGGTGCGGCGGTGGACCTCCAGCGTCATCGCCTTGGCCTGCGCCATCAGCGCGAGCTCGGCGGGCGATTTGATCATGCGCAGCCCGTCGATGATGCCGGCGCCATCGGTCACCGTCAGCGTCGCGCCGAGCCGCCGCGCGACCGCGAACGGCAGCAGCGGGTCGAGCGCCAGCGTCGCGCCGGCGGGCAGCGCGTCGACGACCAGAGCGACCGGATCCGCGTCCTCCTCCCACAAGCGGATATCGGCGGCGATCTCGAGCTCGGCGACCAGCGAGCCGCGCTCGAACGCCGGGCAGATCACGATCGGCTCGCCCGCGACCGGCAGCAGCAGCGCGACCAGCCGCTCGGTCGGCGACCAGCCGACGCCGGTGAAATAGCGCAGCGACGCGCCCGCGGTGACGAGCAAGGCGGCGGCGCCGCTCGCTGCGGTCGCGGCACGCGCGCGGGCGAGGCGGTCGCTGCGCTCGTCGGCGCCGATCACCGGCGCCGGGTCGCTCCAGGGGGCGAGGGTGGCGAGTTGCGCCGCTGCGGTCGATCCGCCGATGGTCATCGTGTTGCTCCGAAACGGTCAAGGGAAAAGGGGGCGAGGTCGATCGGCGCGGGCTGGTCCGCAACGAGTGCGGCGACGATCTCGCCCGTCGTCGCCGCCAGCGTCAGGCCGAGATGCTGGTGGCCGAAGGCGTAGAGCAGATTGGGCGCGCGGGTGGAACGGCCGATCGCGGGAAGATAGTCGGGCAGGGTCGGTCGCGCGCCCATCCAGTGCGTGAACGGCGGCCGCATCGCCAGCCCGAGCGCCTGCACCTGCGCCTCCAGCCGCTGCCATTTGCGCGGGTCGGGCGGTGCGGCGGCATTGCCGAATTCGACGAAGCCCGACGCCTGGACGTGACCGGCATAGCGGGTGACGATCATCGAGCGGTCCTCGAACACCAGCGGCGGGCAGTCGGCGGGCCAGGCGTCGGCGGCGGCGCGGATGTGATAGCCGCGCTCGGCGATCAGCGGCGCCACGTGGCCGGCGGCGGCGACCAGCGGCGCGCTGCCGATGCCGGCGGCGACCACCACCAGATCGGCGGCATGGCCCGCGACTGCGGCGCGGCCGTCGCGGACGGTGAGCGTCGCGGCGGCGCGGACGATGCGGCCGCCGGCGGCGATCAGCGCCGCCTCCAGCGCGGCGGCGAGCGCGGCGAGATCGGCGATCTGGCCGCTGCCGGAAAAGCGGATCGCACCGGCGACCGGCACTGCCGCCACCGCGGCGATCCGGGCGCGATCGTCCGGCCCCGCATCGGCGATCGTCGCGACGCCGGTGTCGGCCGCGCGCCATGCTGCGGCGCCGCGTGCGGCGCTGTGCCGGTCGTTCCAGACGACGAGATGGCCGTCCTCGCGGAGCAACGCGGGCGCGTCGATCGCCGCGACCAGTCGCCGCCACGCTGGTATTGCGGTGGCGAGCAGGCCACCCAGCGCGGCGCTGCCGTGACGGAACCGCGACGGCCGGCTCGCGGCGAGATAGCGCGGCAGGAAGCGCAGCCAGTCGCGCGCCATCGCCGGGGGCAGGTCGAGCGCGCCACCCGCGGCGAAGCGGCGCCGCCACGCGCTCGCCACCGATGCCGGCGAGGCGAGCGGCGCGACCTGCTCGACCGCGATATGGCCGGCGTTGTTCCACGACGGCGCCTGCCGGTCGGCATCGCGATCGATCACGGTGACGGCATGGCCGGCGCGGGCGAGCGTCACCGCCGCCGACAGCCCCACCACACCCCCGCCGAGAATCGCGACCTGCCGTTGCATCATCTTGTCCTTGCCGCGCTTCTATGGCTTGGTATACGATATTCCACAGACGATAGAGGACGCAAGCAGCATGACGATCAGGTGGAGGGGCGTTTTCCCCGCGGTGACGACCCAGGTACGCGAGGATCTTTCCATCGATCTCCCTGATACGCAACGCGTCGTCGACGATCTGGTGCGCGACGGCGTCACCGGCGTGATCGCGCTGGGCACGGTCGGCGAGAACAATTCGCTCGACTTCGACGAGAAGGTGACGACGCTGACCGCGATCGTCGAGGCGGTGGCGGGCCGCGTACCGGTCGTCACCGGCGTGTCGGAATACGACACGCGTCGCGCGGTGCGCTATGCGCAGGCGGCGGAGAAGGCCGGGGCGGACGGGCTGATGCTGCTGCCGCCGATGGTCTATGTCCCCAAGCCGCACGAGCTGGTGAACCATTTCCGCGGTGTCGCCGAGCAGACCGGCCTGCCGATCATGCTCTACAACAACCCGCCCGCCTATCGCACCGTGATCGATCAGGAGGTGCTGACCGCGCTGGTCGAGGTGAAGAACATCGTCGCGGTCAAGGAATCGGCCCCCGACACGCGCCGCTTCACCGACTTCCGCAACGCCTTCGGCGATCGCTACGTGCTGTTCGCGGGGCTCGACGACGTCGCGCTCGAAGGTTTGTTCCTCGGTGCGCAGGGCTGGGTGTCGGGTCTGACCAACGCCTTCCCCAGGGAATCGGTCGAGCTGGTGCGCGCGTTCGAGCGTGGCGATCACGCCAAGGCGATGGAAATCTATCGCTGGTTCATGCCCTTGCTCCACCTCGACGCCGAGCATGACCTCGTCCAGTCGATCAAGCTCGCCGAGCAGGTGATGGGCCGCGGGTCGGAGCGGGTGCTGCCGCCGCGCTACGTGCTGGAAGGCGCGCGCCGCGCCGAGGTAATCGCGATGGTCGAGAAGGCGGCGGCGACGCGGCCGGCGCTCGGCTGAGCCGCGACGCGATGCGCCACACCTTCTTCTGCATCGACGGTCATACCGCCGGCAATCCGGTTCGCCTCGTCGCCGGCGGGGCGCCGCTGCTGAAGGGGGCGTCCATGTCGGAGCGGCGTCAGGACTTCCTGGCGCGCTTCGACTGGATCCGCACCGGCCTGTGCTTCGAGCCGCGCGGCCACGATATGATGTCGGGCGGCTTCCTCTATCCGCCGACCACGGCGGACGCGGATATCGGCATCCTGTTCATCGAGACGAGCGGCTGCCTGCCGATGTGCGGCCACGGCACGATCGGCATCGTCACCTTCGGGCTGGAGCACGGGCTGATCCAGCCGGCGACGCCGGGGCGGCTGCGCGTCGAGGTGCCCGCCGGGGTGATTGATATCGCCTATGAGACGGCGGGCGACAAGGTGACCGCGGTGCGCATCACCAACGTCCCCTCCTATGTCGCCGCGACGGGGATCGCGATCGATGTCGAGGGGATCGGGCCGCTGTCGATCGACGTCGCTTATGGCGGCAATTATTATGCGATCGTCGAGCTGCAGGGCGGCTATACCGGGCTCGACGATCTCGGTGCCGACCGGATCATCGCGCTCAGCCGCAGCGTCCGCGCGGCGGTGCGCGCCAAGTTCGAGCCGGTCCATCCGCTCGATCCGACGATCCGCGGCGTCAGCCACGTGCTCTGGGCCGACCGGCCGAGGGGCGAGGGGGCGGACGGTCGCAACGCAGTGTTCTACGGCGACAAGGCGATCGACCGGTCGCCGTGCGGTACCGGCACCTCGGCGCGGCTCGCGCATCTCGCCGCCAAGGGTGTGCTCGCGGTCGGCGACCGGTTCGTGCACGAAAGCTATATCGGCAGCCGCTTCGTCGGTCGCGTCGAGGCGACGACGACGCTCGGCGACACGCCGGCGATCGTGCCGTCGATCGAGGGTTCGGCGATCGCCACCGGCTTCAACACGATCTGGATCGACCGCGCCGACACCTTCTGGGAGGGATTCCAGGTCACGTGAGCGCGCGGCATTTTGGCGCCATGTGGTGAGCATCGTGATCCGCACCCTCTCCGAACGCGTATTCGAGATCGTCCGCGAACGGATCGTCACCGGCCAGCTGGCGACCGACACGCCGCTGCGGCAGGATGCGCTCGCCGCCGAACTGGGGGTGAGCAAGATCCCGCTGCGCGAGGCGTTGGGGCGGCTGCAACAGGAAGGGCTGCTGACCAGCCAGGCCAATCGCGGCTATATGGTGCGCGCGCTGTCCACCGACCAGGCGGAAGAGATCTATGCGCTGCGCCTCGCGATCGAGCCCGCCGCCGCCGCTCATGCCGCCGCCTGCGCCGATCCGCCAGCGCGCGACGCGGCGGTGCAGGCGTTCGAGCGGCTCGACCGTGCCGCGGGCAGCAATCTCGCCGCGGTGGCGATCAGCAATCGCGAATTCCACGTCGCGCTGGTCCGCCCGGGCGGGCGGCTGCTGACCACGCAGCTCATCGAGCGGTTGTCGATCCTCGCCGAACGCTATGTCGTCGCGCATCTCGCCCCCGCCGGGCGCGAGACGCGCGCGCATCAGGAGCATCGCGCGCTGCTCGACGCCTTTCTCGCCCGCGACGGTGCGGCGCTGGAGACGTTGCTCGCCGGCCATATCGGCGCGACGCTCGCCGATCTGCGGGAGCAGTTCGCCGCCCGCTGACGGCATCATCATCACAACGGGGGACACGATCATGTTGGGGCCGCGCAAATCGCTCGACGCCGTCTTGCGCCACGATGCCGGACAGGCGCTCGCCAAGACGCTGTCGTGGCCGCATCTGATCGCGCTCGGGGTGGGCGCGATCGTCGGCACCGGCATCTATACGCTGACCGGGGTGGGCGCCGAGCGCGCCGGACCGGCGGTGATCCTCGCCTTCGCGATCGCCGGCGCGGTCTGCGCCTGCGCCGCGCTCGCTTATGCCGAGCTGGCGACGATGATCCCGGCGGCGGGCAGCGCCTATACGTTCAGCTATGCCGCGCTCGGCGAGACGGTCGCCTGGGTGGTCGGCTGGAGCCTGATCCTCGAATATTCGCTCGCCTGTTCGACCGTCGCGGTCGGCTGGGCGGGCTATCTGGTCGGCTGGATCGAGTCGGCGGGGGTGCACCTGCCGGCGCTGCTGCTCGCCGGGCCGCATGGCGGCGGGCTGATCAACCTGCCTGCGGTGCTCGTCGCGCTGGCGGTGATGGGGCTGCTGCTGCTCGGCACGCGCGAGAGCGCGACGCTCAACATCGTGCTGGTGATCGTCAAGCTGACCGCGCTGGCGATCTTCGTCGGCTTCGCGCTGCCGGCGTTCGATGCCGACAACCTCCACCCGTTCATGCCCTATGGCTTCGGCTCGGTGGAGAGCGGCGGCACCAAGCGCGGCGTGATGGCGGCGGCGGCGATCGTCTTCTTCTCCTTCTACGGCTTCGATGCGGTCGCCACCTCGGCGGAGGAGGCGAAGAACCCCGGTCGCGACCTGACCATCGGCATCGTCGGGTCGATGCTCGCATGCACGCTGATCTATATGGCGGTCGCGGTCGCCGCGGTCGGCGCGCTGCCGTTCACGCAGCTCGCGCATTCCGCCGAACCGCTCGCGCTGGTGCTCCGCTCACTCGGCCGGCCGTTCGCGGGCCATCTGATCGCGCTCGCCGCGGTGATCGCGCTGCCCTCGGTGATCCTCGTCATGATGTACGGGCAGAGCCGGATCTTCTTCACCATGGCGCGCGACGGGCTCCTCCCGCGCAGCCTCGCGACATTGAGCCCGCGCACCGGCGCGCCGGTGCGGATCACATTGCTGACCGGCGTGTCGATCGCGCTGGTCGCGGGGGTCTTCCGGCTCGACGAGATCGCCGAACTTGCCAATGCCGGGACGTTGCTCGCGTTCATCGCGGTGGCGGCATGTATGATGGTGCTGCGCCGAACCGCCCCGGAGGCGAAGCGGCTGTTCCGCTGTCCGGCGCCGTTCGTCGTCGGCACGCTTGCGGTGCTCGGCTGCCTCTATCTGCTGTGGAGCCTGCCGCAGGCGACGCTGCTGCGCTTCCTCGGCTGGAACGCCATCGGGCTGGTCGTCTATCTCGCCTACGGCCATCGCCACGGGCTCGCCGCGCGGCGCTGACGGCACCGGCGGCGGTGTCGGGCGTTCGGACCGGTCGATGACCGAACCAACCTCCGTCGGCGCGCGGCGCCTGCCGCCGCTGCTCGCCGGGATCGCGCTGATCGCGGTCGGGCTCATGATCCTGCTGATCGGCGCCTTCGCGACGAGCCGCTATCCCTTCGCCTTCGACCGCGCGATCATCGTCGGCGCGCGGGCATGGGGCGGACCGGCGTGGCTGCCCAAGGTGGCGAGCGACATCACCGCGCTCGGCGGCGGGGTGGTGCTGACCGTGATCGTGGTGATCGTCGCCGGCTTCCTGCTGATCCAGCGGCTATGGCTGACCGCGCTGGCGACGGTGCTCGCCAGCCTGACCGGCGGCTGGGTGGTCGATGCGGTCAAGGGCGTGGTGCTGCGCGCGCGGCCCGACCTCGTACCGCATCTGGTCGACGCGAGCGGCTACAGCTTCCCGAGCGGCCATGCGACGTCGAGCGCGGTGGTCTATCTGACGCTCGCCTCGCTCGCCGGACAGGTGACCCCGGATCGGGCGGCGCGACGCTATCTGCTCGTCGTCGCGGTGCTGCTGGTCGGCGCGATCGGGTGCAGCCGCGTCTATCTCGGCGTCCATTGGCCGAGCGACGTCATCGCCGGCTGGAGCTTCGGCACGCTCTGGGCGCTGGGCTGGTGGACCGCCACCGCGCGGGCGCGGGTGGCGATCGGTGGCGAGCGCTAAGACGTATCGACATTTGCGGCCTTAACGAATTCCTCCCCGTGGCGGGGGAGGATTTGCTATAGTCACGAGCTGACTGTCGATCCGTTCTACATTGTGGCCGGATTGGGGCAACGTGGACAAGCTGGACACCTTAACGGAAACGATCCAGCCCTATCGTTTCCATTTCTGCACCGATGAGAAAGAGCGCGACTTGCGCTGCGTCGATAGCAAGTAGGGGTCGTGTAGGACAGCGGCCGGCATTTCCCCCGTCATATCAAGATGAAATGCCGGCTCCCGACCAATCAGCCGCGTTCGGCGAGCTTGCGCTCCCAAGCGAGCGCGTCCTTGACGATCGTCTCGAGATCGTCGCGCTGCGGGCGCCACGGCAAGGCGGCGAGGATCGCGCCATTGTCCGCGACGAGCGCGGCGGGATCGCCGGCGCGGCGGCCCTCGTAGCGGCGCTGGATCGTCAGGTTGGTGACGCGATCGACCGCGTCGAGCACCTCGTTGACCGAGAAGCCGCGATTGTAGCCGGCGTTGAGCGTGTGGCTCTTGGCGGGCTCGGCGATCAGCAGTTCGAGCGCCGAGACGTGCGCGGCGGCGAGGTCGCTGACATGGATATAGTCGCGCACGCCGGTGCCGTCGGGCGTGTCGAAGTCGGTGCCGAACACCGACACCGCCTCGCGCTTGCCGGTCGCCGCCTCGACCGCGATCTTGATGAGATGCGTCGCGCCGACCGTCGACTGGCCGGAGCGGCCCTGTGGATCGGCACCGGCGACGTTGAAATAGCGCAAGGCGCAATAATTGATCGGATGCGCCGCGGCGACGTCGCGCAGCATCGCCTCGGTCATCAGCTTCGACATGCCGTACGGGTTGATCGGCACGGTCGGGTCGTTCTCCTGCACCGGCACCTTTACCGGGGTGCCGTAGGTCGCCGCGGTCGAGGAGAAGATGAAGTGCGGCACGCCCTCGACCACCGCGCTCTCCAGCAGCGCGCGCGTCGCGGCGGTGTTGTTGCGATAATATTTGAGCGGGTCGCTGACCGATTCGGGCACGACCACCGACCCGGCGAAATGCATGATGGCGCGGACGTGATGGTCGCGGATCGTCGCGCGGACGGCGGCGTCGTCCTCGATATTGGCCTGCACCAGCGTAGCGCGCGGATCGACCGCCCAGTCGAAGCCGGTGACGAGATTGTCGACGACGACGACGTCATAGCCCGCGTCGAGCAATGCGAGCACCGCATGGCTGCCGATATAGCCGGCGCCGCCGGTCACCATCACCTTACCCTGGAACGCCATCGTCTGATCTCCCGTCTTTCGCGCGCCCTACCGCGTTCCTACATCGGCGCAAAGGAGACTATTATGACCGATTATGTGACGCTGGCCGGCGGCTGCTTCTGGTGCACCGAGGCGGTGTTCAAGGATGTGATCGGAGTCGAGAGCGTCGAGAGCGGCTATATCGGCGGTTCGGTCCCCGATCCGACCTACAAGCAGGTCTGCGGCGGCGACACCGGCCATGCCGAGGCGATCCGCATCGGCTTCGATCCCGAGCAATTGCAGCTCGGCGACCTGCTCGACATCTTCTTCGCGACGCACGATCCGACGCAGCTCAACCGCCAGGGCAACGACGTCGGCACGCAATATCGTTCGGCGATGTTCCCGGCCGACGAGGCGCAGGAGGCCGAGATGCGGGCGGCGATCGAGCGGGCGCAGGCGGACTCGGCCAAGCCGATCGTCACAACGATCGAGCCGATGGCGACCTGGTATACCGCCGAGGGCTATCATCAGGATTATTGGGAAACCTCGGGCCGTTCCAACCCCTATTGCATGGCGGTGATCCCGCCGAAGCTGAAGAAGCTGCGCAAGAGCTTCGCGGCGCGGTCCAAGGCGGTGGCGGCGTAACATCCAAGTCCTCCCCCGCAAGGGGGAGGGGGACCGTTCGGCGCTAGCCGAATGGTGGAGGGGGAGGACAGGGTGGGAGCCCGGACAATGAAGCTCCGCCCTGTCCTCCCCCTCCGTCACGGCTTCGCCGTGCCACCTCCCCCTGGCGGGGGAGGACTTAGACTTTTCGTGCCAGCGCCTTCTTCAATTTCGCATGTGCGGCGGCCTTGATCTGGCAAACGCGCGCCGCGCCGACGCCGATCACCTGGCCGATCTCCTCGAGGTTGAGTTCCTCGACGTAGAAGAGCTGCACCACCAGCGCCTCGCGCTCGGGCAGCGCGGTGATCGCGGCGATCAGCGTGTCGCGCAAATCGCTTTCTGCGAGCTGCTCGAAGGCGTCGGGCGTGTCGTCGGCGAACCACGGCAGATCGTCGGCATAGACCTCGTCCATCGATTCGAACCGGACCGCATCGGCGGTCTCGTAATCGGCGCGCAGTTTTTCCACCGTCACTCCCAGTTCCTTCGCCAGTGCCGCCTCGTCGGGGGCGCGGCCGGTGCTTGCCGTCAGCGTTGCCACCGCGGCATGATATTGCCGCCGCCGCCGCATCGCGCCGCGCGTCGTCGTCGCCTGACGCCGCAATTCGTCGATCATCGCGCCGCGCAGCCGGGTTTGCAGATAGGCGCGGAATTGCGCGCCCTGTTCGGCGGCCTGGCCGATCGCCTCGACCAGGGCGACGAGGCCGATCTGGACGAGATCCTCCACCTCGACGATCGAGCTCATCGAGCCGTGGACGTGCCACGCGATGCGGCGGACCAGCGGCAGATATTGCCGGATCATCGCCTCCTGATCGCCGCCCGGGCGGGTGACGCGCGAATAGGTGAGCGGTCCTTGCGGCACCAGCGTGGCGGGCGCGGGCGTGGCGGGGGCGAACACCTGTTTCATCGGCTCCATGCTCATGCCGCCAGCGCCTGATGCTGCTGGCCGATCACCGCGACGACCTCGACCGCCTTTTCTTCCGGCACCTCGAAGAAGGAGAGCACCGGCGTGTCGGGCAGCACCGTCTTCACCAGCTTGCGGATCGCAAGGCGGATCGCCGGCTGGACGACGAGCGCGAACGGCTTGGCCTCGGCGATCAGCGGCTGCGCCGCCTCCTGCAAGGCATCGACGATGCGGCGGCCGAGATCGGGCTCGATGACGTGGCGGCGCGACTGGTCGGCGCGGGCGGCCTGGCCGAGCAGCCCTTCGAGCTGGCCGTCGAGCGTCATCACGCGCAGCGGCTCGCGCACGCCGCACAATTTCTGGATGATCAGCGGGCCGAGTTCGGGCCGGATCAGTTCGACGATTTCCTCGGCGTCGGCGCTGCGCGTGGCGGCGACCGCGATCGCCTGGGCGATGCGACGGAATTCCTTCAACGGAATGTTCTCCGCAAGCAGGCCCTTGAGGACCTGGGTGAGGGTGGTGAGCGGCAGCGGATTGGGGGTGAGCGAGGCGACCAGTTGCGCGGCGCGCTCCTTGAGCCCGTCGAGCAGCGACTGGACCTCGTCCGGGCCGAGCAGGTCGGTGGCGTTGGCGCCGAGCAGATGGTTGAGATGCGTCGCCATGACGGTGCCGGCATCGACGACGAGGAAGCCCGCGCCGGTCGCCGCATCGGCGTCGCCCGACGGGATCCACGTCGCATCGAGGCCGAAGGTCGGGTCCTTCGCCTTCTTGCCGCTGAGCGAGCCATAGGCCTGGCCGGTGTCGAGCGCGAGCATCTCGTCGGGCGACACCTGGTCCTCGCCGAGCACGACGCCGTTGATCAGGATGCGATAGGTATAGGGCGCGAGGTTGATGTCGTCGCGGACGCGGCATTGCGGCACGACGAAACCGAGTTCGCGCGAGAGCTGGCGGCGGACGCCGGTGATCCGGCCCATCAGCGGCGCACCGCGGCGCGGATCGACCAGCGGCACCAGGCCATAGCCGATGTCGAAATTGACCTGCATGCCGTCGGTGACCTCGTCCCAGCCGATCTTCGACGGGTCGGCGGGCTCCTCGGCGACCGCGGGGGTCGCCTCGACGAGCGGGCGGCGTTCGATCTGGCGCAGCTTCCATGCCGCAAAGCCGGCGATCCCCGCAGCCGTGAGGATGACGAGATGCGGCATGCCGGGCAGCAGGCCGAGCAGGCCGAGGATCACCGCGACCGGGGTCCAGGTGCGCGGGGACCCGAACTGGCCGCCGATCTGGCCGGCGAGATCCTTGTCCGACGACACGCGGGTGACGATCGCGGCGGCGGCGATCGAGAGCATCAGGGACGGCAGCTGCGCGACGAGCGCGTCGCCGATCGCGAGCAGGATATAGCTTTTCGCTGCGGCAGCGATGGTCATGCCGTGGCTGACCGGGCCGAGGATCAGCCCGCCCACCACGTTGGCGGCGAGGATCAGCATCGCGGCGACCGCATCGCCCTTCACGAACTTCGACGAACCGTCCATCGAGCCGTAGAAATCGGCCTCGGTCGCCACTTCGACGCGGCGCTTCTTGGCGTCGTCGGGAGTGATGAGGCCGGCGTTGAGATCGGCGTCGATCGCCATCTGCTTGCCGGGCAGCGCGTCCAGGGTGAAGCGTGCCGAGACTTCCGACACGCGGCCGGCGCCCTTGGTGACAACGATCAGGTTGATGATCATCAGGATCGCGAAGACGAAGATGCCGACGACATAGTCGCCGCCGATCAGGAAGGTGCCGAACGCCTCGATGACGTGGCCCGCCGCGCTCTCGCCCTCGTGGCCGTGGACCAGCACGATACGGGTCGAGGCGACGTTGAGGCCGAGGCGGAACAGGGTGGCGAACAGCAGCACCGTCGGGAAGGACGAGAAATCGAGCGGCTTCTGCGCGTTGAGCGACACCATCAGCACCGCGAGGCTGATCGCGATATTGGCGACGAAGAAGATGTCGAGCAGGAAGGCCGGGATCGGCACGACCATCACGACGACGAGCAGCAGGATGGCGAGCGGCAGCGCCGCGCCGCGACCGGACGCGAGGAGCTTGTTCACCTCAGCGGCCCCCCATGCTGGCGAGCATCATATAGGCGAGCCTTGCGTTGTTCGGCGACGGGCGCAGCAGCGCGTTCGCCGAGGTCGGGTTGGTGTTGAGCCGGCCCCCCATCTGGCCCATCGCGCGCGACGCCCAGGCGAGCGCATCCTCGGCGCTTTCATTGCCGCCGGTGACGACAGTCGATCCGTCCATGTCGAGCGCCTGCGCGGCGAAGGCGAGGTTGGCCTTGCGCGTTTCGGTCGTGCTGTCGCTTGCCGCGCCGAGCTTGTCGGCGAACCTCTGATAGATCGCTTCGAGCGAGCGCGGCTGGCCGTTGCCGGCGTAGAAGATCGAGCGATTGGCGCCGGCGGCCTGCGGGAACAGCGACGCCGCCGAGGCGCCTGGATTGTTCTGCATCGCCGACAGGAATTTCTTGGCGCCGCCGAGGCCGAGGAAATGCGCCATATAGAGGTCGGTGCCGTTGGCGGAGCGGCCGAGCGTCCCCTCGAGCACGTCCTTGTTGTCGGAGGCGTGCTCGGCCGCCATCAGCGAGGCGGCGGTGGGGTCGTTGCGCAGCGCGAGGATCGCCGAGCGGGTGGCGGGATCGCCGACGGTGAAATGGCCATGCGACTGGCCGATGCTGTCGGCGGCCCAGGCCATGCCGTGCTCGGCGCCATGTTTCTTGACGACCGCCAGCCAGCTCTGCTCGACGAACTGGTACAGGCCCGACGCCGACGAGGTGCCGGCGCGCGCATTGGCGTTGAGACCGCTCTCGATCTTGGCCTGACCGAGCAGATAGTCGAAGTCCACGCCCGTCTTGCTGCTCGCAAGCGCGATCGCGGACTGCACCCGGCCGGAGGTAATCGGATTGACGGTCATTGCGAAGAAAGCACACCCCAGTTGTTGCAGGTGTGATCAGCAAGGACCGTGCCAGTTCTGCCCGGATGCCCCCGTGAAGGGGCGATCGGGTCACGCGTAGGCCGACACCATCGTCGGGCGGAAGCCGTGGCCGGCATCGCCGGTCAGAAGTTGCAGGCGGCGGCGAACATTTGCCGCCATCAGATTGACGTAGATCCGGCAGGTCTCGTTCAGCCGGTTCGCCTCTTCGGCGAGCGCGCGCAGGTCGTCGCCGGCCGGGCCGGTGCCGAGCGCGGCGACCTGTTCGATGCCGGCGAGCTTTTCCTGCGTCGCCCGCTCAAGCGCGGTGACGTTGTTGGTCTTGAGCGCCTCGATCTCGGCATGCAGCGAGTCGATCACCTTGATGAGGGCATCACGCCGCGTCATGGCCATCCCAGTTCAGCCGGAGTGCGAGGAGCCGGTCGGCGATGGTCGCCGGCAGGATCGGGAACGAGCCGTTCTGGATCGCCTTCTTGATCTCGTCGACGCGGTCGCTGTCGATCGGCGGTTCGGCCGCCAGCGTCCTGGCGAGATTGGTCAATTGCGTCGCGGTGTTCGCCGCGGGGGCCTGTTGAGCCGCCTGTTGCAATGCGGGCTGCACCACCGGCGCAGCCGCTGGGGCGGCGACGCGCGAAACGCTTCCACTTCCGTTCAGCGGCGTTGAGCCGATCGAGTCCACCATGTCCGCACCTATCTGTGTTGCCTGACATGAGGATAAACGGCCGACTGCACCCTGGCTTTAGCAAAAAAGATTCGGCGGTCACGCGCGCCGGCTCATTCACCCCAGCCGGGCAGGGTGGCGCGGCCGCTTTCCAGCGCGATCGCCTGTACCGGACCCTTGGCATCGTCGACCTTCACCATGAAGCGGCCGCCCGGCGCGGCGTCGCCCATCGCGACGCCCTCGCGGCTGATCGAGAAGCCGTTCGACCCCGCCTCGATCACCACCGGATCGCCGCGACGGATCACCGGTTCGGCCTTGGCGGCGACGGTCGTCGGGCGGGCGGCACCGGCCGGTGCCGCAGCGGCGGCCGGGCGGATCACCGGGACGAAGATACGCCAGTCCGGCCCCGAACAGGAGACGACGACGGCGTCGTGCGCCTCGGTCCGCCACGCCAGCGCGACGGTGGAACAGGGCGCGAGCCGCAGCCGGCTGTCGATCGCGGTCCGCGCGCCACCCTCGGCGCCGATCGGGCGGCTGGTGAAGGCGGAGACGGCGCGGTCGAGCCCGCCGATGTCCTGGAAGGCGACCGCGCCACCGGCGGCGAGAAGCAGGGGAAGGAAGATCATGGCTGATGGTCCGTGCTGGATTGTTCGCCGACGAAGGCGATCGTGACGATCGCGGCGCGGCGGCCGGGATGGGGACTGGTGGTGACGGTGATGCGCGGCCCGACCGGGGCGAGCGCCGCGGCGAGGCTGCGCGCGCGATCGGCCGCGAGCAAGGTGGCGCTACCGGTGGCGGGATCGACGTCGGCGGCGCTGCCGTCGGTCGATCCGGTCACGGTCAGCGCGACGCGCGGATCGCGCACCGCCTCGCGCGCCCAGGCGATCACCGTGGCGGGACTGTCCGGCAAGGTCGCGCTGCCGGGTGCGAAGTCGAACAGGCCGGCGGCCATCACCGGCAGCGCCGCGGGCGCCGGCGCGCCGCCGAAGCTCTGGCGCAGCGCATCGGTGATCGCGCGCGGCTTCTCGCTCGCCTGGATCAGCACGAAGAAGCCGACCAGCAGCAATGCGAGGTCGGCGAGCGTCACCAGCCACAGCGGCTTGGCCGGCGGCGAGGGCGGGTAGAAGGCGTCGCCGGTCATGCGACGCTCTGCAGGGGATGGCGGGGCGTCTCGCGCAGCGCGAGCGCCAGCAGCGGCGCCTCGATCCGCGCGCGCTCGAACGCCTCGATCCGGCCGGCGGCGCGCAGGCGATGGCAGATCGGGGTGAGCACCAGATTGGCGAGCAGCGCACCGTAGAGCGTCGCGAGCAGTGCGATCGCCATCGCCCCGCCGATCGCCTTGGGGTCGGTCATGCTGGCGAACATGCTGGCGAGGCCGATCAGCGTGCCGACCATCCCCATCGCCGGCGCCACCTCGGCGGCGGACGACCAGACTTCGGCGATCGCGACATGCCGCGCGATGCGCGCCTGGCGATGATAGCGCAGCAGCGCCTCGACCTCGCGCGGATTGCCGCCGTCGACGATCGCGGCGATCGCGGCGGCGACATCGGGGTCGGCGATCACCGAGCGATCGAGCGCGACGACACCGTGGCGCTTGGCGATCCGCGCCTGCGCGGCGACCTGGTCGAGCAGCGCATCGGCACGGAACGGCCGCCGCGCGAGCACGCGCAACGCCGACACCGCGCCGAGCGCGTCGCGCAACGGCGCGCGCAACACCGCGGCAAGGACCGTCCCGCCGCCGACGATGGCAAGCGCGACGGGATCGAAGAGCTGGGCGATCAACATGCGCGTGCCGATGCAAGGGGCGGGCCAGTTTGTATGGTCCCTCTCCACTCGTCATCCCGGCGAAAGCCGGGACGCATGGCTGCGATCGGCTCATGGTGCGCGCCAACATTAGCGAACCGCGTCCATGGGTCCCGGCTTTCGCCGGGATGACGAGGGGGGCGAAGGCTGACGACAAGGAGATGGGGTGGGGCAAACGGGTGCGATCCCCATGTGCCCGCGTCGAAAATGGTAAACCCCCGCAACACCATCCGCGCCGTCATCCGGCAGCCTTTGCCGCTCCCCGGCAATCCCCGGCAAGCGTTTGCCGGCCGCCTTGCCGTTCCCTCGTGGTCGCCTTGCCGTAGCTGAAAAAATCGCCTGCCACCGGCCGGAATCGAAAACTGGCACGGCGGTTGCTTAGGTCCGGGCAGCGCAATGGTGCGCCGGAGATTTGGGCCGATGGCCGCAGAGAGTTTGTTCGGAGTCCATGGTGCCGCCCTCGAAGTGCGCGGCCAGCGCATGGGCGTCCTGGCGTCGAACATCGCCAACGCCTCGACCCCCGGCTTCAAGGCCAAGGACATCGACTTCAAGTCGGCGCTCGCGTCGATGGAGCAGGACGGCAACGGCAGTCTCGACGCCGCGACCAAATATCGCGTGCCGCTGCAGACCTCGATGGACGGCAACACGGTCGAGCTCAACGAGGAGCAGACCGCCTTCGCCGAGAATGCCGTCCAGTATCAGACGACCCTGTCGTTCCTGAACGGGCGCATCGGTCAGATCACCCGCGCGCTGAAGGGGGAATAAGCCGATGGCCGATCCGATGAACGTCTTCCAGGTCGCCGGTCGGGCGATGAGCGCGCAGCTCATCCGCATGAACACGACCGCGTCCAACCTCGCCAACGTCGGCGGCACGACGGGGTCGGCGGAGACCGCGTACAAGACGATGAAGCCGGTGTTCCGCACCAGCTTCGACGCCGCCAGCGGCCTCGCCACCGTCGACGTCGAGAAGATCGTCACCGCCGGGGAATCGCCGACCAAGGTCTACGATCCGAACAACCCGCTCGCGGACAAGGACGGCAATATCTACCAGGCCGCCGTCGACGAAAGCCGCGAGCTCGTCGACATGATGGAGACCGCGCGCTCCTACCAGAACAACGTCGAGGTGATGAACACTGCCAAGCAGCTCACCATCGATACCCTCAAGCTGGGACGCTAATCATGGTGACCACCGCCTCGACCACCCAGCCGACCTTCGATGCGACGCTCGACAAGCTCGGCATCAAGCGTTCGACGGCGAATACCGCGACGACCACCGCGACCGGCGCCTCGGCGACCCCGGGCACGACCAAGACGACGCTGGATCAGAACGATTTCCTGAAGCTGCTCACCACGCAGCTCAAGAACCAGGACCCGCTCAGCCCGATGGACAATACGCAGATGGTCGCCCAGATGGCGCAATTCTCGTCCGTCGCCGGCATCAGCGAGATGAACAAGACGCTCAGCGGCGTCGCCACCAAGCTCGGCTCGACGACCGCGTCGGATGCGATGAGCTACGTCGGCAAGACGGTGCTGACCGCCGGCTCGACCGCCTATCCGCGCGCCAGCGGCAGCCTCGACGGTGCGGTCGAGCTCGACGGCGACGCGACGCAGGTCAACGTCTCGATCTCCGACGCCAACGGCGGCACTTTGCGCAACCTGCAACTCGGCGCGCAGAAGCAGGGCACCGCGACCTTCGACTGGGATGGCAAGGACGGCGCCGGCAACAGCGTCGGTTCGGGCCCCTTCACGATCACCGCCTTCGCCACTGCCGGCGACAAGACGGTCACCAGCCGCACGCTCGTCTGGGCGCCGGTCGAATCGGTGTCGCTGCCGTCCAGCGGTGCCCCCAAGCTCAAGGTCCTCGGGGTCGGCGACGTCGATCCCTCGGACGTCCGTTCCGCCACCTGATTCTCATCCGCCGACCTACCGCTTCCAAGGAGTAACCCGATGTCCTTCTACACCTCGCTTTCCGGCCTCCAGGCGTCGCAGACCGACATGGCGACGATCAGCCACAATCTCGCCAACGTCTCGACCACCGGCTTCAAGAAGAGCCGCACCCAGTTCGCCGACATCATCGCGTCGAGCACCTCGACCGATCCGCGCAAGATGGTCGGCTCGGGCGTCGTGGTGAAGGGCAACACGCAGCAGTTCAAGGAGGGCAACCTCACCACCACGTCGAACGCGCTCGACCTGGCGATGGTCGGCGAGGGCTTCTTCACGATGCGTTCGACCGGCACCAGCGATTCGACCACCTACACCCGCAACGGTGCCTTCTCGGTCGATTCGAACAACAACGTCGTCGACGCACAGGGCAGCTACCTGATGGTCTATCCGGTCGACAGCGACGGCAACGTCACCGCCACCGGTGAGAAGGGCCTGACCACGCTGCAGATCCAGCAGACCAGCGGCACCCCCAAGGGGACCAGCAAGGTCGCCACCGCGGTGCAGATGTCGTCGACCTCGACCGTCAAGGGCGGCGGTGCCGGCTACAAGTTCGATCGTACCGATACGACGAGCTACAACAATTCGGTCGCCACGCGCATCTACGACGCGAACGGCAATCCGATGACGATGACCAGCTATTACGTTCGCACCGCTGCCGGCACCGCCGGTCCGC
Organism: Sphingomonas sp. GW821-FHT02B09; assembly: GCF_059421875.1. Taxonomy (NCBI): domain Bacteria; kingdom Pseudomonadati; phylum Pseudomonadota; class Alphaproteobacteria; order Sphingomonadales; family Sphingomonadaceae; genus Sphingomonas; species Sphingomonas sp. GW821-FHT02B09. Next base: position 735,227 of record NZ_JBWKVV010000002.1, read on the forward strand.
CGGCGACCACCGGCAGCTGGGACGTCTATACCTTCATCGGCGACCAGGCGATGACCACCGGCACCGGTGCGGCCAAGTCGGACAAGGTCACGCTGACCTTCGACGACAAGGGCGCGCTCGCCACCGGCACGACGATGCCGCTTAACTTCAACACCTTCACGCCGACCTCGGGCGCGGCGGCGCAGACCGTGTCGCTCGACCTGACTAACTCGACGCAGCTGTCCTCGGCATTCGCGGTCAACGCCAAGACGCAGGACGGCATCGCGGTCGGCCAGCTCGCCGGCGTGACGGTGACCGACGCCGGCCTGATCCAGGCGAGCTTCTCGAACGGCGACATCAAGCCGCTCGGCAAGGTCGCGCTCGCCAAATTCTCGACGCCGACCGGCCTGCGCCAGATCGGCAACAGCTATTGGGCGGCGACCGGCGTGTCGGGTGCGGCGACTTTGGGCTCGGCGAGCGCCGACGGCTTCGGCTCGCTGATGAGCGGCACGATCGAGGGATCGAACGTCGACATCACCGAGGAGCTGGTCAATCTGATCGCGGCGCAGCGTAACTTCCAGGCGAACTCGAAGGCGCTCGATACCGCCAACCAGGTCTCGCAGACCATCATCCAGATCCGCAACTAAGCGAAGCGGCGCGGAGGCTCTAGATGGACAAATTGGTCTATACGGCGGCGACGGGGCTGCGTGCGCACATGCAGGCGCAGGCGGCGATCGCCAACAATATGGCGAATGCGTCCACCACCGGCTTCCGCGCCGATCGCGTCGTCTTCGACCGGATCGAACTGAAGGGCGGCGGCGCGCAGCTCGAAGCGCGCATGCCGACCAGCGAAGAGGTGACCGACGCCGATCGTGCGCCCGGCGCGATCCAGGCGACCGGCCGCGCGCTCGACGTCGCGATCAGCGGCAACAGCGACTGGCTGGCGGTGCAGGCGGGCGACGGCAGCGAGGCCTATACCCGCCGCGGCGATCTCGAGATCGCGCCCTCGGGCGTGCTCCAGACCGGCGACGGCTTCATCGTCCAGGGGCAGGCGGGGCCGATCACCGTGCCGCCGCACGACAGCCTGACGATCGCCGCCGACGGCACGATCAGCATCGTGCCGCAGGGCGGCGACGCGAAGAACCCGCAGGTGCTCGACCGGCTCAAGCTGGTCGACACCAAGGGAACGGCGACGCTGAAGGGGCTCGACAACCTGCTCCGCGTCAAGGGCGGCGGCACTCTGCCCGCCAATCTCGACGCCAAGGTGCAGGGCGGCGCGCTCGAAGGCTCCAACGTCAACATGACGCAGGCGCTGGTCGACATGATCGAGAACCAGCGCAGTTACGAGGTTCAGGCCAACCTCATGAAGTCGGCCAAGGATATGGACGAGAGCAGCACCTCCGTGATGCGCCTCCCGAGTTAAGGAACAGACACGATGTCCTCCTCCGCCATGCACATCGCGCGCACCGGGCTCGACGCCCAGGATACGCGCATGCGGGTCATTTCGAACAACCTCGCCAACGTCAACACGACGGGGTTCAAGAAGGATCGCGCCGCCTTCGAGACGCTCGCCTATCAGACGATCACCGCGCCCGGCGCGGCGTCGACCGCCGAGACCAAATATGCGACCGGCCTCAACCTCGGTACCGGCGTGCGCGTGCAGGGCACCGCGCGAATCGATACGCAGGGGTCGCTGACGCAGACCGGCAACAGCTTCGACATGGCGCTCGACGGCGACGGCTATTTCCAGGTCCAGCTGCCCGGCGGCAACCTCGGCTACACGCGCGCCGGCAATTTCAACCGGTCGCCCGAGGGCCTGCTGGTCACCTCGGAAGGCTATCAGGTGATGCCCGGCATCACCGTGCCGGCCAATGCCACCTCGGTCTCGATCGGCACCGACGGCACCGTCACCGCACAGGTGCCGGGCCAGAACGAGGGCACCAACATCGGCCAGATCCAGGTCGCCAGCTTCCCCAACGCCACGGGGCTGCAATCGACCGGCGACAATTACCTCAAGGAGACCGCCTCGTCGGGCGCCGCCAACCTCGGCATCGCCGGGCAGGACGGGCGCGGCAACATCCGCCAGGGCAGCCTCGAAGCGTCGAACGTCAACGTCGTCGAGGAACTCGTCGACATGATCGAGACGCAGCGCGCCTATGAGGTCAATTCGAAGATGATCTCGTCGTCCGACGAAATGCTCAAATACGTGAACCAGAACCTGTGATGTCCGCCGCACCGCATCATCGCCGGCCGGCCGCCGTCGCCGCCGCGGGGCTGCTCGCGCTCGCCGCGTTCACGCCCGGCACGGCCGATGCCAGCATCCTCGGCAAGAAGAAGCCGGCGGAGGATTTCACCGTCGTCCGTGCGCCCGTCGCACCGGCGCCGGCACCCGCAAACGGGTCGATCTTCCAGGCGAGCGATGGTTATGCCGCGCTGTACGAGGGCTGGCGCGCGCGCCGGGTCGGCGATCCGCTGACGATCATCCTCGTCGAGCGCACCGCCGCATCGAAGTCCTCGGGCTCCAAGCTCGATTCGAAGGGCTCGGGCAGCATCACGCCGCCGACCACCGGGCCGCTCAAGCTGTTCAACTCGACCGACGTCACCGCCAGCGGCAGCCGCGGTTTCGACGGGCAGGGGCAGGCCGATCAGGCGAACTCGCTGTCGGGCGAGGTCTCGGTGACGGTCGCCGAGGTCTATCCGAACGGCACGATGCTGGTGCAGGGGCAGAAGCGCGTCACGCTCAACCGCGGCGACGAATTCCTCCAGATCAAGGGCATCGTCCGCACCGCCGATATCGGCGCGGACAATCGCATCCTGTCGACCCGCGTCGCCGACGCGCAGATCGCCTATACCGGCAAGGGCGACGTCGCGCGCGCCGGCCGGCAGGGCTGGCTCAGCCGATTCTTCTCCGTCGTCAGCCCGTTTTGAGCGCCCGTTAACCCTATGACGCGCAGAGTGTCCGCCATGATCCGTTTTCTTCTCGCCTCGCTGATCGCCACGCTCGCGTTCGCCGCGCCCGCCTCGGCGGACCGGATCAAGGACCTCGGCGGCTTCCAGGGTATCCGCTCGAATCAGCTCACCGGTTACGGCGTGGTGGTCGGCCTGCCCGGCACCGGCGACGACAACCTCGAATATACCGTCCAGTCGCTGAAGGCCGTCGCGTCGCGCTTCGGCCTGCAACTGCCGCCGGGTGCCAATCCGGGGATGAAGAACGCCGCGGTGGTGATGATCACCGCCGAACTGCCGCCCTTCGCCAAGCCGGGCCAGCGGCTCGACATCACCGTCGCGTCGATGGGCAAGGCCAAGTCGCTGCGCGGCGGCAGCCTCGTGCTGACCCCGCTGCTCGGTGCCGACAACCAGATCTATGCGATGGCGCAGGGCAATCTCGCGGTCGGAGGCCTCGGCGCGGAAGGCGCCGACGGATCGAAGATCGTCGTCAACGTCCCCTCGACCGGCCGTATCCCCGAGGGCGCCACGGTCGAGCGCGCAGTCGCCACCGGGTTCGACTCCTCGCCGATGCTGACCTTCAACCTCGCGCGGTCCGATTTCACCACCGCGCAGAACGTCGCGCAGGCGATCAATGCCAAGTTCGGCTTCGGCACCGCGCAGGCGATCGACGGCGTCTCGGTCGCGGTGCGTGCACCGCAGGGCGCCGACGTGCGCGCGACGCTGATGTCGACGATCGAGAACCTCGATGCGACCTCCGCCGAGCCGTCCGCAAAAGTAATTGTAAATGCGCGCACCGGAACGGTCGTTATCAATTCTGCGGTCAGGGTGGGTCCTGCCGCGGTGACGCACGGCAAGCTGACCGTGCGCATCGACGAGAACCAGCGGATCAGCCAGCCGGCGCCGTTCAGCCAGGGTCAGACCGCGTTGGAGAAGAAGTCCAACGTGTCGATCGAAGAGGAGAAGAAGCCGATGTTCCTCATCAACCCCGGCCCGAAGCTCGCGGACATCGTCAAGGCGGTGAACGCCATCGGTGCCTCGCCCGCCGATCTCGTCGCGATCCTCGAAGCGCTGAAGGAGGCCGGCAGCCTCAAGGCGGAGCTGATCGTGCTATGACGACGCTCGGCGCCACCCCGATTGCGGCCACCGGCGGCATCTCGACCGATACGTCGCGGCTCAAGTCCGCCGACAACCTCAAGAAGGCAGGCGAGAAGTTCGAGGCGGTGTTCACCGGCATGATGCTCAAGAGCATGCGCCAGGCGAAGCTCGCCGATCCGTTGTTCGATTCGAAGGCGATCGACACGTTCAGCGAGATGCAGGACGCGCGCGTCGCCCAGTCGATGGCGGAGACGACGCCGCTCGGCATCGGCAAGGCGATGACCGCCTTTCTCGCCAAGTCGCAATCCGATCTTAATGCTTCTGTTGCAGATCCGCCGAAATGAGCGACTTGCTGTCGATCGGCGCCTCGGGCGTCCGCGCCTATCAGAGCGCCTTGGCCACGGTCGGCGAGAATATCGCCAACGTGAACTCGCCCGGCTATACCCGCCGCACGGTGAACGTCGCCGAGGTCGCGGGCGGCAGCGGTTCGACCAATCCTTATGGTGCCGGCAACGGCGTCGTCATGACCGGGATCAACCGGTCGTCCAACGTCTACGCCAGCGCCGCGCTGCGCGCCTCGACCAGCGATCTCGCCCGCACCACGGGTGGCGCGGACTGGCTCGACCGCATCCAGGGCGCGCTGACCGGCAATGCGCTGACCTCGCGCGTCACGTCCTTCTTCGCATCGGCGCAGAGCCTCGCCGCCGAACCCAATTCGACCGCGCTGCGCACCGGCATGATGAGCGCCGCCGCCTCCGCCGGCATCGCCTTCACCGCGACCGGCAAGGCCTTCGATCAGGTCGACGCCGATATCGACAGCGCCGGCAACCAGGCGGCGCAGACGCTCACGTCGCTGGGCGACTCGCTCGCCAAGATCAACGAGAGCATCAGCCGCGCCCAGCTCGGCAGCACCGCCGCCGCGCAGCTGATGGACCAGCGCGACAACATCCTCTCGCAGATGAGCGGCATCGCCGACATCACCAGCCGGACCGACGCGATCGGCCGTGCCACGGTCAGCTTCGCCGGCTCGACCGGTCCCGCCTTCGTGCAGGGCGTCAACAGCGGCATGATCTCCTACGATCGCGACAGCAACGGCAAGATCGCCTTCTCGGTCACCGTCGGTGCGGTCAAGAACCAGATCGGCGCGACCGGCGGCTCGATCGCCGGGATCGTCGACGGTGCCGAGCGCGTCGCCGCGATCCGCCAGGAGCTGGACGCGGTCGCCAAGAGCTTCGTCGGTGCGGTCAACGACAATCAGGCGGCGGGACTCGACCAGACCGGCGCGCAGGGCGTCGCGATGTTCACCACCGGCGCGAAACCGACCGACGTCAGCATCTCGGCGACCTTCACGGGCAGCCAGATCGCCGCCGGCAAGATCGCCGCGGCACAGGGCGGCGGCGTGCGCGACTCGTCCAACCTCACCGCGTTGGAGGCGACCCGGGTCAGCAAGGGCTTCGAGACCTCGCTGACCGCGCTCGTCACCGATAACGCCACCGCCTACAAGCAGAAGAACACGATCGCCGACGCACAGGCGGCGATCCGCGATGGCGCGACGAAGGCGCTGTCGACTGCGACGGGCGTCAACCTCGATGCCGAAGCGGTCGATCTGATGCGCTTCCAGCAGGCCTATGCCGCGTCGGGCCGCGTGATCCAGGTCGCGCGCGAGACGATGCAGACCATCCTCGATATCCGCTAGGGCGCGCCATGCAGATCTCCACCAGCCTCTTCTACGCCAACGCTTCGAGCCGCTTCTCGAAGATGAGCGAACGCGCGTCGGAATTGCAGACGCAGATCTCGACGGGCAAGAAGATCCTGAAGCCGTCGGACGATCCCGCCGCCGCGCAGCAGCTCGCCGAATTCGACCGCAAGGATGCCGATGCCGCGGTCTACGGCACCAACATCACGCTCGCCGGCTCGCTGCTCGATCAGGCGGATGGCGTGCTCAGCCAGATCAGCACGCAGCTCACCCGCGCGACCGAACTGGCGACGCAGGCGGCGAACGGCACGCAGACCGATGCGACGCGCAAGATCATCGCGACCGAGCTCAATTCGATCGTCGGGTCGCTCGTCGGCCTCGCCAACACCAAGAACGTCCGCGGCCAGCCGTTGTTCGGCTCGGCATCGGGCGGGCTGGCGGTGGTCGACAACAAGGACGGCACCTTCACCTTCCCGCCCGACGTGCAGGTGTCGGAAGTGCCGATCGCCGACGGCCAGAGCGTGCAGGCGACCGAAAGCGCCAAGCGCATCTTCTCGCTCGCCGGCGGCAGCGACAACACGCTGGCGATGCTGAGCAAGCTCGCCACCACGCTCAATGCGGGCGGCGACGTCTCGGCGTCGGTGAGCAGCGCGCTCGACCAGATCGGCCAGGCGGTCAACCAGGTCGCCGACGTCTCGGCGTCGGTCGGTGCGCGCGGCGCGCGCGTCGACCTGCAACAGCAATTGCTGGTCACCGCCAATACCGATCGCAGCGAATTGCGCGGCAAGCTCGAACAGGTCGACATGACCGACGCGGTCGTGCAGCTCCAGCAGATGATGACCGCACTGTCGGCCTCGCAGGCCAGCTTCAGCAAGCTGTCGAGCCTCTCGCTGTTCGACTACATCAAATAGGCGGCATCTCCGACCTTCGCCACCACCGGTGCCGCGATCCGTGGCGTCGGTGCGGTGCGTTGGCGCGCTCGAACAGGGCTTCCGGCGGTCGCCGCAAGCAGGCGCGCCCGGTGCGCGATCCGCGCCACCAAACAAACTCACCCGGCCGGTAACCACTTATCTAGGAAGTGCGGTTAATCCGGTCGTATCGGATTGCCGGCTCGCCGGCGCAACGGGGGTTTCCCACAGTGTTTCCTGCCATCGGTCTCGTCGTTCTTCTCGCCATGGTGTTCGGCGGCTTCGCCATCACCGGCGGCGCGCTCGGGCCGGTCATGGAGGCGATCCCGCACGAGATGCTGATCATCGGCGGCGCCGCGGCCGGCGCGCTGATCATCGGCAATTCCGGCACCGAGCTGAAGGCGGTGGGCAGCGGCCTCGCCAAGGTGTTCAAGGGCCCCAAGTACAAGAAGCAGGATTATCTCGACGTCATCTTCCTCGTCAGCAAGCTGATGAAGATGCTGCGCATGGACGGTCCGATCGCGCTCGAGCCGCATGTCGAGGATCCCAAGTCGTCGGCGGTGTTCAGCGAATATCCGCGCCTGCTCGCCGACCATACGCTGGTCAATTTGATCGCGGATACGCTGCGCCTCGTCGTCGTCTCGTCGGGCACGCTCGATGTCCATGCGGTCGAGGAGGTGATGGACCATTCGATCAAGACGCATCACCACGAGGTCGAGGGGCCGCATACGACGCTCAACAGCCTCGCCGATTCGCTGCCCGCGCTCGGCATCGTCGCCGCGGTGCTCGGCATCGTGAAGACGATGGGTTCGATCGACAAACCGCCGTCGGTGCTCGGCGGGATGATCGGTTCGGCGCTGGTCGGCACGTTCATGGGCGTGCTGCTCGCCTATGGCATCGTCTCGCCGCTCGCCGGGCGGCTCAAGCAGGTGCTCGACGCGGATGCCGCGATCTACATGGTGGTCAAGCAGATCATCATCGCCTCGCTGCACGGCCATCCGCAGCCGCTGGTGATCGAGGCGGCACGGTCCGGGATCGCGCACAAGAACCAGCCCGGCTTCGCCGAGGTCTTCGACGGCCTGCGGGGCAAATAAGCGATGGCCCGCGCCGCGCCGCACGGCAACAACCAGCCGCCCAAGATCATCATCGTCAAGAAGATCATCGATGGTGGCCATGCCGGCCATCACGGTGGCGCGTGGAAGGTCGCCTATGCCGACTTCGTGACCGCGATGATGGCCTTCTTCCTGCTGCTCTGGCTGCTCGGCGCGACGACCGAGAAGCAGCGCAAGGGCATCGCCGATTATTTCGCGCCGACCCTGCTCGACAAGAAGATGACCGGTCTCGGCGGCAACGGCGTGCTCGGCGGGGAATCGATCCTCAGCAACAACAAGCTCGGGCCGCGTGCGGCATCGGCGCCGATCGCCTCGATCGGCATCCCGATGAGCATGTCGGGCGGGCAGAAAAGCGGCACGGGCGACAAGGGGTCGCTGCGCAACCCGGCCGCGATGCAATTGGACAAGCAGGCGTTCCAGGCGATCAAGACCCAGCTCGAAAAGCAGATCAAGGCCTCGCCGCGGCTCTCGAAGATGGCCGACCATATCCGCTTCGTGCCGACGCAGGACGGGCTGCGCATCGATCTGGTCGACAATGCCGATTATTCGATGTTCGCGCTCGGCACGACCGCGCTCGATGCCAAGGCGTCCGAGCTGATCGGCATGATCGCCGGGACGATCGCGGGAACGCCCAACACGATCATGATCCGCGGCCATACCGACAGCGTGCCCTATGGCGACCCGCGCGCGATGAACAATTGGATGCTCTCGTCCGGCCGGGCCGAGGCGACGCGACGCCGGCTGGCGCTCGGCGGCATCCCCGAGACGCGGTTCGAGCGGATCGAGGGCGTCGCCGACCGCGAGCCGATCATCACCAGCGATCCCGGCGACCCGCGCAATCGCCGCGTCGCGATCACCCTGCTCTATCGCCAGGGTACGTTCGGGCAGTAACCGGGCGGCGGGGCGAAACGGCGCGCGACCGATCGGGTCGGTCGCGCGCCGCTCGCCTGCCCGTCGACGTCAGGCCTCGACGGCGTCCGCGGACTTGCGGCCGCGACGCGCCGCTGCGGCGCCCTCGGCGCCCCCTTCGGCCTTGCGCGCACCGGGCTTGCGGCCGAGGCCGATCTTCTTCGCCATGGCGCGGCGGCTCTCCGAATAATTCTCCGCGACCATCGGATAATCGGCCTTCAGGCCATAACGTTCGCGATATTCCGCCGGCGTCATGCCGTGCGTCGCGAGATGACGACGCAAGGTCTTGTAGGGCTTGCCGTCGATCATCGAGATGATGTGATCCTTCGACGCCAGCGACTTCCGCGCCGAGACCGCGGCGGTATATTCAGTCGCGGGCTGTGCTTCCGGTGCCGCACCGCTGGCGCCAAGCAGTGCCGAGACGGTGTCGTGCATCTTTCCGAGAAAGGCCGGAACCTCATCGGCGGAAGTACGGGTGTTGGGGTTGCCGAGCCAAGCAATCGTCAATTCGGTTGCTAGTTCAACGGCGTTCAGATCGGTGGATTCGTCAGTCATAGTTTGCTCCTTTGACCAATGGCAGCCGTACGCCGGGGAAACCAACCGTCAAGCGGATGATCCGCAGTGCTGTGCTTTTTTGGATCGTAAAAAAGACGCTCACCCTATTCGATTTCCTGCGTCATACTCCAGCAACAGCCAAGATCGGCCGACCGGAGGACATGTTGAGGCACGAGCTGAAGTTCACGACGGCGCTGGCGGCCGCGTTGCTGGCGGCAAGCTGCGGCAAGTCGCGCGACGATGCCGACGGCTGGGTCGCGCAGGGCGATACCGCGGTATGCACCGATCGCAGCGGCAACCGCGTCGCCGACAGCCAGTGCGCGCGCCAGAGCCATGCCGGCGGAGTCAGCCCGTTCCTGTGGTACTTCCTCGCGCGCAACGCGATGATCCCGCCTTATGGCGAGCGCGTCGGCGGCGGCTCGTATGCGCGGGCGCCGGGCCGGGCGTATCGCTTTGCGCCCGCGGCGACGCAGGTGACGCGCGCCGGGGCGATCAGCCGCGGCGGCTTCGGTGCGTCGGCGCGCAGTTTCGGGAGCGGTCGCTCGTGATCCGCACCACGCTGACGCCGCGGCCCGACTGGCAGGCGAAGGTCGAGGCGGAGGGGCTGATCTGGCACACCGCCGACGGCCGCCCCTATTGGGACGAATCGGTCTGCTATCGCTTTGCCGCGGCGCAGATCGCCGAGATCGAGGCAGCGACCGCCGAACTCTACCGCCTGTTCCTCGCCGCCGGCGAGGCGATCGTCGCCGACCGCGCGCTGCTCGACCGGTTCGGCATCCCGCGCGCCTTCCACCAGCCGATCCGCGACGCGTGGGAGGCGGAGCCGCCGGCGCTCAACTTCGGACGATTCGATCTCGGCTACGACGGCGCGTCGCCGCCGAAACTGTTCGAGTTCAATTGCGATACGCCGACCTCGCTGCTGGAGGCGGCGGTGATCCAGTGGAGCTGGAAGGAAGAGTGTTTCCCCGCCGCCGACCAGTTCAACGGCCTGCACGAGGCACTGGTGGCGAAGTGGCGCGACCTTGCCGATCATCTGCCGGGCCGCGTCCATTTCGCGCATGCCGCCGACGAGGCGGGCGAGGACGGCGTCACCACCGCCTATCTGCGCGATACCGCGGCGGCGGCGGGGTTCGAGACGGTGGCGATGGCGGTCGAGACGATCGGCTGGGACCACGAGCGCCGCCGCTTCGTCGACGACGCGGCAGAACCGATCGAGGCCGTGTTCAAACTCTATCCGTGGGAATGGCTCGCCAACGAGGCGTTCGCCGACATGCTGGTCGAGGATCTGGCGGCCGGCGGCACGACGTGGATCGAGCCGGTGTGGAAGATGATCTGGAGCAACAAGGGCGTGCTCGCGGTGCTGTGGGCGCTGTTCCCCGATCATCCCAATCTGTTGCCGGCCGGATTCGACATCCCGGACGGCGATGCGGTCGCCAAGCCGTTGCTGTCGCGCGAGGGCGCCAACGTCTCGATCCGCCGCGGCGGGCGGATCGTCGCCGAGGCGGCGGGGGAGTATGGCGACGAAGGCTATGTCTATCAGGCGATCTATCGCCTGCCCGAACCGGCGCCGGGCTGTTTCCCGGTGATCGGCAGCTGGGTGGTCGACGGCGAACCCGTCGGGATGGGCATCCGCGAGGACGGGCTGATTACCGGCAATACGGCGCGGTTCGTGCCGCATATCGTCACGCGGTGAGCCGCCGCGCGCCCGCCTCGCGCACCGCGGCGATCGTCGGCCAGCCGTTGACCGCCATCAGCAGGTCGGCCTCGGCGAGGATGCAGCGCAACACGTGCGCGCAGCCCGCCGCGCCGTCGAGCGCGAGGCCGTAGCTATAGGGGCGGCCAATGCCGACCGCGGTCGCGCCGAGTGCCAGCGCCTTGACCACGTCGGTGCCCGAGCGGATGCCCGAATCGAACAGCACCGGCGTCGCCCCCGCCGCGGCGACGATGTCGGGGAGTAGGTCGATCGCGGCAATGCCGCCGTTCGCCTGCCGCCCGCCGTGGTTCGAGCAATAGATCGCATCGGCACCGGCATCGATCGCGCGGCGCGCGTCGTCGGGGTGGCAGATGCCCTTGAGGATCAGCGGCAGCTTGGTCAGAGCGCGCAGCCACGGCAGGTCGTCCCAGGTGAGGACCTTGCCGAACACGCCCATCCACTGGCGGATCGCGGCGGCGGGGTCCTGCTCCGGCGGCACGGCGAGCTGTGCGCGGAAGACCGGGTCGCTGAAGTAATTGGCGAGCACGGCGCCGCGCAATTGCGGGAAATTGCCGGTGTTGAGATCGCGCGGGCGCCAGCCGGTGACCCAGGTGTCGAGCGTCACGACGATGGCCTTGTAGCCCGCGCCTTCCGCGCGCGCGACGAGGCTGGCGGCGAGGTCGCGATCCTTGGGCGTGTAGAGCTGGAAGAGCGCGGGGGTGGCGCCGCTCGCCGCCGCGACCGCCTCGAGCGGGTCGTTGGACAAAGTGGAGGCGACCAGCGGCACGCCCGTCTCCGCGGCGGCGCGCGCGGCGGCGAGGTCGCCGTGGCCGTCGGGCGTGCACAGGCCGGTGACGCCGATCGGCGCCATGAACACCGGGCTCGGCAATGTGAGGCTGCATAGCTCAACCGACAGGTCGCGCGTCGCGCCATCGACCATCATCCGCGGCGTCATGCCCCAGTGGCGGAACGCCTCGGCATTGGTGCGCTGGGTATGTTCGTCGCCGCAGCCGCCCTGGACATAGTCGCGCACCGACGGCGGCAGCGCGGCGAGCGCGCGGGCCTCCAGCGTGGCGAAATCGACCGGCACTTTCGGCACCACCCCGGCGAGGCCGGCGCCGTAGATCGCATTCTGATAGTCGCCGTAATGGGGCATGGCCTCGCCTCGATGATGCGCCTTGGCGCAGAAGGGGATTCACGCGAAGACGCGAAGACGCGAAGGTGTTGCGGGGGCGGCGATGTCCCGCCTTCATCACGAGGCGAGAGGCTGCGCCGCTCGGGACCTCTTCGCGTCTTCGCGCCTTCGCGCGATCATCGTCACTCCCGATAGGAGGGATCGCGCCGGTCGAGCTTGCGGAGCAGCGCGGGCCAGGCGAGGCCGCGGGCGAGCATCGCCATGCCGGGGCCGGTCGATTGCTGCTCGACCTTCTCGGCGACGCCTTGATTGGGGGTGTTGAGCCCCGCCCGGCCGGCGCTGAGCATCAGGATCTGCGCCTCGCAGGCGCGCTCGAGGAAATACATGCGCAGGAACGCCTCGGCGACGCTCGCGCCGACGGTGAGCGTGCCGTGGTTGCGCAGGATCATCGTGTGCCGCGACCCCAGATCGGCCACCAGCCGTTCGCGCTCGTCGAGCTCGGTCGCGATGCCTTCGAAGTCGTGATAGGCGACGTCGTGGCCGGCGATCATCGCGGTCTGCGTGTGCGGCAGCAGCCCCTCGGCCATCGCCGACACCGCCTGCCCGTGCGGCGTGTGGAGATGCAGCACCGCCGCCGCATCCTCGCGACCCGCGTGGATCGCCGAATGGATGACGAAGCCGGCGCGATTGACCGGCGCCGGGCTGTCCGAGACGGTGTTGCCGTCGATGTCGATCTTGACCAGCGACGAGGCGGTGATCTCCTCGAACATCATATTGTACGGGTTGATGAGGAAGTGATGCTCCGGCCCCGGCACGCGCGCCGAGAGGTGGGTGAAGATCAGATCGTCCCAGCCGTAGAGCGCGACCAGCCGATAGGCGGCGGCGAGGTCGACGCGCAGCGCCCATTCCTCTGCGCTGACCATGTCGCGGAGGCTGGGTGGGGCGGGGGGCGCGGGCTCGCGCAGACTGGTGGCCATGGCTGTCCTCTCGTGTCGCGGCGACTCTTGTCGTTCCGCGGCAGGATGACAGGAAATGCCGGATCGGCAAGCCTCCGGCGCCATGGCCCCGACGCCGAATTGCGGCGAAAATGCGGCAACGTGGACAAGATGGACACCTTGATGGAAACGATCCCGCCCGATCGTTTCAATAATCGTCATCCTCCTCCTGCTCCGCCGCCTCGGCCGCCGCCTTGTCCGCGGCGAGCCGTTGCGCCGCCGGGTGCGGCTGGACCACGTCGATGAGGTCGAGCAGGCGCGGGAACATCGCCGCGAGTTCGTGCGGCGCGAGCCTTGAATGCGCCGGCTCCGGCTTGTGCGACAGCAGGAAGCTGAGCAGCCGGTCGTTGTGGACGGTACGCGTGCCGACCTGTTCGCCGCGATACCAGATCGCGACCTCCTGCCCCTCCAGCGCGCGTTCCATCGCGATGTCGAGCAGGCGCTTGCGCCCCATCTGGATCGCCACGTCCCAGGCGAGCGCGAAGACGCTGTGCGTCGCGCGCTGGCGCATCGCATAGGCGCTGTTGCGGGGGACGCCGACCGCCTTGCACGCGTGGCTGACGCAGCCGGTGTCGGCGAGCGCGCCGATGAAGGCGCGTTGCGTGTCGGCGCTCCAGCCGTCGACACGCTGGCGGCGCAGGTGGAGCAGGGGTTCGAAGAAATCGTCCTCGCGCACGCGATTGCCGTCGGCGTCGAGCTTCTGCCCGGTGACCGCGGCGATCGCGGCGGGGACATCCTCGCCGGCGTTGATCGCGTCGACCCCCGCCATGATCGCGCGGTCGCTCAGCGCGCGCAGCTCCGCGTCGCGGATGCGCTGACGTTCGCAACGTGCCTTGCTCCAGGGTTTGAACGGCTTGGCCATAGTCCCTCCGATTCGGTCCAGGGGACCGACGATCTATGCCAAGCGCGGGGGTGTAGGACAGGGGGTGGGTGCGCCTATAATGCATGGGTGATGCGTTGACGCGGTGATTTACGTAGCTACATAAAGGAGCGGATGTGGAGATCAGCTTCGATCCCGGGAAGCGCGACACGGTGTTGCGCGAACGCGGGCTGGATTTTGCGGATGCCGCGACGGTGTTCGATGGCCGCAGCCGCACATTGGTCGACGACCGGTTCGACTATGGCGAAGTGCGACATATCACCTACGGGTGGCTGGCGCGGGATGCCGTGGCGATCGTGTGGACCGAGCGGGATGGCAGGTGTCGGGTGATATCGATGCGGCGCATGCATCAATGGGAGATCAGATATGTCGGACTGGATTGACCCCGACGACGCCCCTGAACTGACCGAGGAAATGATGGAGATCGCCGAGCTTCGGGTCGGCGGCAAGGTCATTCGCCCGGCAACGGGGTATCTGGGCCCGAACGGCGTCGTGCGCGGCCGTCCGCCGCTCCGGGACCATGCCAAGCAGCAGGTGACGTTGCGGCTCGACCCCGATGTGGTCGAGCGGTTTCGTGCCGATGGGCCGGGGTGGCAGGGGCGGATGAACGCGGCGCTGCGGAGGGCGGTGGGGCTCTAGGGATAGTGCTGCCGGGCGTGAGCATGGCGAGCACTTCGATCGCGACTCGATAGACGAGAATGTAATTGGGGTGGACGATCGCCTCTTGCGTGCCGGCGATGCGGCCGGGGCGGTGGATGTAGGGGTGATCGGGCAGGCGGTCGGCGGCGTGCTGGAGCGCTAGGCCGATCCGTGTCGCCGCCGCGGGATTGCGATCGGCGATGTAGCTGGTGATCTCGTACAGGTCGGCGCGCGCATCCGGATCCCAGATGACCGAAAGCGTCACTTGACCTTGGCGCGCTCCATGATCTCCCACATGCCCGCCATCACCTGATCGTGCGGGATTTTAGGCGCCGTGGACGCCATCGCTTTCTCGACCTTGGCGCGGAACCATACGTCATAGGCGGCGGCCTCTTCGGTGGTCGCGAATTCCGACTCGATTGGGGAGAGGGCGGTCATAATGCCGTTTTACTCCATGGCTCTCCAAGGCGGAAGAACGGAAAGCCCTTCATCGGATCGGCAAGCCGACCGATCAGAACGGTGCGGGTATATGTCGCATCACCCGAACCCGGCTGGGTTCCGCCAAGTCGAAACGGACTTCGGTGACGATCCCACCCGGTGTTCCTAGCCAGATGAGAACATCGTTTGCGTCCCACGATATTGCCCATGGCGTCAGAGTGTTCAGCACGCGGAGGATGGTCCGGTCATCCCGGCAAAGACCGGATGACGTTTCATCGGAACATTGAAACCGGAGGTTGCGTGCGCCCAAGCGAATCTGCTCCAGCGCCGTCAAACTACGAAACCCTTGCGCTTGATCGATACCGGGATTGAGATGCGCATAGGATGCGGTTCGACAACCGCGCGGCCCCGGCATTCCTATCTCGGTTGAGCTGAGGCTACGATCGAGCGTGGCGGTATTGATATCCGCACTGGGTGGCGCGCTAAAACTCACGGCCCAACGTTTTCTAATACATTCTCGCTCGGTCGCGACTGGCTGTTCCACGAGCTCTGCCTCAACCACGCCCGGAGCGATCAACCCGCCGACCGGAGCAATGACGGAGTCGATCCGGCCGTGTGTTTGCCCTTGCAGCACGAGATCGCCAGCGATCGAAGGAGCAAGACGTTTGAATTCTGCAAACGTCGGGGTGGCCGCCACCTGAGCCACTAATGCCATAATGATCATAGGGTGTTCCGCTTGTTTCGATTTCTTTCTCGGGTCGGATCACGGCATCTGTTTAACAGGCGATACCAATATCTTCGTGCCGGTATCGTCGGGCGTGAAGGTCAGCGTTATGTGGGTGGGGCGGGCGCAAACTGCGAGCAGCCAGCTTTCCTGCCAAGCCTTGTGAGATTTTCCGACCGGTCCCAGATATTTGCTGTCTTGCACAGTGATCTGTTCGCAATTGGGGGCGGCAGCTTTCACTGCCGTTGCCATCATCCCGACCGCATCGCTTTGCAATATCACGTCGGCATGGGTTTCTCCCGGAACTCCGACGATACTGGTTATCTTCTCGTCGGACTGGGCTCGGAAAAAGAAGTTGATCGTCGTATCGTTACCGCACCCGCTTACCGGGAAGCTTTGCTCCCAAAGTCCGGACGTCGGATATCCATCCGGCGCGAACGATACCGGCTCGATCATCGTCACCGTAGAGCCCTTCGATATCAACGACGGGCACCTTTGGAAAACAGGCGCCGGCAATTGCGAAAACAGGCGTGCGATATTTGCTTGATAATCGGATGAGACGACCAGTGCCTGCAGGGCAGGTGGCGGTGGCGGTTCGGACGACGCGGTGGCGGACGTTGCGATCGAAAGAGCGGCGAACACAGAGGCTGCGAATGTCATGGCAGCACCTTCCCATCGCTTTTTGACGTGGAAGTGACATCGAGACGGCCCTGGAACCTTACTCTGCGATTACGTAATCCAACACCTGTCGTTGCCCGTTGATCTAACGAAGAAATCCGCAAAATTCGTCGATGGCGCATCGCCGCAAAAATTTTGGGGAAATGCGGGCGTTACTCCGCCGCCACCGCCTCCCCGCCACGCGCCTTCAACAACGGCGCGAGATACTTCCCCGTGAAGCTCCGCGGTTCCTTGGCGACCACTTCGGGCGTGCCGACCGCGACGATCTCGCCGCCCTTGACGCCGCCTTCGGGGCCCAGATCGACCACCCAGTCGGCGGTCTTGATGACGTCGAGATTGTGCTCGATCACCACCACCGTATTGCCCTGCTCGACCAGGGCGTGGAGCACTTCGAGCAATTTGCGGACGTCCTCGAAATGCAGGCCGGTGGTCGGCTCGTCGAGGATGTACAAAGTATTGCCGGTCGCGCGGCGGGCGAGTTCCTTGGCGAGCTTGACGCGCTGCGCCTCGCCGCCCGACAGCGTCGTCGCCTGCTGGCCGACCTTGACGTAGCCGAGGCCGACCTCGACCAGCATCTCCATCTTGTCGCGGATCGGCGGCACCGCCTTGAAGAATTCTGCCGCATCCTCGACCGTCATGTCGAGCACGTCGGCGATGCTCTTGCCCTTGAACTTCACCTCCAGCGTCTCGCGATTGTAGCGCGCGCCGTGGCAGACGTCGCAGGTGACGTAGACGTCGGGGAGGAAGTGCATCTCGATCTTGAGCACGCCGTCGCCCTGGCACGCCTCGCAGCGGCCGCCCTTGACGTTGAAGCTGAACCGGCCGGGCTTGTAGCCGCGCGCCTGGCTCTCGGGCAGGCCGGCGAACCAGTCGCGGATCTGCGTGAAGCTGCCCGTATAGGTCGCCGGGTTCGAGCGCGGGGTGCGGCCGATCGGCGACTGGTCGATGTCGATCACCTTGTCGAGATGCTGGAGGCCGCTGACCTTGTCGTGCTTGCCGGCGAGGATGCGCGCGCCGTTGAGCGCGCGCGCCGCGGCGGCATAGAGCGTGTCGATCGTGAAGCTCGACTTGCCCGAGCCCGACACGCCGGTGATGCAGGTGAAGGTGCCGAGCGGGATGCTCGCGGTGACGCCGGTGAGGTTGTTGGCGCGCGCATTGTGGACGGTGAGCTGCTTGCCGTTGCCCTTGCGGCGCTTGGCCGGCACCGGGACCTGGCGGGTGCCGTTGAGATAGTCGGCGGTGATGCTCGTCTTGCTCTTGAGGATCTGCTTGAGCGTGCCCTGCGCGACGATCTGGCCGCCGTGGACGCCGGCGCCCGGCCCCATGTCGATGACGTAATCGGCGGTGCGGATCGCGTCCTCGTCATGTTCGACGACGAGCACGGTGTTGCCGAGGTCGCGCAGGCGCCTGAGCGTCGCGAGCAGCATGTCGTTGTCGCGCTGGTGGAGCCCGATCGAGGGTTCGTCGAGCACGTAGAGCACGCCCGACAGGCCGCTGCCGATCTGGCTGGCGAGGCGGATGCGCTGGCTCTCGCCGCCCGACAAGGTGCCGCTGGTACGGTCGAGGTTGAGATAGTCGAGGCCGACGTTGTTGAGGAAGCCCAGGCGCTCGACGATCTCCTTCAGGATGCGCTCGGCGATCGCGCGCTGTTGGTCGCCGAGATGGTTGGGCAAATCGGTGAAGAAGGCGAGCGCGTCGACCACCGAGAGATGCGTGGCATAGGCGATGTCGCGCATCGCGATCTTGACCGCCAGCGCCTCGGGCTTGAGGCGCGCGCCGTGGCAGACCTCGCACGGGCGCGAGCTCTGGTATTTGGACAATTCCTCGCGCATCCACGCGCTCTCGGTCTGGAGCAGGCGGCGGTTGAGGTTGCCGACGACGCCCTCGAACGGCTTCTTGACGTCATAGGCCTTCTTGCCGTCGACGAAGGTCAGCGTGACGGGCTTGCCCTTGCTGCCGTGCAGGATCAGCGCGTGGATCGCCTCTGGCAGGTCGGCCCAGGGCGTGTCGAGGCTGAAGTCGAATTCGCGCGCGAGGCTGCCGAGCACCTGCATGTAATAAGGGCTGGGCGGGTTGGATTTGGCCCAGGGGACGACGGCGCCCTTCTTGATGCTGAGCCCGTGGTTGGGGACGACGAGATCCTCGTCGAACAGCAGTTTCTCGCCGAGCCCGTCGCAGGCTGGGCAGGCGCCCTGCGGCGCGTTGAACGAGAACAGCCGCGGTTCGATCTCGGCGATGGTGAAGCCGCTGATAGGGCAGGCGAACTTCTCGGAGAAGACGATGCGGCCGGGAGGGGCGTTGTCGCCGAGCACTTCCGACTTGGGCGTGTGCGGCGTATATTCGTCTTTGGCGGGGTCGGCGGGATCGACATAGGCGAGGCCGTCGGCGAGTTTCAGCGCGGTCTCGAAACTCTCGGCGAGGCGCGTCGCGGCGTCGCCGCGCACGACCAGCCGGTCGACGACGATCTCGATGTCGTGCTTGAACTTCTTGTCGAGCGCGGGGGCCTCGTCGATCTCGTGGATCTCGCCGTCGATGCGGACGCGGGTGAAGCCCGCCTTCTGCCATTCGGCGAGTTCCTTGCGATATTCGCCCTTGCGGCCGCGCACGACGGGGGCGAGCAGATAGAGGCGCGTCCCCTCGGGCAGCGCGAGGACGCGGTCGACCATCTGGCTGACGGTCTGCGCGGCGATCGGCTCGCCGGTCGCGGGGCTGTAGGGGATGCCGACGCGCGCCCAGAGCAGGCGCATGTAATCGTAGATCTCGGTGACGGTCGCCACCGTCGAGCGCGGGTTGCGGCTGGTCGTCTTCTGCTCGATCGAGATCGCCGGCGACAGGCCCTCGATATGATCGACGTCGGGCTTCTGCATCAGCTCGAGGAACTGGCGGGCGTAGGCGGAGAGCGATTCGACGTAGCGGCGCTGGCCCTCGGCATAGATGGTGTCGAAGGCGAGGGACGACTTGCCCGAACCCGACAGGCCGGTGATCACCGTCAGCGTATCGCGGGGGATGTCGACATCGACGTCCTTGAGGTTGTGCTCGCGCGCGCCGCGGACGGTGATTTTGGTCAGCATGTGGCGGGTTCTACTTCTGTTCTGTGTCTGGGGCTAGTCCGGGAAGTAGGAACGCGCGGGAGGCTTCGCCAGCACCACGTTGAAACGCGCGGCGCGTGTCTTATCTCGGCGACACACAGACAGAGAGGCCGCGCATGGGCAAGAAGACGAAGAAGGCGAAGCTCCCCAAGGAGGTGCTCGGCATCCGCCTGCCCAAGGAGCTGCGCGAGGCGGGCGGGGCGTTGCTTGAGAAAGCGAACAGCCCGCAGGGGCGCGAGATGCTCGCGGCGGGGCTGACGATGGCCGCGGCGGCGGCGACCGCGGCGGTGGCGAAGGGCCGGACGAAGCGCGAGGCGGCGGGGGAGCGGCCGGTGCCGCCGGTGCCTCCGACGACGGGGGCGGCACCCGAGCCGCGGCGTCCACCCGAACCGCCGCAGGGCACGCAGACGCAACCCGATCCGCAGGCGATCGCCGATGCGGTCGGCAAGGCGGCGGAGGCGCTGCTCGGCCGGTTGTTCGGGGGGAAGAAGGCCTAGGCCGGATCGGCATGCGGTGGTGTCGCGGCCTTGACCGTCCGGGTGCATCACCGCGGTTTTGTCGGGGGCCTTTGCAAACGCCGCGTAGTGCTCCTGCGAACGCAGGAGCCCAGGCGTTCCGAGCGCCATAAGGTGTTGTTTTGTTTGGCTCTGGGCTCCTGCGTTCGCAGGAGCACTGTGCTGATGTGGACTGTCTTAGAGCCTCGACGTGTTCCGGCGTCCATCGGGCCGTGCGGGATGGTGTCCCGTCAAGTCTTACCCCTCGCCGCAGGGTGGACCCCGGAACAAGTCCGGGTGACGGGGTGGGCTTAGCAGACGGTGGGCTCGTGCGAACGCCCCTGTGCGATCGCTTTGGGGTGACGGAAGAGCGAAGCTTCGGCGCTCATCATCGGCCGGGATACGGAATGTCGATCTGGCCCGCGGGCATCAGGACAGCCTTTGCTTGAGCGGGACGATCGTCTGTGGCGTCAGGTCGACCGGGCGTTGCCGCCATGCCCGACGCGGCTGGCGGTCGCGCTCGGGCAGGAGGTCGTTGGCGGCCTCCCATTCGGTGAAGCGGAACTGCTCGATCTGGTCGGTCATCGCATGCGTCTCGTCGACCAGCTTGCGCGCGGCGGCGGTCTCTTCTTCGGCGACCGCGGCATTCTGCTGTGTGACGTTGTCGAGCTCGGCCACCGCGGCCGTGATCTGCTGCAAGGCGAGGGACTGATGTTCGACGTTCTCGGCGATGTTGGTGGTCAGCAGTGCCATCTTGCCGACGCGCTCGATCACCCGGCCGAGGGCGATCTCGACGTCGCCGACCGAGCGGACGCCGAGCCCGATCTGCTCGGCCGAGCGGCCGATCCGTCGCTTGACGTCCATCGCGGCCTCGGCCGACCGTCCGGCAAGCGCGCGCACTTCCTGCGCGACGACCGCGAAGCCCTTGCCGGCTTCGCCGGCGCGTGCCGCCTCGACCCCGGCGTTGAGCGCCAGCAGGTTGGTCTGAAAGGCGATGCGGTCGATGACGACGAGGATTTCACCGATTTCGTTGGAGAATTGTTCGAGCCGGTTGATCGCGGCGACCGCGTCCTTGAGCATCTCGCCCGACTTTTCGGCGTCGACATGCGCTTCCGAAACCGCTTGGCGCACCTGCACGGCGTTGCCGGCGGAGTCGGTCAGCGCGCCGCTGAGCTGCTGGAGCGCGCTGGCGGTTTCCTCGAGGCTCGTCGCCTGCCGCTCGGTACGTTGGGACAGATCGTTCGATGATTGCATCAATTCCTGCGCGCCGGACGCGATATCGGTGGCGCTGAGGCGGACCGAGGCCAGTGCCGTGCCAAGGGCGTCGGCGGCGTGGTTGAAATCGCTCTTGAGCTTGCCGAACTCTCCGGCGAGGGCGCCTTCGACCCGCACGGTGAGATCGCCGCCGGCGAGCTTGTGCAGCGCGCCGCCGATGCTGCGGACGATGAGGCGGGCCTGCTCGCGACGGATCATCTCGGTCAGCGCCCCGACCGCGACCGCGAGCAGGCTGAGAAAGGTCACGGCGGCCAACAGCGTCCGGTTCGCGGCGCGTTGCGCGACCGCGGCCTTGTGGCGCAGCGCGGCGACCTCTGCGGTCATCGCATCGATCTGGGCGTCGGCGACCTTCGAAGCGGCCCGTTCGGCGGGGCGGACGACCTCGCGCAGATGGCGCAATGCGTCGGACCGGTTGCCCGCGTTCGCTTCGGCGGCAACCTCGCCCAGTGCGGCGACGACGGTGTGCGACAGGCGGAAATAATCCTCGGGCAGGACGTGGCGCGCCTTGGTGTCCTCGAGGTCGCGCAACATCTGGCGCATCTGCTGCGAGCGTGTGTCGAACTTCCGGACGATGATCCCCCGTTCCTCGGGATCGGTTTCGGTGATGAGGTTGAGCGCGTCGCGCTGCAGCGAGCGACTGACCGAACGGACCTCGGTCACGGCCAGCACCCGCTCCTGCGCTTCCAGTGCGGCGACGTTCGCCGCCTCCAGCGCACGGTCCTCGCGGTACGTCACGCCCGCCAGCAGCCACAGCAACAGGATCGCGCCGACCAGGGGCGCGATGACGCGGACGTTGAAGCGGCGAAGCAGCAAGTGTCTATTCCTCTGATGGCGGAAAAGAGCAGCCGCCCCACCAATTATAGAGGCGCGCGATCGCGCGTTTATACTTCGGGAGCAAATATCGGACCGGGCGATTCACGCGTGCTGCCGAGCGGCAATGGACCGGACCGGAGCGGCATGGTTATAGGTGCGGCATGACGTCGCGGCGGTAGCGGCAAGGGGACGATGATGAGAGCAACGGCACGAGTGACGGCGGTTTTGGCGATTGCCGCGGCAACGCTCGCGGCCGCCGCCGCGCAGGCGCAGACGGCGGCGCAGGCGGTCGTCGCGCAGCAGGCGCAGGATCCGGGGGCGCGCGCCGGCACGGCGTATGACGTCGCCTTCCCCAATGCGGTGCATCACGAGGCGCAGATCACCGCGACCTTCGCGCGGGTGCCGGCGGGGCCGCTGCGCGTGCGGATGGCACGCTCGTCGCCGGGACGCTATGCGATCCACGAATTCGCCAAGAACGTCTATGCGGTGTCGGCGAAGGACGGCAAAGGGCGCCCGCTGCGACTGATCCGCAGCGATCCCTATGGCTGGACGGTCGCCGGACACGACGGCACCGTCGTCGTCACCTACACGTTGTTCGGCGACTGGGGCGACGGCACCTATGCGCAGATCGACACGACGCATGCGCACCTCAACATGCCCGCCACCTTCCTGTGGGCGGAGGGCTATGACGCGCAGCCGATCCGCGTGCGCTTCACGCCGTTCGACCCCAAGTGGCGGATCGCGACGCAGCTTCCCGCCGCCAGGGGCGCGAACAGCTTCTGGGCGCCGAACCTGCAATATTTCATGGATAGCCCGACCGAGATCAGCGATTTCGCCTTGCGCGAATGGCCGGTCACCGATGCGCTGGGCAAGAGCTATGTCGTGCGGCTGGCGGTGCATCACGCCGGCAGCGACGCCGATCTCGATACCTATACCGCCAAGGTGAAGCGGGTGATCGCGCAGCATTATGCGCTGTTCGGGCAGGCGCCGCGCTACGATTACGGCACCTATACGTTCATCGCCGACTATCTGCCGCAGATCACCGGCGATGGCATGGAGCATCGCAACTCGACGATCATCACCGACAAGCGCGGGCTCGCCGAGGCGAAGTTCGCGCAGCTCAACACGCTGAGCCACGAATTCGTCCACAGCTGGAACGTCGAGCGGCTGCGTCCCGCCGAGCTGGAACCGTTCGACTTCACCCGCGCCAATCCGACGCCGTCCTTGTGGTTCGCGGAAGGCTTCACGCAATATTACGGGCCGCTGCTGATCCGCCGCGCTGGCGAGATGAGCGTCGACGATTTCCTGCGCGGGCTGGGCGGCACGCTGAGCGGCGTCGTGAACAGCCCGGCGCGGCGCTACGGCGGGCCGGAGGAGATGAGCCTGCGCGCGCCCTTCGTCGACGCCGCCAAGGCGATCGACCAGGTCAATCCGAACATCTTCGTGTCTTACTATCCTTATGGCGCGGTGGTGGCGCTGGCGCTCGATCTGCAATTGCGGCAGCGCTATCCGGGCCTGTCGCTCGATGCCTATATGCGCCATCTGTGGACGACGCGCGGCGATACCGAGCTCAAATATACGCTCGCGGATCTGGAGCGGGGACTGGCAGAGCTGACGCGCGATCCCGCCTTCGCCAAGGCGTTCTTCGACGGGTCCGTGCATGCGAGCGGGCTGCCCGATTATGCGCCGCTGCTGCGGCAGGCGGGGCTGGTGCTGCGCCCCGTCGACGCGACGCGCGGCTGGGCGGGGATGAGCCTCGTCGGCGGCGAGGGCGGGGTGGTCACCGTCGGTGACGCGCCGCGTCTCGACGGGCCTGCCTATGCCGGCGGGCTGGAGCGGGGCGACGTGGTGCTGAGTCTCGATGGCGCGCCGGTGCGCGATGCCGCAGCGGCGCAGGCGGTGCTGGCGGCGCACAGGCCGGGCGACCGCGTCGCGGTGCGCTTCCGCCAGCGCGGGGTGGAGCGCGATGCGGTGCTGCGACTGGCTGCCGATCCGTCGTTCGAGGTGGTGCGCGGCGAGACCGCTGGCGTGGCGGTGACGCCGGCGCAACTGGCGTTCCGCGACGGCTGGCTGGGCAAATAGGGGTCACGCAGCGCGGAGGCGCGGAGAGAAGAAGGGGTTTGCGCGCAGAGGCGCAGAGGGCGCAGAGAGGTGTCGCATTCGTCGCCGAAGGCGCATCCTTACAACCGATGTGGGCGATGTGCGTTCGACCGTGCGCCTCTGCGTCCTCTGCGCCTCTGCGCGCCAATATGTTCACGCGAAGGCGCGAAGGCGCGAAGAGTGGGCAGGGCCGCGCTCGTGGGGAGGGATGCGCGTGTCTCGGGTGGCATCCCAACGCCTCCGCATGATCCCGTCTTCTTCGCGCCTTCGCGCCTTCGCGTGAACCATTCTCTTTTCGCTGTCGGTGGCCGTTCGACCCGGCATTCGCTGGCGAAAACGACGCTAGCGCCCCTCCTTTCCGCGTCCGCCGCGCCGCAGCCCGGACACGCGAAGCGCATTGCAAAATCGTTATTGTAACGGAACATTGCTGCGGCGCGGCGGTAGTGTCAGGAACGAACCGGAGTTGCCGCATGTCCCAGTCCCGCCATCCCGCCCGGTGGCCCCATATCCTTGCCGTTATCATCGGCACGTTCGGGGTGCTCAATCTGGTCGGGGGCGGGTGGCTGATCCTGCTCGGCGGCAGTCTGTTCTATGCGGTCGCGGGACTGGCGATGCTGGCGACGGCGGTGTTGCTGTGGCGGCGGCATGCGGCGGCGCTGCATGTCTTCGCCGCTTTGGTGATCGGGACGGTGGTCTGGGCCTGGGCGGAGATCGGCGCGGACTGGTGGCCGCTGGTGCCGCGTGGCGACCTGATCTTCATCTTCGGCGCGTTGCTCGCGCTGCCGTGGACGGTGAAGCGGCTGGTGCCGCGCACCGGCTGGCTGCGCGCGGCGGGGCCGCTGGCGGTGGCGCTCGGTGCGGCGGCGGTGTTCGGTGCGGTGGCGCTGACCCGCGACGTCCACAATCTCGACGGCACGCTGCCCGGGCCGCGCAACGCGCTCGCCGCCAATCTGCACGGCGTGCCGGACGACGACTGGCAGGCCTATGCGCGGAGCTGGTACGGCGACAAATTCTCGCCGCTGACGCAGCTCACCCCGGCGAACGTCGGCAAGCTCGAGGTCGCGTGGCAGTTGCAGACCGGCGACCGCAAGCGTGAGGGCGATCCCGGCGAGACGACGTACGAGATGACGCCGATCAAGGTCGGCGATACCGTCTATCTGTGCACGCCGCACAATTGGGTGATCGCGGTCGACGCCGAGACGGGCAAGGAGCGCTGGCGCTTCGATCCGAAGATCACGACGTCTGCGAAGAACATGCAGCATCTCACCTGCCGCGGCGTGTCCTATTGGGATGGTGCGCGGGCCGGCGCGAGCGTCGGCGACTGTCCGCAGCGGATCTTCCTCGCCACCAACGACAGCCGGCTGATCGCGCTCGATCCGAAGACGGGGGCCTTGTGCCGCAGCTTCGCACAAGGCGGCACGGTCAGCCTGCTGCCGGGCCAGCCGCATTACAACCAGGGCTGGTATCAGGTGACCTCGGCGCCGCTCGTCGCGCGCGGGCTGGTGATCACCGGCGGCGCGGTGTTCGACAATATCGCCACCAAGGTGCCCTCGGGCGTGATCCGCGGCTATGACGCGGCGTCGGGCAGGCTCGTCTGGAATTTCGATCCGGGCAACCCGAACGACACCGCGCCGCTCGGCGCGGGCAAGCAATATACGCCGTCGTCGCCCAATAGCTGGAGCACGCCCGCCGCCGACGAGGCGCTGGGGCTCGTCTATCTGCCGATGGGGATGGGTGCGGTCGACCAATGGGGCGGGCATCGCCCGGCGACCACGGAGAAGTTCGCCACCTCGGTGCTAGCGCTCGACATCGCGACCGGCAAACCGCGCTGGGTCTATCAGACGGTGCACCACGACCTGTGGGACATGGACGTGCCGGCGCAGCCCGCGCTGGTCGACCTGAACCTGCCGGGGCGTGGGCGCGTGCCGGCGCTGGTCCAGTCGACGAAGACGGGCAATCTGTTCGTGCTCGACCGGCGGACCGGCCGGCCGATCTTCCCCGCCCCCGAGACGCCAGTGCCGGCGGGCGCCGCGCCGGGCGATCATACGTCGCCGACGCAGCCGCTGTCCGCGATCTCGCTGATGCCCGCGCCGGCGCGCGAGAAGGATATGTGGGGGGCGACGATGATCGACCAATTGTGGTGCCGCATCCGCTTCAGGTCGCTCGACTACAAGGGCGCGTTCACGCCGCCGTCGCTGCGCGGGTCGCTGGTGTTCCCGGGCAATTTCGGGGTGATGGATTGGGGCGGCATCTCGATCGACCCGGTGCGGCAGGTGATCTTCGCGCATCCCAATTACGTCGCCTTCGTCGACCGGCTGGTGCCGCGCGCCGACGATACCGGCGGCCCGGGCGAGCGCGGTCCGGCGGGCGGATCGGATCGCCGCGGGTCGCAGGAGGCGGGCTACAACCCCAATACCGGTGCGCCGTTCGCGGTCGACATGAACCCGTTCCTGTCGTTCGCCGGCCTGCCGTGCCAGCAGCCGCCCTGGGGCTATGTCGCCGGGATCGACCTGACCACGGGCAAGAAGGTCTGGGAGCACAAGAACGGCACGATCCGCGACGAGACGATTTTGCCGCTGCCGTTCAAGCTCGGCGTGCCGTCGCTCGGCGGGCCGATCACCACCGCGGGCGGCGTCGCGTTCATGGCGGCGGCGATCGACGATTACGTCCGCGGCTACGACACGCGCACCGGCAAGGTGCTGTGGCGCGCACGGCTGCCGGCGGGCGGGCAGGCGACGCCGATGACCTATCGCTCGACGGCGAGCGGGCGGCAGTTCGTCGTCGTCGTCGCGGGCGGGCATGGCTCGCTCGGCACCAGGCTCGGCGATCATGTCATCGCCTACGCCTTGCCCAAATGATCGTCGGAGGGCGACCCGAACACTCGGGTTGCCCTTCGTAGCGGCGCGGGGTACACAGGGGGTTATGGCGTGGCCGCTCCGGTAAGGGGCGGCCCTATTTGTTTCCGACCCAAAAGATCCGACGGAGTTCACCCGTGGCCCAGCCCCTTATGCCCCATGCGACCGCGTCCTGGATGGTCGACAATACGTCGCTGTCCTTCGACCAGATCGCCGATTTCTGCGGCCTCCACATCCTCGAGGTGCAGGCGATCGCCGACGATACCGCCGCCTCGAAGCTGACCGGTCGCGATCCGGTCCGCGCGCACGAGCTGACGCAGGACGAGATCGACAAGGGCCAGGCCGATCCCGCCTATCGTCTGAAGATGATCAAGGGCCCCGAGCAGGTCCGCCGCACCAAGGGCCCGCGCTACACGCCGGTGTCGAAGCGGCAGGACAAGCCCGACGGCATCGCCTGGATCATCCGCAACCATCCCGAGATCACCGACGGCGCGATCAGCAACCTGATCGGCACCACCCGCACGACGATCGCCGCGATCCGCGACCGCAGCCACTG
Source organism: Sphingomonas sp. GW821-FHT02B09 (assembly GCF_059421875.1). Taxonomy (NCBI): domain Bacteria; kingdom Pseudomonadati; phylum Pseudomonadota; class Alphaproteobacteria; order Sphingomonadales; family Sphingomonadaceae; genus Sphingomonas; species Sphingomonas sp. GW821-FHT02B09. The sequence goes on from NZ_JBWKVV010000002.1 coordinate 762,794, forward strand.
GAACATCGGCAACATCACGCCGAAGGACCCGGTGACGCTGGGCCTGACGACGCAGCGCGAGCTGGACGCGGCGGTGGCCAAGGCGTCGAAGGCGTCGGGCAACGAGGCCGCGCCGACCGACACGCGGCTGGAGGGCGATCGCGAGGCGCTGATCGCCAGCCTGCGCGCCGAGCGCGACGCGGCGGCGCGCGGCGTCGACGTGGCGGATCAGGACCCGGCCTCGGCCGCGGCGGCGTTGTTCCAGGATCCGTTCAAGCGGTGATGTGAGTTAGGCTTCTCTTCCTCCGTTTGCCCTTCGACAGGCTCAGGGCGAACGGACAGGAGACTGGTACCTTGTCCCGCGCTGCGCTAGCCTCTCCCAAAGCATTGGGAGAGCAGGCATGTGCGACGAACTTACCGTCGAGGACGACGCCCGGCTGACGCGGCGGCAGCTCGGGTTGGCGGCGGGGGCGGTGGGCGCGGCGCTGGTGCTGCCGGCGCCTGCGGACGCCAAGCCGATCGCCGGGCGCGACGTCGTCATCACCACGCCCGACGGGCAGTGCGACGCCTATTTCACCGCGCCGAGCGCGGGCAAGCATCCCGCGGTGCTGATGTGGCCCGACATCATGGGGCTGCGGCCGGTGTTCCGTAAGATGGCCGACCGGCTCGCGCAGACGGGCTATGCGGTGCTGGTCGTCAACCAATTCTACCGCTCGGCCAAGTCGCCGATCATCGCTGCCGGCGAATCGTTCGACCAGCCCGCGGTGCGCGACCGGATCATGCCGTGGCGGGCCGCGCTGACCGCGGCGGCGACGACGAGCGATGCCAAGGTCTTCCTCGCCTTCCTCGACCTGCAGAAGGAGGTCGACACCAAGCGCGGCATCGGCAGCGCGGGCTATTGCATGGGCGGACCGATGGTGCTGCGCACCGCCGCGGCGCGGCCGGCGCAGGTGCATGCCGGCGCGTCCTTCCACGGCGCGGGGCTGGTCAGCGAGGCGCCGGACAGCCCGCACACGCTCGTGCCGCAACTCACGGGCGGCTATCTCATCGCGATCGCCAGCAACGACGATGCGCGCAGCCCCAATGACAAGGTGGCGTTGCGCAAGGCCTTCGCCGCGGCGAAACGGCCGGCGGAGATCGAGGTCTATGCCGATGCGATGCACGGCTGGTGCGTGATCGACAGCAAGGTCTACAACCCGCCGCAGGCCGAACGCGCCTGGGCGCGGATGCTCGACCTGTTCGCCAAGAATTTGTGACGGGAGCCGCGTGATGGCCGAACTGACCTTCTACACCAACCCGCGCTCGCGCGGGCGGATCGCACGCTGGATGCTCGAGGAGGCGGGGGTCGACTATGACACCGTCGTGCTCGATTATGCCTCGACGATGAAGCAGGAGCCCTATCTGTCGGTCAATCCGATGGCGAAGGTGCCGGCGATCGTCCATCGCGGCAAGACGGTGACCGAATGCGCGGCGATCTGCGCCTATTGCGCCGAGGCGTTCCCGGCGGCGGGGCTGGGCCCACGCGACGACGAGCGCGCGGATTATTACCGCTGGCTGTTCTTCGCGGCGGGGCCGATCGAGGCGGCGGTGACCAACCGCTCGCTGGGCGTGGTGCCGAGCGAGGCGCAGCAGCGGATGATCGGCTATGGCGATTACGATCGCGTCGTCGACGTGCTGGAGCAGGCGGTGGGCGCGCATCCGTTCATCGCCGGCGACCGGTTCACCGCGGCGGACGTCTATGTCGGATCGCAGGTGATGTTCGGGCAGCAATTCGGGTCGATGCCGAAGCGCGCGGCGTTCGAGGATTATGTCGCCCGGCTGACGGCGCGCGAGGGGTTCCGGCGGGCGGCGGCGCTGGACGATGCGGCGATCGCGGCGGCGGCTTGAGGGGCGCAGAGACGCACCGCTGACTTCGTCACACCGGACGGGGCGTGGGGCGGGGCGATTATCTTATTCCTCCCCCGCTAGGGGGAGGTGGCAGTGCGAAGCACTGACGGAGGGGGAGGATACGGCGAACTCGACGTATGCGGAAACGCCCCCTCCACCCCCCGGCTACGCCGGGCGGTCCCCCTCCCCCGCTAAAGCGAGGGAGGAATTTGGAGCTATCCCCCGATCACGGCCTTCAGGAACTCCGGGATCGGGCCGTTCCAGCCGTCGTCGGGGCCGTCGTCGCGCTCGTCGCGGCGTGGGCGACGACCGCCGTCGGGGCGGATGTCGCGGCGCGGCGGCGGCGCGAATTCCGGCTCGGGGCGGCGCTCCTGACGGGGCTGGCGACGCGGTTCCTCGACGGCGGCGGGCGCCTCGACCACCTCGGGTGCAGCCTCCGCCACCGGCGCGCGCGCGGGGCGGTCGCGGCGGCTCTCACCGCGGGTCGTGCGGTCGCGGCGGCCGCGGCGCGGTTCCTCGCTCGTGGCGGTAGCGGCAGCGGCGGGCGCCTCCGCCTCGGGCGCGGCGCCGAGGTCGAGCCGGTCGATCTTCTGGCCGGTCAGCTTCTCGATATTCTGGATGTTCTCGGCATCCTCGCTGGTGATCAGCGTATAGGCGATGCCGGTCGCGCCGCCGCGGCCGGTGCGGCCGATGCGATGGACGTAATCGTCCGGATGCCACGGCGCGTCGAAGTTGAAGACGTGGCTGACGCCCTTGATGTCGAGCCCGCGCGCGGCGACGTCGGAGGCGACGAGGATGTTGATCTTGCCGTCCTTGAACAGGTCGAGCTCGGCGATGCGCTGCGCCTGCTCCATGTCGCCATGGATCTCGCCCGCCTTGAAGCCGTGCTTCTTGAGGCTCTTGTTGAGCTCGCGCACGGTCGTCTTGCGGTTGCAGAAGATGATCGCGTTGCGCACCTCGTCCTGCGCCAGCAACTGGCGTAGCGCCTCGCGCTTCTTCATCGCATTGCCGGAGACGGGGACGAGGAACTGCTTGATGTTGAGGTTGGTCGAGGCGGGGCGCGACACCTCGATCATCTTCGGATTGTCGAGGAACTTGTCAGCGAGCTTCTTGATCGGCGGCGGCATCGTCGCCGAGAAGAGCAACGTCTGGCGCTGTTTGGGCAGCTTGGTGCAGATTTCCTCGATATCGGGGATGAACCCCATGTCGAGCATCCGGTCCGCTTCGTCGATGACGAGCATCGAACAGCCGGTGAGCAGGATGTTGCCGCGGCCGAACAGGTCCATCAGGCGGCCCGGCGTCGCGATCAGCACGTCGACGCCCTTTTCGAGCGCCTTGATCTGGTCGCCCATCGATACGCCGCCGATCAGCAGCGCCATCGACAGCTTGGTGCCGGCGCCGTATTTCTCGAAATTCTCGGCGACCTGCGCGGCGAGTTCGCGCGTCGGCTCGAGGATCAGCGAGCGTGGCATGCGCGCGCGGCTGCGGCCGTGCGACAGGATGTCGATCATCGGCAGCACGAAGGCGGCGGTCTTGCCCGTCCCCGTCTGCGCGATGCCGATCAGGTCGCGCATCATCAGCACCGACGGGATCGCCGACGCCTGGATCGGCGTCGGCTCGGTATAGCCGGCGTCGGTGACCGCCTTGAGCAGTTCGTCGGAAAGGCCGAGGTCGGCGAAGCTCATGCCAAAAGGCTCATGCAAAGGTCCGGATAAGTCACGGTCACGCGCGCGTGCGATACCGTTGCGGCTGGCGCTTGCGGATTCGGGCGCAAAAGTCAAGAATTGGTGCGGCAAGTCCTCCCCCGCCAGGGGGAGGGGGACCGCTCGGCGCAAGCCGAGTGGTGGAGGGGGAGGATGGGGCGGGAGCTTCGTTACCGGGCTCCCGTCCTGTCCTCCCCCTCCGTCACGGCTTTGCCGTGCCACCTCCCCCTGGCGGGGGAGGACTTTGCTACTTCGCCGGGACCAATGTCTTGAACGTCGCGATGCCGCAGCTCGCGCCGGAGCGCATGCGGATCACGTCGCGGCCGGCGCAGACCTGGCCGTCGGCGGCGGGGCGCAGGTAGAAGCCGCCGTAATAATCGAGCGGGCCGCAATCCTTGTCGAGCCGCGCGCGCAGCCGCTTGCCGCCGTTCATCACCAGATCGACCGCGCCGGGGGTCTGGATCAGCGCGCCGCCTAGATCGGCGGCGGCGACGCATTTCGGCCCCTTCTTCTCCTTGTAGCGGATCGGCGCGGGAATGGCGGCGCGCGCCGCGCCCATCCGCGGCAGGCGGATGATGACGCGCTCGTGGATCGTCATCTGCGCGAGCAGCGTGCCGTCGCGCTGGCCCGCGCCGCCGCCGAGCGCGGCGGCGGCGGGCGCCGCGACGGCGATCAGCAGGATGGGAAATGCGGGATGCAGCATGTCAGACCCCGCCCCTTAGTCCGGATCGTTGAACAGGCGATGAACTTGGCCTAGCGGACGCGGCATGACACCCGCGCAGACCGCCATGCTCGACGCGCTCGTTCCCGTATTGGGACGCAAGGGGATCGTCACCGATCCCGCCGCGATCGCGCCGTGGCTGGTCGACTGGCGGCGGCGCTTCCACGGCGCGGCGCCGGCGATCCTCGCGCCCGCCTCGACCGCCGAGGTCGCCGCCGTCGTCGCCGCCGCCGTGCGGCATCGCGTGCCGCTGGTGCCGCAGGGCGGCAACAGTTCGATGGTCGGCGGGGCGACGCCGCCTGCCGACGGCTCGGCGCTGATCCTGTCGTTGCGGCGGATGAATGCGATCCGCCGCGTCGATGCCGCGGCGGGGCTGGCGGTGGCGGAGGCGGGGGTGATCCTGTCCAACCTGCACGACGCCGCGCTCGCCGTCGACCGGCGCTTTCCGCTGACGCTCGGCGCCAAGGGCAATGCGACGATCGGCGGGCTCGTCTCGACCAACGCCGGCGGCACGCAGGTGCTGCGCTTCGGATCGATGCGCGGGCTGGTCGCCGGCGTCGAGGTCGTGCTCGCCGACGGCAGCGTGCACGACGGGCTGGCGCCGCTCAAGAAGGACAATCGCGGCTACGATCTGACGCAATTGCTGGTCGGGGCGGAGGGGACGCTGGGGGTGGTCACCGCGGCGACGCTGCGGCTGGTGCCGGTGCCGGCGGTGCGCGCGACCGCCTGGGCGGCGGTGCGCGATCCGCAGGCGGCGCTGACGCTGCTGCGCCGCTTCCAGGCGGCGACCGAGGCGCTGGAGAGTTTCGAGATCCTGCCGCGTGAATCGCTCGCCGCGGTGCTCGCTTATGTGCCGAGCCTGCGCGCGCCGGTGGCGGCGGAGGCGGCTTGGCATCTGTTGATCGAACTTACCGATCCGGCCGGCGACGCGCTGATGGAGCGGCTGCTCGGCGAGGCGCTCGCGGACGGGCTGATCGCCGATGCGACGCTGGCGGCGACCGCGACGCAGGCGGCGGACTTCTGGCGGATCCGCGAATCGATCTCCGATTCCGAGCGGGCGCTCGGCCCGGCGTCGCAGCACGATCTGTCGGTGCCGGTCGACGCGATGCCGCGCTTCATGATCGAGGCGGCGGCGGCGTGCGAGGCGCGCTTCCCCGGCACGCATGCGAGCGGCTTCGGCCATCTCGGCGACGGCAACATCCATTTCCACGTGCGCGCGGCGTCGGGGACCGATCCCGCGCTCTGGTATGGCGAGCAATTGCCGGTGGTGACGCGCTTCGTCGACGATCTGGTGATCGCAGCGGGGGGCTCGATCGCCGCCGAGCACGGCATCGGCCAGATGAAGCTGGCCGAGCTGGAACGGCTGTCGTCGCCGGCGCGGCTGACGGCGCTGCGCGCAGTCAAGGCGGCGATGGACCCGCTCGGCATCCTCAACCCGGGCAAGCTCGTGGCGCTTGCACCCTCGGCTGCGGCCCAATAGAGCAGCGGCCAGCGAGCGGCTGCGCCGCAAACTATCCACCACGGAGAGAGTTCCCATGGCCAGTGCGCCGCTTCCTTTGTTCTACAACGGCCTCGAGCCGCTCTCGAGCGAGACGCATGCCGATTGGCGTGTCCGCCAGCAGGACAGCGCGCCGTTCCTCGTCGGCCAGCATGCGATTCCGATCACCACCGACGAATTCCCGCTGGTGCAGCGTCATATGCCGATCGTCTTCTCGGTCGGCGACGACGCGATCCCGCTCGCGCTGATGGGCCTCAACGAAGGCGTCAACGTCTTCATGGGCGACGACGGCAAGCTGACCGAGACCAATTTCTACGTCCCGGCCTATGTCCGCCGCTATCCCTATATGCTCGCGCGGCTGCGTCCCGACGCCGAGGAGCTGTCGCTGTGCTTCGACCCGACCTCGGAGGCGCTCGGCGCCTATGACGACGGCGAGCCCTTGTTCGAGAACGGCCAGCCGAGCCAGGTGACCAAGGCGATCCTCGACTTCGCCGAACAGTTCGAACAGGCCGGCGCCCGCACCCAGGCGTTCATGAACGAGCTGCGCGAGCAGGAATTGCTGATGGACGGCGAGGTCACCATCCAGATCGACGAGAATCAGCAGCCGTTCGTCTATCGCGGCTTCCAGATGATCAACGAAGAGAAGCTCGCCGGGCTGCGCGGCGACCAGCTGCGCAAGATGTCGCAATCGGGCATGCTGCCGCTGCTCTACGCGCACCTCTTCTCGCTGTCGCTGATGCGCGAGATCTTCGCGCGCCAGGCGCAGCAGAACAAGGTGCCGCAGCCGCAGTTCGGCTGATCCTTCCTTCCATACCGATCGCACGGGCGGGGTCGCACGACGCGAGTCCCGCCCGTGTCGTATCCGGGCCATCGCCATGGCTTGACCCGTCGTGCGCGCCGGTCGAGTGTTCCCGCCGCTAGCAAGGGGTTGGACTCTATGACGAACCGGATCGACGGCGAACGCTATTCGCGGGTGGCGATCGCCTTCCACTGGACGATCGCGGTGCTGGTCGTCGCCAATCTGGTCATCGGCATCGGCCACGACGGCATCCCGGCGCTGCGCGCGCTGATGGGGGCGCACAAGGCGATCGGCATCACCGTGCTGGTCCTGACCGCCGGCCGCGTCGCGTGGCGGCTGACGCATCGTCCGCCGGCGCTGCCCGCGGGGACGCCGGCGTGGGAGAAGGGCGTCGCGCATGCCACGCATTGGACGCTGTACCTGCTGATGGTCGCGATGCCGCTGACCGGCTGGATGATGGTCTCCGGCCCCGGCCCCGGGCCGCAGCGGCCGCTGAGCTGGTTCGGATTGTTCGACGTGCCGCTGCTGCCGGTCGGCAGCCGCGCCGCCGATCTGGGCCATGACGCGCACGGGCTGCTTGGCTGGCTGATGCTCGCGCTGGTCGTGCTGCACGTCGCCGCGGCGCTGCGCCACCATCTGCTGCTGCGCGATTCGGTCCTCGTCCGGATCGCGCCCGTGCTGGGCAAGTAAAAGAACCGGACGGAAAAAAAGAACGGCTGGCGGGCCGGGGGTTGAACCAATCGGGCGCTCGACTATTTTATGAAAGTACGGCGCTCGTGTCCCCCCTTTCGCGGGCCCGTATGACACACTTTCAGTGTGTCTCCTCCCTGAACCTTGGCCACTCCGTGCTTCATGCACGGGGTGGTTTTTTTATGTCACTCCGCCGCCAGCGCGATCCCGTCGCCGGTCAGCGCCTCGTCCGCCGCCGCGGCGATCATCCGCTGGAGCAGTGCGATGACAGCGGGCAGGCCGGCACCGGGACGATCGAGCGCGGCATCGAGATAGAGCGTGCGGTCGAACTCGATCTGGATGGCGTGGATGCCGCGGGCGGGGGCGGCGTGGCGTTCGAGGATATGGCCGCCCGCATATGGCGTGTTGAGCGCGGTGCGCACGCCGGCCTGCGCCGCGGCCGCCTCCAGCCGCGCGACGAAGCGTTGGGCCGCGGCATGGCCGAAGCGGTCGCCGAGCACGATGCGGGCATGATCGCCGAGCGGCGGCATCGAATGCACGTCGAGCAGCACCGCGACGCCGAACCGCGCCTGCGCCGCGGCGAGCGCGGCGGCGAGCGCGGCATGATAGGGGCGATAATCCTGTTCGATCCGTGTGGCGACCTCGTTTCCGCTGAACCGCCGTCGCCACAGATCGCCCGCCGCCCCGGCGCGGCGCGGCACCAGGCCCAGGCCGCTGCGCACCTTGGCGGAGGGCGCCGGCTGGCCGTGCGGGCGGACGCCCTCGTCGACGCGCGGGTCGCGTTCGCCCTCGCCGCGGTTGAGGTCGATCCAGGCGCGTGCGCGGCGCTGGACCAGCATCGTCTCTTGCGTCCGGGCGCCCTGCGCGACCGCGTCGACGAAGCGATCCTCGAGGATGGTCAGCGCGGTCGCCGGCAGCCGCAGCGCGCCGAGCAGCGCCGCCGGATAGTCGCGACCGGCATGCGGCACGGACAGGACCACCGGGCTGAGCGGCGCACCGTCGCGGTCCAACCCGCCGATCGTATCGAACGATGCGTCCATCTATGGCACGTCCTACCGCGTTCCCGCGTTCGGCGCGCTGGAAATCTTCACAACTGCGGATCATAGGACGGCGCGCGAATGGAGACCGACAAGGCGATGATCCGAATCCTGCTGGCCGAAGACGATCAAGTCATGCGCGAATATCTCACCCGCGCGCTGGAGCGCGCCGGCTATGCGGTTGCGGCGGTGGACCGCGGCACGGCGGCGATCCCGTTGCTGGAGAGCGAATCGTTCGACCTGCTGCTGACCGATATCGTCATGCCCGAGATGGACGGAATCGAACTCGCCCGCCGCGCCGCCGAACTGGTGCCGGGGCTGCGCGTGATGTTCATCACCGGCTTCGCCGCGGTGACGCTGAAGGCGGGGCGCGAGATGCCCAATGCGCGCGTGCTGTCCAAGCCGTTCCACCTGCGCGACCTCGTCGCCGAGGTCGATCGCGTTTTCGAGACGGGAAGTGCCACCGGATTGAATTGACCGCTTGCCAGGCCGGAAAAGCCCGGCTAATGGCGCACCTCCGGCGGGCGTGTAGCTCAGTGGTAGAGCACTGTGTTGACATCGCAGGGGTCGCAAGTTCAATCCTTGCCACGCCCACCATCCTGATTTGGCTCTATCCGGCAGCATTCCTCCACCCCAGAGGGATCGGATAGAGCCACTTCGGCCTCCCGGTGCCGCGGCATCGGAATTTCCACCTCATCATCGTCACATTCGGCTTGGTGCCGGCGGCGCGCCGGGCAAGAAGCGGGCAGGGTTTCGCGTCGGGCGGGCCTGCCGACCGTATCCGGACGATGATCGCATGACCCACAGCAACCGCGCACGGACCAGCGCGATCCGGGCCTTCCTCGCCGCGCAATCCTCCGCCGGGCTGGTGCTGATGGCGGCGGCGGTCGTCGCGCTGGCCATCGCCAATTCGCCGCTCGGGCCGGGCTATGCCACGCTGCTGCATGCCGGCATCGGCCCGCTGTCGCTCGGCCATTGGATCAACGACGGGGTGATGACCGTCTTCTTCCTGCTCGTCGGGCTGGAGATCAAGCGCGAGATGGTCGACGGGCAATTGTCGACCTGGCCGCGCCGCATGCTGCCCGGGGTTGCCGCGGCAGGCGGGATGATCGTGCCCGCCTTGCTGTTCCTCGCGGTCAATCGCGGACCGACTGCGTCGGGCTGGGCGATCCCGGCGGCGACCGACATCGCCTTCGCCCTGGGCGTCATCGCGCTGCTCGGCGCGCGCGTGCCGGCGTCGTTGCGCGTGTTCCTGGCGGCGCTGGCGATCCTCGACGATCTCGGCGCGGTGCTGATCATCGCGATCTTCTATACCGCCGGCCTGTCGTGGCCCGACCTCGCCGGCGCGGCGGTGGCGGTCGCGCTGCTGATCGGCTGCAACCGCTGCGGGGTGCAGCGGCTGTCGGTCTATCTGGCGATCGGTGTGATCCTCTGGCTGTTCGTGCTGCGCTCTGGCGTGCATGCGACGCTGGCGGGGGTGGTGCTGGCGCTGACCATCCCGATGCGGCGCACCCGGGGACGGTCCGACGCGGACGATCCCAGCCCGCTGCACCGGCTCGAACATGCGCTGCAACGGCCGGTGGCGTTTCTGGTGGTGCCGGTGTTCGCGCTGGCCAATGCCGCGGTGCCGCTGCTCGACCTGCCCGCGGGGGCGCTGGCGGCGCCGGTGACGCTCGGGGTGATGGGCGGGCTGGTGATCGGCAAGGTCGCCGGCGTGTTCGGCTGCGCGATGCTGGCGATCCGGCTCGGTCTCGCCGACATGCCCGCGCATGCCGGGCGGCGTCAGCTCTTCGGCGTCGCCTTGCTGTGCGGGATCGGCTTTACGATGAGTATCTTCATCACGCTGCTTGCCTTTCCCGATGCGCCGCTGCTGCAGACCGAGGCGAAGCTCGGCGTGCTGATCGGTTCGCTGCTGTCGGGGATCGCCGGCTATACCGTGTTGCGGGTAGCGCGGCGCTGAGGCGCCGCGCCAGACGGTCAGTCGCGGGCGATGCCGCGGCCGGCGACCTTCTCATAGCCGGACAGTTCGTCGCCGATCGCCACCTTGGCGGCGAGATCGTCGGCGCGTGCCTGGTCCTTGGCCGCACGCTTGGGATCGTTGGGGTCGCCGTCGGGATCGGCGGCACCGACATTGGGGCTGTCGGGAATGTAGAGAACGGGCTTGTCGTGATTGTCATCGGGCAATGGACATCTCCTTTGGCTCTGCCGGGGAAAACGTCCGGGGGCGCAGGCGGTGCCATCGTTCGCCTGCGCCCCGTCGCTCAATAGCGTAGGCTGATCGTGCCGAGGATCGCGCGCGGTGCGGCGTAGCGGCTCTGGTCGAAGGTCAGCGCGGTGAGATATTTGGCGTTGGTGACGTTCTGCAGATTGGCGCTGATCGCGACATTCTCGGTGAGCGCGTAGCGGCCGAACAGATCGACCGTCGCGACGTTGCTTTGGGTGATGCGGATCGGCTGGCCGGTGGTCGACGACACCGTGCCGGGCTCAAAATAGAAGCGCCCCTGATATTGCACCGACGCGCCGAGCTTGAGCGCCTTCAGGCCCTGCGGCGTGTAGGACAGGTTGAGGCGGCCGGTGTTGCGCGGCACGAAGGTGCGGACCGGTTCGTCATTCTCGCCGCGCACGCGCATCACGGTGAAGCCGCCGGTCACCTGCACGCCCGCGGCGGGCTGGCCGCCGACCTCGACCTCGATGCCCTGCGACTTGGCGTCGACGCCGCGATAGATGGTGCGGCCGAGCGCGGTGTCGAAGCCGGCGGCCTCTGCGGTGTTGTTCTGGCGCGCCTGGAAGATCGCGGCGCTGGCGTTGAAGCGGCCGCCGAACCACGCGCCCTTCAGCCCCGCTTCGAGATTGTCGCCGGTGATCGGTGCGAGCAGCCGGTTCTGTGCGTCGAACTCGGTCTGCGGATTGAAGATCGTCGCATAGCTCGCATAGGCGCTGATCGTCGGCGTCAGGTCGTAGGTCGCGCCGACGAACGGCAGGAAGCGCCGGTCATCGAAATTGGTGGGCACCAGATAGGATACGCCCTGGCTGGTCGCATGCGTGTAATTACCGCCCAGCATCACCTTGAACGGATCGGCGAGGTTGAGGCGGACGAGGCCATAGACCGTCTCGCGCTGCGTATGCTGGTCGAGGCTGAGGTCGTAGGGCGTGGGGAAGGTCGTCTTCGGGAAATTGCCGTCGAAGAAGGTGTCGAGCGGCAGGAACAAGCCGACCTGGCTGTAATCATAACTCGAATATTGCCGATAGCGTTCGGCGCCGCGCATCACCCCGACCATGACGTCGTGCTGCCGGCCGCCGACCGAGACCGGGCCACCGATATAGGCGTCGAGCGTCAGGTTGCGCGCTTCGCCCTTGAAGGCGCCGGGGTAGCTCTGGATACCCTTGACCTCGGCGGGGTTGCTCCGGTCGATGCCGCCCGGCGCACCGCGGACCGGATTGCCATAGACGTAGAAGAGCGTGTCGTTCTCGCTGGTCGCCTTGCGCAGCACCGACAGCTTGCCGGTCCAGCCGTTGCCGAAATCGTGGGTGAGGTCGCCGAAGATCTGGCGATCGATGACGTTCCAGCCCGACCAGCGTGGCGCATAATTGGCGGACCGCGCGAAATCGATGCGCGAGCCATCGGTGTAATAGAGCGGGATCGCGCCCCACATCGCACCGCGGCTCTGATGATCCTGATGGCCGTAACCGGCGCTGATCACGGTGTTTGCGCCGAGATCGGCCTCGACGATGCCATAGCCGGTCCAGCGGCGCAGGCTGTAACGGTCGATATAGCTGTCGGTGTCGAGCAGCGCGCCGACCGCACGCGCGCGGATGCTGCCGTCGGCGGTGAGCGGGACGCTGACGTCGCCGTCGATCCGCTTGCTGTCGAACGAGCCATATTGCGCGCTCGCGGAGACCTTGAGCTCATGATACGGGCGCTTGCGGATGAAGTTGATCACCGCCGAAGGGTTGCCGGTCGGCGACAGCAGCCCCGGCGCGCCGCGCACCACCTCGACCCGGTCGTACATCGCGGTGTCGATCGACCCGGTCTGGATGCCGAACGAAAAGGGCTGGCCGATCCCGTCGATCTGGAAGGTCTGGATGTCGAAGCCGCGCGCCGAATAATAGACGCGGTCGGTCTCGCCGGCGAAGACGTTGACGCCCGGGACGGTCGCGAGCAACGCGTTGACGTCGTTGAGCTGGAAATCCTCGATCTGCGCGCGGGTGACGACGCTGACCGATTGCGGCGTCTCGCGTTGGCTGAGCGGCAGGCGGGTCGCGGTACGCTGGGCCTTGACGCCATAATCGTCGCTGCCTTCGCTGCGCTGGCCGGTGACGATGATGTCGTCGCTGCTGCGCTGCGGATCGGCAGCGCCCGTATCGCTCACCGGTGCCGCTACCACGCTTGCCGCCATCAACGCGATGAACGCCGTCATTCTCTACTCCCTGATCGTTGCCAGCCTCTTAGCGGCCAGCGCTGCTGTTGCAAGTGAATAGCAATAGCCGGGTTGGGCGAATGAAAGGTGTTACATCATAGTCACATAACGGGCCCATTTCGTGACGGTTCTAAGTCTGACATTGCTGCTAAGATCGAAATCCACTAATGAAAATGCTAGCGCTACCATAAAGCGTGAGATTCAGTTTTGCGCCGGGTGGGGCGCCGGAGAGGATGGGGATGACCAGGATCGTGACCACGGACGCCAAGCGTCCGGCTTTCAACGCTGCGCTGCGCGCGGGTGTCTCGAGCCTTGCGCTCGGCATGATTGCGCTCGCATCGCCGGCGTTCGCCGAAGGGCTGGCGCAGGCGGATACGAGTGCGATCCCACAGGCGACGGGCCAGGCGGCGACCACCGCGGGCGACCTCACCAGCACCGCGACTGCCGCCGATCAGGTGCCCGCGGACCAGCCGTCGGGCGATGAGATCGTCGTCACCGGCCGTCGTGCCGCATTGCAGGCCGCCGACGAGCGCAAGCGCCGCAGCGAGACGATCATCGACTCGGTCGTCGCCGACGAGGCCGGCAAATTGCCAGACAATAGCATCACGGAAGTGTTGCAGCGCGTCTCCGGCGTATCGATCGTGCGCTTCGCCGCGCTCGGCGATCCCGATCACTTCTCGGTGCAAGGCTCGGGCGTGCAGGTGCGCGGCCTGACCGGCGTTGCCTCGCGCCTCAACGGCCGCGAGATCTTCAGTGCCAACAACGGCCGCGCGATCCTGTGGAGCGACGTCACGCCCGAGCTGATGGCCGCGGTCGACGTCTACAAGGCGTCCACGGCCGATCTGATCGAGGGCGGCACCGGCGGCCAGATCGACCTGCGCACCAAGATGCCGTTCGACTTCAACGGCAAGTTCCACATGGCCGCGACCGGCGAGCTCGGCATGGGTGACATGGCGCAGAAGGCCGATCCGGTCGCCTCGGTGCTCGCGACCAAGACGTTCGACACGCCGATCGGCAAGATCGGCGTGCTCGCCGACGTCGCGTACAGCCAGTTCAGCTCGCTGTCGCAGTTCATCCGCACCGAGCCGTATTTCAAGACGAACATCAGCGGCAAGGATTACTACGTTCCCGGCGGTTTCACCTACGGCGACGAGGCGTTCCAGTATCGTCGTTACGGTATCTACGGCGCGGTGCAGTGGGCGCCGACCGACGACCTGACGTTCAGCGGCACCTTCTTCCAGTCACGCTACAAGAGCCAGTCGAGCGACTACGGCGCGCAGGTCAGCTCGCAGACGCTGGCGGTCGATCCGGCGAGCAGCAGCTTCGACAGCAACGGCGTACTGACCAAGACCAGCTCGCTGTTCAACCGCGACACCACCACCTTCCTCCCCAGCACCAACAATGTCACGAGCTCGGGCAACAAGGGCTTCGTCGACAGCAACACGCGCACCCGCGACTATTCGCTCGCGTTCAACTATGCGCCGACCGACAGCCACCTGTCGCTGAAGGGTGCGTTGCAGCGCGTCGACTCGCGTCAGATCTACGACCGGCTCGACATCTTCCGCGACGTCAGCTTCGGCACCGGTTTCGGCATGGACCTGACCGGCGACCTGCCGCAGATCACCACGACCGCCGCCGCGCAGGCGGGCTTCGCCAATCCGGCAAGCTATTTCTGGTCGGCGTCGATGCCGCACAACGAGCGCAACAAGGGCCGGCTCGACTCGGCCAATCTCGACGCCGAATATTCGTTCGACGACAGCTTCCTGAAGGCGATCAAGGTCGGCGCGCGCGCGGCGGAGCGGACCGAGCGCGACCTCGGCAACGGGTATAACTGGGCCGCCTTGGGCCGCGGCTGGAACGGCGATCCGCAGCTGACCTATGCCAATGCCGCACCGGGCGACACGACCTATCACGCGTTCAAGGACTTCTTCCGCGGCGAGACGGTGCTGCCGGGCAATCTGATGTTCGCGAGCGAGGATCTGGCCAAGCGCTACGTCGCGAACCGCACCGGGCTGGTGGCTTCGCCGCCGGCGGGCTTCTGCCCGGCCACCGCGCAATCCGATTGCTCGGCCTCGGGCCCATTGCCTGCGGGAAGCGGATACGGTGGCGGATCGGGGATCCGTCCGGTCGGTTTCGTGCTGCCGGGCGATCAGGTCGACAACAAGACGATCACCAAGGCGGCCTATGCGCTGGCGCGCTTCGGCCGTCCGGACGGCGGCATCTCGGGCAACGTCGGCGTCCGCGTCGTCAATATCCAGAACGAGGGCAGCGGCTACATCCAGCAGAACGCCAATACCTTCATCCGCAACGGCCAGACGCTGACGCTGGCGCAGACGTTCCTTCCCCGCGGCGGCAAGGCGGAATTCACCCGCTGGCTGCCGTCGATCAACGTCGACTATGCGCCGAACGAGAAGATCAAGATCCGCGGCGGCTATAACATCACGATGGATCTGCCGACGTTCAACGCATTGCGCGCGTCGGGCAGCATCGGCGTGGCGACGACGAGCAACCCCGGCAACACCGGTGGTAACAGCAGTCTGCCCAACATCTTCACCAACTTCACCGCGGATACGGGCAATCCGTTGCTGAAGCCGACGATGTCGAACAACTTCGACATTTCGCTCGAATATTATGCGCGGCCGGGCACCGCCTTCCACCTCGCGCCGTTCTACAAGCGACTGACCGATCTGCCGATCTATTCGCTGACCCAGCGGCAGGTGACCGTGGTGTATACCAACGGCACCACCGAGAACGTCAATGCGGCGGCGACCGACTACATCAACGCCACCAAGGCGGCGACGGTGAAGGGCGTCGAGGTCGGCGGGCGTGCGTTCCTCGACATGCTGCCGGGCGTGCTGTCGGGTCTCGGCTTCGAGGCGAACTATACGTTCATCGACAGCAAGAACCCGGGCGATCTGTATCGCGACATCAACGGCGTCACCCGCAACGATGCGCCGCTGATCGGCCTGTCGAAGCACAATGCCAACGTCACGCTGCTCTACGAGAAGCAGGCGGTGTCGTTCCGCGTCGCTTATTCGTGGCGCTCGCGCTACCTGCAGACGACCAACAGCAACGGTACCAACCCGACCTACACCTATTACGCCACGCCGGGACCGACCGGGCAGGCGATCCAGATCGCGCTGCCGGTCTATGGCGATGCCTATGGCACGGTCGACGGCGGGGCGCGGTTCAAGGTCACCGACAATTTCTCCTTCGGTGTCCAGTTCACCAACATCCTCGGCGCAACGCAGCGCACGCTGATGGGCGGCTATCCGGGCGGCAAGCTGTACGGCCGCAGCTGGTTCCAGAGCGATCGCCGCATCTCGACCGGGATCAGCCTCGCTTTCTAGTGACCCAGCGCCCCGCTCGCCGACCGGCGGGCGGGGCGTCTGCCATCTTCCGAACCGAAGGACCGCCATGACTCCGCTCCCGTTCCGTCTCGGCGCCGGTGCGCTGCTCTGTCTGGCCGCGGCAGCGTCCGCGGCGCCTGCGTCCGAGCCGGTACGGGTGATCAACGTCGATGTCGCGCGTGCGGCCGCGCCGATCGATCGCGCCTTCGACCTGTCGGTGGGATCGGACTTCGCGGGCACGCTGATCCGGCCGGACAGCCTCGCGCAGCTCGATACCGCGGTGCGCGAACTGGGCTTTCGCTATGTGCGCTTCCACGACGTGTTCACCGATGCGCTCGGCACGGTGAAGGTGCGCGACGGCAAAGTCGTCTACGACTGGACGAAGATCGACCAGCTCTACGACGCCTTGCTCGCGCGCAAGATCAAGCCGTTCGTCGAGCTGGGCTTCACGCCGGACGCGCTCAAGACCTCGAACCAGACGATCTTCTACTGGAAGGGCAATACCTCGCATCCGCAGGCCGAGGGCTGGGCCAGGCTGATCGACGCCTATGTCCGCCACCTGCGCCAGCGTTACGGCGCCGAGGAGGTGCGCAGCTGGTATTTCGAGGTGTGGAACGAGCCCAATCTCGCCGGCTTCTGGGAGAAGGGCGACAAGGCGGCCTATCTCAGCCTGTACGAATCGAGCGCGCGGACGATCAAGGCGATCGACCCGGCCCTGCGCGTCGGCGGCCCGGCGACCGCGGGGGCGGCGTGGGTGCCCGAGTTGCTCGACTATGCCGCGGCACGCAAGGTGCCGATCGATTTCGTCTCGACGCATACCTATGGCGTCGACGGCGGTTTCCTCGACGAGCGCGGCGAGGACGACAATCGCCTGTCGACCAATCCCGATGCGATCGTCGGCGACGTCCGCCGCGTCCGCGCGGAGATCGCGGCGTCGAAATTTCCCGGCCTGCCGCTGTTCTTCACCGAATGGAGCGCGAGCTACAATCCGCGCGATCCGGTGCACGATTCCTATGTCAGCGCACCCTATATCCTGACCAAATTGCTCGCCACGCGCGGGATCGCGCAGGGGATGAGCTACTGGACCTACAGCGACCTGTTCGAGGAAGCCGGGCCGCCGCCGACGCCGTTCCACGGCGGCTTCGGGCTGATGAACCGCGAGGGTATCCGCAAGCCGGCGTGGTTCGCGTACAAATATCTCCACGCGCTGCGCGGGCCGGAGATCGCGCTCGCCGACGCGCAGGCGCTGGCGACGAGCGAGGGCGGGCGGACCAACGTCCTGGTGTGGAACTGGCAGCAGCCCAAGCAGACGCTGAGCAACCGCCCGTTCTTCACGAAAATGCTGCCCGCGACGCCGGCGGCGGCGGCGGCGGACTTGCGGCTGACGCATCTCGCGCCGGGGCGCTATCGGGTGACGGTGCGCCGGACCGGCTATCAGAAGAACGACGCGCATTCGCGCTATCTGGCGATGGGCTCGCCCAAGACGCTGACGCCGGCGCAGATCGCCGAATTGCAGGCGCTGACCACCGACAAGCCGGAGATCGCGCGCGTCGTTCAGGTCGGTCGCGATGGCGGCTATACGCTGCGGCTGCCGATGCGCAGCAACGACGTGGTGCTGGCGACGCTGGAACCGGTGGTGTCGAGGAATTGAGCGGGTTGCGCCAATTTGCTCCGTTCGTGCCGAGCGTGTCGAAGCACGGTGAGACTCAGGCCCTTCGACAGGCTCAGGGCAAACGGCGGGGGTCTTGGCGAACGCTGCTCGTGATGCTGGCGGTGCTCGCCACGCCCGCGGCATCACCCGCGCAACAGGCGGTGCCGTATCGCTGGACCAACGTCACCGTCGGGGCGGGGGGCTATGCGCCCAATATCGTGTTCAGCCCGGTCGAGCGCGGGCTCGCCTATCTGCGCACCGACATGGGCGGCGCCTATCGCTGGGACGCGGCGGCGGCGCGCTGGGTGCCGCTGCAGGATGGCAATGCCGTTTCCAGCTATATGGGGATCGAGAGCATCGCGGCCGATCCCGTCGACGCGGACGTCGTCTATATGGCGGCGGGGATGAACGCCGGCGCGCCCGCGGCGATCCTGCGCTCGGGCGACCGCGGGCGGACGTGGCGGGTGGTGCCGGTGCCGTTCGCCATGGGCGGCAACGAGCCGGGGCGGGGGCTCGGCGAGCGATTGGCGGTCGACCCCAACGATCATCGCCGGCTGTTCTTCGGCTCGCGGCACGACGGCCTGTGGCAGAGCCACGATGCGGGGCAGAGCTGGACGCCGGTCGCGGGCTTTCCGCACAAGGGGCTCGGCCGGCCCGAGCGCCGCACCAGCCACGGTGGCGTCTCCTTCGTCGCGATCGACCCGACCAGCGGCAAGGCGGGCGCGTCGCAGCGGATCTGGGCGGGGATCGCCGATCCGGGCGGGCCGGCGCTGTATCGTTCCGACGATGGCGGCGTGCATTGGACCGCGGTGGCGGGACCGGCGCTGTTCGCGGCCAAGGGCGTGGTCGACGCGCGCGGCGTGCTGTGGGTCGGCTTCGCCAGCGGCATCGGTCCGAGCGACGTCAAGACCGGCGCGGTCTGGCGCTACGACGCGCGAGGCCATGGCCGCGACGTCACGCCGCCGGCGTGGCGTGCGGCAGGGGCCGAGGGTGGGTTTCTCGGCGTCGCGGTGGCGCGGTCGGCGCCGGGCACCGTCGCGGTGTCGACGATCGATCGCTATCGCGCCGGCGATTCGCTGTGGCTGAGCCGCGACGACGGTCTGCATTGGGACGATGTCGGCGCGCGCAGCCGCCGCGACGTGTCGGCGACGCCGTTCCTGCTGCACGAGGGCAAGGGCGCCGATTTCGGCCATTGGATCTCGGGCCTGGCGATCGACCCGTTCGATGCCGGCCATATCGCCTATACCACCGGCGCGACCGTCTATGCGGCGCAGCGCCTGCCGACGCGCGGCACGGTGGATTGGGCGCCGTGGGTGCGCGGGATCGAACAGACCGCGGTGATCACGATGATCTCGCCGACGGGCGGCGCGCCGGTCGTATCGGGGTTCGGCGATCTCGCCGGCTTCGTCCACGACGATCTCGACCGTTCGCCGCAGCCGACCTTCGCCAACCCGTATCTCTCCAACACCAACATGCTCGATTATGCCGGCAAGGCACCGGCCGTGATCGTACGCAGCGGCAGCCTGTATCTCGACCGTCCCCGCGACGCGAGCCTCGCCCGGTCGGAGGATGGCGGCCGCCACTGGACGCCGCTGCGCCTACCGCCGCAGGGCAACCCGCCGGCGCGCGACGATCTCAACGGCGAGACGCCGATCACCGTCTCCGCGGACGGCGCGACGATAGTCGTCGCCGCACGCGTGCCGCAGGTGACGCGCGATCGCGGCCGGACGTGGTCGCCGGTGCGCGGCCTGCCGCCGCGGACGCGGGCGGTGTCCGACAAGGTCGATCCGGCGGTCTTCTACGCGGTCGACGCGACGGGTGGCCGGTTGCTGGTGTCGCGCGACGCCGGCGCGAGCTTCGCGCCGGTGGCGGGGCGCGGCCTGCCGCGCGACCTCACCGCGGCGCAGGCGCGCAACCGTGAATCGCAAAGCGCGCTCGTCGCCGCGCCCGACGCGGCGGGGCGGCTGTGGTTGCAGGTCGGCGCCGCGCTGTTCTGCAGCGAGGACGCCGGCGTGTCGTTCGTTCCGGCGAGCGGCGGACTGGCGATCGAGCTGTACGGGCTAGGCAAGGATGCGGTGTTCGCGATCGGCAGCCGCGACGACGTGCGCGGCATCTGGCGGTCGACCGACCGCGGTGCGTCATGGCGGCGGATCGACGACGCGACGCATCGTTGGGGCGGGCGCTATCGCGTGGTCGCCGGCGACCCGCGCCGTGCCGGCCGCGTCTATGTCGGGACCGACGGACGCGGGCTGTTCTACGGCGACCCGATCGACTGACACGCATCCCCTGACGCGCTCGACCGTTCAGGTGCGACGTGAAGTCATTGGAGATGCGTCCTTGTCCGTCCTTGCAGGTCATACTGCCATCGTTACCGGTGCCAGCTCCGGAATCGGCCATGCCGTCGTGGCGGGGCTCGCCGACGCCGGCGCCGCGGTCGTCGTCAACTATCGCTCCGACGAGGAGAGCGCCGAGGCGCTGGCGCAGCGGATCACCGGGGCCGGCGGCAAGGCAATCGCGGTGCAGGCCGACGTATCGCAGGAGCCGGACGTCACCCGCCTGTTCGACGCTGCGGTGGCGGCGTTCGGGCGGGTCGACGTGCTCGTCTCCAATTCGGGCGTGCAGAAGGACGCACCGGTCGCCGACCTGACGCTCGCCGACTGGAACACCGTCATCGACATCAACCTGACCGGCCAGTTCCTCTGCGCGCGCGAGGCGGTCCGGCGCTTCCGTGCCCAGCCGCGGGACGGAAGGCCCGCGCGCAGCGCCGGCACGATCATCGCGATGAGCTCGGTGCACGAGCTGATCCCCTGGGCCGGCCACGTCAATTACGCCGCGGCGAAGGGCGGGGTACGGATGCTGACGCGCACGCTGGCGCAGGAGGTCGCGGCCGACGGCATCCGCGTCAATGCGATCGCGCCCGGCGCGATCCGCACGCCGATCAACAAGGAGGCGTGGGAGACGGAGGCGGCGCTGACCAAATTGCTGAAGCTGATCCCCTATGGCCGGATCGGGGAGCCCGAGGACGTCGCGCGCGCCGCGGTATGGCTCGCCTCCGACGCGGCGGATTACGTCACCGGCACCACCGTCTTCGTCGATGGCGGCATGTCGCTCTATCCCGAATTCCGCGACAATGGATGACGCGCGGGTCGGGCCACACCGGCGCATCGGCGATCACGGCATCATCGGCGACATGGAGACCGCGGCCCTGGTCGCCGCGGACGGGACGATCGACTATCTGTGCTGGCCGTCGCTCGACAGCCCGAGCGTCTTCGCCGAACTGCTCGATGCCGAGCGTGGCGGCGCCTTCGAGATCCGGCCGGCGCTCGACGCCGCCCGGGTGATCCAGATCTACGTGCCCGATACCAACGTGCTGACGACGCGCTGGATGGCGACGAGCGGCAGCGTCGAGATCGTCGATCTGATGCCGCATCCGGACGCGCGCGTGCATCCCGAACATCGCGCGCGCTGCCTGATCCGCCGGGTCACGGTGACGCGCGGCACGGTCGCCTTCGCGGCGCGCTGCCGGCCGCGGTTCGATTATGCGCGCGAGGTGCCGAACGTGGCGGCGGCGGACGGCGGCGTGTGCTTCGTCGGACGGGACCTGACGCTGCGCCTGCATGCCTCGGTGCCGCTGACCTGTGGCGAGGGCACGGCGGACGCCGACTTCACCCTCGGCGAGGGCGAAAGCGCGTGGTTCGTGTTCGGCGAGGAGGCTCTGGAGCGTCCCGACGATGCGACCGTCGCCGCCGAGATCGCCGCGACCACGACCGCCTGGCGCGGCTGGCTGTCGCGCACGAGCTATCGCGGCCGCTGGCGCGAGGAGATGATGCGCTCGGCGCTGGCGCTCAAGCTGCTCACCTCGAACCGCCACGGTTCGATCGCGGCGGCGGCGACCTTCTCGCTGCCCGAGGCGGTGGGGGCGGGGCGCAACTGGGATTATCGCGCGACCTGGATCCGCGACGCCTCGTTCACCGTCTATGCCTTCATGCGACTGGGCTTCATCGACGAAGCCGAGCATTTCCGCCGCTGGGCGGGCGAGCGGGTGATGGCCGCCGACCGCGCGCATCCGATCCGCATCATGTATGCGATCGACGGGTCGGAGGCGGCGGACGAGGAGGAGCTGCCGCATCTCGCCGGCTATGTCGACAGCCGCCCGGTGCGGATCGGCAACGGCGCCCACGCGCAGAGCCAGCTCGATATCTTCGGCGAGCTGATGGACAGCGTCTATCTTTCGAACAAATACGGCGCGGCGATCGATCACGCCGGCTGGCAGCACGTTCGCGGCGTCATCGACTATGTCATCGCCAATTGGGACCAGCCCGATGCCGGCATCTGGGAGATGCGCTCGGCACCGCGCCACTTCCTCCATTCGCGGCTGATGTGCTGGGTGGCGCTCGACCGCGCGATCCGGCTCGCCAAGAAGCGCTCGCTGCCCGCGCCGCTGGTCGCGTGGAGCGAGGCGCGCGACGCCATCGTCGAGGATATCTGGAGCAATTTCCGCCATCCCGACCATGGCTATTTCGTTCAGGATCGCGGCGGCACCGAACTCGACGCCGCGTTGCTGATGATGCCGCTGGTCCGCTTCGTCTCCTCGACCGATCCGGTGTGGCTCAAGACGCTCGACGCGATCGGTACGCATCTGCGCGACGACGGCCTCGTCTACCGCTACCGCAACGCCGACGGCCTGGAGGGGACGGAAGGCGCCTTCACCACCTGCACCTTCTGGTACGCCGAATGCCTCGCGCGCGCCGGCCGGCTCGACGAGGCGCAGATGATCCTCGCCAAGGGCATCGCC
This sequence comes from Sphingomonas sp. GW821-FHT02B09, assembly GCF_059421875.1. NCBI lineage: Bacteria > Pseudomonadati > Pseudomonadota > Alphaproteobacteria > Sphingomonadales > Sphingomonadaceae > Sphingomonas > Sphingomonas sp. GW821-FHT02B09. The sequence goes on from NZ_JBWKVV010000002.1 coordinate 785,322, forward strand.
TACGCCAACCCGCTCGGCCTGTTCTCGGAAGAGCTCGACCTGCGCGGCGAGCCGATCGGCAACTTCCCGCAGGCGCTCACCCACCTCGCCTTCATCAGCGCCGCCTATTTCACCGACCGCCGCCTCGATCCGAGCTACCGGCCGAACTGGCAGCCGTGAGGTTTTGCGTCCTCTGCGCCTGATCGTTCATCGACGCGCCAGTTTGTCGCCCTACAAGGATGGTGTGGGGCGATATCGGCGGGTCTTGCTGTGGGCGTGGATGCTGGGGGCGGGCGGTCCGGCGGCGGCGCAGGCGCTCGTCACGCCGCCGCCGGTCGTCGCCGCCGCGGCGGTGCAGTCGCCCGAGGCGGCGCGGGCGCAGGATGCGGCGGCGGTGGCCGAGCGGCTCGGCGTGACGGTCGAGGAGGCGATCCGCCACCTTCGCCTGCAGGAGGCGAGCGTGCCGGTCACCGATGCGATCGCCGATCGTTTCGCCGATCGGTTGACGGGAATCGCGGTCGAGCATCGCCCCGGCTTCGGGATCGTCGTGACGCTGACCGGCGACGCGCCCGTCGCCGAACAGATCGTCGATCTCGACGGCACGCCGGTGCGCGTGACCTTCCGTACCGGCGCGGCGGTCAGCCATACCGGGCTGGTGCAGGCGATCACCGCCTATCAGGCGACGATCCGCGCCAGCCTGATCGCGCCGCCGGGGCTCGGCATCGACCAGCGTAGCGGCGAGCTGGTCGCCGTCGTCTCGGGCCGCGACGTGGCGCGCGAGGGCGCGGCGCTGCTCGCCGAGCGGCTCGCGGCGCTGACGCATGTGCCGGTGCGGCTGCGCGTCGTCGATCAGCCGGCGCTCGACATGGGCGGCATCCAGGGCGGCGCGCGCGTCGTCGGACAGGTGCCGGGCGATACGCATCGCTATCTGTGCACCGCCGGTTTCGTCGTCACCGATGGCTTGCGCACTGGGCTCGCCACCGCGGCGCATTGCCCGGACGAACTCAGCGGACGCGATGCCGACGGGCACGAGCAAGCGCTGCCGTTCGTCGGGCAATGGGGCTGGGGGCATCAGGACGTGCAGATCAACAGCAGCGCCGCGCCGCTGGCGCCGCTGTTCTTTGCCGATACCGCCAAGACGATCAGCCGGCCGGTCACCGGCGCGCGCGGGCGGGCGGGGATGCGCGCGGGCGACATCGTCTGCCATCGCGGCGAGCGGACCGGATACAGCTGCTCGCAGGTCGAGCTGACCGACTTCGCCCCCGCCGGCGACCTGTGCGGCGGTGCCTGCCTGCCGACCTGGACGACGGTGGCGGGGCCGGTGTGCAAGAGCGGCGACAGCGGCAGCCCGGTGTTCCTCGGCGATACTGCCTATGGCATCCTCAAGGGCGGCAGCTATCGGCCGGATGGCAGCTGCGCCTTCTATTTCTATATGTCGACGGACTATCTGCCGACGGGCTGGCGTCTCTTGACGGTGGGACCGACCGTCCCGCCCGCGATCAGTGGGTGACGCGCTCGAGGCGTTCGAGCAATGCGCGCATGTCGTCGGGCATCGGCGTTTCGCCGAACACGCCGCGCAGCGCATGGCCGAGCGGATCCGCCGGCCGCGGAAGGCGGACGACGTAGTCGCCGCTGCGGTCCTTTCGCGATGTATGCATGGCGGTGTTCATGACGGTCAGAACGATCGTTCGACGGAAACGTTGCGACACCCGTAAAGGATATGCCGATGCCAGCCGTCACCGATGCGATCGACCGCGCACGCGCGCATGCGCCCTTCCTGTCGCTGTTGCTCGATCGCGAGCCGGCGCTGGCGGCGCGGCTCGCTGCGGGGCGGTTCGACCTGGACTATACGACGGCGACGCCCGACATGCCGGTCGCGCGGCAATTGCGGCTCGACCGGCGGGCGCTGGCGCTGACCGTCGCGATCGGCGACCTCGCCGGGGTGATGGATCTCACCGCGGTGACGCAGGCGCTGAGCGACTTCGCCGACCGCGCGCTCGACCGCGCGATCCGCGCGGCGATCGAGGAGCGGACCCCCGGTGCCGAGCCGCGCGGCTTCGCGGTGATCGCGCTCGGCAAGCAGGGCAGCCGCGAGCTAAATTATTCGTCGGACATCGATCCGATCCTGATCTTCGATCCGCGCACGCTGCCGCACCGGGCGCGCGAGGAGCCGGAAGAGGCGGCGGTGCGGATCGCCAAGCGCGTCGTCGAATTGCTCCAGGCGCGCGACGGCGACGGCTATGTGCTGCGCGTCGACCTGCGGCTGCGGCCCTCACCCGAGGCGACGCCGATCGCGCTGCCGGTCGACGGGGCGATCGGCTATTACGAATCGCAGGCGCTGACCTGGGAGCGCGCGGCGTTCATCCGCTCGCGCGCGGCCGCGGGCGATCTCGAACTCGGCCGGTACTTTCTCGATGCGATCCGGCCGTTCGTCTGGCGGCGCGGGCTCGATTTCGGCGCGATCGGCGAGATCCGCGACCTGTCGCGGCGCATCCGCGATCATTATGCGAGCGGGCAGGCGTTCGGCCCCGGCTACGACCTCAAGCGCGGGCGCGGCGGCATCCGCGAGGCGGAGTTCTTCGCGCAGATCCACCAGCTCATCCACGGTGGCCGCGACCCGGCGTTGCGCACGCCGGCGACGCGCGACGCGCTCGCCCGGCTCGCCGAGGCGGGGTGGATCGGCGCGGACCAAGCTGCGGCGCTGACCGGCTCCTATAGCTTGCTGCGGACGATCGAGCATCGCGTCCAGATGATCGACGATCGCCAGACGCACACGTTGCCGACCGGCGAGGCGCTCGATCGGGTGGCGCGGTTGCACGGACTGGCCGACGGCGGCGCGCTGATCGACCTGCTGCGCGGCCCGGTGGAGCAGGCGGGGCGCATCTACGACGCGCTCGACGATGGGCGCGAAACCGGCTTTCCGCACGACCCGCAGGCGCTCGCCGAGCGGCTGCACGAGGCGGGCTTCCCCGATGGCGAGGCGGCGGCGGCGCGGATCGCCGGCTGGCGCGCCGGGCGCTATCCGGCTCTGCGCAGCCCCGCGGCGCGCGCGGCGCTGGAAGCGGTGCTGCCGGTGCTGATGCCCGCGCTCGCCGACGCCCCCGACCCGGCGGCGGCGTTATTGCGACTCGACGTGTTGCTCGAACGGCTGGCGAGCGCGATCAACATCCTGCGCTTGCTCGAGGCGCGGCCCGGCCTGGCGAGCCTGCTCGCGACGATCCTCAGCCACGCCGCGCCGCTCGCCGAGGCGCTGTCGACGCGACCCGAGCTGATCGACTGGCTGATCGATCCCGGCGCGTTCGAGCCGCTCGGCGAGGTGGCGACGCTCGCCGCCGAAATGACGCGCGGCGAGGGGCGCGACTATCAGGCGCTGCTCGACCATGTCCGGCGTATCGTCGGCGAGAAACGCTTCGCGCTGGGATCGCAGGTGGTGGCGGGGGCGGCCGATCCGCTCGATGCGGCGACGGGCTATGCGCGGCTCGCCGAGGCGGCGATTGCGGTGCTCGCCGAGGCGACCGTCGCCGAATTCGCACAGGCGCATGGCCGGGTGCCGGGCAGCGAATTGCTGATCCTCGCCTTTGGCCGGCTCGGTGGCGGCGCGCTGACGCATGCCAGCGACCTCGACCTCGTCTATCTGTTCACCGGCGATTTCAGCGCGGAGTCGGATGGCGCGAAGCCGCTCGGCGCGACGCTCTACTACAATCGGCTGGCACAGCGGGTGACCGCGGCGCTGTCGGTGCCGACCGCGGCCGGACCGCTCTATCCGGTCGACACGCGGCTGCGGCCGTCGGGGACGCAGGGGCCGCTGGTGGTTTCGCTAGACTCGTTCGCGCGCTACCAGCGCGAGGAGGCGTGGACCTGGGAGCATATGGCGCTGACCCGCGCGCGGCCGGTGTTCGGATCGGCAGCGGGGCGGGCGGCGGCGGCGGCGGTGGTCGCCGGGGTGCTCGCCGGCGCGCGGCCGGTGCGCGACCTTGCCGGCGAGGCGGTGGCGATGCGCGCCGAGATGGCGCGGCACAAGCCGCCGACCGGGCCGCTCGACGCCAAGCTGCTGCCGGGCGGGCTGGTCGATCTGGAATTCACCGTCCATCTGACGCAACTGCGGCATCGCACCGGGCTCGACCCGCATCTCGGGTCGGCGATCGAGGCTTTGGTGGCCGCGGGGCTGCTGCCGGCGGGGCTGGCGGCGGCGAACGATCTGCTGACCCGCCTGCTCGTCGTGCTGCGGCTCGTGGCGCCCGACGCCGCTACGCCGCCGCCGGCGACGCGCGAGCTGATCGCGCGGGCGTTGCGGTTGGCGGATTGGGCGGCGGTGCTTGTCGCCTTCGATGCGACGCGGCAGGAGGTCGCGGCAGCATGGACGGGTACGACAGGAGATGCAGATGGATGACGGCGCGACGATCCCGGCGGTGACGGTGATTGCCCCTGACGGCTCGCCGATCCGGCTGGCCGAACTGCCGCTGCCGGCGGTGATTTATTTCTATCCCAAGGACGATACGTCGGGGTGCACGCGGGAGGCGCAGGACTTTTCGGCACTGACGGCGGACTTCGCCGCGGCCGGCGTGAGTGTGCTCGGGATCAGCAAGGACCCGCCCGCCAAGCACGGCAAGTTCATCGCCAAATACGACCTCACCGTCGGTCTGGCGAGCGACGAGGACGGCAGCGCCTGCGACGCGTTCGGCGTGTGGGGCGAGAAGCAGATGTACGGCAAGACCTATATGGGGATCGAGCGGGCGACCTTCCTGTTCGGTGCCGACGGCCGGCTGGCGCAGGCGTGGCGCAAGGCGAAGGTGCCGGGCCATGCCGCGGCGGTGCTGGCGGCGGCGCGGGGGGCGTAGCCCGGGCCGGCGCGCTGTTAGAGCACGATCGTCACGAAGACCTCTGCGAAAGTCACCGAGTGCTCCTGCGAAAGCAGGAGCCTAGGAGTCTCGAACGCCATGGGGCGTTGCTTGGCTCTGGGCTCCTGCTTTCGCAGGAGCACTGTGTTGATTTGTTGGTGGTGATGGTTTTCGCGGAGGGCTCGACCTGTTTAGCGCTCCCGATCCCCGTCGAGGATAGAATAAAGCGTCAGCTTCCCACCGTGATCGTGCCCTTCGCCTTGCCGGCGTCGTCGGCGAGGTCGAGGCGGAAGGGCTGGTGGTCGTCGGTGGTGCCGGTGAGGCCGGCGCCGTTCTGTTTGAGCGTGAAGCCGGCCTTGCCGAGCCGGTCCTGGAACCAGCCGCGGACCTGATCGGCGGGGGCGGGGCTGGTGAAGCGGACGCGCAGGCTGCCCGCCTCGTCCTTGCCGGCGACGTCGAGCTTGTCGATCGTCGAGCCGGGATAGAGGTGGACGCCGTTGAGGTCGAAATTGTCGGCGTCGAGCTGGATCCTGGGCAGCTTGATCTGGCCCGAGAAGCCGGGGACGGCGATCTTGACCTGACCCGATTTGGCGTCGACCGCGCCGAGGACGTTGCCGCCGTCGGCGTTGATCGACACCGACGTGCCCTCGCCCGAACGGTCGCAGGCGGCGAGCGGCATCGCGAGCAGGGCGGTACAAAGCAGCAGGCGGGTCATGGCAGCCCTCGTGTGTTGATCGGGCAATACACGTAGGGCGTCGTGCCGCGGCGATCAAGCAGGGTTCCGATGGCCGCCGCTTGCGGGTAGGGGAGGCGGCATCGTGACCCGTTCCATCCCCACTTCCGCGCCGGCGCTCGACGGCGCTGCCCCTGCTCCTGCCCCTCATGTCCCCGGCGAGCCGGCGGGCGCGCCGATCGGCTTCGTCGAGTTCGTCGCCCTCGTCGCGGCGCTGATGTCGCTCGCCGCGCTCGGCATCGATTCGATGCTGCCCGCGCTGCCGGCGATCGGGCGGTCGCTGGGCATCGCCACCGAGAACCAGCGCCAGTTCATCGTCACCGCCTTCGTGCTCGGCTTCGGCATCGCGCAGCTCGCGCATGGGCCGCTCGCCGACCGGTTCGGGCGGCGGACGGTGCTGCTGTGGGCGATCGGCGGCTATGTCATCGCCAACATCGCCTGCGCGGTGTCGGCGAACTTCGTGCTGCTGCTCGCCGCCCGCGTGTTCGGCGGGGCGATGGTCGCCGCAACCCGCGTCGCGACCGTCGCGATGGTCCGCGACTGCTACCACGGCCGGCCGATGGCGCGGGTGATGTCGATCGCCTTCATGGTGTTCATGATCGTCCCCGTGCTCGCCCCCGCCTTCGGCCAGACGGTGCTGCTGTTCGCCAATTGGCGCGGCATCTTCTGGGTCGTCGCCGGGCTGAGCCTGGTGATCTGGACGTGGTTCTTCGTGCGCATGCCCGAGACGCTCCACGCCGATGCGCAGCAGCCGCTGTCGGTGCGGCGCGTCGCCGGCGGCTGGAAGCAGACGCTGAGCGATCGCTGGTCGCTCGGCTATACGCTCGCCTCGACCTCGCTGATGGGCGCGCTCTACGGCTATCTCAATTCCGTCCAGCAGATCATGTTCGACACGTTCAAGCACCCGCAGCTGCTCGCGGTGATGTTCGCCGTCACCGCGGCGCTGATGGCGGGCGCCAATCTGACCAACGCGCGGCTGGTGATGCGGCTCGGCACGCGGCTGATCAGCCACAGCGCGGTGATCGGGCTTGTCGTGCTGAGCGCGATCCACCTCGCCGTCGCGCTCGCCGGCTATGAGACCTTGGTCGGCTTCGTCATCCTCCAGGCGCTGACGATGGGCTGTTTCGGGCTCGCCACCTCCAATTTCTCGTCGATGGCGATGGAGAATATGGGCGGGATCGCCGGCACCGCCTCCAGCGTCCAGGGCTTCACCAGCGTCACCTTCGGCGCGGTGATCGGCGTTGTCATCGGCCAGGCGTTCGACGGCAGCACCGCGCCGCTCGCCGCCGGCTTCCTGATCTGCGGCGTCGTCGCGCTGGGCGTCGTGGCGGTCACCGAACGCGGCCGGTTGTTCCGCGCCGCCTGACGACCGCGGAACCGCCGCCGCCTCCCCGCCGTTCGCACCGGGTAACACGAGGAGGTTTCGATGGGTGGACATCAGGTCACGGGCCATGGCTCGGGCGACGACGGCTATGACGAAGAGGGCTATGACGAGAGCCAGCGCGCCGAGATCCTGGAGGCGACGCGCAACGGCCCCAGCGACGGGCTGGTGCTGACCGACCTCAACCCCGACCTCGGCGACGACGACGAGGAAGACGAGCCGATCGACGAGCTCGACATGGATTCGGAAGAGGTCGGCGAGAGCGACCCGACCGTCGACATGGACGAGGCGGATATCGACGAGGACGACGCCCAGGACGATTTTGATGCCGGCACGACGTCGGACGAGGACGACGATCTGGACGACGCCGACGCCGTGGCGCTGCGCCCCTGATCCGGGCCGGCATCGTTCCCCGGCTCGTGCCGGGGAACGATGCCGACGGGGCGGCGTTTGCGCTGCCCCTGTGTAATCGGACCCGTTATGCGTATCCTGCTGCTGCCCCTGGTGGGGGCGATGAGTCTGGCCGCCTGCTCGCGCCCGGCGAGCCAATCGACGGACACCACCGTCAACGTCGAGGCGGCGGCATCGCGGGCGCAATCCGACATCGCCAATTACGCCGCCGGCAGTGGCCATCGCGCCGTGCGGACCGCGGCACGGCCGTCGTCGCTGCCGAGCGCGTCGCTGCGCAAGCTGGCCCCGCGCGCGCCCTGATCGCGCCCGCCTTCGCACCGGCGATATGATCGGCGCGAGCCCCCGTCGACCTCGTGCGGACGCGGACGCACGGATTGCCGTGGGTTCGTTCATCCGGGTGACAGGAAGTGTGGCGCGAAAGCCACAGCGGCGGACGTTCCGGGCAAAAGTGCCGTCGCGGTGCAACAAAGGTCCAAAATCGCAGTTTGGACGGACCTGGGTTGCACGACGCTGCGGTGTCGTCGCCCGAGTTGAGGCAACACAAGGTACATTCATATGCGTAAGCTCGCCCTCGCGGCCGCCGTTGCGGCAGCGTCCTTCGCCGTCCCCGCCTTCGCGCAGGACATGTCGACCACCGGCACGACCGACACCACCGTCGCCACCGACGCGCAGGTCGACACCGCGCCCAAGGCTCCGGACGGCACGCGCGCTTTCGGCATCGAGCCGTATGTCGCCGTGATGGGCGGCTGGGAGCAGTTCGACCGCCAGGCCGTTGCCGGCATCCCCGCGCAGCCCAAGGGCTATAACCTCGACGGCGCGCTGGTCGAAGGCATCGTCGGCTTCAACGTGCCGCTCGGCCCGGTGTTCGTCGGCGCCGAGGGTGCGGTCGCCAAGGGCGTGTCGGGTGACATCGACTGGCAGTATGGCGCCTATGGCCGCTTCGGCTTCCGCGCCGGCGACAGCGGCCTGTTCTACGGCAAGGTCGGCTACCGCTGGAACAACTTCGACAAGTTCGCTCCGGGCGTCGCCGGCGACCTGAACCGCGACTATCACGCGACCGTCTATGGCATCGGCGCCGAAGTCGGCCCGAAGGACATCGGCCTCGGCGGCCTGACCGGCAATTCGGGTCTGCGCCTGCGTATGGAGGTTTCGACCTTCGACGACGCGCACAGCTTCCGCCCGATGGCGGGTGTGGTCGCACACTTCTGATCGTTCGCCAGAACGGTTCGAACGGGGCGGGTCTGCTACGGCAGGCCCGCCCTTTTTCGTTGCGGCGCCGGTGGTTGCCGCTCGGCCGCTGCCTATATCGGCATCATGGTCGGACGGGTGAAGCGCAGGGCGGGGCTGGCGGAGGCCGAGGCACGCGCCGCGCGCGAGGCGCCGCCGCCACCCTGCCCGATCTGCGGGCGGGCGCTGGGCGTGAAGGTGGAATGGCATCACCTCGTCCCTAAGTCCGAAGGCGGGCGCGTCACCGCCGCGGTCCATCCGATCTGTCACCGCACCGTCCATGCGCTGATCCCCAATGCCGATCTGGCGCGGACCTATGCCGATCCGGCGGCGCTCGCCGCGCATCCGGGGATCGCGCGCTTCGCCCGCTGGATCGCCGACAAGCCCGCCGACTTCCACGCGCCGACCCGCCGCAGCCGCTGAGGCGGTTGGACGGCATATCGTGTCCGTTCAGGCGGTTGGACGCTGAACGTGGACAAGATGGACACCTTAATGGAAACGATCGCCTTCCATCGTTTCGATTTCTGAACCCATGGCAAAGAGCGTCGCGTCGCCCGTCGTTGACGAGCGGCGAGGACGGAAGCCTAGCCGGCGGCGATGCGTGTAGGACAGCGCGGATCGGCGCGGCGGGCGGATCGGCGTGCGTTCAATGGCTTGGCGGCGTTACGGACGGAGGCCGGGGGATCGCGATCCTATTGCGGCGCGGCGGCGCGCGCGACTCACTCGCCGATGAGGTTGGCGACGGTGGCGAGGTCGGCGGCATTGGTGACCTCGCCCGACGCGTCGGTGATCGCGGCATTGCTGTCGGCGCTGTTCGAGGCCGACCCGGCATAATCGACCGCCGCCCAGACGATCCCCCCGGCCCAGAGCAGTGCCGCCCAGCGGCTGCGGAAGATGCGCGGGGTGGGGAGCATGGGGGAGAGGGTAAGGGGGTGGAGTTGCGGGACGGTTAAGCTGCCGGTCTGATGAGCGCTCCGGCTGCGGCCAGACGCCGGTGCAGGCTCGTCGCGGATAGCTCCAGGCCGTTGGGCCAAGCCAGTGCGCCTGCTTCGATGAAGGCACGGGCGAAAAAGTCTGGGTCAGCGAGCGGTCGTGTCATGATCGTGTCGCGCGCGATCAATTCCTCGGCAGACCAATTGCCGGCGCTATCGTCTGAAAAAGCGAGCGAGAGGGTGGCCGGGCGGGTGACGGCCATATCGACGAGCTTAATCATCAAAGTCTGCTCCTGCGATCATCTCCAGCGGCTGAAGGTCTACGCCGCGCTGCTAATTTGCCATAAGCTCCGCCTGATGGTCGAGCGCCCATTGCCGGACGATACGGGCAGCCTTGCGGGGCAGGCTGCCCTCGGTGATCTCACCATCAGCGATCCGCACGAACGCCTCGAAGCCCTGATAGCTGGCGTGGAAATGCGGCGGCGGGTGATCGTCGAAATACATTCGGATCACGATGCCGAAGAAGAGGGAGATGACCGGCATTTAATCGCGAGCCTGACCTCAGTGGTAACGCTGCCGATCCGCCAAGTGGTTGGCAGCATTTGCCGTCAGCGCCGTTTTGGAGGAGGCGGAGGCATAGAGGGCGCTGCTGATTTATTCGCCTGTCCCCCGTCGTTGAACCTGCCGGGTGGCGGCGGAAGCGGGGGCGGAGGCGGCGGCGGCGGCGGTGGTGGCGGCGTTTTTGACATCACTCTTTCCTTTTGTTTGAAGTAGTCCAAAAACGGCAAGACATACTAGCGCTACGAGAAAGGACAGAAACGCCCCGATCTGAGTTAGTTTTACAAACTTATTTGATTTAGCCTCGGCGAATGAATCTACGTATTTCCCGTAATAATCTTCAAGAATCTTCTGTTGTTCGTTGTATGCCGCGGATGAGAAAAAGTTCTCCAATAATCCGCATATAATTGCCAAACTAAGTGACAGCAATGATATTGAAAATACTGTAGATGATGATGCTGAAATGATTGCTTTTGACTGGGTAATGAATCCAGCCATCAACGCGATTAAGGCCGAAGATAGCTGGATTATAGTTTTGATTAAGTTGTCTTGAGCATCTCGCTGAGCGGCGATGAGGACGGTCCGCTCCGCCATCATCGTCTTGTAACACTCATTCTCGTCGCAGTCGTCCAACGGGTGAGGAGTGATTGTTTGCCGCTCAATCATGCTGATGGCTGTCTCCGTTACTCCGCCGCCACACCAGCTTGCGAGAACATATCCCCGCTGGCCTCGCCCGCATCCTCGTTCGCCGGGCGGCCGATCTTGGCCTTCTGGCGCTTGTCGAACGAATCCCAGACGTCGTTCCACTGGCCCTTGGTCGCGGCCTTCGAATATTCGGTGGCGCGCTGTTCGAAGAAATTGGCGTGCTCGACGCCGTTCAGCATCGGCGCCAGCCACGGCAGCGGGTGTTCGTCGATCATGTAGATCGGCTTGAGGCCGAGCTGCCCCATCCGCCAGTCGGCGATGTAGCGGATGTACTTCTTGATCTCCTTGGGCGTCATGCCGTTGACCGGGCCCATCTCGAACGCGAGGTCGATGAAATTGTCCTCGAGCCGGATCGTCGTCTGGCAGACGTCGGCGATATCGTCCTTCACCGCCTTGGTCAGGCACTGGCGCTCGTGGCAGAAGGTGTGGAACATCTTGATGATGCCCTCGCAATGCAGGCTCTCGTCGCGGATCGACCAGGTGACGATCTGGCCCATGCCCTTCATCTTGTTGAAGCGCGGGAAGTTCATCAGCATCGCGAAGCTGGCGAAGAGCTGCACGCCCTCGGTGAAGCCGCCGAACATGGCGAGCGTGCGGGCGATGTCCTCGTCGTTCTCGACGCCGAAATTCTGCATGTAGTCATGCTTTTCCTTCATCTCGGCATATTCGAGGAAGGCGCCATATTCGCTCTCGGGCATGCCGATCGTGTCGAGCAGATGGCTGTAGGCGGCGATATGCACCGTCTCCATGTTGCTGAACGCGGTCAGCATCATCTTGACCTCGGTCGGCTTGAACACGCGGCCGTATTTCTCGTGGTAGCAATCCTGCACCTCGACGTCGGCCTGGGTGAAGAAGCGGAAGATCTGGGTGAGCAGGTTGCGCTCGTGATCGGTCAGCTTCTGCGCCCAGTCGCGGCAATCCTCGCCCAGCGGCACCTCTTCGGGGAGCCAGTGGAGCTGCTGCTGACGCTTCCAGAATTCGAACGCCCAGGGGTATTCGAACGGCTTGTACTGCTTGCGGGCTTCGAGGAGGGACATGGGGACTACTCCGTGGGATCTTCGTAAATAGGATATCGGGCGAAAGAGGTTAGGGCTGGCCGCTCCATTGCCACATCGCATGCGCCGAAAAGGCGAGGACGATGGCGAGGGAGACGGCCATGATGCCGGCCATGCGGTAGACGTAGACGCGCGCCGGCCCCTGCGGGCGGCGCAGCTCGAACAGCATCCACGCGCCGCCGAGGCCGAACACCGCGGCGACTGCGAACATGATGAGGCTCTGCAGCGGCATCAGGGCTCGGCTCGGGCAGGGACGCGCGATGCATCCAATTGCGGGGCGGGTCGTTGGACCGCCGAACCCCTTGCAGGAGCTTTGTCATGCACGATCACAGCAACATCAAAGAGCATATGACCGTCATCGGCGCCGACGGCGTCCATGTCGGCACCGTCGACCACGTTGAGGGCGAGCGCATCAAGCTCACCAAGAACGACTCGCCGAGCACCGAGGACGGGCAGGGCGGCAAGCATCATTACCTGCCCGCCGGCCTCGTCGCCGAAATCGAGGGCGATACGGTGCGGCTGTCGGCCACCGCCGCCAATGCGGTGGACATGTTCGAAGAGGCGGAGTGATCCGTCTTTCCCTCTCCCCTTGTGGGAGAGGGAGGGAGCGGCCGCAGGCCGCGGAAGGGTGAGGGGGCCGTCCATCATGGGCGGCCCTTTTGCTTGTCCGCGACGATTGTGGCGATCGTCTGCACGACGCCGTCGCGGGCTTCCATCACATCGGCATTGGTGAAGCGGATCACGTGGTAGCCTTCGGTCTGGAGGAAGCGGGTGCGGGCGGCGTCGCGCTTGATCTTGGTGGCGTGGTCGTCGCCGTCGACTTCGACGATCAGGCGCAGGGCGTGAGCGGTGAAGTCGGCGTGATAGGGGCCGAAAGGGACCTGGCGGCGGAAGCGGAGATTCGGAAAAGCTTCGCGCAGGGCTCGCCATAACCGCAACTCCGGTTCGCCCGCCGCCTTGCGGAGTTTCCGTGATCTGGTGACGGTGAGGGCGGGGAGTTGCTGGCGTTTGGTCAGGCCTTGCGCATTCCCCCTCACCCTTCCCACGGCCTGCGGCCGCGGGCCCCTTCCCTCTCCCACAAGGGGAGAGGGAGCTTGAGCCTCTGTTCCCTCTCCCCTTGTGGGAGCGTCGGGTAGACAGCGCCCCGCGCTGTCTAGGCCATGCTGGGAGCATGGCCGACCCGACGCTGGAGGGAGCGCCGCAGGCGCGGAAGGGTGAGGGGGAAGCGTCATTTTTGGTCCATGTCCGCCGTCAAGCTCGTGACGAGCGCCGCCCCGCTACCTCACTGGCACGCCAGACATTCGTCATAGTCGGTCGTCTCGCCGATCTCGAACTTGGGTGCGGCGATCGTATTGTCCGCCTCGACCCCGCCCGACCCGGCGAACCCGGCGCGCTGCACCGACTTGGAACGCAGGTAATAGAGCGACTTGATGCCCAATTCCCACGCCCGGAAGTGGAGCATCAGCAGGTCCCACTTCTCGACGTCGGCGGGGATGAACAGGTTCAGCGACTGCGCCTGGTCGATATAGGGCGTGCGGTCCCCGGCGAGTTCGAGCAGCCAGCGCTGGTCGATCTCGAAGCTGGTCTTGTAGCAATCCTTCTCCTCCACCGAGAGGAAGTCGAGATGCTGGACCGAACCGCCGTGCTCGAGGATCGAGTTCCACACCGCGTCGCTGTTCTTCGATTTCTCGTTGAGCAGCTTTTCGAGATAGGGGTTCTTGACCGAGAAGCTGCCCGACAGCGTCTTGTGCGTGTAGATGTTGGCCGGGATCGGCTCGATGCACGCGCTGGTGCCGCCGCAGATGATGCTGATTGACGCGGTCGGCGCGATCGCCATCTTGCAGCTGAACCGCTCCATCGCGCCGGTGTCGGCGGCGTCGGGGCAGGGGCCGCGCTCGATCGCGAGCTGCATCGAGGCTTCGTCCGCCTGGCCCTTGATGTGCTTGAACATCCGCAGGTTCCACGACTTGGCCATCGCCCCCTCGAACGGCAGGCCGCGCGCCTGGAGGAAGGAGTGGAAGCCCATCACGCCGAGCCCGACCGAGCGTTCGCGGCCCGCGCTATAGGCGGCGCGCTCCATCCCCGGCTCGTGGCGGTCGATATAATCCTGCAGGACGTTGTCGAGGAAGCGCATCACGTCCTCGATGAAGCCTTTCTCATCCTTCCACTGGTCCCACGTCTCGAGGTTGAGGCTCGACAGGCAGCAGACGGCGGTGCGGTCGTTGCCGAGATGGTCGACGCCGGTCGGCAGCGTGATCTCGCTGCACAGGTTCGAGGTCGACACCTTGAGGCCCAGCTCGCGATGATGCTTGGGCATGTTGGAATTCACGTGGTCGGCGAAGACGATATAGGGCTCGCCGGTCTGCAGGCGGGTCTCGACCAGCTTCTGGAACAGCGAGCGCGCATCCACCGTCTGGCGGATCGTCTGATCCTTGGGGCTGCGCAGATGCCATTCCTCGCCGTTGCGCACCGCCTCCATGAAGGCGTCGGTGAGCAGCACGCCGTGGTGCAGGTTGAGCGCCTTGCGGTTGAAATCGCCCGAGGGTTTGCGGATCTCGAGGAATTCCTCGATCTCCGGGTGGCTGATGTCGAGATAGCAGGCGGCCGATCCGCGGCGCAGCGAACCCTGCGAGATCGCGAGCGTCAGGCTGTCCATCACGCGGACGAAGGGGATGATGCCGCTGGTCTTGCCGTTGAGGCCGACCGGCTCGCCGATGCCGCGGACGTTGCCCCAATAGGTGCCGATGCCGCCGCCGCGGCTGGCCAGCCAGACGTTCTCGTTCCACGTGTCGACGATGCCGTTGAGGCTGTCGGGGACCGAATTGAGATAGCAGCTGATCGGCAGGCCGCGCCCGGTGCCGCCGTTCGACAGCACCGGCGTCGCCGGCATGAACCACAGCTTCGAGATATAATCGTACAGGCGCTGCGCGTGTGCGGCATCATCGGCATAGGCCGAGGCGACGCGGACGAAGAGGTCCTGATAGCTCTCGCCCGGCAGCAGATAGCGGTCGTTCAGGGTCTCCTTGCCGAAGTCGGTGAGCAGCGCGTCGCGGCTATGGTCGACCTCGACCGGATAGGGGCGGGCGCGGACTGCCTTGCTGCCGGTGCCGACCGCCTCGGTGGCGGGGGAGGCGGTGGTGGCGCGTGCCGCATCGGTGGTGGCTTCGCCGGCCGGTGCTTCGATCGTGTCGCTGGTCATTGCTTCACCCTGCGTGTCCCTGAAATCCATCGAAACCGATCCTTCGTTCTCTAAGTGTTCGAATCGGCGGTGCATTCTCATGCTACCACCAAGGCGGCCCGAGGAAGAGAACAAAATGAGCACATCGCGATGCCGCGGCTTGCCCTGTATCGATGCCCGATATGGGGATCGACGGTGTTCTCTACCAGGAATTGGGTCCGCCCCCGAACTCAACCCCCACAAGTTGTGGCAAACCGACGCGGCAGGCAAGGGGGTAATGCGGCGGAGCGAGGCCGGTTCCGCCCCGCCGGTGCGCCCCGGCGACGGACGATGCCGCACGACGCGTGGACTTCCGCGGGTTACGGAAAGCGCAAGGGAACGATGCGGGAACGAAAATTTTTAGTCCCGGCGAATCCGGACATGAATCGCGCACGTGGCGGGTGGGACGGGACTAGGTCGCGCGGCGGGCGACGCGGCCGGGCTGTGCCTGCTGGAGCCGGTCGAGGTTGAAATTCTCGGCGAAATGCAGCCCCGCCTTGCCGTCCTGCGCCCAGGCGACGCGGGCGGCGAACATCTGGTCCTCGACCAGTTCGATCAGCACGTCGAGCCCGACCGCCTCGTCGTCGATCGCGACGCCGTCGATCATCGCGCCGCTCGCGGAGATGTTGCGGATACGCACGTCGCCCTGCGTGCGGCCGATCGCGAGCCGCGCCGAGCGCAGCATCTTGGTGCGCGGCGCGCGGCTCACCTTGTGGCCGACCGGCGCGGCCTGCACCGCGCCGCCGAGCTGCACGATCACCTCCGCATCGGCGATGCCGGCGCCGTAGACGAAGCCCTGGATATGGCTGCAGCCCAGGGTACGGACGAGCTCGATCTCGTCCTGGATCTCGACGCCTTCGGCGGTCGTCTCCATGGCGAGCGTATCGGCGAGCGTGACGATGGCGCGGATGATCGCCGCATTGCGGTTGCCCGGCTGCGCGGCGCCGCGGACGAAGCTCTGGTCGATCTTGATCTTGTCGAACGGTGCGGTGCGCAGATAGCCGAGGCTGGAATAGCCGGTGCCGAAATCGTCAAGCGCGAGGCGGACGCCGAGCGCCTTCAGCGAGCGGAACATCGCATCGGTTGCGCCGGATTCGTCGAGGAACACGCCCTCGGTGATCTCCAGCTCAAGCCGTGACGCGGGCAGGCCGCTGCGCGCCAGCGCCGAGGTGACGATCGCGGGGAAGGCGGGGTTGGCGAACTGGATCGGCGAGACGTTGACCGCGACGCGTACCGCGCGCGGCCAGCGCGCCGCGGCGTCGCAGGCGGTGCGCAGCACCCATTCGCCGAGCGCCTCGATCAGTCCGCATTCCTCCGCCACCGGGATGAAGTCGGCGGGCGAGATGCGGCCGCGCACCGGATGCTGCCAGCGCAGCAGCGCCTCATAGCCGGTGATTTCCTCGGTCGCGGTCGAGACCACGGGTTGATAATGGAGGTGGAAGCCGCCTTCCGCCAGCGCGGCGCGCATGTCGTCCTCCAGCGCCTTGCGGCTCTTCGCGCCCGACAGCATCTCCTCGGAGAAGAAGCGGTGGACGCCGCGGCCGTCGGCCTTGGCGGCATAGAGCGCGAGATCGGCGTTGCGGACCAGCTCCTCGGCATTGTCGCCGTGCTGGGGGGCGATGGCGATGCCGATCGAACAGCCGATCGTCACCGTCGCGCCGGCGATGAAATAGGGCTGCGACAGCGCGGCGATCAGCTCCCGGGCGAGCGTCGTCAACGTATCGCGATGGTCGATCGCGGGCAGCAGCACCTTGAATTCGTCGCCGCCCAGCCGGCCGACCAGCCCGACCGCGCCGACGACGCGTTCGAGCCGCTGCGCGACCTGCTTGAGCAAGGCATCGCCGGCCTGATGGCCGAGCGTGTCGTTGACCGCCTTGAACCGGTCGAGGTCCATCAGGAACAGCGAGGCGGGGCGCAGCACGCCGCCCTGCGGTTGCAGCGTCTTTTCGAGACTCTGGCGCATGCGCTGGCGGTTGGCGAGACCGGTGAGGCCGTCGAACAGTGCGAGGCGGGTGATCTCGGCATCCGACTTGCGCTTCTCGGTGAGGTCGCTGCCCGAGCCGATAAAGCCCTGGAAGCGGCCGAGATCGTCGATCACCGGCCGGCCCGAGATCGACCACCAGCGGTCGGGCTCGGTGCCGTCGGTGCTGCCGGTGGCGCAAACGGTGTAATCGGCGAACGAGGTGCGCGACGAGATGTGGAAGGCGAGGGTGCGTTCGGTGCCCGGCGAGGCGCTGTCCATCCGGAACACGTCGGTGAGCAGGCAGCCGCCGGGATCGCGATAGGGCGGGGCGAGCGCCGCGGCGACCTTGGCGGAGAGATAGGTGATGCGGCCCTGGCGGTCGGCCTCCCAGAACCAGCCGGTGCCATGGCCTTCGAATTCGGCGATCATCTTGACCGCGAGGCTGCCCTCGCGCGCGGCGGAGACGCGGCGCTGCACCGCGAGGCCGTCGAGCCGGGCGAGCCGCGCGGTGGCGACGCCGAGGCAGACGAGGAAGGCGAGCGCGACCAGCGCCGGCAGCACGCTGTCGGACAGGAGCGCGAGCATCAGCACCAGCCCGGCGCCGAAGCCGAGCGTCGCGGCGCGGACCGGGTGGAGTGCGATGCTGGTCATGCCGATCGCGCCGGCGAGGCCGACGAAGCAGCCGAGCTGGACCGGACTGATCGGCAGCCGCGTCGACGCCCAGAGCAGCCAGAGCAGGGCGGCGGCGGCGACGGTGGCGCTCGCCACCAGACCGCGGGTGCGGACATGCGGCGGCCAGCTGCGCGGCCGCGACGCCGCGAGCAGCGCATAGGCGGCGAGCGAGGGCAGCAGCAGCGCGGCGATGGCGACGACGATGCCGACCGGCGCGCCGTTGGTGGCGACGTCGCCCAGCGCCGCGCCGATCAGCACCGCGCTGGCGATTCCCTGCGCGGCGAGCGCGAACGGCCAGATCGTGCGGACGTGCGCGAGATGGCCGGCGTGCATCTGCGCCTCATGGTCGCTCTGCTCGCCGCCGAGACCGAGCAGGCGCAGCACCGGGACGGCGGGGATCTGATCGGGCGTGGGGGAGGGCAGGGGCATGACGCGCAAAATAACGTGTGATGGTTGAGAAAGCTTTGCGATCACGGGGGTTTTTGGGTCGCGATGCCGGCGTTCGTCGCCTCCGGGCAAAGGCGTGGGCTCGCGGTCTTTAGGGTGCGTCAGGCATCGGCAGTGCTCCCGCGCAGGCGGGAGCCCAGGGTCACGTACGCCACGAGACGTTGCTTTGCGTGACTCTGGGTTCCCGCCTTCGCGGGAACACTGAGGGGGGCGACATCGCGGGGTTTCGCGGACCTCCCGCCGCCGCCGGGTGCGTCAGGAATTTGCAGTGCTCCCGCGGAGGCGGGAGCCCAGGGTCACGTACGCCACGAGACGTTGCTTTGCGTGACTCTGGGTTCCCGCCTTCGCGGGAACACTCTGGCGGGGGCGACATCGCGGGGTTTCGCGGACGTCCCGCCTCCGCTGGGATGCGTCAGGCAGTTGCAGTGCTCCCGCGCAGGCGGGAGCCCAGGGCCATGAACGCCACGAGACGTTGTTTTGCTTGGCTCTGGGTTCCCGCCTTCGCGGGAACACTGGCGGGGGGCGACATGGCGGGGTTTCGCAGAACGCTCGGCAAGTGCCGGGGACGACACCGGCTCCGGGCCGAAACGTACCTTGGCGGCCATCCTTCCGGGCTTTAAGGCGGGCGCGAAGGAGCCCGCCCCGTGACCACGACCATCCGCGCCACCGACCTGATCGACAGCGTCGCCGATGCGCTGCAATTCATCAGTTACTATCATCCGATGGATTACATCCGCGCGCTCGGCGAGGCCTATCACGCCGAACAGAGCCCGGCGGCGAAGGACGCGATCGCGCAGATCCTGACCAACAGCCGGATGTGCGCCGAGGGGCATCGGCCGATCTGCCAGGATACCGGCATCGTCACCGTCTTCGTCAAATGGGGGCAGGATTGCCGGCTCGACAGCGACCTGTCGTTGCAGGAGGTGATCGACGAGGGGGTGCGGCGGGCGTACCTGCATCCCGAAAACAAGCTGCGCGCCTCGATCCTCGCCGATCCGGCGTTCACCCGGCGCAACACGCGCGACAACACGCCCTCGGTGCTGCACGTCGAGATGGTGCCGGGGTCGCGCGTGTCGGTCGACGTCGCCGCCAAGGGTGGCGGGTCGGAGAACAAGTCCAAGTTCAAGATGATGAACCCGAGCGACAGCATCGTCGACTGGGTGCTGGAGATGATCCCGCAGATGGGCGCGGGCTGGTGCCCGCCGGGGATGCTCGGCATCGGCATCGGCGGCACCGCCGAAAAGGCGATGCTGCTCGCCAAGCAATCGCTGATGGGTGCGATCGACATGGGGCAGCTCAAGGCGCGCGGGCCGAAGAACGATATCGAGGCGCTGCGCATCGAGCTGATGGACAAGGTCAATGCGCTCGGCATCGGCGCGCAGGGGCTGGGCGGGCTGTCGACGATCCTCGACGTCAAGATCCTCGACTGGCCGACGCATGCCGCGTCCAAGCCGGTGGCGATGATCCCCAATTGCGCCGCGACGCGCCACGCGCATTTCACGCTCGACGGCAGCGGCCCGTCCTATCTCGAGGCGCCGAAGCTCAGCGACTGGCCGCAGGTCGACTGGCAGCCGGACAGCGCCGCGATCCGCGTCGATCTCGACACGCTGACGCCCGAGGTGGTGGCGCAGTGGAAGCATGGCGACCGGCTGCTGCTCAACGGCAAGATGCTGACCGGGCGCGACGCCGCGCACAAGCGGATCGCCGACATGCTGGCCAAGGGCGAGCCGCTGCCGGTCGATTTCCGCGGGCGCGTGATCTATTACGTCGGGCCGGTCGATCCGGTCGGCGAGGAGGTCGTCGGGCCGGCGGGGCCGACGACGGCGACGCGGATGGACAAATTCACCCGCATGATGCTCGACCAGGGGCTGCTCGCGATGGTCGGCAAGGCCGAGCGCGGCCCGGCGGCGACCGAGGCGATCGCCGAGGCGAAGAGCGCCTATCTGATGGCGGTCGGCGGTGCGGCGTATCTCGTCGCGCGGGCGATCAAGGGGTCGAAGGTCGTCGGCTTCGAGGATCTCGGCATGGAGGCGATCTACGAATTCGAGGTCAGCGACTTCCCGGTCACCGTCGCGGTCGACAGCGCGGGGCAGAACGTCCATCAGCTCGCGCCTCTGGTGTGGCGCGAGAAGATCGCACGCGAGGGGCTGCTGACGCCGGCGTGAGCGGAGGCGGCAGTAGCGGGACGGGCCGTTCCATCGCCGCGGGCGGCGGTGGAACGGCGCCCGCGGCGGGTGGTTGGTTGGCCATCATGACGATGGGAGCCCTGCCATGAAGACGATCCTTGCCGCCGCGCTGATCCTCGCGCCGACGCTGGCGAGCGCGCAGACCGCCGATCCGGCACCGCAGACCGGCGCCGCCACCGGTACGTCGCAGGCCGGCGGGTGGCTGGGGCAGGCGCAGAGCCTGCTCGGCGGCGGCGGCGGCGCGGCCGGGGCGCTGCCGCGGATCGGGTCGATCGGCGCGGGCAATGCCGCCGGGCTGCTCGGCTATTGCGTCAAGAACCGGTTGCTCGGCTCCGGTGGCGGCGCGTCGGGCGCGGCGGGCGTGCTCGGACGGCTGACCGGACAGAAGGACGTGCAGAGCCAGCCGGGCTATGCGGCGGGCCAGGCGGGGCAGGTGCAGGCGCCGGGCGGGCAGGCGCTGTCGCTCGACGGGCTGCGCGGGCAGGTGAAGAACCAGGTGTGCAATCTGGTGCTCAACCGGGCAAAGGCGTTCCTTTGACCCGGCTGCGGCCGCCGGTGGTCGTCGGCGACTGCGGGATTGCGAGCTGGAAGAACTTGCGGTCCACCATCATCACCGGGAAATTCACCGGCAGGCCCATGCGCGATATCTCCCGAAAGCCGTTCTTCTTGTAGAAACGGTGCGCGCTGTGGAAGTCCCGCGCGGTACCGAGAAAGACGTTCTGCATCCCGCTTTGCCGGGCATGCTGCACCAGCGCATCGAGCAGCCCGACGGCGACGCCGAGCTCGCGACCGCGGGCATGCGCGGCGACGAACAACTTGCGCAGCGCGCCGTTGCGTTTGGCGATGTCCTTGAGGCCGATCGTGCCGACGATCTCGTCGTCGCGCTCCGCCACCCAGAACCCGCCGGCGCCGGTCTGATAGTAAGTGTCGATCGCCAGCAGATCCGGCTGATCGCCCGCGGTGATGGGCATCCCGAACTCGACCTGCTGGATCGGCAGGATCAGCGCCGGGATCCTGTCCCTGTCCGGCGCGGCATAGGGGCGGATGATCGTAGCCATGATCCCGTTATAGAGCCGTGCGCGCCGATGCGGTCGATCGGTGCGCGAACGGCGTTATCGGCGGCGGAAGAAGATCAGGAAGCTCGGCCGGTCGCGCACCGCGCTGAACGAGGACGCGGCCTGGTCGAGCCCCGAAGCTCGGGCGCGATCCGATAGCTGTGGGCCTTGCAGACCGCTCATCACTCCGCGGTCCGCGTCGGGCGGCAGGCCCGGCGGATAGGTGCCGGAGACTTCGCAGACCGTCGTCGCGCAGCGGACGGTGAGCGGGTCGCTGCCGATGTTCGGGATATCGGCGAAGGCGCGGCGTAAGTCGGTTTCCCGGCGTCCTGCCCAGCCCGCGTCGCGTGCTTCGGCCCGAAACCGGGCGTGCAATTCCCGCGGGTCGCTGTCCAGCGGCGGGAGGTTGGCGGTGATCGGGTCATCTTGCGGTGACGATGACGCGGCGGCGGTCGGTTGCGGCGTGGGCGAAGCCGGCGGGGCGGTCGGTGCCGTCGTCGCGGACGGCGGCATCGGGCTGGCGGGGATCACGCGGACAGGCGTCGTGTCCGGCGGGGAGGGCACGACCGGATGGCGGCTATCGATCCGCCAGCCGAGCAGCGCGATCAGCGCGGCGGCGAGCGCGACGATTCCGATGCGAACTCCAGGCGACATCCCGTCCCTCCCGAAACCATATCCGGAAGGAACCTATCTTCGGATGCCGGCGAGTCAAAGCGGAAGTGCAGTCACGGCACGCTGCGCTTTGCCCTAGATGTGAGAAGAGGGTGCCGTGCGCCTCCCGGCAGCCCGACACCCTCCAAACATGGTCAGCGGCCGGAGAGCTCCAGCCCGGGAAACCATGGGACCTCGTTCATCCTCGTCGTGCCGTTGATTGGGGGAGGATACCCCCCGACACGATTCAAACGGACGTCAGAAGCCGGTCCCCCGAACGAACCGAACCGAACTCACTGCTGAACCATGAGACATCGGATCACCTCCTTTCGCTTGTTGATAGCCATGTGACCGGACCCGGCCACAGCTGCAATGTGCGCATGCGCCGCGGTGGAAACAAGTCTTGTAATGCAGGGGATTTTACGCGACGATTCCGACCCTCGCCGCCGCGTCAGCCGCGGCAGTCCTCGGTCACCCGCTCGATCTCCGCCCAGGCCGGTACGACCAGCGTCGGTGCGCCCGGCCGCTCGATCACGAAACGGCCGCGACTGAACCCCATCGCATCGAGCAGGCCGTCATTGGCCGCCAGCGTCGCGGCGAGCAACGGCGGATTGCCGCCGTTCGGCTGGACCGGGAGCGCGCGCGCGATGCTGGTGGTGCGTATGGTGAGGGTGGTCGCGGCGCTGCCGTCGACCGACAGGATGATCTGGCGCCGGTCGCGGTCGCAGCGCAGCGCGAGGCGTGCGGGGCCGCCGGCGGGGGCGAAGCGCGCGATGCTGCCGCGCGTGTCGCGCTGCCAAGTCCAGTCGCCCGGGGTCGGTGGCCAATCGCGCCAGTCGGCGCCGCGCGGCGCGGCGGTGACCGGCGGCGCGGGCAGCGCCACCACCGGCTTGGGCGCGGGGGCGGGCGGTGCCACCGGCTGGGGCACGCAGGCGCTCGCGGCGAGCAGCAGGGCGGTGGCGGAAAGGATGCGCATCGGGCGGCTTATGCGGGAAGGGCGGCGATGCCTCAAGCGGCGTGCGCGTGGAACCGGCGCGGGCAACGGGCGGTTCACCCGTCAACAACCAGGAGCATCCGATGTCGACCGACAGCCAGTCCACCACCGCTACGCAATTGCTCGTCCAGGCGAACGTCGCCCACACGCTGAAGGTGGAGAGCCGTGACGGCGATCAGGTCGGGTCGGTCTATGCGCTGATGGTGCACAAGGGCACGGGCCGGTCGACGCATGCGGTGCTCAGCCTCGGCGGCTTCCTCGGCATGGGCAAGAGCTTCTATCCGCTGCCTTTCGAGCTGCTCCAGTTCGATCCGGTGCGCGATCTCTACGTGGTGACGATCGACCGCCGCCTGCTCGAGGGCGGGCCGAGCTGGTCGAACAACGCGCCGGTGTTCGACCAGGCCTATGCCGATCGCGTCGCGAGCTATTACGGGGTGAGCGCGGCGAACCTGACGACGGGCTAAGCGGCGCGGGGGATGATATGATCGAGATCGGCCCGGTAGACCGACCGGGCCTCTTCGAGATCATAGTCATTCTGCAAACCGAGAAAAAACGTCTCGCTCATGCCGAAGTAACGAGCCAGTCGAAGCGCGGACTCGGCATCGACCGGTGCGCGTTCGTTCAACAGCGCTTCCAGCTTCTCACGGGCGATCCCCGCGCCTGCGGCGACCTCGGCAGCGGATATCTCGCTGCCGATCAGGAAATCCTCACGGAGGATTTCGCCCGGATGGATGTTCGGCAGTCGCTCGCTATCATCGATGATAATCCTCGATGCGGACATCGATCGCGCTCCCGTCCTCCCAGCGGAAGGTGATCCTCCACTGGGCGTTGATGCGAATACTATATGTTCCCTTACGGGCGCCCTTCAACTCCTCGAATCGATTGCCCGGCGGGATAAGCAGGTCGTGCGGGCTGACGATGCGGTTGAGCTGTCGCAGCTTGCGAAGCGCAGGACGCTGGATATCCGGCGGCAGCTTGCGGCTGCGGTCGCGGTTCCAGATGCGTTCCGTCTCAGTATCGGCAAAGCTGCGGATCATGGGGCCATCCTTCCACCCGATCCGTAGTTCGTTGCCTGACCAATGTTACCGCCGTCGGACGGCGCTTACCGCCCGCCGCGCCGGCCGCCCATCCGCATCTTCTGTTCCTTGCCGTAGCGCGTCTTGCGGGTGCCGGGCTTGCCCTCGTTGGAGCGGCCCATGATCGGCGCCTTCTGCTCGTCGACGGGCAGGCCGAGTTCCTCGTTCTCCAGCTGGCGGATCTCGTCGCGCAGCCGGCCGGCTTCCTCGAATTCGAGGTCGCTCGCCGCCTTGCGCATCCGCTTTTCGAGATCCTCGATATAGGCGCGCAGATTGTGGCCGACCATGTGCGGCCGGTCCTCGTCGATCGGAATCGTGACCTGATCGCCCTGCGATACATGCGCGATGATGTCGCCGATGTTGCGCTTGATCGTCGTCGGCGTGATGCCGTGTTCGCGGTTATATTCCTCCTGCTTCTCGCGGCGGCGCGCGGTCTCGTTCATCGCCCGCTCCATCGAGCCGGTGATGCGGTCGGCATAGAGGATGACGCGGCCGTCGACGTTGCGCGCGGCGCGGCCGATCGTCTGGATCAGCGACGTCTCCGAGCGCAGGAAGCCTTCCTTGTCGGCGTCGAGGATCGCGACCAGCCCGCATTCGGGAATATCGAGCCCCTCGCGGAGGAGGTTGATGCCGATCAGCACGTCATAGACCCCCAAGCGAAGGTCGCGGATCAGCTCGATACGCTCCAGCGTCTCGACGTCCGAATGCATGTAGCGGACCTTGATCCCCGCCTCATGCATATATTCGGTCAGATCCTCGGACATGCGCTTGGTCAGCGTCGTCACCAGCGTGCGATAGCCGGCGGCGGTGGTCTTGTGGCATTCCTGGATCAGGTCCTGCACCTGTTCCTCGACCGGCTTGATCTCGACGGGCGGATCGATGAGGCCGGTGGGGCGGATGACCTGTTCGGCGAAGACGCCGCCGGTCTGCTCCATCTCCCAATTGCCCGGCGTCGCCGAGACGCTGACCGTCTGCGGACGCATCGCATCCCATTCGTTGAAGCGCAGCGGCCGGTTGTCGATGCACGACGGCAGGCGGAAGCCATATTCGGCGAGCGTGATCTTGCGGCGGTGATCGCCGCGCGCCATCGCGCCGATCTGCGGCACCGTCTGGTGGCTTTCGTCGACGAACAGGACGGCGTTTTCCGGCAGATATTCGAACAGGGTGGGCGGCGGCTCGCCGGGCAGGCGGCCGGTGAGGAAGCGGCTGTAATTCTCGATGCCGGCGCAGCTACCGGTGGCGGCGATCATCTCGAGGTCGAAATTGGTCCGCTGCTCCAGCCGCTGCGCCTCGAGCAACTTGCCTTCGGCGACGAGTTCCTTGAGCCGCTCGGCGAGTTCGTGCTTGATCGCGTCGCCCGCCTGTTTGAGCGTCGGGCCGGGCGTGACGTAATGGCTGTTGGCGTAGACGCGTACGCTGTTGAGGCTCGCCACCTTCTTGCCGGTGAGCGGATCGAATTCGGTGATCTCCTCGATATCGTCGCCGAAGAAGGAGATGCGCCAGGCGCTGTCCTCGTAATGCGACGGGAAGATCTCGAGCGTGTCGCCCTTCACGCGGAAATTGCCGCGCGCGAAAGCGGCGTCGTTGCGCTTGTATTGCAGCGCGACGAGCTTGCGGACGATCTCGCGCTGGTCGACGGTCGCGCCCTTCTTGAGATCGAAGATCATCGCCGAATAGGTTTCGACCGAGCCGATACCGTAAAGGCACGACACCGAGGCGACGATGATGCAATCGTCGCGTTCAAGCAGCGAGCGCGTCGCCGAATGGCGCATCCGGTCGATCGACTCGTTGGTCGACGATTCCTTCTCGATATAGGTGTCCGAGCGCGGCACATAGGCCTCGGGCTGGTAGTAATCATAGTAACTGACGAAATATTCGACGGCATTCTCGGGGAAGAAGCTCTTGAACTCGCCGTAGAGCTGCGCCGCGAGGATCTTGTTGGGGGCGAGGATCAGCGCCGGGCGCTGCAATTCCTCGATCACCTTGGCCATGGTGAAGGTCTTGCCCGAGCCGGTGACGCCGAGCAGCACCTGATCCTTCTCGCCGGCGCGCGCGGTCGCAGTCAGCTCGGCGATCGCGGTCGGCTGGTCGCCGCTCGGGCTATAGTCGCTGACCAGCTTGAACGGCCGGCCACCCTCGACCTTGTCGGGACGTGCGGGGCGATGCGGAACGAAGCTTTCGCCGGTTTCCGGCTCGGCGAGGCTGGTGCGGATCTGGATGGCCATATCGGGACCGGATATGGGGTAGGCGCCAAGGCTCGGCAATGACCGGCAGGGGCATGGCCAAGCTTTGCTTTGGTTGACCCGGCGGCGCGGGGTTCATAATGCGATCCCTTCGCAAACAACCCGAAGCCCGTCGCGCATGACCGATCTCCGTTCCCCCAAGACCCTGCCCGAGACCAAGGCGTTCGCGAACGTCAAGGTATTGTGGGTGCGCCACTGGAACGACCGGCTGTTCAGCTTCGCGGTCGAGCGGCCGGCGAGCTTCCGCTTCCGCTCGGGCGAGTTCGTGATGATCGGCCTGCCGGGGGACGGCGAGGGGGCGAAGCCGATCATGCGCGCCTATTCAATCGCCAGCCCGCATTATGCCGAGGAACTGGAATTCCTGTCGATCAAGGTCGAGGACGGGCCGCTGACCTCGAAGCTTCAGCTGATCGAGCCGGGCGACGAAGTGTATATGGGCAAGAAGCCGACCGGTACGCTCGTCACCGATGCGCTGGTCGGCGGCAAGCGGCTGTTCTTCTTCTCGACCGGCACCGGTCTCGCGCCGTTCCTCAGCCTCGCGCGCGATCCGGACGTCTACAGCATGTTCGATCAGGTGATCCTGGTCCATTCGGTGCGGCAGGTCAGCGACCTCGCCTATCACGACGAATTACAGGCGCGGCTCGCCGAGGATCCTTTGGTGTCGGACGAGGCGGCGACGCAATTCCACTATGTCCCGACGGTGACGCGCGAGCCGTTCCGCACCACCGGACGGATCGGCGACCTGATCGAGAGCGCCGCGCTGTTCGGCGATCCGGTGCAGGGGGCGAAACGCCTCGACCCCGAGACCGACCGGATCATGCTGTGCGGATCGATGGCGATGATCCGCGAGACCGCGGCGATGCTCGACGGGCTGGGGTTCGAGGAAGGCTCGAACGCCAAGGCCGGGACGTATGTGATCGAGCGCGCGTTCGTGGATTGAGGGGTGGGGCGTCGGCGGGACGTCCCAATCCTCGTCATCCCGGCGAAAGCCGGGACCCATGGTTTCAGTGCGATCCGAGACGGTGCGGACCCCTTGAATGTCCCGCGTCCATGGGTCCCGGCTTTCGCCGGGATGACGAATGAGGGGGCGCTTTCCTCACAAGGGCTTTTACCGCAGCGCCTTCACCTCCGGCGTGTCGAGGCAGCGCATCATCTCGGGCGGGGTCATCGGCTTGCCGGCCGCCGGCTTCGCATAGGGCGCCACCTCGAACGGCACGCCGAGCCGTTCCGCGGTGAAGCCGCTGCCGCCGGTGCAGCGCATCGCCGCGGCGAGCATCTTCGGCGGCGTGTCATAGCCTTCGTAGGACAGGCGGAACGTCCCCCAATGGATCGCCAGCGACCGCGCCGCGCCGAGCCGCTGGTGGATCAGCGCCGCCTCGGCGGGGCCGACGTGGCTGCCCGAGGACATCTGCCCCGGCTGGAAGCGGAAGGCGCCGATCGGGATCATCGCGAAGCGGATCGGGCCATAGGCCGCCGCCTCGCCCGGCCACAGGCCGTCGCCGAAGCCGGTGTCGCCCGCGAAGAACAGGTTGCCGCCGCTCGGCAGGCGGACGACGAAGCTCGACCAGAGCGCGCGGTTGCGGTCGGTGAACCAGCGGCTGCCCCAATGATGGTTGCGCGTCACGAACACCTGCGCGCGATCGCCAGGACACCAGCTGTCGGGGTCGCAGCGGATGTCGCGGCTGGTGTCCTTCAGCCCGGCGGCGGTCAGCGTCGCGCTACCGCCCCAGTCGAGCCCGAGCGCCTTCGCGCCGGTCTGGCCGATGACGCTGTCGTTGCCGAGGCTGGTGACGATCGCCGGTGCGTCGCGCCGCCACAGGCGGTGCAGCGTCGCCTTGTCGAGATGGTCGTAATGATTGTGGCTGAGCAGGACGAGGTCGATCTTGGGTAGATCCTCGAACCGCACGCCGGGCGCGGCGACGCGCGCGGGGCCGAAGCCGAGCGGGCCGGCGCGCTCGGCATAGACCGGGTCGGTGAGGATATTGAGGCCCTGCGTCTGAATCAGCACGGTGGCGTGGCCGATCCACGTCACCACCATCCGCTCGCCGTCGACGCGCGCGGCGGGTTTCGATGGCGCGACCGGGACCTGCGCCGGCCAGACCGGGCGGCCGTCGCGGCCGGTGAGCTGGCGCCACAGGAAGCCGCCGCGGCTGCCGCCGCCGGGCAGGCCCTGCGTGTCGCGGTCGTTGTCGGGATTGAAGAAGCGCGCGCCGTCGTAGTGATCGGTCGCCGGGCCTTCGTAATAGAGCCGATCGAGAAAGCGCGGCACGATCGTCACCGCGAGGCCGGTGACAACGATCAGCAGCACCAGGATCGCGGCGGCAATTCTCGTTATGCGCCCTGTCATCGTCCTGATCCCGATCAATATGGCGGAGGGGTGGAGGTGGAACGGCGGATATCCGTACGGCGGAACGCTTGCGCGTCGCCGCTACGGCCCTAGCATCGCTCGAAAAGCACAGGGGGTTCCATGCGTCGGATGTTTCTTGCCGTTCTGCTCGCCGCGTCGGCCTCGACCGCGATGGCGAAAACGCCGCGGGTCGAGGAGGTGTCGCTCGAACAGGTGCAGGCGCTGATGACCGCGGGCAAGGCGTCGAGCGTCGAGGTGACGCGCGCCTATCTCGACCGGATCGCGGCGATGGATCGCAAGGGGCCGACGCTGCGCAGCGTGATCGCGGTCAACCCGGACGCGCTGGCGCAGGCGAAGGCGCTCGACGCCGAGCGCAAAGCGGGGCGCATCCGCGGGCCGCTGCACGGCGTGCCGGTGCTCATCAAGGACAATATCGAGACCGCCGACCCGATGGCGACGACCGCGGGCAGCCTCGCGCTCAGGGACAATGTCACGCGCCGCGACGCACCGGTGGTGGCGGCGCTGCGCGCGGCGGGCGCGGTGATCCTCGGCAAGACCAACCTCAGCGAATGGGCCAATATTCGTTCCAGCCATGCGATGAGCGGGTGGAGCGCGGTCGGCGGGCTGGTGCGCAACCCCTATGCGCTCGACCGGACCGCATGCGGATCGTCGTCGGGATCGGGCGCGGCGGTGGCGGCGAGCTTCGCGGCGGCGGCGGTGGGGACGGAGACCGACGGGTCGGTGGTCTGTCCGTCGTCGATCAACGGGCTGGTCGGGCTGAAGCCGTCGATCGGGCTGGTCAGCCGCACGCACGTCGTGCCGATCAGCCATTCGCAGGATACGCCGGGACCGATGGCGCGCAGCGTGCGCGATGCGGCGATCCTGTTCTCGGCGATGGTCGCGGCCGATCCCGCGGATCCGGCGACCGCCGGCGCGGTAAGCCGCGACTATGCCGCGGGCCTGTCGGTGAGCGCGCTGTCGGGGGTGCGCGTCGCCGTGGTGCGGCCGGAGGGACTGTCGGTCGAGGTGACGGCGACATTCGATGCCGCGCTCGCGGTGCTCAAGGCGGCGGGCGCGGTGCTGGTGCCGGTCGATCCGCCCAAGCTCGATGGCGTCGGCGACGCCGAATTCACCGTGCTCAAGACCGAGTTGAAGGCCGATCTCGACGCCTATCTGGCGACCACCCCGCCGGCGGTGACGGCGCGGACGCTCGACCAGCTCATCGCGTTCAATCGCGCGCATGCCGCCGAGGAGATGCCGTTCTTCCAGCAGGAGACGTTCGAGGCGGCGGCGCAGACCAAGGGGCTGGGCGATCCGGCGTACAAGGCGGCGCGGGCGAAATCGCTCAGGCTGGCGAGCGAGGCGATCGACGGCATGCTGCGCCGCGCGGGCGCGACATTGCTGGTCGAGCCGACCTATGCGCAGGCGTGGCTGAGCGATCCGGTGTACGGCGATCAATATGGCGGGCCGTCGTCGTCGGAACTGCCGGCGATCGCGGGTTATCCCAACCTCACCGTGCCGATGGGGCTCGCCAAGGGGTTGCCGGTCGGCCTGTCGTTCATCGCCACCAAAAGCGGCGAGGCGACGGTGCTGGGCGCGGGCTATGCCTATGAACAGCGGGCCAAGGCGCGGGTGGCGCCGCTTTATGTGCCGCAGGCGGACGTCGGCGAGGGGCTGGACGGGCGGCGGTAGGGGCGACGACGGTTCGTAGGGTTCCATCACCCGTCACCCCGGACTTGTTCCGGGGTCCACCTTGCGGCGAGGAGACGGGCTTGAGGCTTGAGCGCGCGCTTGCGGCCCGGTGGACCCCGGAACAAGTCCGGGGTGACGGATTGGGTGTGGAGAGGGCGAGGCTTGCACGATCCATCATTGGCCTGCTCCATATCCCCCGCATCGAAGCACTTGCCACAGAGGCTTTGAAGCCGGGCGATCCGCGGCTAAAGGCGCGCGCATGACCGACTCCATCGCCACCGCCGCGCTGCTCGCCAAGGCCGAGACGCTGACCGACGCGCTGCCCTATCTGCAGCGCTATGCGGGCAAGACCTTCGTGGTCAAATACGGCGGCCATGCGATGGGCGATCCCGAACTGGCGCGGGACTTTGCCGAGGATGTCGTGCTGCTCAAGGCGGTCGGCATCAACCCCGTCGTCGTCCATGGCGGCGGGCCGCAGATCGGCGCGATGCTCAAGCGACTCGGCGTCGAATCGCGCTTCGTCGACGGGCTGCGCGTCACCGATGCGGAGACGGCGCGGATCGCGGAAATGGTGCTCGCCGGGTCGATCAACAAGGAAATCGTCGCCTGGATCGGCCAGGCCGGCGGCCGCGCGGTCGGCATCTCGGGCAAGGACGCCAATCTCGTCACCGCCAAGAAGGTCGGGCGCGAGACGCCGGACACGTTGCAGGGGATCGAGCGGCACGTCGACCTCGGCTTCGTCGGCGAGCCGGTGGCGGTCGACCGGACGATCATCGATACGCTGTCGGCGAGCGGCATCATCCCGGTGATCGCGCCGATCGCGATGGGCGCCGATGGCCAGACCTACAATATCAACGCCGATACGATGGCGGGGGCGATCGCCGGGGCGCTCGGCGCGGCGCGCTTCTTCCTGCTCACCGACGTCGCGGGGGTGCTCGACAAGCAGAAGACGCTGCTGACCGATCTCGATCCGGCGCTGATCGCCGCGCTCAAGGCGGACGGCACGATCTCGGGCGGGATGATCCCTAAGGTCGAGACCTGCGTCGCCGCGGTCGAAGCGGGGGTGGATGCCGCGGTGATCCTCGACGGCCGCGTGCCGCATGCGATGCTGCTCGAGATCTTCACCTCGGAAGGCGCGGGGACGCTCGTCCACGCCTGAGTCCCGATTGGGCGGCTCAGTGCGCCGCCCGCCAGCGCCGCGCGAACGCCGCCTGCCAGAGCATCAGCAGCGGCACCGCGCCCAATTCCATCGCGAAGCCGAACAGATGGCCCGGCGACGGCGCACCGACCGTCACTAGCGACACGACGCGCGACAGGCCGCCCGCGACGACAAGCGCGCCGAGCAAGCGGAAACGCGGCCCGGTCGCCTCGATCCGCGGCACGCAGCTGGCGAAGGCGATGCCGACGCCGAGGAAGATGCCCGAGATATAACGGAAATGGCTGTCGAGGTCGGTCGGGATCACCGGCGGATGGCCGAGGAAGCCGGGACCGTGCAGCACGCTCTGCCCGCCGACCGACAGCGGTACGAAACAGGCGAGCGCCACCACCGCCTGCAATAGGCGCCGTTCGATGGCGGGGCTCACAGCAGCAGGTCCTTGCGGACGTGGATCGCGCGCAGCGACACGCGCACTTCCCACATAAAGGCGGTGAGGCAGCAGATCAGCAGCGCCACCGCGACGATGAAGGCGAGCGCGATCCACGTGCCGATGTGGAATTTGGCGATATTGGCGATGAACAGCAGCGCGATGACGACGCAGGCCATCACCGCGCTCGACACCGCGAGGAACAGCGCGGCGTTGATGATCGACATGCGCTCGTCGAGCAGCTTCAATTCCCAGATGTCGCGGACACGATCGGCGCCGGTTTCCGGACCGAGCACGCGCTCTTCGAGGATGCGGGCGCGGTCGATGACGCGGGCGAGCCGCCCGGCGAGGACGTTGAGGATCTGGCCGATCGCCGCCAGCATGAACACCGGCGCGAGCGACAGCTGGATCGTCTGCGCGATCGTCGAAACCTGGAAGAACACTGGCATGGCCCCATCATAGGGCGCGCCGCGCGAGGCGAAAGGGTGCACGGCTCGCCGCAATCTGCACCGATTGGTAAGGCGTGGCGGTTAGATGCGCCGGGGTGACCGAAGCGATGCTCCTTGCCGAATTCCAGCGGCTGCCGCCGGTGGCGCGCGCCACGATCGGCGATGGGCTGTCCGCGGCACTCGACGACGTCGCCGCGCGCGCCGCGGCGAGCCACGGTTTCCTGCGCTACGGCTGGTTCGCCGCGGCGCTAGGCGCTTATGGCGGGCGGGCGCGGACGCTGCTGGTCGAGGAGGACGGCGTGCCGACCTGCGCGCTGCCGTTCGTCGGCGTCGGGCCGGGCTGGGCGCGGCTGGCGGCGGTGCCGGGCAGCTATTGGCCGTTCCGCAGCTTTCCGCTCGCCGCCGGGGCAAGCGAGGCGACGCTGCGCGCGGCGCTGGCGACGCTGGCGGGCGCGGTCAACGGATTGCGGATCGGCCCGGTCTATGACGGCGATGCGGCGGCGGCACCGCTGATCGCGGCGGCGCGGGCGAGCGGCTGGGCGGTGCTCGACCGGTTCGTCGCCGACAGCTGGCTGCTCGACATGGCGGCGTTGCAGACGGAGGGATGGCCACGCGGCTCGACGCTGCGCAAGAACCGCTTCCACGAGAAGCATCTCGCCAGCCACGGCGTGACGGACTGGCGGTTCGTCAGCGGCGCGGACTGGCCGGCGGCGTTCGACGCACTCGCGCAGATCGAGGCGGTAAGCTGGATCGCGGCGCGCACCGATGGCTCCGACGCGAAGTTCACCACCACCGGCCACGGTGCCTTCTGGCGCGCGGCCTCGGCGGATCCGGTGATCGCCGGCATGTTGCGCGCGGCGTTGCTGACGATCGACGGCACGCCCGCAGCTTTCTCGTTCGACATCGATGCGGGCGACCTCAAATATGCGATCGCGAACAGCTACGACCCCGCTTACGCGAAACATTCGCCGGGCAAGTTGCTTTATTACCGCAATCTGGTCGAGGCGTTGGGCCGCGGCATCACCCGCGTCGATTGGGGTGCGGGCGACAGCGGCTACAAACAGGTGATCGGTGCCGACAAGGGGCCGGCGATCCGCGACTGGCTGCTGCTGCGGCCCGGACTGCCGGCGCTGGTCGGGCGGTTGGCGCGCGGCGCTTGGCGGCGATCGGGGCAGGGCGGCTAGACGCACCCCTTCGGCCTGCTTAGGCGTTGGCGGATCATGCTCGTATTCCTCGATTTCGAAGCCTCGTCGCTCGCCAAGCTGAGCTATCCGATCGAGGTCGCCTGGGTGTTCGAGGACGGGCGCGAGGAAAGCCATCTGATCCGGCCGGCGGCGCAATGGACCGACTGGGACGCGGCGGCCGAGGCGATCCACCACATCCCGCGCGCGCGGCTGGAGGCAGAGGGGACTCCGCACGACGTCGTCGCGCGGCGGATGATCGAGACGCTGACCGGGCACGACCTGTTCGCGAGCGCGCCGTCGTGGGACGGCAAATGGCTGAGCGCGCTGCTGCGTGCGGCGAAGCTGCCGCGCCACGCGCT
The DNA here is from genome assembly GCF_059421875.1 of Sphingomonas sp. GW821-FHT02B09. NCBI lineage: Bacteria > Pseudomonadati > Pseudomonadota > Alphaproteobacteria > Sphingomonadales > Sphingomonadaceae > Sphingomonas > Sphingomonas sp. GW821-FHT02B09. The sequence goes on from NZ_JBWKVV010000002.1 coordinate 819,259, forward strand.
GCGGTTGCGCGATACCGAGGACGCGCAGCGCGATACGGCGACGGCGATCCTGCGCGACGTCGTGCCGGCGGAGCTGCTCGGGCGTGCGGTGGCGGAGGTGGTGACGCTCGCCGAGGTGCGCGACCGCGACGTGCCGGCGCATCGCGCGCTGGCGGATGCGCGCGACGAATGGAAGCACTGGTGCGTGGTGAAGCGCGCGGCGGAAGCGCGGGCGGCCGAGTAAGTCCTCCCCCGCAAGGGGGAGGGGGACCGTTCGGCGTCAGTCGAATGGTGGAGGGGCAGGTAAGGGAGGGAGCTTCATTACAAAGCTCCCACCCTTACCTCCCCCTACGTCCCGGCTTCGCCGTGCCACCTCCCCCTGGCGGGGGAGGACTGATATGAGGCTCCCCATGGCCGAGATCATCAACCTGCGTCTGGCGCGCAAGGCGCGCGATCGTGCTGCCGCGACGCGGACCGCCGAAGCCAATCGCGCCAAATTCGGCCGCACGAAAGCCGAGCGTGCCGCCGACGTAGCCGAGCGCGAACGCGCGGAGCGGATCGTCGACGGCGCGAAGCTGGACGACTGACGCGGGTCAGCGCGGGCGGCGGACCCGCCACGCCATCAGCGCGACCAGTGCCGCCAGCCCGAACCAGGTCAGCGCATAGACCAGATGACTGTTGTGGAAGCGGACGACGGTAAGGCCGCCACGCGGCCAGCCGCTCTTCGGTTCACTGGCATCGATGAAATAGGGGGCCACCCGGCCGAGGTGCTTGGCCGCGGCGATTCCGGCGACGTCGCGCGAATACCAGCGGTCGGCGGCGGGGTCGTTGCTGCGGAGGAAGCCGCCGCCCGGCTCGGTGAGGCGGAGCAGGCCGCGCACCGTCTGCGGCGCGGGGGAGGGGGCGACGCGGCTGCGCTGCTCGCCGGGGACGAAACCGCGGTTGATCAGCAGCGCGAAACCGCGGTCGGTGTCGAAAGGGGTGAGTACCCAGAAGCCGCCGCCGAGTTCGGTCACGGCCTGCACATAGGTGTCGGCGCCGGTCCGGTAGTGACCGGTCGCGACGACCGGTCGATAGGCGTCGCCGGTGCCGAGGACGGGCCAGTCCGCCGGCCCCGACGCCGGAACCGGCGGGCTGGCGAGCTGGCGCTCGGTATGCGCGATCAGCGCGAGCTTCCACGTCCGCCGTTCGAGCTGCCAGATGCCGAGGCCGATCAGCAGCGCGATGACGACCAGCATGACGCCGGTCGCCCATCTCCGGCGGGACGCGGTGGTGCTCACATCGCGCCCGCGTCCATGCTGGGCATCATGTTCGTGTTCATATGATACATGACCCAGAGCGAGCCGGCGAGACAGATCGTCAGGACGATGATCGTGAAGATCAGCGCCATCAACGTCCAGCCATTCTCCGACTTGGAGTTCATGTGCAGGAAATAGATCATGTGGACGACGATCTGCACCAGCGCGAACACCATGACGATACCCGCGGTGATCCGCGCGTCGGCGATGACGCCGCTCATCACCAGCCCGAACGGAATGGCGGTGAGGATCACCGACAGGATGAAGCCGATCAGATAATCCTTGCGGCTGCCGTGCGCGCCTTCGGACGAATGACCGTGGCCGTGCGCGTTATCGTGCGCGTCGTGACCGTGATGCGTGTCCGCGCTCATCGCAGCACTCCCAGCAAATAGACGAAGGTGAAGACGCCGATCCAGATCACGTCGAGGAAGTGCCAGAACAGCGACAGGCATTGCAGACGACGCTGGTTGGCGGCGATCAGGCCCTTGCGGCCGACCTGCACCATCAGCGTCACCAGCCAGATGATGCCGAAGGTGACGTGCAGCCCGTGCGTGCCGACGAGGGTGAAGAAGGACGACAGGAAGGCGCTGCGCTGCGGCCCGGCGCCTTCGTGGATCAGCGTCGAGAATTCGTAGAGCTCGATGCAGAGGAAGGCGAGGCCGAACAGGCCGGTGATCGCCAGCCAGCCCTGCACGGCGCGGACCTTGCCGTCGTTCATCGCCAGCATGGCGAAGCCGTAGGTGATCGACGACAGCAGCAGCATCGAGGTGTTGAGCGCCACCAGTGGCAGCTCGAAGATCTCGTGCGGCTGCGGGCCGCCGGCATAGCTGCCGCCGTAGACGCCATAGGCCGCGAACAGCATGGCGAAGATCAGGCAGTCGCTCATCAGGTACAGCCAGAAGCCCAGCATCGTGCTGCCGCCGGCGTCGTGATGATGTTCGTCGGTCTCGTAGAAGACCGGGGCCTGTGTGCCCGGGGGAATGGTTGCTTCGCTCATGGTCCTCAGGCCCCCGCGACCGCTGCGTGCGTGATCAGCTGCCGGGTATGATCGTCCTCGGCGGCGGTGACTTCGGCAGCGGTGATGTAGAAATCGCGGTCATAGTTGAAGGTGTGGCCGATCGCGACCGCCAGCAATCCGACGAACGCCAGCGCGGCGAGCCACCAGATGTACCAGATCATCGCCAGGCCGACGACCATCGACAGGCCGGCCAGGATGATGCCGGCGCCGGTGTTGCGCGGCATGTGGATGTCGCGGAAGCCGGTGATCGGCCGTTCGGCGCCGTTCGACTTCATGTCGTACCAGGCGTCCAGGTCGCGGACGACGGGCGTGAAGGCGAAATTGTACGCCGGCGGCGGCGACGAGGTTGCCCATTCGAGGCTGCGGCCATTCCACGGATCACCGGTGAAGTCGCGCAGCGCCTCGCGGTTGCGGAAGCTGACGTAGAACTGGATCAGGAAGGCGGCGATGCCGACCGCGATCATCGCGGCGCCGATCGCGGCGATGATGAACCAGATCTGCAGCGACGGGTCCTCGAAGTGGCGCAGGCGACGCGTCACGCCCATCAGGCCGAGTACGTAGAGCGGCATGAACGCGACATAGAAGCCGATGACCCAGAACCAGAAGCTGATCGTGCCCCACTTCTTGTCGAGCTTGAAGCCGAACGCCTTCGGGAACCAATAGTTGATCCCGGCGAACATACCGAACAGCACGCCGCCGATGATCACGTTGTGGAAGTGCGCGATCAGGAACAGCGAGTTGTGCAGCACGAAATCGGCGGGCGGTACGGCGAGCAATACGCCGGTCATGCCGCCGATGACGAAGGTGATCATGAACGCGATCGTCCACATCATCGGCAGTTCGAAGCGGATCCGGCCCTTGTACATCGTGAACAGCCAGTTGAAGATCTTGGCCCCGGTCGGGATCGAGATGATCATCGTGGTGATGCCGAAGAACGAATTGACGCTCGCGCCCGACCCCATGGTGAAGAAGTGGTGCAGCCAGACGAGATAGGCGAGGATGGTGATGACCAGCAGCGCGTAGACCATCGACGTATAGCCGAAGAGGCGCTTGCCGCAGAAGGTCGAGGTGACCTCGCTGAACACGCCGAACGCCGGCAGGATCAGGATGTAGACCTCCGGGTGGCCCCAGATCCAGATCATGTTGACGTACATCATGGGGTTGCCGCCCATGGTGTTGGTGAAGAAGTGCGTGCCGACGTAGCGGTCGAGGCTGAGCATCGCGAGCACCGCGGTCAGCACCGGGAAAGCGGCGACGATCAGCACGTTGGTGGCGAGCGCCGACCAGGTGAAGATCGGCATCTTCATCAGGCTCATGCCCGGCGCACGCATCTTGACGATCGTCGCGAGCAGGTTGACGCCCGACAGCAAGGTTCCGACGCCGGCGATCTGCAGCGACCAGATGTAATAGTCGACACCGACATCGGGCGAGTAATCGAGCCCCGACAGCGGCGCCATCGCCAGCCAGCCGGTGCGGGCGAACTCGCCGACGAACAGGCTGGCCATGACGATCGCGGCACCCGCGGCGGTCATCCAGAAGCTGAAATTGTTGAGGAACGGGAAGGAGACGTCACGCGCGCCGATCTGGAGCGGGACGACGTAGTTCATCAACCCGGTGACGAAGGGCATCGCCACGAAGAAGATCATGATGACGCCGTGCGCGGTGAACACCTGGTCGTAATGGTGCGCGGGCAGGAAGCCCTCGTTGGGGCCGAACGCCATCGCCTGCTGCGCGCGCATCATGATCGCGTCGGAGAAGCCGCGCAGCAGCATGACGATACCGAGGATCATGTACATGATCCCGATCTTCTTGTGGTCGACCGAGGTGAACCATTCCTTCCACAGATAGCCCCAGACCTTGAAATAGGTCAGTGCGGCGATCAGCGCGGCGCCACCCATCGCGACGACCGCGAAGGTGCCGATCAGGATCGGTTCGTGGATCGGGAAACTCTCGAGCGTCAGGCGCCCGAAAATCGTCTTGAGCAAAGCATCGGACATCAGGTCGGTCCTACGAACGGGCGGCGGCGGTGAGGCCGGTCAGCATGGCGGGCAGCGGGGCGGCGGAGGTCATCGAGCGATTGTCTTCGTTGCCAGGTTTGTTGCTGCCGGGCGGGGCGGGACGGGGGGCGTTACGGTGCGGGCTGCTGCCCTTCTCCTCGGGCTCCTTCTGCAAGGCGCCCTTCGATTCGCTGCCACGCATATGGCCGCTGTCGTTGACCGGGCTGCCGTGCCCGCTGTCGCGATGCGGGTCCCTGGCGCCGTCCTTCATCATCGTCGCCTGCATGCAGGTCTCGCCCGGCTTGGTGCACATGCCGAGGATGCGGTCGAACAATTGCGGCTGGAACGCGGCGTAGCGGATCGCCGGCACCTTCTCGCTCGGCTTTTCGAGCTGGACATAGGTCGCCATGTCGAGCTTCGCCGGCGCGCTGCGCGCCTCCGAGGCCCATTTGGCAAAGCCGGCATCGTCGACGCTGTCGACGGTGAAGTGCATGTCGGAGAAGCCGGCACCGCTATAGTTGGCGGACAGGCCCTCGAACCGGCCCGGCTTGTTGAGCACGGCATGCAGCCGCGTCTCCATGCCCGGCATCGAATAGATCATGCCGGCCATCGCGGGGACGTAGAAGGTGTTCATCACCGACGACGAGGTGATGCGGAAGCGGACCTGGCGGTTCATCGGCAGGACCAGCTCGTTGACCGTCGCCACGCCCTGTTCGGGGTAGATGAACAGCCACTTCCAGTCGAGCGACACCACCTGGATCTCCAGCGGCTTGTCGGTCTTGGCCAGCACCTTGCCCGGCTCCAGCCGTGCCAGCGGACGATAGGGATCGAGCGCATGGGTGCTGATCCAGGTCAGCGCGCCGAGCGCGATGACGATCATCAGCGGCGCCGACCAGATGATCAGCTCCAGCCCGGTCGAATGGTCCCAATGCGGCTCGTAATCCGCCTCTTCGTTCGTGTGGCGGTATTTCCACGCGAACAGGATGGTCAGCGCGATCACCGGGACGATGATCAGCAGCATCAGGCCGGTCGACCACAGGATCAGATTGGCCTGCTGCCGCGCGACATCGCCGGACGGGTTCATCACCACCCAGTCGCACCCGCCCAGCAGGGCAGGCGCAAGGAGTGCGACGGCAGTGCGCATGGCGCGTGCCGGACGGGGCGGGAGGGGGGAGAACGGGAAGGTTCGCATCGTCAGGTCCGGTACGCCTGTGTGCTGCACCGCAAAATAGGACATTTTGTCCTATCCCCGTGCGCAGCCGGCTGCGGTAAGGGGTCATGTTGGCGCTGCGTCCGAAACCGGGTGCGGCGCGTTGATGACCGACGGCCCTCGGGCTGCGAGACGACAGGACTGCGATACATGTCAGTGGCTTCCGCCCATTCCGGATCGCTCGAACGCGATGCACGTGCCGTCAACACGCAGGGGGACCATGAGGTCCACCCGGGCGAGATCGCGATCGGCGTCATCATCGGGCGCACGTCGGAATTCTTCGACTTCTTCTGCTATGCGATCGCCTCGGTCATCGTCTTTCCGGCGCTGGTCTTCCCGTACGTCGACCGGCTGACCGGCACGCTCTATTCGTTCGCGCTGTTCCCGCTGGCGTTCATCGCCCGCCCGATCGGCACGCAGATCTTCATGTGGGTCGATCGCGAACACGGCCGCGGCACCAAGCTGACGATCGCGCTGTTCCTGCTCGGCACCTCGACCGTGTCGCTCGCCTTCCTGCCCGGCTATGCCGAGGTCGGCGTGTGGTCGGCGATCCTGCTCGCCGCCTTCCGCATCGGCCAGGGTCTCGCGCTTGGCGGTGCCTGGGACGGTCTCGCCTCGCTGCTCGCGCTCAACGCGCCGCCGGAGAAGCGCGGCTGGTATGCGATGGTGCCGCAGCTTGGCGCGCCGCTCGGGCTGATCGTGGCGAGCGCCTTGTTCGCCTTCCTGCTCGCCAATATGGAGGGCATCGACTTCCTGTCGTGGGGCTGGCGCTATCCGTTCTTCGTCGCCTTTGCGCTCAACGTGGTGGCGCTGTTCGCGCGGCTGCGCATCGTCGTGACGCCGGAATACAGCCGGCTGTTCGAGACGCGCGAGCTGACCCCGTCGCGCGTCACCGCGACGGTCAAGGCGCAGTGGCGCAACATCGTCATCGGCGCCTTCGCGCCGCTCGCCAGTTTCGCGCTGTTCCATATGGTGACGGTGTTCCCGCTGTCGTGGATCGCGCTCTACACCAACGAGGATATCGCGCGCTTCCTGGGGATCGAGATCATCGGCGCCTTCTTCGGGCTCGGCGCGGTGGTGATTTCGGGCCTGCTCGCCGACCGGATCGGGCGGCGTTCGGTGCTCGGCTATACCGCGGCGGCGATCGCGGTGTTCAGCGGCTTCGCGCCGCAGCTGCTCGCCGGTGGCGATGCGGGCGAGCTGGCGTTCATGATCGGCGGCTTCGTGCTGCTCGGCCTGTCGTTCGGCCAGTCGTCGGGCGCGGTGACCAACAATTTCCCCAAGCGGGCGCGCTATACCGGTGCGGCGCTGACGTCGGACCTCGCGTGGCTGTTCGGCGCGGGCTTCGCGCCGCTCGCCGCGCTGGTGCTGGCGAGCCAGTTCGGGCTCCTGGCGGCGGGCGGGTACCTGCTGTCGGGCGCGTTCGCGACGCTGGTGGCGCTGGGGCTCAACAAGGAGCTGGCGCGGCGGCTGGATTGATCCGCCGGCGGGGGTGACCTCCGGCGGTTATCGCATATGGCTTCGCCGCTGAGGTTCGACCGGCTTCCTCGTTGGATTCGTCACCCCGGACTCGTTCCGGGGTCCCGCTTCTTCGGACGGTGAGAAGAAGCGGGATGCCGGATCAAGTCCGGCATGACGAAAAATGGATGCCGTCTCAGCACCTTGAATGGCCATCTGCGATGGGCCTCCCCCGCTAAAGCGAGGGAGGAATCAGTCCCGGCCGAGGCCGGTCATGTCGCCGCCGGGGCCGGTGCCTGCGCCGCCGAAGCCGCCGCCGGCGCCGCCCATGCCGCCACCGCGGCGGCCGCCGCCGCCGTGATGGCCGCCACCACCGCCGCCACGTTCGCCGCCGCCGCGGCTCATCGCCGCGGCGCGGCCGGTGACGTGGGGCAATTCGTCCCAGCTCAATTTGCCGTCGTGATTCTTGTCGAGCGAGGCGAAGCGCTTGTCGGCGGCGTCGGCGAATTCGCGGGCGTCGACGCCGCGGTTGAAGTTGCGGTCCGCGGCGGTGACCGGCTCGGGGAGCTGGAAATAGCTGAAGCGCGCCGCGCCGAGCTTGCCGGCGTCATAGGCAGGCGCCTTGCCGCCGCCGTCCGAATCGGAACTGCTCGCGATCACCCCCGGCCCGCCGCTGCCCGAGCGCACCTCCGGCGCGATCGTGCTTTCGTAATAATCGATGTCGTCGGGGTCGATTTCGCCGTCGTGCTTGCGGTCGAGCGTCGCGAAGAAGCGACTGGCGTCGGCCTGGAACTCCGCGCGGGTGATCGCGCCGTCCTTGTTGGCGTCGGCCGCGTCGAACCACGCGCGTTCGGGATCGGGCGCGGCGTCGTCGCCGTGGAACGGCTGGCCCATCGGACTGATGAAGGTGCGGCGGTTGCCGTGGGCGGGCGGCTGTTGGGCGGCGACCGGCACGGCGGTGCAGGCGAGCAGGGCGATGACGATGGTGCGATTCATGGCGGTTCCCCGGGTGAACGACACTGTGAACCAGCCCAATGTTGCAGTTGGATGTCCACGACCGGCGCAACCCGATATCATGCGGTTATCCGGCGGAAACAATTCGGCGCCAAGAGAGGGCGATGATGAGCCAACAGCATAATGCAGGGGCATCGGGGGACGAACCGGCGGCGATCCTGGTGGTCGACGACGATCGCGAGATCCGCACCCTGCTGACCCAGAGCCTCGGCGCGCGCGGCTATCGCGTGCAGGCCGCCGCCAACACCCGCGAGATGGACGCGGTGCTGGAGCGCGACCGGATCGACGCGGTGCTGCTCGACGTGATGATGCCGGGGGAGGACGGCATCTCCGCCTGCCGCCGCATCACCCGCGACGGCGGCCCGGCGGTCATCATGCTGAGCGCTCTGGGCGAGGAACGCGACCGCATCGTCGGGCTGGAGATCGGTGCGAGCCATTATCTCACCAAGCCGTGCAGCGCGCGCGAGGTGATCGCCACCGTCCGCGCCGCGCTGCGCAGCCGGCAGCAGGCCGAGCCCGCCGACCGGTCGCGGCTGAGCTTCGACGGCTGGACGATGGACCTGATGGCGCATGAATTGTTCGACACGCAGGGCGTGCTGGTCGGCCTGACCGACGGCGAGTTCGCGCTGCTGCGCGTCTTCGCCGAGCGGCCGCGGCGGGTGTTGTCGCGCGAGTTGCTGCTCGAGGCGGCGCGCGGTCCCAACAGCGAGGCGTTCGATCGCGCGATCGACGTGCAGATCAGCCGGCTGCGGCGCAAGCTGCGCAGCGGCGGCGACGACATCATCCGTACCATCCGCAACGAAGGCTATCTGTTCGTGCCGGCGGTGGCGCGGACATGAGCTGGCGGCCGGCGTCCCGACTGGGGATCGGCTGGGTCGCCAAGTCGCTGTTCTGGCGCGTCTTCCTCGTGATGCTGCTGAGCGTCGCGACGGTGCAGGCGCTCAACGTCGCGCTGGTCGTGTTCATCACCCCGCCGACGCCGCGCATCTTCTCGGTGCCGCAGGTCGCCACCGCGCTGCGCACCGGCCGCGATGCGACCGGCGAGGTGCTGGTGACGCGCGAGGCCAGCAATCCCGCGCCTTACGATGCGCGCGGTGCGCGGATCCGGCGGCTGATGGCGGCGCAGCTCGAACTGCCGCTCGACCTCGTCCACGTCCATTTCGGCGGGCCGCCGCCGATCGTCTTCGGGCCGATGCCGCGGCGCGAGGGCTATCCCGAACGGGCGCGCTCGCCCGATGCGCGCAACCAGATCCTGTTCGGGCGCTTCACCGTCTCGGTCCATCAGCCCGACGGCAGCTGGCGGATCGCGCGGGCGGCGCGCACCGGCTTCGAAAGCTGGCGATGGCGGGCGTTCCTGTGGCTGCTGGCGGCGCTGGTCGCGATCGCGCCCTTCGCCTGGCTGCTGGCGCGGCGGCTGACCAAGCCGATCGCCGCCTTCGGCGCGGCGGCGGAGCGGCTCGGCCGCGATCCGCGCGCGGCGCCGTTGCCGCTCGGCGGGCCGGCGGAGATCGCCGACGCGGCGGCGGCGTTCAATCGCATGCAGGCGCGGCTCAACCGCTATGTCGAGGATCGCACGATGATGATCGCGGCGATCGCGCACGACCTGCGCACGCCGCTGATGCGGCTGGGCCTGCGGCTGGAGCGCGCGCCCGAGCCGCTGCGCAGCGCCAGCGAGGCGGACATCCGCGACATGCAGGCGATGATCCAGGCGGCGCTCGGCTTCTTCCGCGACGGCAACCAGATCGGCGAGCGGCGCCGGCTCGACCTGCGCTCGCTGGTCGAGAGCGTCACCGACGAACTGGAGGATCGCGGCGAGCCGGTGACGCTCCACGACGGCGAGCCGCTGGTGATCGAGGGCGATGCGGCGGGGCTGAAATCGCTGATCGCCAATCTGGTCGGCAATGCGCTCAAATATGGCGGCGATGCCGAGGTGATGCTGGGCCGGATCGACGGCCATGCGCTGATCGAGGTGCGCGACCATGGTCCCGGCATCGCGCCCGAGGATCTGCATCGCCTGTTCGAGCCCTTCTTCCGCGGCGAGCGGTCGCGCAACCGCGATACCGGCGGGATCGGGCTGGGGCTGAGCAGCGTGCGCGGCGTCGCGCGCGCGCACGGCGGCGACGCGACGATCGCCAACCATCCCGACGGCGGCGCGATCGCGCGGGTGACGTTGCCGGTGTAGGGGCAGGTCTCTGCCGCCCGCGCCGTCAGCCCAATTGGTCGGCGATGATCCAGCGGCGGCTGATCGCGGTGCGCATCAACTGCATGCCGCAGCAGACGCAGCGCGCGCGACGGACGCCGCCGATTTCGCTCTGTTTGCGGCCGGGCCGGTGGCGGGTCGCAAGGCAGGTGGCGATCATCGGCGATGCCGGCATGGGCTGGGCTCCTTCGCCGGGTGTCATCATGCCGGCGCATTGCCTGCGGATGTCTCGACCGGTCCAAAGCGGAAATATCGCGGCAATATGGCGTGGCTAGCGAAGCGCGCGTCGGTGGCGTTCTCTCCCACACTCGACCCATCGACGTCCGGGCGCTCCCCGGTGCCCGACGGTCGCGCTACGGGATCCCCCCGGTCCCGTAGCCCGGCTAGTCCTCCCGCGGATCGATCGGTTCGACCGCGAGCACCTCGATCGCCGCGTCGCGACCGTTGAAGGCGAGCACGTCGTCGGGCTCGGCGCCGATCAGCGCATGCGCCAGCGGGGCGCCATAGGCGAGCCGGTCGGCAGGCGGGTCGGCCTCGTCGTCGCCGACGATCGCGATCGTCCGGGTCTTGCCCGCGAGGCGGATCGTCACCCGCGTGCCGAAGCCGGCGCTGCCGTCCGCCGGCGCGGCGGTGGGCACCGCGGTGGTGCGGCGCGTCTGCCAATAGCGCAGGTCGCGGCGCAGCGCGTCGACCGCCGGCGCATCGGCGGCGGCGATCGCCGCCTCCAGCGTGGCGATCCGCTCCTCGATCAGCCGCTTGCCCGCGGCGGTGACGAGATTGGGCGCACTCGGGATGGGCAGCTCGAACTTGGGCTCCAGATGCTCCTCGTCGCTCTCGCGGCGGAAGGCGACACTCATGACGCGGTCCTCATCGTTAACGTCCCATCCGTGGACAGGTCAGGTTTAACCACCTTTCGCGCTGGTCGATATCGTAAACGAGGCGTTAACATCCTCATCATGACCAGACGCCTCGTCCTCACCAATGAATCGGCCCGTCACCCGTTCCGGCGGACGCTGCCGCCGCCGGTGCTGCCCGACGTGAGGAAGAGCGACGACGCGGACTGGAAGCTGTTCCTGCTCAGCTTCGCCGCCTTCTTCACCTGCTTCTACACGTTCCTGTTCTAGCGCCGGATCAGTCGCAGGCGCGGTGCAGCCGCTGCGCGATCCAGGCCGAGATCAGGCACATCGCGGCGACGAGAAACAGCATGTCGACCGGCTGGACGCCGGCGATGTTGATGCCGATCGCGGCGATCGACCCCAAGGTCATCGCGCCCGAATTGACGACGTTGTTCGCCGCGACGGTACGCGCGGTCTGGTCCTTCTCCACCGTGGTGGTGAGGAAGGCGTAGAGCGGCACGACGAACATGCCGCCGGTGGTGGCGATCGCCAGCAGGCTCAGCATGATCGGGATGGCGCGCGGCTGGGCGACGAATTGCGTCCAGTCGTAATATTGGCCCGGCGCCGCCGGGATCCAGGTGCGGCACAGGACCGAGAAGACGACGACGAAGCCGCCCATCGCGATCACCGACAGCGGCGAGTAACGCGCGCTGATCCGCCCCTTGAGCATCGTGTTGATGACCACCGAGCCGATCGCGACGCCGACCGAGAAGACCGCGATCGCGCCGCTCGCCACCATCTTGTCGGCGGTGAGCACGTTCTTCACCAGCGGCGGGAAGATGATGATCAGCACCGCACCGATCGTCCAGAAGAAGCTGATCGCGCAGATCGCGAGGAACAGCCGCGGGATGTGCATCGTCGTACGGATCAGTCGCCACGAGGCGGTAAACGGATTGTAGTTGAGCTTGAGCCGCGGCCCCTCGCGCGGCGCCGGCGGGATCTGGCGCGCGGCAAACCAGCCGATCGCCGCAACGACGAGGACGAGGATCGCCGCGCCCTCGATCGGGACGTAGCCGGCGACGATCGTGCCGAGCAGGATCGCGAGATAGGTCCCCGCCTCGACCAGCCCGGTGCCGCCGAGCACGTCGTGCGCTTTCAGATGCTGGGGCAGGATCGCGTATTTGATCGGCCCGAAGAAGGTCGAATGGACGCCGAGGAACAGCACCGCGCCGAGCATCAGCGCAACGCCGAGCGTCGGCAGGCCGGCGCGCGCGACCATCAGCCCGGCGGCGCCGAGCAGCATGATGCCGATCTCGGCGGTCTTGACGATGCGGATGATCCGCGCCTTGTCGTGGCTGTCCGCCAATTGTCCGGCGAGCGCCGAGAACAGGAAGAAGGGCAGGATCGCGATACCCGTCGCCAGCGCGTTGAAGTTCGTCTCCAAGTGCGGATCGTTGAAGATCGCATAGGTCGCGAACAGCACCATCGACGTCTTGAACAGATTGTCGTTGAAGGCGCCGAGGAACTGGGTGGTGAAGAGGGGCAGGAAGCGGCGCTGCTTCAGCAACCCCATGGCATTCAGCATGCGAGTAACGGCCTTTGATCGTGGCGGTATTGTGACCGGCATAGCCGTTTGCGCAGGGCGCGCCAACGGGGAAGGTGCGGGCGGCATCGCCCCTCCCTCGCCGGCGCCGCTACATATGACCGGTCGGGGTGTAGCAACGGCACCTGTATTTTCCGTCATGCCGGACTTGATCCGGCATCCCGCTTTTCCGCACCGTCCGAAGCAGCGGGACCCCGGCGCAGGGCCGGGGTGACGGCGTGGGGGTGGGACACGACCGGGTCACACCGCCGCGCCAATGCGATAGCCTCGCCTCGCTTGCAGGGAGAGGAAGCTTGGGGTTCCGCCCGCTCCCCCGGCGGAGTAGGAAGACGGCGATGCTGACCTTGCCCAACCTCCTGACGCTGTCGCGGATCGTCGCGGTGCCGTTGCTCGTCGCCTTCCTGTGGTGGCCGCGGTGGGAGGCGGGATTCGGGATCGCCTTCGCGCTCTACTGCCTGATGGGGATCACCGATTATTTCGACGGCTATCTCGCCCGCGCGCAGGGGGCGGTGTCAAAGCTCGGCGTGTTCCTCGATCCGATCGCCGACAAGATCATGGTCGCCGCGGTGATCCTGATGCTCGTCGGCACGCGGCACGACGACAGCGCGCTCATCACCGGCGTCCACCTGATCGCCGCGCTGATCATCCTGCTGCGCGAGATCGCGGTGTCGGGGCTGCGCGAATTCCTCGCCGGCCTGCAGGTGTCGCTGCCGGTGTCGAAGCTCGCCAAGTGGAAGACGACGCTGCAGCTCGTCGCGTTCGGCGCGCTGATCCTCGCCGGGGCGCTGCCGGCGCAGGCGTGGATCAAGGTGACCGGGCTCGGCTGCCTGTGGGCGGCGGCGGCGCTGACGCTGGTGACGGGCTGGGATTATCTGCGCGTCGGCCTGAAGCATATGGACTGAGCGATGCGACTCGAGATGCTCTATTTCGCCTGGGTGCGCGAGCGCATGGGCCGGTCGCAGGAAATGGTCGAGGCGCCCGCCGCGGTGACGACGGTGGCGGCGCTGGTCGACTGGCTGGCGGCGCGCGACGAGGTCAGCGCCGAGGCGCTGGCCGATCGCGGGCGGCTGCGCGCGGCGGTGGATCAGGCCTTCGTGACGATGGACGCGACGATCCTCGGCGCGCGCGAGGTGGCGCTGTTCCCGCCGGTGACCGGCGGATGATCCGCATCGTCGTCACGCCCGAGGCGATCGACATCGCCGCCGAAATGGCGCTCGCCGAGGCGACGGCCGGGACCGGCGCGGTCGCGACCTTCACCGGGCTGGTCCGCGCCGACGCGGACGAAGCGGGGGGCGTGGGAACGCTGGAGCTGGAACATTATCCCGGCGCCACCGAGGCGGCGCTGTTCCGGGTCGCCGCCGGGGCGGTGGAGCGCTGGGCGCTTGGCGGGGCGACGATCGTGCATCGCGTCGGGCCGATGACGCCGGGGACGCGGATCGTCTTCGTCGCGGCCTCGTCGGCGCATCGCGCCGCGGCGCTGGAGGCGTGCGCCTATCTGATCGACCGGCTCAAGACCGATGCGCCGTTCTGGAAGCGCGAGACGCGTGGGGGGGAGTCGCGCTGGGTCGAGGCACGGGAGACGGATGCGGAGGCGGCGAAGCGGTGGGAGGGGTAGGGCGATCCTACTTGCTCACGTCCCATCTTTGCCGTTTGCCCTGAGCCTGTCGAAGGGCAGTGAGTCTCAAGGTGCTTCGACAAGCTCAGCACCAACGGGGTTAGTAAGGCACAGACCAGCGACGAATAGGATTGGCGAGGCAGGAGCCTGCGCGCCGGCTGCCAAGACAACAGCTACCGTTTGTCCTGAGCCCGTCGAAGGGCAGGTGAGTCTCAAGGTGCTTCGACAAGCTCAGCACGAACGGGGTTGGTAGGGGCGCTGGTTCCTTATTGCGGCAAATTCGGTACCAGCACGCCATTGACCACGTGGATCACGCCGTTCGCCTGCGCGACGTCGGCCGCCTCGACGTAGCTGCGGTTCCCGGTCACGCTGGTCAGCGTGATGACGTCGCCGGTCAGCGTCGCGGTGATCGGCTGGCCGCCGAGCGTCGTCAGCACCGTGCGGCCGCCGCCCGCCCGGATGCGCTGGGTGAGCTGTTCGGTGGTCATCGTCCCCGGCACGATATGATAGCGCAGCAACGCGACCAGCGCCGCGCGGTTCTCGGGGGCGAGCAGATCGCCGGCGATCCCCGGCGCGAGCCGGGTGAACGCCGTGTCGGTGGGCGCGAACAGGGTATAGGGGCCGTTGCCGGCGAGCAACGCGTCGAGTTCGGCGGTGCGAAGCTCCGCCGCCAGCGTGTTCAGCCCCGGCGTCGCCGCGATCGAGGTGGCGATCATCGCGTCGGACTCGATGTGCGACGGGTCGACCGCCACCGGTGCGGCGGCGGCCGGCGGCGGCGGCGGCGCGCTGACCGGCGCGGCCGCGGGCGGCACGCAACCGGCGAGGCCGGCGGCGAGAAGCAGCGCGGCGATACGCCGCGCGTGGGTCTGGGATCGGATCACATCGGCTCCTGTGGATTACCGCGCTTCGGCGAGCGCCTCGGCGAGCAACTGGAAGTCCTTTTCGCGTGGCGAGGCGCGGCGCCAGACCAGCGCGATCCGCCGCACCGCATTGTCGGCGTCGAGCGGCCGCGCGACGATATCGGTATGGTCGAGGATGCCGGCCTTCAGCGCCATCTCGGGCAGCATCGTCATGCCGAGGCCGTTGTCGACCATCTGCACGATCGTATGCAGCGAGGTGCCGAGCATCGTCGCCTCGGCGCGCAATTCCGGGCGGTTGCACGCCGAGAGCGCATGATCCTTGAGGCAATGGCCGTCCTCGAGCAGCAGCAGCCGCGTCTCGTCGATCAGCGACGCCGGGATAGTCGGCGGGTCGCTCGGCATGTCCTGCGGCTGATAGGCGACGAACAAGCGGTCGTCGAACAACGGGTGCGAGGCGACGTCGCCGCAGGCGAAGGGCAAAGCGAGCAGCACGCAATCGGTGCGGCCGTTGTGCAGTCCCTCGCAGGCGGCGCCCGAGGGCTCCTCGCGCAGGAACAGCTTGAGATCGGGATAGTCGCGGCGCAGCCGCGGCAGGATATGCGGCAGCATGAACGGCGCGATCGTCGGGATGACGCTCATCCGCATCTCGCCCGACAACGGCCGGCCGGCGGCGCGGGCGATATCGCCCAGCTCCTCCGCCTCGCGCAGCACGCGGCGTGCCTTGTCGGCGATCCGGTCGCCCAGCGGCGTGAAGCGGACGACGCGGCGGGTGCGCTCGACCAGGGTCACGCCGATCAGCGTCTCGAGCTCGCGCAGGCCGGCGGAGAGGGTGGACTGGGTGACGAAACAGGCGTCGGCGGCACGGCCAAAATGGCCCGCGTCCTTCAGCGCAACGAGATATTGAAGCTGCTTCAGCGTCGGGAGGTAGGTCGCTGCCATGGGGTCGGCAGATAGGGAGCGCGAGAGGAGGGCGCTACCCCCTAAGTCCTCCCCCGCCAGGGGGAGGTGGCAGGCCGAAGGCCTGACGGAGGGGGAGGATACGGTAAGTTTGCCGTGTGCGGAAACGCCCCCTCCACCACCGGCTACGCCGGCGGTCCCCCTCCCCCGCTAAAGCGAGGGAGGAATTTGGTCCCTTATTCCGCCGCTTCTTCCCAGTCGTGCGTTTCTTCCGCGGGCAGGCGGATGAGGTGGTCGAACGCCGCCAGCGCGGCGGTCGAGCCGGCGCCCATCGCGATCACGATCTGCTTGAACGGCACGGTGGTCGCATCGCCCGCGGCGAAGATGCCCGGCTGCGACGTGTGGCCGCGGTCGTCGACCTCGATCTCGCCACGCGGGGACAGCGCGATCGATCCGGCCAGCCATTCGGTGTTCGGCACCAATCCGATCTGCACGAAGATCCCCTCCAGCTCGACGCGGTGCATCGTCCCGTGGGTGCGATCGCGATAGGAGAGCGCGGTCACCTTGTCGCCGTCTCCATGCACTTCGGTGGTCAGCGCCGCGGTGATGATCGTGACGTTGCTCAGGCTGGCGAGCTTGCGCTGGAGCACGGCATCGGCGCGCAGGTCGGTGTCGTACTCGATGAGCGTGACGTGCGCGACCAGCCCGGCGAGGTCGATCGCCGCCTCGACGCCCGAATTGCCGCCGCCGATCACCGCGACGCGCTTGCCCTTGAACAGCGGACCGTCGCAATGCGGGCAATAGGCAACGCCCTTGTTCTTATAGGCATCCTCGCCCGGCACGTTCATCTGCCGCCAGCGCGCGCCGGTCGACAGGATGATGGTGCGCGCTTTGAGCGATGCGCCATTCTCCAGCACCAGCTCGTGCAGGCCGCCCTCGGGCGCCGGGATCAGCTTTTCGGCGCGCTGCAGGTTCATGATGTCGACGTCATATTCGCGGACGTGGCGTTCGAGATCGGCGACCAGCTTCGGCCCCTCGGTATGCGGCACCGAGACGAGATTCTCGATCGCCATAGTGTCGGCGACCTGACCGCCGAACCGCTCGGCGAGGATGCCGGTGCGGATGCCCTTGCGCGCGGTGTAGATCGCCGCCGCGGCACCGGCGGGGCCGCCGCCGACGACGAGCACGTCGAACGCATCCTTGGCGGCGATCGACGCCGCGGCCCGCGCCGAGGCGCCGGTGTCGAGCTTGGCGACGATCTGCTCCAGCTCCATCCGGCCCTGGCCGAACACCTCGCCGTTGAGGAAGACCGTCGGCACCGCCATCACCTTGCGGCTGGCGACCTCGTCCTGGAACAGCGCGCCGTCGATCGCGGTATGCGTCACGCGCGGATTGAGCACCGCCATCAGGTTGAGCGCCTGCACCACGTCGGGGCAATTGGCGCAGGACAGCGAGAAATAGGTCTCGAACCGATAGTCACCGTCGAGGCTGCGGACCTGATCGAGCAGGTCCTGCGCCGCCTTCGACGGATGACCGCCGACCTGGAGCAGCGCCAGCACAAGCGAGGTGAATTCATGCCCCATCGGCAGGCCGGCGAAGCGCACGCCGATATCGGTGCCGGTACGGCGGATCAGGAAGCTGGGGCGGCGCGCATCGTCGCCGGTCGCGGTGGTGATCTTGTCGGACAGTGCGGCGATCTCGTCGATCAGCTCGCGCATCTGCTGCGACTTGGCGTCGTCGCCCAAGCTGGCGACCAGTTCGATGGGCTCGCGGATGTTGACCAGATAGGCCTTCAGCTGCTGCGTCAGATTGGCGTCGAGCATGGGGGCACTCCGAAAAATTGGCGTCTTCAAAAACAAGCGGCCCGGGGCGGAGGGAACCACCCCGGGCCGCGATCACCTGCCACGGGGAGAGGCAGGGATTCGCTTAGATCTTGCCGACGAGGTCGAGGCTGGGGGCGAGCGTTTCCTCGCCCTCTTCCCACTTCGCCGGGCAGACTTCGCCCGGGTGCGCAGCGATATATTGCGCGGCCTTGATCTTGCGGAGCAGTTCGGCGGCATTGCGGCCGACGCCTTCCGAGGTCACTTCGATGAGCTGGATCACGCCCTCGGGATCGACCACGAAGGTGCCGCGATCGGCGAGGCCCTGGCCTTCGCGCAGGATCTCGAAATTGGTGCTGATGCTGTGGTTCTGGTCGCCCAGCATGAAATAGTTGATCTTGCCGATCGCCGGCGAGCTGTCGTGCCACGCCTTGTGGCTGAAGTGCGTATCGGTCGACACGCTGTACACCTCGACGCCCATCTTCTGTAGCGTCGGATAGATGTCGGCGAGGTCCTCCAGCTCGGTCGGACAGACGAAGGTGAAATCGGCGGGATAGAAGAAGAAGACCGCCCACTTGCCGAGCACGTCGCTGTCGCTGACGCTGACGAACTTGCCTTCCTTATAGGCCTGGGTGGTGAACGGCTTCAGTTTGCTGCCGATGAGGGCCATGTCGGGTCTCCGGTTGAATGACGTGGACCGGATATAGGTGCTCATGCCGCAGTGCAAAATCAATCTGTTCGCATCCTGTGATCGAAGCGGGCGATCACAGGGCAAAAGCCACGTGTTTGTGCGGATTTGCCCATGCTGCGTCTGCGGCAGATTTATTTCGCGAGTGCGGCGTAGATCGACCAGGCGCTGGTCAGCGTCAGCAGCACGCCGACCATCGCCATCAGCCCGCGAGTCGGCACGCGCTTGGCGAGGATGCCGCCGAGCGGCGCGGCGACGAGGCCGCCGATCAGGATGCCGAGCGTGTGCAGCGTGAACGCCGACCAGCCCAGCGCGATGAAGAAGGTGATCGAGGCGGTCGCGGTCAGGAAGAATTCGGCGGTGTTGACCGTGCCGATCGTATGGCGCGGGGTCGCGCCCTGGATCAGCAGATTGGAGGTGACGACCGGCCCCCAGCCGCCGCCGCCCGCCGCATCGAGGAAGCCGCCGACGAGGCCGAGCGGCGCGATCACCTTGGGCGTGCGCGGCTCGATCCGGCCCTTCACCGCGCGGAACAGCAGATAGAGGCCGATGCAGGCGAGATAGGCCATCACGAACGGCTTGGCGACCGAGGCATCGACGTTGCTGAGCAGGGTCGCGCCGAGCGCCGCGCCGATCACGCCAGGAATCACCAGCCGGCGGAACAGCTTCCAGTCGACGTTGCGATGCGCGATGTGGCTGATCCCGGAGGCGGCGGTGGTGAAGGTCTCGACCGCATGGACGCTGGCGGAGGCGACCGCGGGCGGCACGCCCATCACCGTCACCAGCAGCGTCGAGTTGATCACCCCGAATGCCATGCCGAGCGCGCCGTCGACCACCTGTGCGGCGAAGCCGATCGCGACGAACGGCAGCACCTGGGTCCAATCGATGGCGGTAAGGAAATCAGGCATCGGCAATCGTCTCTCCGCGAAAATGTCGGGTTCGAAACCACCCGCTATCGCTCTCATCGTGCACGGCCGCGTCAAATCCTACAACAAAGCTGGGCTTTGTCGCACCCAAGCGGCGCGGGCCGGGCATGGCAATTTGCCCGGCGAGTGGCTACATTCGCGTATCTGCTCGGGAGACGTTGGCGCATGTTCGGACGCTTGGCCGCCTATCTGGATTCGATCAAGGCGCGCGATCCGGCTCCGCATTCGCGCGCCGAGATCCTGCTCTATCCCGGCGTCTGGGCGGTCGGGCTGCATCGTATCGCGCACGCCTTGTACCGGCGGCGGCTGTTCTTCCTCGCCCGGCTGGTCAATCACATCGCCCGCGCCTGGACTGCGATCGATATCCATCCGGGCGCGAGCATCGGCCGCAACTTCTTCATCGATCACGGTTTCGTCGTCATCGGCGAGACCGCGGAGATCGGCGACGACGTCACCATCTACCAATGCGTGACGCTGGGCGGGACCAGTCCCGACAATGGCGTCGCCGGCAAGCGCCACCCGACCCTGGCCGATGGCGTGATCATCGGGTCGGGGGCGCAGGTGCTCGGCCCGATCCTCGTCGGCCCTCGCGCGCGCGTCGGCGCCAATGCGGTGGTGACGCGCGACGTGCCGGAAGGTGCGGTGATGGTCGGCATTCCCGCGCGCGCGACGATGGTCGAGGGCGGCGCGGCGGCGACGCTGGCGCGGTTCGTCCCTTATGGCACGCCGTGCAGCGAGATGTTCGATCCGGCGACTCAGAAGATGGAGATCATGCGTTGCGAGCTGGAATCGATGCGCAAGCGGCTCGATGCGCTGCTGGGGGAACAAATGCCCGAAGCGGAGCGTGATCGCGCCTGATGGGTATCGTCACGCCGTTTCCGCACGCCGGCAAGCCGTCGCAAGTCGGCTTCGAACGCCTCGAACTCAACCGCATCCTCGATCTCTACGGCCGGATGGTCGCGGCGGGCCATTGGAAGGATTATGCGCTGGAGCTCGGCAAGGACGCCGCGGTCTTCGCCGCCTTCCGCCGTGCCGCCGAGCGCCCCGAGTTCCGTATCGAGAAACGCCCGGCCCTGCGCGGCAAGCAGGGCATGTGGGCGCTGATCGGCGAACAGGGCGTGGTGCTCAAGCGCGGCCACGAACTGGGGCCGGTGCTGGCGCCCGTCGAGCGCCGGCTGATGAAGCTGGTGGAATGACGCCCGGTGCCCTGCCGCGTCAGGCGGTCAGGGCCGGCGGCAGGCGCCATCGCAATGCGTCCGGCAAGCGGCTGACCAGGGCGCGCCGCATCGGTTGCCAGAAGGCCGAGAGGCTGAGCAACGCCGAACCGATCACGAAGGCGGTCAGCGCCGCGCCAAGTTCGATCGCCCCGGCGCTGCGGAACAGCGCGTAGAGCGCCGCGAGCACGTAGGCGAGGCCCGACACCAGCAGCGCGCGGCGGTCCACCGCGAGCGCGATGGCGGCGAAGCCGACGTAGAGCGCCAGCACCACGATCGCCATGCCCGCTCCGATGTCGCCGCGGAACACGCCGAGCATCTGGAAGATCGAATGCGCAATCATCGGCGCCGCCGTGAGATGCAGCCAAAAGGCGACGTCGGCGCGGCGCGTCCGGCGTTCGGTATCGCTCATGTCCCAGCGCATCGCGAAGGCGAAGACCATGATGCCGCCGACGAGCAGCAACGGCCATTTCGCCGCCTCGATATCGGGGAAGGCGGCGAGTACCAGCGCGATTGCCGTGCCGATCAACGCCGCCGCCCCCGCCGCGACGGTGATCGGCACCATGAAGCGCCGCCAGTGCAGCCACGCGCCCGCCGCCATGCACGCCGCGACCCCCGCGGCGACCAGCGCGGCGGCACGATCGCCGAGGTGCGGCGCCACGGTCATCGCCACCCCGACGAGCGCCCAGCCGATGCCGCCGACGAAGGTGAGCAGCAGCAGGATGCTGGGCAGCGCCATGCGGCGGCGTGCGGTGAAATATTCCGCCAGTCCCCAGGATGCCGCGGCGAGCAATAGCCCCCCGGCCGGCCGCGCGACCGACTCGCCGATCTGGCCGAGTGCGACGAACAGCAGGATCAGCGCGATCGACACGAAGATGTCGTTGAAGCCGGTGAGCAGCCGGAAATGCTCTTCGTCCACCGCCGGTGCCGCATGGCGCGCGGCGACGTGGGCGCGCAACGCCGCCGCCGCTGCGGGCGTGATCGCACCGGCGGTCACCGCCGCGTCTATGTCGCTTTCGCTATACAATGGTCGTCCCCCCTCGTTGCGAAGGTGGAACGTATCAGGCGTGTGTTATATGTTCAATACACGCAATTCTCTTCAGCGTTCGAGCCTTCGGCCAAAATCGGCCAGTGCTCCTGCGAAAGCAGGAGCCCAGGAGTTCCGAACGCCATAGACGTTGTGTTGCTCGGCTCTGGGCTCCTGCGTTCGCAGGAGCACTGCGCGGGTTCGCTCATCCGCTCTGCAGCAGGGCGCCGATCGTCATCGCCTGTTCGGCACCGGTCTTGGGTACGGTCTCGCCAGTGCGGTCGGTGATCGCCGCCCAGTGCGCGGCGACGCCTTCGGGGGACAGATCGTCGCCGGTGAGCAGCGCGCCGCGGGTCAGCGTCACGTACGAGGCCTGGAACGCGCCCGCGCCGGCGCCGAGGATGACGTTGGTCGGCGCATCCTCGCTGACCAGATAGAGCGCGCCCGGCGCGACCTTTTCGGGAGCGAAGGCGTGGAAGGCGTCGGCGGGGAACAGGTCTTCGGTCATCCGCGTGCCGGCGGTGGGCGCGAGCGTGTTGACGCGGATGTCGTGCTTCGCGCCCTCGATCGCCAGCGTCCTGGTCAGACCGGCGAGGCCGAGCTTCGCCGCGCCGTAATTCGCCTGGCCGAAATTGCCGAACAGGCCGCTCGACGACGATGTCATCAGCACGCGGCCGTACGTCTGCTCGCGGAACGTCTCCCAGCACGCCTTCGTGGCGAAGGCGGAGCCGAGCAGATGGACGCGGACGACGAATTCGAAATCCGCCGGCTCCATCTTGGCGAAGGTCTTGTCGCGCAGCACGCCGGCGTTGTTGATGAGGATATGGACGCCCCCCCATGCTGCCTTCGCCTGTGCCACCATATCGGCCATCTGTTCGTAATCGGCGACGTTGCCGCCGTTGGACATCGCCTCGCCGCCGGCGGCGCGAATCTCGTCCACCACCGCGAGCGCGGCGTCGCTGTGACCGGTGCCGTCCCGCGCCCCGCCGAGGTCGTTGACCACCACGCGCGCGCCGCGCCGGGCGAGTTCGAGCGCATAGTGACGACCGAGGCCGCCGCCGGCGCCGGTGACGATGGCCACGCGGCCGTCGAAGCGGATGGGGGACATGAAAAAGGCGCTCCTCGCAGTGATGGAGCGCCTTTCCCTAAACGTTAAGTGGCATCTGGCAACCGGTCATGCCGGCTGCGGCACCGGCTTACTTCTTGCCGCCGCGCTGGATGCACTGATCGTACTGGCCCTTCTTGCAGACCGGATATTTGGCGAGCGGCGCGGGCGCCGGGAAAGCCTGATCGGGGCTCGGCGCGGGGCGGAACACGGGCGGCAGGCTGGCACCGGGCGTACCACCGCTGATCGCCGAGCCGCTCGGGGCATAGCCGCCGGCCGGGGTCGCGCCGCCGGTCGAAGCCGGCGCGGGCGTGCTCGCCTGCGGGGTGGGTGCGGGCGCGGCAGCGGGATCGGCGGGCGCCGGCGCGGCCGCAGGGTCGGCGGGTGCCGCGGCCGGATCGGCCGGGGCGGCGGCGGGATCAGCCGGCGTGGTCGTCTGGGCGTCGGTCGGCGCCGGGGTGGTCTGCGCCAGGACGGGGGCAGCAATCAGGGCCGTGGCGGCCAGCAGAATGAGCTTCATCGCGGGATCTCCTATCGAATCTCATGCGTCATTTCGTGTCAACGCTTGCGCCCAACGTCCCAATGCGGACTTTTCTCCATCGTTTCGCGTCCGATTCTATTTCGGGCGACGCGGGCTATGGAGAAGAAGATCGCTCGCGCAAGCCCGTCACTTTCGGGGCATGCTTCGTCACCCCGGACTTGTTCCGGGGTCCACTGCGCCGCGAGCGGGCGCTTCCATCTCCAGCCGACCTCCTCGCCGCAGAGTGGACCCCGGAACGCGTCTGGGGTGACGAATCGGTGAGGAAGCCGCTCAAGCCTAACCGACCGCTACGGCATTTAGTCTTAAGTCCCGACGCCGCTCCCGCCGCTTCAGGTGCCCGAATCGAGCGAATAGCCTGCCGATCGGACGGTGCGGATCAGGTCCGGGCGGTTGCCGATGTTGATCGCCTTGCGCAGGCGGCGGATATGGACGTCGACGGTGCGGCTCTCGATGTCGCTGTCGTGGCCCCAGACCGCGTCGAGCAGCCGCTCGCGGCTGAACACCCAGCCGGGATGTTCGAGGAAATGCTTGAGCAGCCGGAACTCGGTCGGCCCCAACGGCACGACCTCGCCCGAGCGGCGGACCTTGTGGCCGACGGTGTCCATCTCGATGTCGTCATAGGTCAGCGCCTCCCCGGCGAGCGCCGGGCGGACGCGGCGCAGCACCGCGCTCACCCGCGCGACCAGCTCGCGCGGCGAGAAGGGCTTGGTGACGTAATCGTCGGCGCCGGTCTCGAGCCCGCGGATGCGGTCCTCCTCCTCGCCGCGCGCCGTCAGCATGATGATCGGCACGTTCTGCGTCTCGGTCATCCGGCGCAGGCGGCGGCACACCTCGATGCCGCTCAATCCCTCGACCATCCAGTCGAGCAGGACGATGTCGGGCGCCTTCTCCTTGGCGAGCAGCAGCGCCTCCTCGCCGTCCGGGGTGTGCGCGACGTCGAAATCCTCGCGCTTGAAATGATAGATCAGCAGTTCGGCGAGGGCGGCATCGTCCTCGACCAGCAGCATGGAGGCGCGGGCCATCAGCGTATGTCCTTGTCCGGGCCGCCGCGGTCGCGGTCGGCCATCTGGGTGCCGGTTGCGGCGAAATAGACCATTTCGGCGACGTTGGTCGCGTGGTCGCCGATCCTCTCCAGGTTCTTGGCGACGAACAGCAGGTGCGCGACCTGGCTGATCGTGCGCGGATTCTCGACCATGTAGGTGACGAGGGTGCGGAAGATGCTGTCGTAGAAATCGTCGAGCGCGGCATCGCTCTCGACGACGCGCCGCGCCGCCTCGGGATCGCGCGCGGCGAAGGCGTCGAGCGCCTGGCGCACCATGTCGCTCGCCATCCGCGCCATCGACGGCAGCAGCGAGATCGGCTCGATCCGGTGATCGCTGCCGTCATTGGCATTGGCGATCATCGGCACGCGTTTGGCGATGTTCTTGGCATAATCGCCGATCCGTTCGACCACCGCGGCGATCTTGAGCGCGGCGACGACCTCGCGCAGGTCGACCGCCATCGGCGCGCGCAGCGCGATGATCCGCACCGCGAGCCGTTCGACCTCCGCCTCGATCGCGTCGATCGCCTTGTCGTCGGCGCGCACCCGCGCGGCGAGCGCGGGGTCGGGGCGGGCGAGCGCCTGCATCGCCTGCGCGATCGCATCCTCGGCGAGGCCACCCATCTGCGAGATCATCCCCCGCAACTGGCCGATATCGGCGTCGAACGCCTTGACGGTATGGTCCAATGGCATGTCCGTCCCCTCAGCCGTAGCGGCCGGTGATGTAATCGCGGGTGCGTTCCTCCCGCGGGTTGGTGAAGATGTCGCTGGTCGCGCCGAACTCGACGAGCTGGCCGAGGTGGAAGAAGGCGGTCTGCTGCGAGACGCGCGCCGCCTGCTGCATGTTGTGCGTGACGATCACGATCGCATAGCGGCCCTTCAGCTCGTGGATCAGCTCCTCGATCTTGGCGGTGGCGATCGGGTCGAGCGCGCTGCACGGCTCGTCCATCAGGATCACCTCGGGATCGACCGCGATCGCGCGGGCGATGCACAGGCGCTGCTGCTGGCCGCCCGACAGCGCGGTGCCGCTGTCCGACAGGCGATCTTTGACCTCGTCCCACAGGCCGGCGCGGCGCAGCGACTGCTCGACCAACGCGTCGAGATCGGCGCGCGCGGTGGCGAGGCCGTGGATGCGCGGCCCGTAGGCGACATTCTCGTAGATCGACTTGGGGAAGGGGTTGGGCTTCTGGAACACCATGCCGACGCGTGCGCGCAACTGCACGACGTCCATGCCGCTGGCGTAGATGTCCTCGCCGTCGAGCAGGATCTCGCCGCTGACCCGCGCCGCGGCGACGGTGTCGTTCATCCGGTTGAGCGTGCGCAGGAAGGTCGACTTGCCGCAGCCCGAGGGACCGATGAAGGCGAGGACATTGTCCTGGTCGACGTCGATCGAGACATGGTCGATCGCCTGTTTGGCGCCATAGAAGACGCTGACGTCACGGGCGGAAATCTTCGGTGTCACCAGCGGGTCTCGAATCGGTTGCGGAGGTAGATGGCGAGCCCGTTCATCGCGAGCAGCACGACGAGCAGCACGATGATCGCCGCCGAGGTCTTCTCGACGAAGCCGCGGTCGATATCGTCGGACCACAGGAAGATCTGCACCGGCAGCACCGTCGCCGGATCGGTGAGCCGCGACGGCGGCGCGGCGATGAACGCGCGCATGCCGATCATCAGCAGCGGCGCGGTCTCGCCGAGCGCGCGCGCCATGCCGATGATCGTGCCGGTGAGGATGCCGGGCAGCGCGAGGGGGAGGACATGGTCGAACACCACCTGTACCGGCGAGGCGCCGACCGCGAGCGCGGCGTCGCGGATCGACGGCGGCACCGCCTTGATCGCGTTGCGGCCGGTGATGACGATCACCGGCATCGTCATCAGCGCGAGCGTCAGTCCGCCGACCAGCGGCGCCGAGCGCGGCAGGTGGAAGGTGCCGAGGAACACCGCGAGGCCGAGCAGGCCGAAGATGATCGACGGCACCGCGGCGAGATTGTTGATCGACACCTCGATCAGGTCGGTCCAGCGGTTCCGCGGCGCATATTCTTCGAGATACAGCGCGGCGAGCACGCCGATCGGGAAGGCGAGCGCGATCGTCACCGCCATCGTCAGCAGCGAGCCCTTGAGCGCGCCCCAGATGCCGACGCGGGTCGGGTCGGTCGAATCGGCGGCGGTGAGGAAGCCGGCGCTCCAGCCCGTCGTCAGGACCCCGCGCGCCTTCAGCTTCGCCACGATCGCCTCGGCGGCGGGGGTGCCGTCGTGCTTGGCGGCGACGTCGATCGCGCTCGCCACCGGCACCGCGATCGTGGTGCGGCGGCGCAGCAGCGCCGGATCGGCCTCGATCGCGTCGCGCACCACCAGCCAGGCGCCGTCGGAGATCAGATCGGCGCCGCCCGGCCCGAACGCCTGCGTCGCGGCGCGGTCGACCGCGCCCTCCAGCCCGGCGCCGGCGAGCGCGAGATCGGCGCCGCGGCCGCGCACCTGCTGCGGCGTCACCGCCAGTCTGGCCGCGGCGAGATCGATCGGCAGCGCGACGCGCGTCTGGCGGAAGCCGCTCAGCCCCTCCGACACCATGCTGACGAGCAGGAAGGCGAGGAACCCCGCCGACAGCCACACGGCGGCGAGCCCCATCAGCCGGAAGCGCCGCTCGGCGGCATAGCGCCGCCGCGTGCGCCGCTGGACAGACGCCGCCTTCCAGTCGGTGGGCAGGCGCGACTTACTCATAGGCTTCCCGATAGCGTTTGACGACGGTCAGCGCGACGATGTTGAGCGCCAGCGTGATGACGAACAGGGTGAGGCCGAGCGCGAAGGCGGCGAGCGTCTTGGCGCTGTCGAACTCCGCCTCGCCGGTGAGCAGGTCGACGATCTGCTTGGTGACGGTCGTCGTGCTGGCGAAGGGATTGGCGGTGAGCGTCGCGACGCCGCTCGCCGCCATGACGACGATCATCGTCTCGCCGATCGCCCGGGAGACCGCGAGCAGGATGCCGCCGACCACGCCGGGCAGCGCGGCGGGCAGGATCACGCGGCGGATCGTCTCGGACTGGGTCGCGCCCATCGCGAGGCTGCCGTCGCGCATCGACGCGGGGACGGCGGCGATCGAATCGTCCGCCATCGACGAGACGAAGGGGATGATCATGACCCCCATCACCACTCCCGCCGCCAGCGCGCTTTCCGACGAGGCGTTGGCGACGCCGAGCGCGACGCCCAGTTCACGCACCGCCGGCGCGACGGTGAGCGCGGCGAAATAGCCGTAGACGACGGTCGGCACGCCGGCGAGCATCTCGAGCACCGGCTTCAGCCAGGCGCGCGTGCGGGCATGCGCATATTGAGTGAGGTAGATCGCGCTCATCAGCCCGAACGGGATGGCGACCGCCATCGCGATCACCGCGCCGATGAAGAAGGTGCCCCAGAACAGCGGCACCGCGCCGAGACTGGCGCCGGGATCGCGCGCGTCGATCACCTGCGGGCTCCAGTGCGTGCCGAACAGGAACTCGCCGATCGGCACGATGCGGAAGAAGCGCGCCGATTCGTAGAGCAACGACGCGACGATGCCGATCGTGGTGAGGATCGCGATCAGCGACGCGGCGAGCAGCAGCAGCATGACGACGCGCTCGACCTGGGTGCGCGCCGCGAAATCGGGGCGCACCCGCGTGAAGGCGAGGCCGCCGCCGGCGAAGGCGAGCAGCAGCGCGATCGCGGTGGCGATCCAGTCATAGCGGTGCTGCGCGGCGGCATAGGCGGGGGCGAGCTTTGCCGACAGGTCGTGGAAGGCGCCGTAGCTGCGCCCGGCGCCGAGCTCGCGCGCTTCCGACAGGATCGATGCGCGCTCGAAGCCGGGCGGCGGCAGCGCCGCGGCGGCGGGGGTGGCGAGCACCGCGTCGGTGACCAGCGCGGGTGCGGTCAGGCTCCACGTCGCGAGGAAGACGAGCGGCGGCACGAGCGCGCAGATGCCGACGAAATAGCCGTAATGGACGGGCAAGGCGGTGAAGCGCGCGCGCCCCGGCGTACGGAACGTCGCCGCGCGCATCCGCGCGGCGAGCCAGCCGATCAGCGCGAGCCCGAACACGACGATGGCGACGGCAAGCGCGCTCATGCCGCGAACCCCGCCATATCCATCCCATCACCCCGGACGTGATCGGGACACTCGCAAGACTCCCCCAGTGCTCCTGCGAAAGCAGGAGCCCAGGAGTCCCGAGCGCCAGACGTCGGTTTGCTTGGCCCTGGGCTCCTGCTTTCGCAGGAGCACTGCGCTGCTCGCACGGCGCTCCTTGCCGCGGTGTCGACCCCGGAACGGGTCCGGGGTGACGGCATCGGTGGGAAAAGCGTGACCGGCATCACGACGGCAGATCCGCGGGATCGAGCGGCGTCTCGTGCGCGACGACCGCCGCCGCCCTCGCGCGCACCGCCGGGGGCGCGGCGATCAGGCCGCGGCGGACGAGCGGCCCCTCCGGTCCCCAGGCGCGGGTATAGCTTTGCAGGAACGCCTTGAGCCCCGGGATCGCCTTGAGATGCGCGATCTTGACGTAGAGGTACAAGGGCCGCGATCCCGGATAGGCGCCGGCCGCGATCGTCGTATAGCTCGGCGTGACCCCGTCTATCGCGACGCCGTCCACCGTGCCGGCGTTCTGTTCGAGATAGCTGTAGCCGAACACGCCGATCGCGTCGGGATTGGCCGACAGTTTCTGGACGATCAGATTGTCGTTCTCGCCGGCATCGACATAGACGCCGTCCTCGCGCACCCGCGTGCACAGCATCTTGTGTGCCTCCGGATCGGTGCGGGCGAGCGTGCGGGCGTGCGGATCGATCGCCTCGCAGCCGCGGGTCAGGATCAGCTCGGCGAGCGCGTCGCGGGTACCGCTGGTCGCGGGCGGGCCATAGACCTGGATCGGCGTCGCCGGCAGCGCCGGATTGACGTCGCGCCACAGCCGCGCGGCGTTGCGCACGCCGCCCGGCGTCGCGGCGAGCGCACGATAGAGATCGGCGGGGGTCAGCCTCATGCCCGGTCCGCTCCCCGCGGGTCGGCGCGCCTCAGCAAAGGCGATGCCGTCGATGCCGATCTGCACCTCCATGATCGGCCCGACGCCGTTCGCCTGGCAGCCGGCATATTCGCTGCGCTTCATCCGCCGCGAGGCGTCCTCGATGTCGGGATGCGCCGCGCCGAGCCCGGCGCAGAACAGCCGCATCCCCGCGCCGGTGCCGGTCGATTCGATCACCGGCGCCTTGGCGTCGGGCTGGTTGGCGACGAACGTCTCGGCGACGAGCGTCGTGAAGGGATAGACGGTCGACGATCCCACCGCGGTGATCTGGTCGCGTGCACCGCCGCCGCCGCCGTTCGCCTGATCCTGGCAGCCGGTGAGGCAGAGCGCCCACGTCAGCAGCAGGCCAGGAGTTCGAACGCGCATCATGTCCCCGCGAGCGACTCGACGCCGCCACGACCCGCCTGTGTGACGGTTACGTTACCCTTTGATGACACCGGCTTCGGCCAGTGCATCCGCCGGCGGCAAGGCGACGGTGACGCTGGTGCCGACGCCCACCCGGCTGACGATGTCGAGCCGGCCACGATGCCGCTCGACGATATGCTTGACGATCGCGAGGCCGAGCCCGGTGCCGCCGACGCTGCGGCTGCGGCCGGGGTCGACGCGATAGAAACGCTCGGTCAGCCGCGGGATATGCTGCGGCGCGATGCCCTCGCCTTCGTCGGTGACGGTGAAGCGCAGCAGGTTCGACGGGTCGAGCCCCAGCGCCACCGTCACCGGTGTGCCCGCCCGGCCGTATTTCATCGCATTGCCGATCAGATTGTGCAGCAGTTGCGACAATTGCGCCTCGTCGCCGACCACTTCGGGCAGGTCGGGGTCGATGGTCACGGCGACGTCCTGCGCGCGCGGACTGTGCGCGGCGGCGATCTCGGCGGCGACGTCCTCGAGCAATTCGCTCAGCGACAGCCGCTCGCCGGGCAGCCGGTATTTCTCCGCCTCGATCCGGGAGAGCGAGATCAGATCCTCGACCAGCCGCTGCATCCGCCGCGCTTCGGCGAACATCACGTCGAGGAAGCGGCGTCGCAACCCCGGGTCCTCGCCCGCCTCCTCGTTGAGCGTCTCGATGAAGCCGAGGATCGAGGCGAGCGGCGTGCGCAATTCGTGGCTGGCGTTGGCGACGAAGTCGACGCGCATCTTCTCGGCGGCATAATTGCCCGACTGATCGATCAGATGGACGATGCGCGCGCCGTCGGCGGTTTCGCCGGTACGCATCTCCCAGCGCTGGTCGGGGCTGCCGAGGCCGACCAGCTCGACCGGACGGCCGGGCAGCGGCGCGCTGGAACTCAGCCGGTCGGCGGCGGCGGGGTGGCGGATCGCGACGCGCACGTCCTCGCCGACGATATGGCGGCCGAGCAAGGCGCGCGCGGTGGTGTTGGCACAGGTGACGACGCCGCCGCGGACCAGCAGCACCGGCTCGGCGATGACGTCGAGCACCTCGCCGAGCAGCACGTTGGCGTCCGGTCCGGCATGACGCGCCGCGGCGATACCCTGGTCGCCGCGGCCCATCGCTGCCAGCGATGCCGCCACCGCGCCGACGAAGGCGATCGCGGCGCCGTCCGGCCGCCCGTCGACGAGGAACACGCCCGCGCCGGTGCCGAAGGCGATCCCTAGCGCGCCGCTGAGCCGGTGGACGAATCGGGAAGCCATGACGCGTGGCTAGCCGAGCTTGGCGGCGGCGGGGAGGGGGGATGTCGCTTCCGAGCCGCGGGATCGAGCGGCCGGGCTCCCGCCCCCTCCACTACTCGGTTGATGCAGAGCGGTCCCCGCCAGGCAGGGCAATCGCATATGGCTGCGGTTCATGAGGATCGATCCGTTTCCTCATCAGCTCCGTCACCCCGGACTGGTTCCGGGGTCCACCGGGCCGCAAGGGAACGGCAGGAGGCTCAAGCCTTGCTCCCCGCCGCAGAGTGGACCCCGGAACACGTCCGGGGTGACGGGGTGGGTTGGGAACACGAAGGAACCAGATTGCGCCCATCTGCCATAGCCCTCCCCCGCCAAGGGGAGGTGGCGCGGCGAAACCGTGATGGACGGGAGCCCGGCGACTTCATCGACGCCGACTGACACACCGAAATTTCCCCTCCGTCCCACCACCGCACATTTCCTGCGCTTGCCAGTGGTTAGCGAATGTGAAAGGCAGTGGCGGTAGCAGGGGTGCCATGAGTGACGAGACGCCGGTCGACGGCTACAATCCAGCGCAGGCGGGACCGGCGGAGCCGGACGATGCCGCCGTGGCCAGCCGGCGCCGCGTGTTGATGCTCGGCGCGGTGACCGCCGGGGCCGTGGTGTCGATCCGGCCGGCGCTCGCGCAGACGGCGGGTTCGGTGATGACCTGCGAGATCCCGGTGCCCGATCTGGGGCGGGCGGGCCGCTTCATCGATCCGGCCGGCAACGTCGTCGCCCCCGGTACCAAGGGCGCATTTCCCCCCGCCTCGCGCCCGTTCAAGGGCGAAGAGGTCAAGCGCGCGCTCGCCGGCGCGCAACTGCCCGGCACGACCTACGAGAGCAACCGCGCCTATGTGAGCTATATCCGCAGGCTGCAGCGCGGGCAGGGGGGCTTCACCTGCTTCGCCTCGTTGCAGATGCCGCGCGGCTGACGCCTTGCGCTATCGCGCCCCGGCCGACGCGGCGCTGCTGACCGCCGAACTCGACGCCTTCACCGCCGTCTTCCATCGCTCGTCCGGGATCACCCATCTGCTGGTCAGCCCCGCGCCCGAGATCCTCGCGCTGCTCGCCGACACGACGCTCGACCTCGAGACGCTGCTGCTCCGCCTCGGTGAGCGCTACGACCTCGGCGACGCCAGCCGCGACGCGCTCGCGGCCCGGCTCGACGAACTGGTCGCGGCGGGGCTGGTCGAGGCGCTATGAGGCACGTCTTCACCGTGCGGATCGGGCCGATCGGCTTTCGCGTCGGCAGCGACTGGCGCGCGCCCATCGATGCGTTGCGCGAGCTCTACCGTTATTATCCCTCGCCCAATTTGCCCGATTTCACCGTGCGGCTGGAGGCGACGCATTGGTGGCGGCGCTGGCTGCGGCCGTCGATCCGCATCGCCGGCGACTATATGCTGCCCGAGGCGGCACCGCTGCCGCTCGTGCAGGGGTTGCTCGCCGCCGAAATGGCGATGAACCTGCAACTGGCGCTGGGCGGGCGCCGCTATCTGCTGCTTCATGCCGCCTGCGTCGAGCGCGACGGGCAGGCGCTGCTGCTCACCGGCGAATCGGGGGCGGGCAAGTCGACGCTGGCGACGCTGCTGGCGGCGCGCGGCTGGCGCTTCATGAGCGACGAATTCGCGCTGATCGATCCCGAGACCGGGCTCGTCCACCCGTTTCCCCGCCTCATCAGCCTCAAGAATGCGGCGATCGCCGCCGCCATCGCCGCGCGGCCCGACGCCAAGCTCGGCCCCCTGCTCACCGGCACGCCCAAGGGCGACATCCGCCATATGGTGCCCGACGCGCTCGCGGTCGGCGCGATGGATGAGCCCGCCGCGCCCGCGATGCTGCTCTACCCGCGCCACGGCTTCGCGGCGGAGACGCGCGGCGTGCTGCCGTCCGAATCCTTCGTCCGGTTGACCCAGGCGTCGACCAATTACGTCGCGCTCGGCGAGGCGGGATTCGATGCACTGACCCGATTGGTGCGCACGACGCCGGCGCATGCGATCGACTATCCCGACGGCGCCGCGGCGATCGCGCAGGTGGAGGCGGTGTGGCGGACGCTCTGATCCTCGCGCGCGCGCTCGCCGACCCGCAGTCGCTGGCGCTCGACACCGACTGGATCGGCCTCGTCACGACGGCGCGCGCGGAGCAATTGCTCGGCACGCTCGCCTATCGGCTCGATGGCCTGCCGCTGCCCGAGGATGTCGCGCTGCTGCTCGCCGATGCCCGCGCCGCCGCCGAAAACGGCCGCCGCGCTGCCTTGTGGGAGGCGGAGATGGCGCGGCGCGCGCTCGCGCCGCTGGGCTGTGCGGTCGTGCTGCTCAAGGGGACGGCGTTCGTCGCCGCCGGGCTGCTCGCCGGGCGCGGCCGCTCGATCGGCGACCTCGACATCCTCGTGCCGCGCGGGTCGCTCGACGCGGTCGAGGCGGCGCTGCTCGCGGCGGGGTGGGAATGGGTCAAGCCCGATCCCTATGACGACGCTTATTACCGCCGCTGGATGCACGAGCTGCCGCCGCTGATCCATCGCGACCGCGACCGGATGATCGACGTGCATCATACCATCCTGCCGCTCACCGCGCGGATCACGCCCGATGCGGCGGCGCTACTGGCGCAGGCGCAGCCGCTCGGCACCGGCCTTGCCGTGCTGTCGCCCGACGACATGCTGGTCCATGCCGCCGCGCATCTGTTCGCCGACGGCGACCTTGCGGGGGGCCTGCGCAACCTGTGGGACATCCACTGCCTGATCGACGATCACGGCAGTGATGGCGCACGCGCACGGGCGGCGGAGCACGGCCTGTCGCGCGAGATCGCGAGGGCGCTGCGTCTCACGCACCGGTTGTTCGCGACGCCGGTCGACCCGGCCTATCGCACGCTGGCGCGGGGCGACGCGCTCTACCTGCGCCGGCTGCTGGCGCGCGATGATTGGGGGCGGCCGATCCGCCCGGCGACGCGGCTGGCCTTCTACGTCCGTTCGCACTGGCTGCGCATGCCGCCGGCGATGCTGGCGCGGCACCTCTGGGCAAAGTGGCGGCGGAGCTGAGTCGTCTTACCGCGCCAGCCGCTCCAGCGTCGGGATCAGTTCGTCATAGCCATCGATCACCGCATCCGCGCCAAGCTCGGCCACCGGCTGCATCAGGAAGCCGAACGAACAGGCGATCGTCGGCAGGCCCGCCGCCTTGCCCGCGTCGATGTCAAAGATCGAATCGCCGACGAACGCCGCGGTGCCGCCGCCGCAGCGCGCGAGCATCTCGTAGATCGGCTTCGGGCTGGGCTTGGCATTGCCCGGTCCCATCGTGTCGCCGCCGATGATGCATGCGAAGCGGCCGGTGAGATCGAGCGCGCCGAGCAGCTTGCGGGCCAGCCCCTCCAGCTTGTTGGTCACCACCGCCAGCCGTGCGCCCTGCGCGGCGAGCGTATCGAGCGCGTCGAGCACCCCGGGATAGGGCTGCGTCAGATCGGCGATATGCGCCTCGTAATGGTCGAGCAGGCGCCGATGCAGCACGTCGAGCGTCGCCTCGTCGCAGCCGCCGGTCGCCGCCATCCCCTGCGCCAGCATGCGACGCGCGCCGCCGCCGATCATCGGCTTGACCTGCGCGACGCTGAGCGGCGCCCGCCCGACCGAGGCGAGCGCATGGTTGACCGCCGCGGCGAGATCGCCGCTGGTGTCGAGCAGCGTCCCGTCGAGGTCGAAGCCGACGATGTCGAACGGGGCGTCGGGCGACGGGCGGGGCGGTGAATTCGACGTCATATCCGTGCGCCGGTGGCGCGTCGGTATGGAATTGGCAAGCCTTCCGTGGCAGTCGGACGGCATGACCACATCTCTCGCCGTCATCATCCTCGCCGCGGGCAAGGGCACGCGGATGAAGTCCGATCTGCACAAGGTGCTGCATCCCATTGCCGGGCGGCCGATGCTGCTCCACCTGATCGACAGCCTCAACCGCGCCGGCGCGACGCGCCGCGTCGTCGTGGTCGGCGCCTCGGGCGAGCAGGTTGAATCGGCGGTGGCGGCGACCGGGGTCGAGATCGCGTGGCAGCGCGAGCAGCTCGGCACCGCGCATGCCGCCTTGCAGGCCAAGGCCGCGCTCGCCGGTTTCGACGGCATCGCGATCGTCTGTTTCGGCGACACGCCGCTGCTCGGCAGCGACACCGTCGCGCGGCTTGCAGCGCGGCTCGAGGCCCCTGATGCGCCGACCGTCGCGGTGCTCGGCTTCCGGCCCGCCGATGCGCGCGCCTATGGCCGGATCATCGCGGCAAGCGACGGCACGATCCGCAAGATGGTGGAATATAAGGACGCCAGCCCCGCCGAGCGCGCGGTCGAATTGTGCAATTCGGGCGTCACCGCGGTGCGCACGCGCGACCTGTGGCGGCTGCTCGAGTCGGTCGGCAACGACAATGCGGCGGGCGAATATTACCTTCCCGACGTGGTGACGCTGACGATTGCCGGCGGCGGCCGCGCGGTGTGTATCGAGACGGGTGAGGACGAGGTCGCCGGCATCAACAGCCGTGGCGAGCTGGCGGCGGTCGAGGCGGGCTGGCAGGCGGCGCGGCGCGCGCGAGCGATGGCCGACGGCGCGACGTTGATCGCGTCCGAGACGGTGTGGTTCAGTCACGATACCGTCGTCGGCCGCGACGTGGTGATCGAGCCGAACGTCGTCTTCGGCCCCGGCGTCACCGTCGCCGACGGCGTCGTCATCCACGCGTTCAGCCATATCGAGGGCGCGACGATCGGCGCGAAGGCGGAGGTGGGGCCGTACGCCCGGCTGCGTCCCGGCGCGACGCTAGGCGTCAAATCGAAGGTCGGCAATTTCGTCGAGATCAAGAAGGCGGTGCTCGGCGAGGGCGCCAAGGTCAACCATCTCTCCTATATCGGCGATGCCGAAATCGGCGCGGCGGCGAACATCGGCGCGGGTACGATCACCTGCAATTACGACGGCTTCTTCAAATATCGGACGCAGATCGGCGCGGGTGCGTTCAT
The DNA here is from genome assembly GCF_059421875.1 of Sphingomonas sp. GW821-FHT02B09. NCBI lineage: Bacteria > Pseudomonadati > Pseudomonadota > Alphaproteobacteria > Sphingomonadales > Sphingomonadaceae > Sphingomonas > Sphingomonas sp. GW821-FHT02B09. The sequence goes on from NZ_JBWKVV010000002.1 coordinate 855,256, forward strand.
CGGCTCCAACTCGGCGCTGGTCGCGCCGGTGTCGGTCGGCGACGGCGCGATCGTCGCGGCGGGATCGGTGCTGACGGAGGACGTCGAGGCCGGCGCGCTGGCGCTGGTCCGCCCGCCGCAGGTCGCCAAGCCCGGCTGGGCGACGCGTTTCCGCGAGATGATGACGGCGCGCAAGGCTGGCCAGTGATATCGGTGTGTGATATCATTCGGTCATGACGCGAGTCTTGGCCGACCTTCCGCCCGATGACCTGCGCTGGCTAGACGAGCGTGCGGCGAAGCTCGGCCGGTCGCGCGCGTCGATGCTGCGCGAGGCCGTCGCCACGTTCCGGTCGCAGGCGCAGTCGGAGGACGATCGCGACTGGCTCGATCGGGGTTTCGGCCTGTGGAAGGATCGCACCGATATCGGCGATGCGGTCGAATGGCAGCGCCGCGAGCGGGCGAGCTGGACCCGTCCGTGGGACGACGACTATGAAGAGGTCAAGGCCGAGTTTCCCGATCTGTTCGACGCCGAGGACGACCGCCAGCGCCAGATCTATCTCGACATGGTGGCCGGCAAATATCCCGACCCCATCTATCCCGACCCCGCATGACCAGCCACGCGTTCGATTCGAACATCGTCATCGACGCGCTGGCCGGCTTCGGTCCGGCGCGCGACGAAATTCGGCGTGCGCTCGATCAAGGTGGCGCATGGGTGAGCCGGATGGTCTGGGTCGAGATCCTGTCGAAGGGCGCGTTGCGTGACGTGGAAAACGCGCAGGCGTTTCTTGGCGGATTCAAGGTGGACGAGATCGATGCGGACATCGCCCTGCGTGCGGCAGCGCTGCGTCGCGAACGGCGCCGGCTGAAATCGCCCGATGCCATCATCCTGGCGAGCGCGACGCGGCACGGCCGCATCCTCGTCACCCGCAACATCAAGGATTTCCCGGCGACCATGCCGGGCATCCGTGTTCCCTACCTCCTCTGAAGGCAGACCCCGATCATGTGTGGAATCGTTGGAATCGTCGGCGCGGAAGACGTCGCGGATCGCCTGCTCGACGGGCTCAAGCGGCTCGAATATCGCGGGTATGACTCGGCCGGCATCGCCACCGATCATGACGGCGGGATCGAGCGCCGGCGCGCCTCGGGCAAGCTCGTCAACCTCGCGCGCGAGCTGGCCGCGCATCCGCTGCCCGGCACCACCGGCATCGCGCACACCCGCTGGGCGACGCATGGCGGGCCGACCACCAACAACGCGCATCCGCATGCGACCGAGGAGGTCGCGGTCGTCCACAACGGCATCATCGAGAATTTCAAGCCGCTCCGCGACGAGCTGATCGCGCGGGGCCGCGTCTTCACCAGCGAGACGGATACCGAGGTCGTCGCGCATCTGATCAGCGAGAAGGTCGAGGCGGGGATCGACCCGGTCGGCGCGGTGCGCGAGGTGCTGCCGCGCCTGCACGGCGCCTTCGCGCTCGCCATCCTGTTCCGCAAGCATCCCGAATTGCTGATCGGCGCGCGGCTCGGCTCGCCGCTCGTCGTCGGTCATGGCGACGGCGAGACCTATCTCGGCTCCGACGCGCTCGCGCTCGCGCCGCTGACCCAGCGCATTGCCTATCTCGACGAGGGCGACTGGGTCGTCTGCACCGCGGAGGGCGCGCAGGTCTATGATCGCGACAACCATCCGGTCGAGCGCGCGATCACCATCTCCGGCGTCACGGGCGAGCTGATCAGCAAGGGCAATCACCGCCATTACATGCTGAAGGAGATCTACGAGCAGCCGATCGTCGTCGCCCAGACGCTGCGCTCGTACCTGCAGCGGATGGAGGAGCGCGTCACGCTGCCGATCCCCGAATTCGACCTGTCGAGCATCAAGCGCGTCACCATCGTCGCCTGCGGCACCAGTTTCTATGCCGGCATGGTCGCCAAATATTGGTTCGAGCAATTCGCGCGCGTCCCCGTCGACCTCGATGTCGCATCCGAATTTCGCTACCGCGCGCCGGTGATGGAGCCGGGCGGGCTCGCGCTGTTCATCAGCCAGTCGGGCGAGACCGCCGATACGCTCGCCGCGCTGCGCCACGCGCGCTCCGAGGCGCAGACGATCGCGGTCGTCGTCAACGTGCCGACCAGTTCCATGGCGCGCGAGGCCGACCTGCTGCTCCCGACGCATGCCGGACCGGAGATCGGCGTCGCCAGCACCAAGGCGTTCACCTGCCAGCTCGCGGTGCTTGCCGCGCTCGCCGCCAACCTCGCCCGTGCCAAGGGCAAGCTCAAGCCCGGCGAGGAGCGCGACATCGTCCGCCATCTCGCAGAGGCGCCGGCCGCGCTCAACGGCGCGCTCGCCTATGACGAGGCGATCCAGGCGATGGCGGGCGTCGTCGCCGGCGCGCGCGACGTCCTCTATCTCGGCCGCGGCACCGATTATCCGCTGGCGCTGGAGGGCGCGCTCAAGCTCAAGGAGATCAGCTACATCCACGCCGAAGGCTATGCCGCCGGCGAGATGAAGCACGGCCCGATCGCACTGATCGACGAGAACGTCCCGGTGATCGTCATCGCCCCCTCCGGCCCGCTGTTCGACAAGACGGTGAGCAACATGCAGGAGGTGCAGGCGCGCGGCGGCAAGGTCGTGCTTATCAGCGATTACGACGGCATCCAGGCGGCGGGCGAGAATTGCGTCGCGACCATCACGATGCCGAAGGTGCATCCGCTGATCGCCCCGCTCGTCTATGCGGTGCCGGTGCAGTTGCTCGCCTATCACGTCGCGGTGGCGAAGGGGACGGACGTCGACCAGCCGCGCAACCTCGCCAAATCGGTGACGGTGGAATAGCCGCGCCCCGCGACATCGCGGTCGCCGGCTGTGGGCCGGCGGGGCTTGCCGCGGCGCTGCTGCTCGCGCGCGATGGCCATCGCGTCACCGTCTTCGAACGCTTCGATGCGCCGGCGCCGATCGGATCGGGTCTGATGATCCAGCCGACCGGTCTCGCTGTCCTGCGCGGCCTCGGACTTGCTGACGCGCTGATCGCCCGGAGTGCACGGATCGAGCGCTTGTTCGGCACGGCCAACGGTCGCGTCGTGCTCGACGTCGGCTATGCCACCCTCGCGCAGTCGGGTCTGTGTGGCTTCGGCGTGCATCGGGCGACGCTGTTCGCTATCCTGCACGAGGCGGTGGTTGCGGCTGGCATCCCGCTCGAAACCGGACGCATGATCGTCGGCAGCGAACTCGTAAGCGGCGATCGCCGCCGTCTGACCTTTGCCGATGGCCGTAACTCGGAGAGGTTCGACCTGATCGTCGACGCACTCGGCACGCGGACGCCGCTCGCGCCGCCGTGTGGCCGCGCGCTCCGTTATGGCGCGCTCTGGGCAAGTCTGCGCCGGGTCGAGGGGTTCGCGCCCGATGCGCTCGAACAGCGGTATCGTCGCGCCAGCACGATGGCGGGCGTCCTGCCGATCGGTCGTCCGCCCGGTGCCGAGCAGGAGCAAGCCGCATTTTTCTGGTCGATCCACGCCGACCGGGTCGCGGAGTGGCGGGCGGCCGGGCTGGATGCGTGGAAGGATGGCGTACGAGAATTATGGCCCGCGACGACCCCACTTCTCGACCAGATCGATGATCCCGCGCAGCTCACCTTCGCCCGATATGCGCACCGCACGCTCCCGCGGCCGGCGGAAACGGCGTTGATCCACATCGGCGACGCCTGGCATTCGGCGAGTCCGCAATTGGGTCAGGGCGCCAATATGGCGCTGCTCGATGCGCATGCACTTGCCATCGGCCTGCGCGGGGCGGATGTCGGCACGGGACTGGCGGCGGCGGTGGCGATGCGTCGGCGCCATGTCCGCCTCTACCAGTCGCTGACCGCGCTGTTCACCCCGGTCTACCAGTCCGACAGCCGCATCCTGCCGTTCGTGCGCGACCGGCTGGTCGGGCCATTATCGGGTCGCTGGCCGGCGGATCGCATCCAGGCGGCGATGGTCAGCGGGCTAATCGGACGGCCCCTTGCGCCGCTTGCGCTGACTCTCGCCTAATCCGCCGTTCTCGGCTAACGCCCGCGTCCAAAGGAGAAACGATCGTGGTCAGCGTCCCCCCTCTGGTAGCCGGTATCGAATTGGGTGGGACCAAGATCGTCTGCCTGCTGGCGCGCGGGCCGGATGCGATCGAGGATCGCGTCCAATTGCCGACCACCCGGCCCGAGGAGACGCTGGCGGGGATCGAGCATGTCCTCGACGGCTGGGGCAAGTTCGACGCGCTCGGCATCGCCAGCTTCGGGCCGATCTCGATCGACCGGCATGCCGCCGATTACGGCCATGTCACCTCGACCCCCAAGCCGCATTGGGCAGGCACCGACGTCGCCAAGCGGCTCGCCGCGCGCTACGAGGTGCCGACCGGTTTCCATACCGATGTCGTCGGCGCTGCGCTGGCCGAGGCGCGCTGGGGCGCTGCCGAGGGGCTGCGTGATGTCGCCTATGTGACGGTGGGCACCGGCATCGGCGTCGGTCTGATCGCCGGCGGCGTGCCGGTCGACGGCCTCACCCACAGCGAATTGGGCCATATCCGCCCCGACCGGCTGACCGGCGACGACTGGATCGGCATCTGCCCGTTCCACGGCGGGTGTCTGGAGGGGCTCGCTGCCGGCCCCGCGATCGGCGCGCGTGGCGGCAAGAAGGGCGAGGACATCGCCGCCGACGATCCCGTCTGGGAACCGGTCGCCCATGTCCTCGCGCAGCTCTGCCACACGCTGGTGCTCACCGGCGTGCCGCGGCGGATCGTCATGGGCGGCGGCGTGATGGTCGGCAACGACCATCTCTTCCCGCGCATCCGCGCCGCGATGGTCAAGAGCCTCGCCGGCTATATCGCTCTGCCCGAAATCGCCGAGCCTTCGTTCGTCGTCCCGCCGGCGCTCGGCGGCAATGCGGGGCCGCTCGGCGCGATCGTGCTTGGCGGTCAGGCACTCGAACAGCAATTGAAGTCGTTCACGGCCCTTTAACCGTATTTGCTTACCTCTCCGCCAATGAGGAGAGGGAAGTTCGTGTCGATGACTGCCGCTGCATCCGAACGCCTGTCACCCCGGCGCCTGCTCGTCGTTGACGACGAGCCGGCGATGCACGACAGTTACGTCCGCAGCTTCGTCCGCCAGCGCGGGGCGGAAGAGGATGCGCTCGGCGTGATGGCGGTGGATTTGTTCGGTGCCGATGCCGCGCGCGATCCCGACGAAGCCGAGCCGTTCGAGCTTACCCTCTGCCATCAGGGGCATGAGGCGGTCGCCGCGGTCGAGGCGGCGCAGGCCGCCGGGACGCCGTATGCCGTCGCCTTCATCGACATCCGCATGCCCCCCGGCATCGACGGGCGCGAGACCGCGCGCCGCATCCGCGCGATCGATCCCGAGATCAACCTGTGCATCGTCACCGGCTTTTCGGACTTCTCGCCGATCGAGATCAGCAAGGTCGCCGGTCCCGTCGACAAGATCTTCTACATCGCAAAACCGTTCGAGGTCGCCGAGATCATCCAGACCGCGACCGCGCTGGCCCGCCGCTGGGAGGTGGACCGCGAACTCGCCGCGGCGCGCGTGCAGCTCGCGCAGCAGATCGTCCAGCTCGAGGAACAGGCCGCCGAACTCGCCGCCAACGAGAGCCGCGCGCTGCACATGGCGACGCACGATTCGCTCACCGATGCGCCCAACCGGCTCGCCTTCCTGCGCGCGCTCGGCGATCGCGCCCGCCGCCCCGGCCTGTTCGCGACCGCGATGTTCGATCTCGACCGGTTCAAGATCGTCAACGATACGCTCGGTCATCTCGCCGGCGACGCGCTGATCCGCGACGTCTACGCCATCCTTCAGGCGCATGCGCCCGCAGGCGCGGTCGTCGCGCGGCTCGGCGGCGACGAATTCGGCGTGCTGTTCGACGCCGCCGGCGAGGACGCCGCGGTGATGGCGTGCGACCGCATCGTCGCCGCCTGCGCGGGCACGCATCAGGTGTTCGGCAATTCGGTGCAGAGCGGCGCCTCCGCCGGGGTCGTCGTCGTCGAGGGCAGCGGCTGCGACCCGATCGACGCGCTGCGCCGCGCCGATCTCGCGCTCAACGACGCCAAGCGCGCCGGCCGCAGCGTCACCCGCCTGTTCGACGAGAGCATGGACGAGGGCATCCGGTTCCGCCGCCGTGTGGAACAGGGGCTCGCCGCCGCGATCGGTCGCGGCGAACTCAGCCTCGTCTATCAGCCGATCGTCGGCCGCGGCGACCTCGAGGTGATCGGCTTCGAGGCGCTGGTACGCTGGAACACCGAGGAATATGGGCCGATCAGCCCGGCGATCTTCATCCCGATCGCCGAGGAATCGAACGTCATCCACGATCTCGGCGACTGGATTCTCGACGAGGCGCTGAAGACGGTGCAGCGCTTCCCCGGCCAATATGTCTCGGTCAATTTCTCGCCGCGCCAGTTCCGCCGTCACAATTTCGTCGGCCATGTCATGGAGAGCGTCCAGCGCGCCGGCGTGCTGCCCGGCCGCGTCCAGATCGAGATCACCGAAACCGCGATCTTCGACGATGCCGAGCGCGCCGCCGAGACGCTCTATCGCCTCCGCCAGATGGGCTTCCGCATCGCGCTCGACGATTTCGGCACCGGCTATTCCTCGCTCTACAACATTCGCAAATTCGCGCTCGACAGCCTCAAGATCGATCGCAGCTTCATCGACGGCATGGGGCGCGAGCGCGAGAGCGCGGCGATCGTCCATTCGATCATCCATCTCGGCCGGGCGCTGGGGCTGGAGGTGATCGCCGAGGGCGTCGAGACGCCGGCACAGGTGCAGGCGCTGCGTCTCGCCGGCACCAGCCACCTGCAGGGCTTCTTCTTCTCGCCGCCGGTCGCCGCCGACCATGCGATCGCGCTTGCCGAGCGGCGGGTGATCGGCGGTACGCCAGGCGACCGGGCGGATACCGGAACCAACGGCTGATGCGCCTTCCCGCGCTCGCGGCGTGGTCCTGGCGCGCGCGACCGGGGCGGGCGATGTCGCTCGGCGCCAAATTGGTGCTGATCCTCACCTTGGTCGGCGTCATCGGTGCGCTCGGCATCACCGTGCTGCTCGCCGGGATCATCACGCCGAGCTTCGACGCTTTGGAGGCCAAGGCCGTACAGGGGCACGTCGACCGAACCCGTGCGGCGCTCGCCGATTATGCCGCCAAGGTCGAAACCGCGGTCCGGGACTATGGCGATTGGACGCAGGGCTACGACTATATGGCGACGCCGCCGCCGGCGTCGCCCGCGGCCGCCGCATTCGAGCGCGACGGCGTCTCGCGACGTGCGCTGCGCGATCTCGGGGTGCAGGGCATCGCCTATGTCTCGGCTGACGGCGGCGTCCGCGTCGCGCGCTGGCGCGATGCGTCCTCGGGGGCGACGCACCGCGCGCTGCAGGCGGCGTTGGCGCAGGTCGCCGCCGATGCGGATCTCGCCCGCATCCTCGGCAAAGGCGCGTCGGCGCATTTCTACGCGCGCGTCGGCCCCGACATCGCCGCGATCGGCGTCGCGCGGGTGCGCCGGTCCGACGGCAGCGGCGATCCGCGCGGCTATGTGCTGATGGCGCGCGTGTTGACCGCGCGCCAGCTGTCCGATTTGTTGCGGCTCGACGCCCGGATCGGTCCCGCCGCGGATGCCAGCGGCCATGTCGCATCGGCCCGCGGGCGGATGACGATCGCCGTGCCGATCCGTGCGCCCGATGGCCGCGCGATCGCCACCGCGCGCTTCGACGTCACCCGCGACGCGACCCTGCTCGGCCGGCGCATGCTGCTGTTGGCGGTCGCCGGTTCGACCTTGCTGCTGCTGATCGTGCTTCTCGTGCTGCGCCGGGTGATCGCCCGGCTGGTGCTGGCGCCGTTGCAGCGTGTCGAGCGTCACATGCAGCGCGTCCGCGCCTCCGGAGCGATCGCCTTGTTCGAGGGCGATCGCCGCCGCGACGAATTCGGGTCGCTCGGCCGCAGCCTCAACGCGATGCTCGCGCAGCTCAAGGACCTGCGCGAGCAGATCGAGGTGCAGAGCTTCGCCCTCGGTCGCAGCGAGAGCGCGGTCGCGGTGATGCACAACGTCCGCAACGCGCTCACCCCGATCAGCACCATCCTGACCCAGGGCATCGCCCAGCCGCCGCCGATCGATCGCGCCACCGTCGAGCGCGCACTCGCCGAGCTCGCGCTCGAGACGCTTCCGCCCGAACGCCGCGCGCGGCTCGCGACCTTCGTCACCGCTGCCTTCGCCGCCGAGGTCGCCGGGCGCGAGACGATGCGCGGCGAGCTGCGTGTCGGCCGCGAGGCGATGGCGCACGTGCTCGAGATCATCGGCCAGCAGCAGCAGCAGGCGCACGACCGCCCGCATCTCGAACGCTGCGACCTCAGCGACATCGTCGCGCGCAACGCCGCGATCGCGCGCTATGCCGATGCCGCCTCGATCGCGTTCAGTTTCCCCGCCGGGTCGTATTACGTGCGCGCCAATCGCGTCATCCTCAGCCAGGTGATCGGCAATCTGCTCGGCAATGCCGCCGAGGCGGTCGCCGCCACCGGCAGCGACAGCGGCAGCATCGGCGTGTCGATCCACCAGTCGGGCGACGTGGTGACCGTCCACATCCGCGACGACGGCGAAGGCTTCGACGCCGCCACCGGTGCGACCGTATTCCAGCGCGGCTTCTCGACCCGCGAACACAAATCCGGTGGCCTCGGCCTGCACTGGTGCGCCAATTCGATGACCGCGATGGGCGGCACGCTGCGGCTGGAGAGCGAGGGCCGGGGCATGGGCGCGGTCGCCATCCTGACGCTCCGCACCGCGACGGCGGATGGCGCGGCATGAGCCCAAGGTTCCCTGTCTGAATTCCAAGACGGATCGCGGGTGTTCGGACACGTGCTGTTGCAGACCGGCAACGTAACAGAACGGTTATGCAAATGCCGCCATTCTGTCATTCGGCCTGCCTAGCCCGCCCGCTTGGGTGCTCCCCAGGAGCGCGTGGGGGATGTGGTGATGAAGACTGTTGCACTGATGGCGGGCGTGTCCGCGCTCGGCCTGTTCGCGGTGCCGGCGGCGGCGCAGAGCAGCGATGCGGCGCACGACACCGCGACCGCGCAGGAAGCGGCGCAGGTCGACGTGCAGACCGATGCCGATATCGTCGTCGTCGGCACCGCGCAGGGCGAGAAGAAGGCGATCGAGACCAAGCGCCGCGCCGACAATTTCGTCGAAGCGCTCTACGCCAACGATGTCGGCAAACTGCCCGACCAGAACGTCGCCGAGGCGGTACGCCGCCTGCCCGGACTGTCGGTCGCCAACGATCAGGGCGAAGGCCGCTATGTCATCATCCGCGGCATCAACCCCAATCTCGTCAACGTCGTGCTCAACGGCCTGACGTTGCCGGCGCCCGAACCCGACGGCCGTCAGGTCAAGCTCGACGACATCCCTTCGGCGCTGATCAACTCGATCGTCGTCACCAAGTCGCTGACCGCGGATCAGGACGCCAATGCGATCGGCGGCGAGGTCAACATCCGCACGCTGACCGCGTTCGACCGCAACAAGCCGCTCTTCGCCGATGCGCGCATCCAATATGGCGCCTATCACCTCAACGGCGGCCATCCGTGGGAGGGCGACGCGCAGGTCGGCGGCCTGTTCGGCCCGGACGGGCAGTTCGGCGCGGTGCTGTCGGTCAATTATTCGAAGCGGCCGATCGAATCGGAGAATTTCCAGGGCTCGACGAGCTGGCGAGTGCCGGCATCGTCGACCGGCGCCAACCAGAGCTACGTTCTGCCGGACCAGCTCGGCCTGCGCGATTACAATCTGACCCGGACCCGCAAGGGCGTCGTCCTCAATCTCGACTGGCGGCCGAGCGACGCGGTCAAGCTGTTCCTGCGCGGCACGCTGTCGCGGTTCGACGACAATGAGACGCGCGACCAGTTCATCATCGACAACCAGTCTGCCTTCACCAATCAGACCGCGACCACCGGCACCTTCCGCGGTCGCGGCAGCGTCCGCGTCCGCCGCCGGCAGGAGACGGACAACACCAAGTCGGTGCAGGGCGGCGGCAGCTTCGCGTTCGGTGGCGACGCGACGCTCGATCTCGCCGGCGGCTGGACCCGCGCGCAGAAGCGCGACCCGCTGCGTTCCGAATATAGTTTCCGGACCGGCGGCAGCGCGCTGACCGTCAATTACGACGTGTCCGACACGCCCTATGTCTTCACGCCGACGGTGCAGCCCAACGCCAACCAGAGCGCCTATGGCTTCAACAGCGTCAATTACGAGACGCGCAATGCGGTGGAAACCTTGTGGCAGGGGCGCGCCGACCTCACCGTGCCGCTGAGCCTCGGCAGCGACAGCAGCATCAAAATCGGTGCGAAATATCTCGACCGCAACAAGACCAATGCGCGCGACGTGCTCAATTACGGTCTCACCACCGGCCGCAGCTTCACGCTCGCCAACGTCTCCTATCTCGGCGACACCAGCTTCTACGACGGTGCCTATCCCTTTCCGGTGCGGGTCGGCTACGATCGTGCGCAGGCGTTCCTCGCCGCCAATCCCGGCACGATCGCGGTCAACGTCGGGTCGAGCCGCACCAACAGTCTCGCCAACGACTATGACGTGCGCGAGAGCATCGCGGCGGTGTATGCGATGGCGACGCTTCATCTCGGCACGCTGACGCTGGTGCCCGGCGTCCGCGTCGAGAACACCCGCGACCGGACCAAGGGCAAGCTGATCACCGCCGCCTCGGCGCTGAACGCCGATTACAACGCCTTCGGCCGCAAGAGCTACACCGACGTCTTTCCGGGCCTCAACGCCAAATGGGAGGCGGCGAACGGCCTGATCGTCCGCGGTGCCGCGACCACCGCGATCGGCCGTCCGAACTACCCCGACCTGTCGCCCTATGTCGCGGTCGACACGACCACCTCGCCGACGACGGTCACGCTCGGCAATCCCGGCCTCAAGCCCTACAAGGCGGTCAATCTCGACGGCGCGGTCGAATATTATTTGCCGGGGCAGGGGCTTCTGTCGGTCGGCTATTTCTACAAACATATCGACGATCCGATCTACACGGGCACGCGGATCAGCCAGTCAGGCACCTATGCCGGCCAAGCGTTGACCGGCGTCAACGTCGTCCAGCCGCTCAATCTCGACAAGGCCGAGGTGCAGGGGATCGAGGCGAACGCGCAGGTCCGCTTCACCTTCCTGCCCGGTGCGCTCGACGGCTTCGGCTTCGCGGTCAATTACGCGCATATCACCGGTCATGGCAGCGGCACCGTTCCCGGCCAGCCGCCGCGCACCGGCGACCTGCCGTTGTTCCTCCAGTCGCGCAACGTCGGCACCGCGCAAATCTTCTACGAGAAATACGGCGTCGCGATTCGCGCCGCTTACTCCTATCGCTCGCCCTACCTCGATACGATCGGCACCAGTGCGGCGACCGACCAATATACCGACAGCAACGGCCAGCTCGACGTCAACCTCAGCTATGAAGTGACGCCGCAGCTCACCTTCTTCGGTCAGGCGCTCAACCTCACCGATGCGGCGTGGCGTCGCTATATCGGATCGAAGCCGCAATTGGTCGAGCGCGAACGCTATGGCTACAGCTTCCGCTGGGGCGCCCAGCTGCACTTCTAGGCGACGAGGGAAGGTGCTGCGACAGGTGCAGCACCCGACGGGTGGCGATCGCTGCCTCAGGAGAGGACAAGACATGAAACGCCTGCTCATCGCCACGCTGGTCGCCGGTATGGCCACTCCCGTCGCGGCACGCGAGCCTGCCGCTCCGGCCGGCCTCACGCTCGACCGCGTCGTGCTGCTGATGCGCCACGGCGTCCGCCCGCCGACCAAGTCGCCGCCGCTGCCCGCGGGCAGTGCGCGCGACGCATGGCCGCAATGGCCGGTCGCACCCGGCTATCTCACGCCGCACGGCCGCGCCGCGCTGGTCCAAGTCGCCCGCTACGACCGCACCACCTGGACCGCCGCCGGCCTGCTGCTGCGCCGGGGCTGCGCGCGCCTCCGAATCGTCGCCGACAGCGACCAACGGACGATCGAGACCGCACGCACCTATGCCGCCGATCTGGCTCCCGGTTGTCCGTCGGCGCCCGAGCACAAGCCACAGGACGTCGCCGACCCGCTGTTCTCACCGATCGACGAAGGTGCGGTGCCGTTCGACGCGGAGGAGGCGCGGGCCGCGGTGCTCGCCGCCGCCGGTCCCGCCGGCATCGCCGCCGAGGAACGCCGCCTCGCCCCGCTCTTGACGCGGCTCGACGTCATCCTCTGCGGCAAGCCCACGCCCGGGTGCGGCATCGCCGCCACGCCGACCGGCCTCGCCCCCGCACGACCCGGCAAGCGCCCCAAGCTTACCGGTGCGCTCGATCGCGCCTCGACCGCGGCCCAAATTCTCCTGCTCGAATATGCCGACGGCAAAGCCATGACCGACGTCGGCTGGGGCCGCGCCACGCCGGCCGACATCGGCCGGCTGTCCGAGCTGCACAGCGCCGAATTCCGGCTGCTCGCGCGTCCGCGCTACGTCGCCAAGGCCAATCTCGCGCTGCTCGCGCCGCTGATCGCCGAGTCGCTCGGCGACGACGGGGCCGCGGCGGTGACGATGATCTCCGGCCACGACACCAATATCGCCAGCCTCGGCGGGCTGCTCGACCTGCATTGGCGCGTCCCGGGCCTCGCCGCCGACGATCCGTCGCCGGGCGGCGCGATCATCTTCGAACGGCTGCGCGATGCCGCCGGGGACCGATACGTACGCGCACTCTTCCGATCGCAGACGCTCGATCAGATCCGCAGCGCCGCACCGCTTGCGGCGCCCTATGTCGCGGTGCTGCCGATCCCCGGCTGCAAGGCGCGTGGCGTCGCCGGCCTGTGCACGCTCGCGGAGTTCCGCGCGGCGTTGCTGCGCTAGCGCCCGGACGCCCTGTCGCCCGGCTTTCGCAGCGTCGCCAGGAAGCGCGGCAGCAGACCGGTCGTGCGCAGCGCCGGCAGATAGGCCGCCGATTCGCAGGACGCGCGACTCCGGTCGATATGGTCGCAGCGCGCGATGCCGCCGCCCGCCGATCGCGGCAAGGCGCGGTCGAGTCGCCGCCGCTCGCCGGCGGGCAGCGCATCGCGGAAATCGTCGAGCCGCTGCAACCGCTCGCCCGCGGGCAATGCGGTGAATCGCGCGGGCACCGCCGGCACCGCCGACCCCGCGAGCAACAGGGACCATAGCACAGCCATGTCAGCCTCCATGTTCGCTCCCGGACCGTTACGATAGCACGATCCGGGGCGGCGAACAGGTCAGTCGGCGGCGGCGTTCGCCGGCGGCGTCGCAATCAGCGCCGGCGCGTCCGCGACGAACCGGTCGAGCACGCCGTCGGCGATCTTGATCGGGCCGTCGAACCGGGTCGCGCCGGGGATCGACGGGATCGCTGCCGCCTCGGCCGCCAGCCGCTTGGCATCGGCGAAATAGCGCATTGCGGCGCCGCTGCCGCGATTCGCCGCATCGAGTCCCGCGGCGGTCAGCTGCAACGCGCGGCCCCAGCGCTGCAAGGCATCGAGCCACGGCCGCGCCTGCGCGGCGAAGGCGGGATCGACCGTGCCCGAGCGGATGATGTCCGACGCCCCCGCCAGTGCGTCGGCGCGCTGCGCGAGATCGGCGATCGCCGCCTGCCGCGCCGCCGCGTCGCCCTCGGCCAGCGTCTCGCGCAGGTCGTCGAGCAGCGCCTTGAGCTGCGGCGCCTGCGGCTGCCACGGCTGGCTGCCGAAGGTCGGCGCCATATGCTGCGTGTCGAAGAACAGCAGCAGCGCGGCGGTGGCCTGCGCGTCGCCGCCGGCCAGTTCACGCGCCGCGGCATGCCAGGTCAGCGTCGGGTCGTAATCCCGGTCGTTCCACGCGAAGGCGGCGACGCCGGTCACCGCGACGCGACTCGGCGCCTCCTGGTTCATCGGGTTGGACAGGATGCCGGTCAGCTCGCCCGATAGCCCCGCCTCGCGCCGGTCATAGGGCGCGAGCAGCAGCCGGCCGGTGGTCTGGGCGTAATCGTTGACCGGATAATTGTCCCACAGCAGCGTCTTGCGGCCGAACGCCTTGGTCGCCGCCTTGGCGTCGGGGATCGAGATCGCGGGCGGCACCACGTCGGTGCCGGTCCATTGCACGACGATGCGCGGATCGAGGTGCTGGCGCAGCGCCGCCTTGTACGGCGTTTCCTTGGCGTCGTAATATTCGGTCGGCACCATGATCAGCGGCCGCGCCTTGGGGTCCTTGGCGGTCAGGTCCTTCTGCACCGTATTGAGCAATTGCGACTGGGCGACGCCTGCCGCCTGCGCGCCGGACGGCCCGAAGGCGGCGGTGTCGCGTTCGCAATTCCACTTGGTATATTCGATGTCGTCGAGCGCGACGTAGAAACTGTCGATGCCGATCGCGCGCAATGCGTCGAACTTGCGCTTCAGCGCCCTGGCGTCGGCGGGATCGGAGAAGCAGACGGTGGGGCCGGGCGAGATCGCATAGACGAAGTCGACGTGGTTGCGCCGCGCCGTCGCCGCCAGCGTACCGAGCTCGTTCAGCGTCGCGGCGGGATAGGGTTCGCGCCAGCGCGCCCGCGCGAACGGATCGTCCTTGGGGCTGTAGACATAGGTGTTCGCCTTGACGCTGGCGAGGAAGGCGAGATGCTTGGTGCGGTCCGCCATCGTCCACGGCGCGCCGTAGAAGCCCTCGATCGTGCCGCGGATCGGCATCGCCGGATGATCCCGGATCACCAATGCGGGCAGCGTCTGCCGCCGCGCGAGCTGGCGGAAGGTCTGGGCGGCGTGGAACAGGCCGTCGGCGTCCTGGCCGGCGAGCGCGATCAGGCTGCCCTTATCGCGAGCGAGACTGGCGATCGTATAGCCTTCGGCATGGCCGTCGAGCGTCGTGCCGCTGCGCGCGAGCGCGTCGCGGATCACGCCGGCGTCGCCGGTGCCGAGCACGACATAGGTCCGGTCGAGCGTCTTCGGCACCGCACGCGCACTGGCGATCGTCGTCACCCCGGCGGCGGTCAGGATGCCGCGGACCAGCGCGACCGTCTCGCCCTGCGTCCCGGGTGCGACCACCAGCACCACCGAATCACCGAGCGCCACCGCGCCGTCGCCGAGCGTGATCGACGCGGGCGCGGGGAAGATCGCCGGCAGCGTCGCCGGTTCGGCCGCGCCCGCCGCAGCGGCGAACCCCGCCAGCGTGGCCGCCACTGCCGCATATACGCCGATTCCGCCCTTGCGCCGCGTCATCCTGTGCCTCCGGTATCCAATTGGTATTACGCAGGCTTAGGCAGATGTCGCACCCGCGGCAAGCCGGACGCCGCACCGGCCCCGTCGAGACACGCTTCGTCACCCTCTTGATCGTATACGCCATGGCCGCTAAGGGCGCGGCAGCATCAAGAGTCGGGACGACGCCCGACACCAACCTGCTCCCGAGCAAGGTGGTGCCTCCATGCAGATGGAGGGATGTGGCCGGACCGGCAACCAACGGGATCACGCCACACGTCGCTTCGTCTCTGGTGCATCGAACCGGAACAAGGACAGCGACGTGACCGACGCCCAGCAATTCGCCAGCGACAATTATGCCGGAATCTGCCCAGAGGCGTGGCAGGCGATGGACCGTGCGAATCGCGGCTCCGCCAGCGCCTACGGCGACGACGACTGGACGCAGCGCGCCTCCGACGCCTTCCGCGACCTGTTCGAGACCGAATGCGAGGTGTTCTTCGCCTTCAACGGCACCGCCGCCAATTCGCTCGCGCTCGCCTCGCTCTGCCAATCCTATCATAGCGTGATCTGCTCGGCGCAGGCGCATGTCGAAACCGACGAATGCGGCGCGCCCGAATTCTTCTCGAACGGCTCGAAACTGCTCGTCGCGCCTACCGAGAGCGGCAAGCTCGATCCGCAGGCGATCCGCAAGCTCGCCACCGGGCGCGCCGATATCCATTTCCCCAAGCCGCGCGTCGTGACGATCACCCAGCCGACCGAGACGGGGCAGGTCCATACCGTCGCCGAGGTGCAGGCGCTGTCGGCGGTGTGCCGCGAACTCGGCCTGCGGCTGCACATGGACGGCGCGCGCTTCGCGCATGCCTGCGCGACCTTGGGATGCAGCCCGGCGGACATCACCTGGCGCGCCGGCGTCGACGTATTGTGCTTCGGCGGCACCAAGAACGGCATGGCGGTCGGCGAGGCGGTGCTGTTCTTCGATCCCGCGCTCGCGCAGGATTTCGACTATCGCTGCAAACAGGCGGGGCAGCTCGCCTCGAAGATGCGCTTCCTGTCGGCGCCCTGGGTCGGCCTGCTGGAAAGCGGCGCCTGGCTGAGCAACGCCCGCCACGGCAACGCCTGCGCCACCCGGCTCGCGGCGGCGGTTGCCGATTTGCCCGGCGTCGACCTGATGTTCCCGGTCGAGGCGAATGCCGTTTTCCTCACCGCGCCCGACACGGTGCTCGACGGCCTGCGCGCGCGCGGGTGGCGCTTCTACACCTTCATCGGCGGCGGCGCGCGGTTCATGTTCGCCTGGGATGCCGATCCGGCGCGCGTCGACGCCCTGATCGCCGACCTGCGCGCCGTCGCGGGGGATGCGGGCGCGGACGCTTTCGCCTGCGCGGCTGCCTGAGCCGGATACGACAAGGGCCGGAGCGTCGCCGCTCCGGCCCTTCGTACCGCGACACTGGTCGCGATTACTTCGAGCGTTCGACCTGTTCGAAGTCGAGTTCGACCGGGGTGGCGCGACCGAAGATCGACACCGACACCTTGACCTTCGACTTGTCGAAATCGAGTTCCTCGACGATGCCGTTGAAGCTCGCGAACGGCCCTTCGAGCACCTTGACCGCATCGCCGATCTCGTAATCGACCTTGACCTTGGTCTTCGGCGCCGCGGCGGCCTCTTCCTTGCTGTTGAGCATGCGCGCGGCCTCGGCCTCGCTGATCGCCTGCGGCTTGCCCATGCTGCCGAGGAAGCCGGTCACCTTGGGCGTGTTCTTGACGAGATGGTAGACGTCGTCGTTCATGTTGAGCTTGGCGAGGACGTAGCCGGGCATGAACTTGCGCTCGACCGCGATCTTCTTGCCGCGGCGGGCCTCGGTCACCGTCTCGGTCGGCACCTCGATCTGCTCGACGAGCTGCTCGAGCCCGAGCCGCGTCGCTTCGGCCATGATCGCGTCGCGGACCTTGCCCTCGAAGCCCGAATAGGCGTGAATGATGTACCAGCGCGCCATTGGAAAACCCTTACTTCGCGAGCTTGAGCAGCGCCTGGACGACCGCGTTGAAGAACGTGTCGACGCCCAGGAAGAACAGCGCGAGGATCGTGGTCATGATGACCACCATCACGCCCGTCATGATCGTCTCGCGCCGGGTCGGCCAGACGACCTTCTTGGTCTCGGCCTGCACCTGACGGATGAATTCGATGGGGGTCGTCTTCGCCACTGTTTTTTCTCAAAACCCGCTGGAATCACGAAAATCCGTGTCGCTGAAGACATAAGGCCGCTGCCGCTTCCCTCATGTGGGGAACCGGCGTGGCCCGTCCTCAGCTGTCGGATGGCCTGCGCAGATAGCCGCGCGGGCCGGTAAAGGCAAGTCCGCCGGGAGGCGCCGCGCCGACGCGCCCGCGGCGCAACTCAATGACCGTAGGTCTTGATCCCGCGCCGGCGCAGCTTCTCGCGCTTGCGCTTGCGCAAATATACGATCAGCGTCGGTATGCCGATCAGCAGCAACACGCCGATAATGGCATAAACCAGCGTAAATCGAGTAGCCTCATCCATGCCCGCTTTATAGCAGGCCGAATGTCGGCGTCACCGCCAATATGACAAAAAATTCATTGCGTTCGGTCAAGGTCCGGCCGGCGCGTCGCGGGCGGGACTGGCAGGAGTGCACGGACTCGAACCGTGGGCCCTCGGTTTTGGAGACCGATGCTCTACCAACTGAGCTACACTCCTGCAGCGCCGCGGCCTCTACCGCCTTGCGAAAAAAAGGGCAAGACGGTCCTGTGCGATCGTCATCGCACGGGTGACGGGCGGTAGCGTTCTCATTATGGGGCAGTAACGAAACAGGCACGGGAGACGACGGTTGGCGAAGATCATGGCGACGGGTGCGGCACTGGCGCTCGCATGTCTGCCTGCGGTCGGAATCGCCGCCGATCCGGTCGCGGTGCCCGAGCTCGGCCCCAATCTCGAACGCTTCACTTATCCCTGGCCGGTGCAGACGATGACCTTCGACATCGTCGGCCAGCCTGCGACGATGGCCTTCATGGACATCGCCCCGGCGCGGCCGAACGGCCGCAGCGTGGTGCTGCTGCACGGCAAGAACTTCTGCGGCGCGACGTGGGAAAGCAGCGCGCGGGCGCTCGCCAATGCCGGCTATCGCGTCCTCGTTCCCGACCAGATCGGCTTCTGCAAATCGGCCAAGCCGCGCGCCGCCCAATATAGTTTCGAGATGCTCGCGTCCTTCACCCGCCGGCTGATGGAGGCGCGCGGCATCGGCCGTGCGGCGATCGTCGGTCATTCCTTCGGCGGCATGCTCGCGATGCGCTTCGCCATCCTGTACCCGGAGGCGGTCGAGCGGCTGGTGCTGGTCAATCCGCTCGGCCTCAAGGACCGGTCGGAGGAGGGGTTGCCGTACGTCGACGTCGACACGCTGTGGGCGGGCGAGCGCAAGGCGAGCTACGCGTCGATCAAGGCCTATCAGCAGCAGAATTACTATCACGGCACCTGGAAGCCGGCCTACGATCGCTGGGTGTGGATGCTGGCGGGCATGTATCAGGGGGCGGGGCGCGACGCGGTGGCGCTCGCCCAGGCAAAGACCAGCGAGATGATCAAGACGCAGCCGGTCGCGCACGAGCTGTACCGTCTGAAGCCGCCGACGACGCTGCTCATCGGCACGCTCGACCGGACCGCCTTCGGCCGGGCGCAGACGCCGCCCAACCTGCGCCAGTTCCTCGAGGCGATTCCGATCGTCGCCAAGAAGGCGGTGACGCAGATGCCCAATGCGACGCTCGTCCCGCTCGACGGGCTTGGCCATTCGCCGCAGGTCGAGGATCCGGCGCGATTCGAGAAGGTGTTGCTGGCGACGCTCGCCGCGCGGCGCTAGGCGGCCCGCTCGGGGGACGGGCGCCCCGTTGACCCGCGGCGCGACTCTGCGTATAGGCCCGCCCCGTCCGTCGGAGCGATCCGTCGGACATGCTTGAACATTGCTGGATGCAAAGTTGTGGGGCCGGGGTGGTGCATGCGCCGCCATCCGTCCCTTTTTGTATTCCGAAGTGCTGTGAAGGCTCCAGCAAAGTAACCCACATACGAGGTGAAGGCTTCATGCCGACGATCAACCAGCTGGTCCGCAAGGGCCGCGACCCGCAGAAGGCCAAGTCGAAGGTCCCTGCGATGGAGCAGAACCCGCAGAAGCGCGGCGTCTGCACCCGCGTCTACACGACGACCCCGAAGAAGCCGAACTCGGCGCTGCGCAAGGTGGCCAAGGTCCGCCTGACCAACAGCCGCGAAGTCATCAGCTACATTCCGGGCGAAGGCCACAACCTTCAGGAGCACTCGGTGGTCCTGATCCGCGGCGGCCGTGTGCGCGATCTTCCCGGCGTCCGCTACCACGTCCTGCGCGGCGTGCTCGATACGCAGGGTGTCAAGGATCGCCGTCAGTCCCGCTCCAAGTACGGCGCCAAGCGTCCGAAGTAAGCCGGATGTCCCCTCTGCGGGATCATCCACCAGGCTGAAGTTAGAAAGGTTTTTGAAATGGCACGTCGTCGTCGTCCCGAAAAGCGGGTCATCCTGCCTGATCCCAAGTTCGGGGATGAGGTTCTCTCGAAGTTCATGAATTCGGTCATGCTCGACGGCAAGAAGTCCGTCGCGGAACTGATCGTCTACGGTGCGCTCGAAACCGTCGAAAGCCGCGCGAAGCGCGAGCCGATCGGCGTGTTCCATGACGCGCTCAACAACATCAAGCCGGGCATCGAGGTGCGTTCGCGCCGCGTCGGCGGTGCGACCTATCAGGTCCCCGTCGAGGTCCGTCCGGAGCGCGCCCAGGCGCTGGCCATCCGCTGGCTGATCGCCGCCGCCCGCGCGCGCAGCGAGAACACCATGTCGGCGCGCCTGTCGGGCGAGCTGATGGATGCCGCCAACAACCGCGGCAACGCGGTGAAGAAGCGCGAAGACACGCACCGTATGGCCGAAGCCAACCGCGCCTTCAGCCACTACCGCTGGTAAGGCTTGGAAGCCTCGACCTTCTAACCTATATCGTGGGGAGCCGGCGGAAGCTGCGCTCCCCACATCTCTAAGGAAACCACGATCATGGCCCGCAGCCATCCGCTCGATCGCTATCGCAACATCGGCATCATGGCGCACATCGACGCCGGCAAGACGACCACGACCGAGCGCATCCTCTATTACACCGGCAAGTCCTACAAGATCGGCGAAGTGCACGAAGGCACCGCGACGATGGACTGGATGGAGCAGGAGCAGGAGCGCGGGATCACGATCACGTCCGCCGCGACCACGTGCTTCTGGTCGGCTGACGAGGGCAAGGGTGCGGAACACCGCATCAACATCATCGATACCCCGGGCCACGTCGACTTCACGATCGAGGTCGAGCGTTCGCTGCGCGTGCTCGACGGTGCGGTCGCCTGCTTCGACGGCGTCGCCGGCGTCGAGCCGCAGTCCGAAACCGTGTGGCGTCAGGCCGACAAGTACGGCGTGCCGCGCATGTGCTTCGTCAACAAGCTCGACCGCACCGGTGCCGATTTCTATTTCTGCGTTGATTCGATCATCGAGCGTCTCGGTGCGCGTCCGGCCGTCCTGTACCTGCCGATCGGCATGGAAGGCGGCTTCAAGGGCCTCGTCGACCTCGTGAACAACCGCGCGATCATCTGGCTCGAGGAGAGCCTGGGCGCGAAGTTCGAATATCAGGACATCCCTGCGGACATGGCCGAGAAGGCCGCCAAGTATCGCAGCGAGCTGATCGAGATGGCGGTCGAGCAGGACGATGCGCTGATGGAGGCGTATCTCGAGGGCAACGAGCCGTCGGTCGCCGACCTCAAGATGCTGATCCGCAAGGGCACGCTCGGCATGGCATTCGTGCCGGTCGTCTGCGGCTCGGCGTTCAAGAACAAGGGCGTGCAGCCGCTGCTCGATGCGGTCGTCGACTATCTGCCGTCGCCGCTCGACGTTCCGGCGATCAAGGGCGTGAAGCTCGACGGCGAGACGCCGGACGAGCGTCCGTCGGACGACACCGCGCCCTTCTCGGCGCTGGCGTTCAAGATCATGAACGATCCGTTCGTCGGCACGCTGACCTTCGCGCGCATCTACTCGGGCAAGCTCGAGGCGGCGTCGCAGGTGACCAACTCGGTCAAGGACAAGAAGGAAAAGGTCGGCCGCATGCTGCTCATGCATGCGAACGACCGCGAGGACATCCAGGTGGCCTATGCCGGCGACATCGTCGCGCTGGCGGGTCTCAAGGATACCACGACCGGTGACACGCTCTGCGCGATCAACGCCCCGATTATCCTCGAGCGGATGGAATTCCCCGAGCCCGTGATCGAGCTGTCGGTGGAGCCGAAGACCAAGGCCGACCAGGAGAAGATGGGCGTCGCGCTCAATCGTCTCGCGCGCGAGGACCCGTCGTTCCGCGTCTCGTCGGACGCCGAATCGGGCCAGACGATCATCAAGGGGATGGGCGAGCTCCACCTCGAGATCCTCGTCGACCGCATGAAGCGCGAGTTCAAGGTCGAGGCCAACGTCGGCGCGCCGCAGGTGGCCTATCGCGAATATCTCGCGAAGAAGGTCGACATCGACTACACCCACAAGAAGCAGTCGGGTGGTTCGGGTCAGTTCGGTCGCGTCAAGCTGACGGTCGTCCCCGGCGAGCGTGGCTCGGGCTTCCAGTTCTTCGACGAGGTCAAGGGCGGCAACATCCCGAAGGAGTATATCCCCTCCGTTGAGAAGGGCATGCGCGAGACCGCCGAGACGGGTTCGCTGATCGGCTTCCCGATCATCGACTTCGAGGTCCATCTGTACGACGGCGCCTACCATGACGTCGACTCGTCGGCGCTGGCGTTCGAGATCTGCGCGCGCGGCGCGATGCGCGAAGCGGCCCAGAAGGCCGGCATCAAGTTGCTCGAGCCGATCATGAAGGTCGAGGTCGTCACCCCCGAGGATTATCTCGGCGACGTCATCGGCGACATGAACAGCCGTCGTGGCCAGATCCAGGGCACCGACAGCCGCGGCAACGCGCAGACGGTCGAGGCGATGGTGCCGCTGGCCAACATGTTCGGCTACGTGAACCAGCTCCGCTCGTTCACTCAGGGCCGCGCGCAGTACAGCATGCAGTTCTCGCACTACGACGAGGTCCCGACCAACGTCGCCGACGAGATCAAGGCGAAGATGGCCTGAGGCGCACGGGGCCAGGGCGACCTGGCCCCGGGATGCCGAAAGGCCTGCCACCCGCGCCTGATGCCGGCGGTCGCCGGACTTAGGCTGCGGGCAGGGGCTGGCGTTACCAATCATCTACCGCTAAAGGGCCGCGTTCGCGTGGCCCCGGCGGCACCGAATTCGAATCAGAAGGTAGGAAAATGGCTAAGGCAAAATTCGAGCGGAACAAGCCGCATCTCAACATCGGTACCATCGGCCACGTCGACCATGGCAAGACGTCGCTGACCGCCGCGATCACCAAGGTGCTGGCAGAGACGACCGGCGGCACCGCCGTCGACTTCGCGAACATCGACAAGGCGCCGGAAGAGCGCGAGCGCGGCATCACCATCTCGACCGCGCACGTCGAGTATGAGACGCCGAACCGCCACTATGCGCACGTCGATTGCCCGGGCCACGCCGACTATGTGAAGAACATGATCACCGGCGCCGCGCAGATGGACGGCGCGATCCTGGTCGTGTCGGCCACCGACGGCCCGATGCCGCAGACCCGCGAGCACATCCTGCTCGCCCGTCAGGTCGGCGTGCCGGCGATGGTCGTGTTCATGAACAAGGTCGATCTGGTCGACGACGAGGAAATCCTCGAGCTGGTCGAGCTGGAAATCCGCGAGCTGCTCAGCTCGTACGAATTCCCGGGCGACGACATCCCCATCATCAAGGGGTCGGCGACCTGCGCGCTGTCGGGTTCGAACGACACGTTCGGCAAGGACGCCGTGCTCGAGCTGATGAAGCAGGTCGACGAGTACATCCCGCAGCCGGAGCGTCCGCTCGACAAGCCGTTCATGATGCCGATCGAGGACGTGTTCTCGATCTCGGGTCGCGGTACGGTCGTCACGGGCCGCGTCGAGACCGGCATCGTCAAGGTCGGTGAGGAAGTCGAGATCGTCGGTATCCACCCGACCGTCCGCAAGACCACCGTCACCGGCGTCGAGATGTTCCGCAAGCTGCTCGACCAGGGCCAGGCCGGCGACAACGTCGGTGCGCTGATCCGCGGTGTTGCGCGCGACGAAGTCGAGCGTGGCCAGGTGCTCTGCAAGCCCGGCTCGATCAAGCCGCACACCGACTTCCAGTCGGAAGTGTACGTGCTGTCGAAGGAAGAGGGTGGCCGTCACACGCCGTTCTTCGCCAACTATCGTCCGCAGTTCTACTTCCGCACGACGGACGTGACCGGCACCGTCGAGCTGCCCGAGGGCACCGAGATGGTCATGCCCGGCGACAACATTTCGCTCGGCATCAAGCTGATCGCGCCGATCGCTATGGACGTCGGCCAGCGCTTCACCATCCGTGAGGGCGGTCGTACCGTCGGCGCGGGCGTCGTGAGCGAAATCGCCAAGTAATACCCGGACCGGCGCCACGGCGCCGGCCCGATCGAAAAACAGCGGCCCGGCACTCCCAAAAAGGAGTGTCGGGCTGTTGCTATTTAATGAGGGCTCCTTTAAGGGCGCTCCTCCAAGTTTTACTGAGTTACGGCTCTTTCTCGTCGTCGCGCTGCATCCGTCATAACGGGCAGCCGATCTCATCCCGCCGGTCCAGCACCAGCGGCACGAGTCCTCCGCCAACCGGCGGTGGAGACGGCCGGGGTCGTGCTCCTTCGCATCGGTAGGGATCATGGACAGCAATATCCGCATTCGCCTCAAGGCGTTCGATCATCGTGTGCTCGACCAGGCGACCGGCGACATCGCCGACACCGCGCGCCGCACCGGCGCGCTCATCCGCGGCCCGATTCCGCTTCCGACCCGCATCGAGAAGTTCACCGTCAACCGCGGTCCGCACATCGACAAGAAGTCGCGCGAGCAGTTCGAGGTCCGCACCTACAAGCGCATGCTCGACATCGTGCAGCCGACCCCGCAGACCGTGGACGCGCTGATGAAGCTCGACCTCGCTGCCGGCGTTGACGTCGAGATCAAGTTGGCGTAATGGCCCGCATCCCGCGGTCGACGTGAGTCCCGCGGGTTTGCTGTTTTCCGCTCAGGCGGAGCAGCGGTTCGGGACCTTCGCCACGGCGGAGTACCTGACAGACACGAGATACCGCCGGCCGCTTCGGTTGCCGGGCCAGCGTCTCCCGTCATGTTCCCGGCAACGGGGGCGACCAGCCCGGGACGGGGCGACGTACATACAATCGGGCTGGATGGCACCTTTAGCGAGGTGCCGCACGCACGTACGGGAATGGTCCCGGGCGTGCCTCTGTAATGGAGTAATGGATCATGCGCACTGGCGTGATCGCGAAGAAAATGGGTATGACCCGCCTGTTCCAGGATGATGGCCGCCACGTGCCGGTCACCGTCCTGCAGCTCGAAGGCCTCCAGGTCATTGCCCGTCGCGAACAAGATCGTGATGGCTACACTGCCGTTCAGCTCGGTGCTGGCGTCGCAAAAGCCAAGAATGTCGCCAAGCCGCAGCGCGGCCACTTCGGCAAGGCCGAGGTCGAGCCCAAGGCGGTCGTCGCCGAATTCCGTGTCAGCGAGGACAATCTCCTCGACGTCGGTGCGGAAATCTCGGCCGAGCACTTCGTTGCCGGTCAGCTGGTCGATATCCAGGGTCGTACCCAGGGTAAGGGCTTCGCCGGCGGCATGAAACGCTGGAACTTCAAGGGTCTGCGCGCGACGCACGGCGTTTCGGTCTCGCACCGTTCGCTCGGTTCGACCGGTCAGCGTCAGGATCCGGGCAAGGTCTTCAAGAACAAGAAGATGGCCGGCCACATGGGCGACCGCAACCGCACGCAGCAGAACCTCGAGATCGTCGGCACCGACGCCGAGCGCGGCCTCATCTTCGTCAAGGGCTCGGTGCCCGGTTCGAAGGGCGGCTGGCTGTTCGTGAAGGACGCGGTCAAGGTCAAGGCGCATGCCGAGGCTCCCTATCCCGCCAGCCTGAAGCAGGCTGCCAACAGCAACACCGCAGCCGACACGCCCGCAGAGACGAGCGCGCCGGAAGCTACCGACGGCCAGGAGGGCTGAACGTGAAGGTCAAGGTTCAATCCTTCGCCGGCACCGCTGCGGCGGACGTCGAGCTCAACGACGAGGTCTTCGGCCTCGATCCGCGCGCCGACATCCTGCACCGCGTGGTCACCTGGCAGCTCGAGAAGCGTCGCGAGACGGCTCGTGGCACCCGCGAGCGTGCAGACGTCGCGCGCACCGGCAAGAAGTTCGGTCGCCAGAAGGGCGGCGGTACCGCCCGTCACGGCGATCGCCGCGCTCCCGTCTTCATCGGCGGTGGTAAGGCTCACGGCGCCCGCGTCCGTGACTTCAACCCCGGTCTGAACAAGAAGATTCGCGCCCTCGGTCTGAAGATGGCCCTCTCGAGCCACGCCAAGGCCGGCTCGCTGATCGTCATGGACAGCATCGCGGTCGAGAACAACAAGACCAAGACGCTGGTCGGCGATCTCGCCAAGCTCGGCTTCGGCAAGTCGGCGCTGGTCATCGACGGCGACGCCGTCGAGACGAGCTTCGCACTCGCCGCGGGCAACCTGCACGGCATCAACGTGCTGCCGTCCGCCGGTGCCAACGTCTATGACATCCTGAAGGCTGACACGCTGGTGCTGACCCGCGCGGCGGTCGAGAAGCTGGAGGCTCGCTTCAATGGCTAAGCAGCAGAAGGCCGTCGACAACCGTCACTATGACGTGATCGTCGCGCCGCACATCACCGAAAAGGCGACCTTGCTCTCCGAGCATAACGCCGTCGTGTTCAAGGTCGCGAACGACGCGACCAAGCCCGAGATCAAGGCTGCCGTCGAGGCTCTCTTCGACGTCACCGTGACCGGCGTGAACACGATCGTCCAGAAGGGCAAGACCAAGAAGTGGAAGGGCGCTCCTTACCAGCGCTCGGACATGAAGAAGGCCATTGTCACCCTGAAGGACGGCCAGTCCATCGACGTGACGACGGGGATCTAAGGGTCATGGCACTCAAGCATTACAACCCGACGAGCCCGGCCCGCCGCGGCCTGATCCTCGTCGACAAATCCGCGCTCTACAAGGGCAAGCCGGTCAAGGCGCTTACCGAAGGCAAGCGCAAGACCGGTGGTCGCAATAACAAGGGTCATGTGACGTCGCGCGGCATCGCCGGCGGTCACAAGCAGAAGTATCGCTACGTCGACTTCAAGCGTCGCAAGTGGGACGTCGAGGGCACGGTCGAGCGTCTGGAATATGACCCCAACCGCACCGCGTTCATCGCGCTGGTGAAGTATGCCGACGAAGAGCTGGCCTACATCATCGCGCCGCAGCGGCTGGCGCCGGGCGACAAGGTCCTCGCGGCCAAGAAGACCGACACCAAGCCGGGCAACGCCATGGAGCTGGGCCAGGTGCCCGTCGGCACCATCGTCCACAACGTGGAGATGAAGCCGGGCAAGGGTGGTCAGATCGCCCGTTCGGCCGGCACCTATGTGCAGGTCGTCGGTCGTGACCGCGGCATGGTCATCGTCCGCCTCAACTCGGGCGAGCAGCGCTACATCCGTGGCGAGTGCATGGCGACGGTCGGTGCGGTGTCGAACCCGGACAACCAGAACCAGAACCTCGGCAAGGCCGGGCGTTCGCGCTGGATGGGCAAGCGTCCGCTGACCCGCGGCGTCGCCAAGAACCCGGTCGACCATCCGCACGGCGGTGGCGAAGGCCGGACCTCGGGCGGCCGTCATCCGGTTACGCCTTGGGGCAAGCCGACCAAGGGTGCTCGCACCCGTCACAATAAGTCGACCGACAAGATGATCATCCGGTCGCGTCATTCGACTAAGAGGAAGGGCTAACCATGGCTCGTTCAGTCTGGAAGGGCCCGTTCGTCGAACTGAGCCTTCTGAAGAAGGCGGAAACCGCGCAGGATGCCGGTGGCCGCGCGCCGATCAAGACCTGGTCGCGTCGTTCCACCATCCTGCCGTCGTTCGTCGGCCTCACGTTCAACGTCTACAACGGCCGCAAGTTCGTGCCGGTGTCGGTCAATGAAGACATGGTCGGCATGAAGCTGGGTGAGTTCGCGCCGACGCGCTACTTCCCGGGTCACGCCGCTGACAAGAAGGGCAAGCGCTGATGAGCAAGCCTGTATCCCCCCGCAAGGTCGGCGAGAAGGAAGCGCTTGCCGTCGCGACGCAGATCCGTGGTTCGGCGCAGAAGCTGAACTTGGTCGCGGCGCTGATCCGCAACAAGCCGGTCGGCGATGCGATGAGCATCCTTCAGTTCTCGACCAAGGCGATGGCGATCGACGCGCGCAAGGTGCTGGCCTCGGCCATCGCCAACGCCGAGAACAACCACAACCTCGACGTCGACGCGCTCGTCGTCGCCGAGGCCTCGGTCGGCAAGTCGATCACCATGAAGCGCTTCGCGACCCGCGGCCGTGGCAAGTCCACCCGCATCCTGAAGCCGTTCAGCCGTCTGCGCATCGTCGTGCGCGAGCAGGAAGAAGCATAATGGGTCACAAGAGCAACCCCATCGGCATGCGGCTCCAGATCAACCGGACCTGGGACAGCCGCTGGTTCGCCGAAGGCCATGATTATGGCCAGCTGCTGCTGGAGGATCTGAAGATCCGCGCCTTCATCATGAAGACGCTGCCGCAGGCCGCCATTTCCAAGGTCGTCATCGAGCGTCCGGCCAAGCTGTGCCGCATCTCGATCTTCGCTGCCCGTCCCGGTGTGATCATCGGCAAGAAGGGCTCGGACATCGAGAAGCTGCGCAAGACGATCGGCGCGATGACCAAGTCCGACGTGTCGCTGAACATCGTCGAGATCCGTAAGCCGGAGATCGACGCCAAGCTGGTCGCACAGGGTATCGCCGACCAGCTCGAGCGTCGTATCGCCTTCCGCCGCGCCATGAAGCGTGCGGTGCAGTCGGCGATGCGCCTGGGTGCCGACGGCATCCGCGTCGCTTGCGGCGGCCGTCTCGGCGGCGCCGAGATCGCGCGTTCGGAGAGCTATCGCGAAGGTCGGGTTCCGCTGCACACGCTGCGCGCGAACATCGATTATGCCGAGGCCCAGGCCCACACTTCCTACGGCGTGTGCGGCGTGAAGGTCTGGGTCTTCAAGGGCGAGATCCTCGGCCATGACCCGATGGCGCAGGACCGGCTGATGATGGAGGCTCAGACCTCCGGCGTCCGCCCGGCCCGCGACGACCGTCGTTAAGGACTGACACGACATGTTGCAGCCAAAGCGCACCAAATTCCGCAAGGCCTTCAAGGGCCGCATCCATGGCGATGCCAAGGGTGGCACCAGCCTCAACTTCGGGTCGTACGGCCTGAAGGCAATGGAGCCGGACCGGATCACCGCACGCCAGATCGAGGCGGCCCGCCGCGCGATCACGCGTCACATCAAGCGCCAGGGGCGTTTGTGGATCCGTATCTTCCCGGACGTGCCCGTCTCGTCGAAGCCGGCCGAAGTCCGCATGGGCTCGGGCAAGGGTTCGCCCGAGTTCTGGGCCGCCCGCGTCAAGCCGGGCCGGATCCTGTTCGAGCTCGACGGCGTCGAAGGCAAGATCGCCGCTGAGGCGTTCGAGCGCGCCGCGATGAAGCTCCCGATCAAAGTCAAGGTCGTCGCCCGTCTGGGTGACACCAGCCACCTCGGAGGCGAGTGATAATGGCCAAGTCCGATTTTCTTAGCCAGAGCGACGATCAGCTGTCCGAGAGCCTCGGCCAGCTGAAGCGCGAGCAGTTCAACCTCCGCTTCCAGGCGGCGACGAACCAGCTCGAGAAGCCGAGCCGCGTCAAGGAAGTCCGTCGCGACATCGCGCGGATCAAGACCCTCCAGGCGCAGCGCACCAGCGCCGCGGCTGCCAAGTAAGGAACATCAGATGCCGAAGCGCGTGCTGACCGGACTGATCGTGTCCGACAAGGGCGACAAGACGGTGGTCGTGAACGTGGAGCGCAAGGTCAAGCACCCGCTCTACGGCAAGATCATCCGTCGCTCGAAGAAGTACCACGCCCATGACGAGGCGAACGAGTACAAGCAGGGCGAAACCGTGCGGATCGAAGAGACCGCACCGATCTCCAAGCTGAAGACCTGGAAGGTCGTCGATCGGGTCAACACCCATGCGACGCCCGAGCGGGTCGACGTCGACGCATAATTCGCCGCCGGCTTCGGCCGGCGGATGAAGATGGCAGGGCTTGCGTCCTGCCAGCGGAGTGGTTACAGGGCCGCTCCCCCGGTGCAGTCCGCTGCGCCGGGGTCGTTATTTTAGGCGGGGTTGGGTCGGTATCCACCCCATAGACGAGAAGGAAATGGATCGATGATCCAGATGCAATCCAATCTCGACGTCGCTGACAACAGTGGCGCGAAGCGGGTGCAGTGCATCAAGGTGCTGGGCGGCTCGAAGCGTCGTACCGCCACCGTCGGCGACATCATCGTCGTCAGCATCAAGGAAGCACAGCCCCGCGGCAAGGTGAAGAAGGGTGATGTGCATCGCGCCGTCATCGTCCGCACCGCCAAGGACATCCACCGTGCCGATGGTTCGACCATCCGCTTTGACGGCAACGCCGCCGTCCTGGTCAACAAGAACGAGGAGCCGATCGGCACCCGTATCTTCGGCCCGGTCGTGCGCGAGCTGCGTGGCAAGAAGCACATGAAGATCATCTCTCTCGCTCCCGAGGTGCTGTAATGGCCGCCGCGAAGATCAAGAAGGGTGACCAGGTCATCGTCCTGTCCGGCAAGGACAAGGGCAAGACCGGCACCGTGACCCTGGCGATGCCGAAGGACGGCAAGGTCGTCGTCGGCGGCGTCAACGTCGCGACGCGTCACCGCAAGCCGACCCAGGCGAACCCGCAGGGCGGTCTCGAGAAGATCGAGGCGCCGTTGCACATCTCGAAGGTCGCGCACGTGACCGCCGACGGCAAGCCCACCCGCGTCCGCTTCGAGACGCAGGACGGCAAGAAGGTCCGCGTGGCCGTGAAGACGGGGGACAAGATCGATGGCTGATGCAGGCTACAAGCCCCGCATGAAGGGCATCTACGAGGACACGATCGTCAAGGCGATGGTCGAGAAGTTCGGCTATAAGAACGTCAACGAGATCCCCCGGATCGAGAAGATCGTCCTCAACATGGGCGTCGGCGAGGCGACCCAGGACAAGAAGCGCGTCGACCAGGCCGCTTCCGAGATGGAGCTGATCGCCGGCCAGAAGCCCGTGATCACCAAGGCGAAGAAGTCGATCGCGCAGTTCAAGCTGCGTGAGGGCATGCCGATCGGCGTGAAGGTCACCCTTCGCCGCGAGCGCATGTACGAATTCCTCGACCGTTTCATCACGATCGCTCTTCCCCGCGTCCGCGATTTCCGCGGCCTCAACCCGAAGAGCTTCGACGGCCGTGGCAATTACGCCTGCGGCATCAAGGAGCAGATCGTGTTCCCCGAGATCAACTATGACCGCATCGACAAGGTGCGCGGCATGGACGTGATCGTCACCACCACGGCGAAGACCGACGACGAGGCGCGCGAGCTGCTCCGTCTCTTCGGTTTCCCGTTCCCTCAGCCCGAGGCTGAGCAGCAGAAGCAGGCTGCGTGAGCAGCCTCGCTTTCCTGAAGTAAGGAAGAGAGCTTAAGTCCATGGCGAAACTGAGTTCGATCAACAAGAATGAGCGTCGCAAGAAGCTTGTGAAGCAATATGCTCCCAAGCTGGCGAAGCTGAAGGCGATGGCGAATGACCAGAGCCTCGACGAGAGCGAGCGTCTGATCGCTCGCCTCAAGATGGCGGAACTGCCGCGCAACGCGAACCCGACCCGCATCCGCAACCGGTGCGAGATCACGGGCCGCCCGCGCGCTTATTACCGCAAGTTCCGTCTCGCACGCGTGATGCTCCGTGATCTGGCCAATAAGGGCATGATCCCCGGTCTCACCAAGTCGAGCTGGTAAGGATTCATCATGGCAGTGACCGATCCCCTGGGTGATTTGCTCACCCGCATCCGCAACGGCCAGCGCGCGAAGAAGGACTCCGTCCTCTCGCCGGCGTCGAAGCTGCGCATCCGCGTGCTCGACGTGCTGCAGCGCGAAGGCTATATCCGTGGCTATAGCGACGAGCAGATGGGCCCCGCAGCGGGCGTCCGCATCGAGCTGAAATATTTCGAGGGCCAGCCGGCGATCAAGCATGTCGCCCGCGTCTCGAAGCCCGGCCGCCGCGTCTATTCTGGCTCGCAGGAACTTCCCCGCGTCCGCAACGGCCTCGGCATCACCATCGTTTCGACGCCTCGTGGCGTTCTGTCCGACGCGGAAGCGCGCGAGCAGAATGTCGGCGGCGAAGTGCTCGCGGAGGTCTTCTGATGAGCCGCATTGGTAAGAAGCCGATCGCCTTGCCGGCCGGCGTGACCCCGACGATCAACGACGGCATCATCAGCGTGAAGGGCCCCAAGGGCACCCTCACCATGCCGCTCCGCGACGAGATCAGCTACACGCTCGAGGACGGCGGCATCCAGGTGCAGCCGGCCAACGACACCAAGCGCGCGCGCGCGTTCTGGGGCATGCAGCGGACCATGGTGCAGAACCTGGTCACCGGCGTGACCGACGGCTTCACCAAGAAGCTGCTGATCACCGGCGTCGGCTACCGTGCCGCCGCGCAGGGTCGTAACCTCAAGCTGCAGCTCGGCTACAGCCACGACGTCAACATCGACGTGCCGGAAGGCATCGAGGTCAAGACGCCGGACGCGACGACCGTCGAGATCAGCGGTTCCGACAAGCAGAAGGTCGGCCAGCTGGCCGCCGAGATCCGTCAGTGGCGCAAGCCCGAGCCGTACAAGGGCAAGGGCATCAAGTACGACGGCGAGTTCATCTTCCGCAAGGAAGGGAAGAAGAAGTAATGACCAAGGGTCTCTCTCTTTTCGCGAAGCGCCGTCGGCGCAACCGTACCGCGCTGAAGGCACGTTCAGGCACCCGCCCGCGGCTGTCGATCCATCGCTCGGGCAAGCACATGTATGCCCAGGTGATCGACGACGTCGCCGGCAAGACCGTCGCTTCGGCCTCGACGCTGGAGAAGGACGTGCGCGACACGTCCGGCGCCAACATCGCGGCAGCGACCGCCGTCGGCACCCGCGTGGCGGAGGCGGCGAAGGCCGCCGGCGTGACGCAGGTCGTGTTCGATCGTGGCGGCTTCCTGTTCCACGGCCGCGTCAAGGCGCTGGCTGAGGCGGCGCGTGCCGCCGGATTGGAGTTCTAATATGGCTGACGAGAACAACGTGCAGCCCGCAGCGGCTGAAGGCGCTCCCCAGGAGGCCAATTCGGCGCCGCAGGGCGGCCAGCAGGGCGGCTTCGGCGGTCCCGGTGGTGGTCGTGGCGGTCCGCCGCGCGGTGGTCGTGGTGGCGGCGGCGGTGGCCGTGGTCCCGGCGGTCCCGGTGGCAATCGCGGTGGTCGTGACGGCGGTCGCGGTCGCGACAACCGTGGCGGTCGTCCCGGCCAGGATGACGGCGGCGAAGAGCTGATCGAGAAGCTGGTCCATATCAACCGCGTCTCGAAGACGGTGAAGGGCGGCAAGCGCTTCGGTTTCGCCGCACTGGTCGTCGTCGGTGACGGCAAGGGCCGCGTCGGCTTCGGTCACGGCAAGGCGCGCGAAGTGCCGGAAGCCATCTCCAAGGCCACTGCGGCCGCGAAGAAGGCGATGGTCCGCGTTCCCCTGAAGGACGGTCGCACGCTGCATCACGACGGCAACGGCCACTTCGGTGCCGGTCGCGTGACGCTCCGTTCGGCGCCGCAGGGCACCGGCATCATCGCGGGTGGCCCGATGCGCGCCATCTTCGAGAGCCTCGGCGTTGCCGACGTGGTGACCAAGTCGGTCGGCACGTCCAACCCCTACAACATGATCCGCGCCACGTTCGAGGCACTGGGTGAGCAGACTTCGCCGAAGTCGGTCGCGCAGCGTCGTGGCAAGAAGATCGCCGACCTGCTCGGCCGCGGTGGTTCGCAGACCGCCGAGGCGGACGCAGCGGCCGTCGTGGAGTAACTGACATGGCGACGATCAAGATCAAGCAGACCGGTTCGCCGATCCGCCGCACCAAGGATCAGCGCGCGACGCTGATCGGCCTCGGCCTCAACAAGATGCACAAGGTCTCGGAGCTGGAAGACAGCCCCGAGGTCCGCGGGATGATCCGCAAGGTTGCACATATGATCGAGGTACAGGGCTGATACGTCGTCCGTCACCCCGGACTTGAGCCGGGGTCCCGCTCCTTTCGTTCTGGAAGAAGCGGGACGCCGGCTCTTCGGCCGGGGTGACGGAACGGTGGCGGTCCCGACCTAGTGACAAATACGGGGAAGGGGGCTAAGCGGCCCCCTTCCTTTTTCCATCAGCGCGACAAAAGCGAAAGCGAGTGCATATCATGAAGCTCAACGAACTCCGCGACAATCAGGGTGCCCGCAAGTCCAAGATCCGCGTCGGACGCGGCATCGGTTCGGGCAAGGGCAAGACCGGCGGCCGCGGCCAGAAGGGTCAGAAGAGCCGCGAGGGCGTCAGCATCGCCGGCTTCGAGGGCGGCCAGATGCCGCTCCACATGCGTCTGCCCAAGCGCGGCTTCAACAACATCTTCGCCAAGGATTATGCCGAGGTGAACACCGGCGCGATCCAGAAGGCGATCGACGCGGGCAAGCTGTCGACCGACGGCACGATCGACCAGGCGGCGCTGAAGGCGGCTGGCCTCGTCCGTGGCGGCAAGGACGGCGTCCGTCTGCTCGCCAAGGGTGAGCTGACCACCAAGCTCGCCTTCCACGTCGCCGGTGCTTCGGCAGGTGCGCGTGCGCAGGTCGAGAAGACCGGCGGCTCGCTCGACATCCCGACGATCGTCCCCGCCGCCGAGAAGGCCGCCGCCAAGAAGGGCGTGCAGTACAAGGCGCGTCAGGAAAAGAAGGCGTCGTTCAAGGCGTAATCTTTCGTGTCCCCGCCGCGCGCGGGGACACAAAGCGCCGGACCGATTAGACAAGGCGCACCCAGCGCCTATATGAGCGGCGGGGCGGTTCAAACGCATCCCGCCGTTTTTGTTTCCAGGATACACGCATGGCATCCGCAGCCGATCAGATGGCGCAAAGCATCAGCCTCGCGAAGTTCGCGCAGGCGACCGACCTCAAGAAGCGGTTGTGGTTCACGATCGGCGCGCTGATCGTCTTCCGGCTGCTGAGCTACGTGCCGCTGCCGGGCATCGACCCGACCGCTTTGGGCCTGCTCAGCCAGCGCACCACGGGCGGTGTGCTCGACTTCTTCAACACCTTCTCGGGCGGGTCGCTCAGCCGCATGTCGCTGATCGCGCTCGGCGTGATGCCCTATATCACCGCGTCGATCGTCGTGCAGCTGTCGACCTCGCTGTCGCCGCAGCTCGCCGCGATCAAGAAAGAAGGCGAATCGGGCCGCAAGAAGCTCAACCAATATACCCGCTACGGCACCGTCGCGCTGACCGCGATCCAGGGCTATTTCATCGCCGTCGGGCTCGAGGCACTGAGCGCGAGCAACGGCCTCGCTGCGGTGATCGAGCCGGGCATGACCTTCCGCGTCGCCGCGGTGGTCTCGCTGATCGGCGGCACGATGTTCCTGATGTGGCTCGGTGAGCAGATCACCAGCCGCGGCATCGGCAACGGCGTCAGCCTCATCATCATGGCCGGCATCGTCGCGCATCTGCCGACCACGCTCGTCAACCTGCTCGAAGGCGGCCGGTCGGGATCGATCGACGCGGTGCGGCTGATCGGCATCATCATCGCGGTCGTCGCGCTGATCCTGTTCATCTGCTTCATGGAGCGCGCGCAGCGCCGCATCCTGATCCAATATCCCAAGCGCCAGACGCAGCGCGGCATGCAGGCCGATCGCAGCCATCTGCCGCTCAAGATCAACACCGCGGGCGTGATCCCGCCGATCTTCGCCTCGTCGCTGCTGCTGATGCCGCTGACGATCAGCCAGTTCGCGGGCCAGCGCGTCGCCGGCCAGTCGAAATGGGGTGACTTCATCATCACCCTCAACCAGTATCTGGCGCACGGCCAGCCGGTGTACATGGCGCTCTACGCCGCCGGCATCATCTTCTTCTCGTTCTTCTACACCGCCGTCGTCTTCAATCCCGAAGAGACCGCGGACAACCTCAAGCGCTATGGCGGGTTCATCCCCGGCATCCGCCCGGGCAAGAACACCGAGAATTACTTCGATTACGTGCTGACCCGCATCACCGTGATCGGCGCGGCCTATCTGACGATCATCTGCCTGTTGCCCGAATATCTGGTGTCGGCGCTGTCGATCCCCTTCTATCTTGGCGGCACCAGCCTGCTGATCGTCGTCAACGTGACGATGGACACGGTGACGCAGATCCAGAGCCATCTGCTCGCGCATCAATATGGCGATCTCATCAAGAAGGCGAAGCTGAAGGGCGGGCGTCTCCGCTAACGTCGGCAAGTCCACGAGCCAAACAGGGAGAGCTCGCGTGAACATCATCCTTCTCGGACCGCCAGGCGCGGGCAAGGGCACCCAGGCGCAGCGGCTGATGGCCACGCGCGGGATGCAGCAATTGTCGACCGGCGACATGCTGCGCGCCGCGGTCAAGGCGGGCACGCCCGTCGGCCAGCAGGCGAAGGCGGTGATGGAGGCGGGCGAGCTCGTCTCGGACGCGATCGTCTCGGCGCTGATCGGCGAGCGGCTCGACCAGGGCGTCGGGGGCGGGGCGATCTTCGATGGTTATCCGCGCACCGCCGCGCAGGCCGTCGCGCTCGACGAATTGCTCGAGGCGCGCGGCCTGACGCTCGACCATGTCATCGAACTGGAGGTCGACGAGGCCGCGCTGATCGAGCGCGTCGAGGGCCGCTACACCTGCGCCAATTGCGGCGAGGGCTATCACGACCGCTTCAAGCGCCCGAAGGTCGAGGGCGTCTGCGACGTCTGCGGCTCGACCGCGTTCAAGCGCCGTCCCGACGACAATGCCGAGACGGTGCAGACGCGCATGGCCGAATATCGCGCCAAGACCGCGCCGATCCTGCCGATCTATCAGGCGCGCGGCCTGGTCGAGCGCGTCAACGGCATGGCCGACATCGATCACGTCTCGCAGGCGATCGCGGCGATCCTCGACGGGTAAGGGGGGGCGATGGCCTCGCCTTTCCCTTCTGCCCCTCTCTGTCATCCCCGCGAAGGCGGGGATCCATAACCTCCGACGTCCGCGATTCATCGTGAGGTCCGCGCGTATGGATCCCCGCCTGCGCGGGGATGACGAATGTAGCGTGGTGCCGACATTTCTCGATTCCGACATAACCCGTTACAACCATGACGTTTTTGTCATCTGACGGTCACCGCATCGCTACCACCGCTCGGCTAGACCGTAACCCACGGTCGCAGCGTCGATCGGCAGGTTTGTCGAGATCGGTACCCGTCACTCCCGGGGGTGCCGTAGGGGCCGGCGGAAGGGATGCTTTCCGCCGGCCTTTCCTGTAGTGAGGAAGCGTGAGCAAGACACCGTGAGCCGCAAGATCCTGATCGTCGAGGATGACAGCTCGACCGCCGCCTATCTCGCCAAGGGCCTGTCCGAGGGCGGCTATTCCGTCGAATCGGCGCGCGACGGCCGCGACGGCCTGTTCCTCGCCAGCGAGGGCATCTTCGACCTCATCATCGCCGATCGCATGCTGCCGGGGCTCGACGGCCTCTCGATGGTCAGCGCGATCCGCGCCGCGGGGATCGCGACGCCGGTGCTCGTCCTCTCCGCGCTCGCCGCGGTCGACGATCGCGTCGACGGGCTCAAGGCCGGCGCCGACGATTATCTCTGCAAGCCCTTCTCCTTCGCCGAACTGTCCGCGCGGATCGAGGCGTTGGTCCGCCGCAGCGACCGCGTCGCCACCGAGCCGACGAAGACCAAGCTCGCGGTCGGCGATCTCGAGATCGACCTGCTCGCCCGCCACGTCACCCGCGCCGGCCGCAACATCCCGCTCGGCGCGCGCGAATTCAACCTGCTCGAATTCCTCGCCCGCCATGCCGGACAGGTCGTCACGCGGACGATGATGCTCGAGAAGATCTGGAATTATCACTTCGATCCGGGCTCGAACGTCGTCGACGTCCATATCGGCCGTCTGCGTCGCAAACTCGAGGACGGCTTCGCCTCGCCGATCCTCCACACGGTACGGGGCGCCGGCTACCGGCTTGCCGCCGATCCCGTCTGATCCGGATTCGCATTTGGTGGGCGGTCGGTTAGGACGGGCCATGCGCCTGTCCGTCACCGCCCGCATCGCCCTGTTGTCGATCGCGCTCGCGCTGATCTCCAACCTCGTGCTCGTCGGCTTCGTCTGGAAGCAGACCGACGCCGCGGTGGTCGGCACCGTCCGGCGCGAGACGATCGAACAGTCGGACGCGATGCGCGCTATCTACCGCGCCGACGGGCTCGCCGCGGTAATCGAGGCGATCGAACACGCCCGCGTCGCCGGCGACACCGCCCTGCTGCTCGCGGTGCTCGACCGCAACGGCAATCGCGTTGCCGGCTACGCCCCCGCGCACGTCGGCATCCCGCTCGTCCCCAGCCAGTTCCGCATCGCCGACTTCGACACCAGCGAGGCGACCAACGACATCGGCTATACGCTGCGCCCGATCGGCGACCACTGGCTGCTGACCGGCCGCCGCCTCGATCTGGTCGAAGCGGAGCGCAATGCGATCGAGGGCGCGCTCGCGGTTGCGGTGCTGCTGTCGCTGATCCTTGGCATCGGTGCCGGGCTGGTGCTCGCGCGCTACGTCGGTCTGCGCCTCAACCGCATCGCGGCGGTGATCGAGGCGGCGGGGGAGGGTGATCTTTCGCGCCGTGTGCCGGTCGCACCGGCGCGGCGCGACGCGTTCGACCGGCTCGGCCATCAGCTCAATCTGATGCTCGGCAAGCTCGAACGGCTGATGGTCGAACTGCGCGTCGTCACCGACAGTATGGCGCACGACCTGCGCTCGCCGCTCACCCGGCTGCGTACCAAGACCGAGCAGGCGGTGCTGATCGCCGACCCCGCGGCGCGCGAGGCGGCGCTCGGCGGGCTGCTGGTCGAGACCGATCTCGTCATGCGCATGCTGACGATGGTGATCGAGATCAGCCGCTCCGAATCGGTGTCGCGCGACCGGTTCATCCTCGTCGAGCCCGCCGAACTGGTCGAGGAGATCGCCGAACTCTACGAGCCGGTGGCGGAGGAGGCGGGGCTCGACTTCACCGTCGCGATCGACGCCTCCGCGCCGGCGATGCCGCTGCACCGCGAATTGCTCAGCCAGGCGATCACCAATCTCATCGACAATGCGCTCAAACATGCCGCGAGCGGGGGCGTGCTGACGCTGCGCCTCGTCTGCCACGCGCAGGAGATCGCGATCCAGGTTGAGGATCGCGGCACCGGCATCGCCGAAGCCGACCGTGCACAGGCGCTCAAGCGCTTCGGCCGGCTCGACGCGGCACGCACGACGCCGGGCGCGGGCCTCGGCATGGCGCTGATCGAGGCGGTCGCGCGGCTCCACAACGGCCGGTTCGAACTGGCGGACAACGTGCCGGGTCTCATCGCGCGCATCGTGCTGCCGGTCCATTGATGCGGCATCCGCGGGTCTCGCACGGCCCGGACTGACGGCCGGGCTAAGCGAGCCTCTGTCGCGCTGTCCTATACGTGCCCCGCCTGCTATCCCCGCCGCCGGCTTTTTCGCATCGTCGATCCATCACCTCCAAAACGGAAACGATGGGAGCGGATCGTTTTCATTAAGGTGTCCATCTTGTCCATGTCGTCCAACACCGGTGCGATCACACCCCCGTCCGGAACGGCGTGAAGTCGGTCGCCCGGTCGAAGACGTCGACGCCCTCGGCGCGCTTCAGCGCCGCGACGACGACATAGGTGACGGGCGTCAGGATCACCTCCCACGCCACCTTGAGCGCCCATTGCGTCAGCATCACCTTGACCACCAGCGCCGGCGTGAACCCCGCCGCGCCGAGGAAGGCGAGCGGATAGAAGATCAGGCTGTCCACGCCTTCGCCGAGCACCGTCGAACCGATCGTCCGCATCCAAAGATGCCTGCCCGCGGTACGCACCTTCATCCGTGCCATGACGTAGGAATTGACGAACTCACCCGCCCAGAATGCGCAGACGCTCGCCAGCACGATCCGCGGCACCTGGCCGAAGATCGTCGCATAGGCGGCCTGATTGCCCCAGCTCGGCGCCGGCGGCAGCGCGACCACCACCCAGCTCATGAACGCCATGAACACCACCGCGGCGGTACCCGCCCAGATCACCCGCCGCGCCCGCGCATAGCCATAGACTTCGGTCAGCACGTCGCCGATCACGTAACTGACCGGAAAGAACAGGATGCCCGCGCCGAACGGCCATGGCCCGATGCCGGGCAGCACGATCTGCGCCACCTTGCCTGCGCCGATCACATTGGACAGCAACAGGATCGCGACGAACGCCGCCATGACGAAGTCGTAATAGCGGAACGCCTGCCCGCGCATCGCCGCGGCATCGATCGCCCGTTCGCCCCGCTCGCCCATGGCGGCGCATTATATGGCGGTTCCCGTCCCGCGCAAACCGCGCTAATCGGTCTGCCGCGCGCGCCCGTAGCTCAGATGGATAGAGCACGAGCCTTCTAAGCTTGTGGCCGCTGGTTCGAATCCAGCCGGGCGCGCCAGATTCTGGTCCCAGGCTGACGTCACGGTGGTCCTGCCGTCATCGCGGTCGCGTCTTCAAAGCATTGATCCAAATAACACTTTTGGGTTTACCGCTGCCGGCTGATGATAAGGCTATGTCGTTACCGCCGCCCCAATATGACGATCTCCTTACAAACGATTGTGATTTTTGCGCTGGTAGCGCTGCCATTTGAAAACATCCCCTAGAATGGCTCCGTATGCTTCCCATATGGAGACCCCCCGTGCTTCTTGCCCGATTAAGCTTGACGATGATTGCCTTCGCCAATGTCCTGCCGCAGGCGGCCAGCGCACAGGACATGCCGGCCGAGGCGGAGCAGAAGGCGGGCGATCCGGCACGGGCGCCGGCGAAGAACACCGACATCATCGTCACCGCGGTAGCACGCGGCCGCGACCGCCTCGACAGCGCGATCTCGACCAGCTCGCTGCGCGAGACCGAAATCCTCAAGATCGCGCCGCGCTCGACCGCCGAGATCTTCCGCAACATCCCCGGCATCCGCTCGGAAAGCTCGGGCGGCGACGGCAATGCCAATATCTCGATTCGCGGCCTGCCGATCGCCACCGGCGGCGCCAAGTTCCTGCAATTGCAGGAAGACGGCCTGCCCATCCTCGAATTCGGCGACATCACCTTCGGCAATGCCGATATCTTCCTGCGCGCCGACCTCAATCTCGCCTCGGTCGAGGCGATCCGCGGCGGCTCCGCCTCGACCTTCTCGTCCAACTCGCCGGGCGGCGTCGTCAACCTGATCTCCAAGACCGGCGAGGTCGCCGGCGGTGCGATCCAGGCGAGCACCGGCCTCGACTATGACGAGCATCGCGTCGACTTCACCTACGGCGGCAAGGTCGCCGAAGGCACACGCTTCCAGGTCGGCGGCTTCTACCACCAGGGCGAGGGGCCACGCCACGTCGGCTATGACGGCACCAAGGGCGGCCAAATCAAGGTCAACGTCACAAGGGCGTTCACCGGCGGCTACGTCCGCCTCTACGGCAAGCTGCTCGACGACCGCTCGGCGGCCTATCTCCCCAACCCGGTGCGCGTGACCGGCAGCGACGGCCACCCGCATTACGAGGACATCCCGGGCTTCTCGATTGCGCACGATGCGCTGCTCTCGCGCTATGTCACCAGCAACGTCACGCTCGACGGGCACAACAATCCTGTGGTCGACGACCTGCGCGACGGTCAGCATCCGGTGGTCAAGGCGATCGGCGTCGAGACGCAGGTCGATCTGTCCGGCTGGATGCTGACCGAACGCTTCCGCTATGCGGACATCTCCGGACGGTTCATCTCGAACTTCCCGGCTACGGTGGATGGGGCGGCGGCGACCGCGACCGACCTCGGCGGCAACGGCGCGACGCTGCGCTACGCCACCGGCCCGGCCGCCGGTCAGGCAATCGCCGATCCGTCCGCGATCAACGGCAACGGCCTGCTCGCGCGCATCGTCGTGTTCGACGTCAAGCTCAACAGCCTCAACAACGTCACCAACGATCTGCGCGTCAGCCGCGTCGACCGGGCCGGCAAAGGCGACCTGACCACCACCGCCGGCTTCTACGCGTCGCGCCAGACGGTCGACACCGACTGGCTGTGGACCTCGACGCTGATGGACGTGCGCGGCGACGGCCGCGCGGCCCTGGTCGACGTGTTCGACGGCCGCGGCCTTGCCGTCACGCAGAACGGCTATTACGGCTTCGGCGCGTCATGGTTCGGCGGCTGCTGCCGGCGCAGCTATCGCGTCGATTATGCGGTTAACGCGCCGTTCGGCTCGCTCAACTACAAGATCGGCCGCGTCGCGCTCGGCGCCAGCGTCCGCTACGATTACGGCAGCGCGCGCGGGTCGATCTACGGCGCCGACCTCGGCGGCAACCGGATCGGCACGACCGTCTTCGATATCGACGGCGACGATCGCCTCTCCGCCGCCGAGCGGCGGGTGGCGGTGATCCCGCTGACCAGCCCGGCGCCGGTCGACTACACCTGGCATTACCTCTCCTATTCGGCCGGCATCAACCTCCGCGTGTCCGAGCCCTTCGCGGTCTTCGCCCGCTACAGTCGCGGCGCGCGCGCCAACGCCGACCGTCTGCTGTTCGGGCGGCAGGTGAGCCCCGTCGACGGATCGCTGACCAACCGCGACGCCGCCATCGACTATGTCCGTCAGGCCGAGGCCGGGCTGAAATATCGCCATGACGGCCTCACCGCCAATCTGACCGGCTTCTGGGCCGGCACCGAGGAGCAGAATTTCGAGGCGACGCGCCAGACCTTCATCGACCGCAAATACCGCGCCTACGGCCTCGAACTCGACGGCGGCTATGGCTACGGACCGTTCGACCTCACGGTCGGCGCGACCTATACCGATGCCAAGGTCACCGAGGACGCGCTCAGCCCGCAGAGCGTCGGCCGCACGCCACGGCGGCAGGCGGCGCTGATCTTCCAGGCGACGCCGCAGGTCACTATCGACCGGTTCAGCGTCGGCGCCAATGTCGTCGGCACGACCAGCAGCTATGCGCAGGACGTCGGCGACCTGCGGCTGCCCGGCTTCACCCAGGTCAACGGCTTCGCGCAATGGCGCTGGACCGACCGGCTGCTGCTCTCGCTGAACGCCAACAATCTGTTCGACGTGCGCGGCTTCACCGAGGCGGAGGACGGATCGATCCCCGCCAACGGCATCGTTCGCGCGCGCTCGATCAACGGCCGCACCACCTCGCTGTCGCTGCGGGTGACCCTCTGAACGCGAACGGCGCGGGCATCGCTGCCCGCGCCGTTACTGGCGCCCGGTCATTCCCATTCGATCGTGCCGGGTGGCTTCGACGTATAATCGTAGACCACGCGGTTGACGCCCTTGACCTCGTTGACGATGCGGGTGGCGACGCGCGGCAGAAAGTCGCTGGGGAAGTCGAACACCTCGGCGGTCATGCCGTCGGTCGAGGTCACCGCACGCAGGGCGAGCACATGGTCATAGGTGCGGCCGTCACCCATCACCCCGACCGTCCGCACCGGCAGCAGCACCGCGAACGCCTGCCAGATCGCATCGTACAGGCCGGCGTTGCGGATCTCCTCGAGATAGACCGCATCCGCCTTGCGCAGGATGTCGCACCGTTCGCGCGTCACCTCGCCGGGGATGCGGATCGCGAGGCCGGGGCCGGGGAAGGGGTGGCGACCGACGAAGACGTCGGGCAGGCCGAGTTCGCGGCCCAGCGCGCGCACCTCGTCCTTGAACAATTCCCGCAGCGGCTCGACGAGCTTCATGTTCATCCGCTCGGGCAGGCCGCCGACATTGTGGTGGCTCTTGATCGTTACCGAGGGGCCGCCGGTGAAGCTGACGCTCTCGATCACGTCGGGGTAGAGCGTTCCCTGCGCGAGGAACTCGGCTCCGCCGATCTTCTTTGCCTCCGCCTCGAACACGTCGATGAAGGTCTTGCCGATGAACTTGCGCTTCGCCTCAG
This sequence comes from Sphingomonas sp. GW821-FHT02B09, assembly GCF_059421875.1. NCBI lineage: Bacteria > Pseudomonadati > Pseudomonadota > Alphaproteobacteria > Sphingomonadales > Sphingomonadaceae > Sphingomonas > Sphingomonas sp. GW821-FHT02B09. Next base: position 898,574 of record NZ_JBWKVV010000002.1, read on the forward strand.
GGTCGGTGACGCCGGCGAGGCCGTCCATGAACAGGTCCTGCGCCTCCACATGGACGAGCGGGATGTTGTAATGGCCGCGGAACAGGCTGACGACCTGTTCGGCCTCGCCGGCGCGCAGGATGCCGCCATCGACGAACACGCAGGTGAGCTGGTCGCCGATCGCCTCATGGATCAGCAGCGCGGCGACCGACGAATCGACCCCGCCCGACAGGCCGCAAATCACCTTGCCGCTGCCGACCTGGGCGCGGATCTCGGCGATCTTCGCCTCGCGGAACTCGGCCATCGTCCAGTCGCCGGCGAGGCCGCAGACGTGGCGGGCGAAATTGGCGATCAGCCTGCCGCCGTCGGGGGTGTGGACGACCTCGGGGTGGAACTGGACACCATAGAAGCGGCGCGACTCGTCGGCGACGATCGCATAGGGTGCGCCTTCCGAGGTCGCGACGGGGCTGAAGCCGGGCGGGATCGCATCGACCTTGTCGCCGTGGCTCATCCACACCTGGTGGCGCTCGCCTTCGGCCCAGAGGCCGTCGAACAGCGCGCAATCGGCCTTCACCTCGACATAGGCCTTGCCGAACTCGCCGCCGTCGCCCGAGACGATGACGTTGCCACCGAGCTGCGCGCTCATCAGCTGCTGGCCGTAGCAGATGCCGAGGATCGGAATGCCCGCCTCGAAGAAGGCTTGCGGCGCGCGTGGGCTGTTCTCGGCGGTGACCGAGGCGGGGCCGCCCGACAGGATAATGCCGGCGGGCTTGAGCCGCTCGAACGCCGCCTCGGCGGACTGGAAGGGGGCGACCTCGCTATAGACGCCCGCTTCGCGGACGCGGCGTGCGATGAGCTGGGTCACCTGGCTGCCGAAGTCGACGATCAGGATGGTGTCGGTGTGCTGCATGGCGGGCGTGTAGCGATGCGACGCCGATAACGAAAGAGGCCGCGCCATTGCTGACGCGGCCTCCAGAGCTTTTCCGTCATTCCGGGACATGCCCGGGATGAAGGGGCGGGGCTTATGCCGCTTCGTCGAAATCCTCGTCCGACTGGACCGGACCCGAATCCTGGCCCTTGGCCGAGACGTCGCGGTCGACGAACTCGATGATCGCCATCGGCGAGGCGTCCGAGGCGCGGATGCCGGCCTTGATGATGCGGGTGTAGCCGCCGTTGCGATCGGCGTAGCGCGAGGCGAGGACGTCGAACAGCTTCACGAGCTGCGCATCGTCGAGCAGGCGCGCATGGGCGAGACGACGGTTCGACAGGCCGCCCTTCTTGGCCAGCGTGATCAGCTTCTCGACGTAGGGACGCAGTTCCTTCGCCTTGGCGACGGTGGTGGTGATCTGCTCATGCTTGATGAGCGCGGCCGACATGTTGCGGAACAGCGCAATACGATGGGCCGAGGTACGCTGCAGCTTACGGCCGCCGACGCGATGACGCATGGTAACTTCCTTCGTTCGTTATGGGGCCGTTTTACGGAGATCCCCAGACCAGGCGGTTCGTAACGGGCCACCGCCATTGAGGCCCCGGTAAGTTCATAAAGGTCACGCAAAGAGACGTGTCCTTGGGCGGCCGGGTGGCGGTGCGGCGAAGCCGCACCGGTCACGTCGAACGGGCAGGGTGGCGGCTTCGCCGCTTCCCTGCCCGTCGGCCGAGGTCATCGCCGAGACGGCGGATAGCCGAGGCTATCCGCCTGCGATTACCCCATGATTTCCTGCTCGAGCTTCTTCGCCATCTCTTCGATGTTCTCGGGCGGCCAGCCCGGGATTTCCATGCCGAGGCGCAGGCCCATGGACGAGAGAACTTCCTTGATCTCGTTCAACGACTTGCGGCCGAAGTTCGGGGTCCGGAGCATCTCGGCCTCGGTCTTGCCGACCAGGTCACCGATGTAGATGATGTTGTCGTTCTTGAGGCAGTTGGCCGAACGCACCGACAGTTCGAGCTCGTCGACCTTCTTGAGCAGATAACGATTGATCTGCTGCGTGTCGCCGGCCGCGTCGCCGCCAGCCGCCGGAGCGGCCGCCTGGCCGATCGGCGCGGACGAACGGGTGATCGCCGAATCGTCGAAGTGGACGAACAGCGCCAGCTGGTCCTGCAGGATACGACCGGCATAGGCCACCGCATCCTCGGGCGTCACGGTGCCGTCGGTTTCGATCGTCAGCGTCAGCTTGTCGTAATCGAGGTCCTGACCGACGCGGGTCGGATCGACCTTGTACGACACCTGGCGCACCGGCGAATAGAGCGCGTCGACCGGGATCAGGCCGATCGGCGCATCGGCCGGACGGTTGGCGGTCGCGGGGACGTAGCCCTTACCGATGTCGGCGGTCAGCTCCATGTTGAGCGTCGCGCCTTCGTCGAGGTGGCACAGCACCAGCTCGGGGTTCATCACCTCGATGTCGCCCGACACGGCGATATCGCCGGCCTTGACTTCGCCGGGGCCGGTCGCCGAGAGCTGGAGGCGCTTCGGCCCCTCGCCCTGCATGCGGATCGCGATCTGCTTGACGTTCAGAACGATGTCGGTGACGTCCTCGCGGACGCCCGCCAGGCTGGAGAATTCGTGCAGCACGTTCTCGATCTTGATCGAGGTCACGGCCGCGCCCTGCAGCGAGGAGAGCAGCACGCGGCGCAGCGCGTTGCCGAGCGTCAGGCCGAAGCCACGCTCCAGCGGCTCGGCCACGAAGGTCGCCTTCCGCTTGCCGTCGCCGCCCTTTTTCTCAAGGCCGTTGGGCTTCTTCAGTTCCTGCCAGTTCTTTGCATTGACAGACACAGGTGTCCCCTAATTTGGGCCGGAACGGGGGCAGCTCCAGCCGGGAGAAAAACGCGCCGACTCGTCAGCCGGCGCGTGGAAGATCAGACGCGGCGACGCTTCGACGGACGCACACCGTTGTGCGGGATCGAGGTGACGTCGCGGATCGAGGTGATCTGGAACCCGACCGCCTGCAGCGCGCGAAGCGCCGACTCGCGGCCCGAACCCGGACCCTTGACTTCGACTTCGAGGGTGCGGACGCCGTGCTCGGCGGCCTTCTTGCCGGCGTCTTCCGCGGCCACCTGAGCGGCATACGGGGTCGACTTGCGGCTGCCCTTGAAGCCCATCGCACCGGCCGACGACCACGAGATGGCATTGCCCTGCGCGTCGGTGATGGTGATCATGGTGTTGTTGAAGCTGGCGTTCACATGGGCGACGCCGGCGGTGATGTTCTTGCGTTCGCGACGGCGAATACGCTGCGGTTCACGTGCCATTGGTTGAGATTCCTGACCCTAATTCGGAAATCGCCGGGCAATCGGCATCGAGCCTGCCTCCGGCGGAGTAATTCGTCCCCCGGACGAATTACTTCTTCTTGCCTGCGATCGGCTTCGCCTTGCCCTTGCGGGTGCGCGCATTGGTGTGCGTGCGCTGGCCGCGGACCGGCAGGCCCTTGCGGTGGCGCAGGCCACGATAGCAGGCGAGATCCATCAGGCGCTTGATGTTCATCGCCGTCTCACGACGCAGATCGCCCTCGACCGTGTGGTCGGCGTCGATCGTCTCGCGGATCTGCAGCACTTCCTGATCGGTCAGGTCCTGCACGCGGCGCTCCGGCGCGATGTTCAGCTTGGCGATGATTTCCTTGGACTTGGTCAGGCCAATGCCGTGGATGTAGGTCAGCGCGATCACCACGCGCTTGTTGGTCGGGATATTGACACCCGCGATACGTGCCATGAAATGTTTCTCCTAGCTCCACGGGGAACGGCATGGCCGCACGCCCCCATCTCGTCGCATCCTCCGACCCAACACCGCCTTCCAAGACCTTGCATCTACGCAAAGCGCGACGAACGCAAACGAGCGTCGCCGGAAGCCGGTATTTCGGAGAGGAGTGCAGGTAGGCGGGCGCAAACGCCGTGTCAAGCGACTGGTTCCCGGCCGCTTCGCCCGATCCTCGCTTACATCAGCGGGAAGGGGGCCTTGGCCGTCAGTGCCATGATCAGCAGCATGATCGACAGACCCGCGGACAGGCCGCACAGCAGATAGCCGACATATTGCAGCATCGGCGGATTGGGCCGCGCGAGCCTGGCGTTGCGGGTCGCGCCCTGCAACACGAAGCTCATCAGCATGCCATAGGTAAAGACGATCGCCCCAAGCATAATGCTCCTTCTTGCCGTATCCGGCGCAAAGCCCCCGCGGCACCGCCGCCCGTCGAACGCAGCCCCCCGGCTGCGTCTTGCGCCGTCACCCTATCGGCCCGGGGCTGACAAGTGGTTAACCGTCGGCCGGGCTGGAAATGCGACGAGTGCCGCTTGCGGGCTTCGGCGCGTGGCGGGGGCGGTCGCAACGCCCGCCCCGCGTTCACCGAGCCGCTTCCACATCGTCTTCGTCACCCCGGACTGGTTCCGGGGTCAATCGGGCCGCAGGGGCACGGCTGGAGGCACAACCGATGCTCCCCGCCGCGGAGTGGACCCCGGAACCAGTCCGGGGTGACGGGGGTGCGCCTGGAAGGCGATGGACCCACTCGAACGCTGATATGCGATAGCCGCCGCGTTCACGGACGTGCGCGGAGGTCGCGCGGCTTACGCCCCGATCGTCTCCAGCACGCCTTCGAAGAGGCGGCGGCCGTCGGTGCCACCGTGCGCGGTTTCGATCTTGCGCTCGGGATGGGGCATCATGCCGAGCACGTTGCCGGCGGCGTTGAGGACGCCGGCGATGTCGCGCGCCGAGCCATTGACCGATTCGCCATAACGGAAGGCGACGCGGCCTTCGCCTTCGAGCCGGTCGAGCGTTTCCGCATCCGCAAAGTAATTGCCGTCGTGGTGGGCGACGGGGACGCGGATCGTCTCGTTCGCGTCATAGCGGCTGGTGAAGGCCGATTGCGCATTGGCGACGGTCAGCGCGACGTCGCGGCAGACGAAGTCGAGACCGGCGTTGCGCATCAGTGCGCCGGGCAGCAGCCCCGCCTCGGTCAGCACTTGGAAGCCGTTGCACACGCCGAGCACGGGCAGGCCGCGGCCCGCCTGCTCGACGATCGCGCGCATGATCGGCGATCGCGCCGCGATCGCGCCCGAGCGCAGGTAATCGCCGTAGGAGAAGCCGCCCGGCACCGCGACGAGGCCGACGCCGTCGGGCAGCTCGCTGTCGCCGTGCCAGACCATCGCCGGCTTGCTGCCGGTCACCCGTTCCAGCGCCACCGCGAGGTCGCGGTCGCAGTTCGAACCCGGAAAGACGACGACCGCGGTTTTCATGTCAGACGCGCTCCACGCGGAAATTCTCGATCACCGTATTGGCGAGCAACTGGCGGCACATGCCGTCGATCGACTCGTCGGTCGTCGAATCGGCGACCTCGAGTTCGAACATCTTGCCGGCGCGGACGTCCTCGACGCCTTCGAAGCCGAGGCTGCCGAGCGCGTGGTGGATGGCGCGGCCCTGGGGATCGAGCACGCCGGGCTTGAGCGTCACGAAGATACGCAGCTTCATCTTACTTACCCCGGCGTTTGCGATGGCTGTCGAGGTCGAGCACGGCGCCATCCTCGCCCTCGGGCATCAGGCCGAGGCGACGCGCCACCTCCTGATAGGCCTCCGCCTCGCCGCCGAGATCGCGGCGGAAGCGGTCCTTGTCCATCTTCTCGTTGGTGTCCATGTCCCACAGGCGGCAGCCGTCGGGGCTGATCTCGTCGGCGAGGATGATCCGGCCGAAGTCATTGTCCCAGATGCGGCCGAATTCGAGCTTGAAGTCGACCAGCCGGATGCCGACGCCGGCGAACAGGCCGCTGAGGAAGTCGTTCACGCGGATCGCGAGGTCGGCGATGTCGTGCATCTCCTCCTGGCTGGCCCAGCCGAAGGCGGCGATATGCTCGTCGGTGATCATCGGATCGCCGAGCGCGTCGTCCTTGTAATAATATTCGATGATCGTGCGCGGGAGCTTGACGCCCTCCTCGATCCCCAGCCGCTTCGACAGCGAGCCGGCGGCGACGTTGCGCACGACGACCTCGATCGGCACGATCTCGACCTGGCGGATGAGCTGTTCGCGCATGTTGAGCCGGCGGATGAAATGCGTCGGCACGCCGATCGCGTCGAGCATCGTGAAGATATGCTCGGAGATCCGGTTGTTGAGCACGCCCTTGCCGTTGATCGTGCCCTTCTTCTGGGCGTTGAACGCGGTGGCGTCGTCCTTGAAATACTGGATCAGCGTGCCGGGCTCGGGGCCCTCGTACAGGATCTTGGCCTTGCCTTCGTAGATCTGGCGGCGCCGAGCCATGCGCGTGTCCCCTGAAATAGAGCAGCCCCGGCGGCGCGAGGTTCGCGAGCCGGGGCCGGAATGGTCGCGCCTATAGGGGAAGGGGGGCGGGGGTGCAATCACGAGCGATACCGGCGAAAACGATACCGAAACGGGCGCATGACATCGGCTGGGATGCACGGTAACGCGCGAACGTGATTTATATCCACCGGTCTCGCGGCACAGGCCGCTCTCTGTCCGCCGTGGCGGTCGGTGCGGCACTGACCGCCTTGTCAGCGCTTCCGGCGTATGCGCAGCAGCAGGATGCGCAGCTGTGGACGCAGATCAACACCAACGTGCCGCTGACCGACGGGGTGCGCGTCACGCTGGAGCAGATCGCGCGGTTCAGCGACCGGCAGGACGGATTGTACCAGACCGAATTCGGCGCGCTGCTCGGGATCAGGGCGGCGAAGGGGGTCGAACTCGGCGTCGGCTATCGCAAGGTGGGGGCGCATAACGGCAATACCGGCGCCGACGAGGATCGTATCCGCCAGCAGGTGGTGGGGACGTTCGGCGGCTTCACCACGCGCTTCCGCGTCGACGAGCGGTTCAATCCGCGTGGGTCGGAGATCGGGTTCCGGGTGCGGCCGCTGCTGCGCTACAACCAGCGGCTGGGGACGGGCAGATGGGCGCTGTTCGTCAGCCACGAGAGCTTCCTGCTGCCCAACAGCACGCGCTGGGGGCAGCGCAGCGGTTATGAGCGGATGCGTAACATCGTCGGCGTCGTCGTGCCGATCGGCAAGCTGATGACGGCGGACGTCGGCTATCTCAACCAGTTCCGCCCCGGGCGCGGCGATGCGCGCGCGCAGATGGATCATGCGCTCAACCTGCAGTTGACGATCAATTTGCAGGGGGAGGTGTTTCCGCATCTCAACGATTGAGCGGCCGGTCAGGTCACGGCGTTGCGTTCGGCATAAGCGGGGTCGCGCCATACCTCGGTGGCGATGACGTCGCGGAGGTGTTCGCCGGCGCGCCACACGTCCTCGTGGCTGAGGTAGAGCGGGGTCAGGCCGAGGCGCAGCACGTCGGGGGCGCGGAAGTCGCCGATGACGCCGCGGGCGATCAGTGCCTGCGTCACCTCATAGGCGTGGTCGTGGCGGAAGCTGATGTGGCTGCCGCGCCGCGCCGGGTCGGTCGGGCTGACGCAGGGGAGGCCGGCGGCGGCGCCCGCCTCGGCGAGGATGGCGAACAGCGCGGCGCTCTTGGCGGCGATCTGCGTCAGGTCGATGTCGCGCCAGAGGTCGAGCGCGGCCTCGAGGCTCGCCATCGCGAGGATCGAGGGGGTGCCGACCAGCCAGCGCTTCATGCCCGCGGCGGGGCGGTAGGCGTCGGCGAAGGCGAAGGGTTCGGCATGGCCCATCCAGCCGCTGACCGGATTGGCGAGCGCGTCGTGCAGCCGGCGCGCGACATAGAGGAAGGCGGGGGCGCCGGGACCGCCGTTGAGATATTTGTAGGTGCAGCCGACCGCCATGTCGGCACCGGCGGCGGTGACGTCGATCGGCACCGCGCCGACGCTGTGGCTGAAGTCCCAGAGGATCAACGCGCCGGCGGCGTGGGCGCGCACGGTCCAGCCGGCGAGGTCGAAGCGTTCGGCGGTCTTGTAATGGACGTGGGTGAGCAACAGCACCGCGGTATCGTCGTCGAGCGCGGCGGCGAGGTCGGCGCGCGCGACGACCTTCAGCGTCGCGCCCGCCACGCAGGCGACCGCGCCCTCGGCGATGTGGAGGTCGGTGGGGAAATTGCCCGCCTCGCTGACGATCGTGCGGCGGGCGGGATCGTGGCGGAGCGCGGCGACCAGCGCCTTGAACAGATGCGTCGAGGTGGTGTCGCCGACGATCACCTCGTCCGCGGCGGCGCCGATCAGCGGCGCGATCTTCGCGCCGAGGCGCTGCGGGGCGTCGATCCAGCCTTCGTTCCAGCTGCGGATCAGCCGCTCGCCCCATTGCCGCTGGACGGTGTCGGCGAGCGCGGGGGTGACGGCGCGCGGCAGCACGCCGAGCGAATTGCCGTCGAGATAGATGAGACCCTCGGGCAGCGCGAAACGATCGCGGAAGCGCGCGAGCGGGTCGGCGCGGTCGAGGGCGCGGGCGTCTTCGCGGGTCATGCGGCGTCTCGGGCAAGAGCGGAGCGGAGGAGGGCGCGGGCGTGCGTCCAGGCGGGGGTGCCGGGGGCGATCAGTTCGACGTGACCGGTATCGGCGATGGTGTGGAGGCGGACCGCGTCGCCGGCGGCGCGGGCGCGGGCGACATAGTCCTCGGCGAGGCGATAGGGGACGATACGATCCTCGCGGCCGTTGACGAGGTCCTGCACCGCGCCGAGCGGGAGGAGCGGCGGGACCGAGGTGTCGGCATAGGGCGCGGCGCGGCTTTGGTCGGTGAGCTGTGCGATCACCTCGGTGCCGCAACCGTTGTCGGGGCTGGCGGCGACCGCGGCGAGATCGGGCAGGGCGCCGAGGGCGACGACGTGATCGAGGCGCAGCGGATCGGGATCGTGGAGCGGGCTGTCGGGTGCGATGCGGTGGCGCGCGGCGAGCCACAAGGCGAGATGCCCGCCCGCCGAATGGCCGAGCGCGACGCGGCGGGCGAGGTCGAGCCCATGCGCGGCGGCATCGCTGCGCAGCCGGTCGGCGGCGGCGGCGACGTCGCGGAAGGTGCCGGGATAGCCGCCCCCGGCGCGGTCGACGCCGCGATAGTCGATGTTCCATGATGCGATGCCGTGATCGCGCAGATCGGCTGCGACCCAGTCCATCAGCCGGCGGTCGGCGATGCCGGTCTGCCAGCAGCCGCCGTGGACCATCAGCACCACGGGATGCGGCCCGGCACCGGCAGGACGCCAGAGGTCGATCACCTGCAGCGGGTCGGGTCCGTAGGCGATCGTCGCATCGGGCGTGCCGCGCGGGCGGCTGGTGAGGTCGGGCCAGGTCAGCATGCGGGGGTAACGCTAGCGGACGGCGGATGGGCGCGCGATCCCCGGTGTTCGCAAGAGAAGGGTTGTCGTGGCGTTTGCAAAGCGCACTCCCGGTTCGTCACCCCGGACTCGTTCCGGGGTCCACGGGGCCGCAGGAGCACGGTGTCGAATCAAGCCTTCCTCCTCGCCGCAGGGTGGACCCCGGAACAAGTCCGGGGTGACGGGATGGGCGTGGAAGACGACAGGCTCGCACGAGCGTCCATATGCGATTGCCCTGCGGCGTGACGGGGGATGGGGAGCCGTCATCACGGGTCCCGCCGCCGCCGCATCCGCCGCGCCGGATGTGTGCGGAACTGGGGCAGAGGCGATCGCGCGCAGCATGGCCAGATCGGCCGCAGACGGTTACGGCAATGGTTCGTAACGGTCGGGGCGCGCATGAAGATCCTGGTGCTGTCCAGCCTGTATCCCAATGCCGCGCAGCCGCGGCACGGCATCTTCATCGAGCATCGCGTCGCGCATCTTGCCCGACCCGGGGACGAGATCCGCGTCGTCGCGCCGGTGCCGTGGTTCCCCAGCGCGCATCCGCTGTTCGGCCGCTACGCGGATTTCGGCCGGGCGCCGCAGGCCGCGACACGGCGCGGGCTGGCGATCAGCCATCCGCGCTATCCCGTGCTGCCCAAGATCGGCATGGCGGCGGCGCCGTGGCTGATGGCGGCGGCGCTGTATCCCCATGTCGCCAAGCTGCGGCGGACGTTCGATTTCGACGCGATCGACAGTTATTATCTCTATCCCGACGGGGTGGCGGCGGGGCTGCTCGCGCGGATGGTCGGGCGACCGTTCCTGATGAGCGCGCTCGGCACCGACGTCAGCCTGATCCCGCAGCATCGCGCCGAACGGCGGATGATCCTCGCCGCAATCGCCCGCGCCGCGGCGGTGACGACGGTGTGCGGCGCATTGCGCGACGAATTGCTCGCGCTCGGCGCGGCGGCGGACAAGGTGCGGGTGGTGGAGCATGGCGTCGACCTCGCGCTGTTCCGGCCGCCGGCCGACCGCGAGGCGCTGCGCCGGTCGCTCGGGCTGGACGGGCCGGCGGTGTTGTCGGTCGGGCATCTGATCGACCGCAAGGGGCATGATCTGGTGATCCGTGCGGTCGCGGCGCTGCCGGGGGTGACGCTGATGATCGCCGGCGACGGGCCGCGCGAGGCGGCGCTGCGCGCGCTGGCGGCGGAGCTGGGCGTGGCGGCGCGGGTACGCTTCCTCGGCCATGTCGACCAGGCGCGGCTGCCCGATCTCTACGGCGCGGCAGACGTGGCGGTGAACGGCGCGGATCGCGAGGGGATCGCCAACGTGCTGCTCGAGGCGCTGGCCTGCGGAACGCCGCTGGTGGCGACGCCGATATGGGGATCGCCCGAGGTGGTGCGGGTGCCCGAGGCGGGGCTGCTGAGCGCGGACCGGTCGGCCGGCGCGATCGGCGCGGCGATCGCGCGGCTGCTCGCCGCGCTGCCCGATCGCGCGGCGACGCGGCGCTATGCGGAACGCTACGACTGGCGCGAGACGGGGCGGCTGCATCGGGCGCTGCTGGCGGATGCGGTATCCGCGCGAGAATAAAGGCTTGGCGCACGGAGGCCGTGTCCGTCATGCCGGACCTGATCCGGCATCCCGCTTCTCCGACGGCGGCGGAAGCGGGACCCCGGCTCAAGGCCGGGGTGACGGAAGGTACGCGCTCGGTGCAAGCGGGTGCGACACCTGCCCGTCGCGCCCGCGTCAGCTCTTCACCCCCGCCCGTTGCCGTTTAGACCCCCACGGACTAGTGTTCCCGATATGGTCACCGACTTTCAGGAACCCCCGATCGGCATCCTCGATGCGCCGTTCGATACCGCCTTGTCCGACCGCTATCTGGTCTATGCGTTGTCGACGATCACCGCGCGGTCGCTGCCAGACGTGCGCGACGGGCTGAAGCCCGTCCACCGGCGGCTGTTGTGGGCGATGCGGCTGCTCAAACTCGATCCGAGCCAGGGCTATAAGAAATGCGCGCGCGTCGTCGGCGACGTCATCGGCAAATATCATCCGCATGGCGACCAGTCGGTCTATGACGCGATGGTCCGGCTCGCGCAGACCTTCTCGCTGCGCTATCCTTTGGTCGACGGGCAGGGCAATTTCGGCAATATCGACGGCGATAACGCCGCCGCCTATCGCTATACCGAGGCACGGCTGACGCAGGTCGCGATCGACCTGATGGACGGGCTCGACGAGGATGCCGTCGCCTATCGCCCGACCTACAATGGCGAGGATCAGGAGCCGGAGCTGTTCCCCGGCCTGTTTCCCAATCTGCTCGCCAATGGCGCGAGCGGCATCGCGGTCGGCATGGCGACGAGCATCCCGCCGCACAATGCCGCCGAATTGCTCGATGCGGCGATCATGCTGGTCGACAAGCCCGACGCGCCCGACACGGCGGTGCTCGACTTCGTCAAGGGGCCGGACTTTCCGACCGGCGGGCTGGTGGTCGATCCGGCGGCGGTGATCGCGGAAAGCTATGCGACGGGCCGCGGCAGTTTCCGCGTCCGCGCGCGCTGGGACATCGAGCGCGAGAAGGGCGGCGGCTGGCAATTGGTGGTCAGCGAAATCCCGTACGGCGTGCAGAAGGGCAAATTGATCGAGCAGATCGCCGGGCTCATCAACGACCGCAAATTCCCGATCCTCGCCGACGTGCGCGACGAATCGGATGCCGAGGTGCGGATCGTGCTCCAACCGCGCAGCCGCACCGTCGATCCGCAGGTGCTGATGGACGGCCTGTTCCGCTTTTCCGACCTCGAGACGCGGATCAGCCTCAACCTCAACGTGCTCGACAAGGATCGCACGCCGCGGGTGATGTCGCTCGGCGGTGCGCTGAAGGCATGGGTGGAGCATCAGTTCGTCGTGCTCGAACGGCGCACGCGCCACCGGCTCGGCAAGATCGCCGACCGGATCGAGCTGCTCGACGGCTATCTGATCGCCTATCTCAACCTTGACCGGGTGATCGAGATCATCCGCACCGAGGACGAGCCCAAGGCGGTGATGATGGAGGAATTCCGCCTGACCGACCGGCAGGCGGAGGCGATCCTCAACATGCGGCTGCGCTCGCTGCGCCGGCTCGAGGAGTTCGAGATCCGCGGCGAGCGCGACAAGCTCGACAAGGAACAGGCCGAGCTGGAGGGGCTGCTCGCCGACCCCGCCAAGCAGAAGCGACGGATGAAGCGCGACATGAAGAAGGTGCGCGACCGCTACGGGCCGGAGACGGCGCTCGGCGCGCGGCGCACGACGATCGAGGAAGCCGCGCCGACCCGCGACATCCCGCTGGAGGCGATGATCGAGCGCGAGCCGATCACGGTGATCCTGTCGCAGCGCGGCTGGATCCGCGCGATGAAGGGGCATTCCGATCTCGCCTCGGCGGAGACGCTCAAGTTCAAGGAAGGCGACGGCCCCGCCTTCGCCTTCCATGCGCAGACGACGGACAAGTTGCTGCTCGCGGCGGAGAACGGGCGGTTCTTCACGCTGGCGGCGGACAAGCTGCCCGGCGGGCGCGGCTTCGGCGAGCCGGTGCGCGCGATGATCGACCTCGACGGATCGATCGGCGTCGTCGCCTTCCTCAACGCGCGCGCGCAGGCGCAATTGCTGATCGCCGCCACCGACGGCCGCGGTTTCCGCGTGCCCGTCGCCGAGGTGATCGCCGAGACGCGCAAGGGCAAGACGGTGATGACGCCGCGGCCGGGGGCGAAGCTGCTCGTCGTCCGTCCGGTTGCGGCCGAGGCCGATTACGTCGCGGCGGTCGGCGACAACCGCAAATTGCTCGTCTTCCCGATCGCCGAGCTGCCGGTGATGACGCGCGGCACCGGCGTGCAGCTGCAACGCTTCCGCGAGGGCCATCTGTCCGATGCGACCACCTTCGTCTTCGCCGATGGGCTGAGCTGGCCGATGGGCGGCGGCTCGGGCCGCACCCGCACCGAGACCGACCTGTCGCTGTGGCGCACCGCACGCGGCGCCGCCGGCCGCACCCCGCCGACCGGCTTCCCGCGCGACAATCGGTTCGGGGGGTAGGAACCCGATTTCACCTGCGAACGATACGTGCTGATATACATCAATATGAACGTATACTTTCAGGGCGCTTTAACGAACGGCGTCTAAAACAGGGGATATGGCCACCGCTTCGCCTGACCTGTCGTCCATCACGCTCGCCGCGCGGGAGCTGTTCGAGCGCGATCTCGAGCTGATCCCGATCCCGACGGTGCAGGTCGTGCGCGAGGGCGACGGGTTCGATTTCCTCGCGGTCAATCGCGCCTATCGGCTCGCCGGGCTGGGCGTGATCGCCGACCGGTCGCCGATGCTGGCGATGCTCGGCAGCCGCATCGACGCCTTCCTGCGGACCTCCGACGTGCGGATCGATTTCGACTGGTCGATCGGCCAGGTGATCGATTCGCGTTATTATCGCGTCACCATCGCGCGGCCGACGCCGATGCTGCGCGACCGCTGCCAGATCGCGTTCATCGACCTGACCGCGCAGATCCACACCGAACGCTCGCTGCGTCGCGAGATGACCACCGACAGCCTGACCGGCCTGCCCAATCGGGAAGGCTTCAGCGACATGATCGAGGCGGTGCAGGCGGAACGCAGCTGCCATGCGGTGCTGGTCATCGACATCGATCGCTTCGGGCGGCTCAACGCGTGTCTCGGCGGCCTCGCCGGCGACGAATTGCTGATCACCGTCGCGCGCCGGATCAAGGGCGTGCTGCGTGCGCGTGATTCGCTCGCGCGGATCGGCGGCGACGAATTCGGCATCCTGATGGCGGTCGACGACGATCCCGCCGAGGCCAACCGGCTCGCCGAGCGCATCCGCTGCGCGCTGTCGGCGCCGTTCCGGCTGAGCGATTACGAGATCGGCGTCGAATGTTCGATCGGCATCGCGTACGGCAATGACGCGATCGACGATGTCGAGGAATTGATCCGCAACGCGCAATTCGCGGTCAAGCGCGCCAAGACCGGGCGCCAGGTCGAAAGCTATCAGACGCAGGCGTTCACGCTGGCGCGCGAGCAATTCGCGATGGAGACGGCGCTGCGCCGCGCGATCGACGACCGGCAGCTGCGCCTCGCCTTCCAGCCGATCTGCGATCTGGCGACGGGTGCGGTGGTGTCGTTCGAGGCGCTGGCGCGCTGGCGCGACCCGCAGGGCGTCGAGCATATGCCGAGCGACTTCATCCCGGTCGCCGAGGAATCGGGGCTGATCGTGCCGCTCGGCCGCTGGGCGATGGACGAGGCGGCGCGGACGCTGCGCTGGTGGGACGAGGAATGCGGCGGCAATTGCGGGATGCGCGTCGCGGTCAACCTGTCGGCGATCCAGATGCAGCGCGACGACATCACCCCGGTGGTCGAGGCCGCGCTGATCCGCCACGACCTCGCCGGCGAGCGGTTCGTGCTGGAGCTGACCGAAAGCGCGATCGTGACCGATCCCGATCGCATCGCCGGGATCATGCACGGGCTGAAGGCGCTCGGCACGACGCTGGCGATGGACGATTTCGGTACCGGCTATTCCAATCTTGCCTATCTGCAGAAGCTGCCGATCGACATCCTCAAGATCGACCGCAGCTTCGTGTCGGGCATGCTCGCCGACCGCGACAAGATCGCGATCGTGCGCGCGGTGCTCAGCCTCGCGCAGGCGCTCGGCATGCGGACGACGGCGGAGGGGATCGAGAGCAACGAACTGGCGCAGACGCTGGCGGCGCTGGGCTGCACCTATGGACAGGGCTATCTCTACGCGCGGCCGCTCGAAGCCTCGGACGCGTTGGCGATGGTCGTCGCGGCGCGGACCGCGTCCTCGGCGAGCTGAGCGACGCGGGCTGCGTCGGGGAAGTCCTCGGCGAGCCATTGCGTCTCGATCCGGCGCAGCACCGCCGCCACCTCCGGTCCCTTGCGCAGACCGCGTTCGACCAGCGCGCCGCCACCGATCGGCAGCGTCGGCGGGGTCCAGTCGCGGATCGGCGCGACATCCTCGCCCGCGAGCAGCAGCCGGTCGATCGCGCCCGTCGCGCCGACGCGATAGGCGAGCGCGCGCGGGCCTTCGTCGCCGGGGCCCTGGCGGGCGGCGACCAGGCGCTTGCGATCGATGTTCGACAGTTTGAGGCGCGCGCCGACGCTTTCCGCCGCCTCGGGCGGGAGCAAAGCGGCGAGCCTGCGGATCGCGTCGGGGGCGACACCGGCGGCGGCCTCGCGTTCGGCGAGTTTTGCGAACAGCGTCGCATCGGTGATCTCGGGCAGCACCGCGCGGAAGATGCCGCGGTCGATCATCAGCGCGATCACCGGCACCGCATGGCGTGCGACGAGCAGCTTGAGCAATTCGGCGGCGATCCGCTCGCGCGACAGCGCCATCAGGTCGTTGGCACGCGCGGTGCAGGCGTCGAGCCCTTCGGCGTCGATGGCGTTCTGGTCGGCGGCGCCGAAGCGCGCGTGGAAGCGGAAGAAGCGCAAGATGCGCAGGTGATCTTCGGCGATGCGGCGATAGGCGTCGCCGATGAAGCGGACGCAGCCGGCGTCGAGATCGGCGAGACCACCGAAATAGTCGATGACGTCGCCGCTCGCCGGATCGGCATAGAGCGCGTTCATCGTGAAGTCGCGGCGCGCGGCATCGTCCTGCCAGACGTCGGTGAAGGCGACGACGGCATGACGGCCGTCGGTCGAGACGTCATGCCGCAGCGTCGTCACCTCGATCGGGCCGTCGGGCAGGATCGCGGTGATCGTGCCGTGGGCGAGGCCGGTCGGCACCGCGCGGATACCCGCCGCCTCGAGCCGTGCGAGCACGTCCTCGGGCAGCAGCCGGGTGGCGAGGTCGATATCGGCGGGATCGAGCCCGAGCAACGTGTCGCGGACGACGCCGCCGACCAGCCGCGTCTGCTCCGGTCCGCCGAGCACGTCGACCAGCGGGCTGAAGCCGTCGCGCGCGGCGATCCGGTCGAGCGGCAGCGTCACCATGCCAGCCGCCGCGACAAATTGACGATCATCGCCGCGGTCGCGCCCCAGATGCGGCGGTCCTGCCAGCGGATCTCGTAATAATGGCGCGTGCGGCCGCGCCATTCGGCGCTCGCGGCGATCTGATTGGCGGGATCGAGCAGGAAATCGAGCGGCACCTCGAACACGCTGGCGACCTCCGCCTCGCTGGCGACGAACGGCAGGTCGGCGGGGACGGCGGCGAGCACCGGCGTGACGGTATAGCCGGTGACGGTGCGATAGCGGTCGACAGCGCCGATCACCTGCACCTGCGAGGGGGGCAAAGCGATCTCCTCCTCCGCCTCGCGCAATGCGGCGGCGACGGCATCCTCGCCGGGATCGAGCCGGCCGCCGGGAAAGGCGATCTGGCCGGCGTGGTGGCGCAACGTGTCGGTGCGCTGCGTGAGCAGCACGCCGGGGCGGGCGCGATCGGTTACCGCGACCAGCACCGCGGCGGGCGTCAGATCGGCCTCGTCGCGGCCTTCCAGGTCGCGGTCGTCGCCGGTCAGCAGGACGGGATCGGTGCGGTTGCCGTCCTGCCATGCGCGCACCAGCCGTTCGGTCAGGCTCATGCGGCGGGTTCCAGCGCGAAGAAGGCGCCGTCGCTCCATACGCCGGGGCACACGGCATCGTCGGCGAGCGCGCGGTCGGCAAGCTCGTAATAGACCGGCCGCGCGACCAGCGCCTCGAGCCCGCCGCGGACGTGAAGATAGGGGCGGGGGCCGTCCGCGCCCTCGGTGAAGCGCAGCGGATGATCGGGGCCGGCGGTGACGAGATCGCCGGTGTTGAGCCGGAAGGCGAGGCGGGCGTCGGCGCCGTCGCCCTCCGCCTTCATCTCGACCGCGACGAAGGGCGCATCCTCGACCGTGATATCGAGCTTCTCGACGGGGGTGACGAGGACGTAGCGGCCATCGGGCTCGCGGCGCAGGATCGTCGAGAACAGCCGCACCATCGCCTGCCGGCCGATCGGCGACCCCTGATGATACCAGCTGCCGTCGCGCGCGATGCGCATCTCGCTGTCGCCGCAATGCGACGGGTTCCATTGCTCGACCGGCGGCAGCCGCCGCTGTTCGACCAAATTGGCGATCTCGGCGAGGCTGAGACTGGCGAGATCGGGAAGCTCCTCCATCGGCATCGCCGCGAGGTAGGCGCTCCGGGTGCCGGCGTAAAGGCGGTCAGGCCCCCGCCGATATCGCCGACATCGCCGGGATCGCCGGGCCGAGCAGACCGGCGGTCGCCGGCACCCGGTCGCCGCGCGACAGCAGGCGGTGGCGCTCGACCGGACCGGGCAGGCGCCAGTCGGCGGTGCGGCTGGCGTCGAAGCCGAAGAAGCGGCCGTAATATTCGGGATCGCCGATCAGCATCAGCCGGTCGTCCAGCCCCTCGGCCCGCGCGGCGTCGAGCGCGCGGCGCATCAACTGGCGGCCGATGCCGTCACGCTGGCGGCCGGGCTCTACCGCGACGGGGCCGATCATCACCAGCGGATGCGCCGCGCCATCGTCGCCGTCGAGCAGCACCGGCCAGCATTGGATCGAGCCGATCAGCGCGCCGTCCTCGACCGCGGCGAGGCTCAGCGCGGCGATCGGCGCGACCGTGCCCCGCACCTTATAGGCGGTGCGGCCGTGGCGGTCGGGGCCGAACGCGCGGTCGAGCAACGCCTCGACGGCGGCACCTGCGACAGTGGCGAGCGGCACTAAAGCGATCACGGGCGGGGGTCCTTTTCGTCCGGAACGGACGGGCGCGGCGCATGCGGCGGCGCGGGCCGGAACGCAAGCGGCAATGCGATTGGCGCATCGCGGTGCGGCTTGCTAGAGGCGGGCGCCATGCAAGACAGTCTTCAGCTGGAGGTCCACGACCTCGAGGTCCAGGTGCTCACCGGTATCTATTCGGAGGAGACGCACCTGCCGCAGCCGCTCCGGATCGACCTGACCGTCGACCTCGCCTGCCCGGACCATTTCGCGCCGGACACGCCGCTGTCGGCGTCGAAGAACTATCTCGACCTCAAGCATGCCGCGACCGGCGCGCTGCCCGAGGGGTTGCACTTCACGCTGATCGAGGCGGTGGCGGACCATATCTGCGAGACGCTGTTCCTCACCGATCCGCGCGTGCTGCGGGTCAAGGTCAAGATCGTCAAGCTCGCCATCGCCGAGGCGGGCGAGTCGATCGGGATCACGCTGGTCCGCAACCGCCGCTGACCGGCGGAGCGCCGGGCGGCGTCGTGGCTCCCGCGGTTACGGACGGATCATCCGCGTCCGTCGGCAGGCGCCGAGCTGTTCCCGGACATAGCCATAATCCTCGCGGGCCAGCGTCGCGTCGGAGGCGGCCAGCGACGCGATGCTCTGCTCGGGCAGGTCGGCCGGCAGCGCGCAGGCGAGGCGGTACCAGAGCAACGTATCGCGTGCCGGCGGTGCCGCGGCCTCGTCGACGATCTCGGACAGCGCCACCGCCCAGCGCGGCTGCTCGCCGGGGCGGCGCAGCACGGTCAGCGACACCGGCGCGCCATTGGCGGTGGTCAGGAAGACCTGCGTCTCGCCCTCGCCCGGCAAGGCGCCGGGGACATGGAAGACGTTACCGATACCAGTGATGACCGGCGGCGCATCGGCGGCGACCAGCGCGGTCGCGATCGCCCTGACCCGTTCGTCGTCCGCCGGCGTCCAGACAATCTGCGCGTCCGGCGCGGCCAATTGTATCTGATCGGGACGCCCGGCGACCGGACGGCCGAACAGCAGCACCCTCATTTTCTTCAATTTCGGCAAGCGCCCGGACGAATCGGGAGCAATATCCAACAGATAGCCGATTCGCGGTGGCAGTCCGCCGGCGCCGCGGAGCAGCGCGCCGAGATCCGCCTCGACATAAAATCGTGTGAATCCCGGCGCTACGCCGACGGCATCGGCGCCCTTCAGGCGCGCCGCCGAGCGGATCGTCGCGTCGGCGATCACCGGGGAGGCGATCACCAGATCGGTCAGATCGGCATAACTGATACCGCTCCCAGCATCGCGCGAAACCGCGGGAATCGGGGCGCTTTGGCCCGGAAAAGCGGCGGCGGCGGGCGATGCGGCGAACGCGACGGCGGCGAGCAGGGTCGGGCGAAATACGGGTATCATGCCGAAATCGCTAGCCGAATGCACCTGAACGATACAGAAATAAAAGTGTCGCTAAACGATTGTACGTTTGTTGCGTCCGACAAAGCGTTTGCGCGGCGGGGAACGGGGCGATAGGGTTTGCGGACTGCCACACACGGCACCAGCCGGGGCAGGGGCCTACGCGCGCTCTTCCCCCGGGCGCTGCGAGGACCGAGAGATTAGGGAGTGTCGTTGCTGAATGGCCTATGCTGACCAGAAGATGTCCGGTGGCAGGGTGGTCGCGATCGTCATCGTCGTGCTCATCCATGCGGCGCTGGGCTACGCCTTCGTCACCGGGCTCGCGTACCAATACGTGAAAAAGGCCCAAGAAAAACTTAACACGTTCGACGTGGAGGAGCCGCCTCCCCCGCCGCCGGACGAGCCGCCGCCCCCGCCGCCCGATACGCCGATGACGCCGCCCCCCGTGGTGTCGCCGCCGCCGATCGTGCAGAATCCGAATCCGCCGCCCGTGGTGATCCAGACGGTCTCGACGCCGCCGCCCGCCGTCAATCTGACGCCGATCGCTGCGCCGCCTGCACCGCCGGCTCCGCCTGCGCCGCCGGCCGTCTCGACGGTCAGCAAGGCAGCGGGTGCCAAGGGCAACCCCGCGGACTGGATCACGAACGACGACTACCCGCCGAGCTCGCTGCGCAACAACGAGGAAGGCACCAGCGTGATCGCCTGGACGATCAATACGCAGGGGCGCGTCGAAAACTGCCACACCACCCAGTCGAGCGGTTCGACCGCGCTGGACCGGGCGGCATGCGCCGCGATCACCCGGCGGGGACGCTACTCCCCGGCGACCGACGTGGCCGGCAACCCGCTCTCGACCACCCAGTCGCGGCGCGTGGTCTGGAAGATCCCGAAGGAATGATGCGGTCTCCGCCCGCCGCGACGGCGGGCGGATCCTCCCCGAACTTCTACACCGTTTGATAAGGACGAAATCCCAATGCTCACCACCATTCTCGCGGCCGGCGGCACCGCGGCAGCCGAAAACCAGTTCGGCCTCCAGGCCGCTCTGAAGGAAGGCGGCCTCATCTCGCAGTCGGTGTTCACGATCCTCGTGATCATGTCGATCGTGTCGTTCTACATCCTGTTCTCGAAGCTGTTCGAGCAGCAGAAGATCATCAACCAGGCGAAGCGCGTCCGCCAGGGCTTCTGGAGCTCGCCGAACCTGCGCGAAGGTGCCGCCAAGCTCGAGAAGAACTCGGCGTACAAGCAGCTCGTCGACGACGGCCTGCAGGCGCAGGACCAGCACGCCAAGCTGACCGATCCGGTCGAGGCGCACGACTGGCTGCACGGTTCGCTCGCCCGTTCGGAAGCGGCGATCAACTCGAAGCTGGGCGGCGGTCTCGCCTTCCTCGCGACGGTCGGCGCGACCGCACCGTTCATCGGTCTGTTCGGTACCGTGGTCGGCATCTACCGCGCGCTGATCAAGATCGGTGCGTCGGGCGATCCCTCGATCGACAAGGTCGCCGGCCCGGTCGGTGAGGCGCTCATCATGACCGCGCTCGGCCTCGTCGTCGCGGTTCCCGCCGTGCTCGCCTACAACTGGCTGCAGCGCCGCAACAAGTCGATCGCGGAAGACCTGTCGGCCTTCTCGAACGACGTGCTGGGCTTCCTCGCCTCGAACGGTGCGGTCAAGCCGACGATCGCCGGTGCGCCGGTTTCGAAGGCGCCGGTGAAGCCGGCCGCGGCGACCACGACCGCCGGCCAGACCGGTGGCGTGCAGACCCGCCCGTAACGATAAGGCTGCGGGGCCGTCTCCGGGCGGCCCCGCGACCGGCCGGCGACGTTCGGTCGCCGGCTAGATTGAATGGATAGGATAGCTCGCACATGGCGATGAGCGCTGGCGGAGGAGGAGGTTCCTCCGAAAAACCCTTGTCGGACATCAACACCACGCCCCTCGTGGACGTGATGCTGGTGCTTCTGATCATCTTCCTGATCGCCGTTCCGGTGGCGATCCAGACGGTCAAGGGCATCGTCCTGCCCAAGGTCCGTTTCGATCCGACGACGACCAAGCCCGAGAACGTCCTGCTGTCGGTGACGACCAAGCCGGACGGCAGCTGCCTGGTCTATTGGGGCACGTCGCCGATCACCAGCAAGGACCTGCTGACCCGCGCGGTCGACAAGCTGAAGCTGGAGATCGATCGTCAGGGTGGCGCAGGCAACCCCGATCTCGAACTGCCGGAAGTCCATATCCGCGGTGACGTCAACACCCCGTACAAGTGCATCGGCGGCACGGTCTACACGATGCAGCAGGCCGGCTTCGCCAAGGTCGGCTTCATCTCGCAGCCGCCGCCCGCGGGTGGCTAATCCGCCCCGCCCGACCCAGGAGTATCTGACATGGCAATGAGTGGTGGCTCGGAAGATGGCGAGCCGATGATGGAAATGAACACGACGCCGTTGATCGACGTCATGCTCGTGCTCCTCATCATGTTCATCATCACGCTTCCCATCCCGACGCATGCGGTCAAGGTCGATCTGCCGGTCAATGACCCGCGGAACGTCAAGCCGCCGGTCGACCCGCAGAAGAACAAGATCATCATCGATGCCGCGGGCACGGTGTCTTGGAACGGCGTTCCCGTCGACGAGGTGACGCTGCGCACCTATCTGGACGCCGCTGCGGCGATCAACCCGGAACCGGAGCTGCACTTCCAGCCCGATCCGGCGGCGAAGTACGACAAGGTCGACCAGACGCTGGCGGTGATCAAGCGCTCGGCGGTGACCAAGCTCGGTTTCATCGGCAACGAACAGTATCGCAACGACTTCTGATCGCGATCGGATGACGGATGACAAGGGCGGTTCCGCAAGGAGCCGCCCTTTTTGCGTTCGGGGCGGGAGCGGGGGCAGGGCTTTCGCATATGGACGCTCGTGTGGGTCTGTCGCCTTCCCAGCCCACCCCGTCACTCCGGACTTGTTCCGGCGTCCACACTGCGGCCAGGAGAGAGACTGGATTCGACACCATTTCCCCGCTGCCCGGTGGACCCCGGAACGAGTCCGGGGTGACGGATGGGAAGAGGAAGCCGACCGAGCCTCGCCACCGCGGCCATATGCGATTGCCCGGGGGCGGGGGCGCGGCGGCTCAGTCCGGGGCGAAGGCGAGAATGCGTTCGAGCAAGCCAGGAAACCGCGTCTCGACGTCGTCCCAGCGCAGCGTGTTGATATTCTCGACGCCGCGTTTGGTGGTGCAGATCAGGCCGCTTTCGCGCAACACGCGGAAGTGGCTGCTCAGCGTCGACTTGGGGACGTGGTGGAAGGGCGCCACCGCGACGGTGCAATTGAGGCCGGTCTGGGCGCCACGCAGAGCCTTGACGATCTGAAGGCGCGTCGGATCGGCAAGCGCGGCCAGGATGTGGTGCAAGGCCATGGCATCGGTGGGCGGATGGACGAACGCGATCATCGCGGCCGCATAGCAGATACTTTGCATCCATCCCATAGTTCGGTATACCCGTACTACCGAATCAACGGACAAGGAGCTTGATCATGACGCATGCGGCGCTCGTTACCGGTGGAACGGCGGGGATTGGCCTCGCCAGTGCGCAGGCACTCCACGCCGATGGACGGCAGGTCTATGTTACCGGTCGTAACAGCGAACGGCTCGATGCGGTGGCCGCGAGCGACCCGGGGCTGATCGGGCTGCGCGCCGACATGGCGCGGCCGGAGGACATAAGCGCCGTCGCCGATCGCCTTGCGGCCGATGGCGTGACGCTCGACGTGCTCGTCGCCAATGCCGGCAATGCGGAGGTCAGCAAATTCGGCTCGGTCAGCGAGGCGGATTTCGACCGGACGTTCGACCTCAACGTGCGCGGCCTGTTCTTCACCGTGCAGACGTTGCTGCCGTACCTCGCCGATGGCGCGTCGGTGATCCTGATCGGCTCGATCTGCTCGATCAAGGGTATGGCCGACCTCAGCGTCTACAATGCGTCGAAGGCGGCGGTGCATGCCTTTACCCGGTCATGGGCGAACGACCTGCGCGCACGGCGTATCCGGGTCAATACGCTCAGCCCCGGTCCGATCCGGACGCCGCTGGCGTATCGGTTGCAGGGCGATGCGAACGGGTCGATCGCCGCGTTCGAGGAATGGGCGGCGCAGGCCTCGCCGGCGGGGCGCCTCGGCGAGCCGGAGGACGTCGCCGCCGTGGTGCGATTCCTTGCCGGTGACGGATCGCGACACGTCAACGGTGTCGAGCTGTTCGTGGATGGCGGATTGGCGCAGATCTGAGACCATCGCGCGTCAGCGGCCAGCGCGAACACCGGGGCGCTCGGATGGATCGCGATTCCGGTTTTCTCTGGGTTTGGCACGCGTGCCGGACGGCGACCGAGCCACAGCGTCCGCTCCCCATCCGGCACCTGTCCGGCCATTCCATCCCCTTGCCTCAACCGGATTGCCAAGATCGTTGCTGCGGCGCAACATCGGGACACATCCGGGAGACCTCTGCCGTGCCTTATCTCCGCAGCCCGTTCCGGTTCCTGCTCCACTATATCCGCGTCCGCCCCTGGACCTTCCTGCTGCTCGGCCTGCTCGTCGCGGGTTCGTCGGTCAGCTCGATCGGGGTGCAATATGCGTTGAAGCTGCTGATCGACGCGATGACCGGCTCGGATCGCATCCGTGCCGCGGTCTACACCTTTCTCGGCGCCTTCCTCGCACTGGTGGTGCTGGAAAGCGCGTTGCAGCGCGCCGCGGCGCTGACGCTCGGTC
The DNA here is from genome assembly GCF_059421875.1 of Sphingomonas sp. GW821-FHT02B09. Taxonomy (NCBI): domain Bacteria; kingdom Pseudomonadati; phylum Pseudomonadota; class Alphaproteobacteria; order Sphingomonadales; family Sphingomonadaceae; genus Sphingomonas; species Sphingomonas sp. GW821-FHT02B09. The sequence continues at coordinate 922,539 of NZ_JBWKVV010000002.1, forward strand.
ATGCCACGGTGGTGTCGGGGGTCGATATCCGGCTCGACATGGTCGATTATCTTACCGGGCATCAGATGCCCTTCTTCCAGAACCAGCGCGCCGGCTCGCTCGGCCATCGCGTGTCGGGGCTGGCGGGGATCTTCGGCGCGATCGTCCACCGCCTGCTCCAGGAGGTGACGCCGCCGCTGATCGCCTTCGTCGGGGCGATGATCATCTTCGTCAGCATCGATCCGGGCATGGCGCTGGTGCTCGGCGTGGTGTTCGTGATCGTCACCGTCGTACTGGTGGTGCTCGGGCTGCAGGGGCACGTCCACCACAAGGCGTTCGCCGAACATGCCGGCACCGTCGGCGGCGAGCTGGTCGATCTGATCGGCAACATCTGGGTGGTGAAGGCCTTCGCCGCGCACCGGCGCGAATTGTCTCGATTGCAGGGCTTCCTCGACGACGAGGCAAGCGCGCAGCGCCGCGGCTGGTTCTTCGTCGAGCAGATGCGCGGGCTGCACGACCTCGCGCTCGCGATCCTCGTCGGGGGCACGCTGATCTGGGCGATCGGGCGATGGTCGGCGCATGCGATCTCGACCGGCGACGTCGTCGTGATCAGCACGATGACCTTCCGCATCCTGCACGGCTCGCGCGATCTCGCGATGGCGCTGATCGATACCAGCCAGCAGTTCAGCTATCTGCGCGAGACGCTCGACATCATCGGCGTGCCGCAGGCGCTGAGCGACGCCGATCAGGCCAGCCGGCTGCGCGTCGGCGAGGGGCGGGTCGAGCTGTCGCACGTCACCTTCGGCTACGATCCTTCGCATCCGGTGCTGCACGATCTGTCGCTGGTCATCCCGGCGGGGCAGAAGGTCGGCATCGTCGGCCCGTCGGGTGCGGGCAAATCGTCGCTGCTCCAGCTCATCCAGCGCTTCCACGATCCGCAGGGCGGCCATGTCGCGATCGACGGCCAGGATATCCGCGAGGTGACGCAGGAGAGCCTGCGCGACGCGCTCGCGGTGGTGCCGCAGGAGGTGATGCTGTTCCACCGCTCGGTGATGGAGAATATCCGCTTCGCCAAGCCGGATGCGAGCGACGAGGAGGTCTATCGCGCCGCGCAGACCGCCGGCTGCGACGATTTCATCCGTCGCCTGCCGCACGGCTATGACAGTATCGTCGGCGAGCGCGGCACCAATTTGTCGGGCGGGCAGCGGCAGCGGATCGGCATCGCCCGCGCCTTCCTCAAGAATGCGCGCGTCGTGTTGCTCGACGAGGCGACCTCGGCACTCGACTCCGAGTCGGAGCTCGAGGTGCAGAACGGGCTCGAGGCGCTGATCGAGAATCGCACGGTGATCGCGGTCGCGCACCGGCTGTCGACGATCGCCGGCTTTGATCGCGTCGTCGTGCTGGTCGACGGCCGCGTCGTCGAGGACGGCCCGCCGCAGCATCTGCTCCGCCAGAAGGGCGGCGCGTTCCGGCAATTGTGGGTGATGCAGGTCGAGGGACTCGATCGCAGCACCGGCATCTCCGCCGCCGGCGAGCGGCTGCGTCATCTCTCCGACAAGAGCCGTGAGCATCTCGGGCGGATGGTGCGCAACGCCTGGCAGGGGGTGACCGAAAGGACCTGATCGGCCGCTTGCATCCATGTCTCTGAAGTGACACAACAGTGTCACAAAAGTGAAACCTGCCGTTCAGGTGGGAGAAGGAGACGATGCAATGCGTATGATTGTCGCGACGCTGCTGGCGGGTGCATGCCTGACGACGCCAGCACTGGCCACGGACCGGACGGGCTATCAGGCGATCGCCGCGGGCGATTTCACCGCGGCGGCGAAACGGATCGAGGCGGAGCGGCGGATATTTCCGGATCGCCCCGAGTTGATGCTCAATCTAGCGGTCGCCTATGCGCGGATCGGCCGCGCCGCGGATGCGCGCACGCTGTATGACGACGTGCTGCAGCGCCCGGCGGTGGCGATGGACATGCCCGATGGCGCGGTGGTGTCGTCGCACGATGTCGCGACGCGCGGCCTGTCGCGGTTGCAGACGCGGATCGCGACGCGCTGAGCGCAGGGGGTGCGTTCGGTTTATTCCGAATGCACCGTCACCTGAGCGAGTCGGGACTTTTGCGAATATTTACTCGGCCACTCGGTTAGGTACAGTGTTCCTGCGAAAGTAGGAACCCAGGGCCAAGCAGAATAACAGCTAATGGCGTTCCGGACTCCTGGGCTCCTGCGTTCGCAGGAGCACGGGTGGGCTTCCGCAGAGGTTTCATCCGAGCCCGGGGTGACGGAGTGGATGAGACGTCGTCCCGCCCCCTCAGAGCCGCGGCAGGGTGACCCCGCGCTGCCCCATATATTTGCCCGCACGGTCGGCGTAGCTCACCTCGCAAGGCTCGTTGCCGTGCAGGAACAGGAACTGGCACGCGCCTTCATTGGCGTAGATCTTCGCGGGCAGCGGCGTGGTGTTGGAGAATTCCAGCGTGACATGCCCCTCCCAGCCGGGCTCGAGCGGCGTCACGTTGACGATGATCCCGCAGCGCGCATAGGTCGACTTGCCGAGGCAGATCACCAGCACGTCGCGCGGCACGCGGAAATATTCCACCGTCCGCGCCAGCGCGAAGCTGTTCGGCGGGATGATGCAGACGTCGGTCTTGCGATCGACGAAGCTGTTCGAGGCGAAGTCCTTCGGATCGACGATGACGCTGTCGATATTGGTGAACACCTTGAATTCGTCGGCGACGCGGGCGTCATAGCCGTAGCTCGACAGGCCATAACTGATGCAGCCGTCGCGCCGCTGCGATTCGACGAACGGTTCGATCATCGCATCGGCAAGCGCGCGTTCGCGAATCCAGCGGTCGGACATGACGGTCATGATGGTCCCCTTCGTCGCGCCCTTTTGCCGGTTCGGGGCGAGGTGGCAAGCGTCGGCGCAGTCGCCTAGACTGTCGCGATGCGTCCGCTGATCGATCTCGCCCACCGCCTGCGCCGCCGGACGATGGCGCTGGTCGGCTGGCGGACGCGGGGCGTCAAGGTGATGGCATTCGACCCCGACGGTCGGCTGCTGCTGGTCCGGCATCGGTACGGCCGGTCGGATCTGTGGATGCTGCCCGGCGGCGGCATCGCGCGGCGCGAGACGCCCGCCGCCGCGGCGGTGCGCGAGCTGGCGGAAGAGACCGCGTGTCGGCTCACCGCCGTGACCGAAGCGGGGCGCTACGAGGCGCGCTCGGAGGGGCGGCGCGACACCGTCTTCCTGTTCCGCGGCACGACCGGCGATGCGCCGGTGGCGGATGCGGTCGAACTGGCCGAGGCGCGCTTCTTCGCGCTCGATGCGCTGCCCGCGGGCGTGTCGCCGGCGACGGCGCGGCGGATCGCCGAACATCGTGGCGTCGCGGCACCGGATGGCCGCTGGTAGGCTTGCCGCGTCAGGGGAACGCGCCCACGGTCGCTGTCCGCAACACAGGGATATCCGTTATGACACTCAAGGTGGTCGCATTCGTCTCGGTGAAGCCCGGACAGGAAGAGGCATTCGTCGCCGCGGCGAAGACCTGCGTCGCCGCGTCGCGCGCCGAGCCGGGGACGCTCCATTACGAGCTGTGGCGCGAGACCGAGGGCGCGCGGCGCTTCGTCTTCAACGAGCTGTACGTCAATCAGGCGGCGGTGGCGGCGCATATGCAATCGGCGCATTTCAAGGCGTTCGGGCTGGCGGCGCGCGATCTGGCCGCGGCGCGCCCGGAGATCATCGTCACCGAGGCGGTGGACGTGGCGGGGTAGTGCCGGCCCGACCCCGCTGGCCGCATCGCCCGCAATCCGCTATCACGCGTCATGCTCCGCATCACCGAATTGAAGCTGCCCCTCAACCATCCCGAGGAGGCGCTGGCGGCCGCGATCCGCAACCGGCTGCGTATCACGCCGCGCGATCTCGTCCGCTACACCGTGGCGCGGCGCGCGCATGACGCGCGCGACAAGATGAACATCCATTTCGTCTATTCGGTCGACGTCACCGTCAAGAACGAGGCGCCGCTGCTCGCCCGGTTCAAGCGCGACCGCCACGTCAACCCGACGCCGGACACCGGCTATCGGTTCGTGACGAAGGCGCCCGCCGGCTATGGCGGGCCGCGGCCGGTGGTGGTCGGCGCAGGGCCGTGCGGGCTGTTCGCCGGGCTGATCCTCGCGCAGATGGGGTTCCGGCCGATCATCCTCGATCGCGGCAAGGTGGTGCGAGAGCGGACCAAGGACACCTGGGGCCTGTGGCGGCGCAGCGAGCTCAACCCCGAATCGAACGTCCAGTTCGGCGAGGGCGGCGCCGGCACTTTCTCCGACGGCAAATTGTGGAGCCAGATCAAGGATCCGCGCCATCTCGGCCGCAAGGTGCTGACCGAATTCGTCAAAGCCGGCGCGCCGCCCGAGATCCTCACCGAAGCGCATCCGCATATCGGCACCTTCCGCCTCGTCACGATGGTCGAAAGCATGCGCGCGACCGTCGAGGCGCTGGGCGGCGAATATCGCTTCCAGCATCGCGTCGACGATGTCGAGATCGACACCGATGCCGCGGGCAAACGCCGCGTCTGCGGCCTGCGCTTGCAGACCGGCGAGCGGCTGGACACCGAAGGGCCGGTGGTGCTCGCGCTCGGCCATAGCGCGCGCGACACCTTCCACATGCTGCACGAGCGCGGCGTGTTCCTCGAAGCCAAGCCCTTTTCGATCGGCGTGCGGATCGAGCATCCGCAAAGCTGGATCGACGAGGCACGGTTCGGGCCGTGCGCGGGCCATCCCGATCTCGGCGCGGCGGCGTACAGCCTGTCGCACCATTGCAGGAATGGCCGCACGGTCTACAGTTTCTGCATGTGTCCGGGCGGGACGGTGGTCGCCGCGACCTCCGAGCCGGGGCGCGTCGCGACCAACGGCATGAGCCAATATTCGCGCAACGAGCGCAACGCCAATTCGGGGATCGTCGTCGGCATCGATCCGGCGCGCGACTATCCCGGCGACCCGCTCGCGGGCATCGCCTTGCAGCGGCATTGGGAGACGCGCGCGTTCGAGGTCGGTGGCGGCGGTTATATGGCGCCGGCGCAGCGGCTGGGCGATTTCCTCGCCGGGCGGCCGTCGACGCGGCTGGGCAATGTCATCCCGTCGTACCGGCCGGGCGTACACCTCACCGATCTCGCCGATTGCCTGCCCGATTTTGCGGTGACCGCAATGCGCGAGGCGCTGGTGGCGTTCGGCCAGCAGATTCCGGGCTACGACCATCCCGATGCGGTGATGACCGGGGTCGAGACGCGCACCTCGTCGCCGGTGCGGATCACGCGCGGCGACGATTTCCAGAGCGTCAACACCGCCGGCCTGTATCCGGCCGGTGAGGGGGCGGGCTATGCCGGCGGCATCCTGTCGGCGGCGGTCGACGGCATCAAGATCGCCGAGGCGGTGGCGCGCGATCTGATGGGGATGCGGCCGGCGCTGGCCGACGCGGCTTAGGTTTCGCACGAGGCGCGCGCGTAGGTGTGCGGACGCGCGCTTACATCTGGTCTGCGGCTGCCCCAACTTGCCCGTCACCCCGGACTTGTTCCGGGGTCCACCGGGCCGCAAAGGCATGGCAAGAGGCTCTGGCCTTTCTCCCCGCCGCAAGGTGGACCCCGGAACAAGTCCGGGGTGACGAATCCCTGGGGGTGACGATTTCGTGCGAAGTTCCTCAAAACGAGGCAAAAGGTTTCAGTCCGCAACTGCCTTGTTTGTGCCATCCGCGAGTTCTATACTAAGCGATATGGAAAGCATGACCCTCTCGCACGCCGATCCGGCACCGCTGCCCCTCAAGGGGCGGCCGCGCGAGTTCTGCACCGATGCCGCGCTCGCCGCGGCGCTGCGCGTGTTCTGGAGCAAGGGCTATGAAGGCGCCTCGCTCGCCGATCTGACCGACGCGATGGGGATCACCCGGCCGAGCCTCTATGCCGCGTTCGGCAACAAGGAGGCGCTGTTCCACAAGGCGCTCGACCTCTACGAGGCGGAGAAGCTCGCTTATACCCGCCAGGCGCTCGAACAGCCGACCGCGCGCGGCGTCGCCGAATGCTTCATGCGCGGCGCACTCGCGATGCAGACCAGCCAGTGCGGCGATCCCAAGGGCTGTCTCGGCGTGATCAGCGCGATGCCGTGCGGGGCGGAGGCCGATTCGATCAAGGCGGACGTGATCGCGCGGCGCGCTTCGTCGCAGGCGGCGCTCGTCGAGCGGTTCGAGCGGGCCAAGGCGGAGGGCGATCTGCCCGCGCACGTCGATGTCACCGGGCTGACCTGCTATCTCTACGCGCTGCTGCAGGGGCTGGCGGTGCAGGCCGGATCGGGCGCGAGCCGCGCCGATCTGGAACGGCTGGTCGAGACCAGTCTGGCGATCTGGCCGACCCGCTAGGCCGCGTGCCGCGGCGGCTGACGTGGCTGCTGCTGGTGGCCGGGCTGGTCGCGCTGGTCGTCGCGGCCGGTGCGCACTGGGCGGAGGGCGCGGCGCGCACCGCCGCCGACCGCGAGGCGACGACGCTGGCACGGACCCATGCCGGGCTGCTCGCCAGCGAATTGCAGAAATTCCGGCTGCTGCCGCTGGTGCTCGCCGAATATCCCGACGTGCCGCGGGCGCTCGCCGGCGGTGACGCGGCGGCGGTGCACGGCCTCGACGAGACGCTGGAGCTGCTCGCCGCGCGCACCGATGCCGCGGCGCTCTACGCCATCGACGCGCGCGGTCGCGCGGTGGCGGCGAGCAACTGGCGCTTGCCGACCAGCTTCGTCGGCCAGGATTATACCTTCCGCCGCTATTTCGCCGAGGCGATGGCGCGCGGCGCCTCCGAATTGTTCGCGCTCGGCACGGTGAGCGGGCGGCCGGGCCTGTATCTGGCGCGGCGGATCGATCGCGCTGGCCACGCGCTCGGCGTGATCGTCGTCAAGGTCGAGTTCGACCGGTTGGAACGCGAATGGGCGCAATCGGCCGGGGCGACGATCCTCACCGACGCGCGTGGGCTGATCCTCGTCACCAGCGTGCCCGGCTGGCGATTCCACCCGACCCGGCCGGTCGATGCCGCGACGCGGGCGGCGCTGCGGCGGTCGCGCCAGTTCGGCGAGTCGCCGCCGGCGACGCTCGCCTTCGTCGCCAACGATCGCGATATCCGCGTGCGGCAGGATGGGCGGATGGTGCGCTATCGCATCGCCGCGGTGGCGGCGCCGCTCGCCGGCAGCCGGGTGTTGCACCTGACGCCGCTGCGGCCGTCGCTCGCCGCGGCACGCGCGCAGGCGGCGCTGTGGGGACTGGCGCTCCTCCTGCTGGTCGGGATCGCCGGCGGCATCGGCCTGCGCGCCGCCAACCGGCGCCGGTCGCAGGCGCGGGCGCGCGAATCGCTCGAACGCGAAGTGGTGCGGCGTACCGCCGAACTGCGCGAGGCCAATGCGCGGTTGATCGTCGAATCGCAGGAACGCGGCGAGGCGGACCGCCGCTTTCGCGCCGCGCGCGAGGAACTGGCGCAGGCCAATCGGCTCGGCTCGCTCGGCCAGATCACCGCCGGCGTCGCGCATGAGATCAACCAGCCGCTAGCCGCGATCCGCACCTTCGCGGAGAATGGCGCGATCCTGCTCGATCGGGGCGGCGCCGATCGCGCGCGCGAGAACCTCGGCCGGATCGTCGACCTGACCGACCGGATCGCGACGATCACCGGCGAATTGCGCGCCTTCGCCCGCCGCCGCACGCCGTCGCGCGGCGCACCGACGCTGGGCGCGGCGATCGAGGGGACGATGCTGCTGATCGGCGAGCGCGCGCGTGGCGTCGTGGTCGACGCGGTCGCCGACGATCTGCGCGCACGCCGCGTCGTCGCCGACCGCATCCGGCTGGAGCAGATTCTGGTCAACGTGATCGGCAATGCGCTCGACGCCGTGGCGGGGCGCGACTCGCGCCGCGTGACGATCGACGCCGTGCTGGAGGAGGATCAGGTGATCGTCCGCATCGCCGACACCGGACCCGGCATCGACCCGAGCCTCGACGAGACGCTGTTCACCCCCTTCGCCTCCGCCAAGCCCGAGGGGCTGGGGCTCGGCCTCGCCATCGCCCGCGACATCGCGCGCGAATTCGGGGGCGAGCTGGCGCTGGCGCCGGACGGCCCCGGCGCGACCTTCCTGCTGACGCTGCGGCTGGCATGAGCGAGCAGAGCGTCCTGTTCGTCGAGGATGACGAGGCGCTGCGCTTCGCGACGGTGCAGGCGCTGGAGCTGGCCGGCCTGTCGGTGCGCGCCTTCGCCGGGGCGGAGGCGGCGCTCGCCGCGTTGCCCGCCGATTTCGACGGGGTCATCGTCTCCGATATCCGCATGCCACGGATCGACGGGCTGCAATTGCTCGCCCGCGTCCGCGCGCTCGACAAGGACCTGCCGGTGATTCTCGTCACCGGCCACGGTGACGTGCCGATGGCGGTGGCGGCGTTGCGCGACGGCGCGTTCGACTTTCTGACCAAGCCGTTCGCGACCGATCATCTCGTCGCCGCGATCGCGCGGGCGCTGGAGCGACGCGCGCTGGTGATCGAGAACCGCCGGCTGCGCGCCGCGCTCGCGGCGGGGGAGACGGACAGTCCGCTGATCGGCGAGAGTGCGGCGATGGTGCGGCTGCGCGGCGCGATCGAGCGGCTGGCGACGGCGGATCTCGACGTGCTGGTCGAGGGCGAGACGGGGACGGGCAAGGAGCTGGCGGCGCTGCTGCTGCACCGGCTCGGGCCGCGCCGGGCGCGGCCGTTCGTCGCGGTCGACTGCACGACGCTGAGCGAAGACGGCGGCGCGGCCGATCTGTTCGGTCATGCCGCCGACAGCGTCGCGCATACGCGGCTGTCGCGCGTCGGCGCCGTCGTTGCATCGAGCGGCGGCACATTGTTGCTCGATGCGGTCGACGATCTGTCGCCGGCGATTCAGGCGGCGCTGTTGCGCGTCATCGAGGAGCGCGAGGTGCAGCCGATCGGCGCCGAGCGCGCCGAGGCGGTCAATCTGCGAGTCGTCGCGACGAGCCGCGGCGATCTCGCGGCGGCGGTGGCGGCGGGGCGGTTCCGCGGCGACCTGTACCATCGGCTGGCGATCACGCGGCTGCACCTGCCCCCTTTGCGCGAGCGCGAGCACGACCGGATGCTGCTGTTCGCCGCCTTCGTCGATCAGGCGCGCGAGGCGCTGGCGCGGCCGGATCATGCGATCGGCGAGGCGGAGCGGCATCACGTGCTGGCGCATGGCTGGCCGGGCAATGTGCGCGAGCTGCGCAATTACGCCTTCGCCTGCGTCCTGGCCGCCGACGACGCCCCCGGCGACGACCGGCAGGATCTGCCGAGCCGGGTCGCCGAATTCGAGACGCGGGTGATCGTCGATGCGTTGCGCGCCAGCGCCGGCAACGTCGTCAAGGCGGTCGAGCTGCTCGGCATCCCGCGCAAGACGCTCTATTACAAGCTCGGCCGCTACGGCATCGACCCCGATGCGTTCCGCCGGCAGGGCACCTAGGTTCGAACGACTTTCAGGGTGTTGGAAAAAAATTCCTCCCCCTGGCGGGCAGGGCTATCGGATATGGTTGCGGTGATGAGGTTCGATCGGTTTCCTCATCAAATTCGTCACCCCGGACTCGTTCCGGGGTCCACCGGGCCACAGGGGAACGGTGTCGAATCAAGCCTTTCTCCTCGCCGCAGGGTGGACCCCGGAACAAGTCCGGGGTGACGGGGTAAGCTTGGAAGACGACCGGCTCGCACGAGTGTCCATATGCGATAGCCCCCCGCCGGGGGAGGAATTGCCTGATCGTCGATCCGGCCTAGGCCGCCATCGCCGAGGCCGCGCGGCGCAGCGAGTCGATGTCGCGGTCGATCGTTGCGGTCAGCGCCGCGACCAGCGTCGAATCGTCCTCGCCGGAGCGCATCATGCCGTGGTGCAACATGCCAAGCGACATGATGAGAATGACGTCGGTCACCGCTGACCGTCGCTCGGCAAGCGCCGCGCCCGGCGCCAGCATCTCGAGCGCATTGAGCATCAGTTCACGCACGTCGCGATGCGTGGCGTTGAACACCGCCGCGATGCGGGTGTTGCGCGCCGCCTCGGCGAGGATTTCGGCGAACAGCCGCGGATCGCCGTCGTCCTCGCCCGGCGTCACCAGTTGATGGATCCAGTCGCGCACGGCGTGCGCATCACCGTCCTGGATGGCGCGGCGGAGCGAATCGGCCGCGAGGAACGACCGGCAGTCCGAATTGACGATCGCGGCGACGATATCCTCCTTGGCGGAGAAATCGCGGTACAACTGGCCCACCGCGACGCCCGATTCGCGCGCGATCTGGGCGATGCCAGTGCCATGGAAGCCGTTTTCGATGAACAGCTTGCGAGCCGCCTCAATGACCCGATACCGACGCATTTCCGCATTGTTTCGTTGTGCACCGCAACAAATATTCGAGTCGATCATTCCATCCTCGTCGGCATGCCTTGACGCCTGTTCATCACTGGTTGTAGCAGGGCGTGAGTGATCGATCACTCACATTCTTACTAGCGGACAATTTGCATGGCGAATATGCGACACGGGGTGGCGGTGCTTGCGTTGGCACTGGCATTGGCGGCGTGCGGCGGCGGCAACGAGCAGCAGCAGCAGGCGCCGCAAGGCCCGCCGCAGGTCGGTTACCTCGTGGTACGTGAACAGCCGGTGACGCTGACCACGGAACTGCCGGGGCGGACCACGGCCTATGAGACGTCGGACGTGCGTCCGCAGGTCAACGGCCTGATCCTCAAGCGCCTGTTCACCGAAGGCGACATGGTGCGCGCCGGGCAGCCGCTCTACAGCATCGACCCGGCGCCCTATGAGGCGCAGGTCGCCAGCGCGCGCGCCGCGCTGGCCCGTGCCCGGGCGAACATCGCGTCGACCGCGGCGCTGGCCCGCCGCTATGGCGAACTGGTCAAGATCAACGCGATCGCCCGCCAGGAATATGAGAATTCGCAGACCAGCGCGCAGCAGGCGCAGGCCGACGTCGCCGCGCAGCAGGCCGCGCTGCGTACCGCGCAGATCGACCTGGGCCGCACGACCATCCGCGCGCCGATCTCCGGCCGGATCGGTCGCTCGCTGTCCACCACCGGTGCGCTCGTCTCCGCTTCGCAGACGCAGGCGCTGGCGACGATCCAGCGGCTCGACCCGATCTATGTCGACATCCAGCAGTCGAGTGCCGGCCTGCTCAAGCTGCGCCAGCAGGTGATGAACGGGCAGGTGACGCGCGACGGCAACGCCCGCGTCAAGCTGACGCTCGAGGACGGCACCGAATATGGCGCGCAGGGGACGCTGCGCTTCGCCGACGTCACCGTCGATCCGACGACGGGGTCGCAGACGATCCGCGCGCTCTTCCCCAATCCGCAGGGCCTGTTGCTGCCCGGCATGTTCGTCCGCGCCTCGCTGGTCGAGGGGACGCAGGCCAAGGCGCTGCTGGTGCCGCAGCGTGCGGTCAGCCGCGACGAAAAGGGGCAGGCGACGACGATGGTCATCGGCAACGACGGCAAGGTGCAGCCGCGCACGCTCCAGACCAGCCGCACGATCGGCGACAATTGGCTCGTCACCGGCGGCATCAAGCCGGGCGACAAGGTCATCGTCGAGGGCGGCATGATGCTGCGTCCCGGCATGGCCGTCCAGGGCAAGCCCTGGGATCCCAATGCCAAACCGGCCGCCGCACCCCAGGGTGCCGGCGCGCCCGCAGCTCAGGCGAAGTAACCGCTCATGGCCCGCTATTTCATCGACCGGCCGATCTTCGCCTGGGTGATCGCGATCATCCTGATGCTCGCCGGCGTCATCGCGATCCGCTCGCTGCCGATCGCGCAGTTCCCGGCGATCGCGCCGCCCGCGGTGTCGATCACCGCCACCTATCCCGGTGCCGACGCGACCACGCTCGAAAATACGACGACGCAGATCATCGAGCAGCAGATGAAGGGGATCGACAACCTTCGCTATTTCTCCTCCTCGTCGTCTTCGGCCGGTACCGTCACCGTTACGCTGACCTTCGAACAGGGCACCGATCCCGACATCGCGCAGGTCCAGGTCCAGAACAAATTGCAGGCGGCGACGCCGCTGTTGCCGCAGGAGGTGCAGCGTCAGGGGTTGATCGTCGCCAAGGCGACGCAGAACTTCCTGATGTTCGTCGGCCTCTATTCCGAGAACGGCACGCACAACGATTCGGACCTGTCGGACTATATCGCGTCCAAGCTGCAGGACCCGCTCGCCCGTGTGAACGGCGTCGGCGATACGCAGGTGTTCGGCTCGCAATATGCGATGCGGATCTGGGTCGATCCGATCAAGCTCAACAATTACGCGCTGACGATGACCGACGTGACGTCGGCGATCACCGCGCAGAACGCACAGGTGTCCGCGGGGCAGATCGGCGCGCAGCCCGCCCCGAAGGAGCAGATGCTCAACGCCACCGTTTCGGTGGAATCGCGCCTGACCTCGCCCGAGCAATTCGCCGCGATCCGGCTGAAGAGCAACACCGATGGTTCGGTGGTGCGGCTCGGCGACGTCGCGCGCGTCGCGATCGGTGCGGAGAATTACGGCTTCTCGTCGCAGTGGAACGGCAAGCCCGCCTCGGGCATCGGCATCAAGCTGGCGCCCGGCGCCAACGCGCTCGACACGGTCGAGGCGGTGAAGACGCGCGTCAATGCCATCGCCAAGCAGTTCCCGCCCGACGTCAAGGTCATCTACCCCTATGACACGTCGCCGTTCGTGCGGCTGTCGGTGGAGCAGGTCGTCCACACGCTGATCGAGGCGGTGATCCTCGTCTTCCTCGTGATGTTCCTGTTCCTGCAGAACTTTCGTGCGACGCTGATCCCGACGATCGCGGTGCCGGTGGTGCTGCTCGGCACCTTCGCGATCCTCAGCGCGGCAGGCTTCTCGATCAACACGCTGACGCTGTTCGGCATGGTGCTCGCCATCGGCCTCTTGGTCGACGACGCGATCGTCGTCGTCGAGAACGTCGAACGCCTGATCCAGACCGAGGGGCTGAGCCCCAAGGAGGCGGCGCGCAAGTCGATGGACGAGATCACCGGCGCGCTGGTCGGCATCGCGCTGGTGCTGTCGGCGGTGTTCCTGCCGATGGCGTTCTTCGGCGGCTCGACCGGCGTCATCTATCGCCAGTTCTCGATCACGATCGTCTCGGCGATGGTGCTGTCGGTGACGGTCGCGCTGATCCTCACCCCGGCGCTGTGCGCGACGATCCTCAAGCCGCACGATCCGAGCCGGACCGAGGGCAACGGGCCGCTCGCGCGCTTCTTCCGCTGGTTCAACGACAAGTTCGAGCGCGGCCAGAACCGGTACGAGAAGGGTGTGCGCAGCACCGCGCGCAGCTGGAAGCGGTCGATGCTGGTCTATCTGCTGATCGTCGTCGGCATGGCGGTGCTGTTCGTCCGCCTGCCCACCGGCTTCCTGCCCGAAGAGGATCAGGGGATCATGATCGCGCTGGTGCAGGGGCCTCCGGGTGCCACCACCGCGCGGACGCAGAAGGGCCTCGACACGATCAAGGACCATTTCCTCAAGAACGAGGGCGGCAACGTCCAGGGCGTGTTCACCGTCAACGGCTTCAGCTTCGCCGGCCAGGGCCAGAACAGCGGCATCGCCTTCATCCCGTTGCAGGAATGGTCGCATCGTGAAGGCGCCGCCAACAAGGCGCAGGCGATCGCGGGCCGGGCGATGGGTGCCTTCTCGCAGTTCAAGGACGCGCTGATCTTCGCGGTGATCCCGCCTGCGGTGCAGGAATTGGGCAATGCCAGCGGCTTCGACCTGCAATTGGTCGACGAGGCGGGCATTGGTCACGAAAAGCTGCTCGCGGCGCGCAACATGCTGCTCGGCATGGCGTCGCAGGACAAGTCGCTGACCGGCGTGCGTCCCAATGCACTCGACGACGCGCCGCAGCTCAAGATCGAGGTCGATCAGGACAAGGCGCGCGCGCTCGGGCTCGACCTCACCACGGTCAACAATACGATCTCGACCGCCTGGGGTGGCGCCTATGTCAACGACTTCATCGATCGCGGTCGCGTCAAGCGCGTCTATATCCAGGCGGACACAGCCTATCGTCTGAAGCCCGAGGATCTCGGCAACTTCTACGTGCGCAGCGAGACCGGCACGATGGCGCCGTTCACCGCCTTCTCGACGATCGCCTGGGCGCAGGCCCCGGCGCAGCTCACCCGCTATAACGGCCTGCCGTCGATGGAAATCCTCGGCCAGCCGGCACCGGGCGTGTCGTCGGGCGCGGCGATGAAGGCGATCGAGGCGATGCACGCCAAGCTGCCGCCGGGCACCGGGCTCGAATGGACCGGCCTCAGCTATGAGGAGCGCCTGTCCGGCGGTCAGGCACCGGCTCTGTACGGCCTGTCGCTGCTGATCGTCTTCCTCTGCCTCGCCGCGCTGTACGAAAGCTGGTCGGTGCCGATCTCGGTCATGCTGGTGGTGCCCTTGGGGATCATCGGTGCGTTGCTCGCCGCGACGCTGACCGGGCTCAACAGCGACATCTATCTGCAGGTCGGCCTGATCACGACGATCGGCGTCTCGGCGAAGAACGCGATCCTGATCGTCGAATTCGCGGAAGAGCGGATCAACGAGGGGATGAAACCCTTCGACGCCGCGGTGGAGGCGGCCAAATTGCGCCTCCGCCCGATCCTGATGACGTCGCTGGCGTTCATCTTCGGCGTGCTGCCGCTGGCGATCTCGACCGGCGCCGGCGCGGGCGGGCAGAATGCGATCGGCCGCGCGGTGGTCGGCGGCATGCTGTCGGCGACGATCCTCGCGATCTTCTTCGTGCCGATGTTCTTCGTCGTCGTGCTCCGCCTGTTCGGCCACGACGAGCACGGCAAGCGCGGTGCGAAGGACGCGGGGCAGGACGATCGTCCCGACGACGAGCGTCCGCATGATGACGGCGCGCACGGGCCGACGCCCGCGCCGCAGGGAGCCTGAGTGGTGATGACGAGCAAGATCCTCCTCGGCCTGCTGGGCGCAACCGCGCTCGCCGGCTGCAACCTCGCGCCGAAATACGTCCGGCCGGTGGGCGAAGTGCCGGCGGCGCTGCCGCAGGGCGGCGTCTATGCGGCGGCGGCGACCGACGCGCCCGACGTCACCAAGATCGGCTGGCGCGATTTCTTCACCGACGAACGGCTGCGCAACACGATCGCGCTGGGGCTGGAGAACAACCGCGACCTGCGCGTCGCGGCGGCCAACGTGCTCCAGGCGCGGGCGCAATATCGCATCCAGCGCGCCGATCTGGTGCCGCAGACGACGCTGTCGGCGTCGGGCACCTACACCAACAACATCCAGGGTGCGGCGAGCACGCTGGGTGGCGCGGCAAGCGGGGGCACCGGTACCGGCGGCACGGGCACGGGTGGCACCGGTACCGGGGGCACCGGCACCGGCGGCACCGGATCGAATGCCGGTGGGGGCACCGCGGGTACCGTGGGCTCGAGTTCGTCGAACTTCGAATTCTACTCGGTCAACGCCGGCTTCTCGGCGTTCGAACTCGACCTGTTCGGCCGGGTGCGCAATCTCAACCGCGCCGCGCTCGAGCAATATTTCGCCACCGAGGAGGCACAGCGCTCGACGCGGATCAGCCTGATCGCCGAGATCGCCACCGCCTGGCTGACGTTGGCGTCCGATCAGGACCAGCTCGCCATCTCGCAGCGTTCGTTGGCCTCGTTCGCGCAATCGCTCGAACTGACCCGCGCGCAGTTCCGCATCGGCGTGGCGTCGGAGCTCGAGGCACGACAGGCCGAGACGACCTATCAGGGCGCGCGCAACGACATCGCCGTGCTCAAGACGCGGGTGGCGCAGGACAAGAATGCGCTCGACCTGCTCGTCGGCGCGCCGGTGGCCGCGCCGTTGCTGCCGCAGGGCCTCGGCAATGGCGATGCCGCGTTGCAGGTGCTGCCGGCGGGTCTCGCCTCCGACGTGCTGCTGCGCCGGCCGGACGTGTTGCAGGCGGAGCATCAGCTCATCGCGCAGAATGCCAATATCGGTGCGGCGCGTGCCGCGCTGTTCCCGCGCATCTCGCTGACCGCGACGCTGGGGACGATCAGCACCGCGCTCAGCGGTCTGTTTGCGGGCGGCAGCTTCACCTACACCGGTGCGCCCTCGGTTTCGCTGCCGCTGTTCGACGGCGGCCGCCTGCGCGGCAACGTCGACCTCGCCCGCGCGCAGCAGCAGTCGGCGGTGTCGACCTACGAGAAGACGGTGCAGACCGCGTTCCGCGAAGTCGCCGATGCGCTGGCGCAGCGTGGCACGATCGACGAGCAGGTCGCCGCGCAGACCGCCCGCGTCGAGGCGGCGAACGTTGCGCTGCGGATCTCGGATGCGCGCTACCGGGCGGGGGTGGAATCGTTCCTGACCACGCTCGACTCGCAACGCACCGCTTATGCCGCGCAGCAGCAGCTGGTGACGACGCGGCTGAACCGCGGCAGCAATCTGGTGGAAGTATATCGGTCGCTCGGCGGCGGGCTGGACGTGGACGATCCGCAGGTGCGTCCCGCTTCGACAACGGCCAGGTGAACGGGGTGTCCGGGCGATGGGTCATCGTCCGGACGGCGGCCTGTCGTAGGTGTGATTCGCGCGAAGACGCGAAGACGCGAAGGAAGGAGAAGGGTTTTGCGCGCAGAGGCGCAGAGGCGCGGAGAGGGTGTCGCCGCGGCAGCGGCTGTTTCCTTCCCATGGATACAAGGGGCGCTTCGCGCCGGTCGAGACATCTTTGCGTCTCTGCACCTCTGCGCGAACAACGATCCTCCTTCTTCCTTCGCGCCTTTGCGTCTTCGCGTGAACCCGACCTTCGCTGTCACCGGTACGGCGATCCGTGGTTATGCGGCGCACGCCTCCGCCACCCGGATCGGCGCGAGGCTGTCGAGGAACTGGCGTGCGCTCGCTTCCCAGGTGAAGTGCGCTGCATAATCCACGCAGGCGCCCGGGTTTCGCGTCAGCGCCGCGGCGATCGCCGTTTCCAGATCATCGTCGATCGCGCCGACGTCGGCGCACAGCACATCCACCGGTCCCGGCGCCGGCAGCGCCGCGACGGGGGTGCCGCAGGCGAGCGCCTCGATCATCACCAGCCCGAACGTGTCGGTCCGGCTCGGGAAGACCAGAACGTCGGCGCTGCGATAGGCGGCGGCGAGCGCCTCGCCGAACCGCGGACCGAGGAAATGCGCGGCGGGATAGCGCGCGGCGAGCGTCGCCCGCGCCGGTCCGTCGCCGACCACCACTTTTGTGCCCGCCACCCGCGTATCGAGGAACGCCTCGATATTCTTCTCCACCGCGACCCGGCCGACGTAGAGCTGGATCGGTCCCGGCAGGGCCGCGATCGCCGGATCAGTCGCGCCCTCGGCCGAGAAGACGGCGAGATCGACGCCGCGTCCCCACCGCCGCAACCGGCTGAGGCCGTGCGCGCGCAACGCGGCATCGACCGACGGCGTCGAGGTCAGGATCGCGTCGGCGGGGGCGTGGAACCAGCGGATGTAGCGCCAGATCCATTCCGCGCTGACACCGGTCCGCGCCGCGACGTAATCGGGGAATTGCGTGTGATAGGCGGTGGTGAAGCGCAGCCCCTTGGCGAGGCACCAGCGCCGCGCCGCGACGCCCAGCGGTCCTTCGGTGGCGATATGGATCGCATCGGCGTCGAAAGCGCGGATCAGCCGGCCGATGCTGCGCCCGCCGGCGAGTGCCAGGCGGATCTCGGGATAGCTCGGGCAGGGCAGGCTGGCGAACCGCTCGGGCGACACGACAAGCAGTTCGTGCCCCTGCGCCTCGACTTCGCGTTTGATCGCGCTGAGCGTGCGGACGACGCCATTGACCTGCGGTTGCCACGCGTCGGTGACCAGCGCGACCCGCATCAGGCGGCGATCGTCCCGGCGCGGCTTGCGGCGCGCTCCGTCGCGACGCGTGCGGCGATCTCGTCGCCCCACAGCAGTAATTCCATCCGGCCATCGAAATGCTCGACCAGCGCGGTGCAGCCTTCGACCCAATCGCCGTCGTTGTAATAAGCGATATCGCCGATCTGGCGGATCTCGGCGGTATGAATATGGCCGCAGACGACCCCGTCGACGCCGCGCGACCCCGCCGCATGCGCCACCACTTCCTCGAAGCGCGAGATGAAGGCGACCGCATTCTTGACCTTGGCCTTGGCGTGCTTCGACAGCGACCAATAGGGCATGCCGAGCCGCCGCCGCGCCGCATTGACCCAGCGGTTGAGGACCATGAGCGCGGTATAGGCGCTGTCGCCGACCAGCGAGAGCCAGCGGTGGGCGAGCGTGATCGCATCGAATTCGTCGCCGTGCAGCACCAGCAGGCGGCGGCCGTCGGCGGTGATGTGGATCGCCTTGCGGCGGATCTTGACGCCACCGAAGTCCATGCCGGCGAACTGGCGGAACACCTCGTCGTGGTTGCCGGGGATGTAGGTGACGCGGGTGCCGCGCTTCGCGCGCTTCATCAGCCGCCAGACGACGTCGTTATGCGCCGCGGGCCAGTAGAATTTCTTCTTGAGCCGCCAGCCGTCGATCATGTCGCCGACCAGATACAGCTGCTCGCTGTCGACATGGTCGAGGAAGTCGATCAGCATGTCGGCGTTGCAGCCGCGCGTGCCGAGATGGACGTCGGAGATCCAGATGGTGCGGAACCGGCGCCGGGCGATGTCCGACCGCTCGGCGACAACCGGCCGCTGCGGCAGAAAGGCAAGAACGTCGGCGCTGCTCACATCTTTGGTGGTCATGATCGGCCCCCCGGGGCCCGCTGCCCCCGATGCCGACATGCCAGAGGGATGTGACGCTGCGATCACGGCAGCGTGACGATCGTGTTGCGATATCCGAAACGGACCAAATACGCCGGGCGCCGCCTCGGGCCTTGCGCCCGCGGCTCAGGCCGCCATCGTCGTCCGCAGCACGGTGAGCAGCGCCCAATAGAGTCCGCCGGCGAGCAGCATCGCCGCGGGGAGTGTCATCACCCAGGCGAGCGCCATGTTGCGGATCGTCCGCCATTGCAGCCCGGCGCCGTTCGCCACCGATGCGCCGGCGACGCCCGAGGACAGGATATGCGTCGTCGAGACCGGCAGATGACCGAACCGGTCGGCGAGCAGGATGGTCGCCGCGGTGACCAGCTCCGCCGACATGCCCATGCCGTAAGTGAGGTGGGTCTTGCCGATCCGTTCGCCGACGGTGACGACGATCCGCCGCCAGCCGACCATCGTGCCGAGCCCCAGCGCGATCGCGACGGTCACCTTTACCCAGAAGGGGATGAAGCGCGTGCCCTTTTCGAGCGCGCCGCCGTAGCTCTTGATCCCTTCGATATCCTGCGCGGTGAAGCGGGCCTGCGCGCCCTCGTCGGCGACCACCATCTTGCTGGCGTCGAGCACAAGATACATGTCGCCGCGCAGATTGGGCGTCGCCGCCGCGGGCACCTTGTCGAGAGAGCCGTAGCTGGCCAGCCGGTCGCCGACGTCGCGCGACAGCGACGACAGCGCGCCATAGACCGCGGGCGTATCGATGTTCCGGGTGGCGAGCCCCTGCGTCACCGTCGAGCGCGCGACGTCGATCGAGCGCGGCTCCGGTCCCGGCTGGCGGGCGAAGATCGCCTCGGCCGAGCGCGCCTGCGCGACGAAGGCGGGCATCTCGCTCTGCGGCACGGTGCGGTTGAGCGCATAGGCGGTGGGGGCGCAGCCGATCAGGATCAGCATGATGAGCCCCATGCCCTTCTGCCCGTCGTTGCTGCCGTGCGCGAAGCTGACCGCGGTGCAGGTGAGGATCAGCGTCGCGCGGATGCCGCGCGGCGGCGGCGCGTCGGTCCGTGGCGCGCTGTAGAGCTTGGGATCGCGCATGAACCGCTTCATCACCAGCAGCAGCACCAGCGCGCCGATGAAACCGACGAGCGGGCTGAACAGCAGGCCGGTCAGCACCTTCTGCGCCTGGCTCCAGTCGACCCCGGAGGTGCCGCCGAGCCCGCGCGACAGCAATTGGTTGGCGAGGCCGACGCCGAGGATCGAACCGATCAGCGCGTGGCTCGACGAATTGGGCAGGCCGACATACCAGGTGGCGAGGTTCCACAGCACCGCGGCGAGCAGCAGCGCGAAGATCATCGCGAACCCGCCGGCCGAGCCGATGTGGAGGATCAGTTCGATCGGCAGCAACGTGACGATCGAATAAGCGACCGCACCCGACGACAGCAGCACGCCGAGGAAGTTGAAGAACCCCGACCAGATCACTGCGAGCGGCGCCGGCATGGCGTGCGTGTAGATCACCGTCGCCACCGCATTGGCGGTATCGTGGAAGCCGTTGACGAATTCGAACCCGAGCGCGATCAGCAGCGCCAGCGCGAGGAACAGGAAGACACCGGTCGCCAGCGTCTCGCCGACCTCGGCGGTATCGGCGATGACGCTGCCCCCCGCATAGCCCAGCGCGCCGATCAGGACGGCGAGGAAGATCCACCGCCCCGCCGGATGCAGATGCGCGTCGAGGCGCGGACCGTGCGAGGAGGTGGGTGTCGACGCGGCGGAAACCGTTGTAGCCATAATGGCGCGGTGCACCGCGGATGTGACGAGTTCGTGACAAAATGACGCTGGGAATGCCCGACGGTGCCGCCGGCGGAGGGCGGGACCGGCCCGCCGATTCCGTTCCGGTCCCGTCGCCGGCGACTTAGCCGATGGATTCGCGGGGAAAAGTCACCGCTGACTTCGGCCTGACGCCGGCGCGGCCGATTTTCCGTCAGGTCGCGGCTGTCGTCGTATCGGCCTGTGTCGTCGTCAACGTCGCCGCATTCTCCCGTTTTTCGGGGCGGATGTAGATCGAGGACAGGGTCGGGACCGCTTCGCGCAATCGGTCCTCCATCTCCTCGATGATCGTCTCGCCATCGCCCATCGTAACGCTATCGACGAAATCGGCGCTGACCGCGACGAAGATCGCATCCGGCGCGGTGTGGATCGTGCGGACGTGGTTGACGGCGCTCACCGCGGGATGCGCGGCGACGATGCCGCGTACCGTCTCGACCACCTGCGGGTTGGCGCGCTCGCCGATCAGCAGCCCCTTCGCCTCGCGTGCCAGCAGCATCGCGACCAGCCCGAGGATCAGGCCGATCAGGATCGAGGCGACGCCGTCGATGCGCGGATCGGCGAAGGCATGGCTCGCCCAGACGCCGATGCCGGCGATGACCAGCCCGGCGAGCGCCGCCGAATCCTCGAACAGGACGATGAATCCGGCCGGATCCTTGCTCTGCCGGATCGCGCGCCACCAGCCGCTGTCGCCCTTCGCCTTGGCGAACTCGCGCATCGCGATGAACCACGACGCGCCTTCCATCGCAAAGGCGATCGCGAGGACGATGTAATTGACCAGGGGATCGCGCAGCGGCTCGGGTTCGAGGATGTGCAGATATCCCTCGTAGACCGACACGCCCGCGCCGACCGCGAAGATCAGGATCGCGACGACGAATGCCCAGAAATACAGTTCGCGGCCATAGCCGAAGGGGTGGATGGAATCGGGCTGCCGCTTGGCGCGATGCTGGCCGTAGAGCAGCAGGATCTGGTTGCCGCTGTCGACGCAGCTATGCACGCCCTCGGTCAGCATCGACGATGAGCCGGTAATCCCCGCCGCGACGAACTTGGCCACCCCGATGCCGAGATTCGCCGCCAGCGCGCCGTACAGGACGATATTCTCGCGGATCCGCGCGGTCAGCCCCTGAGTCATGCCTGTTCCCTGTCATCGGTCTGGTTGTCGCAGGGGTTACGCGTGAACCAGTGGTGTGGCTCCCGTGCGGATGTTATAACCGGTGTATGAACAAGCCCGTCGATATCGAATCCGCGCAACAGCTCCGTGTCATCAAGATCGGTAATTCGCACGGCGTCATCCTGACCAAGGCGATGCTGGCGAAGCTCGACGTCGCACCGGGCGACGCGATCGACGTCGTCATCAAGCCCGATGGCCTGTTCGTCCGCAAGCATGACGCCGGCTTTGCCGAACAAATGGCGGCGGCGCGTGACGTGATGCTGCGACGGCGGGACGCACTGCGCGAACTTGCCAAATGAGCGGCTGGCTGTGGGTCGACATCGACGTCGCCCTCGCCGCGCATGACGAACAGCTCGCCGAACATGGCGGCGCGCCGGGCATGCGCGACCGGGCGATGCTCGGAAGCGCGCTGGCGCGACCACTCAACCTCATCGCTTATGGTGACCCGGATATCGCGGATCTGGCAGCGGCCTACGCCTATGGCATCGCGCGCAACCATCCTTTCGTCGATGGCAACAAACGGACGGCTCTGGTGGTCAGCGAAACCTTCCTGCTGATCAACGGCTATGAACTGACCGCATCGAACGCTGAGGTCGTCGTCGCCTTCGTCGCGCTGGCTGCGGGCGAACTCGACGTGCCGACGCTTGCCGACTGGTTCCGCAGCCATATCGCCTAGGATAGGCCGGTCGGGTTCGGACGGCGTCCGCTTCCCCACAACGGGAATGGCCGCCGGCGTACGAGACGCCGACGGCCACCTTTCCTCCCCAGGAAACTCTTGGAAAATCCGTTAGCTACAGTCGCGGGGCGGGGACAGTGGGGCGATGCGTCCGGGCAGGGTCGTCTTGTCCACCGCGCGGACATACGTTCCGGTCAGGATGTAAGGAATTGACAAGGTCTTGCCCATACCCGATCTTCGAGCGGGCAAGGAGTAGGGATGGCGGAACGTAAATTGTTTGCCGGCCACGCGGTGCGCCGGCTGCGCCGGCAGGCGGGGTTGACGCAGGCGGCGATGGCCGAGGTGCTGGCGATTTCGTCGAGCTATCTCAACCTCGTCGAGCGCAACCAGCGGCCCTTGTCGGCGACCCTGCTGGTCAAGCTCGCCGAATCCTACGATTTCGATCCGCGCGCGCTGACCGCGGGCGAGCCGGGTGGCGGCGATGCGGCGATGCGGCGGCGGCTGGCGGATCCGATGTTCGCAGACCTCGAAATCGATCGTAACGAGGTCGGCGAATGGCTCGCCGGCGCGCCGGGCGGCGCCGAGGCGTTCGCCCGCGCCTATGACCGGCTCGGCGCGGGCGGCGGCAGCGGCGTGTCGGACGGCGTCGATCCGGTCGCCGAGGTGCGCCGCGAGATCGAACGCTGGCGCGGCCATTTCGCCGATCTCGACGGCACGGCGGAGGCGCTCGCCGACGAATTGCGGCTCGGCGCGGGCGACCTGTACGGCGCGATCGCCGAGCGGCTGCGCGTCAAGCACCAGCTCACCATCCGCATCCTGCCGATGGACGTGATGCCCGACTTGTTGCGCCGGCTGGACCTGCACGCGCGCCAGTTGCAGTTGAGCGAGGTGCTCGATCCGGCGTCGCGGACCTTCGCCGCCGCCTATCAGCTCGCGCAGATCGAGGCGCGCGCGGAGATCGACGCACTCGCCAAGGGCGCCGATTTCGCCGATCGATCGGGCGAGCGGCTGTTCCGTCGCCATCTCGCCAGCTATTTCGCCGCGGCGGTGATGATGCCCTATGCGCGCTTTCTGCGGGCGTGCGAATCGACCGGCTACGATCTCGAACTGTTGCAGCGCCGGTTCGGCGCGGGGTTCGAGCAGGTCGCGCACCGGCTCACCACGCTGCATCGCGTCGGCGCGCGCGGCCTGCCCTTCTTCCTGATCCGCATCGACCGCGCCGGCCAATGTTCCAAGCGCTTCTCGGGGGCGAGCGCGTCGCCGCTCGCCGAGGCGGAGGGGCGCTGCCCGTTGTGGCGGCTCCACCATGCCTTCGACCGGCCGGGCAGTCTCGCGGTGCAGCTCGTCGAGCTGGAGGATGGCGCGCGCTGGCTGACGATCGCGCGGACGGTCACGCCGCAGCGCCGCCGCTATGGCGGCGTGCTCGCCGAATTCGCGGTCGGCATCGGCGTCGCGGCGGAACTGGGCGGTGCGCTGGCGGTGGCGCGCGGGGTCGATCTCAAGGGCGATGCGACGCCGATCGGTCTCGGCTGTCGCGCCTGTCATCGTACCGATTGCCCGCAGCGCTCGGCACCGCCGGCGGGCCGCGCGTTGCTGATCAACGAGCGCGACCGCGGCGTTTCCGGCTTCACCTTCGCTGGCGATTGATTGTAAATAGAAGTACTAATCGACAGCTATGATGCGTATCTTGTGACAGGGTTACGCGCTTTTACTGCGAAATATCGTCCAAAAAGCTGTCAACATATATACACATCCTCGTATTCGGACCCAAGCGAGGATGTGGATATGACCTACCAGCAGCAGATCGGCGGCGCGCGCGACCTCATCGGCGGACAGGCGACTTGGGGCGGGATCGACGCGGAATCGGTCGCGCGCATGCGTCTCCAGAACCGCTTTCGCACCGGGCTCGACATCGCGCGTTATACCGCCGGGATCATGCGTCGCGACATGGCCGCTTATGATGCCGATCCGTCCGCCTACACCCAGTCGCTCGGCTGCTGGCACGGCTTCATCGGCCAGCAGAAGATGATCAGCATCAAGAAGCATTTCGGCACCACCGACCGCCGCTATCTCTACCTGTCGGGCTGGATGGTCGCGGCGCTGCGCAGCGACTTCGGCCCGCTGCCCGACCAGTCGATGCACGAGAAGACCAGCGTGCCGGCGCTGATCGAAGAGCTCTACACCTTCCTGCGGCAGGCCGATGCGCGCGAACTCAGCCTGTTGTTCCGCGATCTCGATCACGCCCGCGCCGCCGGCAACGACATCGAGGCGCAGCGGCTGACGCAGGCGATCGACAACCACCAAACGCATGTCGTTCCGATCATCGCCGATATCGACGCGGGCTTCGGCAATGCCGAGGCGACCTATCTGCTGGCGAAGAAGATGATCGAGGCGGGCGCCTGCGCGCTCCAGATCGAGAACCAGGTCAGCGACGAGAAGCAATGCGGTCATCAGGACGGCAAGGTCACCGTGCCGCACGAGGACTTCCTCGCCAAGGTGCGCGCCTGCCGCTACGCCTTCCTCGAGCTCGGCGTCGACGACGGCATCATCGTCACCCGTACCGACTCGCTGGGCGCCGGCCTGACCAAGCAGATCGCCTATTCGAAGGCGCCCGGCGATCTCGGCGACCGATATAACGGCTTCCTCGACTGCGACGAGATCGACGTGGCCGAGGTCGGCAACGGCGACGTCGTCATCAGCCGCGACGGCAAGCTGCTGCGGCCGAAGCGGCTGCCGTCCAACCTGTTCCAGTTCCGCGAGGGGACGGGGGCGGACCGCTGCGTGCTCGATTGCATCACCAGCTTGCAGAACGGCGCCGACCTGTTGTGGATCGAGACCGAGAAGCCGCATATCGAGCAGATCGCGTCGATGGTCGACCGCATCCGGGAGGTCGTTCCCAACGCCAAGCTCGTCTACAACAACAGCCCCAGCTTCAACTGGACGCTCAATTTCCGCCAGCAGGTCTATGACGCCTGGGTGGAGGCGGCGCGCGACGTGTCCGCCTATGACCGCGCGCGGCTGATGTCGGTCGACTATGACGCGACCGAGCTGGGCGCCGAGGCGGACGAACGCATCCGCACCTTCCAGAAGGATGCGGCGGCGCGCGCGGGCATCTTCCACCACCTCATCACGCTGCCGACCTATCATACCGCGGCGCTGTCGACCGATAATCTCGCGCGCGAGTATTTCGGGGAGGCGGGGATGCTCGGCTACGTCAAGGGCGTGCAGCGCAAGGAGATCCGCGAAGGCATCGCCTGCGTGAAGCACCAGAATATGTCGGGCTCCGACATCGGCGACGATCACAAGGAGTATTTCGCGGGAGAGGCGGCGCTCAAGGCGGGTGGCGCACACAATACGATGAACCAGTTCGCGGCGTGAGGATGGGGCGGGGTGGGGAATCGATCTATCCGCCCCCGTCACCCCGGACTAGTTCCGGGGTGACGGGGGCGAGAGTGTCGTTCGTGCTTTGGGGGTGATCGGCATAAGTAGCGAAATGATGATTCGCGCGAAGACGCGAAGACGCGAAGGTGTTGCGTTCGCCGCGGTCGTGGTCCGTCATGCCAAGCGGTTGTGATGACAGGGTCACGCTCGCCCGGAGCGCGACACCTTTGCGTCTTCGCGTCTTCGCGCGATCAAAACCTTTTCTAAAATACGTCCATCAGCGTCGGATCAGGCACGCTCGGCGTCCCCCTGCCATATTTGGCCCGGCGACACGTTTCATCGCGTTGGCTGTCTATGATGACATCATGATTCACCGCGCCTTTTGCCCTGATGTCTCGGAGCGCGCCGCGAGTGGGCACGGTCATCGGCCGGCCGATCCAGCCCGCGGGCTGATGCGCCCGACCGGTCCAAGGAAGGGGATCGCCCGATGCTGCCCGATTATGTGACGCGGCCCTTCCGGCTCTATGCGAAATTCGACGGTCGATCGACGCGGCGCGAGTTCCTGTGTTTCAGCGTGATCCTGTGGATGGCGCTGTTTGCCGCCTTCTGTCTCGGTGACGCGCTGGACAAGCCGGCGAGCCATGACTGGGCGGTGGCCCTCTGCGGCATCGTCGTGCTCGCGCTGATCGTTCCCGGCTTAGCCGTGAAGGTGCGACGGCTGCATGACATGGACCTGTCGGGATGGTGGGTGGTCGCTTCGGGCGTGCCGTACCTCGGCTTTCTCGTCGACTTGTTCTTCGTGTTCAAGGCGGGAGATGCCACCGAAAATCGATTCGGGGCGAACCCGCGATTCGCCACCGGCGCGATGGCCTGACCTCGCCTAGGCGCCGGCGTTGGTCAGGCGTTCGAGCTGATCCTTGCTGAGTTCCAGCTCCATCGCCGGGAGCAGGTCTTCCAACTGCGCCACCTTGGTCGCGCTCGCGATCGGTGCGGTGACGCCCGGCTGCGCGATCAGCCACGCCAGCGCGATCTGCGCGTGGCTCGCGCCGGTCTCCTCCGCGACGCCGTCCATCGCGGTCAGCACGTCGGCGCCCTTGCCGTCGAGCAGCTCGGTCATGCGGCCGCCGCGGACGCTTTGGCCGAGGTCGTCCTTGCTGCGGTACTTGCCGGTGAGGAAGCCCGAGGCGAGGCCGTAATAGGGCAGCACGCCGATGTTCTCGGTGACGCAATAGTCCTGCAGCTCGCCTTCGAACTTGTGGCGGCTGACGAGGTTATATTCGGGCTGGAGCACGTGATAGCGCGGCAGGTCGTGCGCCTTGGCGACGTCGATCGCCGATTTCAGCCGCGCGGCGTGGAAATTGGAGGCGCCGATGACGCGGACCTTGCCGGCGTCGATCAGCCGGCCGAACGCCTCGAGCACCGCCTCCTGCGGCACGCCGTCGTCGTCCTGATGCGCGTAATAGAGGTCGATCCGGTCGGTGCCGAGCCGCTTGAGCGACGCCTCGGCGGCGGCGGCGATGCGGGCAGGAGCGAGCTTCTCGCCGCCTTCGCCGGGGAGCATGCCGACCTTGGTGGCGAGCAGCACCGAATCGCGCTTGCCGCTGGCCTTCAGCCATTCGCCGATCATCGTCTCGGACTCGCCGCCCTGATGACCGTCGACCCACGCCGAATAGACGTCGGCGGTGTCGATCATCGTGCCGCCGCCAGCGACGAAGGCGTCGAGCACGGCGAAGCTCGCCGCGCGATCGGCGGTCCAGCCGAAGACGTTGCCGCCGAGGACGAGCGGGGCGATGCGGAGGTCGGTCGAGCCTAAGCGGCGCAGGGTCATGGCTGGGCGTCCGTGTCGTTGGAGGTGACGGCGTCGAGGTCGATGCTGTTGGCGTCGAGCATCGCGGCGGCGTCGTTGAGCTGGGCGGCTTCGTCGGCGCTGACCGTGCCGGGATCGTCGCCGCCGCCGCGCGAACAGGCGAGCAGCGCCAGGGGGAGGACGGCCGCCGCCAGCAGGCGCGACCGGCGATCGTCCCCCCGCGGCATCAGTTCTTGAGCGAGCGGCCGGCGCGCTCGAGCGCGTTGCCGGTGGCGTCGGCGGCGCGGTCGGCGCCGTTGCTGATCGCATCGCCGGCCCGGTCGAGGCGGTCGTCGGCATGGGCGGCGGCGTTGTCGAGATGGTCGCCGGCATTGTCGATGTGGCGCTCGGCCGAGCCGAAGGCGCGGTCGGTGGCGGCGTCGACGTCGCTGACGGCGTTGCGCGTCGTCGCTTCGGTGTCCGCGGCGATCGCGTTGGCGGCGTCGGCGGTCTCGTTCTGGGCGTTCTGGCTGCACGCGGCGAGGCCCACGGCCAACGGGGCGGCGAGGATCAGCAGGCGCTTCATCGATAATCTCCCGGTAAGTTCACTAACCTCGCGCAAACGCGGGTCGGCCGGTTCGGGTCCGCGTTGACCGCATATAAAGATATCTTTATATGTTGATGCGACATGACCCTCGCGCTCGATATCTTCCGTGCCTTAGCCGATGCCACGCGGCTGCGCATCTTCTCGCTGCTGCGCACGATGGAGCTGTCGGTGGGCGAGCTGGCGCAGGTGCTCGGCCAGAGCCAGCCGCGCGTCAGCCGCCATGTGAAGATCCTGTGCGACGCCGGCCTCGCCGAGCGGCGCAAGGAGGGGAGCTGGGTGTTCGTCGCGCTCGGCCGGGCGGCGGCGACGGGGCCGGTCGCGGTCGCGATCGACCAGTGGCACAAGACCGAGCCCGATCATTGGGCGGTCGCCGACGCCGCGCGGCTCGCCGCGGTGCGCGCCGATCGCGCGGCGAGCGCGGCGCAATGGTTCGAGGGCCATGCCGACGAATGGGATGCGATCCGCTCGCTCCATATCGCCGAGAGCGAGGTCGAGGCGGCGATGGCGCAGGTGCTCGGCGACGGACCGCTCGGCAGCCTGATCGACATCGGCACCGGCACCGGGCGGATGCTCGAACTGTTCGGCGATCAGGCGGACAGCGCGCTCGGTATCGACCGGTCGTCGGAGATGCTGCGGCTCGCCCGTGCCAAGCTGCACGACCGTGCCAATACCGAATTGCGCCAGGCGGACCTCTATGCGCTGCCGATGGCGGACGGCGCGGCGGATGTCGCGATCCTGCACCACGTGCTGCATTTCGCGCAGCAGCCCGGTGCGGCGATCGCCGAGGCGGCGCGG
The DNA here is from genome assembly GCF_059421875.1 of Sphingomonas sp. GW821-FHT02B09. Taxonomy (NCBI): domain Bacteria; kingdom Pseudomonadati; phylum Pseudomonadota; class Alphaproteobacteria; order Sphingomonadales; family Sphingomonadaceae; genus Sphingomonas; species Sphingomonas sp. GW821-FHT02B09. The sequence continues at coordinate 951,469 of NZ_JBWKVV010000002.1, forward strand.
GTGCTGGGGCAGGGCGGGCGGTTGCTGATCGTCGACTTCGCGCCGCACGATCGCGAGGACCTGCGCACGCGCGACGCGCATACCCGGCTGGGCTTCGCGGACGACCAGATCGCGGGCTGGTTCGGCAATGCCGGGCTGGCGCTCGCGCGGACCGAGACGCTCAAGGGCGGCGAATTGACGGTGACATTGTGGCTCGGACGCAAATCGGGCGCGAGCCTGCGTGAAGTGCCTTTGAAAAAGGTTGGGGTGGCATGACGATTTCGGTGAACCAGCTCGAAGAGGCGCAGATCGCGCTCAAGGCGCCGCTCTATGCGGACGTCGCGGGGGATATCGACGTTTCGTTCGAATTCTTCCCGCCCAAGAACGAAAAGATGGAAGAGCAGCTCTGGGATGCGGTGCGGACGCTCGAGCCGCTCGCGCCGAGCTTCGTGTCGGTGACCTATGGCGCGGGCGGCTCGACGCGTGAACGGACGCACGCCACGGTGGCGCGCATCCAACGCGAGACGTCACTGGCGGCGGCGGCGCATCTGACCTGCGTCGAGGCGACCAAGGCGGAGATCGATCAGGTCGCCGAGGAATATTGGGCGGCGGGCGTGCGGCATATCGTCGCGCTGCGCGGCGATCCGCCCGCGGCCGGCGCGAAATTCGCCAGCCATCCCGGCGGGTATGAGAATGCGGCGGCGCTGGTCGCCGGGCTCAAGCGACTGCATCCGTTCGAGATTTCTGTGGCGGCCTATCCCGAATGCCATCCCGATTCGCCCGACATGACGGCAGACATCGACAATCTGAAGCGCAAGTTCGACGCGGGTGCGACGCGGGCGATCACGCAATTCTTCCACGAGCCCGAGACCTTCTTCCGCTATCGCGATCAGGTCGCCGCGGCGGGGATCGACGCCGAGATCGTGCCGGGGATCATGCCGGTGACCAATTTCGCCAGCGTCGTGCGGATGAGCAAGATGTGCGGCACCGATGTGCCGGCGTGGATGGCGCGGCTGTTCGACGGGCTGGAGGATCATCCGGCGTCGCGGCAACTGATCGCGGCGACGCTGGCGGCGGAGCTGAGCCGCAAGCTCTATGCGGGCGGGGTGAAGTCGCTCCACTTCTACACGCTCAACCGGGCCGAGCTGGCGTTCGCGATCTGCCACCTGCTGGGGGTGCGGTCGAAGCCGGTGGCGAGCGTCGCGGCGGCGTGAACAATTCCTCCCCCGCAAGGGGGAGGTGGCGCCGCGAAGCGGTGACGGAGGGGGAGGACGGGGTGGCGCTTCGTTGGAAGCATATCGTGTCCTCCCCCACCACCACTCGGCTGACGCCGAGCGGTCCCCCTCCCCCTTGCGGGGGAGGACTTAAGTTGAGATCGGACGTAGCATGACCACACGCGACACATTCCTTGCCGAGGCCGCCAAGCGCATCCTGATCACCGACGGCGCGTTCGGCACCGAGATCCAGAACTGGAAGCTGTCCGAGGCGGATTATGCCGGCACGCTCGGCCTGAGCCATGACCAGAAGGGCAACAACGACATCCTCGCGCTGACCAAGCCGGAGGTGCCCGAGTCGATCCACCGCGCCTATTTCGAGGCGGGGGCGGATATCGCCGAGACCAACACCTTCTCCGCCAACAAGATCAGTCAGGCCGATTACGGCGCCGAGCATCTGGTCCGCGAGATCAACGTCGAGAGCGCGAGGATGGCGCGGCGCGTCGCCGACGAGTTCCAGGCGAAGGACGGGCGTCCGCGCTTCGTCGCCGGGGCGATCGGGCCGACCAACAAGACGCTGTCGCTGTCGCCCGACGTCAACGATCCCGGCTATCGCGAGATCGACTTCGACTATCTCAAGGACGTGTATCGCGAGCAGATCGACGCCCTGGTCGAGGGCGGTGCCGACTTCGTCCTGATCGAGACGGTGTTCGACACGCTCAACGCCAAGGCGGGGATCATGGCGGCGCTGGAGGCGGGCGATGCCTTGGGGCGCGACCTGCCGATCATGATGTCGATGACGCTCACCGATCTGTCTGGCCGCAACCTGTCGGGCCATACGGTCGAGGCGTTCTGGCATGCGGTGCGCCATGCCAAGCCGCTGACGATCGGGCTCAATTGTTCGTTCGGTGCGGAGCAGTTGCGGCCGCATGTGAAGACGCTGAGCGAGATCTGCGACACGCTGATCATGATCTACCCCAATGCCGGCCTGCCCAACGAACTCGGCGCCTATGACGAGGCACCGGCGACGACCGCGGGGCTGGTCGGGGAGTGGGCGCAGGCGGGGCAGGTCAACGTGCTCGGCGGCTGCTGCGGTTCGACCCCGGCGCATATCGCGGCGATCGCCGAGATGGCGCGCGGCGTGACGCCGCGGCCGGTGCCGGTCGCGCCGGTGCGGACGCGGCTGGCCGGACTCGAGCCGTTCACGATGGCGGCATGACCCCCTTCGCCATCATCGCGCGGCTCAACGCCGCCCGTATCCACCACACGATCACCAGCATCAGGGACGATGCGCTTTTGATCGATGCGGCGGTGCCGGGCGAACGGTGGGAGATCGAGGTGTTCGAAGACGGCCACGTCGAAGTCGAACGCTACCGATCCGATGGCGAGATCGCGGACGAAGCCGCCCTTACCGATTTGCTTGCTCGTTTCTCGGATAATTCATGACCATTTCCTCCGCCCAGTTCGTCAATATCGGCGAGCGCACCAACGTCACCGGCTCGGCGCGCTTCAAGAAGCTGGTGATGGCCGGCGATTACCCCGCTGCGGTCGCGGTGGCGCTGCAGCAGGTCGAGGCGGGCGCGCAGGTGCTCGACGTCAATATGGACGAGGGCCTGCTCGACGCGCACGAGGCGATGACGACCTTCCTCAAGCTGATCCAGGCCGAGCCCGATATCGCGCGCATCCCGGTGATGGTCGATTCGTCCAAGTGGGACGTGATCGAGGCGGGGCTGAAATGCGTCTCCGGCAAGCCGATCGTCAATTCGATCAGCATGAAGGAAGGCGAGGAGGCGTTCCTGCATTATGCGCGGAAGTGCATGGCCTATGGCGCGGCCGTCGTCGTCATGGCGTTCGACGAGGTCGGCCAGGCGGACACCAAGGAGCGCAAGGTCGAGATCTGCTCGCGCGCCTATGAGCTGCTGATCGGCATCGGCTTTCCGCCCGAGGACATCATCTTCGATCCCAACGTCTTCGCGGTCGCGACGGGGATCGAGGAGCATAACAATTACGGCGTCGACTTCATCGAGGCGTGCCGCGAGATCAAGGCGCGCTGTCCGCACGTCCATATCTCGGGCGGCCTGTCGAACCTGTCGTTCAGCTTCCGCGGCAACGAGCCGGTGCGCCGCGCGATGCACTCGATCTTCCTCTATCATGCCATTCCCGCAGGCATGGACATGGCGATCGTCAACGCCGGCCAGCTCGACGTCTACGACACGATCGATCCCGAGCTGCGGACGGCGTGCGAGGACGTCATCCTCAATCGCGATCCCGAGGCGGGCGACCGGCTCGTCGCGCTGGCGGAGAAATATCGCGGCACCGATGCGGTGGCGGAGAAGGCGGCGGCGGAATGGCGCTCGCTCCCCGTCACCAAGCGGCTGGAATATGCCTTGGTGAAGGGCATCGACGCGCATGTCGTCGACGATACCGAGGAATGCCGCCAGCAGTTCGCACGGCCGATCGAGGTGATCGAGGGGCCGCTGATGGACGGAATGAACGTCGTCGGCGACCTGTTCGGTTCGGGCAAGATGTTCCTGCCGCAGGTAGTGAAGAGCGCGCGCGTGATGAAGAAGGCGGTGGCGCATCTCCTGCCGTTCATCGAGGCGGCCAAGGAGCCCGGCGCCAAGGGCAAGGGCAAGATCGTGATGGCGACGGTGAAGGGCGACGTCCACGATATCGGCAAGAACATCGTCGGCGTCGTGCTCCAGTGCAACGGCTTCGACGTGGTCGATCTCGGCGTGATGGTGCCGTGGACCAAGATCATCGAGGCGGCGAACGAGAATGACGCCGATATGATCGGCCTGTCGGGGCTCATCACCCCGTCACTGGATGAGATGGTGACCGTCGCCGAGGAGATGAAGCGCGCGGGCATGACGATGCCGCTGCTCATCGGCGGCGCGACGACGTCGAAGGTGCATACCGCGCTGCGCATCTCGCCCGCCTATGACGGGCCGATCGTCCATGTGCTCGACGCGAGCCGCGCGGTCGGCGTCGCGACGACGCTCGTCTCCGATACGCAGCGCGACGCCTATGTCGCCGGCGTCGCCGAGGATTACGAGAAGGTGCGGCTGGCGCGCGCCAACAAGGGGCAGAACGACCTGCTGCCGCTCGCCGAGGCGCGCAAGCGCGGCTTCGTCGCCGATATGGCGCTCAAGGCGCCGCCGGTCGCCAAGCCGGGCGTGCACGTGTTCGACGATTGGGACCTCGCCGACCTGCGCCAATATATCGACTGGACGCCGTTCTTTCGCGCCTGGGAGCTGGCCGGCAATTTCCCCGCGATCCTCACCGACGAGGTGGTCGGCACCAGCGCGACCGGCCTGTACGAGGACGCGCAGGCGATGCTCGATACGATCATCGCCGAGAAATGGCTGACCGCGCGCGGCGTCGCGGGGCTCTGGGCCTGCCATCGGCACGACGACGACGTCTGGGTCTATACCGAGCATCGCGAATCGCATCGCAGCCCCGATGGCGCGAGCATTCCCGAAGGCTTCCATATCCCCAATCTCGACCGCACGCAGGAAGCGAGCGTGCGGCTGCCGTTCCTGCGCCAGCAGATCGCCAAGCGCGAGGGGCGGGCGAATATGTGCCTCGCCGATTTCATCGATCCGGCGGGCGACTGGATGGGCGGCTTCGCGGTCGGCATCCACGGCATCGACGCGCATATCGCGCGGTTCAAGGCGGACAACGACGATTACAACGACATCCTGCTGAAGGCGCTGGCGGATCGCCTCGCCGAGGCGTTCGCCGAGGCGCTGCACGCGCATGTCCGCCGCGACCTGTGGGGCTATGCGCCCGACGAGCAGCTCACCAACGAGGCTTTGGTGCGCGAACAGTATCGCGGTATCCGCCCGGCACCGGGCTATCCCGCCTGTCCCGAGCATAGCCTCAAGCGGATGCTGTTCGACATGCTCGACGTCGAGGGCAATGCCGGGCTGGAGCTGACCGAGAGTTTCGCGATGCTGCCGACCGCGGCGGTCAGCGGCTTCTACTTCGGCCATGCGCAGGCGGAATATTTCGGCGTGGCGCGGATCGGGCAGGATCAGGTGGCCGATTATGCCGCGCGGCGCGGCGTCGACGTCGCGCTGGCGGAACGTTGGCTGCGGCCGAACCTCGACTAAGGGGGGCCGGTCTGCGCTTCGGCTGCACCCTCCACGCCGTCACCCCGGACTCGTTCCGGGGTCCACCGGGCCGCGAGGGAACGGCATAACGTCAGCCCTTCTCCTAGCCGCGGAGTGGACCCCGGAACCAGTCCGGGGTGACGGTGTGGGCTTGGAGAGCGACTCCAGTGAACGGCTGGATGTGATCGCCATCCCCCAAGGGCAGGGGCGTCCTAGAACCCGCGTTTCCTCAACGCCGGGTCGCGGCGGAGCAGCGGTGCGACGACCGGGATGGTCAGCATCGTGCTCGCCACCGCCATCAGCAGCAGCGCGGTGAACGTCTCGTTGGTGATGATCTTCTTGTCCAACAGGATGTTGACGAAGATGATCATGATCAGCGCCTTGGTCTGGAGCAGCCAGCCGATCGCCTTGGCGTCGCCCTTCGGCCATTTGAGGATGCGGCCGGCGAGGTGGATGCCGGCGAGCTTGCCGCCGACCGAGGCGGCGAGCAACAGCGCGGCGACGGCGAACACCGCCGCGCCCCCCACGCCCCATTGCGTCTTGAGACCCGTCGACAGGAAATAGACCGGCATCACCGCGAGCAGGATGGTCTGGCGGAAGCGGTCCATCCGCGCCTCGCCGAACCAGCGCGCATCGAGCACCGCACCCGCCAGGAAGGCGCCGACCATGAAGTGCAGCCCGGCCCAGTCCGCCGCGAAGCCGCACAAAGCGAGCCAGATCAGCCCGACGTACCAGCGGTCGTTCTCGCCGAGCGCGCGCAGCAGCTTGCGGATCGCCCAGGTGGCGATGGCGAAGCCGACGAGGAAGCCGCCCTGCCGCCCGACCCGCTCCCAGTCGAGCAGGATCAGCGCGAGCACGCCCCAGATCGCGATATCGTCGAGGCTGGCGTAGCGCAGCACGCGCTGGCCGAGCGGTTCGCGCAGGATGTCGAGCTTCTCCATCAGCAGCACGAGGATCGGCAAGGCGGTGACCGCGCAGGCCATGCCGATGCCGAGCACCACCTGCCATTCCGCCCCCGCCGCGCCGCGCCAGCCGGGATAGCGGAGCATGATCAGCGCCGCGATGCTGCCCGCGACCAGCGGCACGCCGAGCGCGAGGCCGGCGGTGACCCCGGTCTCGCGGCGGCGGCGCCACGCCTCGCCGAGGTCGAGTTCGAGCCCCGCCACCCAGACGAACAGCATCACCGACCACCAGGCGATGCCGTTGAGCGCGCTCATCGTCGGCGCGGTGAAGACGAAGGCGTAATAATCGGGGAAGATCGCGCCGAGCACGCCCGGCCCGAGCAGGATGCCGCCGATGATCTGCACGACGACCAGCGGCGCCCAATAATCGGTGCGCCCGACCCGCCAGACCAGCCACGGCAAGGTGAAGATGATGAGGATCGCGAGGAGGAAGACCTCCGTCGGTGACATGGCGTGCATTCTGCCCTCCCGTGGCGACCCCCCGGTCGCCTTATCGTTACGGCGGCGATAGCCGATCCATGGTTGGGACCGCAATCATTCTGACGTCGCGGGTCATTCCGGGACAGGCGGGCGTGCGGATCGCAGCGGCGGCGGCGCGCTTCAGGCGATAGGATGCGGCGATGACCCGCATGATCCTCGCGCTCGCGCTGCTCGCCGCCCCGGCCTCCGCCCAATCGGGCAAGCCGTTCACCATCGCCGAGACCGGGCAGGGCTTCGACGATCTGCAGGCGGCGGTGTCGTCGGTGCGGATGGGGACCGCGACGATCCGCATCGCCCCCGGCGTCTACCGCCAATGCGCGGTGCAGCAGGGCGGCCGCATCACCTTCCAGGCGGTGACGCCGGGCACCGCGATCTTCGAGAAGGAGGCGTGCGAGGACAAAGCGGCGCTGGTGCTGCGCGGGCAGGGATCGGTGGTCGATGGGCTGGTGTTCCGCGGCTATCGCGTGTCCGACGGCAATGGCGCGGGCATCCGCACCGAGATGGGCGACCTGACCGTCACCAATGCGATGTTCCTCGACAGCCAGGAGGGCATTCTGGGCGGCGAGCCGAGCGGCCAAAGGATCACGATCGACCGCTCGACCTTCGCGGGGCTCGGCCAGTGCGACGAGGCGGTCAATTGCTCGCATGCCATCTATCTCGCCAATCGCGGGCAGGTGACGATCACCCGCTCGCGCTTCGAGCGCGGCACCGGCGGCCATTACGTCAAGCTGCGCGTGCCCAACGTCGTCATCACCGACAACAGCTTCGACGATACCGCCGGCGCCAAGACCAATTACATGATCGATTTGCCGGAAGGCGCGCGCGGCCTGATCGCGCGCAACGGCTTCGTCCAGGGTCGCGGCAAGGAGAACAGCAGCGGGCTGATCGTGGTGGCGGCGGAGGCGAAGACCTATCCGTCGGCGGGGCTGCGCATCGAGGACAATGACGCGCGGCTCGCGCCGGGCGCGCCGGGCAATCCGGCGTTCGTCGCCGACCTCAGCCACGAGCGGCTGGCGGTGGGCGCGAACCGGCTGGGGCCGGGCATACGAATGTTCGAGACGCGGTGAGCGTCGGGGGGATTGGCGGGCGCTGAAGTTCCTCCCCCGCCAGGGGGAGGTGGCATGCCGAAGGCATGACGGAGGGGGAGGACACGGAACCGAAGTGGTCGCTTACCTCCCCCTCCGTCACGGCTTCGCCGCGCCACCTCCCCCTGGCGGGGGAGGAATTGGACTGAACGTCGCCCGACCCTAGCGGTCGCGGCGCGCGGCGCGGACGATCACGGCGGTCGACAGCAGGATCGACGACACCAGCGCGCCGACCGACAGCAAGCCGCCCGGCGTCATCGTCAACTCCGCGCGCAGCCGGCCGCGCTTGCCGATGCGGAGCGCGATCGCGGCGCGCTGGACGGCGGGGCGTGCGGGCAGGGCGGGGGTTTCCATGCCGCTCCAACGATCGACCGGCGGCGGCGTTCAATCGCTACGGGGCAGCCGCCGCGGATCGATCACGACATGGCGGATGCGGGTGCGGTTCCAGGTGTAGCTGACATGGACCAGCCCGTCGCGGGTCTGGATGACCGCGGGATAGGCATAGCCGTCGGGGCGCGGCTTGCTCTCCAGCGTCAGCACGTGATGCCAGCGGATGCCGTCGCCGGACAGCGCGACGTCGAGCGGATAGCGCGGGCCGTCGCCGGGCCGGTCGGGCCAATGCGCGCTGTGATTGTAGACGATCAACTGCCGGCCGTCGGCGAGCGTCACCGCATCGGTGCCGGCGTTGGGATTGGGCAGGTCGATCGCGGCGAGCGGCGACCAGCTGCGGCCGTCGTCGCGCGACCAGCTCATCGCCAGCGCCCCCTGTCGCGTCCGCGCGACGAGTTCGAGGCGACGATCGGGGAAAGCCAGCACGCTCGGCTGGATCGCCTCGATCCCCATCGGCGAGGGGATGGCGGGCTCGACCTGCCACGTCCGTCCGGCATCGGTGGAGCGCTCCATGCGGACGAACCAGCGATTGTGTTCGGGCGTGCCCTCCTCGCGGCTGGACGGGGCGAGCCACGCGCCGCCGGGCGTCACCACCGGCTTGTTCTTGATCGGCCCGAGCACGCCGTCGGGAAGGCGGCGCGGCGCGCTCCAATGGCGCCCGCCGCCGCCGGAGGTGATCACCATCCCCCACCATTCGCGCGGGTTGGGGCCGACCTTGTAGAACAGGTGGAGCGGTAGCCCTGCGGGCTGGAACAGCACCGGGTTCCAGGTCGGGAAGCGCCGGCCGTCGGCTGTGCGGCCGTCGGCGACGCTCACGGGTCTGTGCCAGCCGGACCGGTCGTGGCGGGCGAACCAGATGGTGACGTCGGGCCGGCTCTCGCCGCTGCCGCCGAACCAGGCGGCGGCGATCGCGCCGTCGGGCAGTTCGACCAAGGTCGAGGCATGCGCCTGTGGATAGGGCGGGGCGGGGTCGATGAACTCGCTGCGCAGGATCGGCGTGGCGAGGGCGGTGGCGGCGAGGAGCGGCGCGGCGAGGGCGAGGAGCATGGCGGGTTTTTACCCCGTTCGGGCGCGGGGGCCATGGTTTGTTGGTCGACGGGAGGTGTGTGTGTCGGTCGTCGGTCGGGTTGGAATTGGTCGGGGTTGGGTGGGACTCACCTGCCCTTCGACAGGCTCAGGGCGAACGGTTTTTCTTGGGGTGCGGGCTGACGGGCATGTCTGCGAGGTGACGGCATTCCCTTTACGCCGCGAAAGCGAGACTTTCGCCACAGTCGGTCGGCTTAGAACTTGAGCGTACCCCGGCGGAGGCCGGGGCCCAGTTGGGTGGAGGTCCGTTATGACTTACAGCGGCCTTCCCGACTGGGCCCCGGCCTTCGCCGGGGTACATGGGTGCTTTGGGAGGTTCTGCTCCTACGGCAGCCCAAGGGCGCGCATCACCGCGCGCACGTATCCGCGGCGCCGGGGTCGAGGTCGAGGCAGCGGCCGTCGAGGCCCTTGACCGGCAGGCCGATCGTCGCCGCCAGCGTCGGGGCGATGTCGACTGTCTCCACCGACAGCGGCTGTTCGAAGCCGGGCATGGTCTTGCGCCAGAACAGGATCGGCACGCGGCGGTCATAGTCCCACGGCGAGCCGTGCGTCTCGACATAGCCGGGGCCGGGCGATTCGATCGTCGTGATGCGCGGCTTGAGCAGGACGAGCAGGTCGCCCGAGACGCCCGGGTCGAACGAGGCGCGGGCGCGTTCGAGCAGCGTCCAGGTCTCGGGCGGGGTCGTCGCGAACGGCTGGGCGGCGATCTGTGCCCTGGTGAAGGCGGCGGCGACCTGCGGCTGCGCGGCGAAGCGCTTCTGCGCCTCGGCGAGCACACGCGCACGGTTGGCGGGCGACAGGCCCTTGGCGAGATAGACGTCGCCCTCGGCACCGACCAGCACCGGCCCCTTGAGGCCGAGCGCCGCCGATACCGCGGCGTCGACCGTCTTGATCGACGCGTCGGCGGAGACGTGCTGCTCCATCGGCATCGCATGCTGCTGCTGCCGCTCGGTCATGTCGTGCGCGCCGTGGTCGGCGGTCAGCACCACCTCGTAATCGAGGTTCCAGCTGTCGAGCGCGGCGAAGAAGCCGGCGAGCGTCTGGTCGAGCTGGTCCATCTGGATGCACATCTCGGTACCCTGGGTGCCGAGCGAATGGCCGATATAGTCGGTCGCCGAGGCGCCGATGTCGATGATGTCGGTGGTCTGGCCCTGGCCCAGCTTCATGTCCTGGATCAGCCCGGCGGCGATCGCGAAGACCGCGGCGTCGCTGGCAGGCGAGGCGCGGAACGCCTTGAGGTCGCCCGCGGCGCGCTCGAACCGGCCCTGGCCGTAGACGGTGCCGGCGACGGTGATCGGCCGGTTCAGCGGCTGACAGAAAGCGGGCAGCGGCAGCGCCTCCTGCGGCCGGGCGATCAGCGCGGCGACCGCGTCACGACCGCGCTGCACCGCGCGCGGCACGGCGCGGCCGGCATAGCTGCTGTAGGTCTTGCCGTCCCACCACCACAGTTCGTCGACCTTGTGGCCGCCCATCATCACCGCGGCGCGATCCTTGCCCGCGACCGAGACGACGCGGGTGGCGGGGCGCGCCGCCTTCATCATCTCGCCCAGCGTCGGCACCTTGAGGTGTCTGTCGCTGACGACGTAAGTGTTGTGGTCGGTGCCGGGGACGGTCTCGTCCTCGGTGCAATAGACGGTCTTGTCGGGGCGGGCGATCGACTGGTCGATCCAATTGTTGGCGACGATGCCGGTGTGCGCGGGACGCATGCCGGTGAGGATCGTCGAATGGCCCGGGCAGGTCTCGGTCGCGGCATGGCTCTGATAGCCCGAGGGGAAGACCGCGCCGGTCAGCAGCCGCGCGAAGCCGCCGGTGAAATGGCTGCGATATTGCTGGAACAGATCGGCGGAAAACTGGTCGACCGAGATCGCGACGATCAGCCGCGGCGGCGTGGTCGGTGCCGGTGCCGGGGTGGCCGCCGGCGCTGCCGGCGCGGGCGCCTGTTGGGCGGCGGCGGGGGCCGCGGCTGCGGCGGAGGCGAGCAGGGCGGCGGCGATCAGCGCTTTCATCGGGAACACTCGTTTTACGGGGCCGGCATCGCTATGGCGATGGGCGATGGATCGGGCAACTAGGGTCGGGCGGCACGCCGCCGATGGAGCGATGCGCGCACTGTGTTGCGCGCTGATGACGTTGGCCTTGATGTGGGCGGGCGCGGCGCATGCCGATCTCGCGCCGGCGGACGGGCCGAAGCATCTCGCCATGCGGCTGGTCGCGGAGAGCGATACGCCGCGTGCCGGTGCGCCGGTGACATTGGCGATCGACACGCGGCCGGCGCCGGGCTGGCACGGCTATTGGCGCAATCCGGGCGATGCCGGCTTCGCGCCGTCCTTCGCCTGGACCCTGTCCAAAAGCGCGGCGGTCGACGGCGCGCCGCAATGGCCGGTGCCGACGACGCTGCTGATCGCCGGGCTGATGAACTATGTCTACGAGGCGCCTTATGCGCCGCTGGTGACCTTGAGGGTGCCGGCGGGGCTGGCCAAGGGCACCCCGCTGCCGGTGCGGCTGGCGATCAACTATCTCGTCTGCACCAATGCGATCTGCGTGCCCGAGCAGCAGGATCTCAGCCTCGACCTGACGGTGGGCGACGGCGCGGCGTCGCATGGCGCGGACTTCGACCGCTGGCGCAGCGCGATCCCCAAGCCGCTCGACGCGGCGGGGACGTATCAGGTCAAGGACGGCAAGCTCGTCATCGCGGTGCCGCTGCCGGCGGCGGCGAAGGTGGAGAACCCCGCCTTCTTCCCGTTCGGGCCGGACATGGTCAAATATGCCGCGCCGCAGACGGTGACGCGCGACGGCGACCGGCTGCTGATCGCCACCGAAGGCGCGCCCAAGGGGCGGATCGCCGGCGTGCTGCGCATCGGGCCGGACCTCGGCCTCGGCATCCACGCCGATGCCGGGACGGTGGCGCAGGCGAGCGATCGCAGCGGCTGGGCGGCGGCGCTGCTCGCCTTCGCCGGCGCGGTGCTCGGCGGGCTGATCCTCAACGTCATGCCCTGCGTCTTCCCGATCCTCAGCCTCAAGGCGCTGCACCTCGCCCGCGGCGGCGAGGACGAGCGCGCGGCGCGGATCGATGCCTTGGGCTATATGCTGGGCGCGGTGCTGATGTGCGTCGCGCTGGGCGGGCTGATCCTGGCCTTGCGTGCCGGCGGGTCGGTGGTCGGCTGGGCGTTCCAGTTGCAGGACCCGCGGATCGTCGTGTTGCTGATCGCGCTGACCTTTGCGATCACGCTCAACCTCGCCGGGCGATTCGAGGTGCCGGTGCCGCAATTCGCGTCGCATGGCGGCGCGGCGGGGTCGGTGGCGACGGGGGCGCTGGCGGCGTTCGTGGCGACGCCGTGTTCGGGGCCGTTCATGGGTGCGGCGCTCGGTGCGGCGCTGGTGCTGCCGTGGCCGGCGGCGCTGGCGGTGTTCGCGGGGCTCGGGCTGGGGCTGGCGCTGCCGTTCCTGGCGATCGGTTTCGTGCCGGCGCTGCGGCGACGGCTGCCGCGGCCGGGGCTGTGGATGGAGCGGTTCCGGCGCGTGCTCGCGGTGCCGATGGCGCTGACCGTGCTGGCATTGCTGTGGCTGGCGTGGCGGCAGGCGGGGGCGACCGGCTTGGCGATCGGGATCGCGACGATGGTCGTCACTGGCGTGGTGCTGAGCCTTGGCGGGCGGCGGCAGAAGCGGGGCGAGGGCTTCGGCTGGGCGCTGGCGCTGGCGGCGCTGGTGGTGCCGGCGGGGCTGGCGGCGGCGCTGACCGGTGGCGCGGCCAAGCCCGCGGCGGTCGGCGGCGACGCGTTCAGCGAGTCGCGGCTGGCGGCGCTGCGCAAGGAGGGGCGGCCGGTGTTCGCCTATTTCACCGCCGACTGGTGCCTGTCGTGCAAGGTCAACGAGGCGTCGTCGATCGACACCGCAGCGACGCGCGCGGCCTTCGCGAAGAACAAGGTCGCGGTGCTGGTGGGCGACTGGACCGATGGCGATCCCGCCTTGGGACGGTTCATCCAGTCGCACAATCGCGCCGGCGTGCCGCTGTACCTCTATTACGCGCCGGGCGCCGCCGAGCCGCGCGTCCTGCCGCAGGTGCTGACCCCGGGAATGCTGGCGGGCCTGAAATAAGTCCTCCCCCAAACGGGGGCAGAATTTAGACGGTTAACGTCTTGCCAACCCTCTTGTGCGGCGCAGCGTTTCCTCGCAGCATGGAACTTGCATCACGTGGAGGGCTTTGACGTTCCGATGGGGAAACGACCGGCGTTCGACGAGATCATGGGGATGGACGGCGATACGCCGCCGCGCCCGGCATTGGCCGCCCTCGGGCGCTGGCTGGAGGAGACGCCCGACGACGAACTGCGCCGGCGGCAGGAGGCGGCGGAGACGACCTTCCGCCAGCTCGGCATCACCTTCGCGGTCTATGGCGATACCGATACGCGCGAGCGGATCATCCCGTTCGACATCGTGCCGCGCGTCTTCCTCGCCGACGAATGGTCGCGGCTGTCCGAAGGGCTGGTGCAGCGGGTCGAGGCGATCAACGCCTTCCTCGACGACATCTATGGCGAGCGCCGCATCCTGAAGGACGGCGTGCTGCCCGAGGACCTGATCCTCGGCAATCCGCAATTCCGCCCCGAGATCGCCGGCATGCGGCCGCCGCACGGCATCTGGGCGCATATCTGCGGCATCGATCTGGTGCGCACCGGCCCGGACGAATTCTACGTGCTGGAGGACAATGCGCGCACGCCCTCGGGGGTGAGCTATATGCTCGAGAACCGCGAGGCGATGGTGCGCCTGTGCCCCGAGCTGTTCCGCGAATATCGCGTCGAGCCGGTCGACAGCTATCCCGACCGGTTGCTGGAAACGATGAAGTCGGTGGCGCCGCGCGGCGGATCGTCGGGGCCGGTCTGCGTGGTGCTGACGCCGGGCCATTACAATTCGGCCTATTACGAACACAGCTTCCTCGCCGATTCGATGGGGATCGAGCTGGTCGAGGCGGCGGATCTGGTCGTCGACGACGATATCGTGTGGATGCGCACGATCGCCGGGCGGGTGCGCGTCGACGTCATCTATCGCCGCGTCGACGACGATTATCTCGATCCTTTGGTGTTCCGCGCCGATTCGATGCTCGGCGTGCCGGGGCTGATCGCCGCTTATGCCGCGGGCAACGTCGCGATCATCAACGCGCCCGGCAACGGCATCGCCGACGACAAGGCGATCTATAGCTATATGCCGGAGATCGTGCGCTTCTATTCGGGAGGCGAGGCCAAGCTGCCCAATGTGGAGACGTGGCGCTGCCGCGAACCGCAGGCGCTGCGCTACGTGCTCGATCATCTCGACGAGGTCGTCGTCAAGCTGGTCGACGGTTCGGGCGGCTATGGCATGCTGGTCGGGCCGACCGCGTCGCGCGCCGAGATCGAGGCGTTCCGTGCCGCGCTGATCGCCGAGCCGCACCGCTATATCGCGCAGCCGACGCTGGCGCTGTCGACGGTGCCGACGCTGGCCGACAGCGGCCTCAGCCCGCGCCACGTCGACTTCCGCCCGTTCGTGCTAAGCGGATCGAAGGGCGTGCAGGTGGTGCCCGGCGGGCTGACACGGGTGGCGCTCAAAGAAGGCTCGCTGGTGGTCAATTCGAGCCAGGGCGGCGGCACCAAGGACAGTTTCGTGCTGATGGCCGACAGTCCGTTCCAGCGGCAGACGCAGACGATGGGCGGGATGACGCAGGCGCAGGGGTTCGGAGCATGAATGCGGGAAAAATCCTCCCCGGCACGGGGAGGGGGACCGCGACGCGCAGCGGCGTGGTGGAGGGGGGCTTCCTCATACGATCGCGCTTGTGGAGCCCCCCCTCCACCAGCTTCGCTGGTCCCCCTCCCCGTGCCGGGGAGGAATGGGTATGATGCTCTCGCGGACGGCGTCGTCGCTCTACTGGCTCGGCCGCTATATCGAGCGCGCCGATTTCTTCGCGCGGCTGATCGAGGCGACCGTGCGGCTCGACGTCATGTCGTCGCGCCCGGCAGGCGAGGTGGCCTGGTCGTCGGCACTCGCCGTCACCGATACCGAAGCCGATTTCGCGGCGCATGGCGGCGAACTGACGCAAAGCGACGTGGTGCGGTTCCTGACGCTCGACACCAGCCATGGCGGCTCGGTGATCCGCTGCCTCGATCGCGCGCGCAACAACGCCAAGGCGGTGCGCACCGCGCTGAGCCGCGAGGCGTGGACCGCGATCAACCGCGCGTGGCTGGTGTTCGAGAACCGCCACCGGATCGGCGAGACGCAGGCGACGCTGAGCCTCGTCGAGGCGGTGAAGAACGAGACGCGCGGCTTCGAGGGCGCGGTGCACCAGATGCTGCGCAACCAGTCGCACTGGTTCATCCGGCTGGGACAGGCGGTCGAGCGCGCCGACAACAGCGCGCGGCTGCTCGACGTCAAATACCATATCCTGCTGCCCGAGGGCGAGACGGTCGGCGGCGTCGTCGATCGCGACCAGTGGACGACGATCCTCCAGACCGTGTCGGCGGTCACCGCCTATCGCTGGCTTTATTCGGACGGGCTGACGCCGGCCAACGTCATCGACCTGCTGATCGCCAGCCGCGAGCTGCCGCGCAGCCTCGTCGCCTCGTCGGAGATCACCGTCGACATCCTCGGCCTGCTGGCCGAACGCACCGGCAGCCATGGCGAGGCGGACCGGATGGCGCGGATGCGCGCGGCGCGGCTCGGCCGCACCCGCTCGGGCGAGGTGATCGCCAGCGGCCTGCACCAATATCTGCAGGCCTTCATCCGCGAGAACGGCCAGTTGCACGAGGCGATCGGCCGCCAGTTCCGGTTCGTCTGATGCGCCTGTCGATCGATCACCGCACCGTCTATCGCTTCAGCGAGCCGCAGAGTCGGCTCGTCCAGATGCTGCGCATGACGCCGGAGAACAGCCACGACCAGACGGTGGCGCGTTGGCGGATCGACGTCGATTGCGACGCCAGGATGCGGCGCGGGCGCGACGGCTTCGGCAATGCGGTCACGATGCTGTATGCCGAAGGGCCGATCGCCGATATCGAGATCGCGGTGCGTGGCGAAGTGCTGACCAGCCATTCCGACGGCGTCGTGCGCGGCGTCAACGAGGTGCTGCCGCCGGCGGTGTTCCTGCGCGCGACCGAGGCGACGCCGCGCGATCCGGATATCGCGGCGTTCGCCGCCGAGGTGACCGGCGCGGCGGACGGCGCGGTGGGCAAGCTGCACGCGCTCAATCGCGCGGTGAACGCCCGCTTCGCGGTCGATCGCACCCGGCCCGAGCCGGGATTGAGCGCCGCGGCGGCGTTCGCGCGCCCGGCGGCGACCTCGCGCGACCTGGCGCAGATCTTCACCGTGGCGGCGCGATCGCTCGGCCTGCCGGCACGCTACGTGTCGGGGTATAGCGTGGTCGAGGGTTCGCTGCGGCCGACGCCGCACGGCTGGGCGGAGGCGCATGTCGACGGGCTCGGCTGGGTCGGCTTCGATCCGTTCACCGGCCGGTCGCCGCAGGAGGAGAGCGTGCGCGTCGCGGCGGCGCTCGACGCCTCCGGCGCGGCGCCGGTGGCGGGATCGCGGCTCGGCGAGGGCGAGGAGGAACTCGACGTCGCGGTGACGGTGTCGGCGGCGCAATAGCGGCCTGTCCCATTGCGCAATTCCTCGCTTGCGATAGCGGGGCTGTCGCATCTGGCCGCTCGTGCGAGCCTGTCGTCTTCCAAGCTTGCCCCCGTCACCCCGGACTTGTTCCGGGGTCCACCGGGCCGCAAGAGCAGGGTGTCGAACCAAGCCTTTCTCCTCGCCGCAGAGTGGACCCCGGAACGAGTCCGGGGTGACGGGGTGGGTTTGGAGCACGAGCGACTTACACCTACGTCCCTATGCGATGGCCCTGCCCTGACGGGGAGGAATTGCGGCCGGCTCCTGCGAAAGTTTCCGGCGCGAAGGCACTGACGCAGGCCAGCTTCGTTGAGAGCGGGAACCATCCCTTCGATGCGAGACACCCCCATGACCGATACGCTCCTGAACCCCGGCAACGGCGGCGAGACGCATCAGACCACCGATGCGGACCATCCGGTGCTGACCACCAATCACGGCACGCCGGTCAGCGACAACCAGAACCAGCTCAAGGCCGGGGCACGCGGTCCCGTCCTGCTCGAGGACGAGGTCTATCGCGAGAAGATCAACCATTTCGATCACGAGCGTATCCCCGAGCGGATCGTCCACGCCCGCGGCTCGGCGGCGCACGGCTATTTCGAATGCACCGAGAGCCTCGCCGACATCACCGTCGCCGACATGTTCCAGAAGAAGGGCCAGCGCACCGAGGTGTTCACCCGCTTCTCGACCGTCGCGGGCGGCGCCGGGTCGGTCGACACGCCGCGCGACGTGCGCGGCTTCGCGGTCAAATTCTACACGCGCGAAGGCAATTGGGACCTCGTCGGCAACAACATCCCGGTGTTCTTCATCCAGGATGCGATCAAGTTTCCCGACCTGATCCACGCCGCCAAGATGGAGGCCGATCGCGGCTATCCGCAGGCGGCGACCGCGCACGACACCTTCTGGGACTTCATCAGCCTGATGCCCGAATCGACCCATATGATCATGTGGGCGATGTCGGACCGGACGCTGCCGCGCACCTTCGCCAATATGGAGGGGTTCGGCGTCCACACCTTCCGCTTCATCAACAAGGAGGGGAAGAGCACCTTCGTCAAGTTCCACTGGAAGCCGAAGGCGGGCCTCGCCTCGACGATCTGGGACGAGACGGTCAAGGTGGCGGGCGCCGATCCGGACTTCCAGCGCCGCAACCTGTTCGAGAGCATCGATCGCGGCGACTTCCCGACGTGGGACCTCGGCGTGCAGCTGTTCGACGAGGAGTTCGCCAACAGCCAGCCCTATGACGTGCTCGATGCGACCAAGATCATCCCCGAGGAAGTGCTGCCGGTGAAGATCGTCGGCCGGATGGTGCTCGATCGCTATCCCGACAATTTCTTCGCCGAGACCGAACAGGCGGCGTTCGTGCCGAGCCATGTCGTCCCCGGCATCGGCTTCTCCAACGATCCGCTGCTCCAGGGACGGCTGTTCTCCTATACCGACACGCAATTGTCGCGCCTGGGCTCGGTCAACTTCCACCAGCTGCCGATCAATTCGGCCAAGGGCCGTGCCGCGGCGGCGGGCTGCCCGTTCCTGAACCAGCAGCGCGACGGTCACATGCAGATGGCGGTGCCCAAGGGCCGCGCCAATTACGAGCCCAACAGCCTCGCCAAGGTCGGCGAGGAGGCCGGCGCGCGCGAGGATCCGGACAAGGGCTACAAGACTTTCCCGTCGGAGGAAGAGGGGCAGAAGCTGCGCATCCGGCCGGAGAGCTTCGCCGATCACTACAGCCAGGCGCGGCTGTTCTTCCGCTCGATGGATCCGGCGGAACAGGCGCATATCGCCTCGGCCTTGGTGTTCGAACTGTCGAAGGTCGGGCTGGAGCATATCCGCACCGCGATGATGGCCAATTTGCGCAACGTCGACGAGGACCTCGCCGCGCGCGTCGCCGACGGGCTGGCGATGGACCTGCCGCCGGCGTCGCCGACCGCGGCACCGGTGCTCGACATGGACCCGTCGCCGGCGCTGCGGATCATCCGCGGGCCGCTCGAGCGCCATACGCTGGAGGGCCGTTCGGTCGGTATCCTCATCGCCGACGGCAGCGATGCCGCGGCGCTCGCCTCTCTCAAGGATGCGGTGAAGGAAGCCGGTGGCCGCGCGGTGCTGGTCGCGCCCAAGGTCGGCAAGGTGCCGCTGTCGGACGGTTCGTCGGTCGCGGCGGATTCGCAGCTGTTCGGTCAGCCTTCGGCGACGCTCGACGCCTGCGCGGTCATCCTGTCGGAGGCGGCGACCGCCAAGCTCGTCAAGGAAGCCGCGGCGGTGCAATGGGTGATGGACGCGTTCGGGCATCTCAAGGCGATCGGGTTCAACGCCGAGGCCAAGCCGCTGCTCGACAAGGCCGGCGTCGAGGCGGACGAGGGCGTCACCGATCTCGGCGGCTTCGTCGAGGCGGCGAAGCAGCGCTATTGGGATCGCGAATCGAAGGTGCGCACGCTGGCGTGATGTCGGTCCTTGGGGATTAATCCACCGTCATGCCGGACTTGATCCGGCATCCCGCTTCTTCACCGTCCAAGGAAGCGGGACCCCGGCGCAGGACCGGGGTGACGGGGTGGATTCGGGTATGTCCCGGTTAACCCGATCATAAGTCGGGGCGTTTATCGCCAGTCGCGTGAGACGCTGGCGGACTTCGATGATCGAACGGGGCTTCCTGGGGCTGGCATTGCTGGTCACCTCGTCGTGCGCGCCGCATCGCGAGGCGGCGACCGCCGGCGGACAGGCGCAGCCGGTGGCAAACCCGCAGCAATTGCTCCACGCTTTGGCGCTCGATACGCCGGGGCTCGCAGGATTGCCCGCGACTCTGCGCGCCTCCGTCGCCGACGATGCGGCACCGGCGTTCGTGCAGGCCGCGCCGGCCTTCCTCGCGCAGGCGCAGAGCCAGGACGATGCGGCACGCGCCGCCGACTGCCTGACCGCCGCGGTCTATTACGAAGCGCGCTCGGAGCCGCTCGACGGCCAGCGCGCGGTGGCGCAGGTGGTGCTCAACCGGGTGCGCGACCGCGCCTTTCCGCACAGCGTCTGCGGCGTGGTGTTCCAGGGATCGCAGCGACGCACCGGCTGCCAATTCTCCTTCACCTGCGACGGATCGATGGCCTATCGCCGCGACCCCGCCGCCTGGCAGCGCGCACGCGCGGTGGCCGAGGCGGCGCTGGCGGGCAGCGTCTATGCGCCGATCGGGGCCGCGACCTTCTATCACACCAATGCGATCCTGCCGTGGTGGGCGTCAAGCCTCGCGCGGATCGGCGCGGTCGGCGCGCATATCTTCTACCGCTGGCGCGGGGCGATGGAGGGCGCGTTGAGCTTCCGCGCCGCTTATGCCGGCGTCGAGCCGCTGCCGTTGCAACCCGATGTCGCCGACGCGGCGGCGCAGACCGCGGCGCTGTATCGCGACAGCGGCGCGGACGGCGGCGTCACCGTGCACCGCGGTCAGGTGGCGGCGATCGTCCGCCCCGATGCGCCCGCCGCCTCCACGCCCGCCGCGATTGCGAACGCGGTCGCCGCGCCGCGGATCACCGTCGCCGCGGGGGTGCGCGTCCATCTCGGCAGCGTCGCGCCACAGCGCTTCGTCACCGCCGGCGCCACGGTCGGCGAAGAGACCGACCCGAGCTGATCCGCCCGGTCAGGCGGGGGCGAGCGCCGGCTCGCGCGCCGCCGGTGTGACCACATCCTCTTCGGTAAGCAGCCGCCAGCCGTTCGGCCCGAGCACTTCGAGCGGGCGATAGCGCGTCTTATACGCCATGCGCGCCGAGCCCTTCACCCAATAGCCGAGATAGACGAACGGCAGCCCCGCATCGCGGGCGCGGGCGATATGATCCATGATGATGACGTTGCCGAGTCCCGGACGCGCCTCCGCCCCCTCTTCGTCGGCGGCGAAGAAGCTGTAGATCATCGACAATCCGTCCGCCTGCCGATCGGTGAGGCAGGCGCCGACCAGTTCGCCGCGCGATCCGTCGGTGGTGCGGGTGCGATATTCGACGATCATCGAGTTGACCGGCGAATGCTCGATCATGTCGGCGTAATCGTCCTCGTCCATCCCGGCCATGCCGCCGCCGGGGTGGCGCGCGGCGAGGTAGCGGCGGAGCAACTGGAATTGCTCGTCGGTCGCCCATGGGCGGCAGACGGCGATTTCGAGGTCGCCGTTCCGGCGCAGCAGCTTGCGCTGGCTGGCGTTGGGCGCGAATTCCTGCGTGACGATGCGCACCGAGACGCAGGCGGTGCAGCCCGCGCACGACGGACGATAGGCGACGCCCTGCGACCGGCGGAAACCGATCCGGCTGAGCGCGTCGTTGAGCTCGCCGGCATGCGGGCCGCTCAATTCGGTAAAGACCTTGCGCTCCTGACGCCCCGGCAGATAAGGGCAGGGGGCGGGGGTCGTGACGAAAAAGCGCGGAAAACGAAAAGGCGCAGTCACCGCCGGCAATCCCCTGGAACGTGCCACGCGCGATGCGGTGCCGTCGATCTATGAATGCACCGCGGCGCGCTGCAAAGTGGCATTCGGATCAAAAAAGGTTAATTTCTGGCTAAGTGTGTTGCCGCAACCATAGTCGGCTCCAAAACGGGACGATGTTGCGCTGCAGGAACAAAGTTGGTAACCAGTCGTTCCCGGTATCCATTCCGCTTGGAGTTTTGTTTATGTCGAAGACTTTCGCTGGTTCGCTCGCCGCCTTGGCGATGATTGCCGCTCCGGTCGCTGCTAGCGCCGCGCCTGCCAACCCCGCCGCGTCGCTGTCGGTCGCCAAGTCGGTCCGCGCCAGCGCGCCGTCGTCGAAGAAGAGCGAGCTGGCCGGTGGCGGTCTCCTCGCCGCGCTCATCGTTGCCGGCGTTGTCGCGATCGGCGTCGTCGCCGTCGTGCAGGACGGCGATTCCGACAGCAACTAAGCTGACGGTTCGACCTGACGAAACGGGGGCTGCGCCACGGCGCGGCCCCCGTTTTCGTGTGGGTGGTGATTTTTGCGCCGCCTAGAGAGGGCTGGCGCATTTGGCGACGGCGATGAGGTTCGATCGGCTTCCCCATCAGGGTCGTCACCCCGGACGTGTTCCGGGGTCCACCCGGCCGCGGGGGAACGATGTCGGCTCAAGCCTTTCCCCTCGCCGCAGAGTGGACCCCGGAACACGTCCGGGGTGACGGGGTGGGTTTGGCAGACGGCGGGCTTACACAATCGTCATATGCGACAGCCCTTCCGGACGACGCTACGCCTGTTCCACCATGCTCGTCTCATAGCCGCCGTCGCGCAGGGCGGCGATCAGGCGGTTGAGGTGGTCGCGGTCGCGCGCCTCGCATTCGATCTCGGTGAACAGGCCCTTGGCGGGCAGCGAGGTGAAGATGCGCTGGTGATAGACTTCGATGATGTTGACGCGCTGCGCGTCGAAGATGCGCGCGACATTGTACAATGCACCCGGCTGGTCCTGCATCCGCACGCGCAACCGCGCCAGCCGCCCCGACCGCGCGAGGTCGCGCAGCAGCACGTTGGCGAGCAGCCGCGTGTCGATATTGCCGCCGCACAGGATGATGCCGACGGTGCGGCCCTTGAACCGCTCGGGATAGGCCATCAGCGCGGCGAGGCCGGCGGCGCCGGCGCCCTCGACGACGGTCTTCTCGATCTGGAGCAGCAGGCTGACCGCCTCCTCGAGATTGCGCTCGCCGACCAGCACGATGTCGTCGACCAGTTCGGCGACCATCCGCGCGGTGATGCCGCCCGGCTCCTTGACCGCGATGCCCTCGGCGAGCGTGTCGCCGGCGCAGGGCAGGTCAGTGCCGTTGATCCGGTTGTACATCGACGGGAACAGCTCGGCCTGCACGCCGACCACCTCGATCGCATGATCCGCGGCGCGTGCGACGATCGACGTGCCCGAAATCAGGCCGCCGCCGCCGATCGGGATCAACAGCGTGTCGAGCCCCGGCACGTCCTCCAGCATCTCGACCGCCGCGGTACCCTGGCCGGCGATGACGCGCGGATCGTCGAACGGGTGGACGAAGGTGAAGTCGCATTGCGCCTCGAGCACGCGGGCATGGGCGTAGGCGGCGTCGAACGTCTCGCCCTCCAGCACGACATTGGCCTTGTGGCCCTCGGTCTGCATCACCTTCACCGTCGGCGTGGTGCGCGGCATGACGATCGTCGCGGGGATGCCGAGCCGGTTGGCGTGATAGGCGAGGCCCTGCGCATGATTGCCCGCCGAGGCGGCGATGACGCCCTTGGCGCGCGCCTCCGGCGACAATTGCAGCAAGGTGTTGAGCGCGCCGCGTTCCTTATAGGCGGCGGTGAACTGGAGGTTCTCGAACTTGAGATAGACCTTCGCACCGGTCATCTCGCTCAGCGTCTTGCTGATCAGCGTCGGCGTGCGGACGATCGCGTCGCGGATGCGGGCATGGGCGGCGCGGACGTCATCGATGCTGACGGGCAAAGCGGTTGCGGCGGGGTTCGAGGCCATATCGGTCCCGCTAGACCATCTGGTGCGGCGGGGGAACACCGCTTATGCGGGACGGCATGGCACAATGGGTTATCAGCGGGCGCACCGGCGGCGTACTCAAGGCGATGTTGCTGGCGACGGCATGGATGCTGCCCGCGGCGGCGGGGGCGGACGGGATCGTCGACAACGTCAACGGGCTGACGCTGGACAAGGACGGCAAGGTCGTCCGCTTCCAGGCGTTGCTGGTGACGCCCGACGGGCATGTCGCCAAATTGCTCGGCGCGAAGGACAAGCGTCCCGACAAGCTCGACTGGCGGGTCGACTTCAAGGGCAAGACGTTGCTGCCCGGGATGATCGACGCGCACGGCCATGTCATGGAACTGGGCTTTCGCGCGCTCGAACTCGATCTGTCCGAGACCAAGAACCTCGCCGAGGCGCAGGCGAAGATCACCGAATACGCCCGCGCCAATCCCGACAAGGCGTGGATCATCGGCGGCGGCTGGAATCAGGAGGCCTGGGGTCTCGGCCGCTTCCCCACCGCCGCGGAGCTCGACGCGGCGGTCGGCGACCGGCCGGTGTGGCTGGCGCGCGCGGACGGTCATGCGAGCTGGGGCAACAGCGCCGCGTTGAAGGCGGCGGGGGTGACCGCCAAGAGCGTCTCGCCCGCCGGCGGGCGGATCGAGAAGGGGGCAGGGGGCCAGCCCGCCGGCGTGTTCGTCGACGCCGCGCAGAGCCTCGTCGCCAAGGTGGTGCCGCAGCCGCTCGGCAAGGATCGCAACGCCGCCTTCGTCAAGGCGCAGACCATCCTGCTCAGTTATGGCGTCACCGCCACCGCCGACATGGGGACGAGCATCGAGGACTGGCTGACCTATCGCCGCATCGGCGATCTGGGTGGGCTGCGCGTGCGCATCATGAGCTACGGCATGGGCGTCGACACGACGGTGCAGATCGGCGGCACCGGGCCGACGCCGTGGCTGTATGCCGACAAGCTCAAGCTGGTCGGGGTGAAGCTCTATGCCGACGGCGCGCTGGGCTCGCGCGGCGCGTGGCTGAAGGCACCCTATGCCGATGCGCCGGGCCAGTCTGGCGCGGGCTTCATGACCGACACGGTGCTGCGCAACCTGATGAGCCGCGCGGCGATGGACGGCTATCAGGTCGCGGTTCACGCGATCGGCGACCGCGCCAATGCCGAGGTGCTCGATGCGATCGACGAGATGGCGCAGACCTACAAGGGCGACCGGCGCTGGCGTGTCGAGCATGCGCAGATCGTCGATCCCGTCGACCTCCCGCGCTTCGGCAAATATGGCACGATCGCCTCGATGCAGCCGACGCACGAGACCGGCGACCGGGTGATGGCGGAGGCGCGGCTGGGGCCGCAGCGGCTGACCGGCGCCTATGCCTGGGCGTCGATGCTCAAGAACGGATCGAAGCTGGCGTTCGGATCGGACTATCCGGTCGAGCGGCCCGATCCCTGGGCGGGCTGGGCGGCGTCCTTCACCCGGCAGGGCGCCGACGGCCAGCCGTTCGGCGGCTGGCGCCCGGAGGAAGCGGTGACGCGCGAACAGGGCTGGTGGGGCTTCACCGGCGGCGCGGCCTATGCCGGCTTTGCCGAGGATCGCATCGGCCGGCTCGCGCCGGGGATGCAGGCGGACTTCATCATCGTCGACCGCGATCCGTTGCTCGCCTCGCCCACCGACCTGCGCGCCACGAAGGTGCAGGAGACGTGGGTGGGCGGCTACAAGGTGTGGGAGCGGAAGTAACCGCTCCCGGGACGGTCAGAGGTCGGCACCGCCGGCGTCGATCATCTCGAGCGCATGCGCGAGGTGGACCGCGGCGATCTGCGCCGAGAAGGACTGCAATCCGTCGAGCAGCTCGAGCGCGTCGAGGATCATATATTTGGCGCTCAGCGCCGCTTGATTGGTCGCGGTATCGATTGCGGTCGGCATGGGCCTGATCCTCCCCCTGTTGGTAAGTCCTTTTTATTATACGATTCTCTAAAGGGATATTAACGTTTGGGAAGACAGGCTTCCTGATCTCGATCAAGATTCGGGTTGGAAATGGCCGTGCCGGGTCGCGCCTGCGATCCTCACAACGCAACAAAAAAGCTGCGACATTGGACATGCCGCAGCTCTTGTTCGCCGGACGTGGCGCAAATGTCAGATCAGGCGACTGCGCCAATTTCTTCTGGTTCGCGAAGCACATAGCCGCGACCCCAGACCGTCTCGATATAATTTTCGCCTTCGCAGGCGAGGCTGAGTTTCTTGCGCAGCTTGCAGATGAAGACGTCGATGATCTTCAGCTCGGGCTCGTCCATGCCGCCGTAGAGATGGTTAAGGAACATCTCCTTGGTCAGCGTCGTGCCCTTGCGCAGCGAGAGCAGCTCGAGCATCGCATATTCCTTGCCGGTCAGATGGACGCGGCTGCCGTCGACCTCGACCGTCTTGGCATCGAGATTGACCGCGAGCTTGCCGGTGCGGATGACCGACTGGCTGTGCCCCTTCGAGCGGCGGACGACGGCGTGGATACGCGCGATCAGTTCCTCGCGATGGAACGGCTTGGTGACGTAATCGTCGGCGCCGAAGCCGAAGCTGCGCACCTTCGAATCCATCTCGTTGATCCCCGACAGGATCAGCACCGGGGTCGCGACGCGGGCGACGCGCAGCTTCTTGAGCACGTCATAGCCGTGCATGTCCGGCAGATTGAGATCGAGCAGGATGATGTCGTAATCGTACAGCTTGCCGAGATCGAGGCCCTCTTCGCCCAGATCGGTGGTGTAGACGTTGAAGCCTTCGGTCCCGAGCATCAGCTCGATCGCCTTGGCGGTGGTCGGCTCGTCCTCGATCAACAGCACTCGCATCGCGTCGTCCCCTGCTGGCCATACCCTGAGCACCCCTGCTGCACGGCTCGACCCGATTCATTAACCAAAGAACATCTGAAGGCAAAAGGTTAATTAGGGTTTAATCCAGCGGCTGCCGGACCACATGGGTTAATCTTTTTTCACCTCCTCGTCGGGGTCCGTCGGCGTAAGGTCTGGACCCAGCAAGGTTTGATGGCGGCTGCGCGGAATATCCTCGCCCAGAACCTCGCGCAGGTAGAGGCTGCGCACGAGCGTAAAGATGACCACGAGCAGCGCGGCGGAGAAGAACAGGCCGAAGATGCCGAAGATCACGCCGATGCCGATGATCGCGAAGACGGTGATCGCCGGCGGAATCGAGATGACGCGCGCCTGTACATAAGGGGTGATGAAGTTGGTCTGGATCAGCCGCACCAGCGCATAAGTGACGAGCGTGCCGATCAGCGGCCCGGTCCCCTGCGTCGCGGCGAGGCCCAGCGCCGGGATCATCGCCGCGGTCGGACCGATATAGGGGATGAACTCCGACAGGCCGGCGAGCAGGCCGAGCGCCGCGGCGGAGGGCACGCCCGAGATCCACAGCCCGACGCCGACCAGCACGCCCATGCTGGTCATCAGGATCAGCGACGAGCGCAGCCACAGCCGCAACGTCGAGCCGACGTCGAACAGCGCATCCTCGATCGCCGGCCGCTTGCCGCGCGGGATCAGGAACAGGAAGCCGCGCTGGTAGATGCCGGGATCGGCGGCGAAGAAGGCGGCACCGACGAGCAGCAGCAGGCTGTTGAGCAGCAATTCGCCGCCGCCCTGGACGAGCCCGCTGACGTCCTGCGCGGCCTGCGAGCCGGCATAGGCCTGTTGCACCGCATCGACGATCTTGGCGCCGACCGGACTGCGCGACGCCCAGGCGGCGAGCTGGTCGAGCAGGCCGGGCAATTGCGTGACGAGCACGTTGACCTGTTCGCGGAACTGCACCCCGAACAGCCAGACGAGGAAGCCGACGATGCCGAAGGCGGTGGCGATGCCGAGGCCGAGCGACGCCTTCTCGGGGACGCGCAGGTGATCGCGATAGAGATCGGCGATCGCGTGGATCGCGATCGCGCCGAGCATCGAGCCGAAGGCGAGGATGAGCAGATTGCCCGCCTTGAACAAAGCCGCGGCGACCGCGGCGATGACGAGGATGTAGAGGATGCGGCGGATGAAGCGGGCGTCGTCCGCATCGGGGGCGAGACGGTTCACGCGCGCGCCCGGCCGGGAGATCGTGCGCAGGCGGCAGTGGTCACGGACGTCTCTCCCCGGCGCTGCGATTCGGCGCGCCGCAGGTGTAACGTATAATCGGCGAAACGGGTGCAGGACCTTCGTCGCCGCGGCCCTGCCTGCGTCGGTGGGGTTTCGCCGGCGCGGCGGCGGTTGTACGGAGCGGCGCAACATCGTGGCGTCCTTGCGTTTTCCGGCGCCCTTCCTCTTACCGAAAGAGCTCCTCATGAAACTCTGCCGCTTCGGCCAGCCCGGCCAGGAACAGCCCGGCCTCGTCGACGATGCCGGTCGCATCCGCGACCTGTCGGGCGTGGTCGCCGACATCACCGTCGATGCGATCCCCGCGGTGCGCGCCGCGGACGTCGCGGCGCTGCCGGTGGTCGACGGGACGCCGCGCTACGGCGTGCCGGTCAAGGGCATCGGCAAGATCGTCGCGGTCGGCCTCAACTATCGCGATCATGCGATCGAATCGAACCTGCCGATCCCGACCGAGCCGATGATGTTCATGAAGGCGCTGTCGAGCCTGTCCGGCCCGAACGACGACGTCATGCTGCCCAAGGATTCGACGCACAGCGACTGGGAGGTCGAGCTGGGCGTGATCATCGGCAAGACCTGCCGCTACGTGTCCGAGGATGCGGCGCTCGACCATGTCGCCGGCTATGTGCTCGCCAACGACGTGTCTGAGCGGTTCAACCAGAAGCAGCGCGGCACGCAATGGTCGAAGGGCAAGGGCCACGACACCTTCTGCCCGGTCGGCCCGTGGCTGGTCACGCCCGACGAGATCGGCGACGTGCAGGCGCTCGCCATGCACCTCGACGTCAACGGCGCGCGGATGCAGACCGGCAATACCAGCACGATGATCTTCGATCTCAAGCAGCTGATCAGCTACGTCAGCGAATATGTCACCTTGCTGCCGGGCGACCTGCTGATCACCGGCACCCCGCCCGGCGTCGGCGAGGGCAAGAAGCCGCAATCGATCTACCTCAAGGCGGGTGACGTGATGGAGCTGGCGATCGACCGGCTCGGCACGCAGCGCCAGCAGGTCGTCGCGTGGCGCCATCCCGGCGATGCGGCACGGGCCTGAAGCTGCGGATCGGGCGCGGTACGATGTGCCGCCCCGGTTTCCAACATCAGATCCGTCACCCCGGACTGGTTCCGGGGTCCACCGGACCGCAAGGGGGCCGTTATCCCCTCAAGCCGTTCTCCTCGCCGCAGAGTGGACCCCGGAACCAGTCCGGGGTGACGGGGAAGGGCCGGGAACACTGCACACCCGCCCGGAAGATCTCGTGCGACTATTCTGCGGTCACGCGGGATCGGAACGGGTGTTGCCCTCGCCGGCGTCGGCGATCAGTTGCGCGTAGCAGCGCGCGAGTTCGAGATGGACGCGGCGCCCGTCGGTATCGCGCGCGCGCTCGGCGAGCTGTCGTTCCTGGCGTTCGCGGCGGACATAGAATTCGATATCGGCTGACATCTGCATGGCGCGCCTCCCGTTCGAAATCATTCCCCGCCGCTCTGGGTCTGCGCGGCAGGCAATTCATCTATAACGGTTTTTTCGCAATTCCGAATTCAATTGGATCAACCCGGCGACGCTATCCCACGCCGTCGAGCGGCAGCGCGATCGCGCATCGCATGCCGCGATCGGCGAAATCGAGCGTCACCGTCGCGTCGACCTCGTAACGCAGGCTGCGGGTGAGCAGTTCGAGCCCGAAGCCCTCGCCGACCGGCGCCATGACGCCGCCGGCGGGCAGATCCTCGTGCCACTGGATGTGGAGCTGGCGCCCGCCTTCGTCGTCGTCGCCGCCCGCGGTCGACCAGCGGATGTCGAGGCGGCCGTCGTCGCGGCGCAGCGCGCCGTGCTGGACAGCATTGTCGGTCAGTTCGTGGAAGGCGATGCCAAGCTGATCGGCGAGCCGCGGCGGCAGCCGCACCTCGGGGCCGCCATAGTCGACGCGGCCGCCGACCTGATGCGCGAGCAGTGCGTCGGCAAGCAGCCCCTCCAGGTCGACGCCCTGGTCGCCGGCGCGCATGATATGGCTCTGCGTCCGCGCGAAGGCGGCGAGACGGCCATCGAAATGGTTGCGATAATCCTCCACCGTATCGCTGTTCTCCGCGGTGCGCCGCGCGATCGAGCGGATGATCGCCATCGCGTTGCGGATGCGATGGTGGAGCGCGGCGCGCAGCCGGCCTTCGCCGGCGAGTCGCTGGTGCAGGTCTGAAATGTCGATCGCGCTGCCGCGCCAATCGTCGGTGCCGTCGCCGGCGGGCATGCCCTGCACGCGCAACCAGCGATAGTCGCCCGTCGCGACCGCGCGCACGCGCAGATCGGCGCTGAACAGCCGGGTCGTGCGCGCGCGATACCAGCCGGCGGTGAGCGCGGCATGATCGTCCGGATGAAGGCAGGCGAGCCAGCCGCTTCCCGCGCGCTCCGCCGCGCTTTGCCCGGTCAGCGACGACCAGGCGGCGGCGAAGGCGAGGCTGCCCCCCTCGGCGGCGGCGTGCCAGTCGATCGGGCCGCACGCGGCGGGTGGGTCGGCAGCGGTGGCGACGATGGCGGGAGGATTACCCGTTGGCATCCAGATGCCGTCCTTCGTGATCGAGGTGGAGATAGGCCGGATTGAACATCGCGACATCGCACAGCCCGTCAAGATCGAGCGCCTCGAACTCGCGCCCCTTCCAGCGGATCAGGTGGCGCGAGCGCAGCTCCTGCACCATCCGGTTGACGTGAACCGGCGTCATCCCCGTCGCTTCGGCCAGGTCGGTCTGGGTCAGCGGGATCTCGCAGCGTGCACCGTCGACCATGCCGACGACGCGCAGGCGAAAGATCAGCTCGCAGAAGAGGTGCGACAGCCGTTCCAGCGCATCGCGCTGACCCAGATTCACCGTCCATTCGCGCTGGATCGCCGCACCGGTCAGCGCGTCCCACCACAAGGCCTGATTGACGCGCGGGCCGAGCGCCGCCAGCGTCTCGATCTGGTCGCGCGGGATTTCGACGTAGCGCACGGGGGTCAGCGCGCCGACCGAATGATCCATTTCGCGCAGGATATAGCCGTGCACGTCGCAGAGGTCGCCGGGCAGGTGGAAGGCGATGATCTGTCGCCGCCCGTCCTCCAGCGTCTTGTAGCGGAACGCCCAGCCGTCGACGATCAGGTTGACGCCGCGCGGACGATCGCCCTCGCGGATCAGGTCGCGGCGCTGGCGTACCGCGAGCGGCGGTCCCGCGCACGCCGTCTCGATTGCCGCGCGTTCGTCGTCGGCGAACACGACATAGTGCTGCAGCCGGGTGAGCAGGCGATTGGAGAGTGGCGCAGGTGACATGGGGAAACTTGACAGCATTTGTCGCTTCTGCTCGCTTACCCATGTTAAAGCCGTCGGCGACTGATTCATTATCCCTTGTTTTACAGGGAGTAGCTCAATGACATCAGCAGCAGCATCACCGCTGGCCGGGCGATCCATCCTCATCGTCGAGGACGAATATCTGATCGCGGACGATCTGGCGCGCGATTTGCGCGCGGTCGGCGCGCAGGTGATCGGGCCGGTCGCCTCGCTGCCGCAGGCGATGCGGCTGCTCGCCGAGGCCGAAGCGCCCGATGTCGCGATCCTCGACATCAACCTGCGCGAGACGTTGGTCTATCCGCTGATCGACCATTTGCTCGCGGCCGAGGTGCGCGTGCTGATCACCAGCGGCTATGACGCGGCGATCATCCCGGACCGCTATCGCGCACTGCCACGCTGCGACAAGCCGGTGTCGACCGGCCATCTGCGCGCCGCGGCGGAGCAAGTGTGGACCGGCGCCACGGTGTCGATGGCGACGCCCTGACGGCGCATCCCGGACGGCCATCAAATCCGTCGCCCCGGACTCGTTCAAAGCCAGCGCAGTGCTCCTGCGAACGCAGGAGCCCAGAGCCAAGCAAAACAACGTCTTATGGCGTTCGGAGACTCCTGGGCTCCTGCTTTCGCAGGAGCACTGGGGGAGTTCGCAGCGGTCTCGACTTGTTCCTGAGTGACGGGGTGGGCTGGGGAACACGGCGGAATGCCACGAAAAAGGGGTCCGGCATCGCTGCCGAACCCCTCTTGCTCACGTCGATCCGCAGGATCAGTCGCGCGTCTCGGTCAGGAAGGCCGGCGCGAACTCGGGGGCGGGGCCGTCGTCGTTGCCGCCACCGTTGCGCGGGCCGCGATCGCCGCCCTCGCCGCGGGGACCACGGTCGCCGCCGTCACGACGCGGACCACGGCCAACGCCGTCACGTCCGCCGCCGTCGCGCCGCGGGCCACGGTCGCCACGGCCACCGCCGTCACGATCGCCGCCGCCGCTGCGCGGACCGCGCGGACCACGGTCACCGCCTTCGCGGGGCTCGCGTGCCGGACGCGTGTCCTCCAGCTCGGCACCGGTTTCCTGGTCGACGACGCGCATCGACAGGCGGACCTTGCCGCGCGGATCGATCTCGAGGACCTTGACCTTGACGGCCTGGCCTTCCGAGAGGACGTCCGAGACCTTCTCGACGCGCTCGTTCTTTATCTCCGAGACGTGGACGAGACCGTCCTTGCCGCCCATGAAGTTCACGAAGGCGCCGAAATCGACGAGGTTGACGACCTTGCCGTCATAGACCTTGCCGACTTCCGCTTCCTCGACGAGGCCCTTGATCCACTTGATCGCGGCGTCGATCTGCGCCGGATCGGACGAGGAGACCTTGATGACGCCCTCGTCGTCGATGTCGACCTTGGCGCCGGTCTGCGCGACGATCTCGCGGATCACCTTGCCGCCGGTGCCGATGACTTCGCGGATCTTCGACTTGTCGATCGAGAAGGTCTCGATGCGCGGCGCGTGCGCCGACAGCTCCGAGCGGGTCTCGCCGAGCGCCTTGGCCATCTCGCCGAGGATGTGCGCGCGGCCCTCATGCGCCTGAGCCAGCGCGACCTTCATGATCTCTTCGGTGATGCCGGCGATCTTGATGTCCATCTGCAGCGAGGTGATGCCCTCGCTGGTGCCGGCCACCTTGAAGTCCATGTCGCCGAGGTGATCCTCGTCGCCGAGGATGTCCGACAGGACGGCGAAGTCCTTGCCCTCGAGGATCAGGCCCATCGCGATGCCCGACACCGGGCGCTTCAGCGGCACGCCGGCATCCATCATCGACAGCGAACCGCCGCACACCGTCGCCATCGAGGACGAGCCGTTGCTCTCCGTGATGTCGCTGGTGACGCGGATCGTGTAGGGGAATTCCTCCTTGGTCGGCAGCACCGGGCGCAGCGCGCGCCACGCCAGCTTGCCGTGACCGACTTCACGACGACCCGGCGCACCGAAGCGGCCGACTTCACCGACCGAATACGGCGGGAAGTTATAGTGGAGCATGAAATTCTGGTACGACAGGCCGCCGAGGCCGTCGATCATCTGCTCCGCGTCGCGGGTGCCGAGCGTGGTGGTCGCGATCGTCTGCGTCTCGCCACGCGTGAACAGCGCCGAACCGTGCGCGCGCGGCAGGAAGTGGACTTCCGCCTCGATCGGACGGACCGTCTTGGTGTCGCGACCGTCGATGCGGCGGCCGGTCTTGAGGATCGCGGTGCGGACGATGTCCGCCTCCAGCTTCTTCACCAGCTTGAGGCTGGCGAGATAGGCCTGGGGATCGCTGTCCTTGAGGTCGGCCATGCCTTCACGTGCTTTCGCACGGGCTTCGTTGATCGCGGTCTGGCGGGCCTGCTTGTCGGTCAGCTTGTACGCCGCCTCCAGGTCCTTGCCGATCAGCTTCTTGAGCTTGGCCTTCACGCCGGCGCTGTCGTCCTGGACCTTGAGTTCCCAGGGCTCCTTGGCTGCCTGTTCGGCGAGCTTGATGATCGCGTCGATGACGTCCTGCGACGCGCGATGCGCGAACATCACGGCGCCGAGCATGACGTCTTCCGACAGCTCGTTGGCTTCGGACTCGACCATCATCACCGCGTCGTGCGTCGCCGCGACCATCAGGTCGAGGTCGCCGTTGGCGACTTCGGCGTCCGACGGGTTGAGCTGATATTCGCCGTCCTTATAGCCGACGCGCGCCGCGCCGATCGGGCCCATGAAGGGCACGCCCGACAGCGTCATCGCGGCCGAGGCGGCGATCATCGCCAGCAGATCGGGCTCATTCTCGCCGTCATAGCTGAGCACCTGCGCGATGCAGTTGATCTCGTTGTAGAAGCCCTCGGGGAACAGCGGGCGGATCGGACGATCGATCAGGCGGCTGACCAGCGTCTCACGCTCGGTGGCGCCGCGCTCGCGCTTGAAGAAGCCGCCGGGGATGCGGCCGCTGGCGGAGAACTTCTCCTGATAATGGACGGTCAGCGGGAAGAAATCCTGGCCTTCCTTCACCGACTTCGCCGCGGTGACGGCGCAGAGCACGACCGTCTCGCCGAGCGTCGCGATCACCGCGCCGTCGGCCTGGCGGGCGACCTTGCCCGTTTCGAGGGTCAGCGTCTGGCCGCCCCACTCGATCGATACCTTCTTGGCATTGAACATGTATTTTCCTTCACTCCCCGAGCCAGATGCTGCGGGGGGCCTGTCTCGCGGGCTAGCCGGCCCGCGTCGGTATGGAGCGTCTTGTCGCTCCCGTGGATCGGGGCCGAATTGCCCGTCTCCGCTACCCGGCTCATGCCGGTATTCGTGAATTCGTGATGTCCGCCTGTAGCACGGACATATGAAAAGGGCGACCCGAAGGCCGCCCTCATCGTTACTTGCGAAGGCCGAGCTTCGCGATCAGGTCGAGGTACCGCTGACCGTCGGTCTTGCGGAGATAGTCGAGCAGCGAGCGCCGCTTGTTGACCATCATCAGCAGCCCGCGGCGCGAATGGTTGTCCTTCTTGTGACCCTTGAAATGCTCGGTCAGGTTCTTGATGCGCTCCGACAGGATCGCGACCTGGACTTCCGGCGAACCGGTGTCGCCTTCCTGGCGAGCATGTTCCTTGACGACTTCGGCCTTGCGCTCTGCGGTAATGGTCATGTGTCAGTCCTCGACATCGTTCAAAGGTTGAAGCCACGGACGACGCGGGCCTCTGCGGCCTCGACCTCTATCAGCGCGACCGGGATATCCCCGTCACACGCGAAATATTGGCCATCGTCCCCGGCGATCCCGCTCAGAACGCGCCCCTGGCGGAGCGCCCCTGCCTGTTCGGGCGTGAGGGATAGAGCCGGGATGTCGTCCAGCCCCGCCCTCAATGGCAGGATTATCTGTTCAAGGCTGCGCGCCATACCGGCTTCGGCCAATTTGTCCAGCGATATCGCGGGGGCGAGGTCGAACGGCCCCGCCTTGGTGCGGCGGAGCATCGTGACGTGACCGACCGTGCCGAGCGCCAGCGCGATGTCGCGCGCGAGGGAGCGGATATAGGTGCCCTTGGAGACGTGCGCGGTAAGGGTGATCTCCCCCAATTCCTCCCTCGCGTCAGCGGGAGCGCAGGGTCGATCATGCCCCCGGCATGATCTTGGATTGCCGGGGGCAATCCAACCCTGCGCTGGGGACCGCTCGCCGCAGGCGAGTGGTGGAGGGGGCGTTTCCACAGACGCAGAGGTCGCCGTATCCTCCCCCTCCGTCAGGCCTGCGGCCTGCCACCTCCCCCTGGCGGGGGAGGAGTTTAACGAATGGATCGTCACCTGCCGCCCCGCCAGCACCACCTCTTCCCCGGCCCGCGCCAAGTCGTACGCCCGCGCGCCGTCGACCTTGAGCGCCGAATAGGCCGGCGGCACCTGCGTGATCGGCCCGGTGAAGCGCGGCAGCACCGCCGCGACCTGCGCCGCGGTCGGCCGCACGTCGGAGGTCGCGATCACCGCCCCCTCCGCATCGAGCGTATCGGTCTGCTCGCCGAAGCGGATCGTGAAATCGTAGACCTTGTCGCTGTCGAGCATCCGCCCGGCGAGCTTGGTCGCCTCGCCCACCGCGACCGGCAGCACCCCGGTCGCCAGCGGATCGAGCGTGCCGCCATGGCCGACCTTGAACTTGCCGTAACCGCCCTGCCGCAGCGCGCGCTTGACCGCGGAGACGACCTGCGTGCTGCCCAGCCCCAAAGGCTTGTCGATGATGATCCAACCGTGCATCGCGCGGCCGTTAGGCGATTGCGGTCGCCAAGGCCAGGAACCAGCCGATCACCGCCTGCGCCGGCGGCCCGACGACGCGCCCGACCAGATCGGCGCCGGGGAAGACCATCGGCAGCACGACCAGCACGAGGATCAGCAGCAGGAAGCCGAACCGCCCGATCTTGGCATATTGCGCGGCGAGCGGCCGCGGCAGCAGCCCCTCGACGACATGGCCGCCATCGAAGGGCGGCATCGGCAACAGGTTGAAGATCGCGAGGAAGACGTTGACCAGCAGGAAGTTGACGAGATTGGCGAGCACGAAGGCGGCGACCCCGACCGGCGCGGTGCCGCCCGCGGTCGCGCCGATGACACCGATCGCGATCGCGGTCAGCGTCGCGAGCGCGAGGTTCATCCCCGGCCCGGCGAGCGCCACCGCGACCATCCCCCAGCGCGGGTTGCGCAGCCGCTGCTCGATCACCGGCACCGGCTTGGCCCAGCCGAACACCGGCGCACCGGCGATGGCGAGACCGAGCGGCAGGATCACTGTACCGACCGGATCGACGTGGCGGATCGGATTGAAGCTCAGCCGCCGCTGCTCCTGCGCGGTCGGATCGCCGAGCCATTTCGCCATCCAGCCATGCGCGACCTCGTGGAAGACGATCGCGATCACCAGCGGGATGATCCAGACGGCGGTGCGATAGACGATGTTCTCGGGGTTCATGCGCGCGATATGGCGTGGGGCAGGGCGCCGCGCCAGAGTGCAGCGGTTCGCCTCCCCCGCCGTCCGTGCTGAGTCTCAATGCCCTTCGACAGGCTCAGGGCAAACGGGGAGGGGTGGGCGCCTCGCTGAGATGCGGGGGGCATAGCACCACATGCCGCGGTTCGCCTTCCCCATCGTTCGTGCTGAGCCTGTCGAAGCACGATGAGACTCAATGCCCTTCGACAGGCTCAGGACAAACGGGCGGGGTGCGCGCCTCGCTGACATGCGGGCGGCGCAGCGCGACTTGCCGCGGTTCGCCTTCCCCACCGTTCGTGCTGAGCCTGTCGAAGCGCGGTGAGACTCAATGCCCGTCGACAGGCTCCGGGCAAACGGGAGGGGCGAGCGCCTCGCTGAAATGCCGGCGGCACAGCGCGACATAAAGGTCGTTGCCGCCGATCTCGGTCTGCGCGCCCTCGGCGATCGCACGACCTTGCGCATCGACGCGCAGGTTCATGATCGCCTTGCGCCCGCACACGCACACCGATTTGATCTCGATCAGCGCATCCGCGATCGCGAGCAGCCGCGCCGATCCCTCGAACAACCGCCCCTGGAAATCGGTGCGCAGTCCATAGGCAAGCACCGGCACGTTGAGCACGTCGCAGATCCGTGCCAATTGCGCGACCTGCCCGGCGGAGAGGAATTGCGCCTCGTCGACCAGCACGCAGGCGAGCGGCTCGCGCGCCTGCCGCTCGGCGACGCAGGCGGCGAGGTCGGTGGCCGCATCG
Organism: Sphingomonas sp. GW821-FHT02B09; assembly: GCF_059421875.1. Taxonomy (NCBI): domain Bacteria; kingdom Pseudomonadati; phylum Pseudomonadota; class Alphaproteobacteria; order Sphingomonadales; family Sphingomonadaceae; genus Sphingomonas; species Sphingomonas sp. GW821-FHT02B09. Next base: position 988,409 of record NZ_JBWKVV010000002.1, read on the forward strand.
AAGGGCGTCGCCGGCGCCTCGAGCCCGATCCGGCTGGTGATCGTCCCCGCCGCGAAACGATCGTCCACCGCAGCGGTGAACAGCATCGTGTTCATGCCCCGCTCGCGATAGTTGAAGTCGGCCTGCAACAGCGTCGTCGACTTGCCCGCATTCATCGATGCGTAGTAGAAATAGAGCTTGGCCACCGACTAAGCCCCGTCAATCCTCGCCCAGATCGCGCGCCACCTCGGGCTTGCGGAGCAGCGCGTCGATGTGGCTGCCCTCGTCGAAGCTCTCGTCGCTCAGGAACTTGAGCTTGGCGGCATATTTGGTCTGGATTCGATGCGCGACCTCGCGCTGCAGATAGGCGGTGTTGGTGCGCAGCGCCTTGAGCACCTGTTCCTCGTCCTTGCCGAGCAGCGGCTTCACGAACACCGTCGCGTGGCGCAGGTCGGAGGACATGCGGACCTCGGTGATCGAGACCATGTGCTTGGCCAGCGTCTCGTCGTGCACGTCGCCGCGCTGGAGGATCTCCGACAGCACGTGGCGGACCTGTTCGCCGATGCGCAGCGCGCGGACCGATTTATCCTGGGGATCTTTGTTCATGATTCCTTTTACCCCCTCCCGGCGGGGGAGGGAGGGTGAGGGCAGGAGGCATGCCGCCTTCACCCGTCCGCCGCCTGCGGCAGCGCCCTCCCTCTCCCGGATGGGAGAGGGACATGGTTTAGAGGGTGCGTTCGCGCATCTCGACTTCGAACGTCTCGAGGAAGTCGCCGGGCTTGATGTCGACGAAATTCTGCGTGAACGTCACACCGCATTCCAGACCGGCGCGCACTTCGGCGACATCGTCCTTGAAGCGGCGCAGCGACGCGATCTCACCCTGATAGATGATGACGTCGTTGCGCGTGATGCGCGCCTTGAGCGCCTTGCGGATGACGCCGTCGACCACGAGCAGACCGGCCGCCTTGCCGTGCTTGCCCGCCGAGAAGACGTCGCGGATCTCCGCCCGGCCAACCACGGTTTCGAACGCTTCCGGCCCGAGCTCGCCCGCCATGCCGGCGCGGATCTCGTCGATCAGGTCGTAGATGACGTCATAGTACTTCAACGCCACCTTCTGCCGATCGGCGATCTCGCGTGCCTTGGCATTGGCGCGGACGTTGAAGCCGATGATCGGCGCGCCGCTCGCACCCGCCAGCGTCACGTCGCTCTCGGTGATGCCGCCGACGCCCGAGTGCAGCACCCGCGCCTTGATGAGATCGGTCGAGATCTTGTTGATCGACGCGACGATCGCCTCGACCGTCCCCTGGGTGTCGGCCTTGACCACCAACGGATATTCGATCGCGGCATTGGCCTTGAGCGCCGAGAACATGCTCTCGAGGCTCGCCGGCGCCGTCGTGGTGCGCTTCTGCGTCAGCACGCTCTGGCGATATTCGGCGACCTCGCGGGCACGTGCCTCGCTCTCGACGACCTGCAACGGATCGCCTGCCGAGGGAACGCCGGTCATGCCGAGCACCTCGACCGGCATCGCCGGGCCGGCTTCCTTCACCTGACGGCCCTTGTCGTCGATCAGCGCACGAACCTTGCCGCTCTCCGCGCCGATGACGAAGACGTCACCGACCTTCAGCGTGCCGCGATTGACGAGGATCGTCGCCACGGGGCCACGGCCCTTGTCAAGCTTCGCCTCGATCACCGTACCCTCGGCGGCGCGATCCGGATTGGCGCGCAGTTCGAGCAGTTCGGCCTGGAGCTGGATCTTCTCGATCAGCGTGTCGAGCCCGGTCTTCTTGAGCGCCGAGACCTCGACGTCCTGGACGTCGCCGCCCATTTCCTCGACCACGACCTCATGCTCGAGCAGACGCTCGCGCACGCGCTGGGCATTCGCCTCATATTTGTCGATCTTGTTGATCGCCACGATCATCGGCACGCCGGCCGCCTTGGTGTGGTTGATCGCCTCGATCGTCTGCGGCATCAGCCCGTCGTCGGCCGCGACCACCAGCACCACGATGTCGGTGACGTCGGCGCCGCGGGCACGCATCTGCGTGAACGCCTCATGGCCCGGCGTATCGAGGAACGTGACCTTCGACTTGTCCTTCAGCGTGACCTGATAGGCGCCGATATGCTGCGTGATGCCGCCGGCCTCGCCGCGTACCACGTCGGTGCCGCGCAACGCGTCGAGCAGGCTCGTCTTGCCGTGATCGACGTGACCCATGATCGTCACCACCGGCGGACGCGGCTTGAGCGACTCGGTCGAATCCTCTCCGGTGTCGAGCGCCAGATCGATGTCGCTGTCGCTGACGCGGACGATGTTGTGGCCGAATTCGGTCACCAGCAGCTCGGCGGTGTCCTGATCGATCGTCTGCGTCATCGTGACGGGCATGCCCATCTTGAACAACGTCTTGACCAGATCGGCGCCCTTCTCCGCCATACGGTTGGCGAGTTCCTGGACGGTGATCGCCTCGGGAACCTGGACGTCGCGGATCTGCTTGGCCTGCTGTTCGCGCGGGCCGCCGAAGTGACGCTTTTCCTTTTCACGCGCACGCTTGAGCGCGGCGAGGCTGCGCGAGCGCGCACCATCGTCGCCGAGCGCGCGGTTGACGGTCAGCTTGCCGCCGCGACGCTCGTCGCCCTTGCGGTCACGCTGCGTCGGCCGGCTCGGCGGTGCGTTGCGCGGCGTCGCCTGACCCGAAGGCAGGTTGCGCGACGCAGCGCCGCCGGCGCCACCGGCATTGCCCGTCGCGGTCGTCGCGGCAGCAGCCGGCGCGGCCGCAGGGGCCGGTGCAGGCTTGGGCTGCGGCTTGGGGATTTCCGGACGGGCGACCGGCGAGAACCGACGCGGCGCGGGCAGCGACGGATCGCGACCGAAACCGACGATCGGTGCGGGCGCCGGGGCCGGCGCGGGGGCCGGTGCCGGAGCGGGCGCAGCGGCCTCGACCGACGCAGGTGCAGGAGCAGGTGCCGGAACGGGCGCCGGCGTCGGTGCGGCGACAGGCGCGGGCGCCTCGACCGGTGCCGGCGGCACGACGCGCTCGACCGGGCGGAAGCCACGGCCGGCGGGGGTCGGTACGACGGGTGCGGCGACCTGCGGTGCAGCCGGGGCGGGTGCCGGTGCGGCGACCGGTTCCGGTGTCGGCTCGGGAGCGGGCGTCGGTGCCGGAGCGGCAGCGGCGGCGGCCTTCTCGGCGGCGCGGGCGCGTTCGTCCTCGGCAGCCTGCGCACGCGCGGCTTCCTCGCGACGGCGCGCATCCTCCAGCGCGTGCATGCGCTGGTCCTCGGCCTCGCGCAGCATGCGCGCCTGACGCTCCTGCGGCGTCTCGTTCGACGGCGCCGGACGTGGAGCAGGGGCGGGGGCGGGCGCCGGAGCAGGCGCGGCGACGGGCGCCTCGACCTGCGGTTCGGGCGCGGCCTGCGCCTCGCCCGGACGGCCGAGAACGCGCCGCTTCTTCGTCTCCACGATCACCGTATTGGACCGGCCGTGGCTGAAGCTTTGCTTCACCTGGCCGGTCTCGACCGTGCGCTTCAGCCCCAAAGGCGCGCGCATGCCAAGTTTCGGCTTATCGTTGTCGGTGTCGCTCACTCAAATTCCTCGTTCACGTCTACGGCCGGTCGCAGCCCGTCGGATACATCCCCCGGAAATACAGGGGGAAGTCCGGGCGCCGATGCGCCTTGCGAGGCCGTTTCGCAAGGCACGGGAGGGGTTTCAGGTCCGATAAAATGCAGCCAGCGGTCGAGCGCATCGCTCACCCGCGCGGCGGCAGCGCGGTCGGTCAGGCCGATGTGTACCACATTCTCGCGGCCCAGCGCCAACGACAATATGGGGCGGGGCATCGGCAAAACCAAGCCCCTCAGCGTCGATCCCTCGCGGTCCGAGCCGATCCGCCACGCCTGGTCGAGCTTGCGGTTGCCGTCGGTGCCGGCATCCGCCGCGTGATAGAGCGCATGGAGCTGCCCTGCGCGCGCCGCCGCCTCGATCTTCTCCGAGCCGGTCAGCAGCGTGCCCGAGCGCGATTCGAGCCCGAGCCGGTCGAGCGCGTTGCGCTCGAGTGCGGTGGCGATCCGCGCGGGCAGATCGTCGGGGATGACCAGCTCGGCGCCCTTGAAGGCACGCGCGAGCGCGCCGCGCAGCTTCTTCTTGGCGATCGCCTCTTCGAGTTCGGCGCGGGTGACGCCGATCCACGCCCCGCGGCCGGGCGCCTTGGCGCGCACGTCGGGCAGCACCTGCCCGTCGGGCGCGATCGCCAGCCGAATGAGGTTGTCGCGTTCGTCACGATCCTGCGTCAGGATGCACTTGCGGACGGGATCGGTCATGCGCCGCCCCCCGCGGTGGAGTTCACACCGAGAGCCATAGCAGGCGCACGCGTCCCCGCGGTCACCCGCGAATCGCGTCGCCCGTCGCGAACCTGCTGGAGCCCTAGCGCCTCATTGTGAGGGAACCGCATGCGCGTCCTCCCTCGATGGCGCGGCAGGGGCGGCGTCGCGGTCGGCGATCAGCTGGCCGCCGGCGCCGTAATTCTCCGTCGAGACCTCCTCGATCACGACCTGCACCGCGGCCGGGTTCTTGCCCAGCCGCGTGACCAGCGAGGTCGTCACGTCGGCGACGATCCCCGCTTTCTGCTCGCGGGTCGCGCTGCCCGCCAGTCGGATCGAGACGAACGGCATCAGCCTTCCTCCGCCTCGCTCTTCGCGTCCTCGCCTGCTTCGGCCGTCTCGGCCGCGGCCGGGGCCTCGTCCTCGGCGAACCAATGCTGGCGCGCGGCCATGATGATCTCATTGCCCTGTTCGTCGCTCAGGCCATATTCGGCCAGGATGCCGCCCTTCGGCTCGGGGCGCTTGGGCGCGTCCTCGTTGCGGCGGCGCGGCTCGACGCGCTTCTTCTCGACCAGTTCGTCGGTGGCGAGATCGGCGAGATCGTCGAGCGTCTTGATCCCCGCCTTACCGAGCGTGACCAGCATCGCCTCGGTCAGATACGGCATGTCGATCAGCGCGTCCTCGACGCCCAGCGCGGTGCGCTCCTCGCGATTGGCGGCCTCGCGACGGTCCAGCGCTTCCTGCGCGCGGCTCTGCAGCTCCTGGCCGAGGTCCTCGTCGAAGCCCTCGATGCCGGCGATCTCGTCGAGCTCGACATAGGCGACCTCTTCCAGCGCGCCGAAGCCCTCGGCCACCAGCAGCTGCGCCAGCGTCTCGTCGACGTCCAGTTCGTTCTGGAACATCTCGGTCCGCTCGGTGAACTCCTTCTGGCGCTTCTCGCTGGCATCCTGCTCGGTGAGAATGTCGATCGCCTTGCCGGTGAGCTGGCTGGCGAGGCGCACGTTCTGGCCGCGGCGGCCGATCGCGAGGCTGAGCTGGTCGTCGGGGACGACGACCTCGATCCGCTCCTCTTCCTCGTCGATCACGACGCGGCTCACCGAAGCGGGCTGCAAGGCGTTGACGACGAAGGTGGCGATATCGGGCGACCAGGGGATGATGTCGATCTTCTCGCCCTGCATCTCCTGCACGACGGCCTGGACGCGGCTGCCCTTCATGCCGACGCAGGCGCCGACCGGATCGATGCTCGAATCGCGGCTGATGACGCCGATCTTGGCGCGGCTGCCCGGGTCGCGTGCGGCGGCCTGGATGGTGATGATGCCGTCGTAGATCTCGGGCACTTCCTGCGCGAACAGCTTCTTCATGAAGTCGGGGTGCGCGCGGCTGAGGAAGATCTGCGGCCCGCGGTTCTCGCGGCGGACGTTGAGGATCAGCGAGCGGATGCGATCGTTGACGCGCACCACTTCGCGCGGGATCTGCTGGTCGCGGCGGATGACGCCCTCGGCGCGACCGAGGTCGACGACGACATGGCCGAACTCGACGCGCTTGACGACGCCGGTGATGATCTCGCCCTGGCGATCCTTGAACTCTTCATACTGGCGCTCGCGCTCGGCGTCGCGGACCTTCTGGAAGATGATCTGCTTCGACGCCTGCGCCTGGATGCGGCCGAATTCGATCGGCGGCAGCGGATCGACGATATAGTCGCCGACGACCGCGCCCTTCTGGAGCTTCTGCGCCTGGGTGACGTCGACCTGCTTGAAATAATCGTCGACCGCCTCGACCACCTCGACGACGCGCCACAGGCGCAGGTCGCCGGTGTTCGGGTCGAGCTTGGCGCGGATGTCGTTCTCGATGCCGTAGCGGGTCTTGGCGGCGCGCTGGATCGCTTCCTCGAGCGCCTCGATGACGATGCTCTTGTCGATCATCTTCTCGGTGGCGACCGAGTTGGCGATCGCGATCAATTCCGCACGGTTGGCGGTGGCGACGGTGGCCATCTTACTTCTGTCCTTCGCTAAGGGCATGATTGTCGTTGGAGTCGGTGTCGTCGGACACCTCTTCGAATTCGTCGGCGCCGTCGCTCGACAGCGGAGCCGTAGCCGCGAGCAGACGGTCGGTGATCGTCAGCTTGGCGTCGTGGATCTGGTCGAGCGCGACCGTCATCGGCTGATAGCCGCGCACGTCGATCGTCACCTTGTCGCCATCGATGCCGACGAGATCGCCGGTCAGGATCTTGCGGTTGTCGATCTTGTCGATCAGCGTGATCTTCGCCTCGTGACCCGCCCAATTGGTATAATCCTGCGGCCGGGTGAGCGGCCGGTCGATGCCGGGCGACGACACTTCGAGGCGATAGGCGTCTTCGATCGGGTCCTTGCCCTCGGCTTCCAGCGCATCGAGCACGTCCGAGATGCGGCGCGACAGATCGGCGCAATCGTCGATCGTCAGCTGGCCGGTGTCGGGGCGCTCGGCCATCACCTGCAACGTGGGGTCGGACTTGCCGCCGAACATCTTCACGCGCACGAGGTCGAAACCCAGCGCGCGGGCTTCCGGTTCGATCAATTGCGTGAGGTGGGCGATGTCCGCCATGCAGGCTCCAGATATGCGTGTCCGCCGCCGCGGAGGGGGTCCCCCGCAGCCTCTTTCACCTGACGATGTAAGAGAAGGCAGGCGTCATATACGCTTACCGCCGCATGGAAACAAGCATCCTCGTCGACCATCGTGCGTATAAGACGGCAACCGGGAGAATATCATGCGACTTGCTCTATTTGCTGCCTTGCCGATCGCCCTCATCGCCTGTTCGGGGAATGCCCCCGCGACCGACGGGAGCCCGCAGGCGGGCGAGACGCCGCCTTCGGCCAAGCCGTTCCGCGAGACGATCGTCGCTGATTTCGTCTCGCCCTGGGCGCTCGCCTTCCTGCCCGACGACCGGATCGTGGTGACCGAGAAGGCGGGGCAGATGATCCTGCTGTCGCCCGACGGCAAACGCCGCCAGACGATCGCGACGCTTCCCGTCGACACGGCGGGGCAGGGCGGGCTGATGGACGTCGTTCCCGCCCCCGATTTCGCGACCAGCAAGCGTATCTATTTCAGCTATTCGACCAAGGGCGCGGGCGGCAAGGGCGTCGTGCTGGCGCGCGGCCGGCTGCGCGACGACGGCCGCGGCGGCGACCGGCTCGGCGAGATCGAGGCGCTGTTCCAGGCGCGGCCGTTCGTCGAGGGCGACGGCCATTATTCGGGGCGCATCGCCTTTTCGCCCGACGGCCAGTCGCTGTTCTTCACCAATGGCGAGCGGCAGAAGTTCACGCCGGCGCAGGACCCGCAGGCGACGCTCGGCAAGGTGCTGCGGCTGACGCTCGACGGCAAGCCGGCGCCGGGCAACCCGCTCGCCGCCAAGGGCTTCGCGCCCGAGGTGTGGAGCTATGGCCACCGCAATTTGCTCGGGCTCGCCTTCGACGGCGAGGGGCGTTTGTGGGAGCAGGAAATGGGGCCGAAGGGCGGCGACGAGGTCAACCTCATCATGCCCGGCCGCAATTACGGCTGGCCCAATGCCTCGAACGGCAGCCATTACGACGGCCGCGACATCCCCGATCACGCGCCGGGCGACGGCTACGAACCGCCCAAGGTGTGGTGGAATCCGGTGATCTCGCCGGGCGGGCTGATGATCTATTCGGGCAAGATGTTCCCGCAATGGCAGGGCGATGCCTTCATCGGCGGCCTGTCGTCGCAGTCGCTGGTCCGCGTCGACCTCGACGGGCAGAATGCGAGGAAGGGCGATCAATGGCCGATGGGCGCGCGCATCCGCGACGTCGATCAGGGGCCGGACGGCGCGATCTGGCTGATCGAGGACGGCGGCAAGTCGCAGGGGCGGCTGATCCGGCTGACGGCGAAATAAGTCCTCCCCCGCCAGGGAGTGCCGGGTTGAACGGCCCCCGGCCGTTCAAAGTCATGCCGGGGGCATGGCCGACCCGGCACTGTGGCACGGCGAAGCCGTGACGAAGGGGGAGGATACGGTAGACATGCCGTATGCGGAAACGCCCCCTCCACCACCCGCTGACGCGGGCGGTCCCCCTCCCCCGCTAAAGCGAGGGAGAAATTGCGAAGGAACGACCATGACCAAACCCCTGATCGGCCGTGATACGCGGCTGTGCATGTCGCTGTCGGCGCGGCCGAGCAATTTCGGGACGCGCTTCCACAACCGGCTCTACGAGCTGCTCGGGCTCGACTATGTCTACAAGGCGTTCAGCACCACCGATCTGCCCGCGGCGATCGGCGGTATCCGCGCGCTCGGCATCCGTGGCTGCGCGATCTCGATGCCGTTCAAGGAGGCGGTGATCCCGCTGCTCGACGGGCTTGAAGGCTCGGCGGCGGCGATCGACAGCGTCAACACGATCGTCAATGACGATGGCCGGCTGACCGGCCACAATACCGATTATTCGGCGGTGCGCACGCTGGTCGAACAGGCCGGCGTGGCGGCGGGCACGACCGCGATGCTGCGCGGCTCGGGCGGCATGGGCAAGGCAGTGGCGACCGCGCTACGCGACGCCGGCCTGACCCGCGGCACGATCGTTGCGCGCAACGAGCAATCCGGTCGCGCGCTGGCCGAGTCGGTCGGCTGGGAGTGGGCGGCGGAGGTGGACGGTCGCACCGCCGGCCTGATCGCCAACGTCACGCCGCTCGGCATGGAAGGGCCGGACGCGGACGCGCTGGCGTTCGACCGCGAGACGATCGCCGCGGCGGAGCTGGTGCTCGACGCGGTGGCGCTGCCGCCCGATACGCCGCTGCTCCGCGCCGCACGCGACGCCGGCAAGCGGGTGATCACCGGCGCCGCGATCGGCACGCTACAGGCGCTCGAGCAGTTCGTGCTCTATACCGGCGTCACGCCGACGCCCGAGCAGGTCGCCGAGGCGGAGCGGGTGGCGCGGGGGTAGGCGCGCGCCCTCGATCCCTTCGTCATCCCGGCGAAAGCCGGGACCCATGGTTGCGGGCGGCCGGTGATGCGTGCCGACGCTGCCGACATCGTGCCCATGGGTCCCGGCCTGCGCCGGGATGACGAAGAAGCTTATCAATCCCGCACGATCAGATAGTTCATCCGCGCGCTGGCGATCGGTTTGGCGCGGTCGTCCTGCCACGCCACCGCCTCGACGTTGGCGATGCGCGTGCCGAGCCGGGTCACGATCCCCTCGGCGTGTGTCGGCTTGTCGCGGCCGCCGCGCATGAAGTCGACGGTGACGTTGACCGGCTTGATCCGGCCGCCGCCTTCCTCGGCGAGCGCATGCCGCAGCGAGACGATCGCCGCCACCTCGAGCAGCCCCGCGATCGCGCCGCCATGCAGGAAGCCGGGGCGTCCGAGCACCGCATCGCGGAACGGCAGCAGCAGCGTCGGCGCGGCGCCGTCGCGCGGGGTCAGCGAGATGCCGAGCAGCTCGGCATAAGGCGGCAGGACGGACGGCGGCGTCATGCGTTGGCATCCATCAGCATGAACGTGCCCGCGACATGCGCGAGCGGATCGTCGGGGGTATCGTCATAGGCGATGCCGCGCACGAAGGCGATCGAGCGGGTCAGGCGCAGGCATTCGCCGCGGCCGATCACCGTCCGCCCCGGCACCGCCGGCCGCAGATAGTCGACGCGCAGGTCGAGCGTCGCCTGGGGAGCGAATTTGTCGCGTTCCACCCACACCGCGATGCTCGTCGCCATGTCCATCAGCGCGATGATCGGCCCCGAGGCGAGCACGCCGCTGTCGGGATCGCCGACCAGCGCGTCGGTATAGGGCAAGGCCAGCTCGACCCAGCCGTCGCCACGGCCATGGTAGACGATGCCCAGCGCCCCGGCATGGCCGCCGAACCGGTGCGCCATGAAGGCGTCGATGTTGAAGCCGCTCATGGCTCTGTCTCTACACGCCATCGGCGGTAGCGCAACGCACCGGGTGGCGGTAGCGTGGGACATATACCACCGCCCCAACCCGTTAGGGCTGAGCCTGTCGAAGCCCGCGCTTGCGATCGAACGCCGCCCTTCGACAGGCTCGGGGCAAACGGATTGAAGCCGGGCCACGGGAGAGAGAGCCATGAACGACCGCGTCACCCTCAGCGTCACCGACGGGATCGCCGACGTCCGGCTCGCGCGGGCGGACAAGATGAATGCGATCGACCCGGCGATGTTCACCGCGATCGGCGCGACGATCGACGCGCTCGCCGGACGGCGCGACGTGCGCTGCGTCGTCCTGTCGGGCGAGGGCAGGGGCTTTTGCGCCGGCCTCGACATGGCGAGCATGGCGCAGGGCGGCTCGGGCATGTCGACCGAGCGCAACGCGCAGGGCGCGATCCCGCCGCAGCACGTCACCTGGGGCTGGCGGCAATTGCCGATGCCGGTGATCGCCGCGGTGCACGGCGTCGCCTTCGGCGGCGGTTTCCAGATCATGTCGGGGGCCGATATTCGCATCTCCGCACCCGACACGCGCTTCGCGATCCGCGAGACGCATTGGGGACTGGTGCCCGATATGGCCGGCTTTCCGATCTGGCGCGGGCTGGTGCGCGACGACGTGCTGCGCGAGCTCGTCTATACCGCGCGCGAGTTCGATGCGGCGGAGGCGCTGGCGCATGGCTTCGTGACGCGGCTGGCGGCGGATCCGCTCGCCGAGGCGCTGGCGCTGGCGCGGACGATCGCGGGGCGGAGTCCGCACGCGATCCGCGGCGCGAAGCGGCTGCTCAACATGGCGCATGACGCCGACCCGCGCGACATGCTGGTGGCCGAGACCGAAGAGCAGATGAAGGTGATCGGCAAGCCGAACATGATGGAGGCGGTCGCCGCCAATATGACGAAACGCGCAGCCGTGTTCGAGGATTGATTGCGGGCGTCCCGCACTCGCCCTCACCCTATCGCCGGCTGCGCCGGCTCTTCCCTCTCCCGATGGGAGAGGGAAAAGGCGCATAGCGCCGAAGGGTGAGGGCGAGGGCGGAACGCTGGTGATAGTCCCGCTTAAAGCACCACGGTCTCCGGCTTCGACTCCTCGATCGCCGCCAGCACCATCCGCTCCCACACCGCGGGATCGCCGGCCGCGGCCATCTTGCGGTCCGGCTCACGCAGCGTCCGCAGCACCGCGCGCGCATCCGCCAGATAGTCGCGCCACGCCAGATCGACCTGTTCGCCGGCGCTCTCGGCGTCGCCGCCGGCGTTGGCGCTGATCCGTTGCCCGGCGAGCACGCGGGCGATCCGTTCGGGCAGCGGGGTGGTCGATACGTCCATGGCATCATCTCCTCTGCTGGAAGAATGCCTCATATCGCAGCGGGTTGCCATGGATACGCAACGGCCCCGCAGGATCGCTCCCGCGGGGCCGGTGGATATCAGCGAACCCCGATACCGTTCGCCCTGAGCCTGTCGAAGGGCGGATGGGTCTCATCCGTGCTTCGACAAGCTCAGCACGAACGGGGCAAGGGAGATCGATCGCGAGCCTTAACGCGCCGCGCCCGAGCCCTGACCGCGACCACCGCCGCCGCCACCCGAACGACCGCCGCGACCGCCACCGCCGCCGCCGCCGCTACGCTGGCCACCACGGCTGGCGTTGGCATAGTTGCGCGTCGCGGTCGGCGCATGCGTGGCGCGCGGACGCGCCGGCTGGCGCTGGCCGCGCGGCAGGTCGGCACGCGGCGCGGGATCGGCACCGATCGCCTTGACGCGGGTCGCCTTGATCTCGTTCGACAGGCCGGTGAAATTGTCCGGCAGCGGCCGCACCGCGACCTTCTGGCGGGTCAGCTTCTCGATGTCCTTGAGGTACGGACGCTCGTCATCGGCGCAGAAAGCGACGGCGATGCCGCTCGCGCCGGCACGCGCGGTGCGGCCGATGCGGTGGACATATTGCTCCGCCACGTTGGGCAGCTCGAAGTTGATGACGTGGCTGACGCCCGAGACATCAATGCCGCGCGCCGCGATATCGGTCGCGACCAGCACCTTGGTCTTGCCGTCCTTGAACTCGCCGAGCGCGCGCTCGCGCTGGCCCTGGCTCTTGTTGCCGTGGATCGCGTTCGCCGCGATGCCGTTGCCGGCGAGCAGCTTCACGACGCGGTCGGCGCCATGCTTGGTGCGCGTGAAGACGAGCGCGCGGTTGATCGTCGGATCCTGCAGCACGATCGTCAGCAGCGCCTGCTTCTCCGCCTGATTGACGAAGGTGACATACTGGTCGACGCGCTCCGCGGTGGTCGAGGCGGGGACGACCGACACCGTCTTCGGCTCGTGCAGGAACTGGTTGGCGAGCTCGCGGATCGCCACCGGCATCGTCGCCGAGAAGAACAGCGTCTGGCGCTTGCGCGGGATCATCCGCACGATCTTCTTGAGCGCGTGGATGAAGCCGAGGTCCATCATCTGGTCGGCTTCGTCGAGGACGAGGATCTCGATCATCGACAGGTTGCACATGCCCTGCTCGACGAGGTCGATCAGCCGGCCCGGCGTCGCGACGAGGATGTCGACGCCGCGGCTGAGGTCCTGGCGGTTCTTGTTGATGCTGGTGCCGCCGAACACGGTCGCGACAGACAGCTTGCTGAACTGGCCGTAACCGCGCGCATTGTCGGCGATCTGGCTGGCGAGTTCGCGTGTCGGGGCGAGGACGAGCATCCGGCAATGCGTCGGCAGCACGCGCTTCTGGTTCTCGGTGAGGCGCTGGATCGACGGCAGCACGAACGCGGCGGTCTTGCCGGTGCCGGTCTGCGCGATGCCGAGCAGGTCGCCGCCTTCGAGCAGGATCGGGATCGACTGCGCCTGGATCGGGGTCGGGGTGGTATAGCCTTTGGCTTCGAGCGCGCGGACGAGCGGCTCGGCGAGGCCGAGGGTTGCGAATGACATGGAAACGTAGCCTTCAAAACGGGGCCTGACCCGCGCGCCGGATTCCATCATGGAAACGGCTCGCAGGGGGCGGGGGAAACTGACACCCCGCGTGAATAGGGAAGCCCTGAGCGTATCGACCGAGGCGGAGCCGGGGGTGGCAGAGCCAACCCGTTCACGCTGCATGACGCCTCGATTGACCGCCATGTGCGCTGCATCGCGGCAAAAGTCAAGTCGGAGGCGAAACGGGCATCGGTGTGGCTCGCGATCAACACTTTCACCATTTCCGATTCTATAATGGAAGGTTGACCTTCCTGCCGCCTTGACTTGCCCCCGGCCCCCAATAGGCTCCCCGACATTCGTGACCGTGAGAAGATCGGCCGAATAACAGGGGATTAGAATAGATAATGGCTAATACAGCATTGCGTGGCGCAGCCCGTCGCGTCCTTCTCGCCTCGTCGGCGCTGATCGCGCTGCCGGGCGCCGCCCAGGCCCAGGCCGCGACTTCGGATCTGTCGATGAGCCTCAAGGGCATCCTGCCGATCGCCGAGATGCAGGGCGGGTCGGCGACGGCGACGCCGCCGCAGGCCGATCCCAGCGTCGTCATCTCCAATCCCGGCACGCCGAGCACGATCCTCGACCAGGGCGTCAATGGCGTCGGCCAGATGATCATCGACCAGAAGAACGGCTTCGTCGGCCTGTGCACCGGCACGCTGATCAATCCGCGCACCGTCGTGTTCGCGGCGCATTGCGTCAACGAAAGCCCGACCGGAACCGCGATGAACCCGTGGAACTACGGCAAGGGCGCCGGGCAGCTGCCGATCGGCTTCGGCTTCGAGGCGGACACGATTGCCGGCCAGCGCGCCTGGTTCCGCAGCAACTACAGCACCAGCACCGCCAACCATTTCTACAACGTCAATCAGGTCGTCTACAACGCGCAGTCGCTGAACCTCGGCCTCGCCAACAACTTCCTGCAGGCCGATGTCGCATTGGCGACCTTCGACACGCCGGCGGCCGACGTGCCGACCTGGACGATGCTCTTCTCGCCGCTGCCCGCGCCCGCGTCGATCAGCGACACGACCGGCACCGGCTATCACGTCACGGTGACCGGCTACGGCACCAACGGCACCGGCCTGACCGGCGCCAGCGGCGCGATCGATTACCGCCGCCGCGTCGCGGAGAATTACGTCGGCCTGCTCGGCTCGATCGACGATTTCTATTTCGGCCTGTTCGGCGGCAGCGCCGGCCTGCCCGCCAATCTGTACCAGACCGACTTCGACGATCCGACCCGCCGCTATCCCGGCGATTACAACCTGTTCAAGGACGAGGCGCTGCCTCGCGAGGGGACGACCGGCCCCGGCGATTCGGGCGGTCCGCTGATCCTCGACCGGACGTTCAACAAGGCGACGATCATCGGCGTGCTGTCGGGCAGCTACACGTTCGGCGGCCAGATCCGCGGCGGCTACGGCACCACCGCTTTCTACCAGCCGCTGTATCTCTATTGGGACTATATCCTCGCCAACAATCCGTATCGCTACGCCAATACGGTCGCCGGGGACGGCAAGTGGAGCGATGCCAGCCACTGGGTGACGGCGCTCGACCCCTCCTATCAGGTGATCGTCAACGGCCAGCTCGCCAATGGCGTGCCCACCACGCCCGGCCTCGGCATCACCCCCGATACGGAGAACAAATTCGGTCAGGTCTGCGATCAGGAGCCGGCGTTCAACTACGACCAATGCTATGACGTGAAGACCAAGATCACCTATGTCGACGGTCAGCCGGTCGCCGCCGCGCAGCCGGGCGTACAGGGCGGCACCGCGAGCAGCGGCAACGATCAGGCGACGGTGCGCAAGATCGATGCCGACGCCACCGCTGCCGTCGGCGGCGATGCGGTCGCTGCGGCGCTGCCGGCGGCGACGCTCGCCAACGGCCTGCCGGGTGCGACCAACTTCGTGCCGAACAACATCGATCCCGATGCGGCGACGCGGCGCAGCGCGCGGTATTATGACGTCACGCTGAGCGCGGCGGGCACGACGACGCTCGACACCGCAGTGACGATCGACCGGTTCAGCGTCGCCGGCACCAATGCCAAGCTGGCGATCACCTCGGCGGGATCGCTGACCAGCCTGATGGCGGTCAATCAATATACCGGCGCGGTGCAGGTCGACGGCACGCTGTCGACGCGCGGCGACTACTTCCTGATGAGCGGCCTGCTCACCGGCAGCGGCCGGATCAACACGCCGTTCCTCACCAGCGCCACCGGCATCATCGCGCCGGGCACGATGGGGACGATCGGCACGCTGACCGTCGGTGGCAACCTGATCCTCGCTTCGGGCAGCACGTTGCTGGTCGACGTCGGCCCCAACGGCACGTCGGACCGCGTCGCGGTGGTGCGCAACGGCACCACCGACGGCGTCGCCAGCATCGGCGGCCGCGTCGGCTTCGCGCCGGTCGCCGGGCACATGATCCGCTACAACGATCTCTACACGATCGTCACCGCGGCGGGCGGTGTCGTCGGCACCTTCCAGTCGCCCTCGGCCCTGTCGGCGATCCTGACCCCGCAATTCGTCTATTCGGCGAATGCGGTGCAGGCGCGGATCGTCGCCGGCAGCTATGCCAGCGTCGTCGCCGCGACGCCGATCCAGACCGCCTTCGCCGGACTGCTCGATCGCAACCGCGCGAGCAACTACACTGCGCTGTCGGGTCTGTACGGCATCCTTGATCTTCAGGATGCGGGGACGATCCGTGCGACGCTGGAAGGGCTCGCACCGCGCACCACGCCGCTCAAATACGGCATGGGGACGGTCGCGACCGAGAATATGTCGCGCTTCTACCGCCAGCATCTCGCCGGGATCGACGCCAGCCAGCCGCTGTCGGGGACGCTGACGATGACCGGCCAGCCGCTGCAATTCGCCGCGCTGATGGCGAGCGACCTGCCGATGACGCAGGCGACCGCGAGCGACACCACCTCGACCACGGTGCGTGAGGGCGTGCTGCCCGAGAACGTCAACGTGTTCATCGCCGGCGGGTACGTCGACGGCGACAGCCACAGCCTGCGCGATGCCAATCCGTTCGGCGGCCGTGACAATTTCGACGGCTTCTACGTGGTCAGCGGCATCGAGGCGAAGGTCAGCGACACCGGCGTGCTCGGCTTCGGCTTCGGCTATACCAAGCTCGACGGCACCACTGGCGGCGTCGGCCAGTCGGCGCGCGGCGAGCTGTTCCAGGGCACGCTGTTCGGCAAGCTGCAGGCGCCGGGCGGGCAGGTGCTCGACGCGCAGGTCAGCGGCGGCGTGTTCCAGGCGTATACGCGGCGTACGGTGGCGATCGCCACGGTCGCCTCGACGCTGCGCAGCCGCGACGATGCGCTGGCGGTGTCGGCGGAGGTCGGTCTCGGGCAGATGTTCGACTTCGGCGGCCTGCAGGTCGGGCCGCGGATCGCGGCGCGGGTCAATCACATCGGCTTCACGCCGACGGTGGAGACCGGTGGCGACGGCGCGCTGCGCTTCGACCGCTACAATCTCGACAGCGCGCAGGGTCGCGCCGGGCTGCAACTGGCCGGCGGCGACGTGATCAAGCCGTTCGCCTCGGCCTATTACGTCCACGACTTCAAGGACCAGCCGGGCGTCTTCACCGCCAATTTCATCGGCGGTACCGCACCGGCGGGCTTCCGCCTGTCGAGCCAGGACCAGAATTGGGCCGAACTGGCGGCGGGCCTGTCCTATGCCACCGACCGGATCGAGCTGTCGGTCAGCGCCGACACCACCGTCGCGCGCAAAGACGTGCGCAACCAGGCCTATCGCGGCGCGATCAAGTTCAAATTCTGATCGATCGTCGCACGTAAAACCGGGGCCGCTCTCCCGCAGGGGAGGGCGGCCCTTGTCGTTTGTCCCATTCGTCATCTCCATAATTCGTCATCCCGGCGAAAGCCGGGATGACGAAGCAAGGGGTGGGGGAATGACGGACGGGTGGAGAGGGGCCTCCCGTATCCCCCGATACTTTTCCGTCGCAACCCGGCACGCCAGCCGATACACCGTCGGGCCAACGACATGAGAGGATGCGCCGGATGAAACTCGCCAGTCTGAAGCAGGGCCGTGACGGCAGGCTCGTCGTCGTCTCCACCGATCTCGCCTGGTGCGCCGATGCGACGCACATCGCGCCGACCTTGCAGGCGGCGCTCGACGCGTGGGACCGGCTGCTGCCCGATCTCCAGAACCTCGCCACCGACCTCGACCACGAGGTGATCCCGCGCGAGCGCTTCCACGAACATGACGCCGCCTCGCCGCTGCCGCGGGCGTATCAATGGGCGGACGGCTCGGCCTATGTGAACCATGTCGCGCTCGTCCGGCAGGCGCGCGGCGCCGAGATGCCCGAGACCTTCTGGCACGATCCCCTGATGTATCAGGGCGGCTCGGATGGTTTCCTTGGCCCGCGCGACCCGATCCCGCTCGCCGACGAGGCGTGGGGCTGCGACCTCGAGGCCGAGGTGGTGGTCGTCACCGGCGACGTGCCGCTCGGCGCGAGCCGCGACGAGGCGCTGGCCGGCATCCGGCTGGTCGGGCTGACCAACGACGTCAGCCTGCGCAACCTGATCCCCGGCGAACTCGCCAAGGGCTTCGGCTTTTTCCAGTCCAAGCCGGCGAGCGCCTTCTCGCCGGTGTTTGTCACCCCGGAGGCGCTGGGCGACTGGTGGCGGGACGGCAAGCTGCACCGCAAGCTCCACGTCGATCTCAACGGCCAGCCGTTCGGCCGCGCCGATGCGGGCGAGGACATGACCTTCGACTTCGGAACGCTGGTCGCGCATGCGGCGAAGACGCGCCGGCTGGGGGCGGGGACGATCGTCGGCTCGGGCACCGTCTCGAACCGCGGCCCCGATGGCGGTCCGGGCCAGACGATCGCGGCGGGCGGCGTCGGCTATTCCTGCCTCGCCGAGCTGCGCACCGTCGAGACGATCGCCACCGGCACGGCGACGACGCCGTTCCTGCGCAAGGGCGACACCGTGCGCATCTGGGCGGAGGACGACAAGCACCATCCGATCTTCGGCGTGATCGAGCAGACGGTGGGGTGAGCCAATCCTCCCCGGCACGGGGAGGGGGGCCGCCCGCGCAGCGGGTGGTGGAGGGGGCGGGCCGCAGGCGTGGCGCCTGTGGACGCCCCCCTCCGTCAGCGCTTCGCGCCGCCACCTCCCCGTGCCGGGGAGGAACGGGGTCGCCCGGCACACGATCCGTTTCGACCGGTACAGCGGAATCGCTCCGCCCACCGAAAAGCCGCTTGAAATTTAATTACAGCCGCGCAACACGATCCAACAACAGCGCTGGCGACCCTCGTCGGACGTGAAGGAGAGAGATGGTGGCCAGCGAGCATCCTCGCGCCAATGCGCAGCCGCCCCGGAACCTGCCCGGGCTGACGCTGCACGTGCCGGAGCCCAAGTTCCGGCCCGGCGATGCGGTCGACTTCGTCGGCGTCGACGTGCCGCCCGCCGGTGCCGCGCGGCGCCCCGATACCGCCGCCTCGGCGCACGATTTCACCGATCTCGCTTATACGTTGGTCCGCGTCCTCGACGAGGACGGCCGCGCCGTCGGGCCGTGGGACCCCAAGCTCTCGCCCGACATGCTGCGGCGGATGCTGCGCAACATGGCGCTGCTCCGCGCCTTCGACGAGCGGATGTTCCGCGCGCAGCGGCAGGGCAAGACCAGCTTCTACATGAAGGCGACGGGCGAGGAGGCGGTGGCGATCGCCGCCGCTCAGGCGCTCGACTTCGAGGACATGTGCTTCCCGTCCTATCGCCAGCAGGGGCTGCTCATCGCGCGCGGCTATCCGCTGGTCGAGATGATGAACCAGATCTACTCGAATCGTGGCGACAAGCTCCAGGGCAAGCAGCTGCCGATCATGTATTCGGCGCGCGACCACGGCTTCTTCTCGATCTCGGGCAATCTCACCACGCAATATCCGCAGGCGGTCGGCTGGGCGATGGCCTCGGCCGCCAAGGGCGATACGCGCATCGCCGCGGCGTGGTGCGGCGAGGGCTCGACCGCGGAAGGCGACTTCCACTCCGCCTGCACCTTCGCCGCGGTCTATCGCGCGCCGGTGATCTTCAACGTCGTCAACAACCAATGGGCGATCAGCAGCTTCTCGGGCTTCGCCGGGGCCGAGGCGACGACCTTCGCGGCGCGCGCGATCGGCTATGGCATCGCCGGGCTGCGCGTCGATGGCAATGATGCGCTCGCGGTCTATGCGGCGACCCTGTGGGCGGCGGAGCGCGCGCGCACCAATGCCGGGCCGACGCTGATCGAGCATTTCACCTATCGCGCCGAGGGCCATTCGACCTCCGACGATCCGACGCAATATCGCAGCGCCGGCGAACCGACCGCCTGGCCGCTCGGCGACCCGATCGCGCGGCTGAAGCAGCATCTCATCGTCATCGGCGAATGGGACGAGGAGCGCCACGCCGCGCAGGACCGCGAGCTCGCCGAATACGTCAAGGCCGAGCAGAAGGAAGCCGAGAAGAACGGCATCCTCGGCCACGGCCTGCATCAGCCGCTCGACACGCTGTTCGACGGCGTGTTCGAGGAGATGCCGTGGCATTTGCGCGAACAGCAGGCGCAGATGATGGCCGAGGAAGAGGCGAGCGGCCGGCCATGGGCGCGCAAGTGATGGCCACGCACGCCGTCACCCCGGGCGTGACCCGGGGTCCCGCTGTTTCTTTCCTGCCGCGCACGATAGCGGGACCCCGGGTCGAGCCCGGGGTGACGAGGATTGTGGAATGACCGACATCACCACCCAGCCAGAACCCGCCGCCGACACCGGCACCGCCCGCATGAACATGATCCAGGCGATCAATAGCGCGCTCGACATCTGCATGGCGCGCGATCCCGACGTGCTCGTGATGGGCGAGGACGTCGGCTATTTCGGCGGTGTCTTCCGCGCCACCGCGGGCCTGCAGGCGAAATACGGCAAGACCCGCGTCTTCGACACGCCGATCACCGAAACCGGCATCATCGGCGTCGCGATCGGCATGGGCGCCTATGGCCTGCGCCCGGTCCCCGAAATCCAGTTCGCCGATTACATCTATCCCGCGCTCGACCAGCTCGTCTCCGAGGCGGCGCGGCTGCGCTATCGCTCGGCGGGCGAGTTCATCAGCCCGATGACGGTGCGCTCGCCGTTCGGCGGCGGCATCTTCGGCGGCCAGACGCATTCGCAATCGCCCGAGGGCATCTTCACCCACGTCTCCGGCATCAAGACGGTGATTCCCGCAACGCCCTATGACGCCAAGGGCCTGCTGATCTCGGCGATCGAGGACAACGACCCCGTCCTTTTCTTCGAGCCCAAGCGCATCTACAACGGCCCCTTCAACGGCTATTGGGACAAGCCGTCGGAAAACTGGTCGAAGCACCCCGCCGGTGAGGTGCCGACCGGCTATTACAAGGTGCCGCTCGGCAAGGCCGCGGTGGTGCGCGAGGGCGAGGCGCTAACCATCCTGTGCTACGGCACGATGGTCCACGTCTGCGCGGCGGTGATCGCCGAACACAATATCGATGCCGAGATCGTCGACCTGCGCACGCTCGTGCCGCTCGACATCGAGACGATCGAGGCGTCGGTGAAGAAGACCGGCCGCTGCATGATCGTCCATGAGGCGACGCGCACCAGCGGCTTCGGCGCCGAATTGTCGGCGTTGGTGCAGGAGCGCTGCTTCTACCATCTCGAAGCGCCGATCGAGCGCGTCACCGGCTATGACACGCCGTATCCGCACAGCCTCGAATGGGCGTATTTCCCGGGGCCGGTGCGCATCGGCCAGGCCCTCAAGAAGATCATGAAGGACGCATAGGATGGCCCGCTTCACCTTCAAGCTGCCGGACATCGGCGAGGGCATCGCCGAGGCCGAGATCGTCGCCTGGCACGTCGCCGTCGGCGACCGGGTCGAGGAAGACCAGAATATCGCCGACATGATGACCGACAAGGCGACCGTCGAGATGGAATCGCCGGTGTCGGGCGTCGTCGTCGAACTGGCCGGCGAGGTCGGCGACCAGGTCGCGATCGGCGCGGCGCTGGTGGTGATCGAGACCGAGGAGGCCTGCGAGAGCGCGGGAGGGGGCGAGGCGATCGCCGCGCCGCCGAGTGTCGAGCAGGCCGAGGTCGCCGAACAATATGAGGCGGAAAACCCGGGGGTGGAGGAAGCGCAGAGCGCCGGCCTGACCACCCCGGCGCGGTCGGGCGAGCCCAGCGCCCCATCGCCCGTTCGTGCTGAGCCTGTCGAAGCACGGGCCACGAACGCACCGATTGGGGAAACCCGCCCTTCGACAGGCTCAGGGCGAACGGAGGATGGTGGCGCAGCACACCAAGCCCATGTCCTCGCCTCGCCCGCCGTCCGCGCCCGCGCGCGCGATCTCGGCATCGACCTCGCACAGGTGAAGACCGACGCCGATCGCGTCCGTCACGCCGATCTCGACGCCTTCCTGCGCTACAACGCCGGCCAGGGCTATCAAGCCCCCGGCGCATCCCGCGCCCGTGCCGACGAGCAGATCCGCGTCATCGGCATGCGCCGCCGCATCGCCGAGAACATGGCCGCGTCGAAGCGCAACATCCCGCACTTCACCTATGTCGACGAGATCGATGTCACCGCGCTGGAGGCGATGCGCGCCGATCTCAACGATCATCGCGGCGCACGCCCCAAGCTGACGCTGCTGCCGTTGCTGATCGTCGCGATCTGCCGCACGCTGCCGCAATTCCCGATGCTCAACGCGCGGTACGACGACGAGGCGGGCGTGGTCACGCGCTCGGGCCGCGTCCATCTCGGCATGGCGGCGCAGACCGACGCAGGGCTTACCGTGCCGGTGATCCGCGACGCGCAGGACAGGAACGTCTGGCAACTCGCCACCGAGATCGCGCGCCTCGCCGAGGCGGCGCGCGCCAACAAGCTGAAGCCGGAAGAACTCGGCAACGGCACGATCACCGTCACCTCGCTGGGGCCGCTCGGCGGCATTGCGACGACGCCGGTCATCAACCGCCCCGAAGTGGCGATCATCGGTCCGAACAAGATCGTCGAACGCCCGGTGTTCACGGGTCGCGGTGACGAAATCCGCCGCGCCAAGCTGATGAACCTGTCGATCAGCTGCGATCATCGCGTCGTCGATGGCTGGGATGCGGCGAGCTACGTCCAGGCGCTCAAGACGCAGCTCGAAACGCCGGTCCTATTGTTCGCGGACTGACCGATCGGCGAGGCGGGGGGCGGCATGCCGCCGTGCCTCCGCCTGCGCCAGTCGCTGTTCGATGCGGCGAAGCATCGCGCAATAGCTCCGCCGCTCGTCCGGGCTGAGCGCCGCGCCACGCTGGACGTACTGGTCCACCCCGTTCCATATTCGCGTCAGGTCGTCGCGCATGAACGCCGCCGGCCCCGGTGCGACCAGCCCGGCGCGCCGCTGCCGGTCGAGCCGTTCGCCGAGCAGCGTCAGCCGACGCGCGAAATAGGCTTGCTGTTGTACCGCGCGGCTCGCCATCAGGCGGCGCTCCGCGGCATAAGCGGAGCTCGACGTCGCGGGCGGGACCGGCAGTCCGGCCACGGCGATGGCGCCCGACAGCGCGAGGACGAACATCTTATGGGTCATATTGCGTCCGTAACGGACAAAGGTAAAGAAGCCCCGAAACGCCCGGCGCCGCTTATTCTCTGGCTGGCCACGGTCGCGATGCTCGCCGCCTGCTCGAACGACGACCGCGCGGCGCGCCGCGCCGCCGCCGGTCCGTCACCCGATCGGGCCGCGCTGCTGCGCGTCGCCAGCGTCGCCGCCGGCGAGCGTCAATTCGCGCGCTGCGCCGCCTGCCACGCCATCCGCCGCGACGCGCCCGATCGCAACGGCCCGACGCTGTTCGGCGTCGTCGGCGCGCCGGTCGCCGGGGTCAGCCCGCGTTTCGGCTATACCGCCGCGCTGCAACGCGTCGGCGGCCGCTGGACGCCCGAGCGGCTGGACGTCTGGCTGGCCGACCCCCGCGCCTTCGCCCCCGGCACCTCGATGGGCTTTCCCGGCCTCGCCGACCCGCTCGACCGTGCCGACGTGATCGCCTACCTTCAGGCGCAGCGATAGCACCCGCGGCCCGTCTGGCGGCCCGGGACCAATCGACGTTCATCGCCGTCTACCCGTCACCCCGGACTTGATCCGGGGTCCCGCTACGTCCTTTTACCGGTACGGATCAGGAAGAAGCGGGACCCCGGGTCGAGCCCGGGGTGACGAAAAAGGGACGCCTCGGCGCCCGTCGTTGTCCGGAACGCCGCAATCTCGAATGTTTCTAGGCGCCCAGCCGGCCCTTATTTCATCAGCACGAGTTCCTCGGCCATCGTCGGATGAAGCGCGACCGTCTCGTCGAACTGCGCCTTGGTCAGCCCCGCCTTCACCGCGATCGCGGCCGCCTGCAGGATTTCCGGCACGTCGGGCCCGATCATATGCAGTCCGACGATCCGCCCGGTCTCACCGTCGCATACCATCTTGTACAAGGCGCGCTCGTTGCGGCCGGCGAGCACGTTCTTCATCGGCCGGAAATCCGACGAATAGACGCGGATCGAGCCGAGCTTCTGCTTCGCCTCGCTCTCGGTCATGCCGACGCCGGCCATCGGCGGATGGCTGAACACCGCCGCGGGGATGTTGGAATAATCGACCGTCGTCGGCTTGTCGCCGTAGAAGGTGTCGGCGAACGCCTGCCCCTCGCGGATCGCCACCGGGGTCAGCTGGACGCGGTTGGTGACGTCGCCGACCGCGAAGATGCTGTCGACGCTCGACCGGTTCTGCTCGTCGACGACGATCGCGCCTTTTTCGAGCTTCACCCCGATCTCTTCGAGGCCGAGCCCCTCGGTGTTGGGCACGCGGCCGGTGGCGAACATCACCATGTCGACCGTCACCGGGTCATGGTTCGACATACGGACGGTCAGGCACCCGTCCTCGCCCTTCTCGATGCCTTCGAAATTGGCGTCGAACTTGAACTCCAGCCCCTTCATCATGCTGATCTGGAGCAGCCGGTCGCGGATCGACAGGTCGTAACCGCGCAGGATGTCCTGCGTCCGGTTCATGATCGTGACGTGCGCGCCGAGCTGGTGGAAGATGCCGGCGAATTCGTTGGCGATATAGCCCGCGCCGGCGATCAGGATGCGCTTGGGGATCGCATCGAGGTGGAACGCCTCGTTGCTGGTGATGCCGAGCTCGGCGCCGGGGCAGTCGGGCACCGCCGGATGCGCGCCGACCGCGACGAGGATGCGCCCGGCGGTCTTCTCGGTCCCGTCGGCGAGGCGGACGCTGTGCGGTCCGGTGACGACCGCGCGCTGGTGGATGATCTCGACGCCATGCGTCTCCAGCGTCTGCGTATAGGCGCCGTTGATCCGGTCGACCTCTTCGAGCACGTTGTCGCGCAGCGTCTGCCAGTCGAACGCGCACTGATCCGGCACCTGCCAGCCGAAGCGCTTGGCGTCCTTCAGATCCTCGGCGAAATGCGCGCCGTAGATCAGCAGCTTCTTGGGCACGCAGCCGCGGATGACGCAGGTGCCGCCGACGCGATATTCCTCGGCGACCGCCACTTTCGCGCCATGCGCCGCGGCGACGCGGCTCGCGCGCGTGCCGCCGGACCCCGCGCCGATGACGAACAGGTCATAATCATAGTCGGACATCAATTCACTCCGGGAGCGTCGAGCGCCGACCGGAGGCCGAGATGCTGGACGAAAGGGTCGAAATCACGATCGCTGTACAACAGCGGAAGACGGTCAAGGATGCAGCGGGTGGCGATCAACGTGTCGATCGTCTTGCGGATCGTGATGCCGAGACCGCGGAGATGGCGATAGTGGCGGGCGGCTGCAACGGCGACGTGGTGGTCGCTGATCGTCAGTCGATCGAAGCGAGCGAAGAATCGCATCGCCTCATCCGCCCGCGCTTCGCTTCGTGCGCCTTGCAGCACTTCCATAAGGACGAGGTCGCCGATGCTTAAGGGATCGCCTCTATCGAGACATCCCGTCAATGCGCGGGTCTGGATCGTATCCCGATTGCGCAGCAGGTCGATCCATACGCTGGAATCGACGACGATTATCCCCATTCGCGTACCGGATCGTCAATACGCATCGCCTCAAGGTCACCGTCCCAGCCGAGTCCGCGCAACCCCTCAAGGGCTTCGCGTTGACGCTCGAGCTTGACGTAACGGTTTAGAACGAAGTGAACCACATCACGCTTGGTCTTCAGGCCACTCAACTGGGCGGCTTCCGCCATCAAGGCGTCGTCGATCTCGATATTGGTCCGCATGTGTATGGCTCCGCAGAACCGTACACATAGAGGGCGCGCCCTTACTCCGCAACGCTACCGCTCCCCGGCGCGCCGCATCGGCATCGCGTCGATCGTCTCCGCCAGCACGTCAGCCGCGATCGGCTTGGTCGCGCGCAGTTTCTCGCCGCCGTCCTTGCCGATCAGGATCGCCACGAACCGGCCCGCCGGCAGCCGATAGCGTTTGCGCAACCCCGCCGCGCCGTCGTCCGCGCCGCTCACCCGATCGCCGACGATCGTCACCACCGCCAGATCGCGCTCGCGTGCCGCGGCATCCCAGCCGGCGAGCGCCCGCCGCTGTCCCGCCAGTCCCGCGTCATCCGCGCGCGGCGCCGACAGCAGCAACACCCGTCGCTCCCAGCGCATCGCGGCGACGGTGGCGGGAACGGGCGCGAGCGCCGCGGCGAGCAGGAGCGGGATCATCGCGCCTCAACGCACGACGATCCCGAATGCTTCGATCACTCCAGTCCGGCGCGCCGGATCAGATCCTCGGTCGAGGGATCGAACGACTGGCCGCCCTGGTCGGCGGCCTTCGCCATCTCCTTGCCCAGCTCGACGCCGAACTGGTCGAACGAATTGATGCCGAGCAGCACCCCGTTCACGAACACGCGATGCTCGTAGAAGGCGATCAGCGCCCCCAGCGTACGCGGATCGAGCACGTCGAGCAGCAAGGTCGACGACGGCCGGTCGCCGCTGTACGAGCGCGCCGGATCCTCGACCTGCTTGCCCTTCATAAGCGCCGCCCCTTGCGCGAAGGCGTTGACCAGCAACTGGCGATGATGGTCCTCGGCGAGCGTGTCGCCCGGCTCGATCACCGCGATGAACTCGACCGGCACCAGATGCGTACCCTGGTGCAGCAGCTGGAACACCGCATGCTGCGCATCGGTGCCGACCCCGCCCCAGGTGATCGCCGCGGTCGGCCGGCCGACCGGCGTCCCGTCGGTCTTCACGCCCTTGCCATTGGACTCCATCTCGAGCTGCTGGAGATAGCTCGGCAGCAGCCGCAGCCGCTCGTCATAGGCGAAGGGCGCGCGCGTCTCGGCGTGGCGCACCTGCGTGTAATAGAGGTCGGCGAAGGCGGCGAGCACCGGCGCATTCTCGTGCAGCGCGGTCAGCCGGAAATGGCGATCCATTTCCGCCGCGCCTTCGAGCAGTTCCTCGAATGCCCCCCAGCCGAGCGCGATCGCCGCCGGAAAGCCGATCGACGACCAGAGCGAATAGCGCCCGCCGACGCCTTCGCCGAACGGCAGGATGCGCGTCTCGTCGACGCCCCATTCCATCGCCTTGTCGGGCGCCGCGGTCAGCGCGATCACCTTGCCATAGGGGTCCTCGACGCCATGCTCCGTCATCCATTGCAGCGCCGATTCGGCGTTGAGCATCGTTTCCTTGGTGGTGAAGGTCTTCGATGCGATGACCAGCAGGGTCGCCGCCGGATCGAAATCCTTGATCGCATCCTCCAGCGCGACGCCGTCGACGTTGGAGACGATCGCGACGTCGTAGCGCGCATCCTCGCGTCCCAGCGCGTCGACCAGCAGATGCGGCCCGAGTGCCGACCCGCCGATGCCAATATGCAGCACGTGGCGGATGTCGCCGAGCGCGCCGCCTTCGATCGCGTCGATCAGCG
This sequence comes from Sphingomonas sp. GW821-FHT02B09, assembly GCF_059421875.1. Classification (NCBI taxonomy): domain Bacteria; kingdom Pseudomonadati; phylum Pseudomonadota; class Alphaproteobacteria; order Sphingomonadales; family Sphingomonadaceae; genus Sphingomonas; species Sphingomonas sp. GW821-FHT02B09. Next base: position 1,015,403 of record NZ_JBWKVV010000002.1, read on the forward strand.
AGCGCATCCGCTCGTGCAGCTTGCGCGCCAGCGCGACGCTCTCCGCATCGCCTTCGCCGCGCTCGGCGGCATGGAGCACCGGCCGGTCCTCGGTGACGTTGACGTGCTCGCCGCCGAACATCGCGTCGCGCTTGCCGGCGAGGTCCTGCGCCTGCGCCAGCGCGGCGAACGCCTCGACCGCCTGCGTCGTCAGATGCGTCTTCGACCAGTCGAAATGGATTCCGGCCACGTCGAGGCTGAATTTGGACAGCCGCTCGCCGTCCTGATCGAACAGCTCGACCAGCTTGGGGGAGGGGAGGGCTTCGATCGCAGACCAGTCGCTCATGTCTTGTCGTCCTTCGGGGAAGGGAGTTCGTGTCAGTTCCGTATCGATCCTGCGCGGGCGGGCAAGCCCTGTCGGTCGGAACGACTACTCAGGACGCTCGGGGGACGCTAAGGCTCCCTCGCTATGGATCAGACACCGACGCCGGCCCCCGCGGCCACCATCACCACCGTCAAGCCGCCGCGCTCGGAGCTGAACGAGACGCTGCGCTTCCTCGTCAAGCTGGCGATCGCGGTGCTGATCCTCAGGAGCTTCCTGTTCGCGCCCTTCTCGATTCCCTCGGAATCGATGTTGCCGCGGCTGCTGATCGGCGACTATCTGTTCGTCACCAAATGGAATTACGGCTATTCGCGCTGGTCGCTGCCGGGCGGCGTGCCGTTGATCCCGGGACGGATCCTCGGCCGCGAACCGACGCGCGGCGACGTCGTCGTCTTCCGCTCGCCCGAGCCCGACGATCATGACGTCATCAAGCGCGTCATCGGCCTGCCCGGCGACACGATCCAGGTCCGGCGCGGTCAGGTGATCCTCAACGGCAAGCCGATCCCCAAGCAGCGCGTCGCCGACTTCGTGCTCCCGCTCACGCCGAACTTCGACGCGCAGAAATGTGGTTCGCAGTTCCAGGACGTCGATGCCGCCGGCGTACCGATCTGCCGCTACCCGCGCTTCCGCGAGACGCTGCCCAACGGCAAGAGCTACATGGTGCTCGACCAGGCCGACATTCCGCAGGCGGACGATACCGGCCTCTACACCGTGCCCGCCGGCGACGTTTTCCTGATGGGCGACAATCGCGACGACAGCGCCGACAGCCGTTTCCCGGCGCCGATCGGCATGGGCTACATCCCGATGGAGCGGATCGAGGGCAAGGCGGTGGTCACCTTCTTCTCGACCGACGGCAATGCCTCGTGGATCAACCCGGTCAGCTGGTTCACCGCGGCACGCTGGCAGCGGATCGGAGAGGGCTTCTGAGCATCGCGCTGCCCGAATGGCTGACCGAGACCTTCGGTCGCCGCCCTGCCGACATCGCGCCCTATCAACGCGCGCTGACCCACGGCAGCCAGGCGGCGGAGAATTACGAGCGGCTCGAATTTCTTGGCGACCGCGTCCTCGGCCTCGTCATGGCGGAATGGCTGTGGGAGCTGTTTCCGAAGGAGCCCGAGGGACAATTGTCGAAGCGGCTCAACGCGCTGGTCACCGGTACGGTGTGCGCCGACGTGGCGCGCGAGCTGGGCGTGCGCGCGCATCTGCGCCTCGGCAAACAGGCGCGCGACGACGGTGCCTATGAGAGCGACAATATCCTCGGCGACGTGATGGAGGCGCTGATCGGCGCCTGGTATCGCGAGGCCGGCCTCGACGCCGCGCGCGCCTTCGTCCGCAAGGCCTGGGGCAATCGCGTCCAGCACGGCGACAAGGCACCGCAGCATCCCAAATCGGCATTGCAGGAATGGGCGGCGGCGGCCGGCCGGCGCACCCCGGAATATGTCGTCGTCGACCGCTCCGGCCCGCACCATGCGCCGCGCTTCACCGTACAGGTAAAGATCGGCAGCTTCGCGGACGCGACCGCGACCGGCGCGAACAAGCAGATCGCGGAGACGGCTGCGGCGAAGGCGCTGCTGGAGAAGCTCCAGGGGTGAGGCACGTCACGCTCCGCCCCCCGTTCGCCCTGAGCCTGTCGAAGGGCACCTCTCCCCGGGGGCGGGGCAGGGCTATCGCATATGGCTGCGCTGATGAGGCTCGATCGGTTTCCTTGTCAAATTCGTCACCCCGGACTCGTTCCGGGGTCCACCGGGCCGCGGGAGAATGGTTCCGGATCAAGCCTCTCTCCTCGCCGCAGAGTGGACCCCGGAACAAGTCCGGGGTGACGGGGTGGGCTGGGAAGGCGACCGGCTCGCACGAGCGTCCATCTGCGATTGCACTGAGGGGTGGGTAATGGCGTTCTGGGCCTATTTTCTCCTCTGCAACGACGGCAGCTATTACACCGGCCACACCGACAACCTCGACCTGCGCATCGGCCAGCACCAGACCGGTGCGTACGAGGGCTATACGTCGGAACGCCGCCCGGTGACCCTCGTCTGGTCGCAGGATTTCCCCTCGCGTCTCGAAGCACTCGAAGCCGAACGCCGGATCAAGGGCTGGAGCCGCGCCAAGATGGAAGCACTGATCCGCGCCGACTGGGGAGCGCTGAGCCAACTCGCGCGCAACCGCGAGGCGGAACCCAGCCCTTCGACAGGCTCAGGGCAAACGGGTGAGGCGGATGGCCCAGCCATGACCGCCGTTCGCGCTGAGCCTGTCGAAGCGCACCCATCCCCAAACGCATCGCTTGCGAATCCATCCCCCATCAGGGCCGAGCCCGTCGAAGCCCGCCCCTCCACCACCGCAAAATCAGCGGCGCAACCGCCCGCCCCCCAAACCCCCGTACCGGACCAGAACCCATGACCCAGACCCAACATTGCGGCCTCGTCGCCGTGGTCGGCGCGCCCAATGCGGGCAAGTCGACGCTCGTCAATGCGCTCGTCGGCCAGAAGGTGGCGATCGTCAGCCCCAAGGCGCAGACGACGCGCACCAAGCTGCTCGGCGTCGCGATCCAGGACGAGGCGCAGATCCTGCTCGTCGATACCCCGGGCATCTTCGAACCGCAGCGCCGGCTCGACCGCGCGATGGTCGCCGCCGCCTGGACCGGCACCGAGGGCGCCGACCTGATCGCGCTCGTCGTCGACGGCAAGGGCGGCATCGGCGGCAAGGTCGAACGGATCGCCGAGGCGCTGAAAGACCGGCCCGAGCCCAAGATCCTGATCCTCAACAAGGTCGACATCGCCGACAAGCCCCGGCTGCTGCTCCACGCGGAAAAGCTCAACGCGCTGATGCCCTTCGCCGATACGTGGTTCGTCTCGGCGCAGACCGGCGACGGCCTGCCCGAGCTGAAGTCGGCGCTCGCCAAGGCGATGCCGGAAGGTCCGTGGCATTATCCCGAGGATCAGGTCTCCGACGCCACCGAACGCGCGCTCGCCAGCGAAGTGACGCGCGAACAGCTCTATCTCCAGCTTCACGCCGAACTGCCCTATGCCAGTACGGTCGAGACGGAAAAATACAGCGAGCGTGAGGACGGCTCGGTCGAGATCCATCAGCAGATCCTCGTCGAGCGCCCGACGCAACGCGCGATCATCCTCGGCAAGGGCGGCAGCCGCATCAAGGAAATCGGCGCCCGCGCCCGCACCGAATTGGCTAGCATCCTCGGATCGCCGGTCCACCTCTACCTCCACGTCAAGGTCAAGCCCGGCTGGGACGAGGACCGCGACGTCTACCGCGACATCGGCCTCGACTGGGTCGAGTGACCGCAAATCCTCCCCCGCCAGGGGGAGGGGGACCGCCCGGCGTAAGCCGGGTGGTGGAGGGGGAGGACAGGGCGGGAGCTTGGTGACAATACTCCCGCCCTATCCTCCCCCTCCGTCAGCGCTGCGCGCTGCCACCTCCCCCTTGCGGGGGAGGACTATCGCACATGGTTGTGGCGATGAGGTTCGATCGGTTTCCTCATCTAAATCGTCACCCCGGACTCGTTCCGGGGTCCACCGGGCCGCAGGGGAACGGTGTCGAATCAAGCCTTTCTCCACGCCGCAGCGTGGACCCCGGAACAAGTCCAGGGTGACGGTATAAGCTTGGAAGACGACCGGCTCGCCCGAGCGTCCATATGCGATAGCCCCCCCTTGCGGGGAAGGACTGGCTACTGCCCCAGAACCTCCCGCACCCAGTCCGGCACCAGCACCCCCGCCGGCCCCAGCCGCGTCTCGGCGAAGGACCCGCTTCCCGCCGACCGCTCCAGATTGAGCTCCAGCGTCTCCGCGCCATAAGCGTCGGCGAGCTGCACGAACCCCGCCGCCGGATACACCGCGCCCGACGTGCCGATCGACACGAAAAGATCGGCCCGCGCCAACGCCGCCTCGATCCGCTCCATCTGATAGGGCATCTCGCCGAAGAAGACGATGTCGGGGCGCAGCGCCGCCGCCCCGCACGCATCGCACTGCGCGCCCGGCGGCAGCGCCTCGTGCCACGGCCGCCGCGCCCCGCACGCTACGCACAGGGCCGAGGCCAGCTCGCCATGCATGTGCAGCAACCGCCGCGCCCCGGCGCGCTCGTGCAGGTCGTCGACATTCTGCGTCACGATCAGCAGATCGCCCGGCCATGCCGCATCCAGCTCGGCCAGCGCACGATGTGCGGCATTGGGCCCGACCCCGGCGAGCGCCGCCCGCCGCAGATCGTAGAAGCGATGTACCAGCACCGGATCGGCGGCGAGCGCTTCGGGCGTGCACACGTCCTCGACGCGATGCCCCTCCCACAGCCCGCCCGGCCCGCGGAAGGTGGCGATCCCCGATTCGGCGGACACGCCCGCCCCGGTCAGCACGACGATGTTGCGGATGTCGGTCATTCCGTTCCAGATAGGCGCATCGCCCGATCCTGCAACGCGTCCGGCAGCAGAGCCGGTCATGTCCGACAGGTGCGCGGTAAAAGGTAGCGTTAACAACAGCTTGTGCGATAAGCTGTCCTACAGCCCGGCCTTGTGCCAAAAGGCCGGCATGACCCTCGCCCCCTCCGCTATGCGTGACCTTCGTGAAGTTAGGAGCCTCGCATGACCGCGATCGGCATCTATGGCAGCAGCGGCCGCATGGGCCGCGCGATCACCGAGCAGATCGATGCGGCGGGCGCGACGCTTGCCGGCGGCGTCGATGCCGGCGGCGACCCGGCGGTGCTCGCGCGCGTGTCGGACGTGCTGGTCGACTTCTCGACCGCCTCGGCGATCGAAGCGCATCTTGCCGCGGCGCGCGCCGCGCGCACGCCGCTGGTCATCGGCACCACCGGGCTCAGCCAGGCGCAGCATGCCGCGATCGACGCCGCCGCGACCGAGATCGCCGTGCTCCAGACCGGCAACACTTCGCTCGGCGTCACCCTGCTCGCACAAATGGTCCGCGAGGCGGCGGCACGGCTCGGCACCGACTGGGATATCGAGATCGTCGAGAGCCATCATCGTCATAAGGTCGACGCCCCCTCGGGCACGGCGATCCTGCTCGGCGAGGCGGCGGCGGCGGGGCGGGGGACGACGCTGTCCGAATTGCGCGTCGACGGCCGCGCCGGCCTCACCGGTGCGCGCACCGAGGGGACGATCGGCCTGTCGAGCCTGCGCGGCGGCTCGATCATCGGCGATCATACCGTGCTGTTCGCCAGCGAGGGCGAGCGGATCGAGCTGTCGCACCTCGCGCAGGACCGTTCGATCTTCGCCAAGGGCGCGGTGCGCGCGGCGCTGTGGCTCGCCGGCCGGCCCGCCGGCCGCTACCGTATGGGCGACGTGCTCGGCCTGTGAAGAAGGCGGACGTCTTCGAATTCTACCGCCGGCTGGCGGAGGCGAACCCGCATCCCGAGACCGAGCTCGAATCGGGCAATGCCTATCAATTGCTCGTCGCAGTGGTGCTGTCGGCGCAGGCGACCGACGCCGGCGTCAACAAGGCGACGCGCGCCTTGTTCGCCGAGGTGAAGACCCCCGAACAGATGGTCGCGCTCGGCCTCGACGAACTCAAGCGGCACATCCGCACGATCGGCCTGTTCAACACCAAGGCGAAGAACGTCATCGCTTTGTCGGAGGCGCTGGTCGCCGATCATCACAGCGCGGTGCCGAACGATCGCGACGCGCTCGAACGCCTGCCCGGCGTCGGCCGCAAGACCGCCAATGTGGTGATGAACGTCGCCTTCGGTGCCGAGACCTTCGCGGTCGACACGCATATCTTCCGCGTCGGCAATCGTACCGGCCTCGCCCGCGGCAAGACGCCACTCGCGGTCGAGCTGAAGCTGGACAAGGCGACGCCGCAGCCGTTCCGGCTGCACGCGCATCACTGGCTGATCCTGCACGGCCGCTACGTCTGCAAGGCGCGGCGGCCCGAATGCTGGCGCTGCCTCGTCGCCGACCTGTGCGCGTTCAAGCCGAAGACGCCGCCGCCCAAGGCGCTCGCCGCATAAAGCCTCTGGCGCCGCCGCCGCGGCTTTGCTAGGCGCCGTCTTCAGGCACCCGTAGCTCAGCTGGATAGAGCGCTGCCCTCCGAAGGCAGAGGCCACTGGTTCGAATCCAGTCGGGTGCACCATCACTGATCAGCGTTGTTTTCCCCGCTCGGTTCGCGAGTCGGGATCTCCCGAATATCATCCGCCATCGTCGGGCCGACGTATCCTCGCACTGTTGCGATCCATCGAGGACGGACACATGGCAGCATCGACGCGCCGGTTTCCATTCTTTGACGCCAGCCGCTTATCGGAGAGCTCAGCTATTGGCGCCGCTGACCCTGATCGTGCCGTTCAGGCCTGCCGGATAAAAGCCACCGGACGATACGGACAGCGCCGAGGTATAGAGGACGCCAAGCACCTTCTCGGGCGATCGACGGACGGCGACCTTGTTCGTATCGTCCTTGACGTCGATGTTCGGGTCCGTTCGGCTCCCTATGTTCTGGTCCCGGTTCCCCGGGCCATCGAACGGATTGCGCGCACTCGCCATGGTCTTGGCACGGGAGAACAGCGAGACCCGCCCGTTCGACGATTGGCTGGGTTCGGCAGCGGCACGGGTGAAGAGGATATTGCGAAAGGCCGAATCGGTTGCCGCAGTGCCGACGGCCAATGGTGAAAAGGACGTGCGGACGTTGATTGCCATTTGCCATGCCAGTTCGTTCAGACTGCTGGTCAGCACCGCACAGAGCGATACCGCGCCGAGCAGAAAATCGTTCTCCGAGGCGAAGGGATCGTAGAAACTTGTCGGGGGCGTCGATCGCGGCGGCTCCGCGATCGCCTGAAACGCAGTGCCCGCGCCGGTCGCCAGGCTGATCGCCGGACGTGCGGTGACCGCATTGCCCAACAGTCGCCGCAGATAGGCCAGACGCGCGACCGTCGCGGTGGTCGCCTCGCGCACGATCGCGAGCAGCTTCGCATCGGTGAAGCGGACCAGCCGGCCACCCGTCACCTGGCCGAGCGTGCCGCTGCCACCGATCAGCGTGGCCGGCAGCGCCGAGCCGTCCAGCGAAATCTGCAGATAGCTCGCGACCAGATAATGGACCTGCAGGGCGAAGTTGAGCCGGTCGGTATCGGTCACCGTATAGGGCGACGGCACGCTGACGGGCACCGTGGACGAGGCGGTTGGTGCCGGTACGTTGTCCGCCCCGACCACGCCATCCCCGCACCCCGACAGAAGGCCGAGGCCGCCGCCCGCCACCGCGGCACCGCCGAGAAAATGAATGAAGCTGCGGCGCGTTGCAGCCGCGCCTTGCATGTCGGACGTCATGATCGATCCCCCCTGGATGATGATGTTTGCGTCAGTTGGCGGCGCTGCGAACGATGCCGCCGGTGATTCCCTTCGGGTAAAACCCGCCCTGCGTGACCGACGCCGAGGTCATGAAGAGGATGTTGAGCGCCTGTTGCGGTGTCCGCCCGATATACAGGCCGTCCCTGTCGATGACGGTCACCCGGGCCGCGGTCTGGCCGTTCGCCTGCGCGGTGGGTGAGAAGCCGCGATCCGTCGTGCTGGTACCGTCGACACGATCGCGCCACGCGGCGAGTTTATCGAGGATCGTCAAAACCTTTGGCGTGCTGGCGGACAGATCGTACAGCATCGACCGGACCGAGGTGACGTTGCTGGCCGCGGAGGCGCCCATCGAGATCATCACCGCCATCGCCAGTTCGTTCGTCATGCTGCCCAGGATCGGTGCGATCGCCGATGCCTGCACGCTGAGCAGCATCTCCGCCCCGATCAGGCAATTGGCGGGCGACTCATAGGGACTGAACGTCTCGTTCTGCCCGATCGCCCCGGCCAGTCGCAGCATCGCCGTGAACGCTTCCGGACGATAATCGATCTCCGGTTGCGCCACCGAGTCGCCGCGCAGCATGTCGCGGATCGTCAGCGTCTGATACCAATGCGTATTGGCCATTTCGCGGATGCGAGCCAGCAGAATCCGCTCGCTGGCCGACGGGAATTTGACCTGTTGCATGTTGGTCGCGACCACACCGGACTCGCCAAAGATTTCCCCGGCCCGGATCAGCTGGGCGGGTAACTGCTGACCTTCTCCGAATATGACGTAATTCAGATAGTTGGTCACCAGATATTGCAGTTGAAGGGCAAATTGCAACGGAACCATGTCGACCGATGATCTGATCTCGGCCCTCGCACTATCGGCGAGACCCGCCACGATGCCCCCCCCCAGCAATGTCAGCAACGCTCCACGCCGGTGCGGGCCGGCCGGCCCGGACGGTGTCTCGCTACCGCTTTCTATCTGTATCACATCACTCACAATTTTCCCCCTCGATGCTCACAGTATTCGGCATCGCCGCAGGCGATTCAGGCTGTCTGACATGACAACTGACGACATACTTCCCCAGCGGCGATGCTTGCGCGCCCAACTTTATATTGCTTATGCTAAACATCGTATATCGTATGCAGAATAAATGAACTGGATATGAGTCGCCGCCTACCTAAACATCGACTGTGGGGGGTACGGTGTCCAAGAATGGAAGACTTGCGGCCAGCGTTGGTTTGACCGCGATTATGATATCGGCAGCGCCAACGCCTGCGTTCGCTGCGTTGCAATCGGTTCCTGCAAATGACGCGACGCCATCGGGCAAGGCCGGGCCGGATCAAACTGGGGCCAGGACCGCGAAGGTCGTGAAAAAGAAGAAGATCGGCACGAAGGACAAGAAAGGGCACGACAAGGACGAGGCGCAGTCCGCGGATAATGCTCCGCGGATCAGCAACGAATCCGGCCGTCTTGAGGGGGAGATCGTCGTCATGGGCATTCGCGAGAATGTGAAGAGCGCGCGCAGCGTCAAACGGCACGCGCAGCAGATCGTCGACGTCGTAGTGGCCCAGGACATCGGCAAATTGCCGGACAAGAACGTTGCGGAAGCGCTCGCACGGGTGCCCGGTGTCCAGATCGACCGCGCGCGGGGCGAAGGTGGCAAGGTTCTGATCCGCGGCCTCGGTAACGTGATGACGACGGTAAACGGTTCGCCCACCTTTTCCGACGTCGGGCGGACGACCAGTCTCAACGACATATCGTCCGATCTCGTCGCCGGTATCGAAGTGTACAAAACCCGCACACCCGATCAGGTGGAGGGCAGCCAGACAGGCGTCGTCAACCTGACGTTGCGCCGCCCGACCGACTTCAAGGAGGGTGCGACCTATGCGCTGAGCACTCGCTTCGACTATTCGGACCGGATCAAGGAGATAAATCCCTATTACAGCGCCCTGATCGCCTATAACGGCGATACTGCACTTGGCCGCATGGGGTTTTCGGTGAACGGAACCTGGAACCGGGTTGGCTATCACGAAGACAATCGGTTCAATGCGCAACCGGATCTGCTGTCCAGCTTCCGACAGCAGGTTTTTCCGGTGACTATCCCGGCCCGCATCTACGCCCCCAGTGATGTCGGCTTTTCCGGAAACAGCGGCGTATCCAAACGGGCGGCGTTCCAGATTTCATCGCAATGGAAGCCCGACGATCATTGGAACGTGACGCTCGAGGGTGGCTATTCCAACCGGAGGGGTGACGAGACGGATAGCGACTTCACGATCCCGATCAGCTATTCGACGACAAGGAACGCCCCTCCGACGCTGAGCAACGTCGTGCTTGCCGACGATGGTCGCTTGGTAAAATCGGCGACGCTGACCGGGCTCGATCCGATCGGACCCGGGCGCTACTCCTTTATCGAGTCGGTCAACGGGTACAATGCCCGGTTGCAAGTCCAGTACAGCGACGATCAAGCCGAGCTAACTTCCTGGATCAACTATAATAAGGTTCATGTAGAGGCAAACAGCCTGTATCATGCCCTGCGATTCAATCAGCGGCCGCAGATCGATCTCGTGTTCAACGACAAAGACGATCCGCTTGGCGGGGTGAGAATCGACTTCAGGGGCGCGGATCTCCTCGATCCCCAAAACTACCTGTATATCGACAAGTTGAATCAATATCGTATCAATCGCATGAGCTCTGATGTCGAGATCAAATCAGATCTCAAGTTGAACACATTTCTAAATTTCATCGACTATTTAAAAGTCGGCTTTCGTTATAATAAAAGAAGTTTCAGTTCTTATTGGGCGACCCGTCGTTTTGACGGGTTGCGCTTGCCGATCGCACTGCTGCCGGATTACAAGCTCTCGCCATTCGGAGATCATTTCCAACGCGCCAATACCAATTGGTTGATCGGCGATAGTCAGGCTATCCGGACGAGCTTTCCAAGGATTCGTGCGTTGTTGACGCCGATCTATCCGGATTTCGATACGCCTTATCCAAAGAACGATCCTTACTGGCGTATCGCGGGATCGGAAGCCGGCTATGCGGTCTACGGGCAATTCCATTACAATCTTAAACTGTTCGTCCCCGTCGAAGGGATCATCGGCGCCCGTATGGTCAACAGCCTGACGATGCTCAGGGCGCGGCGTCATCTCGAACGGCTCATCATCGACGATCAAGGCTACAATCGGTGGTTGGACACCGATATGGTGTACAATCCGCAAGGGAATGCCCTGGACATTTTGCCGAGCGCCAACGCGATCGCGCACATCACGCCGAAACTACAGCTTCGCCTCGCCTATACCTATGACGTTCAGCGCCCGGAGGTGGGCCTTACCACTCCGGCCTTGAATATACAGATTGGAGCGGGGGCCAACCGTGGGGCGGCCGGGGGGAATCCGAACCTCAAGCCATTTACGACTCAGAAATATGATGCGTCGCTCGAATGGTATTTCGGTACGACCGGAACGGCCAGCCTGGGCGTGTGGCAATGGAATCAGGAGAATCTGATCGCGAACCGGACTTTGCCGGAATATCTGCCCGAGATGCCCGATGTTCCGACGCTGGTCACCCGACCCTATAACGTCAATAGCGGGCGCCATCGCGGCATCGAAGGACAGTTCACCACCTTTTTCACCTTTCTGCCGGGGATCCTGAAGTCCTTCGGCACCTCGATCAACGGTACCTTGGCGATCGCCCGCGTGAGCTGGCTCGACAAAGACAAGGATGACAAGGACATTGTCGTCTTCGGTCCCATCCTTGACGTCTCTAAGTATACGTACAACCTGATCGGATTCTTTGAACGGGGCGGTTTGAACGTCCGGGTCGCATATAACTGGCAGTCGCGACGGCAATGGAGGCTCGATGGCCAGAATCCGTACTTGAACCAGTTCCGCGACCCGATCGAAAGACTGGATGCCGCGATCAACTATGACGTCAACAAACACCTGACGATCGGCCTGGAGGCGTCCAACCTGACCCGCGACGGTATCCGCAGTTACTGGGGATCGTACGACGTCCCTAATGACGTGCGGTATTTTTCCCGCAACTATGCCTTCCCGCTGCGTGCGCGGCTCTGAAATGCCATGCGGCGGCGGCGTGCCGGACCAGCCGCGTATCCCGGACGGTGCGGTCTCGAACGTAAAGGACGTGAAACCGGGTCGGCCGCACCTGTTGCTCGCGATACTGGCCGCAGCGATCGCCGTGGCGCACCCGGCGGTCGCGGGAAAGCCGGCTGCGCCCCGCCGAATGACGGCCACCGACCTGCTGTCCCTGGCAAGCGCGGCGGCGCCGCTGCCGTCCCCCGACGGCAGCACCGTTCTGTACAAGGTCCGTTCGGCCAACTGGGCGCGCAACGGCATGACCACGACGGTCTGGCGTATCGCCGGAACGGGGCCGGCCGAACAGGCGAAGGACCTGCGCGGCGAGATCGCCTGGTCGCCGGACGGGCGCAGCCTGGCGTTCACCGCGAGGCGCGATGGTGACGGGGCCGACCAGATCTATCTCCATGCGCCGGGCGGCGCGCCGCGACGGCTGACCCGGCTGCCGACCGATGCGTCGGCGCTGCAATGGTCGATCGATGGCCGGCGGATCTTCTTCATCGCGAACACTTCGGACGATGCCGAAACCGAAAGCCGGATGAAGGCCGGGGACGACATGTTCCCCTTCGAGATTCCGCGGTATCGCGCGATATTGCAGGCGGTGGAGGTGGCGTCGGGGCGCGTCACGACGATTGCGGGCGGCGACTTCGATGTGCGCGGTTACAGCGCCGGTCGCGGCGACCGGATCGTGTTCGAGCGCGCCGTGTCGAAACTGTCCGACGATCAGCCACGCTCCGAACTCTGGTTGTCCGATCCGGGGGCAGGGGCGCCTTGCCGGCTGACCGGCAACGACTATCGGGAACGGCAGGTGCGCCTGTCCCCCGACGGGCAGACGGTCCTGTTCCTGGCGAATGCGGATCAGGGGCGCTACGCCACGGTCAACACCCGCCTGTTCGTGCTGGACATTGCCGACGGCACGGTCCGCATGCTGGCGGACAATGGCCGCTGGGCGATCCGCAACGCCGAATGGGCGGCGAGCGGCAAGGCGATCTATTTCACCGCGCAGAACGGGGTGCGTACGGGACTCCACGCGGTATCGCTGGCCGGCGGCGTGGTCCGCGACCTGGACATAGGTGATTTCGTGATCTCGTCCCCGCGCGTGTCGCGCGACGGCCGCACGCTGGTCTATCTGCGCGCCTCGGCGAAGGCGCCGGCGGAGGTGGTTCGGCTGGATCCCGTGCGACGCACGCCGCCGTTACAACTTTCTCATCTCAACGACGGGCTGGAGCGCCGCTTCCTGCTGCCGCGGCAGGAGGCGCTGCGCTGGACCGGGCCGGGCGGGCAGGTGCTGGAAGGCCTCGTCACCTATCCTCTCGGCTATGTCGCGGGCCGACGCTATCCGCTGATCGTCCAGAGCCATGGCGGTCCGCGCACCGCCGATCAGTTCGGCATCTTCTCTTATGGGCGCGCGCTGCCGCTGCTGGCGGCGGAGGGCTTCGTTACGCTGAGCGTCAATTATCGCGGCGGCACCGGTTATGGCAATGAGTTCCTGCGAGGGATGAACGGTGGTTATTTCCGGTTCGCCGACCGCGACGTCCTGTCCGGCGTCGACGAGCTCGTCGCTCGCGGCGTCGCCGATCCCGCCCGGCTGGGCGCGATGGGATGGAGCGCGGGGGGGCATATGACCGCCCGGCTCATCACCGTCACCGACCGGTTCAGGGCGGCGGTGGTCGGCGCCGGGGCGGTCGACTGGGCGTCGATGTATCTCGGATCGGACACCCGCTGGGAACGACAGGAATGGTTCGTCACCCCGCCTTACGGCGAGCAGGCGCGGCGCGACCTCTATCTCGCCAACTCACCGCTCACGACGATCGACAAGGTCCGGACCCCCACGCTGATCCTCGCCGGGGCCAACGACCACCGCGTGCCGCCCGCGCAGTCGGTCATGCTCTATCGCGCACTGAAGGAGTCTGGCGTGCCCACGGAATTGTATCTGGCTCCTCGCGAACCCCACGTGTTCGGGGAGCTTCGCCACCGTCTTTTCCAGATCAATGTGACGATGCGCTGGTTGATCAGCCATGTCACCGGCGGCAGCTATGTTGCCGCATCTGCGCCGGTCGTCTCGGGCGCGCCGCCTGAGGCTGCCGGGGAAAACGCGGTGGATGAGTCCGTCGGAGATCGGGGGGGATGACCTTTCGTCCGTGCCGCTTCCGACGAAGCGGAACCATGTGGTCGATGCCGTCGAACGTACCGGCAACACGTCCGGGATCGCTCACGGCGTAGCGATCGATGCGTGTGCAACTACCCCGGGGGGAAACGATGAAGAAGCAATTTTCCGTGATTCTGGCGTCCGGTCTGGCCGCTACGATCGTCTTCGCCGCGGCGGCAGTCTCTACGGGCGGTACGTCGGACCAGCCGGGATCGCGCGACGAAACTGTTACGTCCGGCACCCCGGGCGCCCCGGCCAACGCCTATACGCCCGTCACGAACGCTGGTCCGGACGACATCGCAACCGTTCTCGGCTGCCAGTCGCGGTCTGTTGCGCTTCCGTGGGGCGATCTCGGCTATCGGATTTGGACGCCGACGAACAGGCGAAGGGATGAGGGAACCCCGGCGAATGCGGGGGTTCGCATCGGCGCGCCCTTTGCCGCGCGGCTCATCCAGGCCTATGGGTTCGATACCGAATTCTCGCGGCGTACGGCGATCTTCGAATTCACCGATGGATGTCGGCGCCAATATCAGACCGCGTCCTTTTCCGGTGACGATGTAAGGTACGTCGCCGACCAGATCGATCGGCATCCGCTGCCCACCGACAGCGAGACCTACGCAAGCGATGTCGGCCGGGAAGGGCGGGTCACCCCGGCGCAGATCGCTAGCGGTGAGGTCCGCCAGTATGAGACGCAGCATTTCAACATCCTGTACGGGACGGCGACCGGCAATTTCAGCTATACCTATATCGCCAACCGGGGCGGCGATTGGCAGACGTTCCTCACCGGGGCGGCCAAAACGCTGGAGGATGGCTGGATCCTGGCGAAGGTGATCGCCGGCGCGCCGATGCCTTACGCCTCGGCACCGACGAAAAAGAAGATCAACGTGTATATCTGCGGCACCGGGCTGCCGTTCATCCGCGATGGTGACAATCGGGATTGCCGGGCCTCGGCGCTCGACGCGATCACGGCGAGCAGCGCGTACCTCATGCGAGGTTCGACGGTCACCACGCATGAGTTCGGCCACACCATCCAATATTATTCCGGCGGGTTCCGCGACAAGACGGAAGCCGGACCGATCTGGGAGACGGGCGCCAACTGGCTTTCGTTTACCGTGTCGCCGACGATCGACAACGATATGGGCTATTATTACAGCAATCTGGAGAACGGACCATTATGGTCGACCTCGCGCTACGGCGCCTATGCGTTCAAATCCTACCTGTTCGAAAAGGATAACACCCGGCCGTTCCTCTGGTCGACATGGACCGGCAATCTGCGCAACGCCAATGGCGCCTCGACCGAGGACTGGACCGAGGCGCTCGTCCGGCTGGCGACGGCTGCGGGCGTGTATCCCGACGGCTATCGCAGTTTCGCCGACGACATGGGATGGTATGGTGCGCGGCTGGCGACGGGCGATCTGCTCAACCAGAAAGCGTTGCTGGATATCCGCAACACCCGTTATGTGGCGAAACTGTTCACGCCGTTGGCGACGACCGGTACGTCCGGCACCTATGCATCGCCCGATACGCGCCCGCTGCTGCAATGGGGTACGCACATCATTCCGCTCTCGCCGGAGCAGACGGACTCGGCCGTGACCGCCGCGGTGCGGGGTGGGACCGGTGACAATGCGGCGGCGTGGCGCTGGGCGATCGTCACGCTCGCGGCCGACGGCACGCCGCGCTATTCCTCTCTGGGTCGCGTCGCCGGCCTGGCGAGCGGAACGGCGGTATCGCTGACTGCGGCCCCCGACACCAGAATGTATCTCGTGGTGACGGCGACGCCCTATGCCTATCAGTCGCTCGGCTGGCAGCCGGCCGGTGCGGTGAGAGGGAATACCTTCCCCTATACGGTGGTTCTCACCGGCGCGACGCCGCTGACGGGATCGACCTCGGTGTGCACGTCGGTGCCGTCAGGACAGCAAGGTCAGGATCTCAACTACAACACGAACGGCCATTCGAATAGTGCGATGCCATGCGGAGGATGACCGGGGCGGGCGTGTGGGCGGAGGGCTTGCGCCCCACGGCGCGGCGCGTCCGTCTGCCGGCGCGCGCACCGTTCGCCATCCCGCGTTGTCGCATGCACCGGAAAGAGGCGGGATGACGGGCCGGATCCGCTTTGAGACGGTCAGTCTCGCCGTCTCACTGTCGGTCCTGGCGGCGTGCGCACCGGTAACGCCGCCGCCGCCGCGCCTCGCGCTCGCCCCATTTTATGCACGATATCTCGATGCGCAGGGTATCCCCGTCACCGGGTCGACCAGGGTATCCCGGCGTGCGCTACGCCGCGCGCGCCGCATCGTGATTCAGATGCTCGCGCACCGGCCCGATGTCCACGCCGCACTCGTCGCGATGGGCGAACGCGTCGCGATCATGGCGCAGCAGGAGGGAACGACGGACCTGCCCGAACAGGCGGACTGGAAGAAACCGACAATCGACGATCCCGTGCTCACCGTCTGCGAGCGCAAGCATTATCAGGAGCGGATCGGTCGCCTGACCGACCGCGACTATTGGAACGGCCGGGCGCGCGGCATGGGCGGCATATTGACCAGTGGTGCTGAGGAAAATCTGCTGGCGATCCCGCATACCGGCTATTTCGGCGAGAACATCTTCGTTCACGAATTCTCGCACGCGATCATGGCGGGCGTCGAGCGCGCCGATCCCGGTCTCTATGCCCGCATCCTCGCGCAATATGCCGTAGCAAAGCGGCAGAGGCTCTGGACGGGCGAATATGCCGAGACCACGGCTGCGGAATATTGGGCGGAAGGGACGCAATTCTGGTTGAATTCGAACAAACTGGCGGTGATCGACGGCCGGTCCATCCTGTCCGATCGAGATCTGCTCGCCTACGATCCCGCTTTGTACGCGCTGCTCGGGCAGGTGTATGGGCGCCGGCATCATCTGAACGCCGACGCCTTTTACCGGCATCCGGCGCGGGTGCCGCCCGGCCCGATTGTCCACTCGACTGCCGAGCGTTGCTGAAGCGATCGCGGACGTTCCGTCGCGGCTTGGCGCCATCGAGCGGATCCCGGCCGGCGGCCGTCCACGACGCAGCCGCCCCTCGGCCGCAGGCCGCCCTGAATGCGGTTTGAGACCTCACGATCGCTCTCTATCATGGATCCGGAGCCAAATGGGGCGAGGGCGGCGTGGTGATCGACTTGAGGACGGTGGAACAGCTTGCCGCCGACCAGGCCTCGCTCAAGGCTGCGGCGGGTCTCGCGAAGCCCGCACGATGGTCCGGCATCGGCACGAGTCACGACGCGGCGCTGATCTGGGGCGAATGTGCCGGGTCCGGCGCCAATCCCTATCGGGTGATGGCCGACCTGCGCGACCTGGCGAGCAAATGCACCTGCCCCTCGCGCAAATTCCCGTGCAAACACGCTCTTGCATTGTTCTGGCTGTATGCAGAAGCGCTTCTTGCCTTTCCCGCTGCGGAGACGCCCGCGTGGGTGACCGAATGGCTGGGGCGTCGACGCTCGACCGCAGCGCCCAAGCCCCTGATGCCGGTGGCGGACAAGAACCTGCACGCTGCCCGGATCGCCGAGCCTGAAGCGGTTCCCGACGCCAGGACCGCGGCGCGACGCGCGGCGGCCGGGGCCAGGCGTGCGGAAGAGACCGGGCGGGCGATCCGCGACGCGTTGGACGCGCTCGAGCAATGGGTAGGCGACCAGCTTCGCCTCGGCCTTGCCGGTTTCGTCGACGACGTGACGGTGCGCTGTCGCCGCATCGGCGCGCGACTGGTCGACGGCAAGGCAGCCGCATTGGCAGGCCATGTGGACGACTTGCCCGCTCGATTGCTTGCGCTGCCGGCCGGCGACCGGGTGCGCGGCGCGGTGGTGGAACTGGCGCGGCTGGTGCTGCTCGCACGGGCCTTCCGCGCCGATCCCCGCGACCCGGAGCTGCGGCGCGCCGTCGCGTCGGCCGAAAGCCGCGAGACCCTGCTGGCCGATCCGGCCGTGCCGCGGGTCACCGCCGCCTGGGACGTGCTTGCGGAGCGGGTCCGTACCCGCCGCGACGGGCTGGTCTCGCAGGCGACCTGGCTGCTCAACCTGACCGAAGGTCCCCGTTTTGCGATGCTGCTCGATTTCTTTCCGGCCAGCGCCGGACGGCGCGCGACGGTGTTCACCCCGGGCGAACAGTTCGTCGGCGAGCTGCTGTTCTTTCCTGCGCGCGTCCCGCTGCGCGCCATGCTGATCCAGCGCGAGGCGGCGCTGGTCGATGGTCCGTCGCTCGACTGGCCGCCGGCGGATACGCCGTTGCAGGAAGCATTGGCCGCGCCGTTGCTCGCCGAGCCATGGGCCGCGGAGCGACCGATCCTGCTTCCGCCGGGACGGATCGGCTTCGATCGTGCCGGCACGTCATGGTGGCTACCGCGCGAAGGCACCGCGCGGCTGCCGCTGGCGGGCGGTGCGGAAGGGTTGATCGCCGGCACCGAGCTGACGCGCAGCGCGGCGCTCTGGTCGGGCCGCCGGCTGGAGATGCTCGCAGCGCGGACGCCCTGGGGGCGTATCGGCCATGGCTGAAACCCTGCTCGACGCGCTCGGCCCGGTGCTGACGCGCTGGACGATCGGCGGCAGCGCGATACCGGCCGCCCCCGCCGCCTGGCGCGATGCGCTGGGGGATGACATCGGAGAAGCCGAATTGCGGCTGCTGGCGTTGTCCGGGCAATTGCTCGGAGCGCTGACGGTCGCCGAGCCCGCGGGCGAGGTGCGGCCACGCGGCGACATCCCGTCCCTTGCCCGGCCGCCGTTTCCCGAGCCGTTGCGGCCACGTGTGCGGCGGCTGCTCCAGGCACTGCGCGAGCCGTCGTTGCGCCGCCACCTGCTCGTCTTTCTCGACGGTCGGGGCTGGACGCTTCATCCGGGCGATTGGATGCCCGGACCGGGCGAGGACATACCCGAGGTCTATGCGCCATGGCAGGATTGGGCCGACGCCTCGCAATCGCGATCGGACAGGCCGGAGGTTCTTGATGCCGGGAGCTGGGACAGCTTCGGTCCGGCCATGCGTCATGCCGCTTTCGCTGCGTTGCGCCGGCAGGATCCCGCCCTGGCAGCCGGGCTGCTCGCGGAGAAGATCGGCGGCGAGGCGCCCGGTCATCGCCTGCGGTTCGCCGAGGCGATGGCGACGGGTCTGTCCGACGCCGATCGACCGTTGCTCGAACGCCTGACCAGCGACCGTGCGCCGCGCGTGAAGGCGGTGGCGGCAGCGCTGCTGGCGCGGCTGGGTCATGGCGATGCCGCCGATGCGGATGCGACCGAACTAGCGGGGTTTTTCTCCCTTCAAACGCGGGGCCTGTTGCGCCGTACCCACGCGATCGTACCGCAGGCCGCGAAGACCGCGGCGCAGCGGGATCGCCGCGCGGCGCTTTTCCAGACGGTGTCCTTCGATGCCTTCGCGCGGGCGCTCGACCTGTCCCCGGCCGATCTTGCCGAGGCTTGGCCGTGGGGGAGCGAGGTGCACGTGGATTTGCTGTGCGCGGCCATGGCGGCACGCTCGGCGACCGATGCGATCATCGCCACGATCATGGCGGCGCTGACGGCGGCAGCCGCGATCGATCTGACCATTTTGATGCAGCTTCTGCCGCGCTTGACCGCGGCGCAATGTCGGCAGATCGCGATCTATCTGCTGCGCGCGAAGGGGGCCGGCTTTGCGATGGCACTGATCGTCGCGGGCGGCGCTGGCGGGATCGACGAGGCGATCGCCACTCCCGCGGGCGAGGCGCTGCTCGCCGCCCTCGGATCGGACGATGCCGCGCACGCCGATCAGGCGGTCGAACTCCAGGCATTGGGCCTGCTCGCCTCGCGCGCAGCGGCGGCGCAGGCGCTCGAACGACTGGCGGCGACGGGGCTGATCGCCTCCGATCCGCGGCTCGACATGCTGCGGATCAATGCTGCGCTCGAAGACAGGAGACCAACCGAATGAGCGAGATGCTGCGCCTGCCCGCCGAGGCGATCTATGCCGGTGAACTCGCCGCGCTGGCCGCCGGTGATGCCGATCGGCGCCCGTCCGGCTGGGCGCTCTCGCCGAAAGTGGTGGTCACCTATCTGATGGGCGGTACCGCCGCCGACGGCACACCGGTCACACCCAAATATGTCGGTGACCGGCGGCTGATCGAGACGGCCGTGGCGACGCTCGCCACCGATCGTGCGCTGCTGCTGCTTGGGGTGCCGGGCACGGCCAAATCCTGGGTGTCCGAGCATCTCGCCGCCGCGGTCGCGGGCGATTCGACGATGGTGATCCAGTGCACGGCCGGGACCGACGAAAACCAGGTCCGCTACGGCTGGAATTATGCGCAGCTGCTCGCGCACGGGCCAAGTCGCGAGGCGTTGGTGGCCACTCCGATGATGCGCGCCATGGAGGCGGGCAAGCTCTGCCGGCTGGAGGAGTTGACCCGCATGGGATCCGACGTGCAGGACACGTTGATCACCGTGCTCTCCGAAAAGATGATGCCGATCCCGGAGCTGAACAGCGCGGTATATGCCCGTCGCGGGTTCAACATCATCGCCACGGCCAACAACCGCGACAAGGGCGTCAACGAACTCAGCTCGGCGCTCAAGCGGCGGTTCAACGTGGTGGTGTTGCCGCTGCCCGGCAGTGCCGAGGAGGAAGTGGCGATCATCGTCAAGCGGGTCGGCGAGATGGCGCAGAGCCTCGACCTGCCGGCGCCCAGGAATGTCGCCGAGGAAGTGGCGCGGGTGGTCGCGATCTTCCGCGAACTGCGAGCCGGGTCGACCGAGGACGGCAAGGTCGCGCTCAAGTCGCCCTCGGGCGGGTTGTCCACCGCCGAGGCGATCGGCGTGATGGTCGGCGGGATCAGCCAGGCGACCTTCTTCAACGACGGTCGGCTCACGCCCGGGACGTTGGCCGCCACCATGATCGGCGCGGTGGTGAAGGATCCCGTGCAGGACAAAGCGGTGCTCGGCGAGTATCTCGAGACCGTGCTCAAGAAACGCCGGGGGTTCGAAGACTATTATGCCTCGCTGTCCGAGCTGATCTGACGCGATGGTGGCGGCAGTCTCGCTGTTCGGCATCCGCCATCACGGTCCCGGTTCGGCGCGGCGGCTGGTGGAGGCGCTCGACGCGCTCCAGCCCGGAACGGTGTTGATCGAGGGCCCCGCTGATGCATCGCATCTGCTGCCGATGCTCGCCGACCCGGCGATGGTGACGCCCGTCGCGTTGCTGACCTATGCCGAGGATGATCCCGCCGACGCCCGCTTCTTTCCCTTCGCCGACTATTCGCCCGAATATCAGGCGGCGCGCTGGGCGGTCGCGCATGACGCCGCGCTCCGCTTCATCGACCTGCCGGCCAGCGACCGGCAAGGCGGTTCGGAAGGCGGCGCAGAGTCGGATGCAGCCGAGGCCGAGGCCAACGTCGATCCGATCGGCCGCGATCCGATCGGCCAGCTCGCAGCGGCCGCCGGCTATGCCGACGGCGAATCCTGGTGGGCCGATGTCATCGAGGAAAATCCCGGCTCGACGCCGGTCTTCGCCGCGGTAGCCGATGCGATGACCGCGCTCCGCGGCGAGGCCGGAACCCTCTCCGCCTATGAGGCCGCGCGTGAAGCCCATATGCGTCTCGAGATCGCCCGGGCCGCCAAGGAAAGCGACCTCCCGATCGCGGTGGTGTGCGGCGCCTGGCACGTCCCCGCATTGGCGGCCAAGATCAACTTCACCGCCGATCGCGCATTGCTGAAGGCGCGATCCAGGACGAAGGCGAGGGCGACATGGGCGCCCTGGACCGCGCCTCGTCTTGCCCGGGCGAGCGGCTATGGTGCTGGCGTGGTCGCGCCCGGCTGGTGCGCGCATCTCTGGGCCACGCGTCATTCCGGTCACCGCGACGCGATATGGCTTGCGCGGATCGCACGGGAGTTGCGCGCGCGCGGCCATTCGGTCTCGACGGCCGCGGTGATCGAAGCGCAGCGGCTGGGGCATGCGCTTGCTGCCCTGCGCGATCGCCCGCATCCCGGTTTCGAGGAACTGCGCGAAGCCGCGATCGCCTGTCTGTGCAATGGCGAACATGCGCTATGGGACGATATCTCCGCCGAATTGCTGATCGGTTCCGCGGTCGGGTCGATCCCCGCAGACACGCCGCTTGCCCCGCTGATCGAGGATCTGCAGCGTCAGCAAAAGGCCACGCGACTGAAGCCCGAGGCGCTGGAACGCGCCCTGACCCTCGACCTGCGCAGCGACAGCGGGCTGGCGCGTTCCACGTTGCTCCACCGGCTCAACGTGCTCGACGTGCCCTGGGGGCGCCTCGCCGATGCCGGCCGCAGCCGCGGGACGTTCCGCGAGAACTGGATCCTGGCCTGGCAACCCGAATTCGCCGTGCGACTGATCGAGAATCTCGTCCATGGATCGACGATCGCCGCCGCCGCCGCCGCGCGGCTCGGCGAGGCGATGCAAGCGCAGCCCGATCTTCCCAAACTGGCCACCCTCGTGCGCGATGCGATGGTCGCCGATCTGGCCGGCGCCACCGACGCGGGCATCACGCTCCTCGAACGGCGGGCCGCCTTGACCAGCGACGGGCAGGCGCTGCTCGCGGCGCTGCCGCCGATGGCCGACGTCCTCCGCTATGGCGAGGCAAGATCCGGAACGGTCGAGCATCTCGCCGGACTGATGCCGCGGATCGCGGTGCAGGCGGCGTTCGCCTTTCCCTATGCGGCGCGCAATCTGGATGCCGATGCGGCGGCGACCCTGCGCGATGCAGTCGTTGCGGCGGATGGCGCGATTCAGCTGGCGCAGCTTGCATCCGATATCGTCGCCACCTGGCACGCGTCGTTGCGCCGGTTGTGCGACGACGGGCAGGTCACGCGGCTGATCGCGGGCGTCGCTGCCCGTCTGCTCTACGAAGCGGAGGTGCTCGGTGCCGACGAAGCCGCCGGGCTGCTCGCCCGGATGCTGTCGCCGGCATTGCCTGTCGCCGACGCCGCTGGCTTTTTCGAAGGCTTTCTTGAAGGCGCGGGGCAGCGGCTTCTCCATGATACGGCGTTGCGCGAGGCGGTCGATGGCTGGCTCGTCGGGTTGGACGAGCATACGTTCGTGGCCAACCTGCCGCTGTTCCGGCGGGTGTTCGCCGCGCTCGACCGGAACGAGCGTCGCCGGCTGATAGACGTCGTGCTCGGCCGGTCCGGCACGGCCGCGCGCGGCTATCGGCTGCTGCCGGGCGCCGCGGCGATATGGCCGGCACATGAGACGCGCGTCATCGCGTTGATGACGGGAGCGTCGCGATGAGCGAGGACGAACGGTGCCGCCGCTGGATGCTGGCTTTGGGTGTCGAGGACGGCGGGGGCGGGGCGTCGCCGCTGTCCGAAAGCGATCGCCGCCTATCTGACGCATTGTCCGCGCTTTATGGTGATGGCGAGGACGGCAGGAAGGGCCGGGGCGGGCTCGGCGGTTCGGCGCCGCGTGTCGCCAAATGGCTCGGCGACATCCGCCAATTCTTCCCCACGCCGGTTGTTCAGGTGATCCAGAAGGATGCGTTCGAGCGCAAGGGGCTGCGCCAGATGTTGCTCGAACCCGAGTTTCTGGCGACCGTCGAAGCCGATGTCGGGCTTGTCGCCGATCTGGTCGCGCTGCGCGGGGTGATGCCGGACAGGACCAGGGACACCGCACGGGCGGTGATCGCGAAGGTCGTCGCGGAGCTCATGACGTTGCTGGAGGTGCGCACGGCGAATGCGATCCGCGGCGCACTCGACCGCTCGCGCAGGACCAACCGGCCGCGTTTCGCCGATATTGACTGGCCGCGCACGATCCACGCCAATCTCGCAACCTATCAGCCCATGCATCGGACGGTGGTGCCGGAGCGACTCATCGGTTTCGTGCGCCGGCAGCGGCGCATCGTCGATCTGGACGAGGTCATCCTGTGCGTCGACCAGTCGGGTTCGATGGCGACTTCGGTGGTCTACGCCTCGATCTTCGCCGCGGTGATGGCGTCGCTGCCGGTCGTCGCCACGAGGCTCGTCTGCTTCGACACGGCGATCGTTGACCTGACCGAGGAACTGGCGGATCCGGTCGAGGTGCTGTTCGGCGTCCAACTCGGCGGGGGCACCGACATCAACCGTGCCGTCGCATATTGCGAGGATCGCATCGAGCGGCCGGCCAAGGCGCATCTCGTATTGATCACCGATCTGTACGAGGGCGGCGATGCCGATGCGCTGGTCGATCGGCTCGCGCGGCTGACGATATCGGGCGTCAACGTCATTGTGCTCCTCGCACTGACCGACAGTGGCCGCCCCTCCTATGACCCTGCTCTTGCGGCGCAGGTGGCGGCGCTGGGCATTCCCGTGTTCGCCTGTACGCCGGACCAGTTTCCCGAACTGATGGCCACTGCCCTTCGTCGTGAGGACGTCCATGGCTGGGCAGCCGACCGCGATATCAAACTGGTGCGTTCGGATGCGTGATGGCCGCCGCGTCCAAATGACGTTGCGTCTCGCATCAGGGCGCCGGGGCCGGGCTGTTCCGGCCGCACCGGCCGACGCATTGCCACGCTCGCCGATGCCGGGTAGCGGTCGCGGTTAACGAGGCCGGTGCCGGGAAGATCGGTATGACGGCAGGAGAGGGGCGCAACATGACCTACCAGCATATTCTGGCCGAGTCGCACGGTGACGTCCGCGTCCTGACCCTCAATCGTCCCGACCGCCTCAACGCCGCACCGCCGGCGCTGTTCGACGAATTGCGCGACGCGCTCGGCGATCTCGGCGGCGCGCGCGCGGTTCTGATCGCCGGGGCGGGGCGGGCGTTCTGCTCCGGCGCCGACGTCGCCGGCGGTGCGCTCGGCGGCGACAATCCCGGTGAGGCGACCCATGGGGCGCTCACCGACCATTACAATCCGACGATCGCGGCACTCTTCGACCTTCCGGTACCGGTGGTCAGCGCGGTGCGCGGCCCCGCCGCGGGGATCGGGTGCAGCCTCGCGCTTGCCGCCGATTTCTGCGTCGCGAGCGATACCGGCTATTTCCTCCAGGCCTTCGTCAACATCGGCCTCATTCCCGATGGCGGCGCGACCTGGATGCTGCCGCGGCTGATCGGCCGCGCCCGCGCCACCGAGATGATGCTGCTCGGCGAGCGCGTCCCCGCCGCGAAGGCGCTCGACTGGGGAATGATCCACAAGGTCGTCGCCGACGACGCGCTCGACGCCGAGGCACTGGCGCTGGCGACGCGGCTCGCGGCCGGGCCGACGCGTGCGCTCGGATTGATGCGGCGTGCGCTCGGGCGGGCGCTGGAAAGCGATTATGCCAGCGCGCTCGCTGCCGAGGCGGATGCGCAGCGGCAGGCGCGCGGCTCGGCGGATTCGCATGAGGGCGGCATCGCCTTCCTCGAGAAGCGCAAGCCGGTCTTCACCGGCCGGTAGGGCGCGCGCATGTGTCCGCGCGGACATTCCGGCGACACACATTGCGACACAAAAAGGCTGGACGCCGCAGTGTGTTGGCCACACGATACGGCGATGGCCCGTGTTCCCGTCCTGTTGCTCGTGACCGCCGCGCTGGCCGGCTGTACCGTCGGCCCCGATTATCACCCGAAGAGCGCCGCGGATCTCGGCGTGCCCGATGCCTATTCGGTGCCGGCGCAGCAGACCGCCGAGGACCTTACCCGCTGGTGGTCGAACTTCGACGATCCGGTGCTCGGCCAGCTCGTCGACCAGGCACGGCTCGCCAATACCGATGTCGCGCAGGCGATCGCGCGGCTGCGGCAGGCACGCGAATCGCTGGTGCAGAGCCGCGCCTCGCTGTTGCCGACGCTATCCGGTTCGGCGGGCTATCAGCGTAACGAGAATCTGCGCGGCGGCGGCCGTTCGTTCACCTTGCCCGACGGCACCGTGGTCGACACCGGCGGCGGCGGCACCAACAGCTTCTCCGCCGGCCTGTCGGCGAGCTATCAGCTCGGCCTGTTCGGCGAGGTGCGCCGCACCGTCGAGGCGACGCGCGCGCAATATGAGGCGAGCGGCTTCGACTATGCGACGACGTTGCTCACCGTCGAGAGCGAGGTGGCGACCAATTACGTGCTCGCCCGCGCCTATCAGGCGCAGCTCGCCAATGCTCGCGCCAGCCTCGCCATCCAGGACGACAATCTGGAGATCGCGGGGTTTCGCGTGCAGGCCGGGCTGGTCTCGTCGGTCGACGTCGAGCAGGCGCGCAGCCAGCGCGCGCAGACCGCCGCGACGGTGCCGCAGATCGAGCAGCAATATGCCGCCGCGGTTGCGCGGCTCGGCGTGCTGACCGGGCAGGCACCGGGTGCGCTGCGCAGCGCACTGGCGGCGGCAAGGCCGATCCCGCGCGGCCCGGTGACGGTCGGCGTCGGCATCCCCGCCGATGCACTGCGCCGCCGGCCCGACGTCCGCGCGGCGGAACGCTCGCTGGCGTCGGCGACCGCGCAGATCGGCGTCGCCAAGGCGCAGCTCTATCCGGCGCTGGCGATCAGCGGCAATATCAACACCAATGCGACCGGCATCGGCAGCCTCGGCGATGCAATCACCGGCAGCCTGTTCGCCGGGCTGACGCAGGCGATCTTCAACGGCGGCCGGCTGCGCAGCCAGGTGCGATCGAACGAGGCGGCGGCCGACGCCGCGCTCGCCGCCTATCGCGGCACGGTGCTGACCGCGCTCGAGGATATCGAGAATGCGATCGTCGCGCTCGATGCCGCGCGCCAGCGCGAGACGCAGTTCCGCATCGCCTATGACGCCGCCAATGCCTCCGCGATCCTCGCGCGCAGCCAGTATCGCAGCGGCCTCACCGATTTCACGACGCTCAACCAGCAGGAGGCGGCGCTGCTCTCCGCGCAGAACGGCCTGACCTCGGCGCGGTCCGATCAGGCGACCGCGCTGGTCTCGCTCTACAATGCGCTCGGCGGCGGCTGGGACGCGAGCGTCGTCCCGCAGGCGCCCGAGCGCACCTCCCGAACTCCCGTGTCAGAGACCCGCTGATGGCCGAACCGATCGACGACTTTCTCGGCGTAAAGCCGGTGCCGGCATGGCGGCGTTACATCAAATGGGTGTTCGTCGCGATCGGCGTGGTGCTGCTCGCGCTGCTGCTCAAGAGCTGCTTCGGGCCGAAGGCGGAAGCGGGCTATGCGACGCAGGCAGCCGAACGCGGCAACCTCACCGTCACCGTCTCGGCGACGGGCAAGCTCGCGCCGACCAATCAGGTGACGGTCGGGTCGCAGCTTTCCGGGCTGGTCACCAAGGTGGTGGTCGACGTCAACGACCGCGTCAGCGCCGGCCAGCCACTCGCGCTGATCGATCCGCAACAGATCGACGACCAGATCCGCCAGCAGCAGGCGCAGATCGCCGCCAATCAGGCGCAGGTCAATCAGGCGCAGGCGACCGTCGCCGAGAGCCGTGCGCAGCTCGCCCGGCTGGAGGAGGTCTACAAGCTGTCCAACGGCCGGGTGCCGTCGGGGACCGAGCTCCAGACCGGCCGCGCCGATTACCAGCGCAGCGTCGCCGCATTGAAGGTGGCGCAGGCGAACGTCGCCGCGGCGCAGGCGGCGCTGGCGCAGAACCAGACGCAGCGGGCGCGTGCAATCATCCGCTCGCCGGTCAACGGCGTCGTGCTCGCGCGCCAGATCGATCCGGGCGCGACCGTCGCCGCCTCGTTCAACACGCCGACGCTGTTCGTCATCGCCGAGGACCTCAGCAAGATGAAGCTGGAGGTCGCAATCGACGAGGCCGACGTCGGCGAGGTCAAGGTCGGGCAGAAGGCCAATTTCACCGTCGACGCCTTTCCCGGCCGCACCTTTCCGGCGACGATCACGCGCGTCGATCTCGGCTCGAACCTGACCGTCAGCTCGGCGAGTTCGACCTCGACGACGACCAGCACGACGTCGACGACCGGGCAGGTGGTGAGCTATGCCGCCGATCTCACCGTCGCCAATCCTTCGCTCCAACTGCGTCCGGGGATGACCGCGACCGCCGATATCGTCACGTCGGACAAGCAGAACGTGCTGCTCGTCCCCAATGCGGCGTTGCGCTTCAAGCCCGCCGCGGCGGGGGCGGGCGGATCGAGCGGCGGTATCGCCGGCTCGCTGACCTTCCGCCCGCGCCGCGACCGGCCCGAACGGACCGCGACGCTCGGCCGCGGCGCGTCGCAGACGATCTACGTCAAGGACGCCGAGGGCAAGCCGCAGCCCGTGCAGGTGACCACTGGCGACACCAACGGCACGATGACCGAGGTGCTGAGTGGCAATCTCAAGCCGGGTCAGCAGGTTATCACCGGTCAGTTGTCGAGCGGTAACGAGGGCGCGGGTGCGGGCAAGCGCAGCGGCGGCGGCCAGCGCCGGCAGGGTGGCGCGGGTGGCCAGTAACGCCCGCCCGGCGGGCGCGGAGCGGGGAGGGCATCGTGCCTGATCCGATCATCACGATGCGCGACGTCACCAAGGTCTATGGCACCGGGGCGACGCAGTTCCAGGCGTTGAAGGGCGTCGACCTCGATATCCAGGCGGGCGATTTCGTCGCTGTCATGGGGCCGTCGGGGTCGGGCAAGTCGACGACGATGAACATCCTCGGCTGTCTCGACGTGCCGTCGGCGGGCACCTTCCTGTTCCGCGGCCATCCCGTCCAGACGCTCGACCGCGACCAGCGGGCGTTGCTCCGCCGCCGCTACCTCGGCTTCGTGTTCCAGGGGTTCAACCTGCTCAGCCGGACCAGCGCGCTCGAGAATGTCGAGCTGCCGTTGCTCTATCGCGGCGAGGACAAGAAGACGCGCCGCGACCTCGGCATGGCGGCGCTCGAAAAGGTCGGGCTCGATCGCTGGTGGGACCATACGCCCGCCGAACTGTCGGGCGGCCAGCAGCAGCGCGTCGCGATCGCACGCGCGATCGTCACCCAGCCCGACGTGCTGCTCGCCGACGAGCCGACCGGCAACCTCGACAGCGAACGCTCGGTGGAGATCATGGAATTGCTCACCGACCTCAACCGGACGAGCAACATCACCGTGCTGATGGTGACGCACGAACCCGATATGGCGGCGTTTGCGCGGACGGTGATCCATTTCAAGGACGGGCTGGTCGAGAAGATCGAGGCGCAGCACCGGCAGGGCGCGGCGGTGGAGGCCTAGATGCTCGGCACCACGCTCATCCTCGCGCTGCGGTCGATCCGGCGGCATCTGCTGCGCTCGTTCTTGACCATCCTCGGCATCGTCATCGGCGTCGGCGCGGTCGTGACGATGGTGACGCTGGGCAAGGCGACCACCGCCGCGGTGCAGCAGCAGATTTCGGCGCTCGGCAGCAACATCCTCCAGATCCGTCCCGGTCAGGGCTTCGGCCGCGGCGGCGGCGGCCCGCAGCCGCCCAATTTCAAGCCCGAGGACGTCGAGGCGATCGCCAACCAGATCGCCGGCGTCACCGCGGTCGCGCCGCAGGCGAGCGCCTCGGCCACTGCGATCTACGAGGGCGCCAACTGGTCGACGACGATCAACGGCACCACCAGCGCCTTCCTCACCGTCCAGCCCTGGCCTTTGGTGTCGGGCCGCTACTGGACGCCGGCCGAACAGGAGGCGGGCAAGGCGGTGTGCCTGATCGGCAATACCGTGCGCCAGAACCTGTTCCGCGGCGGCGACCCGATCGGCGCGCGCATCCGCCTCGGCAACGTGAGCTGCGACGTGATCGGTGCGCTCAGCACGCGCGGGCAGGGCGGGTTCGGCGATCAGGACGATGTCGTCGTCATGCCGATCAAGACGGTGCAGCGCCGCTTCACCGGCAACCGCGACGTGCGGCTGATGCTGGTCGGCGTCGACACCGATTACCAGACGAGCAATGTCCAGAGCGCGATCACCGATCTGCTGCGCGAGCGGCGGCATATCACCGGGGCGCGCGACGACGATTTCAACATCTTCGACACCAAGCAGATTTCCGACACGCTGACCGGCACGACGACGCTGCTCACCCGCATCGTCGCGGCGGTGGCGGCGATCAGCCTGGTCGTCGGCGGCATCGGCATCATGAACATCATGCTGGTGTCGGTG
Organism: Sphingomonas sp. GW821-FHT02B09; assembly: GCF_059421875.1. Taxonomy (NCBI): domain Bacteria; kingdom Pseudomonadati; phylum Pseudomonadota; class Alphaproteobacteria; order Sphingomonadales; family Sphingomonadaceae; genus Sphingomonas; species Sphingomonas sp. GW821-FHT02B09. The sequence goes on from NZ_JBWKVV010000002.1 coordinate 1,045,222, forward strand.
ACGGAGCGGACGCGCGAGATCGGCATCCGCCTCGCGATCGGCGCGGTCGCGCGCGAGGTGCTGCTCCAGTTCCTCGTCGAGGCGGTGGCGCTGTCGTGCCTCGGCGGGATCATCGGGCTGGTGATCGCGCAGGGGGTGATCCTCGCGCTGGTGCCGCTGATGCAGGTGCCGTGGACGTTCGATCCGCAGATCAACATCATCGCCTTCGCGATCTCGGCGGTGATCGGGGTGGTGTTCGGCTATTTTCCGGCGCGACGCGCGGCGGCGCTCAATCCGATCGATGCGCTGCGGCATGAATGACTTAGGCGCCGAACATGGACAAGATGGACACCTGAATGGAAACGATCGTCTCCTATCGTTTCCGTTTTTGCACCGATGAGAAAGAGCGCGGATTCGGCGTCTAGCAAGGCGGCGGGGGTGTAGGACAGACCCCGACAGGGCGATGTTCGGTCGGATGGCGAACGTGTCTGGTTGCCGTCCGATGCTGTGGGCGGTGACCTCCGACCCCATTCCTTTTCGTCATCCCCGCGAAGGCGGGGATCCATAGACGCTGACGCTGCGCAAGAGCCGCCCGGCCTGCGCGTATGGATCCCCGCCTGCGCGGGGATGACATATGGGGGATGACGACGGGGAGGCGGCGTCAGCCGACCGACTGCCGGCCCCGCCGGGTATAGGCTTCCGGCGCGCCGACCAGTTCGCGCAAGCGCTCCAGTTCCTCGGGCGTGTCGACGTCGATCAGCTCGGCGGGGGTCGTCACGACGTGCTTGCCCGCGCGCACCATCTCGCGGGCGCCGGCATCGCCCTCCAGCCCCACGAGCGCATCGAACCGGCCTGCGCCGAACACCGCGGGCGGCTTGGGGGCGCGGCCGTCGCTCGATGCGACGATGGCATTCTCGTCGTCGGCGGCGTCGAGCAACTGGTAAATGTGCGTCGCGGTCACCCGCGGCATGTCGGCGAGCGCCACCACCACCGCCTTGACGCCGCGCGCGCGCGCGCAGTCGACGCCGAGCGCCAGCGACCGGCTGAGCCCCTGATCGGGGTCGTCGTTGCGCACGATCGTGAAGCCGTGCGCGGCATAATCGCATTCGGCGCGGCCGACGACGGCGACGCGCTCGCGGAACGGCATGTCCTCGAGCGCCACCGCAACGTGCAGCCCGAGCGGCCGGCCGAGGAACGGCGCGTCGAGCTTGCTGCCGATATCGCCCATCCGGCGCGACCGCCCCGCGGCGAGCAGCACCAGGACGCAATCCTCAGCCGCGATCATGAAATGCCCCCACCATCGCCGCCGCGATCGACAGCGCGATCTCGGACGGGCCGATCGCGCCGATATCGATGCCGACCGGCGCGTCGATCCGGTCGATCTGCTCCGCATTCAGGCCGGCGGCGGCGAGCCGTTCGCGCCGCGCCGCATGGCTGCGCCGGCTGCCGAGCGCGCCCACATACGGCGCGTTGGTCGCGAGCGCGGCGATCAATGCCGGATCATCGATCTTGATGTCGTGGCTGAGCGTCACGACCGCGGTGGCGGGGCCGGGCTTTAAGGCCTCGATCGCCTCGTCGGGCCAGCGGTCGTCGAGCGTCACGCCGGGGAAGCGCTCCTCGGTGAGGAAGCGCGCGCGCGGGTCGATCACCGTCGTGGCGATGCCGAGCGTGCGCGCCAGTTCGGCGAGCGCCTGCGCGATCTGCACCGCGCCGACGATCAGCAGCCGCCGTGCCGGATCGTAGCGGTTGGCGAAGACCTCACCGGTTTCCAGTGGCTTGAGGTCGCTGTGACCGGTGGCGAGGTCGGTGGTGACGGTGAGCGCCTCGCCGCGCTCGCGCGCCTCGGCGATGCGGTCGAACAATTCGGGGTCGAAGCCCGTCGCCGATACCGGTTGCACCATCACCGCGATCTCGCCGCCGCAGGGCAGGCCGACCTCCCATGCCGCATCGTCGGCGACGCCGTAGCGCTTGAGCTGGAAGGGGGCGCCGGCGATCACCTCGGCGGCGGTCTGGAGGATGTCGCTTTCGACGCATCCGCCGGAGACGGAGCCTTCGAAGCGGCCGTCGGCATGGACGAGCATATGGCTGCCGCGCGGGCGCGGCGCGCTGCCCCAGGTGGAGACCACCGTCGCGAGGGCGAGCGGCTCGCCCTGCCAGTGGCGGGCGGCGGTGAGGACGGAATCGTTTTCGGCCATGTCAGTCTTCCTTGGCACCCGCCGGGCATCACACCCGTTCGTGCTGAGCTTGTCGAAGTACGGTGGGTCTCAATGCCCTTCGACAAGCTCAGGGCGAACGGAGGAGGGCGGTGTTAGAGATCCGGCAATCCTGCCAGCAGTTTGTCGAGCGTCACCGGGAAGTCGCGCACGCGCACGCCGCAGGCGTCGTGGATCGCATTGGCCACCGCCGCGCCCGCGCCGGAGATGCCGAGTTCGCCGACCCCCTTGGCGCCGACCGGGTTGGCGCTGTCGTCGATCTCCTCGACGAAATGCACTTCGATCTGCGGCACGTCGGCGTTCACCGCGACATGATATTCGCCGAAGTCGGGATTGACGAAATGGCCGTTGCGCGTGTCGACCACCGCTTCCTCGCCGAGCGCGTAGGACAGGCCCCAGACCATGCCGCCGATGAGCTGGTTCGCCGCGGTCTTGGCGTTGAGCACGCGGCCGACGTCGAACACGCCGAGCATCCGCCGTACGCGGACCTCGCCGGTGATCGCGTTGACCGCGACCTCGACGAAATGCGCACCGTGGCTCGCCTGGCTGGTCGCCTGCGTCTCGGCGCCGGGGCCGGTCTTGCCGGTGGCGACGATCGGTTCGCCGTGGAGCAGATCGGCGAGCGCGACGCTGCGCCCGCCCGCGACGACATAGCCGTCGTGCAGCGTCAGTTCCTCGGGGGATGCGTTCATGCGTAACGCGAGCGCGGCGATGATGTCCTCGCAGGCGAGCACCACCGCCGAACAGGCGCTGCCCGCGCCGAACGAGCCGCCCGAGCCGGCGCTGGCGGGGAAATCGGTGTCGCCGATGGTCACCGCCACCGATGCCACCGGCAGGCCGAGCATCTCGCCCGCGGTCTGCGCCAGGATCGTATAGGTGCCGGTGCCGATATCGGTCATGTCGCACGCGACCGTCGCGCGGCCGTCGGCGCCGAGTGTCACCCGCGCCTCCGCCTTGACGGTGAAATTGCCGCGCAAGGCCGCCGCCATGCCGTGGCCGATCAGCCAGTCGCCCTCACGCCGCCTGCGCCGCTCCGCCCAGCCGAAGCGGCGCGCGCCCTCGTCGTAGCAATCGAGCATCCGCCGCGTCGAGAAACGCTTGCCGCTGACCGGATCGGCCTCGGGCTCGTTGCGGCGGCGCAGCTCGACCGGATCGAGGCCGAGCCGTTCGGCGAGTTCGTCCATCGCGCATTCGACCGCGAAGGTGCCGATCGCCTCGCCCGGCGCGCGTACCGCGCCGGTGGCGGGCAGGTCGACGCGGACCAGATCGGTGCGGAAGCGCCGTGCCTCGCCGGCATAGAGCGGCAGCGAGCCGAACGGGATCGGTTCGAGGAAGCTGGCATCGTCGTTCTGCGATGCGACGCCCTCATGCGCGAAGGCGGTGATGCGGCCGTCCTCGGTGGCGCCGATGCGGACGCGCTGCGTCGTCGCCGAACGGTGGTGGACGAGATAGGCGGTCTGCGCGCGTGGCAGCGCGATCTTGACCGGTCGGCCGACCGTTTCGGCGGCGATCGCGGCGAGGATCACCTCCGGCCCGACGCCGGTCTTGCCGCCGAAGCCGCCGCCCACGTACGGCGCGAGCACGCGCACGTCGTCCTTGGCGAGGCCGAGCGCCTTGGCGATCGTGCCGCGGGCGCCGCCGATCACCTGATTGCTGGTGCGCACCAGCAGCTTGCCGTTCTCCCACGCGACGGTGCTGGCATGGGGTTCGAGCGCGGCGGGGAAATGCACCGGCGTCGTATAGCTGCGGTCGATCACCACCGGCGCGGCGGCGAGCGCGGCGTCGAGATCGCCGATGTCGACCGGTTTCAGGAAACCGATATCGTGGTCGCGCTGCACCCGCTGCGCCTCGCGGTCGAAGCGGCCGTCGCCGGCTTCGGCATGGACGACGACCAGCGCGGCGGCGTCGCGCGCGATCGTCTGGTCTTCCGCCACGACGATCGCGACGGGCTGGCCGTAATGGAAGATCTGGTCGGTGCCGCTGTGCGCTATGCCTTGCGAATTGCTGCCGCCGGTGACCATCCGCGGGTCGCCGTGGATGACCGCGAGCACGCCGGGCAAGGCCTCGGCGGCGGCGGAGTCGACGCCGGTGATCCGGCCGCTGCCGACCGGCGCGCCGACGATCGCGGCATAGGCGGTGCCGGCCTCCGCGCCCTCATAGGCGTAGGTGGCGGTGCCGCTGACCTTCGCCGGCCCCTCGATGCGCGGGACGGACGCGCCGAGCAGGCCCTGCCGCGCCTGCGCCAGCCCGGCGGGCCGGTAGGCGCGATCCATCGTCATCTCGTTCATCGCGTCAATCCTCTCCCCCGGACGGGGTGGGGGTGATGTAGGATGCGGGGCAGGCAGGGTGAAGGGTGGGATGAGCCGTCCCGTTACTCGTCACCCCGGCCTTGAGCCGGGGTCCCGCTTCTTCTCCCGGTGGGAAAGAGGGAGTGGCACCCCGGGACAGGTCGAAAACTCTGCGAAAGTCCGCATCACCGGTGGAGTAGCCCAGTGCTCCTGCGAAAGCAGGAGCCCAGAGCCCAAAAAAACAACGTCTTATGTCGCTCGGGACTCCTGGGCTCCTGCGTTCTCAGGAGCACTGGGCGACTTTCGAAAAGGTCTCGAACACGCCCGGGGTGACGGGATGCCTCACACCGCCGGCAGGCCCTCCAGCAGCTTGTCGAGCGTCAGCGGAAAGTCGCGGACGCGCACGCCGGTGGCGTTGTAGATCGCATTGCCGATCGCCCCCGCCGCGCCGCAGATGCCGACCTCGCCGAGGCCCTTGGCGTGCAGCGGATTGGCCTCGATGTCGCGTTCGTACAGGAACTCGACCTCGAGCTGCGGCACGTCGGCGTTCACCGGCAGGTGATATTCGCCGAGATCGCGGTTGACGATCTTGCCGTTGCGGGGATCGTGGACCAGCTCCTCGGTCAGCGCGCAGCCGATGCCGAAGGTCATGCCGCCAAGGCATTGCGAGCGCGCCGTCTTCTCATTGAGGATACGCCCCGCCGCGAACACGCCGAGCATGCGCTTCACCCGCACCTCGCCGGTGACGACGTTGACCGCGACCTCGGCGAAATGCGCGCCATAGCTCGCCTGGTTGAACGTCTTCTCCTGCTTGCCGGGCGAGATTTCGCCGGTCGCCTCCATGCCTTCGCCGACCAGTTCGGCGAGCGGCACGCTGCGGTTGTCGGCGATCACGCGGCCGTCCTTCAGAGTCATCGCGCCTTCGTCGACGCCCATCGCCTTGGCGATCTGGCCGCGCAGCGCCTCGCAGGCGAGATAGACCGACGAGCCCGACGAGCTCGCGCCCCACGACCCGCCAGAGCCGGCGCCCGGCGGCGCATCGGTGTCGCCGAGATGGACGATGACGTCCTCGAGCGGCAGGCCGAGGATCTCGGCGGCGATCTGGCCGAGGATCGTATAGGTGCCGGTGCCGATATCGGTCATGTCGGTTTCGACATGCGCCTTGCCCTGGCCATCGATCGAGACCTTGGCCGCCGACTTGAGCAACTGGTTCGAGCGCGCCGCCGAGGCGACGCCGATGCCGTACAGCCAGTCGCCGCGCCGGTCGGTGCCGGCGGGCTTGCGTCGCGACCAACCGAACGATTCGGCGCCGCGCTCGAGACAGGGGATCAACGCGCGCGACGAATAGGGGATCTTCTTTTCCGGATCCTGCTCGGGCTCGTTGCGGCGGCGCAGTTCGATCGGATCGATCCCCATCTTCTCCGCCAGTTCGTCCATTGCGCCTTCCAGCGCGATCAGCCCGACCGCCTCGCCGGGCGCGCGCATCGATCCCGCCAGCATCCAGTCGAGCCGGACGATGTCGTGCGTGATCAGCCGGTTCTCGCCGTCGTAGAGGAAGTGCGTCGAGACGCCGGCGGGCTCGAAATAATCCTCACCGGGCAGGTTCGACACGAGCGTCTCGTGGCCGATCGCGGTCAGCTTGCCCTCGGCGGTCGCGCCGAGGCGCATCCGCTGTTCGGTGTTCGAGCGGCGCACGGTCGCGTCGAACACCTGCTGGCGCGCCATCACCGCCTTGACCGGCCGGTTGAGGCGCTTGGCGGCGATCGCCGCGGCGACGCTCTCGGGCGCGATGCCGAGCTTCGAGCCGAAGCCGCCGCCGACATAGGCGGCGACGATCCGCACCTTGTCCGCCGAGACGCCGAGCGCCTTGGCGAGCTGCTGCTTGTCCGACGAGGGCATCTGGTACGAGCCGTACAGCGTCAGCGCGCCGTCTTCCCACACCGCGAGGCTGGCGTGGGGCTCCATCGCAGCCGAATTCTGGCTCGGCGTCGTATAGGTGACGTCGACCGCGAACGCGGCCTCGCCCATCGCCTTGTCGACGTTGCCCTGTTTGTGGTGGGGCGGGATCTGCTGCGCGCTCGGCTTTTCCGCTTCCTCGCGATGCGCGAGGAAGCTGTAGCGGCCCTCGGCGGGGGCATAGTCGACCGTGATGCGGAGCGCCGCGTCGCGCGCGATCTCGTAGCCTTCGGCGACGACGATCGCGATGATCTCGCCGTGATAGGCGACGTCCTCGACGCCCTGCGTCGGTGCGCTCGTCTCGCCGCCCTGCTGCGGGTTGCGGATGAAGCTCGCATAGTCGGTGATGACGTCGATCACGCCGGGCATCGCCTTGGCGGCTTCCGCGTCGAGGTGCCTGATCTTGCCCGCGCCGACCGTGGCGCGCACGAGATAACCGGAGGCGACGTTGTCGAGCGCATATTCCGCCGCATAGGTCGCCTTGCCCGACACCTTCTTCGGGCCGTCGACGCGGTCGAGCGGCTTGCCGATCACGTCCTGCACGCCGCGGTCGAGCAGGCTGTCCGGATGCGCCTTGTTCATCGTGAGCGAATTGGTGTCGCCCTTGCCGAAACCGAACATACTCATTCTCCCGTCAGGTCGCGCAGCGTGGCGATCAGAACCCGGCGCGTCAGCGGGATCTTGAAGTCGTTCGAGCCATAGCCCTTGGCATCGGCGAGCAGGATATCGGCGGCTTCGCTGAACAGCGCGTCGGACGGTGCCTTGCCGACCAGTGCGGCCTCCACCGCCGGGTTGCGCCACGGCATCGGGCCGAGGCCGCCGAAGGCTAGCGCCGCCGAAGCGATCTTGCCGTCCTCGACGCTGACCACGCCGGCGACCGAGACGAGTGCGAAGGCGTAGGACGCGCGGTCGCGCACCTTGCGATAGGTCTGTTTGCCCTTCGGCGGGGCGGGCAGCTCGACATGGGTGATGAGTTCGCCGGGCTCCAGCACCGTCTCGATATTCGGCGTATCGCCGGGCAGGCGGTAGAAATCGTGGATCGAGATCCGCCGCTTGTCGCCGTCCGCCTTGAGCGTGATGATCGTCGCGTCGAGCGCGCGCATGGCCACCGGCATGTCGCCGGGATGCGTCGCGATACAATGGTCCGACGTGCCGAGCACCGCCAGCACGCGGTTGAACCCGCCGACCGCGGAACAGCCGGTGCCGGGCTCGCGCTTGTTGCACGCGGTCGCGGTGTCGTAGAAATAATAGCAGCGCGTCCGCTGGAGCAAATTGCCGCCGGTCGTCGCCTTGTTGCGCAACTGCCCCGAAGCACCGGCCAGCAAAGCGCGGCTAAGCACCTCATACTTTTCGATGACGCGCGGATCGGCGGCGAGGTCGGCGTTCGGCACCAGCGCGCCGATCGTCAGCCCGCCATCCTCGCGCTCCTCGATCTCGCCGAGCGGCAGCCGGCTGATATCGACGAGCTTCTCGGGCGTCTCGACCTGCAGCTTCATCAGGTCGAGCAGATTGGTGCCGCCGGCGATGAACTTGGCGCCGGAGACGTGTGCGTCGCGCACCGCGGTCTCGGCGTCGTCGGCCTTGGCGTAGGTGAAGGTCTTCATGCGCCTGCCTCCACTTTCTGGCGAAGGGCGATATCGACCGTGCCGTCGGCTTCGGCGACCTCGCGGATCGCATCGACGATATTGGGATAGGCGGCGCAGCGGCAGATGTTGCCGCTCATCCGCTCCGAAATCTCGTCGTCGTTGAAGCGCGGCGCGTCGAGATCGCCGGTGACGTGGCTCGGCCAGCCCTTGCGGACCTCGTCGAGCATGCCGACCGCCGAGCAGATCTGCCCCGGCGTGCAATAGCCGCACTGATAGCCGTCGTGGCGGACGAACGCCGATTGCAGCGGATGCAGGTCCTCGGGCGTGCCGAGCCCCTCGATCGTGGTGATCTCGTCGTCCTGATGCATCACCGCGAGGCTGAGGCAGGAATTGATGCGGCGGCCGTTGACCAGCATCGTGCAGGCGCCGCACTGGCCGTGGTCGCAGCCCTTCTTGCTACCGGTCAGGCCGAGATGTTCGCGGCACAGATCGAGCAGCGAGGTGCGGATATCCGGTTCGGCCTCGAACGACTGGCCGTTGATGGTGAAATGCATGCGCTGCCTCGCGGTGGTCGGAGAGTCATATCCGTGAAGGATTGAGGCCCTAACGCGCTTACCCATGATGGTTTCCGGTTTGCGAATCGCTCTCACTGCCGTGCTGCTGGCGTCGGCTCCCGCGAACGGGCAGGATCGGCCGATGCCCAAGCCCTTCCCGACTCCGATCGTCATCGCGCATCGCGGTGCGAGCGGATCGCGTCCCGAACATACGCTCGCCGCCTATGAGCTGGCGATCGATCAGGGCGCCGATTTCATCGAGCCCGATCTGGTGCCGACGAAGGACGACGTGCTCGTCGCGCGCCACGAGAATGCGATCGCCGAGACGACCGACGTCGCGTCGCATCCCGAATTCGTCGATCGCCGTACGACCAAGACGATCGACGGCCAGACGATCACCGGCTGGTTCGTCGAGGATTTCACGCTCGCCGAACTCAAGACGCTGCGCGCGCGCGAACGGCTGCCCAAATTGCGCGCCGGCAATGCCGCCTATGACGGCCGGTTCGAGATTCCGACGCTCGCCGAGATCATCGCGCTCGCCAAGCGGCGGACGCAGGAGACGGGGCGGACGATCGGCATCTATCCCGAGACCAAGCATCCGACCTATTTCGCGCGCATCGGCCATCCGACCGACGCGTCGCTGGTGGCGGAACTGCGCAAGGCGGGGTGGGACCGCGCGGACGCGCCGGTGTTCATCCAGTCGTTCGAGGTGAAGAACCTCCAGCATCTCCACGGCATCACCAAGGTGCGGCTGATCCAGCTCATGGCGGGCGAGGGCGGCCCGGCGGATGGCGCGGTGCCGAGCTATGCGGCGATGCTGACCCCGGCGGGGCTCAAGCAGGTCGCGACCTATGCTTATGGTCTGGGGCCGGACAAGGGGCAATTGTGGCAGGGCGACGCGCCGACGACGCTGGTGGCCGACGCGCATGCCGCGGGGCTCAGGGTGCATCCCTGGACCTATCGGGCGGAGAACGTCTTCCTGCCGGCTCGCTTCCGCCACGGCGACGATCCCGCGACGCACGGCGATGTCGCGGGGGAGATCCGCCGCGCGCTCGGCCTTGGTATCGACGGATTCTTCACGGATTATCCGCTAATCGGCGTCGAAACCCGCCGTGCGGCCAAGGATCATCCGTAACATGCGTATCGCGTTCGTCGTTCTTCTTCCCCTGACGCTGGCGACCGGGGGCTGCGTCAGCACCGCGGCGTCGATCGTCAAGGCGCCGTTCCAGGTCGCCGGCAAGGCGGTCGACTGGACCACCACCAGCCACGACGAGGCCGACCGCAACTATGGCCGCAAGATGCGCAAGCAGGAGGCCAAGGAGGGCCGCGAGCGCAAGAAGGCCGCCGAGCAATGCCGCAAGCATCCCGACGATCAGGATGCCTGCCGCTATTCGGGGTATCGCGCGGGTTATTGAGCGGGGGCGGCGTCGTCCCCTTACTTTGTCATCCCCGCGGAGGCGGGAATCCATAAACGCTGGCGCCGGTGAGTCTCACGAAGGTCCGCGCGTCTGGATCCCCGCCTGCGCGGGGATGACAGTAGGGGGTGTGTCCGTCCCGCCATCGCGGACGGATTAGAAGCGTAGTCCTGCCCCATTCCGTCATCCCGGCGAACGCCGGGACCCATGGTCGCGGACCGTCAGCGTCGGCGCGCCGCCATCCGCCGCCCGCATCCATGGGTCCCGACTTTCGTCGGGATGACGAAGGGGGGCTGCTCCCGCGCGCTCGCGACGGCGGCCCCGTTACCGGTCCTGCACCACCGCGTCCTTCGCCAGCGCGCCGGCGATCGCGAGCAGCACCTCGGGGTGGATGTGCACCCCCAGATGGCCGCTGCTCACCTCGACCGCCTCGGCGCTGGGGTCGTGGCAGATGAAGCCGTTGACGAAGCCGTCGCTACGGCTCCAGATCGCGGTGCAGGGAACGGGCAGCGGCGCGGCGATCGCCTGGCTGCGCGCGATCACCGCGGGATCGTCGACGCGCTCGCCGGTCGCCCATTCGAACGCGCGCCAGACGTTGGTCGCGCGGCCGCCGCCGGCATAAGGCGAACTCACCGTGATGACCTTGGCGACCAGATCGGGCCGGCGATGCGCGACCAGCCGCGCCATGATCCCGCCGAGGCTGACCCCGACCAAGGTCACCGGCCCCGCCTCCGCGCACAACGCCTCGACCCGCGCGATCAGCCGTTCCGCCTCGATCCCGACGCTCTTGACGCCGAGGTTGCGGCCGAGGCCCCAGCCTTCGGCGCGATAGCCGAGCCCGGTCAGGAAGTCGCGCAGCACGATGCTCGATCCGTCGGCGTCGAACAGGCCGGGCAGTACCATCACCGCGCCGCCGCGCCCCGCCGGCACCGCCGCCAGCGCCGCGCTATGGCGCCAGCGCGTCGCCAGCATCCATGCGACGCGCGGCACCTCGCTCGCCGCCAGCGCCTTGGGCGGCGGCGGCGGCGCGAGGAAATCGGTGCCGAAACGCGCATGCGCCGGCGGCTCGGCGCGCCAGCGCGCGAACCCTGCCTGCAACCGGTCTAGAACCATGCCATCACCGTTACCGGAAACGGCGTCCACCGCCCGATCCGTACTCCCGCCTGCCGCAAGGCGTCGCCCGTCCAGGCGTTGCACGTCTGCACCGCGCTGTAATGGCCGCGGGCGGCGTAGAAGACGTCGTTGGCGTCATAACCGCGATAGCGCGTCCGTTCGGGCGCGAGGCTGGCGCGGATATAAGCGGCGAGTCGCCGGTATTCCGCCGGGCGCAGCAACACGCTGCGCACCGGGCCGCCGACGCGCGGCGCCGGGACGTGCTCGACGTGCATCAACGTCGCGTCGCTGCCGCGCGCCGCGGCGAGCACGGTGCCGAGCCGGACGTCCGCCCAGGTTGCCGTTTCGAGGAAGAAAGTGCGTTCGCCCCAGCCGATTGCAAGATGATCATAGCCTCCATAACGCGGATCGCGCAGGTCCGCTCCGGGCGCGATCCCGCGCCAATCCACCCCCGCCGCCACCTTCGGGACCACCAGCCCGACATGCACGCCGTTCGATTCGACATAGATGCGCACGCCATCCGCCGGCGGCCGCCACCCGGCATTGGCGGGCAAGGCCCCGCCGATCAGCCCCGCGACGCCATAGCCGAACACGGGCCCGAACAACAGCAAGGCCACCCGTCCCGGCCAGCGCAACATTCTTGCCGAGACACGATGTCGTATCATCCGAAACCTTATGCTAGTCTGACCATATGGCAGATGAATCACACGTGACCGAAACGCCCCCGGCCGAGGCCGCCGCCGACTGGACGATCGCCCAGAACTGGCAGCATTACACCGCCGAGGAGCATGCGACCTGGGACACCTTGTTCGCGCGCCAGTCGCAATTGCTCCCCGGGCGCGCGTCCGACGCCTATCTGCGCGGGCTCGACGTGCTGAAACTGTCGAAGCCGGGCATACCCGATTTCGCCGAATTGTCCGAACGGCTGATGAAGCTGACCGGCTGGCAGGTCGTCGCGGTGCCGGGGCTGGTCCCCGACGACGTCTTCTTCGACCATATGGCCAACCGCCGCTTCGTCGCGGGCAATTTCATCCGTCGCCCCGACCAGCTCGACTATCTGCAGGAGCCCGACGTCTTTCACGACGTCTTCGGCCACGTGCCGATGCTCGCCGATCCGGTATTCGCCGATTATCTCGAAGCCTATGGCCGCGGCGGGCAGCGCGCGCTGGGGCTCGATGCGCTGAAATATCTCGGGCGGCTCTATTGGTACACGGTCGAGTTCGGCTTGATCCAGGAGGGCGACGATCTGCGCATCTACGGCTCGGGCATCGTGTCGAGCTTCGCCGAAAGCCGCTTCGCGCTCGACGATCCGAGCCCCAACCGTATCGCCTTCGACATCGCGCGGGTGATGCGCACCGAATATCGGATCGACGATTTCCAGCAGAATTATTTCGTCATCCCGAGCTTCGAGGAATTGCTGCGCGTCACGGTCGAGACCGATTTCGCGCCCTTGTACGAGGAGCTGAAAGCGCAGGAGGATATCCCGGTCGCGGCGATCGTCGCCGGCGACCGCGTGCTGACGCAAGGCACGCAGCATTATGCGCGGAGCAAGGCGCGGGGGTAATCACGCCGTTGCTTCGAAGGGGGCGCGCGACGTCCGCCAAATTCACCGTCATGCCGGACTTGATCCGGCATCCCGCTTGCCTCGCCGTCCGAAGAAGCGGGACCCCGGCGCAAGGCCGGGGTGACGGGGTGGGGCGTGCATTGCGATCCGCAACGCCTGGCAATCGACCCACACTCCCCCCGTTCGCACTGAGCCTGTCGAAGTGCCTTCGGGCCACCCGGGTGCCATGAAGGTGCTTCGACAGGCTCAGCACGAACGGAGGGGCTACAGGTCCAGCGCCCAGCCGTCGCGGCCGTTGGGATCGAACGGCGCGGTCGGGACGTAGCGGTCGGCGCCGGCGCGCAGACGCAGCACCGTCCAGTCGCCGCGCCGGTCGATCGCCTCCAGCGTACAGCCGCATGCCGCATAGGCCGCGACCACGGTCTCGCGCTGCGTCTCGAGCAACCCGGCGAGCACGATGACCGCATCGGGCGCGGCGATCGCCGCCAGTTCGGGCGCCATCGACACCAGGGGGCCGGCGAGGATGTTGGCGATCACCAGATCATAAGGCGCGACCGCGTCGATATCCGGGTGCCGCGCGCCGTCGGCGACGAACAAGGCGACACCCTCGACATCGTTCCGCTCGGCATTCTCGCGCGTCACGTCGATCGCCACCGGATCGATATCGGTCGCCACCACCGTCGCCCTAGGCCACAGATCGACCGCCGCGAAGGCGAGCAGCCCGGTCCCGGTCCCGACGTCGATCACCTTGGCGAAGTCGCGCCTCCCGCTCGCCAGCGCGTCGAGCATCGCGAGGCAACCGCTGGTCGTGCCGTGATGGCCGGTCCCGAATGCCTGTCCCGCCTCGATCAGAAAGGCGCGGCCGCCGGCGGGCGGCGTCACCGGATGCGCGCTGGTGTGGACGACGAACCGCCCCTCGCGGATCGGCTTCAGCCCGGCCTGGCTCATCGCCACCCAATCCTGATCGGACAGTCGCTCGACCACCGGGTCATGCCCGCTCGCGCTCGGCACCAACGCGTGCAGCGTCGCGAGCATCGCCGCATCGGGTTCGTGCTCGAGATAGGCGTCGAGCCGCCAGCGCTCGACATCGTCCTCGACCTCCTCGGTGGTCATCAGCACCGCGTCGATCGCCAGATCGGAGGCGCTGTCGATCGCCTCCGCCTCGGCGCGGGTGCAGGGCAGGCTGACCTTCCACGATTCAGCGGACATAGCTCGCCCCGTTCACGTCGAGCACCGCGCCGGTCATCGACGCGGGCGCATCCAGCGCGCAGAAGCGCGCCACCGCCGCGACCTCCTGCGGATCGGCGACCCTGCCGAGCGGAATGTCGGCGAGCAATTTGTCGCCGCCGCGGCTGGCGAGATAGTCGTCCGCCATCCCGGTCATCGTGAAGCCGGGGCAGATCGCGAAGGCGAGGATGCCCTCCTTCGCATAGCCGCGCGCGATCGTCTTGGTCATCGCGACCATGCCGGCCTTGGCGGCGGCATAATGCCAGTGCGCCGGGCTGTCGCCGCGATAGGCGGCGCGGCTGGCGATGTTGACGATCCGGCCGCCGGTGCCGGCCTGCTGCCAGTGGCGCACCGCGAGCCGGCACAATTCGGCGGCGGCGGTGAGGTTGATGCGCAGCGTCCGCTCCCAGTCGGCGACCCATGCGTCATCGTCGCGATCGAGCGGGTTCGCCTCGAATACGCCGGCGTTGTTGACCAGCACGTCGATCGTCCCGCCGCCTTGCGCCAGCGCCGCGTCCCACAGCGCGCGCGGCGCGGCGGGATCGGCGAAGTCGGCGGCGATGCCGCTGCGCGTGCCGTGTCCGATCACCTGCGCGCCGGTCGCGGTGAGGGTGTCGAGGATCGCCGCGCCGATGCCGCGGCTCGATCCGGTCAGAAGAATAGCCATGCCGCGGCTTTAGGCGGCGGGGCAGGGGGCGGCAACCGGGGGGTGTGCTGCCATGGGACTGCCACCCTGTCCTCCCCTTCCGTCATGTCTCCCGCGCCCCTTGGCGGGCAGGGCTATCGCACATGAAGATGTGTGTGGGGCCGCCGTTTTCCAAACCCACCCCGTCACCCCGGACTTGTTCCGGGGCCCACCCCGCGGCGAGGAGAGAGGCTTGATCCGACACCGTTCTCCTGCGGCCCGGTGGACCCCGGAACGAGTCCGGGGTGACGAATTTGATGAGGAAGCCGATCGAACCTCATCGCCGTAGCCATATGCGATCCCCCGCCCTGGCGGGGGAGGACAGGGCGGGAGCGGCGTTACGCCCCAACCCGCCGTCACCCCACGCTGGCCGAGAAGCTGTCCGCCGATTGCTGCAATTGCCCGAGCCGGTCGCCGACTTCGCCGAAGCCTTCGCCGAGCGAGTCGATCTCGCCGGCGACGGATTGCGTGTCGGTGCGGATCGCGGCGATCGTGCTCGACATCGAATCGGCGGCGAGTGCGGTCTCGTCGACCGCGGCGGTGATCGCGGTGACGGTGTGCGCCTGTGCCGCCATCGCGTCGCGGATGCGGTCGGCGGATTCCTGCACCTCGGAGACGGTCGCCTTGATCGAGGCGTTGGTCGCCACCGTCGTGCGCGTCGCATGCTGGATCGCGGCGATCTTGGCGGCGATATCGTCGGTGGCACGCGCGGTCTGGTTGGCGAGGCTCTTCACCTCCTGCGCCACCACCGCGAAGCCGCGGCCGGCGTCGCCGGCGCGCGCCGCCTCGATCGTCGCGTTGAGCGCGAGCAGATTGGTCTGCCCGGCGATCGCGCGGATCAGGCCGAGGATCGACTCGATCGATTGCGCATGGTCGCTGAGCAGGCCGCTCGCCCGCACCGCCTCGCCGGCATGTTCGCTGGCGCGCAGCGCGATGCCGGCGGCCGAATCGACCTCGATGCGGGCGTCCTCGATCGCGCGGATCAGCCCGGCGGCGGTCTGTGCCGCCTCGCGCATCGCCACCGCCGATTCCTCGGCGGCGGCGGCGACCTCGCTCGCCTTGCCGAGCACCTCGCGCGTCGAGGCGGAGGCGGCGCTGGCCTGCACGCGGATGCGTGCGCCCAGCGTCGCCGCGCCCTCGATCGAGGTGGCGATGCTCTCGCGGAACGCGGCCGAGCGCGTCTGGCGCTCCTGCCGCGCCGCCTCGGCGCGCAACGTCGCGAGCCGGCCGGTCATCAGATCCGATTCGACCAGCGCGATGCGCTGCACCGCGTCGCACAGGCGCAGCAGCCGCTTGGTGTCGCCCTCGCAATGCCGCTCGATCGTCTGCACGGTGAAACTGTGCGACTGGGCCAGCGCCGCCTGCAGGCTGGGGAGCGGGATGCCCGATTGTTCCGACCGTTCGGCATGGGTGATGGCGATCTCGCCCCATGTCTCGTCGAACGGCGCATTGTATTTGAGGAAGGCATAATGCGCGCTTTCGCGCACCCGCCGGTCGAGCCGTTCGGGGGTGAACAGCGGCCGCAATGGCTGCGCGGCGGGCAGCGACAGATAATGGTCCCAGAAGCGGCTGGAAATCTCGCGATAATCCTCGGGCCGCAGCAGCGCCGAGATTTGGCGGCAGGATGCGGCGAGCGTCCCGTCCCAGTCATATTCGCCGAGATGCTCGACGATGCTGCGCCGCGCCTGCAGCGTCTCGCCCGTGATCTGATGCCGGCGGATCGGAGCGGAGACCATCTCAGGCGGCGACCTTGGCGACGAACTCGCCGGCGCTGGTCTTGAGCGAATTGAGCTGGCCGTCGAGTCGGTCGAAGCCGCGGCCGACGTCGTCGATCTCCGCCGCCACCGTCTCGGTATCGGTACGGATCGCGGCGATCGTGCTCGACATCGAATCGGCGGCGAGCGCGGTCTCGTCGACCGCGGCGGTGATCGCGGTGACGGTCTGCGCCTGCGCCTCCATCGCATAGCGGATGCGGTCGGCACTCTCCTGCACCTCGGCGACGGTCGTCTTGATGCTGGCGTTGGTGTCGACCGTCGAGCGCGTCGCCGACTGGATCGAGGCGATCTTGGCGGCGATATCGTCGGTGGCGCGCGCGGTCTGGTTGGCGAGGCTCTTCACCTCCTGCGCCACCACCGCGAAGCCGCGGCCGGCGTCGCCGGCGCGCGCCGCCTCGATCGTCGCATTGAGCGCGAGCAGATTGGTCTGGCCGGCGATGTCGCGGATCAGGCTGAGGATCGATTCGATCGACTTGGCGTGATCGCTCAGCGTCTCCGACATGCCGACCGCATTGGTCGCCTGTACGCTGGCGCGGCTGGCGATCTCGGCGGCGGCCTCGACCTCGGTCCGGGCGTCCTCGATCGCGCGGATCAGGCCGGCGGCGGTCTGCGCCGCCTCGCGCATCGCGACCGCGGATTGTTCGGCGGCGGCGGCGACCTCGCTCGTCTTGCCGAGCATGCCGCGCGCCGAGCCCGAGCTGCGCTGCGCCTGGTCGCGCAGCGCGCGGCCCTCGTCGGTCGCGGTCTCGACCGCGGAAGCGATGCCTTCGCGGAATTCGGAGGCCAGCCCCTCGCGGGCGAGGCGGGCGCCATGTTCGGCATAGCCGGCGAACAGTTCGACGGTCAGTTCGGTCTCCATGCCGAACAGGCGCATCAGCGCATCGACCAGCGCGCCCTGGCGCGAATCGTCGGCGGGGACTCGCGCCATCAGCGCCTGGAGCGCGGCGCGGTCGCTGGCGCAGGACATCGCCAGCACCTCCATCGTCGAGACGCCGGCGGCATAAGCCGCGGCGACCGACCGCTCGAGCGATTCGACCCAGGCGAGCCCGTCGAGGTGGCAGCAGCGGTTGCGCAGATAGGTGATGCCGGCGACGATGCGGCGTTCGGTTTCCAGCGGCGTCCATTCGGCGGCACCGGGGTGGGCACGGCGCCAATGCGACCAATAGGCCTCGACGATCGTCGGCGCATCGGGCTCGATGACCGTCCACAATTCCGCCGCGCGCGCCATCAGCGTATTCTCGCCGCCGTCGAAGGCGACGATGCGGCTGCGCAGGTCGATCGCGGCGGCGATGCTGGCCGGCTTGGGAAGGGCAATGTCGGGCAAGAGCGTCTCCGGCGATCAGCGGGGCGTGAACGATATTGTCCGAATTAGACATCACTGGTTAATGTGCGGTTAGAGGCGCGCATGCGCGGTCGCCGGGAAAGCAGGCCGCGGCGGCGTCGGCGAGGCGAGCGAAGCGGCCGCTATGGGTTGCATCGCGGCATGGCGGGCCTAATAGGCACAGCATTGATCTTGCCCGAGGACCGTTCATGGCATCCCGCACTCCGGCGCGTCCGCGCAGCCCGCATCTCTTTTCGGGCTTTCTGAAGCTCCACTATAGCTGGGGGCCGCACATGCTGGTCTCCATCCTGCACCGCGCGACCGGCTCGGGCATGGCGACGGTCGGCACCGTGCTGCTGGTCTGGTGGCTCGCCGCGATCGCGAGCGGGGCGGAGGCCTATGCGAGCTTCCGCAACGTGTTCACCACCGATGCCGGCAATCTCAACATCGTCGGCTGGGTGGTCTTCGTCGGCATCACTTACGCCTTCTTCACGCACATGCTGAACGGCGTCCGCCACCTCGTCATGGACGCGGGCGCGGCGTTCGAACTGAAGCGCAACAAGATGTTCAGCCTGATCGTGATCGCCGGCGGCTTCGTGCTGACCGCGGCCTTCTGGCTCTACCTGGGGGTCAAGTAATGGGTTCGGGTACGCATATCGGCCGCGTTCGCGGTCTCGGCAGCGCCAAGGAAGGCGCGCACCATTGGTGGCGCCAGCGCGTCACCGCCGGCTCGAACCTGTTCCTGACGCTCTGGTTCGTCTTCGCGATCCTGCGCATGCCGGGCTACGACTATGCCAGCGTGCACAGCTGGTTGCAGAACAGCTGGGCGGCGGTGCCGATGCTGCTGCTGATCGTCTCGGTCTTCTATCACTTCCGCCTGGGCCTCCAGGTCGTGATCGAGGATTACCAGCACGAGCAGAAGCGCGTCGCCGCGATCCTCGCGCTCAACTTCTTCACGGTCGCCACCGCCGCGATCGCCATCTTCGCGATCCTCAAGGTCGCCTTCGGAGCCGCCGCATAATGTCGGACGCGTACAAGATCATCGATCACACCTATGACGCGGTCGTCGTCGGCGCCGGCGGTTCGGGCCTGCGCGCCGTGATGGAATGCGCGCAGAACGGCCTCAAGACTGCCTGCATCACCAAGGTGTTCCCGACCCGCAGCCACACCGTCGCGGCGCAGGGCGGCATCGCCGCCAGCCTCGGCAACATGGGTCCGGATCACTGGACCTGGCATATGTTCGACACCGTCAAGGGCTCCGACTGGCTCGGCGACCAGGACGCGATTGAATATATGGTCCGCGAGGCGCCCGCCGCGGTCTACGAGCTGGAACATGCCGGCATGCCGTTCAGCCGCACCGACGAGGGCCGCATCTATCAGCGCCCGTTCGGCGGCATGATGCAGAACATGGGCGAAGGCCCGCCCGCGCAGCGCACCTGCGCCGCCGCGGACCGGACCGGCCATGCGATGCTGCACACGCTCTATCAGCAGAGCCTGCGCTACGACGCGGATTTCTACGTCGAATATTTCGCGCTCGATCTCATCATGGAGAACGGCCAGTGCCGCGGCGTCGTCGCGCTGTGCATGGAAGACGGCAGCATCCACCGCTTCCGCGCGCACAACACCGTGCTCGCGACGGGAGGCTACGGCCGCTGCTATTTCTCGGCGACCTCGGCGCACACCTGCACGGGTGACGGCGGCGGCATGGTGCTGCGCGCCGGCCTGCCGTTGCAGGACATGGAGTTCGTCCAGTTCCACCCGACCGGCATCTACGGCGCGGGCGTGCTCATCACCGAGGGTGCACGCGGCGAGGGCGGCTATCTCACCAATTCCGAGGGCGAGCGCTTCATGGAGCGCTACGCGCCGTCGGCGAAGGACCTCGCCAGCCGCGACGTCGTGTCGCGGTCGATGGCGATGGAGATGCGGGAAGGCCGCGGCGTCGGCAAGAACGGCGACCATATCTTCCTGCACCTCGACCACATCGATCCCGCGGTGCTGCACGAGCGGCTGCCCGGCATCACCGAGACCGGCAAGATCTTCGCCGGCGTCGACCTGACCCGCCAGCCTTTGCCCGTCACGCCGACGGTTCATTACAACATGGGCGGCATCCCGACCAACTTCCACGGTGAGGTCGTCCACCTCAAGGACGGCAATCCCGATACCGTCGTCCCCGGCCTGTTCGCGGTCGGCGAGGCGGCGTGCGTCTCGGTCCATGGCGCCAACCGGCTCGGTTCCAACTCGCTGATCGATCTCGTCGTGTTCGGCCGCGCCACCGGCAAGCGGATCGCCGACATCTGCAAGCCCAACGGCACGCACAATCCGCTGCCCAAGGGCTCGGAGGAGCTGTCGCTGACCCGCCTCGACAAGTTCCGCAACGCCACCGGCAGCATCCCGACCGCGGAGATCCGCGGCCAGATGCAGCGGACGATGCAGAAGCATTGCGCGGTGTTCCGTGACAATGCCCTGCTTACCGAGGGCCAGGCGCTGATGAAGGACATCTACGGCCAGATCGCCGACGTCTCGGTCAACGACCGCAGCCTGATCTGGAACACCGACCTCATCGAGACGCTCGAACTCGACAATCTCGCCGCGCAGGCGGTGGTGACGATCGATTCGGCGGCGAACCGCAAGGAATCGCGCGGCGCCCACGTCAACGAGGATTATCCGGATCGCGACGACGGCGAGTGGATGAAGCACACGATCACCAGCTTCACCGGCTGGGGCGGCGTCGGCGGCGCCACCGCGATCGATTACCGTCCGGTGCACGATTACACGCTCACCGACGACGTCGATTACATCAAGCCGAAGAAGCGGGTGTATTGAGGCACCCGGCCCGATCTGGCGGCCCCTTGGCCCCGGTGGTCCCGTTGGCGGGGCTGCCGGGGGCGAATCGGGTGTTGGATGGGCCGTCGCGGCGTGACCGGCCAAGTTTCTGATCGGCCTCGCCTTCCGGCCACCGTCAAAGATCCGCTGTCCTATTTGGAAAAGCCATGGTCCCCGTTTGCCCCGCAACGGCAAGGGAGCGCGCCATGACGATCCGGACCCTCATCGACCAGCTGATCGACCGCGAAGGCGGCTATGTCGATCATCCCGCCGACCGCGGCGGCCCGACGCGCTGGGGGATCACCGCCGCGGTCGCCCGCGCCAACGGCTATCACGGCGCGATCCGCGATCTGCCGCAGGCGGTGGCGGCGGACATCTACGAGCGCGTCTACTGGCAGGCGCCCGGCTTCGATCAGGTCGCGACGCGCGCGCCGGCGCTGGCGGCGGAATTGTTCGACACCGGCGTCAACATGGGGACGGCGACCGCGATCGGCTTCCTCCAGCGCGCGCTCAACGCGCTCAACCGCGATGCGCGCGACTATCCCGATCTCGCGCTCGACCGGACGATCGGCGCGCGGACGCTCGCCGCGCTTGATGCTTTTCTCGCGCATCGCGGCCGGGCCGGTGAGGCGGTGCTGATCAAGGCGGTCGACGCCTTGCAGGGCGAACGCTACCTCTCGCTTGCCGAGCGCCGGCCCGCCGACGAGGCGTTCCTGTACGGCTGGCTGGCGGGACGCGTCGCATGACCGCCGCTCCGCCGCCCGATCGCTGGGTGACGCGGGCGCGGCCGGCGTTCCTGTACGTGATGTATGCGCTGCTGCTGTGGTCGATCCCGATGGGGATCGTCGCGGCGGTCCGTCCCGATGTCGCGGCGGCGATGGCGCGGGCGATGGGCGCCTATCTGTCGGCGATCCCCGAACCGCTCTACGCGCTCTTCGGGACGGGCTATCTCGGCTATACCGCCGCGCGGACGTGGGGGAAGGTGAGAGGGGTGGACCGATAGGCGCCCGGAGGCGCGGAGGCGCGGAGAGGTTGCATGGGTGGCGAGAGCAGCACGCCCCCTCATCGTCGCTCGCTCGCTCCCGCCGTTATCCCGACGAACGTCGGGACCCATGGACGCGCTCCCGGTGATGGTACGCGCAACATCGGCCTCACCGCAACCATGGGTCCCGGCGTTCGCCGGGATGACGATGGGGGGCGGGGGCGCTGTGTCGGTACGAGCACCGCCTCTGCGTCTCCGCGTCTCTGCGCGAGCCATCTTCGCAATCTCCACCCGACGCCGTTCGACCGTGTGGTTGCCCCGCCGCAACTTCATCCTACATCGCCAACCATGAGCGATTCCCATTCCATGCCCGTCTGGCATGGCACCACCATCCTGTCGGTCCGGCGCAACGGCAAGGTCGTCGTCATCGGCGACGGCCAGGTCTCGATGGGCCAGACCGTGATGAAGCCCAATGCCAAGAAGGTCCGCCGTCTCGGCGCCGACGGACAGGTGATCGGCGGTTTCGCCGGCGCCACCGCCGACGCCTTCACGCTGTTCGAGCGGCTGGAGGCGAAGCTGGAACGCCATCAGGGCAAGCTGATGCGCGCCGCGGTCGAGCTGGCCAAGGATTGGCGCACCGACAAATATCTGCGCAACCTCGAGGCGATGATGATCGTCGCCGACACGGACGTGACGCTGATCCTCACCGGCAACGGCGACGTGCTCGAACCCGAAAACGGCGTCGCCGCGATCGGCTCGGGCGGCAATTACGCGCTCGCCGCGGCGCGCGCGCTGGTCGATTATGAGGCCGATGCCGAGACCGTCTGCCGCAAGGCGATGGCGATCGCCGCCGAGGTCTGCGTCTACACCAACGATCGCACGACGATCGAGGTGATGGACAGCACGAGCTGATCCGTCGCCGTTTGGACCCCTGACTTTCCGTGACCTTTCCTTGATCCCAGGCCGTTATCTTGGCCTCGGGCAACCCGGCAGACCATGAACCAGAACCTCACCCCCAAGGCGATCGTCGCCGCTCTCGACGCCCATATCATCGGGCAAGCCGACGCCAAGCGTGCGGTCGCGGTGGCGATGCGCAACCGCTGGCGCCGCCAGCAGCTCTCCGCCGACCTGCGCGACGAGGTGACGCCCAAGAACATCCTGATGATCGGGCCGACCGGCTGCGGCAAGACCGAGATCAGCCGCCGGCTGGCGAAGCTCGCCGACGCGCCCTTCGTCAAGGTCGAGGCGACCAAGTTCACCGAGGTCGGCTATGTCGGCCGCGACGTCGAACAGATCGCCCGCGACCTCGTCGAGGAGGCGATCCGGCTGGAGAAGGAGCGCCGCCGCGTCGCGGTGAAGGACAAGGCCGAGGAGGCGGCGATGAAGCGCCTGCTCGATGCGCTGGTCGGCAAGGATTCGAGCGCGGCGACGCGCGAGAGCTTCAAGCAGCGCTTCGCCGACGGCCATCTCGACGCGACCGAGATCGAGATCGAGCTGGAACAGGCTGCGGCGACGCCGTTCGAGGTGCCGGGCGCGGGACCGCAGATGATCAACCTGTCGGAGATGATGAAGTCGTTCGGCGGCGGCCAGCCGCTCAAGCGCCGCAAGCTGTCGGTCCGCGCGGCATGGGACAAGCTCGTCGAGGAAGAGGCGGACAAGCGCCTCGACCAGGACGAGGTCAGCCGCACCGCGCTCGCCGACGCGGAGGCGAACGGCATCGTCTTCCTCGACGAGATCGACAAGATCGCGGTCAGCGACGTGCGCGGCGGTTCGGTCAGCCGCGAGGGCGTGCAGCGCGACCTGCTGCCGCTGATCGAGGGTACGACGGTGGCGACCAAATACGGGCCGATGAAGACCGACCATATCCTGTTCATCGCCAGCGGCGCGTTCCACGTCGCCAAGCCGAGCGACCTACTGCCGGAATTGCAGGGCCGCCTGCCGATCCGCGTCGAGCTGAAGGGGCTGACCGAGGAGGATTTCATCGCGATCCTGTCGGACACAAAGGCGTCGCTGCCCGCGCAATACAAGGCGCTGCTGGCGACCGAGGGCGCCGAGGTGAGCTTCACCGACGACGGCATCGCCGCGATCGCGCGCATCGCCGCCGAGGTGAACGGGCAGGTCGAGAATATCGGCGCGCGGCGGTTGCAGACGGTGATGGAGAAGCTGCTGGAGGAGGTGAGCTTCGACGCCGAGGATCGCAGCGAGCCGGTGACGGTCGATGCGGCCTATGTCGACAAGCAGCTCGCCGGGATTGCGCGCAATACCGACCTCAGCCGGTTCGTGCTGTAATCGGCGCGGTCGCGGACCCGATCACCGAGCCTGTCGAAGCATCCGTCACGCAGCGGCGGTCCCGTGTGCGGGATCGCCCTTCGACAGGCTCAGGGCAAACGGTGGGATGAAAGACCAGCCTCATCCCGTTCGTGCTGAGCCTGTCGAAACACAGAAAGCCGCGAGGCCCTTCACCAAGCTCGGGGCGAACGGTTCGAACGCTATTTTTTCACCCGCACATACGGGGTGAATTCGGTGAAGCGGCAATAGCCCGACGGGATCGTCATTCCCGGCGTAATCACGCGGAAGCGGTCGTTCTTGCACAATTGTCCGCCATAGACGTCGATCACCAGGGTGGTGAACGGTGCCAGCGACGGACAGGCGCCGACCGGGCCGGTCTTCCACACGCGCGCGCCCTGCGTGTAGAGGATCGTGTGCGCGTCGACGATCGACGGCCCCTGCATCGACGTCAGGCTGATGCAATTGGCGGGGGCTTCCGCCACCCGCCCGGCGAGGGGATCGGACTTGGCGGCGAGCAGCGGCAGCGCCAGCGCGGCGATCAGCAGCGGGCGGATCATTTCCCGTCCCGGCTGTAGCGGACGAACGGCCCGAACGAGCAACTGCCGCTGAACGTGCGCGACGCCGAATCGACCGTCGTGGCGATGTCGCCCTGGCACAATTGGCCGGTGGGCGTGCGCGTAATGAGAATATCGCCGCGCGCGATCCGCTCGCAACCGCCGGCGGTATCGCTGCGGTATTTGACGCCGTTGCTGACGACATAGACGATCGTCGGCCCATAGGCCTTGACCTGCGTGCTCGGAAACTGCGGCATGCAGGTCCCGGACCTGCCCGGCGTCAGCCCGGCCAGTTCCTTGGCCAGATCGGTGGCGGCGACGGCGCTCGCCTGCTCTGCCGCGGCGACCTGCTTCGGGGTCTGGGTGCAGCCCGCCGCACAGACGGCGAGCAACGCGACGAAAGGTCTCACGGTCATCATCAGCACGTCTCCTGCACCGCGACCGGAACGTTTCAGCCGCGGAAGTTATCCTTTGATTCGCGTTGCTTGGCGAACTCTCCGACGTCGGTGGCACGCAGGAAGGGGTTGGTCGCCCGCTCCAGCGCGATCGTCGTCGGCACCGTCGCCTCGCCCGCCGCCCGCGCTGCATCGACCGTGGTCATCCGCGTCGCCAGCGCCGCATTGTCCGGCTCGACGGTCAGTGCGAAGCGACCGTTCGACTGGGTATATTCGTGGCCACAATAGACCTGGGTCGTGTCGGGCAGCGTCGCATAGCGCTGCATGTTGGCGAACATCTCCGCCGGCGTGCCTTCGAACAATCGCCCGCAGCCGAGCGCGAACAGCGTATCGCCGGTGAAGATTGCCTCCGCCCCGGCGAGGTGGAAGGCGATATGGCCGGCGGTATGGCCCGGCACGTGCCACACGTGCGCGACCTCGGTGCCGATCCGCACCGTGTCGCCCTCGCCGACGGTCGAATCGAGCGTCGGGATCTTGGCGGCCTCGGCGGCCGGACCGGTGATCCGCGCGCCCGCCGCCTGCAAAGCGGCGTTGCCGCCAATATGGTCGGGGTGCCAGTGCGTCGTCCACACCTGGTCGATCGTCCAGCCCCGCTCGGCGGCGGCGGCCTGTACCGGTGCCGCCTCGCCGGGATCGACCGCCACCGTCTCGCCGCTGACGGGATCGTGGATCAGCCAGGCATAATTGTCGGTCAGCACGGGGACGCGGACGATCGCCAGCGTCATGTCACCAGCTCCCGGTGTTCGGCATCGACGCCCAGGGCTCGGCGGGGGCGAGCGCGTCGCCCGCCTGCAACAGCTCGATCGAG
This sequence comes from Sphingomonas sp. GW821-FHT02B09, assembly GCF_059421875.1. Taxonomy (NCBI): domain Bacteria; kingdom Pseudomonadati; phylum Pseudomonadota; class Alphaproteobacteria; order Sphingomonadales; family Sphingomonadaceae; genus Sphingomonas; species Sphingomonas sp. GW821-FHT02B09. The sequence continues at coordinate 1,070,809 of NZ_JBWKVV010000002.1, forward strand.
ATGCCGTCGGGGGTCTTCACGAACGCCATATTGCCGTCGCGCGGCGGCCGGTTGATCGTCACGCCGGAGTCCATCAGCCGCTGACAGCTGTCGTAGATATTGTCGACGCGATAGGCGAGATGGCCGAAATTGCGGCCGCCGCTATAGGTTTCCGGCGGCGTACCGTCCTCGGCGGGCCAATTGTAGGTCAGCTCGACCTCGGCGCGGCGATCGCCGATCTTGCGGTCGTCGGCGGTGGCGAGGAAGATCAGCGTGAACCGCCCCGCCTCATTCTCGATCCGCCGCACTTCCTCGAGTCCGAGCACGCGGAAGAAGGCGATCGTCGCGTCGGGATCGCTGACGCGGATCATCGTGTGGAGATAGTGCATGCGTGAGTCCTGCGGTTGATGGTCCGGATTTAAGGCGCCAACGCACGGGGCACCAGAGGGTGTCCGGGTGAAGCCTCCGAACCCGGCGCCATCAGCGGTTACCGTCCCGCCGGCACCTTCGCCGACACCGGCGCGTCGCCGAATTGCGCCAGCGCGGCACGCGCGTGCTGGCCCGCCGGCAAATTGGGGGCGAGCCGCGCCGCTTCCGTCCAGGCGGCGCGCGCGCCTGCTTCGTCCTGCGTCGAGGCGGCGATATTGCCCGCTTCGAGCTGCACCGAGGCGTCGTCGGGCGAACGGCGCAGCGCCTCGGCGATGTCCGTCTTGGCCCGCGTCATATTGCCCATCCGCCGCGCCAGCGTCGCCGAGAGCAGCCAGGCGAGCGGATCGTCGCCCGCCCCGGCGAGCGCCAGATCGATGTCGCGTCGCGCCGCCGGCAGCTCGCCCGCGGCGACGAGGACGCGCGCATGGTCGAGCTGCGCCTCGCCGAGCGCCAGCCCATCCAGCGTTCCCGCGACCAGCGCGGTGTCGAGCGCCGCACGCGCGCCGGGCACGTCGCCCGCCGCCAGCCGGGCGTTGCCCGCCTGCGCCCAATAATTGGCGGCGCGCTTGTCGCGCGCTGCGTCGGCGGCCTTGGCGGCGGCGGTGAATTCGCTCGCGGCAGCGGCGAATTCGCCCTGTTGCGCCAGCGCCAGCCCGGCGCATTGCCGGGCGAACCACGCGCCGCCGCTCGCCGCCCAGCGCGTCGCCTCGACGCGCGCCGCGGCGGGGTCGCTGACCGCGAGCTGGCGGCAGCGATCGTAGCGCGCGGCGCGCGGATCGACGTTGGGGACGGTCGCCTTCGGTGCGGGCGCGGCGGCGGCCTGCACCGCGGCAAGGATCAGGATCATCGCAACACATCCTCGGTCGCCCGGACGATCAACGCGATATCGGACGCGCGCGACAGCCGGTGGTCGCCGTCCTTGATGAGCAGCGTCTGCACGTCGGCTGAACGGATCATCTCGCCGAGCCGCACGGTGCGATGCCACGGCACGTCCTTGTCCGCCTGGCCCTGCACCAGCCGCACCCGGCCATCGACGGGGATCGTCCCGAACATCAGGCGGTTGGCCTCGCCCGACTGGAAGAAGACGCGGGTATAGACGGTCGGCGCCGGGCCGTAGGGATTGGCGCGCTCGAGTCGTCCCTCTGTGAGGATCGCCATCTTCTCCTCGGTGGTGAAGCCCCAGTCGGTGAAGTCGGGTGCCGGCGCGATGCCGACCAGCCCGACCACCTGTTCGGCGCGCAGCTTGGCGACGAGCAGCATCAGCCAGCCGCCCAGCGACGAGCCGACCAGCACCACCGGCCCGGTCGCGACCTGATCGAGCATCGCCAGCACGTCGTCGCGCCATCCGGCGAGCGTCTGCTCCTCGAACGTGCCCTCGCTCTGCCCGCAGCCGCCGTAATCGAAGCGCAGGAACGCGCGACCGTCGGCGCGCGCCCATGCCTCCAGCGCCAGGACCTTGGCGCCCTGCATGTCCGAGGCATAGCCCGGCAGGAAGACGATCGTCGGCCCGGCGCCGGGCGTGTGGTGATAGGCGAGGCGGGGGCGGGGATCTGTCATGGCGGCTGTGTATCGCGCGCGAGGTGGCGCGTCATCCTTGCTTGGGTTGGAGGCGGGGACGGCTGGAGGTTACTAGGCGGGAGCGAGGTTCAGGGGGTGGAATCCTCTCCCGTCAGGGCAGGGCTGTCGCGTATGGACATCTGTGTGATTCAGACAACCGAGCGTGATCGCCGCGGCGCGGGCCGGGATAGGCAATCACGTCATTGCTCCTTCGACGGGCTGACGAAAATGTCTTCGATCGCGAGGTCGAAGAGTTCGGCGATCTTGAACGCGAGCGGCAGCGACGGATCGTACCGGCCGGTCTCGATCGCATTGACGCTCTGCCGGCTGACCTCAAGCTGGTCGGCGAGATGCTGTTGCGACCAGCCGCGGGTCCCACGCAGATCACGCAGGTGGTTGATCACGCGGCGTCTCCCGCGGACCGTTCGATCGCGGCGTTGATGAAGAAGCCGATGCCGAGACCCCCGAACCAGACGATCGGCCAGGCATAGCCGACGAGGTGCGGCACCAGATCGAAATTCTCGAGGAAGCCCCAGAAGGTCGCGACGGTCATCGCGATCCCGGTCGCGATGATCGTCTGTCGCGCCATCAGCAGGCGCTGATATTCGTCCCGTTCCTCGGTGAAATAGATGCCGATGACGGCGAAGAAGCCCGATACCGGCAAGGCCGGCAATATGCCCAGCAGATAGGCGACGGGACCGCTGACGAGATGCCGGGCGAACAGCCAGCAGACCGGCAGCAGCACCGCGGCATAGATGAGCGACAGAATGATGATGCGCCGATTGTAGCGGCGCTGTGCGGGTGTTCCGGCCATGTACGTCCTCCCTCGAATCGTTGTGAAGGAGGCTTTACATGGAAAGCAGGCTTTACGTCAAGCGCGCTTGACAGTCAGATGACGAATTCGACCGATCGTTGCTCCGTCTCGTGCGCGCGCTTGGCGACGATCTCGGCGTGGAGCGCGGTGATCGTGCGGCTGCCGGTGGTGGTGAAGAGGAAGGGCAGCACGCCGTGGATCAGCGCGGCGACGCCGCCGCCGATCATGCGCAGCCCGAAGCGCGACGCGACGCCGAGATGCTCGGTATAGCTTTCCCCGACCGAGGCGGGATGCTGGGTGAAGAGCTTCATGACGCGTACCTCCTGCACGCCAGTCTAGCCCCGCGCGCGCAGCGACTCCAGCATCTCGGCGGCGAGCAGGCTCAGCGTGTCGTCGCGTGCGCCCATCACGACGATCCGGTCGCCTTCGCGCGCCTCGGCGACCAGCATCGCCGCCGCCGCCGCGCGATCGGCGACATGGCGCGCATCGCGGCCGGCGGCGGTGAGGTCGGCGACGATGTCCGCGCTGGTCACCTCGCGTGCGACGGTGCCGCCGTGATAGACCGGGTCGGGCAGTACCAGCACGTCGTCGGGCGCCAGCTTCTGGCCAAGCGTTTCGACCAGCTCGCGCCGCATCACCTTGAGCGGGCCATAGCCGTGCGGCTGGAACAGCAGCAGTAGCCGGCCGGGAAAGGCGCGCAGCGTGTCGATCGTCGCGGCGATCTTGTCGGGGTTGTGACCGAAATCGTCGATCACCGCGACGCCGGCCGCCTCGCCGACGAGGTCGAAGCGGCGGCGCAGCCCGGTAAATCCGCCGATCGCATCGACCGCGACGGCGAGCGGCACGCCCGCGGCGACCGTGGCGGCGATCGCCGCAAGCGCGTTGGAGACGTTGTGCCGCCCCGGCACCTGCAGCCGCACCGGGATCGCCGCATTGCCCGCGGCGATCAGGTCGAAGCGCGCCGCAAATGGCGCCTCGACGATGTTGCGCGCGGCGAAATCGGCGTCGCGGTCGAGGCCGAAGGTCGCGACATGCGTCGGCGGCAGCGCCGCGGCGAGCGCCGCCGCCTCGTCATTGTCGAGGTTGACGATCGCCGTCTCCGCCTTGGCGATGAAGCCGGCGAACAGGCCGCGCAATTCGTCGATCCCCTTGTGGTCGAGGCTGACGTTGTTGAGCACCGCGATCCGCGGGCGATAGTGCGCGATCAAGCCGTCGCTCTCGTCGACCTCGCTGACGAACGGCTCGCCGTCGCCGACCAGCGCGCTGGCGAAGGGGGCTTGCGGATGCGCGAAATTCTTCATCACCGCGCCGTTCATCACCGTCGGATCACGGCCGGCGGCGTGGAGGATCCAGCCGATCATGCCGGTGACGGTCGACTTGCCGCTGGTCCCGGCGACGCCGATCGGCAGCGCGCTTTGATTGAACAGGGTGCTGAGCAAGTCGGCGCGGCTCGCCCGCGCGCAGCCGAGGCGCGCGGCCTCGACCATGTCCGCGACGCTGTCCTCGACCGCGGCGGAGGCGACGACGATCTGCTCGGCGGACACCACACCGCTGCCGTCCTGCGGGAACAGTGCGATGCCGCGGGCGCGCAACGCGTCGAACTTGGCCGGCACGCGCCCCTGGTCGAGTCCGCGGTCGGAACCGGCGACGATCGCGCCGCGCCCCGACAGGATCGTCGCCAACGGCATCATCCCCGATCCGCCGATACCGACGAGGAAGAAGCGCTTGCCCGCTACCGGGCCGGAAAGATTGCCGTTCGCCATGACGCTGCGCTATCGACGCGGCCGCGCAGGGGCAAGGCTCTGCGGCGAGGCGGAGCGACGGGACGATGCGGATAGGGGTGGTGGCGCCGGCGAGCATCGGCAACAAGGATGCCGAGGCGCCGTTCATCGCCTTCGCCGCGCTGGCCTATCCCGAGGTCGATCTGGTCGTCCATCCGCAATGCTGGGAGACCGCGGGCCATTTCGCCGGCGACGACGCGCGGCGCGCCTCGGCCTTCCTCGAATTCGCCAACGATCCCGGCTTCGATGCGATCTGGTTCCTGCGCGGTGGCTATGGCTCGAACCGCATCCTGCCGCTGGTGATGCCGCAGCTCGGCCCGGCGGCGCGGCACAAGAGCTATCTCGGCTATTCCGACATGGGGTTCCTGCTCGGTGCGCTCTATGCGCGGCGGATCGGCCGGCCCTGCCACGGCCCGATGGCGAGCGACATCCGCCGCAAGGGCGGGGACCAGACGGTCGCGCGGTCGCTCGGCTGGCTGGCGCGCGGCGACCGGCAGGGGCTGGAGCCGGGGCTCGACGGCCGCCCGGCGGCGGCGTTCAACCTGTCGATCCTCGGCGCGCTGATCGGCACGCCCTGGCTGCCCGACCTCACCGACCATGTCCTGATGATCGAGGAAGTGTCGGAGCCGATGTACAATATCGATCGGCTGCTGTTTCATATGGGCCATGCGACGCAGCTCAAGGGGATCGCCGGCGTCCGCCTCGGCGCGGTGACCGCGGTCCAGCCCAACGAACCCGAATGGGGCGATACGCTGGAATATATGATCCGGCGCTGGTGCGGGGATCTCGGCGTGCCGTATCTCGGCCGGGCGGAGATCGGTCATACCCAGACCAATTGCGTGGTGCCGTTCGGCATCGCCTAAATCCTCCCCGGCACGGGGAGGGGGACCGCTCGGCGCAGCCGAGTGGTGGAGGGGGCTCGCCGCGAATGCTGCGCTTTTGGAGCCCCCCCTCCGTCACCGCTTCGCGGTGCCACCTCCCCGTGCCGGGGAGGAATTACGGCAACGCTTGCCTATATACCCTGCGCCGCTTTATTCGCGGCTTCCTCAACCAACCTGAAAGTCCATCATGTCCGCCATGTTCCGTATCACGCTGCCCGACGGTTCCGTCCGCGAGGTTGCGCCCGGGACTACCCCGGCGGACGTCGCCGCCGCGATCGGTCCGGGCCTCGCCAAGGCAGCGCTGGCCGCGCGGATCGACGGTCAGGTGCGCGATCTCAACCGGCCGTTCGAGGGCGACACGCAGCTGGCGCTGGTCACCGCGAAGGACGAGGCCGACGCGCTCGAACTCGTCCGCCACGATCTCGCGCACGTCATGGCCGAGGCGGTGCAGCATCTGTTCCCCGGCACGCAGATCACCTTCGGCCCGGCGACCGACGACGGTTTCTATTACGACTTCGCGCCCAAGGATCGCCCCTTCACCGAGGAGGACCTGCCCGCGATCGAGGCGGAGATGCGTCGCATCATCGCGCGGAACGAGCCGTTCACGCGCGAAGTGTGGACGCGCGAACAGCTGATCGAGACCTGGACGCAGCAGGGCGAGACGTTCAAGGCCGAATGGGCCGCCGAACTGCCCGACAATGAGGAACTGACGATCTATCGTCAGGGTGCATGGCTCGACATGTGCCGCGGGCCGCATATGGCCTCGACCGGCAAGCTCGATCCACAAGCCTTCAAGCTGACGCGCGTGTCGGGCGCCTATTGGCGCGGCGACCAGAAGAACGCGATGCTGAGCCGCATCTACGGCACCGGCTGGCTCAACAAGAAGCAGCTCGACCAGCATCTCTTCATGCTGGAGGAGGCAGCCAAGCGCGACCATCGCAAGATCGGCCAGGAGATGGACCTGTTCCACCTCCAGTCGGAGGCGCAGGGTTCGGTCTTCTGGCACCCCAAGGGCTTCATCCTGTGGCGCCAGCTCGAAGCCTATATGCGCCGCCGGCTCGACGCCGCCGATTATGCCGAGGTGAAGACGCCGCAGTTGATGGACGCCAAACAGTGGGAGCAATCCGGCCACTGGGGCAAGTATCGCGAGAACATGTTCGTCGTCCCCGACGAGGTACCCAATACCGAGGATGAGGGCGCGGTGCTGTCGGGCGAGGGCGATCTGATGGCGCTCAAGCCGATGAACTGCCCGGCGCACGTGCTGATCTTCAAACAGGGGATCAAGAGCTATCGCGACCTGCCGATCCGCATGGCCGAATTCGGCTGCTGCCACCGCAACGAGCCGCACGGCGCGCTGCATGGCATCATGCGCGTCCGCCAGTTCACGCAGGACGACGCGCATATCTTCGTGCGCGAGGACCAGCTCGTCGATGAGGTGCGCAAGTTCTGCGAATTGCTCGATTCGGTTTACAAGCATCTCGGCTTCGACTCTTATGCGATCAAGCTGGCGCTGCGTCCCGAGAAGCGCTTCGGCTCAGAGGAGATGTGGGATTGGGCGGAACAGTCGCTGCGCGACGCGGTCGCCGCGACAGGTCGCGACACGCCCGAATACGGCTGGGAGGAATTGCCGGGCGAGGGCGCCTTTTACGCGCCCAAGCTCGAATTCCACCTGACCGACGCGATCGGCCGGACGTGGCAGGTCGGCACGATCCAGACCGACACCGTGCTGCCCGAGCGACTCGATGCGAGCTATGTCGGCGAGGACGGCAACCGCCACCGCCCGATCATGCTGCACCGCGCGATCCTCGGCACGTTCGAGCGGTTCATCGGCATCCTGATCGAGCATCACGCCGGGCGTTTCCCGCTCTGGCTGTCGCCGGTGCAGGCGGTGGTCGCGACGATCGTCTCGGACGCCGACGGCTATGCCGAGCAGGTGGCGGCGACGCTGCGCAAGGCGGGCATCCGGGTCGAGACCGACCTGCGCAACGAGAAGATCAACTACAAGGTGCGCGAACATTCGGTGGCGAAGGTCCCGGTGCTGCTCGTCGTCGGCAAGCGCGAGGCGGAAGAGGGCAAGCTCGCCGTCCGCCGTCTCGGCACCCAGGCGCAGCAGATCGTGACGGTCGACGAGGTGGTCGCTATGCTGCGCGAGGAGGCGACTCCGCCCGATCTGCGCTAACGCTTAGGTATCAGCCAGCCGTCGACTAATTCGTATCGGCCCGGGAGTCGCATCGCGTCCTCTGCGCTACCGGGCCAGCGAACAGGATGACCTCGGCATAACACGGCACATTGCGCATCGGTCAGGGGAAGGCGATGGCGTCGTCCCAAGCCGTGAGGCCGAGGCTTTCGGCCGTCAATGATGCATCATCTTGCACAGGCATCTTCCGCAAACGCTCCGGAAAGCTTATATCTAATTCAAACCACCACAGGAGCTATACCCATACGTCCTCCCATGATGCGCCGACCGAATCAGGCGCCGCCAATGAATGGCCCTCGTTTCAACGAGTGGATCGTCAGCCCCAAGGTTCGCGTGATCGACCATGAGGGCGAGAATCTCGGCGTGATGTACACGCGCGAGGCGATGGCGCAGGCGCAGGAACTCGGCCTGGATCTGGTCGAGGTGTCGCCGAACGCGGATCCGCCCGTCGCCAAGTTCCTCGATGTCGGCAAGTTCAAGTACGAGGCGCAGAAGAAGGCGAACCTCGCCCGCAAGTCGCAGAAGACGCAGGAGATCAAGGAGATCAAGATGCGTCCGAACATCGACGACCACGATTACGACACCAAGATGAAGAAGGTCGTCGAGTTCATCGAGGAGGGCGACAAGGTCAAGGTCACGATGCGCTTCCGTGGTCGCGAGCTGAGCCACGGCCAGCTCGGCATGGCGGTGCTGCAGCGCGTCGCCGAACAGGTCGCCGAGGTCGCCAAGGTCGAGGCCTATCCGCGTATGGAAGGCCGTCAGATGCTGATGGTGCTCGCGCCCAAGTAATTCCGGCCGATCCGGCGCTTTCCGTAGCGTCAGGCAGGTTTTTGAACACCGGGTCCGGCAACGGGCCCGGTGTTGCGTATGGGCGACAGTCCATTCGAAAATGCATACGGCAACGACAAATTACTAGACGCTCACGCCTGCGCGATCCTAGCCTCAAAAGAAAACCCGATATTCGAAAACCGAAATCGGAACAGGAGAGGATGACCATGCGCCTTACTGCGTATCTGCTGTCGGCTGCGACGATCGCGATTGCCTCGCCCGTCATGGCGCAGAACAATTCGCCCGAGCCGTCAAGCCCGGCGACCCAGACGACCTCGCCGACTGCGGCGGGGTCGGTCGCGCAGGACGAGGGTGATCAGGGCGATATCGTCATCACCGCGCAGGGCCGCGCCCAGGCGCTGGCCGACGTGCCGGTCGCGGTTTCGGCGATCACCGCGGAAACGCTGCAGAATTCCGGCGCTAGCGACATCCGCCAGCTCAACCAGCTCGCGCCGTCGCTGCTGGTGTCGTCGACCGGTTCGGAGGCGAACGGCTCGGCGCGCATCCGCGGCATCGGCACGGTGGGCGACAATCCCGGCTTGGAAAGCTCGGTCGCGGTGTTCATCGATGGCGTCTACCGCTCGCGGTCCGGTATCGGCCTCACCGAACTCGGCGAGATCGATCGCGTCGAGGTGCTGCGCGGCCCGCAGGGCACGCTCGGCGGCCGCAATTCCTCGGCCGGCTTGATCAGCATCATCAGCAAGGCGCCGTCGTTTCAGGGCTTCAGCGGCGGTGCCGAAGCGACCTACGGCAATTACGATTTCTACCGTTTCGCCGGCAATCTCAACCTGCCGCTCAGCAAGACGATCGCGGCGCGGGTCGACGGCGTCTACGTCAAGCGCGACGGTTTCTACCGCGATTATACGAACAACACCGACGTCAACAATCGCAACCGCTATTTCGTCCGCGGCCAGTTGCTGTTCGAGCCGAGCAACGACGTCCGCTTCCGCCTGATCGGCGACTATACGCATCGCGACGAGAAATGCTGCGCCGCCACCTATGTCGACCGCAGCGTCAACGAGGCGGTGGGCAACCTCAACAACCCCGTCGCGTCGGTCAACGCCGGCCTCGCGGCGGGCGCCAACGGCAACAACATCGTCAACGTCATACGCGACCTCGGCCAGCCGCTCGGCCTCGTCACCAGCCCCGGCTACAGCCGCGACGTCTCGGTGAGCGCCGGCCGCAGCTTCGCCGGCATCACCAAGGACTGGGGCGTCTCCGGCCAGCTCGACTGGACGATCGGCACCACCAAGCTGACCTCGATCACCGCGTACCGCGATTACGATTCGGATCAGGGCTCGGACACCGACTATAGCCGCGTCGATATCCTCTATCGCGCGGCCAACGGCAATTCGGCGCGCCGATTCCGCACCTTCACGCAGGAACTGCGCCTCAACGGTTCGCTGTTCGCCGACAAGCTCGACTGGTTGGTCGGCGGCTTCTTCGCCAACGAGGATCTGCGCGTCCTCGACAACCTGCGCTTCGGCAGCCAGTACGGCCGCTTCGCCACCTGCCGCCTCGTTTCGGGCAGCGCGCTCGCGCAATTCTACGCGCCGGGAAGCACCGGCTGTCTCAGCGCCACGGGCCGCGCGGTGCTCAGCGGCGGCGTCCCCGGCGTCGCCTCGCCCTTCGGTGCCGCGGGGCCACTCATCGTCAATGCGATCGCCACGCTCGACGGCATCAACGACAAGGGCTCGACCCGCGACGTCTACAATCAGAACAGCCGCAACTGGGCGCTGTTCACGCACAATATCTTCCACGTCACCGACACCGTCGATCTGACGCTCGGCGCGCGTTACACCAACGAACGCAAGAAGTTCGACGCCAGCTTCACCAACGACAACACCGGCTGCACCGCGATCCAGAGCTCGCTGCGGTCGCTGCTCGCGAACCCCGCTTTGGCGCCGACCGCCGCCGGCATCATCGGCCTCGCCTGTCAGGGCAACAACACCGCCGAGCTCAACGGCGTGTCGATCAACAGCCGCCGCAAGGAAGACCGGTTCACCGGCACCGCGATCCTGTCGTGGAAGCCGATCGACGATCTGCTGCTCTACGGCAGCTATTCGCGCGGCTATAAGGCAGGCGGCTTCAACCTCGATCGTTCGGCACTCAAGCAGCCGGTGCAGACCTTCGCCCAGCTCGGCGGCGCGCAGGCGCTCGCCAATTCGCTGCAATTCGCGCCCGAGACGGTCAATTCCTACGAAGTCGGCGCGAAATACGGCACCGGCCCGTTCACCTTGTCCGCGGCGGCGTTCATCCAGGATTTCAGCAATTTCCAGCTGAACACCTTCAACGGCACGGTCTTCCTCGTGCAGAATATCAACGGCTGTTCGTCGAGCCTCAACGGCGGCGACCGCGACCAGAGCAAATTCCCGGCGGCGAGCAACTACAATGCCGCGGCGACCAGCAGCGGCGTCTGCCCGTCGGGCGACGTCGGTTACGGCGTCCGTGCCAAGGGCGTCGAGCTGGAGGCCTCGCTGGTCCCGGCACGCGACTTCCGCGTCAGCCTCGGCCTGACCGTCACCGACACCAAATATCGCAGCCAGCTCGTCGGCAGTTCCTCGGGCGCGCCGCTCGACCAGGCGCTGCGCCTGCTGCCGGGGCGGACGCTGTCCAATTCGGCGGACATCGTCGCGACCTCGTCGGCCTCGTGGACCCCGCAGCTCGGCGGCGGCTATTCGGCGCTGTTCTACGTCGATACGCGCATGACCAGCGACTATAACACCGGCTCCGACCTGTTCCCGCAAAAGGCGCAGGACGGCTATGCGATCGTCAACGCCCGCATCGGGCTGCGCATGCCGGACGAGCGGATCAGCCTGGAATTCTGGGGGCAGAACCTGACCAACGTCGATTACGCGCAGGTCGCGTTCAACTCGCCGTTCCAGGAAGGCGCGGCCAATGCGGCATTCCAGGACGCGCAATATCCCGGCGGCCGCCAGCTCTTCTCGCAATATCTCGCCGAGCCGCGCACCTATGGCGCGACGATCCGCGCGCGCTTCTGATCCGCAGCGGCAACGGGGACTGGCCCGTTGCCGCCGGCATTACCGGGGGAGGGGCCGGCCGCAGCGATGCGCGCCGGCCCTTTTTACGCCGCCATCTCGACGGTTTCGCCGCTCGCGGCGGTGCGCAGGCGGCGTTCCAGTGTCTTCAGCCGCGCCGCCGCGGTGATCCGGTCGCCGGTCAGGTCGGTGACGTAGAAGGTGTCGACCGCGCGCTCGCCATAAGTGGCGACATGCGCCGAATGCAGCGTCACCTTCGACTGGAACAGCGCCTGCGCGAGCTGGTTGAGCAGCGCCGGCCGGTCGCGTGCATTGACCTCGATCACCGTGAAGCGGTTCGAGGCATGATTGTCGATCAGCACGTTGGGTTCGATCTCGAACGCATCCGCACGGGTGCGCGCCGCCGGCTTGGCGACGAGCCGGTCGGTGAGCTTGCCGCGATTCGCCAGCGCATCCTCGATCGCCATCTTGAGCCGTTTCAACTGGTCGAGATCGTCGAACGGCCGCCCGAACGGGTCCTGGACGAGGAAATTGTCGATCGCCATGCCGTCGCGCGTCGTGTGGATGCGCGCATCGATGATGTTGCCGCCCGCGACGTGGATCGCCCCGGCGATCCGGTAGAACAGGCCGGGATGATCGGCGGCGTAGATCGTCACCAGCGTCGCGCCGCGCGTCGCATAGACCTGCGCGTCGATCGAGAGTTGCGCGTCACCCGCCGCCGCGATGAAGCGCGCGTTGTGGGCAAGCACGTCGTCGGGCTCGGCGATCCAATAGGCCTCCGGGAAGCGGCGTACGAAGGCGTCGAACCGCGCCGGTTCCCAGCCGAGCGTCGCCTGTAGCGTCTCCTGCCGCGTCGCGATCCGCTCGGCGCGCCCGCGCTGTTTGTGGCCGAGCCGCAGCACCTCCTCCGCGCCCTCGTAGAGGTCGGCGAGCAACTGGCGCTTCCAGCCGTTCCACGTACCGGGGCCGACCGCGCGGATATCGACGATGGTCAGCACCAGCAGCAGCCGCAGCCGTTCGGGGCTCTGCACGACCTCGCAGAAATCGAGGATCGTCTTGAAGTCCGACAGGTCGCGCTTGAACGCGGTCGCCGACATCAGCAGGTGCCAGCGCACCAGCCACGCCACCGTCTCGGTCTCGGCGGGCGACAGGCCGAAGCGCGGGCAGAGCCGTTCCGCCACCTCCGCGCCGAGGATCGAATGGTCGCCGTCACGCCCCTTGGCGATATCGTGCAGCAGCACCGCGACATAGAGCACGCGCCGCGACACGATATGCTTGATGATCGCCGAGGCGAGCGGGTGATCGTCCTTGAGTTCGCCCTTGTCGATCCGCGCCAGCAGGCCGATCGCGCGGATCGTATGTTCGTCGACCGTGTAATGATGGTACATGTCGAACTGCATCTGCGCGACGACGCGACCGAAGTCGGGCACGAAGCGGCCGAACACCCCCGCCTCGTTCATCCAGCGCAGCACCAGCTCGGGATCGCGTGGGGACGTCAGCACGTCGAGGAACAAGGCATTGGCACGCGGATCGCGGCGATGGCGCGCGATGAGCTTGGCGTCGCGCGCCGCGGCGCGCATCGCCAGCGGATGGATCTCGACGCCGTGCAGATCGGCCAGCTGGAAAATCTCGATCAGCCGCACCGGGTCTTCGCTGAAATAATCGTCGCGCGGCAGTGCGAGCCGGCCGCGGTCGAGCACGAAGCCGTGTAATTTATCCGGCCGCCGCCGGATCGTCGGCAGCCCGAACCGCCGCCCGCGCGCCGCGAACCGCTCGTCGAGATGCGCGAGGAACACGCCGGTGAGGTTGCCGACCGTCTTCGCCTGTAGGAAGTAATATTGCATGAAGCGCTCGACCGCCGGTTTGCCGGGCCGGTCGGAGAAGCGCATCCGCGTCGCGATCTCGCGCTGGACGTCGAAGGTCAGCCGATCCTCGGCGCGGCGGGTGACGCTGTGCAGGTGGCAGCGCACCGCCTGGAGGAAATTGTCGGCGCGGTGGAACAGGCGATATTCGGCCTTGGTCAGCAGGCCGACCTCAACGAGATCGGCGCCGCGCTGCACGTCGTGAATATATTTGCCGATCCAGAACAAGGTGTGGAGGTCGCGCAGGCCGCCCTTGCCCTCCTTGACGTTGGGTTCGACGACATAGCGCGTGTCGCCCATCTTGCGGTGGCGCGCGTCGCGCTCGGCAAGCTTGTCGGCGATGAACTGGCGCTCGGTGCCGTGCTGCACCTCCGCCTTGAAGCGTTTCGCCGCCTCGTCGTAGAGTGCCACGTCGCCGGTAACGTAGCGCGCTTCGAGCAAGGCGGTGCGGATCGTCACGTCACCTTTCGCCTGCCGCACCATCTCGTCGAGCGAGCGGCTGGAATGACCGATCTTCAGCGCGAGGTCCCAGAGCGCATAGAGCATCGATTCGATGACCTGCTCGGCCCAGGGCGTCTGCTTGCCGGGGGTGAGGAAACCGATGTCGACGTCGGAGAAGGGCGCCATCTCGGCGCGGCCATAGCCGCCCACCGCGATCAGCGTCAGCCGCTCGCCCGCGGTCGGGTTGTGGAGCGGGTGGAGCCGCTGCGTCGCGAGGTCGAACAGCACGCGCAACAACTGGTCGGTGAGATAGGCCTGCGCGTTCGACGCCTCGAGCCCGCGCGACGGATGCGTGGCGAGCCGGCGCTGGATCTCGGCGCGGCCTTCGGCGAGCGCCTCCTTGAGGATCGCGGTGGCCTGCGTGCGAAGCGCGATGCCGGTCGCGTCGATCGCGGCGATCTGTTCGGCAAGCGCGCGGCGATCGACGATCGCGCGGCGGTTGGGAAGGTGGTCGAAACGGCGCTGCATGGCGGCGGGGTATAACCGCGCGAGGGTTAAGGGGACATGGGGTTTGGAGGGGGGCATGATGAGGCAACCGCAATTCCTCCCCCGCCAGGGGGAGGTGGCGCGCCGGAGGCGTGACGGAGGGGGAGGACAGGGCGGGAGTTTCGTAATCAGGGCTCTCGCCCCGTCCTCCCCCTCCACCACTCGGCTGGCGCCGAGCGGTCCCCCTCCCCTTGCGGGGGAGGACTTTGCGTCACCCCTCCCGCGCTAGCGCCTTCAGCCGGTACAGCGTATCGAGCGCCTCGCGCGGGGTCAGCGCATCGACGTCGAGCGACTCGACTTCGGCGCGGATCGCGTCGCACGTCTCCTCCTCCGCCACCTGCGCCGCGGCGAACAGCGGCAGGTCGTCGAGCCCCGCCGCAAGGCCGCCGGTCTTCGCCCGGCCCGCCTCCAGCTTCGCCAGCACCGCCTTGGCGCGCGCCACCGTCGCCGCCGGCATCCCCGCCAGCCGCGCCACCGCCAACCCATAGCTCCGGTCCGCCGGCCCGGTGCTCAGCTCGTGGAGCAGCACCAGCTCGCCCTTCCACTCGCGCGCGCGGACGTGGTGCAGCGTCAGCGCCTCGCAGCGCTCCGCCAGCCGGGTCAGCTCGTGGTAATGCGTCGCGAACAGGCAGCGGCAGCGATTGTCCTCGTGGATCGCCTCGACCACCGCCCAGGCGATGGCGAGCCCGTCATAGGTCGAGGTGCCGCGACCGACCTCGTCGAGGATGACGAAGCTGTTCGGCGTCGCCTGCGCGAGGATCGCCGCGGTCTCGACCATCTCGACCATGAAGGTCGACCGGCCGCGCGCGAGATTGTCCGACGCGCCGACGCGGCTGAACAACCGGTCGACCATGCCGAGCGTCGCCTTGGTGGCGGGAACGTAGCTGCCGGTCTGCGCGAGCACCGCGATCAGCGCATTCTGGCGCAGGAAGGTCGACTTGCCGCCCATGTTCGGCCCCGTCACCAGCCACAGCCGCGAATCGGGGGTGAGCGTACAGTCGTTGGCGACGAACCGGTCGCCCGATTTCACCACCGCCGCCTCGACCACCGGATGCCGCCCGCCGACGACGTCGAAACAGGGATGGTCGGCGAGCGCCGGCCGCGCCCATTGCCCCTCCGCCGCCCGCTCGGCGAGCGCCGCGGCGACGTCGATCCGGGCGAGCGCGTCGGCGGTGGCGGCGATCGCCTCGCGGTGGGTCAGCGCGGCGGCGGTCAGCTCCTCCAGATGCGCGGCCTCGGCGGCGAGCGCATGCGCCCCCGCCTGCGACACGCGCGCGGCGACCTCGTGCAGCGCCGGGGTGTTGAAGCGGACGACGCCGGCCAGCGTCTGGCGATGGGTGAAGCCGCTGTCGGGCTTCATCAGCGGATCGGCGGACCGCGCCGGCACCTCGACGTGATAGCCGAGCACGTTGTTGTGGCGGATCTTGAGCGTGGCGATGCCGGTCGCCGCCTTCATCTCCGCCTCCAGCGCGGCGATCGCACGGCGGCCGCCCGCGCCGGTGTCGCGCAGTTCGTCGAGCGCGACGTCATAGCCCGCGGCGATATAGCCGCCGTCGCTCGCCTCGATCGGCGGCGAGGGGACGAGCGCGCGCTTGAGCAGGTCGATCAGCGCGCCATGGCCGCGCAGCCGCGGCGTGACGCGGTCGAGCAGCGCAAGCGGCGCATCGATCTGCGCCAGCCGCTCGCCGAGATGCCACGCCCCGTCGAGCCCGTCGCGAAGCTGCCCCAGATCGCGCGGCGACCCGCGTCCCGCCGCCAGCCGCCCGAGCGCCCGGCCAATATCGGGCAGCGCCCGCAACGCCGCACGGACCTGTTCGCGCTGGCCGGTGGCGTCATGGAAATGCTGGACGAGATCGAGCCTCGCGTCGATCGCCGCCTTGTCCATCAGCGGCGCACCGAGGTCGCTCGCCAGCAATCGCGCGCCGGCGCCCGTCACCGTGCGGTCGATACAGTCGAGCAGGCTGCCCTTGCGCTGGCCGCCGGTGGTGCAGGTCAGTTCGAGGCTGTCGCGCGTCGCCGCGTCGATCGCCATCGTCTCGGCGGCCTGGCTGAGCCGCGGCGGGCGCAGGAAGGGCAGGGCGCCCTTGGCGGTATGTTCGAGATAGGCAATCAGCCCGCCCGCCGCGGCGAGCCCGGCGCGGCTGAACTGGCCGAAGCCGTCGAGCGTCGCGACGCCGAACAGCGTCTTCAATCGCGTCTCACCGCTGCCGCTGTCGAACGTCTGCTTCGGCCGCAGCGTCGTCGCGGCGGCGGCCTGGTCCGAGGCTTCGGACGCCACCACCTCCGCCGCGCCGAGCCGCGCCAGCTCGGCACCGAGCGCGTCGATGGAACAGTCGATCACCTCGAACCGCCCGGTCGAGACGTCGGCGGCGGCGAGCGCCACCGCGCCCGCCGCCTCGCCGATCGCAACGCACCAATTGTCGCTGCGCGCGTCGAGCAGCGCTTCCTCGGTCAGCGTGCCGGCGGTGACGACGCGGACGATGCCGCGCGATACCAGCGCCTTGTAGCCGCCGCGCGCCTTGGCCTCGGCGGGCGTCTCGGTCTGTTCGGCGATCGCGACGCGATGCCCCGCCTTGATGAGCCGCTGGAGGTAGGCGGTGGCGGCATGGACCGGCACGCCGCACATCGGGATCTTCTCGCCGTCATGCTCGCCGCGCGAGGTCAGCGCGATATCGAGCACGCCGCTGGCGATCCGCGCGTCGTCGAAGAACAGTTCGAAGAAATCGCCCATGCGATAGAAGAGGAGGCAATCCTCCGCCTCGGCCTTCAGCGCGAGATATTGCGCCATCATCGGGGTGGGGGTGGTCATCGGGGAAGGGTCAATCCAGAAGACGGGCGCCGTGGCGGACGGAAAGGATGTGAACGGCCTCGTCCACGACGTGATAGCGAATGATATACGGCGGTACCGAGGTCAGCTCCCGTAGGCCGTCGCCCATCGGTCGTCCCCGTCGAGGAAAATCAACCAGGCTTTGCCCGAGAGCGATCAGACGGCCACCGGTTCTCACGGCAGCGCTCGGATCGAAACCTTTGATGTAGACAATGATCGCATCAAGCTCATCGAGCGCCTCTTGGCGCCAGATGACGCTAGCCATCCTGCTGCGCAAGCCATTCCGCGAAAGGCACCTGGCCCGGCTCGCCCCAGGTCCGCAGCCATTCGCCGACTACGACATGATCGACGCCGTATCCCGACGCATAGCCAGCCTTCGCCCGAACGAAGTCGTCGCGCGTCGGTCGGCGCGCATTACGGGGCGGTATCTGTGCCTCGGGCGTCATGCCAGCAACATAACCCCTACCGCCGCGGGTTGAAAGCCCGGCCCGAACCGGTCAAGAGCCGTAGCGTCAGCCCGTCAGCGAGGTCCCATGTCCGACGAAGCGTCCGTCCAATTCTCCGAGCGCGAGGCGCTCCTGTTCCATTCCGAGGGACGGCCCGGCAAGATCGAGATCATCGCGTCCAAGCCGATGGCGACGCAGCGCGACCTCGCGCTCGCCTATTCGCCCGGCGTCGCCGTGCCGGTGCAGGCGATCGCCGACGATCCCGCGATGGCCTATGACTATACCGCCAAGGGCAATCTCGTCGCCGTCATCTCCAACGGCACCGCGATCCTCGGCATGGGCAATCTCGGCGCGCTCGCGTCCAAGCCGGTGATGGAAGGCAAGGCGGTGCTCTTCAAGCGCTTCGCCGACGTCGACTCGATCGACATCGAGCTGAAGACCGAGGACGTCAACCGCTTCATCGACGCGGTCGAGCTGATGGAGCCGACCTTCGGCGGCATCAACCTCGAGGATATCAAGGCGCCCGAATGTTTCATCATCGAGCAGACGCTGCGCGAGCGGATGAACATCCCGGTTTTCCATGACGACCAGCACGGCACCGCGATCATCGCCTCGGCGGGGCTCATCAACGCCTGCCTGCTGACCGGCCGCCGCCTCGCCGACGTCAAGCTCGTCGTCAACGGCGCGGGCGCGGCGGCGATCGCCTGCACCGAGCTGATGAAGGCGATGGGCGTGCGCCACGACAACGTCATCATGTGCGACAAGACCGGCGTCATCTATCAGGGTCGCGACGACGTGAACCAGTGGCAGTCGGCGCATGCGGCCAATACGACTAAGCGCACGCTGACCGAGGCGCTGGAGGGCGCGGACGTGTTCCTCGGCCTGTCCGCCGCGGGCGCGCTCAAGCCCGAGATGGTCGAGCATATGGCGCCGTCGCCGATCATCTTCGCGATGGCCAATCCAGAGCCCGAGATCCGCCCCGAGCTCGCCAAGGCGGCGCGCCCCGATGCGATCGTCGCCACCGGCCGGTCGGACTATCCGAACCAGGTCAACAACGTGATCTGCTTCCCCTTCATCTTCCGCGGCGCGCTCGACGTGCGCGCCACCGGCATCAACGATGCGATGAAGATCGCCGCCGCCAATGCGATCGCCGAACTCGCCCGCCAGCGCGTACCCGAGGAAGTGGCGGTCGCTTACGGCGTGCAGCACAGCTTCGGCCCCGAATATATCATCCCGTCGCCGTTCGATCCGCGGCTGATGGAGCTGGTGCCGTCGGCGGTGGCCAAAGCGGCGATGGATTCGGGGGTGGCGATCAAGCCGATCCTCGACATGGACGCCTATCGCCAGACGCTGCGCGCGCGGCTGAACCCGACCACCTCGGTGCTCAGCCTTGCTTATGAGGGCGCGCGGGCGCGGCCGAAGCGCGTGCTGTTCGCCGAGGGCGAGGAAGAGGTGGTGCTGCGCGCCGCCATCTCGTTCAAGGAAGGCGGCTATGGCACGCCGGTGCTGGTCGGCCGCGACGACGTCTACGACCGGTTGAAGGCGCTCGGCGTCGCCAATCCGCAGGAGTATGAGGTCCACAACAGCCGCCATTCGCCGCTCGTCCCGAAGATGGTCGATTTCGTCTACAGCCGGTTGCAGCGCCGCGGCTATCTGCGCCGCGACGTCGAGCGGATGATCAACCAGGATCGCAACGTCTTCGGTGCGGCCTTGCTGCAACTGGGCGAGGCAGACGTGATGATCACCGGCATCACCCGCACTTGGGCCGAATCGATGCGGCAGGTGAAGCGCGTGATCGATCCCGAGGCGGGGCGCACCCCGTTCGGCATCCACGTCCTCGTCGGCCAGAGCCACACCGTCTTCATCGCTGACACGACGGTGAACGAACGGCCGACCGGCGAACAGCTCGCCGATTTCGCCGAACAGACCGCGCAGGTCGCGCGCCGCATGGGCCACGAACCGCGCGTCGCGATGCTGAGCTATTCGACCTTCGGCAACCCGAAGGGCGCGTGGGTCGACAATATCCGCGAGGCGGTGTCGGTGCTCGACGGGCGCAACGTCGGCTTCGAATATGAAGGCGAGATGCCGCCCGACGTCGCGCTCAACCCGCGCCAGCTCGCCAATTATCCGTTCGCGCGCCTGTCCGGTCCGGCGAACATCCTCATCATGCCGGGGCTGCAATCCGCGCATATCTCCGCCAAATTGCTGCGCGAACTGGGTGGCGACAGCGTCATCGGGCCGATGCTGATCGGCATGGAGAAGCCGGTGCAGATCGCGCCGATGACCTCGACCGCGAGCGAGCTGGTGACGCTGGCGGTGCTCGCCGCGGGCGGCATCGCGCGATAATCGCAGGGCGGGGTGCGGCTCGGCCTCACCCTTCGCCGCCTTCGGCGTCTTTTCCCTCTCCCGCCGGGAGAGGGAAGGAGGCGCGAAGCGCCGGGAGGGTGAGGGTGATGCGCGTCGGTCGCGTCTAGGCGTCGATGCTCGTCCCCAGCGCGGCATGGACCAGCCCGCCGTCGACGGTGATCGTCTCGCCCACCACATAATCCCCCGCGCGGCTGGCGAGATAGATCGCCGCGCCCGCCATATCCTCGTCCACCCCGATCCGGCCCGCCGGGATACCGCGCGCGATCGCGTCGCCATGGTCGCGGGCGGCTTTGTTCATGTCGCTCGGGAAGGCGCCGGGTGCGATTGAAGTGACGTTGATGCCGTCGCGCACCAGCCGCGCCGCCATCCGCTTGGTGAGGAAGATCAGCGCCGACTTCGACGCATGATAGCTGTACGTCTCCCACGCATTGAGCCGCTGGCCGTCGATCGAGGTGATGTTGATGACCTTGGCCGGCCGTTCCCGCGACCCCGAAGCCTTGAGCAGCCCGTGCAGCGCCTGCGTCAGGAAGAAGGGGGATTTGACGTTGAGGTCCATCACCTTGTCCCAGCCGGCCTCCGAAAACTCCTCGAACGGCACGCCCCAGGCCGCGCCGGCATTGTTGACGAGGATGTCGAGTTGCTCCTCGCGCTCAACGAGCTGCGCGGCGAGCGCCTTGCAGCCGGCGACGGTGCTGACGTCCTGCGGCAGCGCGATGCAATTCGGCCCGAGCTCTTCGGCTGCGGCCTCGCAGATGTCGGCCTTGCGCGACGAGATATAGACTTTGGCGCCCTGCGCGACGAAGCCCGCCGCGATCATCTTGCCGATACCGCGACTGCCGCCGGTGACCAGCGCGACCCGGCCGTCGAGCCGGAACAGGGTGTTGGTGTCCATATGTCTCTCTCCAAATGGATCGTCCCCGCTTTGGGGTGACGATGATTGTGTCTGCCCAGCCCGGGCTTCTGTCATCCCCGCGCAGGCGGGGATCCATAAACGCTGACGGCCCGGCTCAAGCAGGGACCGCACGTCTGGATCCCCGCCTGCGCGGGGATGACGATGGAGGGGAGGGCGCCGTACCGCCTCACAAACCTCACCCGCCGCGCTTGATCGTCTCGCGGGCGATGATGACCTGCTGGATCTGGCTGGTGCCTTCGTAGATGCGGAACAGGCGGACGTCGCGATACAGCCGCTCGATACCGTAATCGGCGATATAACCGGCACCGCCATAGATCTGCACCGCCTTGTCGGCGACGCGGCCGACCATCTCGCTGGCGAAATATTTCGCCGCCGCCGATTCGAGCACGACATCGTCACCGCGATCCTTCGCCGCCGCGGTCTCCATCACCATCGCCCGCGCGACCAAAGCCTCGGTCTTCATATCGGCGATCATGCCCTGGATCAGCTGGTGGCTGGCGATCGGCTGACCGAATTGCGTGCGGCTGCCGGCATAAGCGACGCTGTCGGCGATCAGTCGCTCGGCGACGCCGACGCAGACCGCGCTGATATGCAGCCGGCCGCGGTCGAGCACGCGCATCGCGATCTTGAAGCCCTCGCCCTCCGCGCCGAGCCGGTTGGCGGCGGGGACGGGGACGTCGTCGAAATGCACGTCGGCGACCTTGGCGCCCTTCTGCCCCATCTTCTTCTCGGGCTCGCCGATCGTGATCCCCGGCAGGTCTTTCGGCACGAGAAAGGCGGAGACGCCGCGGCCGCCCTTCTCCTCACCGGTGCGCGCCATCACGGTGAACAGCTGCGCACGATCGGCATTGGTGATGTAGCGCTTCGTCCCGGATAGCCGGTAGACGTCGCCGTCGCGGACCGCGCGCGTCTTCACCGATCCCGAATCGCTGCCGACATCGGGTTCGGTGAGCGCGAAGCTGGTGACGATCTCGCCGCTGGCGATCTTCGGCAGCCATTCGGCCTTCTGTTCGGCGCTGCCCGCCATCACCAGCCCCTGGCTGCCGATGCCGACGTTGGTGCCGAACGCCGAGCGGAAGGCGGGCGTCGTCCGCCCCATCTCGATCGCGACGCGGCATTCCTCGACCATGTTGAGGCCGAGCCCGCCATAATCCTCGGCGATCGACAGGCCGAACAGGCCCATGTCCTTCATCTCGGCGACCACCGCCTCGGGGATCGCGTCCGCCGCCTCGACCTCCGCCTCGAGCGGACGGAGCCGTTCGGCGACGAACCGCCGCACGGTGTCGATCAGCGCATCGAAGGTTTCGGGATCGAGAGCCATGTCGCTTCCACTGCCATTTCGTTGCCCGAGAGGTAATGCGGAGTGGCGAGCGCTGCAAACCCGAAATTCTAAAAAGTACGGTTGCGCTCTTGGGCGAGGCCATACTGGATTGGTCGCAAGGGAGCCAAGCCCACCCCGTCACCCCGGACTTGTTCCGGGGTCCACCCTGCGGCGAGGAGAACGACAGGAAGGGCAGCTGTGACGCTTGCGGCCCGGTGGACCCCGGAACGAGTCCGGGGTGACGGTGTCCATGCGGTGACGGACCGAGCCTCACGATCCCGGTCTATCGATCGTCACCGCCGCGACCGCGTCGATAAAGGGCAGGAAATCAGCCCGATTCCACGATTTTATGCCGTTCATTCCCGATAAAGGGACAAGCCTTCGGACGCATTCCGTCGTCTCATCGGCGCCGCAACACCGTTCGTCTCTTATGGTTCCTGCGGCCATTGGAGATTTTCGAACCCCCGGCTAGCGACATCCTCGACGAACGGGTTTTGACCGGGGGGTCAGCAAATGACTGTGAAGACGTTGGCAGCGCGTTTTGCGCTGGTGTTCTCCTGCGCCCTGATGGCGGCGACCCCTGCGTTCGCGCAGTTCTGGCAATGTGCGCCTTATGCCCGCGAAATTTCGGGCATCGACCTGCACGGCAACGCCAATACCTGGTGGGGCCAGGCCGCCGGCCGCTACGAACGTGGCCATGCGCCCAAGGTCGGCGCGGTGCTCGCCTTCCAGTCGACCCGCCGCATGCGCGTCGGTCACGTCGCGATGGTCTCGCAGGTCGTCAGCGACCGCGAAGTGCTGCTGACCCACGCCAATTGGTCGCGCCCCGGCGGCATCGAGCGCAACGTCCGCGCGATCGACGTCTCGGCGGCGGGCGACTGGAGCGAGGTCAAGGTTTGGTACGGTCCCAACGGCGGTCTCGGCACGTCGAGCTATCCGACCAACGGCTTCATCTATTCGGGCCATGCCCCCGCCCTCGATACCGATGCCGCTCCTGCGAGCGACGCCGCCGTCGACACCAGCATCATCGCCACCGCGGCCGCCGTGCCGGTGGTTCCGGTCGCGGGCCGGTAAGCAGGAAGTACGGGGCAGAGGTTCGCTCTCCCCAAGAAAGCCGTCATCCCCGCGGAGGCGGGGATCCATATACGCTGACGTATCCGCTCAAGCGGGGACCCGCGCGTCTGGATCCCCGCCTCCGCGGGGATGACGGTATGAGAGGGGCCGGTGCGTCTCGTTCGCCGGGATGACGGCGGGTCGGTCGCCTCTCAGGCCGCCCGGAACGTCATCGCCACGCCGTTCATGCAATAGCGCTTCCCGGTCGGCTTCGGTCCGTCGTCGAAGACATGGCCCAGATGGCCGCCACAGCGGCTGCAATGCACTTCGGTCCGCTGCATCATCAACGAGCCGTCGACCCGCGTTCCCACCGCGCGCGGCAGCGGCGCGTAGAAGCTCGGCCAGCCGGTGCCGCTCTCGAACTTGGTCTTCGACGAGAACGCGGGCTGCGCACAGCCCTTGCACGCGAAGATGCCGGCGCGATGCTCGTCGTTGAGCGGGCTGCTGAACGGCCGTTCGGTGCTCTCGTGACGCAGCACCGCCCAGGCCTGATCGCCGAGCTTCTTGCGCCACGCGGCATCGCTCATCGCGACGGGGAAGCGCTCGGCGGCGGCGGCGGGCGCGCTGCGGCAGCCCCATAGCGCCGCCCCGGCGATACCGGCGGCGGCGAGCGACAGAAGCGAGCGGCGGGAAGGATCGTGAACCATTACCGGGATATAGATACCCCCACGGCACCCCGCATCCCCCGCCGGAGCGGGAACGTCGCAGGGTGCGGATCCCCACTCCGTCACCCCGGACTCGTTCCGGGGTCCACTCCGCGGCGGGGAGAACGGCTTGAGGCTCCAGCCACGACCCTGCGGCCCGGTGGACCCCGGAACGAGTCCGGGGTGACGAATCGGTTTGGGTAATCGCCCGGACGCGTCACCCCGCCGGCCGGATCAGGCGCCGAGGCCGAAGCTGCGCATCACGCCGATATGATCCGACAGCCGGTCGCCGTCGGCGAGCGTCCCGAAGCTGCGCGTCTGCCCCTCGGCGGCGATCGTGCCGCGATAGGCGACGACGGTCTTGGCGTGCGCGAGCGTCGGCGTCGGCGCGATCGCCCGGCACGAGGCGCCGCAGGCGGTCTCCGACGCGGCGATCGTCAGGCCGTCGCCGCCGACCAGCGCCTGCGCCAGATAGGCCTGGCGTGCGGGATCGTTGCCGACGTTGAAGTCGCCGGCGAGCACCACCGAGGCGCCATCGCCGCCGACCGAACCGATGAACGCGCGCAGCGCATCGGCCTGGCGCTGATAGGCGAACAGGCTGCGGTCGCTGCCGACGCCCGAGGCGGCACGCGCGTTGAGATGCGTGTCGACCACCACCAGCGGCGCGGTACGGCCGGGCACGCGCAGCGCCACCGCCAGCATCCCCTTGTTGGCGAGGCAGTCGTAGCCCGCGCAGGCGAAGCGCGGATAGGCGACGCGCTTGGCCCAGACGATTGGATAGTCGGAGAAGATGGCGAGCCCGCTGTCCTCGCGCGCGCCCTCGGTCTCTCCATGCCACAGGCTGGCCTTGGCGAGGAAGGCGCGTTCGGCCGGCGTCGTCGCCGGGGCACCCGCCTCGTCGGCGCTCGGGCCATAGGCGACGTAGCGATACCCCGCATTGGTGCCGATCGCCTTCTGCGCGTCGCCGAACGCCTCCTGCACCGCGACCACCTGCGGCCCGTCGCCGCGATCGTGCATCGCGCGCAGCTCGGCGGCGATCGACGCGGCGGCGGCGCCGCGGCCATGGGTCAGCGGCCAGGGCAGGCCTTCGACATTGTAGGACAGCAAGGTGACGGGCCCGGCGGCGGGGGCGGCGTGGAGTACGTTGCGCTCCACCGCCATCACCGACTTGGGCTCGGCGAGACCGGTGACCAGCAGCACCGCCGCCAACATCACGACCCCAGGTATCCGCCGCATCGTCCCACTCCCCTCACGCTGGAACCTTCTCTAGGCTCGCGCGTGTGACGCGGTGACGTAGGCGTGATGACAAGCGCGTCATCTGCGTGAATATCCTCGTCCCGGGCCGGTGGCAGCCCGCCCCGGACGACGCGATCAGCCTGTCCGGCGCTTCCAGAACGGCTTGGCGCTCCCCGATTGCAGCACGCCGCGCCGGAACAACCGCGCGCCGAGCGTGATGAAGATCGTCACCCACAGCAATTGCCACGCGATCGCGGCGACATGCGGCCACCATTCCGGCGAGGTCGCGGCGCGGCCCGCCATCGCGAACGGCGACGACAGTGGGAAGAGCTGCGCCGCGGTGGCGACCCAGCTGTCCGGGCGGCTGGTACCGGCGAGCGCCAGCGCCAGCATCCCCATCTGCACGATCGAGATCGGCAGTGCGAGCATCTGGATCTCGCGCGGCGTCGACGCCTGCGCGCCGACCACGAGGAACGCCGAGCCGAGCAGCAGATAGGCCATCGTGAAATAGACGAGGAACAGCGCGACGAACGCCGGCATGCCGACCGCCGCCTGGATCGCCAGCGACGACGCCACCTCGGGCGGCAGCAGCATGCCGAGCCGCGAGATGATCGTCCCCCAGAACACCACGAACAGCACCGCGACCCCGAACATGCCGAGCAGCTTGCCGAGGAACACGCTCTCCAGCGGCACCGCGGCGGCGAGCACCTCGATCACCTTGTTGTTGCGTTCCTCGGCCATCGTGCCGACCACCTGGCTGGCGAGGAACAGGTTGAGCAGGAACACGCCGAACACCGCGAACGAGGCGGACTGGCGGCGATTGCCGGCCGATCCCCGCGGCCGCTCGGTCGGCGTCTTGGTCGCGGCGATCCGCGGCACCACGCCGCCCAGCCGGTCCGCCGCGATCGTCTCGGCGGCGAGCAGCGCGAGATAATCCGCCGCCCGCCCGCCGCGCGGCCCGTACAGCACCTGCGGCCGGTCGAGCGGACCGTAGAGCACCGCGCTCGCCTCGAACGCGTCGCTGGCGAAGGCGGCGCGCGCCTGTGCGGCGGGGTCGCGATCGGGCCGCTGGGTGACGAGCACCGGCGGCGCCTCGTCATCGCGGCGGAAGGCGGTGCGCAGCCGCGTGTCCGCCGCCGCCATCGTCCGCGCCGTCGTATCGGGCAGGATCGCGACGATCCGCGACTTGTCGGCGCGGCTGTCCGCGACGCTAGCCGCACCGATGCCGCCGATCGCCGAGAAGGAGCCGAGCAGCACCGGCGCGAGCAGGAACAGCAGGAAGACCGGCGTGAACACGGTCGCGACGAAATCGCGCCGCGCGATGGTCAGCGCCTGACGGAAGGTGCGAACCGCGTTGCTCATGCCGCGTCTCCTGCGTCGGCGGCCTTGCCGACGATGCGGACGAAGGCGTCGTGCAGCCCGGGCCGTTCGATCGACAGCCCGCCGATGCCATAACCGCGGTCGATCAGCGTCACCAGCAACCCCTCGATTCCCTCTGCCGGCAGCTGGAAGCGCCAGCCGGCCCCGTCCGGCACCGCGTCATGCGGCAGCACTTCGGCGATGGCGGCATCGGGCCGCGTCGGCAGATAGCGCACCCGGCTCGGTAGCGTGCCGCGCGCATCGTCCACCGTCCCCTCGAACCGCCGCTTGCCCCCGGCGATGATCGCCAGCCGGTCGCAGACGCGCTCGGCATGCGCCATGATATGCGTTGAGAACAGCACCGTCGCGCCGCGGTCGCGCTCGGCGAGGATCAGCGCCTCCAGCTTCTCCTGATTGACCGGATCGAGCCCGGAGAAGGGCTCGTCGAGCACCAGCAGATCGGGGCGATGCACTACCGAGCCGAGCAATTGCACCAATTGCGCCATGCCCTTGGACAGTTTCTTGATCTTCTCGTCGACCGCATGGCCGAGTCCCGCCGCCTCCATCAGCTCGGCGGCGCGCATACGCCCGGTGCGCCGGTCAAGCCCGCGCAGCGCGCCCATGAAGGCGATCGCGTCGCGCGCCTTCATCGACGGATACAGGCCGCGTTCCTCTGGCAGATAGCCGACGCGGTCGCTCGCCTCGCGCGGCGCGAAATGGCCGAGCACCGAACGGCGCCCCTCGTCGGGCTCGATAATCCCGAGCAAGGTGCGCAGCGTCGTCGTCTTGCCCGCGCCATTGGGGCCGAGCACGCCGTAGATCGCACCGCGCGGCACTGCGAGATCGATGCCGTCGACGACGCGCCGTTCGCCGAAGCGCTTCACCAGATGCTCGGCGAACACCGCCAGATCGTCAGCCAAACACCCGTCCCCCGTCCGCCCCAGGCTGCGCCACCCATCCCGAACGGGATGCGTGTGTTGCCGTGGCGCCTGTGGTAGCGGGCGGACGTGTCCCAACACAAGCAGCAAGCCGAAATCGAGCGCCGGATCAAGGCGAAGGCGGCCGAACTCGGCTTCGTCGCCTGCGGCTTCGCGCGCGCCGACGCCGCGCCGCAAACCGCCGCGCGGCTGCGCGAATGGCTGGACGAAGGCCGCCACGGCGACATGATCTGGATGGAGGAGCGCGCGCATCATCGCGGCTCGCCCGCCGGATTGTGGCCCGAGGTGCGCAGCATCGTCGCGCTCGGCATGAGCTACGCCCCGGCCGCCGATCCGCTGCGGCTGGCGGGGGAGGGGGAGCGCGGTCGCATCTCGGTCTATGCGCAGGGCGGCGATTACCACGACGTCGTCAAGAAGGCGCTGAAAGCGCTCGGCGGCTGGCTGGCGCAGGAGGCGGGCTGCGACCTCAAGGTGTTCGTCGACACCGCGCCGGTGATGGAGAAACCGCTCAGCGAGGCGGCGGGGCTCGGCTGGCAGGGCAAGCACACCAATCTGGTCAGCCGCGCGCATGGCAGCTGGCTGTTCCTCGGCGCGATCTACACGACGCTGGACCTTGCGCCCGATACGCCGGGGCGCGACAGTTGCGGTTCGTGCGACGCCTGCCAGCGTGCCTGCCCGACCGACGCCTTTCCCACGCCCTACCGGCTCGATGCGCGGCGGTGCATCTCCTATCTCACGATCGAGCATGCCGGCCCGATCCCGCACGAATTCCGCGCCGCGATCGGCAACCGCATCTACGGCTGCGACGATTGCCTAGCGGTCTGCCCGTGGAACAAGTTCGCGGCGACGGCGGCGGCGAACATGGCGTTCCAGCCGCGCGCGGAACTGACCGTACCGGCGCTCGCCGACCTGCTCGCGCTCGACGACGCCGACTTCCGCCAGGTATTCGCGGGCTCCCCGATCAAGCGCATCGGCCGCAACCGCATGGTCCGCAACGCGGCGATCGCCGCGGGCAACAGCGGTGCGCCGGCATTGCTGCCGGTGCTGGAGCGACTGCGCGACGATGCCGACCCGGTGGTGGCGGAGGCGGCGGGCTGGGCGGTGGGTCGGCTGCGATAATCGCCGGTCGATTACGATGGCCGTCTTGCCAAAATGACGCGAAACATGGCGACGCCCCGTACAGGGCGAACCGGTCATCTCGGCGTCTACGACAGCGACATTGTAACTGTCGCTGTCGGGAGTCGCTGTCGGGAATAGTATCTATCGTCAGACTGGCATCCGGTCGAACGGCCTGCCGCGCGAGCGGGCAAGAGGGCCGGGTAGGCCTACACAGATCAATGTGCTTTGGGAAATGCAGCCGTGCCCGCAGTCTGTCCGGGCGAAAGCAGCGCGCCCGGCAATGCAATCAACATGATCCACCCGCCTCTCTGAATGAGGCGAGAGGCGAGCATAGGAAAGATCGTTACCAATCGTGCTCAGTCTCGAATTTGATCCGATATCAAGATACCTTTGAAAATCATGGTGTTGTGACAGTGAGTTGACTCTCGTGGCACCAATGGATATTTTACTGTTGTTGCGTAGAGCGGGGCGGGAAAGTGCGTATCGGGCGGATAGTGCCGGTGCTGGTAACCTTGGCGCTCGTGCACGGCGACGCCGCGGCGCAAGAACTGCCGAAGCCGCTGGCGCCGAGCTCCAAGTGGCAGATCGACTATGCGTCCGGCGACTGCCGGCTGATCCGCAGTTTCGGTGAAGGCCGGCATCTGGTCACCCTGCAATTGGCCCGCGCCAACGATATCGACGAGCTCGTGATGGCGCTCGGCGGCCGGGAAATGCCGACCACGCGGGAAGAGGTTCCCGTGGCGGTCGGTACCTCCACTGTCGCGCAGGTGCCGGGCATGCATGCGCGGGGCGTTGCCGCGGACGAACGCCTGCTTGGCAGCATCCGGTTCCACACGGACGTCGATCTTCCCAAGGCGCTGCGTAGTGACGTGAGCCAAGGCAAGCCGACAGTTCTGAGCGTGGCTTTCGTCCGCGGCTACCGGTTGGCGCTCGACCTCGGCATGATGAAGGCTCCGCTCGCGGCGCTCGACGCCTGCGCCGATGATCTGGTGAAGGGATGGGGCGTGGATCTTGCCCAGATGCGGCGGCAGCGATCGGCGCCAGAACCGGCGAACGACGTCTCGCGCTGGTTCAGGTCGTCGGATTATCCCGAGAAGCAGGGACATCAAGGCGCCGGCGGCCTCGTCGGAATCCGGCTGGTCATCGGGGTCGATGGCGCGGTGAAGAAGTGCGAGGTCTATATGTCCGGGGGTGACAAGGCCTTCGAGGAGACCACCTGCCGGCTGGTGATGGAACGTGCCCGGTTTCGGCCAGCGATCGGTGCGGACGGCCGTCCGATCGCCTCGCTATGGGCACGCCGGGTCAATTGGCGGCCGGGCGATCTATCCTTCACCGTGCAGTAACGACGGCCCGGGCAATTGCAACGATCCCGGCATAACTACTTGGTTACTAAAGGAAAAATGATCGCGCTGTCCTACATATGGTCGATACGGTAACAGGCGGGCAATCGACCCGCTCTGTCTCATTGGTGCAAAAACGGAAACGATAGGGGGTGATCGTTTCCATTAAGGTGTTCAACTTGTCCACGTTGAACGCATGCTGACCTATTTTCCGCCGTCGCGTCGGACCAGCGCGGCGACGCAGCTCGCGCGGTCGATCGTGCTGCCGTCGGGCTCGCGCGCGTCGAGATAGGTGACGCGCGGCGCCTCCGATCCCTTGGGGTAGAGATAGGCGTCGAGCACGCAGATCGGCCCCGCGAACTGGAGCTTGCGCGCGGCGCCCTCGCGGATGTCGGCGTCGGGCTTGCCGAACAGCGTCACCAGCCCCGCTTCGTCCTGGCCGATCACGCGTTCCAGGCCGGCGCTGGTATAGGGAACGACCGGGCGGCTCGTCACCGCCGGCGCGACCGCGCCCGGCGCGGCGCAGGCGCCCGCCAACAGCGCAAGTGCCAATGCCGCCAGTGCCTTCATGCGCGCTTCCCCCGTCGCGACGCATGGAACAGATGCGTCGCCATCGCCGCGCCGAGGATCGGCGCGACCAGATTGACCAGCGGAACCACGAACAGCCCGGTGCCGACAAGCCCCAGTACGAACCGTTGCGCCCGCGTCGCCTCGCGCCAGCCCCGCATCGTCGCATCGTCCATATGGCGGCTCGCCACCATCTCGCCGAGGTCGCGGCCGAGCAGCAGCGCATTGACGAGGAAGAAGGCGATCGCCGGTCCGACCGCGGTGAACAGCAGCGCCAGATAGACGGGCACCATCAGCAGGTTGACCGCGACCGCCCGCCCCGCCGAGCCGAGCCCCATGCGCAGCGACCGGGTGAGGCGCACCGGGCGCGCGGCGGCGTGCGCGGCGGGATAATGGCGCGCCTCGACCGCGGCGACCACCTCGTCGCCGAACACGCCGAGCACCGCGACCGCGATGACCCGGAACAGCAGCCACGCGCCAAGCCCGATCAGCACCACCGCCGCCGCGCCGGCAAGGCCGTCGCCCCATGCGCCGACCCATGCCGCAAGCAGCGCGCGCAGGCCGAGGTAGAGCCCGACGCCCAGCACGGCGAAGATCGCCAGCGTCACCAGCAGCGACTTGCCGAGCACGCGCAGGATGGCGGGCTGGCCGAGCTGGCCAATCGAGAGGGTGAGAGCGCGCAACATCGTGCCGGGGTGGCTTGCGGGGGCGGGCGCGTCAACCACCGCCACGTTGCGTGGGGGGCGTGCCGGCCCTAGGGACGGCCTTTACGTTTTCCCCGGAGCTATATCCTTGTCCCAGCCCAAATATGACGTGGTCGCGATCGGCAATGCGATCGTCGACGTGCTTTCCCAGGCCGACGACGCCTTCATCGACTCGATCGGCGTCGCCAAGGGCTCGATGCAATTGATGTTCTCGCCCGAGGATGCCGATGCGCTCTACGCCAAGATGGGGCCGGGCCGCGAAGTGTCGGGCGGATCGGCGGCGAACACCGTCGCGGGGATCGCGGCGCTCGGCGGCCGCACGGCGTTCATCGGTCAGGTCGCCGACGACCAGCTCGGCGAGGTCTTCGCGCACGACATCCGCGCCGCCGGCGTTGATTTCGCCACCGCGGTGCGCCCCGGCCAGCCGACCACCGCGCGCTGCCTGATCTTCGTGACGCCCGACGGCCAGCGGACGATGAACACCTACCTCGGCGCATCGCAATTCCTGCCCGAGGCGGCGCTCGACCTGTCGGTGATCGAGGATGCGGCGATCCTGTATCTCGAAGGCTATCTGTGGGATCCCGAGGAGCCCCGCGCCGCGATGCGCGCGGCGATCGAGGCGGCACGCAAGGCGGGCCGCAAGGTCGCCTTCACGCTGTCCGACGTGTTCTGCATCGGCCGCCACGGCGGCGACTTCCGCCAGCTCATCGCCAACGGCCTGATCGACATCCTGTTCGCCAATGAGGGCGAATTGACCGCACTCGCCGAGACCGAGGATTTCGACGCGGCGGTCGCCAAGCTGTCGGCGCAGGTGCCGACGCTGGTGGTCACGCGCGGCGAGGCTGGCGCCTGCGCGATCCAGCACGGCAGCCGCGCCGAGGTCACCGCCGAGCCGATCGACAAGGTCGTCGACACGACCGGCGCGGGCGACCTGTTCGCGGCGGGCTTCCTGCACGGCCAGGCGCAGGGCAAGGGGCTGGAAGCATCGCTCAAGCTCGGCGCGATCTGCGCCGCGGAGATCATCAGCCACTTCGGCGCCCGCCCCAATGTCGACATGAAGGCGCTCGCCGCCGCCAAGCTCGGCTGAGCCACGTCCCCCTCTCCCGCCGGGAGAGGGGGTATCCCCGCCGCGGGCGCGATCCTCACCAGCATCAACGGTACGAGACGAACCCGCCCGACGCGCGACCTCTCCCCGAAGATGTGGTGGCCGCGGCGGCGGCCCGCTCCCATTCTGCTGTTTAGGAAAACGGGCCATGCGCCCCGGACGCGACCTCTTCGCGTCTTCGCACGCACGAAAAAGGCCGGGGGATCGCTCCCCCGGCCCCATGAAAAGCCTGTTCCCGGATCAGTCGAGCGGCTTCGCCCGCTCCGGCTGCATCGCCGGATCGTCGACGGTGTCGAAAATCCCGCGGCCGACGTACGACCGGCTGCGGCTGTAGCCGAAATAGATCACCAGCCCGATGAGGCCCCAGATCGGCAGCACCAGCTTGGCGGTCAGCGGCAGCGAGAGATAGAGGCCGACGCAGCCGATGATCGCGAGCGGCGCGACGATATAGACCGCCGGGGTGCGGAACGGCCGCTTGCGACCCGGATCGGTCTTGCGCAGCACCATCACCGATACCGCCACCATGAAGAAGGCGAACAGCGTCCCCGCGTTGGAATAATCGGCGAGCTTGCCGACCGGCAACACCGCCGCCGCGATCGCCGCGGCGATGCCGGTGACGACCGTGACGACGTGCGGGGTCCGGAACTTCGGATGCACCGACGCCAGCTTCTCGGGAAGCAGGCCATCGCGTGCCATGGTGAAGAAGATGCGCGTCTGGCCGAACATCATCATCAAAACCACCGAGGGCAGCGCCAGCACCGCAGCAAGACCGACGAGGCGGCCGATCGCAGGCCAGCCGATCGTGTCGAGGACGTGGACGAGCGCCTCCTTCGAACAAACCAGGGGTTCGGTGACGCCGGTTGCGACGATGCTGGCGCAGCGACCGGCCATCTCTGCCGAGCCCGGTGCGAGCACCTGTCCGGCGGTGGTCACCGGCTGTGCGCCGATGGCGCCGATCGCGCCGCTGGCGACGAGCAGGTAGAAGATGGTGCAGATCACGAGGCTGCCGATCAGCCCGATCGGCACGTTGCGCTGCGGGTTCTTGGTCTCCTCGGCGGCGGTCGAGACCGCGTCGAAGCCGACATAGGCGAAGAAGATCGAGGCCGCCGCGCCGAACACGCCGACGCCGCCCGTCGGCAGGAACGGGTCGAAATTGGTCGCCTTGGCGACGGGGATGGTCAGCGCGACGAAGGCGGTGAGCGCGGCGATCTTGATGAGCACCAGCACCGAATTGACGCGCGCGCTCTCGGTCGTGCCGATGATGAGCAGCCAGGTGACGAAGCCGACGACGATCACCGCGGGGACGTTGACCCAGCCGCCGACCGCCATCGCGGTCTGCAGATCGACGTTCGGGGTTGCGCCGAAGGCGATCTGCATATGCGCCATCAGCGCATCGGCGTTGCTGATCGATGCGGGGAAGGCGACGCCGAGACCGCGCAGCAGCCCGACCGCATGGTTCGACCAGCCGACCGCGACCGCGCTCGCGCCGACCGCATATTCGAGGATCAATGCCCAGCCGACCATCCAGGCGAGGATCTCACCGACGACGGCATAGGAATAGGTATAGGCCGAGCCCGACACCGGCACCATCGAGGCCAGCTCGGAATAGCAGAGCGCGGCGACCGCGCAGACGAAGCCGGCGACGACGAACGACAGCAACATGCCCGGGCCGGCCTTCTGTGCGGCCTCGGAGGTGAGAACGAAGATGCCGGTGCCGATGACGGCGCCGATTCCCAACATGGTCAACTGGAACGCGCCGAGCGAGCGGTGCAGCCCGCGTTTTTCGGCGGTGGCGAGAATGGCGTCGAGTGGTTTGACGCGCCCGAAAATCATGCAGCTCTTCCCCCCATATGCGCACGGTCGTTGATCGCCGCCGCATGGTGAAGCGACCGATGCTAACCCCAAATGGGACAGGTGCAATCCCTTATCTCGGGACGGCACCCGGGATCACATCCGTGGCGGGGACGCATGCATCGCGGAATCAACCCGCCAGCATCGGCCCCAGCGGCCTGCCGCCGAACAGATGGACGTGGAGGTGCGGCACCTCCTGTCCCGCGTCGCCGCCGATATTGGCGAGCAATCGATAGCCCGGTGCGACGAGGCCGTGCTCGCGTGCGACATGGCCGATCGCGCGGACGAAGCCGGCGATCTCCGCGTCCGACGCGCGCGTGCTGAAATCGTCCCACGACACATACGGTCCGCGTGGGATCACCAGGATGTGGAGCGGCGCGACCGGCGCGATGTCGTGGAAGGCGACCGCATGATCGTCTTCATAGACCCGCTTCGACGGGATCTCGCCGCGCAGGATCTTGGCGAAGACGTTCTGGTCGTCATAGGGCAGGGTAGCGTCGATCGGCATAGATCCTCCTAGCGCGCGGCTTTCTCGTCATGGCCCGACACGCCTTCGCGGCGGGCGAGTTCGGCGCGGACGTCGTCCAGTCCCAGCCCGGCATCGGCGAGCAGCACGAGCAGGTGGAAGACGAGGTCGGCCGCCTCCGAGGCGAGCTTGTCCGGTTCGGCGAGCGCGGCGATCACCGTCTCGGTGGCCTCCTCGCCGACCTTCTGCGCGATCTTGGGGCGGCCCTTGGCGAACAGGCTGGCGACATAGGAGCTGCCGGGCTCGGCGGCGTCGCGGCGGGCGCGGATGGTGGCTTCCAGGCGGTCGAGCGGGTCCATGTCTCCGCTTGGCGCGGGACGTGGGGGCCGGTCAATCCTTCTTGATGAACCGCCGCCGCAACGCGCGCCGCACGAGCCAGACGCCGATCGCCGCGACGACGAACAATGCGAGGTCGGACCATTCGGGGCCGGTCTTGCGATGGACGACCCCCGAATGGCCGCCGGCGACCGACGAGGCGGTCGGCACGATCATGCCGCGGCGACCTCGCCGTCGCCCGCCACCAGCCAGTCGAGTGCCTCGCCGGCGGCGGCGAAGATGCGCAGATAGGGCTGGGTCATGAAGCGCTTGACCTGCAAGCGGGTGATCGCGCTGCCGGTGACGATCGCGATGCGGCTGGCACGCGGGAAGTTGCCGAGCCGCCGGTTGATCGCCGCCGCCGCCTCGACCGGCTGGACGCTGCAGCCGCTCATATCCATGCGCAGCCGATAGCCGATCCGGAAGCCTGCCTCGCGAAAGCGGCGCAGCAATTCGTCCGCATAGGCGTCGACCCCGGCCTCATCGAACAGGCCGGTCCAGCGGATATCAAGCAGATTGAGATCGTGGCGGAAGGTGATCGCGTACATGCCCCGATCATCGCCGCAAACCCTTGCGGAAGCCCTAAACTTTGACCGGTCGCCGCACCGGGATGCCCGCCGCCGCCAGCGCGTCGTGCGCATCGGCGACGCTCGCCTCGCCGAAGTGGAAGATCGAGGCGGCGAGCACCGCGCTGGCATGGCCGTCGCGGATGCCGGCGACGAGATCGCCGAGCCCGCCGACGCCGCCACTTGCCACCACCGGCACGCTGACCCGGTCGGCGATCGCGCGGACCAGCTCGAGGTCGTAGCCGCTGCGGGTGCCGTCGCGATCCATCGAGGTCACCAGCAATTCGCCCGCGCCGAGTTCCGCGAGGTGGAGGGCGTGGTCGATCGCATCGAGCCCGGTTGGGCGGCGGCCGCCATGCGTGAACACCTCCCACCGCTCGCCGACGCGGCGCGCATCGACCGAGGCGACGCAGCATTGGCTGCCGAACCGTTCGGCGATGTCGGCGACGACCTCGGGCCGGGCGACCGCGGCGGAATTGACCGCGACCTTGTCCGCACCGGCGAGCAGCAGCGCGCGCGCGTCCTCGGCGCTGCGCACGCCGCCGCCGACGGTGAGCGGCATGAAGCATACCGCCGCGGTGCGCCGCACGACGTCGAGGATCGTGCCGCGATCCTCGTGGGAGGCGGTGATGTCGAGGAAGCAGAGTTCGTCCGCGCCGGCGGCGTCATAGGCGCGCGCCTGTTCGACCGGATCGCCGGCATCGCGCAGCTCGACGAAATTGACGCCCTTGACGACGCGGCCGTTGGCGACGTCGAGACAGGGGATCACGCGGGCGCGAACGGTCATGCGGGAACCCTTGAGCAGGTGAGTTCACGCGAAGCCGCGAAGACGCGAAGAGGGCGTGCCCCAGGCAGGCGCTGGTGGCCGGCAGACCATATCCCGCCTTCGGCGATGACAGGCCACGGCGTCCGCACGCCGGACATCGTCGCGTCTTCGCGGCTTCGCGCGATCATCATTCCGCTCCCTGCGCGACGCTCAGTGCGGCGGCGAGATCGAGCCGCCCGTCATACAGCGCGCGGCCGGTGATGACGCCCTCGACGCCGTCGCGGACGTGGAGCGCGAGGACGTGGATCTCGGCGATGCCCTTGACGCCGCCGCTGGCGATCACCGGGATCGATACGGAGCGGGCGAGATCGACCGTCGCCTCGACGTTGCAGCCCTTTAGCAGCCCATCGCGGCCGACGTCGGTGAACAGCAGCGACGCCACCCCCGCATCCTCGAACCGCCGCGCGAGATCGACGACGCTGGTGGTCGAGACGTCCGCCCAGCCCTTGGTCGCGACCATGCCGTCGCGCGCATCGACCGCGACGACGACACCGCCGGGAAAATCGCGCGCGGCGCCGCGGACGAAATCGGGGTCCTCCAGCGCCGCGGTGCCGATCACGACGCGCGAGACGCCGAGGTCGAACCAGCGCTCGACGCTGGCGCGGTTGCGGATGCCGCCGCCGAGCTGGACGTGGCCGGGAAAGCGCTCGACGATGCTTCGCACCGCCTCGCCGTTGACCGATTCGCCGGCGAAGGCGCCGTCGAGGTCGACGACGTGGAGATGCTGCGCACCGGCCTCGGCGAACAGCATCGCCTGCGCGGCGGGATCGTCGCCATAGACGGTGGCGCGATCCATATCGCCCTCGGCGAGGCGCACGACCTGACCGCCCTTGAGGTCGATGGCGGGGAAGACGATGAGGCTCATGGCCGCCACTCCAGGAATTTGGCAAGCATCGCCAGCCCGTAGCGCTGGCTCTTTTCGGGGTGGAACTGCACGCCGAGCATCGTGTCGCGGGCGATCGCCGCGGTGACCGGGCCGGCATGGTCGCTGGTCGCGATCACGTCCTCACCCTCATAGGCATAGCTGTGCAGGAAATAGGCCTCGCCCGCAGGCACCAGCGGATGCGCGCCGAGCGGCACCACGTCGTTCCAGCCCATATGCGGCACCTTGGCCTCCATCGTGCCGGGTTCGAGCCGGCGCACGCGGCCTCTAACCCAGCCGAGCCCGCGATGCTGGCCCATCTCTTCGCCGATATCGGCCATCAGCTGCATGCCGACGCAGACGCCGAGGAAGGGCGCGCCCTCCTGCCGGACGCGGCGGTCCATTGCCTCGACCATCCCCGGCACGCCGCGCAGCGCATTGGCGCAGGCGCCGAACGCGCCGACGCCGGGCAGCACGATGCGGTCGGCCTTTGCCACCACATCGGCATCGGCGGTGACGGTCAGGTCGGTCGCCCCCGCCGCCCGCAGCGCATTCTCGACCGAATGAAGGTTGCCCGCGCCGTAATCGATCAGCGCGATGGTCATGACAGCAGATCGGCGAGCGGCGTCGCCGCCATGCTTGCGGTGAAGGGGATGATCTCCGCCGTCGCCAGTCCGCGCGAGACGAACGGATCCTTGGCGATCAGCTCCTCGGTCACTGTCTTGCCGCCGATCGCGATGATGATGCCGCCGGTACGCGGCTGCTTGCGGCCGGAGGCGAGCAGCAGCCCGTTGGCATAGGCATCCGACAGCCAGTCGACGTGATCGCTCATCGCCGCGTCGATCGCGTCGAGATCGTCGCCATAGGTCAGCGACACGACGCACATATTGGTGCCGGGGCGGACGAAGGGCTCGCTCATAGCACGCCCTTGGTCGAGGGTATGGCATCCGACTTGCGCGGGTCGATCTCGACCGCGGTGCGCAGCGCGCGGGCGAGGCCCTTGTACGCCGCCTCGACGATGTGATGGTTGTTGCTGCCGTACAGCGTCTCGACGTGGAGCGTGATACCGGCGGTCTGCGCGAAGCTGTGGAACCAATGTTCGATCAGTTCGGTGTCGAGCTCGCCGAGCCGCGAGACGGTGAAGGCGGTCTTCCACACCAGCCATGGCCGCCCCGAGATGTCGAGCGCGACGCGGGTCAGCGTCTCGTCCATCGGCGAGAGCGCGTCGCCGTAGCGGCGGATACCCCGCTTGTCGCCGAGCGCCTGCGCCACCGCCTGGCCGAGCGCCAGCGCCGAATCCTCGACGGTGTGGTGGCCGTCGATGTGGAGGTCGCCGTCGACCTTGAGGTCGATGTCGATCAGGCCGTGGCGGCTGAGCTGTTCGACCATATGGTCGAGGAAGCCGATGCCGGTCTTGATCGAATAGACGCCGGTGCCGTCGAGGTTGACGGTGACGTCGATCCGCGTTTCGGCGGTGGAGCGGTTGATCGTGGCGATGCGCATGTCGGCTCGTCCCATAGGAGCGTGCGTCGTCACGCACAATCTTGACCCGACCGGGCGATACGCTACCCAAGGGGCATGACCGACGGCCTTCCCGATAGCCTTATCCCGTATGACGAGATCGTCCAGGAGGCGCTGCGTGCCGTCGTGGGCCGCGTGCTCGGCTCCGTCGCCGAATCGGGCGGGCTGCCCGGCGAGCATCATTTCTACATCACCTTCAAGACGCAGGCGCCCGGCGTCGACATCCCGCAGCGCTTGATCGAGCGCTTTCCGGACGAGATGACGATCGTGCTGCAGAACCGCTATTGGGACCTGCTGGTCGACGAGCGGAAGTTCTCGGTCGGGCTGAGTTTCAACCAGGTGCCGTCGAAGCTCGTGATCCCCTATTCGGCGATCACCGGCTTCCACGATCCGGCGGTCAATTTCGAGCTGCGCTTCCAGGCGACCGAGGATCCCGATGACGGCCCCGAGCCGCATGACGAGGCCGAGAACGACGGCCCGACCGCCACGCCCGCGGCGGACGGTTCGAACGTCGTGAGCGTGGATTTCAAGCGGAAGAAGTAAGCGTGATCGAGGTCGTCGCCGCGCCCGGAGACTTGGAGCGCGACGCGATTCTCACGCCACTGGTCGCATTCAACGACGCCGCGGTCGGTCCGACCGAACGCCATCCGATCGCCATCGTGATCCGCGCCGACGATGGCTCGATCGTCGGCGGTTTGTGGGGCATGGTAAGCTATCGCTGGCTGTTCGTGCAGTATCTGGTGGTGCCGGCATCGATGCGGGGGCACGGGCACGGCCGCGCGCTGATGCTCGCCGCCGAGTCCGAGGCGAGGCGGCTGGATTGTGTCGGCCTGTGGCTCGACACGTTCAGTTTCCAGGCGCGAGGCTTCTACGAAAAGCTGGGTTACGGCTGCTTCGGCCGGATCGACGATTACCCGCCGGGCGAGGCACGGTTCTTTCTTTCGAAGCGCATTTCCTGATTTCGGCGCGGGACTTTAATATCCGACGCCCGTCCTGCACGCTGGATGTTGCGTCACTTCGTTTCTGGCGCCTTGATCCGCATCAGCGGCGTCGCACACGCGTAGGCGATCTTGTAAGGCTTGTCCCAGCAGCGGTTTAATCCCTCCAAGACGTTCATGTTGAGCGGCCATTTGACCGACACCGGTTTGCCGTCCGGTCCCTCGAACGTGAAGTTCGCAGGTCGTGGCAGCGCCGCAAGCTTCGTTTTGGCAGCGTCGAATGCCGCATGGTCGCGCCGCAGGAAGGCGATCGTCCCGTCGACGTAGAAGTTCCAGCCCATTCCGTGATCCTGTTTCACGGATTTGTAGGATTGCCGAAACAGCGCGATTGCCTTCTCGGTCTGACCGAGGTCGGCGCGAAGCTGCCCCTCGTGCCAAAATAGAATGCTGTCTCTGGCGTTATGCGCGATCCGCCAATCGCGCACGAGGTCGGCCGCCTCGGCCTCGCAGCCGTCCTCTTCGAGCTTGCGCCAGCCGCCGGTCATGTCCTGATCGAATGCGTTCTGATCCAGCGCCAACAGACGTGCGCGATCGTACTGGCACGGGCTGGACGGGGCCGCCTGCGCGGCAAGGAGGGCGAGCCATAGCATGATGCGGCATGCTGCCTTCGGGCAGGCCTTGAATCAAGTGGCGCCGCATTTGATATTACGTCGCATGAGCACGCGCACCGAAACCGATTCGATCGGCCCGATCGACGTTCCCGCCGACGCCTATTGGGGGGCGCAGACCGAGCGTAGTCTCGAGAATTTCCCTTTCGGACCGCGCGAGCGGATGCCGGTCGAGATCGTCCATGCGCTGGCGATCGTAAAGCAGGCGGCGGCGCGGGTGAACCGGCGGCATGGGCTGGCGGCGGACAAGGCGGATGCGATCGAGGCCGCGGCCACCGAAATCGCCGCGGGGCAGCTCGACGATCAATTTCCGCTGGTCATCTGGCAGACCGGCAGCGGCACGCAGTCGAACATGAACGTCAACGAGGTAATCGCCGGCCGCGCCAACGAGCAACTCGCCGGCACCCGCGGCGGCAAGACGCCCGTCCACCCCAATGACGACGTCAACCGGGGGCAGTCGTCCAATGACAGCTTCCCGACCGCGCTCCACGTCGCCGCGGCGCTGGGGGTGACGCGGCAGCTTTATCCCGCGCTCGACCGGTTGCACGATGCGCTCGCGGACAAGGCGCGTGAATGGGACGATCTGGTCAAGATCGGCCGCACGCACCTTCAGGATGCGACGCCGCTGACGTTGGGGCAGGAATTTTCGGGCTACGTCCAGCAGCTCGCCAATGCGCGCGACCGGATCGCCGGCACGCTGGAGCGCAACATCATGCCGCTCGCGCAGGGCGGCACCGCGGTCGGCACCGGGCTGAACGCACCCGAGGGATTCGCCGAGGCGGTCGCGGCGGAGATCGCGGCGCTCACCGGTCTGCCGTTCGTCACCGCGCCCAATAAGTTCGAGGCGCTGGCGTCGAACGACGGGCTGGTCGACCTGCACGGCACGCTCAACGTGCTCGCGGTGGCGCTGACCAAGATCGCCAACGACATCCGTCTGCTCGGATCGGGGCCGCGCTCGGGTCTCGGCGAACTCGAACTGCCTGCCAACGAGCCGGGCAGCTCGATCATGCCGGGCAAGGTCAATCCGACGCAGGCCGAGATGCTGACGATGGTCGCCGCGCAGGTGATGGGCAACAATGTCGCGGTCACCGTCGGTGGCTTGCAGGGGCATATGGAGCTCAACGTCTTCAAGCCGCTGATCGGCGCCAACGTGCTGCGCTCGATCGCCTTGCTCAGCGTCGGGATGCAGAGTTTTGCCGAGCGGACCGTCGACGGGCTGAAAGCGAATCGCGAGCGGATCG
This sequence comes from Sphingomonas sp. GW821-FHT02B09, assembly GCF_059421875.1. Classification (NCBI taxonomy): domain Bacteria; kingdom Pseudomonadati; phylum Pseudomonadota; class Alphaproteobacteria; order Sphingomonadales; family Sphingomonadaceae; genus Sphingomonas; species Sphingomonas sp. GW821-FHT02B09. The sequence goes on from NZ_JBWKVV010000002.1 coordinate 1,112,436, forward strand.
GACAGCTGGTCGAGCAATCGCTGATGCTCGTCACCGCGCTGGCGCCCGAAGTCGGCTATGACAATGCCGCGAAGATCGCCAAGCACGCGCATCAGAAGGGGCAGACGTTGAAACAGGCGGGGCTCGAACTCGGGCTGGTCGACGAGGCGACGTTCGACCGGCTGGTGCGGCCGGAGACGATGATCGGGCGCTGATCCTACCGGGCGAAACGTTCCGGAACGGCCCCGTTGCGAGGAACTTCCCCGCCGTTCGCGCGCTTCCATGGCCGCAACGCTAGGAGGGGACGGACGTGAGCACCACCACCACGGGCGCGCTGATCGGCGCGGCGATCGATTCGATGTCGGGCGACGACGATGGCGTCGCCGATGGCGCGATCATCGGTGCGGTGACTGCCAACGTGCTCAAGATCGTGCTGCCGCTCGCCGTCACCTATGCGGTCGGCTGGGCGGTGCTGCGCGGCGCGGCGGAACTCAAGGACCAGGTTTTCGGAAAGGTAGACTCATGATCGGCAAGATTATCGGCGCGCTCGTCGGGCGTGAAATGGACCGTCGCGATGGTCGTGGCGGCCTGAAGGGTGCGGCGATCGGCGCGCTGTCGATGGGCGCGATGCGGCGGATGGGGCCGCTCGGCCTGATCCTCGGCGGCGGCTATGTCGCCAAGAAGGCGTATGACCGCCGGCGCCAGTCGCGCGATATCTGATCGGACGATCCTCTCGTGCACGGCGCGGGAGGATCTTCGCTTTCTCGACTTTTCAGCCGGCTGCGCTTGACGCCCGGCCCCGGCAGACGCCACTAGCGCGCATGCCGACCACCCATTCCGCCGACCCGCACCATTTTCGCCGTCGTGGCGTGCTGTTCGTGCTGTCCTCGCCATCCGGTGCGGGCAAGTCGACCATCGCGCGCAAATTGCTCGCCGACGAGCCTGAACTCGGCATGTCGGTGTCGGTGACGACGCGGCCGATGCGGCCGGGCGAGGTCGACGGCAAGGACTATCATTTCGTCGATCTCGAGGAATTCCGCCGCATGGTCGCGGCGGACGAGTTCCTCGAATGGGCGCACGTCTTCGACCATCGCTACGGCACGCCGCGGGCGCAGATCGAGACGATGCTTGCCGCGGGCAAGGACGTGCTGTTCGACATCGACTGGCAGGGCGCGCAGCAGCTCTTCCAGATCGCCGGCGGCGACGTGGTGCGGGTGTTCATCTTCCCGCCGTCGATGGAGGAGCTGCGCGCGCGGCTGACCAACCGCAACACCGATTCGGCCCAGGTGATCGAGGCGCGGATGGCGCGTGCCGCCAATGAGGTAAGTCATTGGGATGGCTACGATTACGTCCTCGTCAACGACGACGTCGAGCAATGTTTCGCGGGGGTGAAGACGATCCTCGCCGCCGAGCGGCTCAAGCGCTCGCGTCAGACCGGGCTGATCGGCTTCATCCGCAAGCTCACGCGGACGGCCTGAGCGCGGCGAGGAAGGCGACCGCGGCGTCATAGTCGCGGCGCTTGTTGGCGAGCGCCTGCACGGCCAGCGAATCCGCGCCCCAGAGTTCGGCCTGGAAATCCTCGTCGATATTCGCCGCGGTCCAGAGCGTGTCGGGATCGCCGGCCCGTTCGATCAGTGCCAGCGCGAGGATCAGCGAGCCGGTGATCGTCACCAGCGGCGACAGGCCGGCGAGACCGAAAGGATCGAGCGCCGCCACCGCCTCGGCGAGTCGCGCAAGTGTCGCGGGGGGCTGCGCGCGGTGCATGACCCCGGCGGTGGTCTCGAAATGCACGTCGTAGCGGGTGCGCGCCCAGTCGAGCCACGGGTCCCACGCCGCCTGCTGCCGCGCGATCAGCAGATCGGGTGACAGCGCGCGATAATAAAGCAGGTCGCTCTCGCCGTACGCCGAAAGGCCGGCGGCGAAGGCGGCGGGGTCGGGCGCGACCCGGTCGATCGCGGCATTGGCGAGGCCGGTCAGCGGCATCGCGCGCGGATCGATCGTTTCCGCCACCGCGCGCCATTCGTCGGCGACCGCGGCGGCGAGCGCATCGGTCGGCAGCGCGAGCGGCACGCGGCCGGGGGTGCGCACCGGTCGGCCGTCGAGCGTGACGACGCGGTCGGCGTCGATCGTCACCTCGGTCCAGAAGCGCTTCATGATCGAGGCGTCCGCCAGCGGTGGGCGAGGCTCGCCGGCACGATCGCGATCACCGCCAGCGCCGACAGCGTGATCGCGACGCCGAGCACCTTGACCGGCCAGTCGTGCGAGCGGGCGGCGAGGATCAGGCCGAACACCGCGCCGGCGCTGCCCGCCAGCCGGCTGCCGACGATCGCCAGCCACCGCTTGCGCGCGCGCGTGTCGTCGGGGGTCATGCCAGGATCTCCAGCAACGCCGCGGTGCGCGTCGCGACGACCTGCGCGCCGCCGCGGACCAGATCGTGGACGTCGTGATAGCCCCAGGCGACGCCGACCGCGCGCGCGCCCGCCGCCTTGGCCATCGCCATGTCGAAGCTGGTGTCGCCGATCATCGCGGTCTGCTCGGGCGTCGCGTCGACCTCCGCCATCGCGGCGAGCAGCATCGCCGGATCGGGTTTGGAGGGGTGGCGGTCGGCGGTCTGAAGGGTGACGAAGCGATCGGTCAGGCCGTGGTGGTCGAGCACGCGGGCGAGGCCGCGATCCGACTTGCCGGTCGCCACGCCGAGCTGCCAGCCGCGCGCGGCCAGCGTCTCGATCACCGCGGCGATGCCCTCGAACAAAGGCTCTTCGGTCATCGCGCCGCTGGTGCGCAGCTCGAAGAACGCCTCCTTGTAATCGGCGGCCATCCTGCGGTGGAGCGCATCGTCCGCGTCGGGGAGCAAGGCGCGGACCGCCTCGACGAGGCTCAGTCCGACGATGCGGCGGATCGCCGCGCGCGGCGGCGCGGGCAGGTCGGCAATGCGGAACGTCGCCTCCATCGCCTGGCAGATGTTGGCCTGGCTGTCGACGAGCGTGCCATCGCAGTCGAATACGGCGAGTTTGGTCATCGTGTTGCCGTAGCGGGCGGCGTCGGAGCGGTGAAGAGGGTGTTGGACGACATGGACAACATGGACACCTTAACGGAAACGATCCGGGGGTATCGTTTCCGTTTTTGATATGATGGGGGCGGGATATCCCGAAGGCGTGACGGGGCCTTTGTGCTGCCGCGCGGGCGGGACGATGAGGGCGGGCGGGGTGTGCATCGTTCGGTCATACGCCGGTCGGCGGGGTGTAGGACAGACCCGCGTGCTTTGCGTTTTGGCGCGTTCGGGGGTGCCGGACAGTGTCTGACCCACCCCGTCACCCCGGACTCGTTCCGGGGTCCACTCAGCGGCGAGGAGGTCGGCTGGAGGAGGAAGCGCGCGCTTGCGGCGCGGTGGACCCCGGAACAAGTCCGGGGTGACGGGTAGTTTGGGGTGAAGGGGCGCGCCTCGTCAGGCCCCCCCCCCCCCAACTCAGTCGGGGCTGCCGCGGCGGCGGCGTTCGCCGCGGTGTTCCTTGCGCATCGATTTGGCGTGCGCCTTGGCGCGCTGCTTGAGCACCGCCTTGGGGGGCGGGCCTTTCTTCGGTTCCTCGAACGGCATCGCGTCGCCCTTGGCGATGTCGAAGCCCAGCGTGGCGAGGCTCTCGGCGAAATGCGTCGGCAGGTCGGCGGTCTCGTCGATGCTGCCGCCGTCGGGATGGTCGACGCGGATGCGACGGCTGTGCAGGTGCATCTTGCGACTGACGCCGCCGGTCAGGAACGCCGCGGCGCCGCCATATTTGCCGTCGCCGACGATCGGATGACCGATCGCCGCCATATGGACGCGCAGCTGGTGGGTGCGGCCGGTGAAGGGTTGCAGCTCGACCCAGGCGCAGCGGTTGCCGGCGCGCTCGACGACGCGATAGCGGCTGCGCGCGGCCTGGCCATTCTCCTCGTCGACGTGCATCTTCTCGCCGCCGGTGCCGGGCTGCTTGCCGATCGGCAGGTCGACCATGCCGTCGTCGATCGAGGGGACGCCGACGACCAGCGCCCAATAGACCTTGCGCGCGGTGCGGCCCGAGAAGGCCTTGGCGAAGAAGGCGGCGGCGCGGCTGGTGCGCGCGACGAGCAGCGCGCCCGACGTGTCCTTGTCGAGACGGTGGACGAGCTTGGGCCGCCCCTCCGCGTCATATTGCAGCGCGTCGAGCAGGCCGTCGACATGTTCGGAGGTCTTGGTGCCGCCCTGCGTCGCGAGGCCGGGCGGCTTGTTGAGCACGAGTGCCTGCAGGTCCTTGTGGATCACCATCTCGCGCGCATAGGCGATCTGATCCTCGCTCAGCGGCGGGCGTTCGCGCTTGGGGCGGGGGGCGTCGGGGGTGTCCTCGATCACCGGTTCGGGCGGCGGCACGCGCAGCGTCTGGCCGGCCTTGATCCGGTCGCCCGGCGTGACGCGCGAGCCGTCGACGCGCAACTGGCCGGTGCGCGCCCATTTGGCGACGGTGGTGAAGCTCGTCTCGGGCAGGTGGCGCTTGAACCAGCGGTCGAGGCGGATGCCGTCGTCGTCATAGCCGACGTTGAACTGGCGGACGCCGTCGCGGGTGTCGTTCTTGGCGTCGCTCATGCGCTGGCTCCGGCAAGCAGGGCGCGGGTGGCAGCGAGCCCGGCGAACAGCGCGGCGATCGAGCCGACCACCGACACCAGCACGTAGCCGAAGGCGGGGGCGAGTGCGCCGCGCTCGATCATCGCGACGGCGTCGAGGCTGAAGCTCGAGAAAGTGGTGAAGCCGCCTAGCACGCCGACGCCGAGGAACAGGCGCCACGGTTCGGCGAGGCTGCCGGAGCGGGCGAGGATCGCGGTGAGCACGCCCATCAGCAGCCCGCCGACGAGATTGACGGCGAGCGTGCCGTAGGGAAAGTCCGGCCCGAACGCGGTAAGCGCGGCGCGGCCGGTGAGATAACGCGCGGCGGAGCCGAGGGCACCGCCGATCATGACGAACAGAAGAGGCATGGCGCCAGCCCTAGAGGACTATTGGGTGCAAGGGAATGCGGGGGTTTGCGGTGCGCGTGCGGCGGGGCGCGGGGCCGGGGATCGCGGAACGCTTCCTCGCCCTCCACGTGTCCCCGCGCAGGCGGGGACCCAGGGTCAAGCAGAGCAACGTCTGTGACGAACGGGACTCCTGGGCTCCTGCGTTCGCAGGAGCACTGGTGGGGTAACGCTATGCGTATTCCGGCTCGCGTCGCCGATAAGGTGGCGTCAAGCGACGGCTTTTGCAGCCATCAACCGGGGGGAGCGTCCTAGCGCAGCAACCCGGCGGCGCGGAGTGCGTCGTTGATGACGCCGGCGACGCCGGTCGGTTCGCGCGTCGGCGTGGCGATCCGCGTCAGTCTGGCGGTGCCGCGCGACGGCGCGGCCAGTGCCGGGGCGATGCCCCAGAAGGCGGCGATGCGGCGCGTCGAGGACAGGCCGACGTCGAGCATGAACGGGCCGGGCGTGCCGCATGCCTCCGGGCCGTGCGCGGCGATCGGGGTGCCGTGGCCCATGCCGTGGATGCGGTGATCCTCGATCACCACCCGGCCGGCGGCATCCTGCCAGCCGCGATAGGCGTGATTGCCCTGCGCCGCCTTGACGTCGGGCCGCGCCGCGACCTGATGCAGCGCGCGCCATTGGGTCAGCAGCGCCTCGGCATTGGTCTGGTCGACCGTCGCGTCGGCGTCGCCGTGCCAGATCGACAGCGTCGGCCAAACGCCGCGATGCGCCGAGGCGTCGCGCGCCAGCGTGCCGAGCGCGACGGCGTCGGGCATGTTGTGGCCGCGCATCCGGTCGAGCGCCTGCATCACCCCGCTCGCGGTGCCGTACGGCAGGCCGCCGAGGATCGCGCCGCCGGCGAACACTTCGGGATAGGTCGCCAGCATCACCGCGGTCATCGCGCCGCCCGCGGACAGGCCGTTGACGAAGACGCGGGCGGGATCGACGTCGTGCGCGTCGATCATCGCCGCGATCATCTCGCGGATCGAAAAGGCTTCGCCATGGTCGTGGCTGACGTCTTCGGGCGCGAACCAGTTGAAGCAGAGGTTGGGATTGTTGACGCGCTGCTGCTCGGGGAAGAGCAGGACGAAGCCATGCTCGTCGGCGAGCCGCGACCAGCCGGCACCGGCATCATAGCCCGCGGCGGTCTGCGTACAGCCGTGCAGCACGACGACCAGCGCCGGCTTTGCCGTCACGGAATCGGGGACATAGGTACGCGCGAGCAGATTGCCGGGATTGCGGCCGAAGCCGCTGAGCTGGCCGAGCCGATCGCTGCCGCCCGTCCAGGGCTGCTGCTGGCCCTGTGCCGCGGCGAGCCGGCTGATCGTGTCTGACAAACGTCGCATGCGCGCACTCCGAAAGGGACAGGACCGCCACCAAGCGTGTGATGCTGCATTGCACAATATGGTCGGGGGTGATGGGATAGCAAGGCGGCGCGTCTTCCCACCCTGCGGGCAAGGAAGATTTAGCGGACGATCAGGTCGACTTGGCTGCCGCCGGCGGGATCGGCGCTGACGTAGACGACGTAAGCGGCGTCGCCGCGGGTGCCGCCGAGAACGTGCTGCGCGCCCGATGCCTGATGTTCGGCCGAATAGCCGGCGCGAGTGACGCGGGCGTTATACCAGTCGAGAATGCGGCCGACCGGGGCGCTGCTCGCGAAGCTGACGACGCGCAGGCCGCAGGCGTCGTTGCCCGCCGCCTCGCGGACGCGGGCGTCCGGGTAGAGCGGCACCGCGGCGGGCAAGCGATTGGCCCAGCCGGCCGAATAGGTGACGCGCGCCGCGCAGGGGGCGCCGGCCGCCGATTGCCGGCTGGCGAGTTCGCCCAGGGTCAGCGCGCCGTCGGCCTTGCGGCAGGCGGGGCAGTCGCCTTTGGCGGCGGGGGTCGGCTTGAGGTCGGCCGCCGCGACGCGGTCGAGGGTGGCGATCACCGGTTCGGGTGGCGCGGACAGCGGATCGGGGCGGCTCGGCGGGCGGACGACGTTGGTATTGGCGCTTTGCGTCAGCGCCGGATCGACCATGATCTGGTCGCGCAGCGCCGCGGTCAGCGCGGGATCGCGCTGGTTGCCGGGGCCGGCGGCGGTGAGTTCCTGGTCGAGGCTGTCGAGATCCTGCTGCGAGGCAGGCTGCTTGCTGCACGCGGTCAGCGCCAGCGCGAGCAAGAGAAGGGGGCGAATCGCAGTCACCGCAATGAGATGGCGCAGCCACCGTTAAGACGCCACCGGTGAATCCGGTTAACACTACGTCACGTCGGCCCGGCTTGTCCCGTGCGGGGACGAAGGCCATATTCGGGCCATGCTCAACATCGTCTCCATCGCGATCGGCTTCGTCACTTTGGTGCTCGGGCTGGTCGCGTTCATTCCGCTGCTCGGCTGGATGAACTGGCTCGTCATTCCGATCGGCATCGTCGGCGCGGCATTCGGCGCGCTGTCGTCGTCGAACGGCGGGCGCAACCTCAATCTGGTGCTGATCGTGATCTTCGCGATCCGGCTGAGCCTGGGCGGCGGGATCTTCTGACCAGAGAATGCGTCCCTGGCCTTTCGCCAGGGACGCGCCGGGATCAGCCGAAGGTGGTGGCGAGCGTGATCTCGCAGGTCAGCACCTTGGAGACCGGGCAGCCGGCCTTGGCCTCGTTGGCGATCCGCTCGAACTCGGCCTGATCGATGCCCTCGACGTGGCCGGTGAGGGTCAGCGCCGATTTGGTGATGGTGAAGCCGTCGCCGTCCTTGTCGAGCGTGACCTTGGCGTCGGTCTTGAGATCGCCCTGGCTGTGGCCCGCACCGGCCAGCGCGAAGGCGAGCGCCATCGTGAAGCAGCCGGCGTGGGCGGCGGCGATCAGTTCTTCCGGATTGGTGCCGGCGCCATCCTCGAAGCGGGTGTTGAAGCCATATTGCGTGTCGGACAGGACGCCCGACTGGGTCGTGATCTTGCCCTTGCCGTCCTTGCCGAGGCCTTCGTAGCTCGCCGAAGCGCTGCGCGTTACCATATCGTCGGTCTCCATCGTGGGATTGGTCCGAAGCGATACGCAAAAGGGGCGCCGCGAGTTGCCTCGCGACGCCCCCGTCGACCGAAAAAGGTCTCGGTTCAGCGGCAGCGACGCTTGCCGCCGCGGTCGATCTCGCGGCCGAGCAGGCCACCGGCGACCGCGCCACCGAGCGTGCCGACCGTGCGGTCGCCGCGGGTGTCGATTGTCCGGCCGAGCAGCGCGCCGCCGACCGCGCCGACCACGGCGCCGGTAGTGCCGTCGGGCTTGCGGCAGCGGATACGGCCGCGATCGTCGCGCCATTCGCGATACTTATGGCGCTGCGCTTCGGCCTTCGACACCGGGACGATCATCGTCGCCGGCACCACCATCGCCGCACAGCCCATCGCAAGCATCAGATTTCGCATGGTAACACTCCCGTTTTTTGAAAATCGTGTTGCATCAACGTCATCCTGTTAGGCGCGGTTGCATGAACCTGAAACAACGTTCCGTTCAGGAAACGACCGGGGGGTCGGGGGGCTCATTTGCCTTCGTCGCGAGACGCTTGCGGTATCGATTGGCGAGCAGGGTCGCACCCAAAACGAAGCCGCCGGGCGCGAGCAGGACGACGGCGGCAAGGCCGATCTGCTGTTTGGTGAAACGCATGGGGACGGTGGTAGCGGGACGGGATGAATGATGGATGAGGGGCGCGGCCGCGCGCCGTCAGAACGGCATCTTGAGGCGGAGCATCGCACGCGGGGCGCTCTGGCCATTCGGCAGGCTGCCTTGTTCCGCCTCGGCCGAAAGGCGGGTCTTGCCGAGCGTCGTGACGGCGCGGATCGGGCGTTCGGCGTAGCGGGTCTCGTCGAGCCGCGGCAGACGGTCGGCGCCCGCCGCCCGGCCGCAGACGACGATGTCGCCGCGCCGGTCGGGGGTGCCGCAGGGCACGGCCGACGGCGCCGGCGCGGGTCTGATCGGGCGAAGTTCGGCGGGCAGCGGCGGTCCCGCCACCGGTGCCGCCTGCAACGCCATCATGATCGCCAGCCGCATCGTATCGCCTCCCGATGCGGCGAAGCTGCCGGCCAATTGCGGCAGCCGCATGACCGCTCAGCGATAGTTGAAGCTGATGCTGATCCGTTCGCCCTTGGCGGCATTGGGGACGACCTCGTGGCGCAGCCAGCTCTCCCACAGGAAGACGCTGCCCGGCTTCGGCTCGGCATAGACGAAGGTGGCGTGGCTCTCGTCGGCGTCGGCGCGGCGGGTGGGGGCGGCCATCATCATCGGCAGCCGCGGATCCTCGAGCCTGAGCGCGCCTGCGCCCGGCGGCGTCGCGACATAGATCGTGCCGCTGACCGCGCTGTGCGGATGGATATGGCCCGAATGATTGCCGCCGGGCTTCAGAACGTTGACCCACAAACTGTCGAGCTTGAGCTTGCGACCGCCGAGATCGAAGGCGCAGGCGTCGGCGAAGCGCGCGACATGCTTGTTGAGTAGCTTTACCAGATCGGCGAAGCGCGGGTCGCGCGACGGCAGGTCGTTGAGCGAGGCATAGGAGGTATAGCCGCGATAGCCGTGCGCCTTCGACCAGGCGACGCCGGCGCGATCCTCGCGCGCGAGGTCGAGGCAGGCCTCCTCCAGCTCCTCGAGCAATGCGGCGTCGCCGAGATCGTCCTCGTAGAAGCGGGTGGCGAACAGGGTACGGACGGTCATTGGGCGAGCCTCAGGGCAACGTCGTTCATGAAGCGGACGTCGTCGTCCGCGGCGAGCCACGGCGCCTCCGCCCCGATCGCGCCGAGCATGTCGGCGAGCGGATCGAGTTCGGTCTTGGCGTAATTGCCGAGGACGTAGCCGGTGACGCGGTCCTTGTGGCCGGGATGGCCGATGCCGATGCGCACGCGGCGGAAGTCGGGGCCGAGATGCTGGTCGGTCGAGCGCAGCCCGTTATGCCCGGCGGTGCCGCCGCCGCGCTTCACCTTGACCTTGAACGGCGCGAGGTCGAGCTCGTCGTGGAAGACGGTGAGCGCTTCGGGGCCGAGCTTGTAGAAGCGCAGCGCCTCGCCGATCGCGCGGCCGCTCTCGTTCATGAAGGTGGCGGGCTTGAGCAGCAGCACCTTCTGGGTGCCGACGCGGCCCTCCTGCGTCCAGCCCTGGAACTGCTTACGGACCGGCGCGAAGCCGTGCATGTCGGCGATCAGGTCGATCGCCATGAAGCCGACATTGTGCCGGTGCATCGCATATTGCGGCCCCGGATTGCCGAGACCGGCCCAGATCTGCATGACGTTCCTATTCTTCCTCGTCACCCCGGACTTGTTCCGGGGTCCACTCCGCGGCTGGGAGAACGGCTGGAGGCTCTGGTTCTGCTCCTAGCCGCCCGGTGGACCCCGGAACAAGTCCGGGGTGACGGGGTGGGTGGGATAGCGGCCCGGCCACGAAAAAGGGCAGGGTAGCGTTGCCGCTGCCCTGCCCCGGTTCCGACGCCGCCGTGGCGGCCCCCCAGCTTAGTTCTTCTGGGTGGTGATCTTGTCGTCGTCGTTGTCGTCGTCGTTCGGCTCGGCGTCGGCAGCAGCCTCGGCGGCCTGGGTCTCGGCGACCTCGGCGTCGAGCGCCTCGTCCTGCGCGGTCGGGACGGTCGGCGGCACGATCGTGGCGATCGCGAAGTCGCGGTCGTCGATCGCCGGCTTGGCGCCCTTGGGCAGCTTGACGTCGCTGATATGAATCGAATCGCCGATCTCGAGGCCCTTCAGCGAGATGCTGATCTCGCTCGGGATGTCGGCGGCGTCGACGACCAGCTCGATCTCGTGGCGGGTGATGTTAAGCACGCCGTTACCGCGCTTGATGCCGGGGGCATCGTCTTCGTCGGTGAACACGATCGGCACCGCGACGGTGACTTCGGTGTGCTCGCCGATGCGCAGGAAATCGACGTGGATCGGGCGATCGGTGACGGGGTGGAAGGTCACGTCCTTGGCCAGCGTCCGCTGTCCGTCGATCATGATGACCGAGGTCATGAAGTGACCGGTCATCAGCGCCTTGGTCAGCGCCTTCTCTTCGAGGTGAACCGAAGTCGGTTCCTTGTTCTGGCCGTAGATCACGGCGGGGACGCGGCCGTCACGACGCAGCGCCCGGGAGGCTCCCTTGCCAACCCGGTCGCGCGTCTCGGCTGCGAGCGTAATGGTGTCGCTCATGCAGATAACCTTCCGAAACGTGCTAAAGTGTCTTTCCCGCGCCACGCCTCCAGGGATGACCATGGCCGGAAGCGGGGGCGCTTAGCCGATGGGGGGTGAAAAGGCAAGGTGGGGGCGGCGGCGGGCGGAGCGTCCTGTCGCGGCTCGTAACCTCACCTGAATACATCCGTCACCCCGGACTCGTTCCGGGGTCTACCGGGCCACAGGCGCTCGCTCACACTTCCAGCGGCTCTCCTCGCCGCGGAGTGGACCCCGGAACAAGTCCGGGGTGACGGGGCATTTGAGGCGGCGTCAGTATTTAACCCGTTCGGCCTTTACGCCCAGTTTTGCGAGGTGCGCCTGCACCGACTCCGGTCCCGCGAGATGCCCGGCGCCGACCGCGACGAACACCGTCCCCGGCCGCGTCATGCGCTGCTTGATCCATGCCGCCCAGCGCGCGTTGCGGTCGGTGAGGAGGACCTTGGCGACCTCGGGCGAGCTTTTCAGTTCGTCGTTCATCTCCCGGGCGAGCGCGTCGGGATCGCCCTTCGCCCAATCGTCGACCATCGACGCCATCTGGTCGTTCAGCTTGGGCAGTTCGTCGACCGTGCTGACGAGGAAGTCGAGCTGCGCCTTGTCCGACAGGCTGCCGAAGAAGCCCAATTGCTGTTCGGGCGTCTCCAGCCCGGTCAGCGGCTTGTTCGCCTGTTTCGCCGCGGCGGTGATGACCTGTTCGGGGCCGTTGTCGCTGTCATAGCCGAGCTTCGACAAGGGCGCGACCGAGAGCTGCGTCGCCGCCAGCCACGGCTTGAATGTGTCGAGCGCGTTCGCGGGCAGGCCGAGATCGGTCACCGCCTTGGTGAAGGCGGCACGCTTGGCCTCGGGCAGGCGCTGGGTCAGCGGCGGCGTGCCGGGCGCGGCGACGCCGGTCGCCTGCACCAGCCCCTGCATCGCCGCGGCGTCGGGCATGACGATCTCCAGCTTGACCTCGTCCGACCGGTCGAACGCGGTCTTCACCGCCTCGTCGAACCAGGTGAGGCCGGGCTTGAGCACGTGGATCGTGCCGAACAGATACACCGTCGTGTCCTTGTCCTTCACCACCCAGAGCGCCGGATCGGCGTCGTTGGCGGCGCGCGCCGGCTGGGCGGGCTGCTGCGCGCAGGCGGGGAGCGACAGGCAGAGCGCGAGCGCCGACAAAGCTGGCCGCAGGGCGGGCCGAAGGGTTCGTATCATGCGGGGACGCTATCCATCAGTAAGTCCGGCGCCATAGCTAATGCCGCGCCGCACCACTTGCTAGACGCGGCCTCATCGGCCAAAGCCTCGGGACGATGGCCGCCACACCGCTTTCCTTCCAAAAGATGATCCTGACGCTCCACGACTATTGGAGCGACCGGGGTTGCGTGATCCTCCAGCCCTATGACATGGAGATGGGCGCGGGGACGTTCCATCCGGCGACGACGCTGCGCGCGTTGGGGCCCGATACGTGGAACGCCGCCTTCGTCCAGCCGTGCCGCCGGCCGACCGACGGCCGCTATGGCGAGAATCCCAACCGGCTGCAGCATTATTACCAATATCAGGTGATCCTGAAGCCGTCGCCGCCCGACCTGCAGGAGCTGTATCTCGGCAGCCTCGCGGCGATCGGCGTCGACATGACGCGCCACGACATCCGCTTCGTCGAGGACGATTGGGAATCGCCGACGCTGGGCGCCTGGGGGCTGGGCTGGGAAGTCTGGTGCGACGGCATGGAGGTGACGCAGTTCACCTATTTCCAGCAGATGGGCGGGTTCGACATGAAGCCGGTCGCAGGCGAGCTGACCTACGGGCTCGAACGGCTGGCGATGTATATCCAGGACGTCGACAACGTCTACGACCTCGCGTTCAACGACAGCGGCGTCACTTATGGCGACGTCTTCCTCGAAAACGAGCGGCAGATGTCGACGTGGAATTTCGAGGTCGCCGATACCGCCAGCCTGTTCGACCTGTTCAGGAAGGCCGCGGCGGAATGCGAGAACAGCCTCGCCGCCGGGCTGCCGATCCCGGCCTATGAACAGGCGATCAAGGCGAGCCACACGTTCAACCTGTTGCAGGCGCGCGGCGTGATCTCGGTCGCCGAGCGGCAGGCCTATATCGGCCGCGTCCGCGACCTCGCCAAGGGCGCCTGCGCGGCGTGGATGGACAAGAACGGATGGGCGGCGTGATGGAGGCTCATTTCATTAGTTCGGGTGAGCGAACGGAAGATTTTCTGTTAGAGATCCGCTCGGAAGAAGTTCCTGCTAGAATGCAAGACTCTGCACGGGCCGACCTCGATCGGCTTTTTCGTGGCGCGATCGGACGAGAAGGTCTTGAAGTCGAAAGTATCAGAACCTTGGTTACGCCGAGGCGGCTGACGCTGATTGCTAAAGGGCTTCCCGTTCGTAGCCCAAATGCTACGATTGAATTGAAAGGTCCAAAAGCTTCTGCGCCGACACAAGCCATCGACGGCTTTCTGCGCAAGAATCAGTTGTCATTTTCGCAGTTAGTTGAGCGTGAAGGTGTGCTGATCGCCCATTTGGATCGGCCCGGCCGCGCCACCACCGCGCTGCTCGCCGAGGCGATCCCGGCGATCATCCGCGGCTTTCCGTGGCCCAAGTCGATGCGCTGGGGGGCGGCCTCCGCCTCGACCGAGTCGCTGCGCTGGGTGCGGCCGTTGCACGGCATCGTCGCGCTGTTCGGCGAGGAGCTGGTCGAGGTCGAGATCGCGGGGATCCGCTCCGGCTTCGCGACCTTCGGGCATCGCTTCCACCATCCGGGGCAGATCACGATCGGTTCGGCGGAGGATTACGTCGAGAAGTTGCGCGCCTGCCACGTCATCGTCGATCAGGACGAGCGCCGTGCGCTGATCCGCACGCGCGCCACCGCGCTGGCCGCCGGGGCGGGGCTGGTGCTGGTCGAGGACGAGGGACTGGTCGCGGAGAATGCCGGGCTGACCGAATGGCCGGTGCCGCTGCTCGGGCGGTTCGACGCCGACTTCCTGACCGTGCCGCCCGAGGTGATCCAGCTCACCGCGCGGGTGAACCAGAAATATTTCGTCTGCCGCGATGCGGACGGTGCGCTCGCCAATGCCTTCGTCTGCACCGCCAATATCGAGGCGACCGACGGCGGCGCGCAGATCGTCGAGGGCAATCGCAAGGTGCTCGCGGCGCGGCTGTCCGATGCGCGCTTCTTCTACGAGACCGATCTCAAGACGCCGCTCGAAGCGCAGGCGGCGAAGCTGGCGAACATCGTCTTCCACGAGAAGCTCGGCACGGTCGCCGACAAGGTCGATCGCGTGGCGAAGCTGGCGCGGTGGCTGGTCGAAGAGGGGATCGTGTCTTCCCCTCTCCCGGCGGGAGAGGGGCAAGGCGCGCCAGCGCCGCGGGGTGAGGGCGGGGGCGAAACGCCGGTCGCGTCGCCCTCACCCTCCCACCCGGCTGCGCCGGGCGGGCCCCTCCCTCTCCCGACGGGAGAGGGAATGACGCTCGCCGATAGGGCGGAGCGGGCGGCGCGGCTCGCCAAGGCGGACCTCGTCACCGGCATGGTCGGCGAATTCCCGGAATTGCAGGGCCTGATCGGCGGCTATTACGCCGCCGCGCAGGGCGAGCCGCGGGAGGTCGCCGAGGCAGTGCGCGACCATTACAAGCCGGTCGGGCAGGGCGACGACGTGCCGACCGCGCCGGTGACGGTGGCGGTGTCGCTGGCGGACAAGCTCGACAGCATCACGCAATTCTTCGCTGCCGACCTGCGGCCGAGCGGGTCGAAGGATCCGTTCGCGCTCCGGCGGTCGGCGCTCGGCGTGGTCGCGCTGATCCTCGACAATGGTCTGCGCTTTCCGCTCGGGCGGGTGGCGGATCGTGCGGTGCTCGATTTCTTTGCCGACCGCCTCAAGGTCCAGCAGCGCGAAGCTGGCGTCCGTCACGATCTGATCGACGCGGTGTTCGCGCTCGGCGGCGAGGACGATCTCGTCCGGCTGCTTGCCCGCGTCCACGCCTTGCAGGCGTTCGTCGCGACCGAGGACGGCGCCAACCTGCTCGCGGGTTACAAGCGCGCCGCCAATATCCTCAAGAAGGAAGGCCATGCGCCCGCCGGCGACGGCGCGGTGCAGGCACTCGGCTATACCCCCGAACCCGCTGAGGCGGCGCTGATCGCCGCGCTCGACGCGGCCGAGCCCGCCGCCACCGCGGCGGTCGCGGCGGAGGATTTCGAGGGCGCGATGGCGGCGCTTGCGTCGCTGCGTGCGCCGATCGACGCGTTCTTCGAGGGCGTGATCGTCAACGATCCCGATCCGGCCAAGCGCGCCGCGCGGCTCGCGCTGCTGGACCGGGTGCGCGCGGCGGTGCATGCCGTCGCCGATTTCTCGAAGATCGAGGGATAGCGACACCTTTCTCAGGCGTACGATAGGCTTACCATCCTCCCCGGGGCAGGCATCAGACCGTAGCTAAGGACCAGCGATGACCCAATACGTGTACCGTTTCGGTGGCGGCGTTTCGGACGGCGGGAAGGGCGACAAGAATCTGCTCGGCGGCAAGGGCTCGAACCTCGCCGAGATGGCGTCGATCGGCCTGCCGGTGCCGCCGGGCTTCACCATCTCGACCGCGATGTGCACGACCTATTACGACGAGGGCGAGCAATTCCCGCAAAGCCTGCGCGACGAGGTGGCGCAGGGGATCGCGCATATCGAGGGGATCACCGGCAACACCTTCGGCGATGCGGCCAATCCGCTGCTCGTCTCGGTGCGCTCGGGCGCGCGCGTGTCGATGCCGGGGATGATGGACACCGTCCTCAACCTCGGGCTCAACGATGCGACGGTCGAGGGGCTCGCCGCGAAATCGGGCGACGAGCGGTTCGCGTGGGACAGCTATCGCCGCTTCATCCAGATGTATGCCGACGTGGTGCTCGAACTCGATCACGGCGCGTTCGAGGAAGCGCTGGAGATCGCCAAGGAAGACAACGGCTTCACGCTGGATACCGAGCTGAGCGCGACCGACCTCAAGGCGCTGGTCGCCGAATATAAGGGGCTGGTCGAGACGGAATGGGGCAAGCCCTTTCCGCAGGACGTGCACGACCAATTGTGGGGCGCGGTCGGCGCGGTGTTCGGCTCGTGGCAGTCGGAGCGGGCGAAGGTCTATCGCCGCCTGAACGACATTCCCGCCGACTGGGGCACCGCGGTCAACGTCCAGGCGATGGTGTTCGGCAATATGGGCGAGACGTCGGCGACCGGCGTCGCCTTCACCCGCGATCCGTCGAAGGGCGACCGCGCCTATTACGGCGAATTCCTCATCAACGCGCAGGGCGAGGACGTCGTCGCCGGGATCCGCACGCCGCAATATCTGACGAAGGCGGCGCGCGAGGAGGCGGGCGCCAAGCCCGCGTCGATGGAAGAGGCGATGCCCGAAGTCTATGCCGAGCTGGCGGCGGTGTTCGACCGGCTCGAGACGCATTATCGCGACATGCAGGACATCGAGTTCACCGTCGAACAGGGCAAGCTCTGGATGCTCCAGACGCGCTCGGGCAAGCGGACCGCCAAGGCGGCGCTGAAGATCGCGGTCGATATGGCGAACGAGGGGCTCATCACCCGCAACGAGGCGATCCTGCGCGTCGATCCGATGGCGCTCGACCAGCTCCTCCACCCGACGCTCGATCCCGATGCGCCGCGCGACGTGATCGCCAAGGGCCTGCCCGCTTCGCCGGGCGCCGCCTCGGGCACCGTCGTGTTCGACGCCGACACCGCCGAGAAGCGCAAGGCGGCGGGCGAGTCCGTCATCCTCGTGCGCGTCGAGACGTCGCCGGAAGACATTCATGGTATGCATGCCGCGACCGGCATCCTCACCGCGCGCGGCGGCATGACCAGCCACGCCGCGGTGGTGGCGCGCGGCATGGGCCGGCCCTGCGTCTCTGGCGCGGGATCGCTGTCGATCTCGGCCAAGGACAAGGTGATGAAGGTCGCCGGGCGTGAGGTGCGCGAGGGCGACACGATCACGATCGACGGCACCAGCGGCGAGGTGATGTTCGGCTCGGTGGCCACCGTGGAGCCCGAACTGGCCGGCGATTTCGGCGTGCTGATGGAATGGGCCGACGGCGTGCGCCGGCTCAAGGTCCGCGCCAACGCCGAAACGCCGCTCGACTGCCAGACCGCGCGCGATTTCGGCGCCGAGGGCGTCGGCCTGTGCCGTACCGAACATATGTTCTTCGACGCCGACCGGATCACGGCGGTGCGCCAGATGATCCTCGCGCAGGACGAGACGGGCCGCCGTGCCGCGCTCGAGAAACTGCTGCCGGCGCAGCGCAGCGACTTCACCGCGATCTTCGAGGTGATGGCGGGCCTGCCGGTGACGGTGCGGCTGCTCGATCCGCCGCTGCACGAATTCCTGCCGCACGAGGAGAATGAATTCGCCGAGGTCGCCGCGGCGGCGGGGGTCGCTATTGACGAACTGAAGCGACGCGCCACCGAATTGCACGAATTCAACCCGATGCTCGGCCATCGCGGCTGCCGGTTGGGCGTGACCTATCCGGAGATCTACGAGACGCAGGCACGGGCGATCTTCGAGGCGGCGCTCGACGTCGCGGAGAAGTCGGGGAAGGCGCCGATTCCGGAAGTGATGATCCCGCTTGTCGCGACCAAGCGCGAGCTCGACCTGATGAAGACGGTGGTCGACAAGGCCGCGCAGGTGGTGTTCGCCGAGCGCGGCAAGACGATCGACTATCTGGTCGGCACGATGATCGAGCTGCCGCGCGCGGCGCTGAAGGCGGGCGAGATCGCCGAGACGGGCGAGTTCTTCTCGTTCGGGACCAACGACCTGACCCAGACGACTTTGGGCGTCAGCCGCGACGATGCGGCGCGTTTCCTCGGCGCCTATGTCGAGCAGGGCATCTACGCCAAGGACCCGTTCGTCAGCCTCGATATCGAGGGCGTCGGCGAGCTGGTGCAGATGGCGGCGGATCGCGGCCGTGCGACCCGGCCGGACATCAAGCTCGGTATCTGCGGCGAACATGGCGGCGATCCGGCGAGCATCGCCTTCTGCGAGAAGGTGGGCCTGGATTACGTCTCGGCCTCGCCGTACCGCGTGCCGATCGCGCGGCTGGCGGCGGCACAGGCGGCGCTGAAGTAAGCGTCAGTGCTCCTGCGAACGCAGGAGCCCAGGGTCGCGGGCGCTGCGCTTCTTGGCTCTGGGTTCCTGCGTCCGCAGGAACACGGGGTCTCGATTGACGCTGCGGCGCCCGTCCCGCTATCGCCGCGGCAAAGACAGGAGAGTCACGGGCGATGAACAAGCTCTATCCCGATGCGGCGGCGGCGCTCGACGGCCTGCTGCACGACGGCATGACGATCTGCGCGGGCGGCTTCGGCCTGTGTGGCATCCCCGAACGGCTGATCGACGCGATCCAGGCATCGGGCGTCACGGGCCTGACCATCGCCAGCAACAATGCCGGCATCGACGGCGAGGGGCTCGGCAAGCTGCTGCGCACGCGGCAGGTCAGGAAGATGATCTCGAGCTATGTCGGCGAGAACAAGGAGTTCGAGCGGCAATATCTGAGCGGTGAGCTGGAGGTGGAATTCTGCCCGCAGGGCACGCTCGCCGAACGCTGCCGCGCCGGTGGTGCGGGCATTCCCGGCTTCTACACGAAGACCGGCGTCGGCACTCTGGTGGCCGAGGGCAAGGAGGTGAAGAGCTTCGACGGCGAGGACTATATCCTCGAACGCGGCATCCGCGCCGACCTCAGCATCATCAAGGGCTGGAAGGCGGACGAAAGCGGCAACCTCATCTTCCGCAAGACCGCGCGCAACTTCAACCAGCCGATGGCGACCGCGGGCAAGGTCTGCGTCGCCGAGGTCGAGGAAGTGGTGCCGGTCGGCAGCCTCGATCCCGATCACATCCATCTGCCCGGCATCTATGTGAAGCGGATGATCGTCGGTAGCCCTTACGACAAGAAGATCGAATTCCGCACGGTGCGGGCGCGCGAGGCGGCGTGATGCGGCGGGCGGGGTTCGCGCTGGCGGCGGCGGCGCTGCTGGCGGGCTGCGGCGGCAAGCGCACGCCTGTCGCGACGCTGCCGGCGCCGGGCCAGACCTATACCGCCGACGGCAGGCTGGTGCGGATCACCGGGCTGACCGCGCTGCCACCGCCGACCGGCGCGGTCGCGGGCGCGGCTGCGGAGACGCGGGCGGTGCCGCCGCAATTCCAGTATCTCTACGGTTCGGCGGAGGCGGCGGCGCTGAGCCGGCAGGCGTTCCGCGCGCTCGTATCCTATGCCAGCTATCGCCGCGCGGCGGGCGACAGCGTCGTGCTCAGGCCGGGCGCGACGCTCGCCGCGCCGCAATGGCAGGCGTGCGAGGGCAAGCCGCGCGCGGCGGTGTTCGACGCGGACGAGACGGTGGTGCTCAACCTCGGCATCGAGGCGCTGGCGGCGCGCGATCCCGCCGCGCCGTTCGATCCGGCGCAATGGGCGCGCTGGGAGCGGACCGGCGCCAAGGCGGTCGCGCCGGTGCCGGGCGCGGTCGAGGCGTTCGCCGCGCTGCGTGCCGCCAACATCACGGTCATCATCAACAGCAATCGCGGCGCCGCCACCGCCGCGGGCACGGTCGCCGGGCTGAAGGCGGCGGGGCTGGGCGATTTCACCCCCGGCACCGACCTGTTCCTGCGCGACGGGCCGAGCGGCAAGGACGCGCGCCGCAGCGCGATCGCCGCGCGCTATTGCGTCGTCGCGATGGCGGGCGACCAGCTCGGCGATTTCAGCGACCTGTTCAACGCGATCCCCTCCGCCGCCGAGCGCCGCCGTGTCGCCGACAGCGGCGCGATCGCCGATCTGTGGGGCAACGGCTGGTTCGTGCTGCCCAACCCGGTCTACGGCAGCGGGCTCAAGGGCGGGTTCGACGAGGTGTTTCCCCTCGACAAACGCTGGAGCGATACGCCGTGAAACCGTCGAAGCCGCGCGCCATCCCCTTGTCCGCCATCCCCAATCTCGGCGCCAGATCGGCCGAGGTCGCGCGGATCTGGATCACCGACCGGTCGGGCTCGACCGTGGTGATCGATGCCGGCGTGCTCGGCGACGCCGAGATGTTCGGCGTGCTGATGGCCGACACGATCGGCCACGCCGCCAAGGCGCATGCGCAGGCGCTCGGCATGGCCGAGGCGGAAGCCGCGGCGCTGATCTGGCGCGGCCTCGACGGCGCGCGCCCCGACCTCGATCCCGACGCCGTCGCGACGATCGCCAACCATCCCGGAGGACTGAACTGATGGCCACGCAAGCGAAGGGCTGGGACCGCAACCAGATGGCGGCGCGCGCCGCGCAGGAGCTGCGTGACGGCTATTACGTCAACCTCGGCATCGGCATCCCGACTTTGGTCGCCAACAATATCCCCGCCGGGATCACGGTGACCTTGCAGTCGGAGAACGGCATGCTCGGCATCGGCCCGTTTCCCTATGACGACGAGGTCGACCCCGACCTCATCAACGCCGGCAAGCAGACGATCAGCGAATTGCCGCAAAGCGCCTATTTCGGCAGCGAGCAGAGCTTCGCGATGATCCGCGGCGGGCATATCGACCTGACGGTGCTCGGCGCGATGGAGGTGAGCGAGGGCGGCGACATCGCCAACTGGATGATCCCCGGCAAGATGATCAAGGGGATGGGTGGCGCGATGGACCTCGTCGCCGGGGTCAAGCAGATCATCGTCGTGATGGATCACAATGCCAAGGACGGCAGCCCCAAGTTCATCCCCGCCTGCACGCTGCCGCTGACCGGCAAGAACGTGGTCGACATGATCGTCACCGACCTCGCGGTGTTCCGGCGGCCGGATCACCAATCGCCGTTCCGGCTGATCGAGCTGGCGCCGGGCGTGACCGCGGATGAGGTGGCGGCGAAGACGACGGCGCGGTTCGACCGGTAATGGATCTCGGCGCCCCCGATACGCCCCGCTGGGTGCAGCGGTTCGCCAATTTCGACGGGGCTTTGGTGTTGCTGCGGGAGGGCGTGGAGCTGCTCGACGGCGATGTTCACCCGATCGTGCAGGAGGGGGTTATCCAGCGGTTCGAATATACGTTCGAACTCGCCTGGAAGACGCTGAAGGACTTTCTGGTCTGGCGTAAGGTCACGCTGGAGCGCAGCGGACCCGGCGACGTGCTCCGCACGGCATTCGCCTTCGGCTATATCGAGGAAGGGCCGATCTGGATGGACGCGCTGGATGCGCGTAACGAAATGTCGCACGTCTACCGCCGGCAGGCGTTCGAGCGGGTGGTCGCTGATATCCGGGCGCGCTTCCTCGAGCGATTCGAAGATTTGCACCTGATGCTGATGCTCGAACGGGCAAAGCTTGGCTGACGCGGACGGCATCGTGATGTCGGAACGGGACCGGGCCATCGTACGGTCCGTGCTCGCGCCCTTCGCCGATCGGATCGATCGGGTCGGCGTGTTCGGATCGCGGGCGCTCGGGACCGCGCGTCCGGCGTCCGATATCGATCTCATATTATGGGGCGATATCGATGGCAGGACTTTGGCACGATTGGCGACATTGTTCGGTGAAAGCAGCCTCGCCGTATCGGTGGATGTGATCCTTTATGGTCCCGAACTGGCCGCAGCGTTGCGACGGCATATCGACCGGGTAGCCAAGACGCTTTTCATACGTGCCGATCTTCGGACCGAGGTCGTTCAGACCGGAATCAGGGGCTAGGCAGCAGCCGGTCGGACGATTCCCCGCTATGAATAGATAGTCGAGATGGGACCTGCAGCCATGGGTTACGTGCTGATCACCGCCAATCGCAATTATTCGAGCTGGTCGCTGCGGCCGTGGGCGTTGATGACGGCGCTCGGCATTCCGTTCGAGGATCGGATCGAACCCTTTACGGCGGCAAATAACTGGGAGGCGTTCCGCGCCTTTTCGCCGAGTGGGCAGGTGCCGGTGCTGGTCGACGGCGATCGCACGGTCTGGGACTCGCTCGGCATCACATTGTATCTCGCCGAACGGCACGACGGCGTCTGGCCGCGGGACGCGGCGGCGCGCGCCTGGGCGATGTGTGCGGTGACCGAAATGCATGGCGGCTTTTCGGCGCTGCGCAACGAGCGGATGATGAACATCGGCGTCCGCGCGGCTCCGCATCCGGCGTCGCCGGCGCTCGATCGCGATGTTGCGCGGGTCAAGGAATTATGGGCGGAAGGGCTCGATCGCTTCGGCGGTCCGTGGCTGGCGGGGGATCGCTTCACCGCGGTCGAGGCCTTTTACGCGCCGGTCGCGTTTCGCGTGCGGACCTTCGGGATCGACGTTGGCGATGCCGGAAGTCGCTGGTGCGAAAGCCTTTTCGCGCATCCCGCGATCAAGGCATGGGAAGCGGCGGCGCTGACGGAAACATGGCGCGAGCCGGCGCATGAAGACGAGATGCGCGCGTGCGGCACGATCTTCGAAGATCATCGCGCGCTTTAATATCACAGGCAACAATCTGTCGCACAGGCTTTCGCTCGCGCATCATTTCCGTTAACGGGCGCGCATCATGGCTTCCCGACCGCAAACGCTGTACGAAAAGATCTGGGCTGCTCATGTCGTCGAACGGCGCGACGACGGCACCTGCCTCATCTACATCGACCGGCACCTCGTCCATGAGGTGACCAGCCCGCAGGCGTTCGAGGGGCTTCGTGTCGCTGGCCGGCGCGTGCGGCGGCCCGAGCTGACGCTCGCGGTGCCCGATCACAACCTGCCGACGACGCCGCGCGTCGATGCCGCCGGGCGGATGCTGCCGATCGCCGATCCGGAAAGCGCGCAGCAGCTCGATGCACTGCGCCGCAATACCGCCGAATTCGGTGTCGACTATATCGATGCGACCGCGGCGGAGCAGGGCATCGTCCATGTCGTCGGGCCGGAACTGGGCTTCACGCTGCCCGGCACGACCCTGGTGTGCGGCGACAGCCATACCTCGACGCATGGCGCCTTGGGCGCATTGGCGTTCGGCATCGGCACCAGCGAGGTCGAGCATGTGCTCGCGACGCAGACGCTGCTGCTCAGCCAGTCGAAGACGATGGAGGTGCGCGTTGACGGCACGCTCGGCTTCGGCGTCAGCCCCAAGGACGTGATCCTCGCGATCATGGGGCGGATCGGCGCGGCGGGCGGCACCGGCCATGTCATCGAATATACCGGCGAGGTGATCCGCGCCATGTCGATCGAGGGGCGGATGACCGTCGCCAACATGTCGATCGAGGGCGGCGCGCGCGCCGGGCTGGTCGCGCCCGACGACGTGACCTTCGCCTATCTGAAGGGGCGGCCGATGGCGCCGCAGGGCGAGGCGTGGGACAAGGCCGTCGCCTGGTGGCGCAGCCTCGCCACCGATCCCGCCGCGACCTACGACAAGAGCGTGGCGCTCGACGCGACCGATATCGCGCCGGCGCTGACCTGGGGGACGAGCCCCGAGGACGTCGTGCCGATCACCGGCGTCGTACCGGAGCCCGAGAGTTTCGCCGATCCCGCCAAGCGCGCGGCGGCGCAGCGCAGCCTCGATTATATGGGGCTGACGCCGGGGACGGCGATGCAGGACGTTCCCGTCCAGCACGTCTTCATCGGCAGCTGCACCAACAGCCGGATCGAGGATCTGCGCGCCGCCGCCGCGGTCGCCGAGGGGCGGCACGTCGCCGACGGCGTGCGCGCGATGGTCGTGCCGGGATCGGGGCTGGTCAAGCGGCAGGCGGAGGCCGAGGGGCTCGACCGGGTGTTCGTGCAGGCCGGGTTCGAATGGCGCGAGCCGGGCTGTTCGATGTGCCTCGCGATGAACCCCGACAAGGTGCCTGCGGGGGAGCGGTGTGCGTCCACGTCGAACCGGAATTTCGTGGGTCGACAGGGACCTGGCGCGCGCACACACCTGTTGTCGCCGGCGATGGCGGCGGCGGCGGCGGTGACCGGGCGGCTCGCCGACGTACGGGATCTGATGGGAGCGACGCGATGAAGAAGGTATTGGTATTGCTGGTGGCGGGCGCGATGATGAGCGGCGTCGCCGCCTATGTCGCGGGCGCGCGCGTCCTCGCGCATCCGGTCAAGACCGAACGCTAGAAGGCGCCGACATGCAGCCCGTCACGACCGTTACCGGCACCGCTTACCCCTGGGGTGCCAAGAATATCGACACCGACATCATCATCCCGGCGCATTGGCTCAAGACCATCACGCGCTCGGGGCTGGCGCGCGGCGCGTTCGAGACGGTGCGCGCGCAGCCGGGCAACGTCTTCGACGATCCGCGCTATGCCGGTGCGCCGATCCTTATCGCCGGCGACAATTTCGGTTGCGGGTCGAGTCGCGAACATGCCGCCTGGGCGCTCGCCGACATGGGGGTGCGCGCGGTGATCGCACCGAGCTTTTCCGACATCTTCTCGGGCAATGCGTTCAAGAACGGCATCGTGCCGGTGGTGCTGCCGCAGGAGGCGGTGGATCGTCTCGTCGAGGTGGCGAAGGACCAGCCGGTCACCGTCGATCTCGAGACGATGACAGTGACGACGCCCTATCAGGACCGCTTCGCCTTCGACCTCGATCCGTTCCGCCGGCAATGCCTGATGGAGGGGCTGGACGAGATCGGCCTGACGATGGCAAGGGATACCGCGATTTCGAAATTCGAGGGCGCGGTGGATCAACATCGCCCCTGGATCGCGAGCAGGAGCGGTTATGCGGGCATTGCTGTCGACGGCGTCGGGCGGACCTGACACTCTAGAACTCACCGAGCTGCCCGATGCGGCGCCGGCCAAGGGGCAGGTACGGGTCGCGGTCAAGGCCTGCGCGATCAACTATCCCGACGTCCTGATCATCGAGGACAAATATCAGTTCAAGCCGCCGCGCCCGTTCGCGCCGGGCGGCGAGATCGCCGGCGTGATCGACGCGCTCGGCGAGGGCGTCAGCGACTGGCAGGTCGGCGACCGCGTGATGGGGGTGATCGGCCATGGCGGCCTCGCCACCAGCATCGTCACCGAGCCGCAGCGGCTCTATCGCCTGCCCGCCGAGCGCGACTTCGCCGAGGGCGCGGCGCTGATCCTCACCTATGCCACGACGATCCATGCCTTGCTCGACCGCGGGCGGTTGCAGGCGGGCCAGTCGCTGCTGGTGCTCGGTGCGGCCGGCGGCGTCGGGCTGGCGGCGATCGAACTCGGCAAGGCCTATGGCGCACGCGTCGTCGCGGCGGTGTCGTCGGAGGAGAAGGCGGCGGCGGCGACCGCCGCTGGCGCGGACGAGACGGTCGTCTACGGTCGCGCGCCGTTCGACAAGGAGGCGTCGAAGGCGCTCGCCGAACGGTTCAAGGCGGCGGGCGGGCGCGGCGGGTTCGATGTGATCTACGATCCGGTCGGCGGCGATTATGCCGAGCCGGCGCTGCGCGCGATCGGCTGGGAAGGGCGCTATCTCGTCGTCGGCTTTCCGGCCGGCATCCCGAAGCTGCCGCTCAATCTGACGTTGCTCAAGAGCTGCGACGTCTGCGGCGTGTTCTGGGGCGCTTTCGCGGCACGCGATCCACAGGCCAATGCGGCGCATGTCGCGCGGCTGTTCGAATTGTGGCGCGACGGGAAGATCGCGCCGAAGGTGACCGAGACCTTTCCGCTGGAGCGCGGCGGCGACGCGATCGCGAAGATGGCGGCGCGCGGCGCGATCGGGAAGCTGGTGGTCGCGGTCGGCTGACGGTCAGCGGATCGCGAAGAAGATCGCGAGCATCAACGCCCAGAGCAACAGCGATATCGCCGATCCGACGACGATGCCGGTGAGCGGCGCGGCGCGGGTGGGCTGCGAATGGCCTCCGGCGGGGACGGGCCTCTTGATCATGATCCTTCTCCTGCGGTCGAGCGGGGTGCTCGCCCTCACATAGTTATCGCATCGTTAACTCTTTTGTTCCGAACGACTTATGCCCGGCATGGGGCTTGCGGTTCCGGGCATCCGTTGCGCGTGCGCAGACGCGCCCCTATGTGCGGAGGAGCAAAAAACGGGGTGAGTGACGATGTCCATGTTCGACGACCGTGAGCGCGCCCATGAGGCGGCGTTCGCGCGTGAGGAGGAGATGGCGTTTCGCATCACTGCGCGCCGCAATCGCCTGCTCGGCCAATGGGCCGCGGCGCAGATGGGGCTGACCCCCGAAGAGACCGATTCCTATGCCAAGGCGGTGGTCCAGGCGGACTTCGAGGAATCGGGCGAGGAGGACGTCGTGCGCAAGCTGTTGGGCGACCTGACCGCCGCCGGCGTCGAGACCGACGATGCCGCGGTGCGCCGCGCGCTCGCCGAGAAGATGATCGAGGCGCGGCGGCAGCTGATCCAGGCGGAGCAGGGCTGATGCCGATGGCCGCCGACGACATCGCCGCGCTGATCCGCGCCGCCATCCCCGACGCCGAGGTCGAGATCACCGACCTCGCCGGCGACGGCGATCATTATGCCGCCCGCGTCGTATCGGCGAGCTTCGCCGGTCTGCCGCTCCGCAAGCAACACCAAGCCGTATATGCGGCGCTCGGCCAGCGCATGGGCGGCGAACTCCACGCCCTGCAGCTCAAGACCGCCGCCGCCTGAGGATGATGACCATGACTGACGACACCAACGCCCGCATCGACGCCGTCGTGAAGAACAATGCCGTGGTATTGTTCATGAAGGGCAGCCCGCTGTTCCCGCAATGCGGCTTCTCCAGCCGCGCGGTCGCGATCCTCGACCACCTCAACGTCGACTATGAGAGCGTCGACGTGCTGCAGGACCAGGGCATCCGCCAGGGCATCAAGGCCTATTCGGACTGGCCGACGATCCCGCAGCTTTACGTCGGCGGCGAATTCGTCGGCGGATCGGACATCATGATGGAGATGTATGAGAGCGGCGAACTGGCGACGCTGTTGAAGGGCGATACGGCCGCAGCCTGACCGGTGCCGGGTGCGGGTGGGGTCGCGAGACGCGGAAAAGCGATGACCCCACCCTGCTGAAGCGTCGTGACGCTCGGCTGGCTCTCGATATGCAGACGCCGTGCCAATCGTGCGGAGCCGCAGGTTTCCGTTGATTATACGGTTAACGGCCGTCTCGTGCCGCACCGACCTGTAAGCAATCCCGACATCGCCGCACCCCTCTTGACTACGTCCGTAAACGGTACGATTACACCTGTAGTCCAACAGGAGCGTAGCCGTGGTCGAACGAATCAGCGATGCCGAACATGCGGTCATGGAGGTGCTGTGGGACGAGGCGCCGCTCACCGCGCAGGACGTGGCCGAACGCGTCGATCCCGCCCGCGGGTGGAGCGCCAACACCGTCAAGAC
Organism: Sphingomonas sp. GW821-FHT02B09; assembly: GCF_059421875.1. Taxonomy (NCBI): domain Bacteria; kingdom Pseudomonadati; phylum Pseudomonadota; class Alphaproteobacteria; order Sphingomonadales; family Sphingomonadaceae; genus Sphingomonas; species Sphingomonas sp. GW821-FHT02B09. The sequence continues at coordinate 1,139,771 of NZ_JBWKVV010000002.1, forward strand.
GCTGCTCGGCCGGCTGCTCGCCAAAACCGCGATCGCGCATGAGGAGGATGGCCGCCGCTATCTCTATCGCCCGCTTGTCGCGCGTGGCGATTACGTTTCGGGCGAATCTAAGCGGCTGATCGACCGCCTGTTCGGCGGTAAATTGACGCCGCTGGTCGCGCATCTCGCCGAGCGCGACGAACTCACCGCGACCGACATCGCCGAGATCGAGGCGCTGTTGAAGGACCTCAAGCAGTGATCGGCTGGCTGGTCGAGGCGCTGATCGCCTCCACGCTCCTGATGGCGCTGGTCATGCTGGTGCGCGCGCCGGTGCGCAACGCCTTCGGGCCGCAGGTCGCTTATGCCCTGTGGGCGCTGCCATTGCTGCGCCTGCTGCTGCCACCGCTGCCCGCGGCGTGGCAGGAGGTGGCGGCGACGCCGATCAGCCGCGCCAGCGACACGCTCACCATCCTCGTCGCCGATGGCGCCGCGAACGATACGGTGGCGCCGGTGGCGGTCGCCGCGCCGGCGATCGGCTGGATCGTCGGCCTGCTGTGGGCGGCTGGCGCGCTCGGCTTCCTCGTCTGGCACCTGACCAGCCATCGGCGCCACTGCCGCCGCCTGCTCGGCACCGCGGCGAGCATCGAGGAGGTGCGCGGCGTGCACATCATCGCCAGCGAGGCGGCGGCCGGGCCGCTCGCCTTCGGCGTGATGCGCCGCTACGTCGCCTTTCCGCTCGACTTCGCCGACCGCTACGACGCCGACGAGCGGGAGCTGGCGCTGGAGCATGAGATCGGCCACCACCAGCGCGGCGACCTGATCGCCAATTGGATCGCGCTCGGCGTGCTGGCGCTGCACTGGTTCAATCCGGTCGCCTGGCGTGCGTTTCGCGCCTTCCGCGCCGATCAGGAACTCGCCAATGATGCCCGCGTCCTCGCCGGCCGATCGACGATCGACCGCCACGCTTATGCCTGCGCCATCGTCAAGGCGGCGCATGGCGGCGCGGTCTCCGCGGCCTGTCATCTGCACACCATCGACGATCTGAAAGGGAGACTCCGCATGCTGTCCACCTCGCCGCGTTCGCGCCGCCGCCTCGTTCTGGGTGGTGCGCTGGTCTCGACCGTCGTGCTCGGCGGGCTCGGCGTGACCGCCTCGGGCACCAGCGCCGCCGCGGCGATCAGCCATCGGGTCGGCAACACGATGGGGATCGACCTGCAGGCGGCGTCGGCCGCGCTCGACATGCCCGAGATGCCGGAAACGCCGGAAACGCCGGAGATGCCGGCAATGCCGGCCATGCCGGCGATGGCGGATGCCGCGAAGCCGGCACCGAGCGTCCGCCGCATCGTCGTCAAGCGGACCACCACGGACAGCAGCACGCATAGCACGACGGAGAACGGCCACCCTGACGCTCGCGAGCTCCAGGCGATGGTCGACCGGTCGATGCGGACCGTGCCCGAGGTCAGCGAGCGCAATTGCAGCCTCGGCCGGGATGGCGAGGCGCAGCAATTCGTCGTGCAGGGCCGGAAGGGCGGAAAGCGGACGATGGTGATCTGCACCAACCGTATCCGCGTTGCGACCGCCGCCAGCGCTGCCGCCACGGTCAATGCCGCCGAAATCCGCCGCAACGCGATGGCGAGCGCGCTGGCGAGCGTCGAGGCCTCGCGGGCCAGCATCGCCGCCAACCAGCTCATCCCCGCCAGCGGGCGCAAGGAGGCGCTGGCCGAGATGGATTCGGCACTGGCGGAATTGCGCGCGGAAATGGCTTCGCCCGACAAGGATTGATGCGGCCCATCCGGTGTTCCCGCGAAAGCGGGAACCCGGGGCCAGGCAGAGCGATGTCCGATCGCGTATGGGACTCCTGTGCTCCCGCCTTCGCGGGAGCACTGGGACAGTTTTACACAGGTCTCGCCATTATCCGGGCAGGCGGATTCGGCCGCCGCGTGGCGGCGTGTTCGGGGCGACCGCCGCCGCCGGGTGGCACCCCCACCGGTCATCGCCTCTTGCGCTCCGCGGCGCATCGCGCCACATCCGACCCAATGGCCGAGCATCCGACCGGTATCCCGATCCAGCTCGAGCCGCTCGTCACCCGTGTGCTCGCGCCCAATCCGTCGCCTTATACCTATGGCGGTACGCAGACGCATGTCGTCGGCGGCTGCGATCTTGCGGTGATCGATCCGGGACCCGACGATGCCGCGCACGTCGAGACGCTGCTGCGGGTGATCGCCGGCCGGCCGGTCCGTGCGATCGTCATCACCCATCATCATCGCGACCACAGTCCCGCCAGCCGGCCGCTCGCCGCCGCGACCGGCGCGCCGATCGTCGGTGCCGCGCCGGTGCATGTTGCCAGCGAGACGCCCGGGCTGGATGCGGCGTTCGACGCGGCCTATGCGCCTGATCGCGTGCTGGCCGAGGGCGAGAGCGTCGCCGGCGACGGCTGGACGCTGACCGCACTGGCGACGCCGGGCCATACGTCGAACCATCTCGCCTTCGCGCTGCCCGAGACGAAGGCGCTGTTCTCCGGCGATCACGTAATGGGCTGGGCGACGAGCGTGATCTCGCCGCCCGACGGCGACATGGGGCAGTATATGGCGAGCCTCGACAAGCTGCTCGGCCGCGACGATCGCATCTATTATCCCGGCCATGGCGAGGCGGTGGACCAGCCGCAGCGGCTGGTGCGCGGCATGCTGGGGCATCGCAAGCAGCGCGAGGGGCAGATCCTGCGGCTGGTGCGCGAGGCGCCGCTGGCGCTGGAGGAGATGACGCGGCGGATGTACGTCGGGCTCGACCCGCGTTTGATCCCGGCGGCGCAACGATCGGTGCTCGCGCACCTCTATGATCTGCAAAGACGGCAACGGGTGAGCGAGGAGGGTGACGTATGGCGGAGCAGCGAATGAGCGATCCCATGCCCGACGCCCCCGCGACGCCGGCGGTCCGGTCGTCGACCGGTTCGTTCCTCGGCAAGGCGGCGGGGATCATCGTGCTGCTCGCGCTTGCCGTGCTGATCGGCCTGTGGGGCGTGCAGCGCTACGTCGAGCGCCGGCTGTCGCCCGATCCGACCACCGTCGCCAGCGCGAGCCTGCAAGGGCTGCGCGAACAGAACCGCCTGTCCGCCTTCGCCGCGCGCTTCGTCGCGGTGAGCACGTCGCGCCAGTCGCAGCTCGGCCTGTCGACCGAGAAGACGCTGATCATGCCCGGTCTCGTCCGCTACGAGGTCGACCTCGGCAAGCTGACCCAGCGCGACGTCGCCTGGGACCCCGACAGCCGGACGCTGTCGGTACGGTTGCCGCCGATCGAGCTCGACGGGCCGCAGGTCGATCTCACCGCGATCCGCGAATATGGCAGCGGCGGCATCCTGTCGCGGCTGACCGACGCCGACACCGCGCTCGACACCGCGAATCGCCGCGCCGGACAGGCCGAGCTGGTGCGGCAGGCGCGCGATGCGACGCCGATGAAGCTTGCGCGCGACGCGACCCGGCGCGCGGTCGAGAACAGCTTCGTCATGCCACTGCGCGCCGCCGGGATCGACGCCAGCGTCAAGGTGACTTTCGCCGACGATCCCACCGCCGCGACCGAGCGCTGGGACGCGAGCCGGTCGCTGGCGGAAGTGCTTGGCAATTCTCGATGACGGCGGGCGTTGAGGGGCGGCGCGCAATCGCCTAACGAGGGCGTTATGGAACTGACCAACAGCTTCGCCGGGCTCGACCTGCGCGCCGAGATCGAGCGCCTCCGCAAGGAGCGCAACGCGGTGATCCTCGCGCATTATTATCAGAAGCCGGAGTTGCAGGACCTCGCCGATTTCGTCGGCGACAGCCTCGACCTCAGCCGCAAGGCGCAGGCGACCGATGCCGACGTGATCGCCTTTTGCGGGGTGCGCTTCATGGCGGAGACCGCGAAGATCCTAAGCCCCGACAAGATCGTCGTGCTGCCCGACATGGATGCCGGTTGCAGCCTGGAGGACAGTTGCCCGCCCGACCAGTTTGCCGCGTTCCGCGCCGCGCATCCCGATCATATCGCGCTGACCTACATCAACTGCTCGACCGAGGTAAAGGCGCTGAGCGACGTCATCGTCACCTCGTCGTCGGCGGAGACGATCCTGGCGCAATTGCCGCGCGACCAGAAGATCATCTTCGGCCCCGACCGCAATCTCGGCGGCTATCTCCAGCGCAAGACCGGGCGCGAGCTGCTGCTGTGGCCGGGCGTGTGCATCGTCCACGAGGCGTTCAGCGAAACCGAGCTGATGAAGCTGAAGGCGCAGAACCCCGGTGCGCCGGTCGCCGCGCATCCCGAATGTCCGGCGGTGATCCTCGACCATGCCGATTACGTCGGATCGACGCGCGGCATCCTCGAATTCGCCAATGCCATGCCCGGCGAGACGCTGATCGTCGCGACCGAGCCGCACATCATCCACCAGATGGAAAAGGCGATGCCGCTGAAGAATTTCATCGGCGCGCCGGGGGCGGACGGCAACTGCAACTGCAACATCTGCCCGTATATGGCGCTCAATACGATGGAGAAGCTCTACGTCGCGCTGCGCGACCTGACGCCGCGCATCGAGATCGAGGAGGGCCTGCGCGTCAAGGCGAAGAAGAGCCTCGACGCGATGCTGTCGATGGCCTCGGCGACGGTCGGGCAGGGCGATCTCGGCCCGACGCCGTTCCGCGTGGTGCCGGTCACCGGCGACTGATCCGTCAGTGCGAGGTCGCGGTGGTCGGGGCGAGCAGGTGACGGGCTTCGTTGATGTGGATGCCGACCAGGATCAGCTCCAGCTCGTCCGCCTTCTGCAACGCGGCGGCGAGCAACTGGTGGAGCTCCTCCAAGGCCTCGCGTTCGGTCATCGCCCTGCTTCCCCGTGATTCGGCGGCGGACCCATGACAATAGGGTCCGCGACGCCATATGACAGGATCGTATACGTATGTCGCGCTTTACTCTAGACGGATTCGACCTCGACGGCTTCGTCGCCGCGACTTTGGCGGAGGATCTGGGCGAAGGCGGCGACATCACTTCGGCGGCGGTGATTCCGGCGGAGGCGCGCTTCACCGGGGTGATGGACACGCGCGACGCGATCGTCGTCGCCGGGCTCGGCATCGCGGAAGCGTTTTTCCGCGCGCTCGACCCGGCGGTGCGGATCACCCGGCTGGTCGAGGATGGCGCCCGGGTGGCGGCGCATAGCGAGCTGATGCGGCTGGAGGGATCGGCGCGGGCGCTGCTCACCGCCGAGCGTTCGGCGCTCAACACGGTGCAGCATCTCTCGGGAATCGCGACGCTGACCCGCGCCTATGTCGATGCGATCGCGGAGACTGGCGCGGTGCTGCTCGACACGCGCAAGACGATCCCGGGGCTACGCCGGCTGGAGAAATACGCGACGCGTACCGGCGGTGCGCAGAACCACCGGCTCGGCCTGTGGGATGCGGCGATGATCAAGGACAATCACGTCGCGGTCGCCGGCGGCATCGCACCGGCGGTGCAGCGGGCGGTCGCGGCGGGGATCGCGCGGATCATCGTCGAGGTCGACCGGCTCGACCAGATCGCGTCCGCGCTGGACGCGGGGGCGACGCATCTGCTGCTCGACAACATGCCGCCGGCGCTGCTGCGCGAGGCGGTGGCCTTGGTCGGCGGACGCGTGCCGACCGAGGCCTCGGGCGGAGTGCGGCTCGACACGGTCCGGGCGATCGCGGAGAGCGGCGTCACCTACGTCTCGGTCGGGCGGCTGACCCAATCGGCGCCCGCGGCGGATATCGGCCTCGATTTCACGGTGATATGAGCGGCGGCTTGCACGCCCCGTCGGGACGGCTAGGCTGAGATCGAGCAGCAAGGGGAGTTGTCGTGACCAAACCGCCATCCATCGTCCGCTTCGAGCAATTCTATTGGGCGTCGGTGATCCTCGGCCTGATCAATACCGGGCTGAACTGGCGCACGTCGCAGGCCGCTTTGGCCTCCAATCCGATGCTCGCGAGCATGTCGTGGCTGTTGCCGGCGATGCAGGTGCTCGGGCTCGCGATCACGGTGCTGATCTGGTTCTTCATCGTCCGCCGCCCGAGCGTGGTGGCGAAATGGGTGCAGGTGGTGTTCGCAGCCTTCGGCGTGTTCGCTGTCCTCTCGGCGATCGTGCTGATCGCACTGGGCCGGTCGGCGATCAACGCGCAGCTCGCGCTCGGACTGGTCGCCAACATCCTCTACGTCGCCGCGGCGGTGATGCTGTTCAAGCCGGACGCCAAGGCGTGGTTCGGCGAAGGGCTGGACGAAGACGACGATCTCGACGTGGTCGAAACGCCGGACGCGCCGCGATGGTGATCGCGCGGTTCGCGCTCGTCGCGCTGCTCGCGGCGACCCCCGCCGCGGTGCAGGCGCAGGCCTATCAATGCGCCGCCCCGACGAGCCTCGAACGGCCGCACCCGGACCTGCCGAGCGACAGCCAGCCGCGGCGATTGCTGCCGATCGGCGGTTATACGCTGGCGATCACCTGGGCTCCGCAATATTGCCGCGATCACGACCGCGACGGCGGCGCGCGCTTCCAGTGCGCGGCGGGCAACCGCTTCGGCTTCACGCTGCACGGGCTGTGGCCCGACGGCATCGGCAAGGATTGGCCGCAATATTGCCAGGCGACCCCCTTGCTGCCGCGTGCGGTGATCCAGAAGCATATCTGCAGCACGCCGTCGGCGCAGCTGATGCAGCACGAATGGTCGAAGCACGGCACCTGCATGGCCGGCTACAAGCCCGACCGCTATTTCGCCACCTCGACCCGCCTGTACGGCAGGCTGCGCTATCCCGACATGGATGCCTTGTCGCGCGGGCCGCTGACCGCCGGCGGGCTGGCGGCGGCGGTGTCGCGCAGCAATCCGGGGCTCGGGCCGGACATGATGCGGGTGACGGCGACCAAACAGGGCTGGCTCGACGAGATCTGGATCTGCCTCGACAAGACGTTCCGCTATCAACGCTGTCCGGCGCACCAAGGCGGTCTTTCCGCCGACGCGACGGTGAAAATCTGGCGCGGCGGCCGCTGAACGTCAGCCGATGATCGTCGCCGTCGCCGGATGATGCTTGTCGAGGTGGCGGCGGATGATCCGCAGGTTGCGGGTGTTCGACCGGAAGAAGAAATCTGGGACCGCGCCGACGAAGGGGATGATGCCCAGCGCCCAGTCGATACCGACGTTGCCGAACATCCGCGCCATCTGCAGCTTCGACATGCCGAGATTGCGGGCTTCCCATACCAGCCACGACCCGATGAGCGCGGCGATCGTGGTGCCGACGACCGGCACGAGATCGAGGATCACGTCGAGCCCGAGCTTGCGGTTGGTACCGGGGATGGTGAACAGCCCCTCCATCACCCGCTCCATCGCTTCGAGCCGGATGCGGACCGAGGCTGCGTCACGGCCGACCGGCAAGGAGTCGAGCAGCGGACGCGCGTGCAGCGGGCGAGGGCGAGTGGTGGTCATCCACCTTAATTGGTGTCGTCGCGCAGCCGGTTCAACGGGTGCCAGGCGCGGGCGTTGGGACGCCATTGGCGCAGCCGCATCGCGACCAGCGACCAGCGCAGCGGCCGCGCGATCGGAATGAACGGCGTATCCGTCGCCAGCGCGGCATCGGCGACCGCGATCAGCCGCGAGCGTTCGGCGAGCGTCGGTGCCGCGCGGGCGGCGACCAGCGCGCCCTGTGCGGCCTCGACGCAGACGACGCAGGCATTGGCGAGATACCAGCGTGCGCTGTCATAGGGGGCGACCTGATCGACCAGCCGCAATTCGGCGTCGTCGTCGGGGCCGACGCGCTGCGGCGTGATGCCGACGGTGAGCAGCGACGCGGCGACCTGCGCATAGACCAGCGTCGCACCCGGCCCGCGCGGCAGCGCGATGCGCAGCACGACCGGCGCGCCATAGTCGGCGACGCGCGTCTGCGCGGCGGCGACGCGCTGTTCGGGGGTGAGCAGCGACCAGCCGGGCAGCGCCGGCGGCGCGGTCGAATCGAGCATGTCGGGCAGGAGGCGTTCGGCCGGTTCCCAATTGGGCATCACCGCGGCGGTGACCGCGGCGCGGTCGATCGCGCCGCTGAGTGCGGCGCGGTTGCCGGCGTCCGCGAGGAAGCCGTCGCGCTTGAGGATCGCGAAGCCGAACAGCCCGGCGGCGGGATCGAGACGGACGTTGGCGGGGGCGATCGACGCCAGGCCGATCAGCGGCCAGTCGAGGAAGGTGCCGCCGGCGACATAATCGGAGTCGCGCGCCGCGAAGCGGACGATGGCGCGGGCGGCGCGCTCGCCGATCAGGCGGACGTCCTGTTCGGGGCGCGTCCGGCGCTGATCGTCGGGATCGGCGCGGCCGGGATCGAAGGCGGGGCGAAGCAAGGGGCTGCGCGTGCCGCGGACGATGCGCATCGGTCCGGCGCCGCCGACGGTGCCGCTGCGCCACAGCGCCAGTTCAGGCTGGGCGAACAGCTTGAGCAGGTCGGGTCGCGGGCGCAGCAGCCGCACCTCGATGACCTGCGGCGTCATCGTCACGATCTCGTCGACCGCCGTCAGGAAGGGCAGGAGCGGGTTGCGCGATCCCCGCGCGAGCTGATGGCGCAATTGCGCGACGACCTGATCGGCATCGACCTTGCTGCCGTCGCTCCACTGCGCCTCGCGCAGCCGGAAGATGTAGCTCATCCCCTGATCGATCACGATCCAGCGTTCGGCGAGCCCGGGTTCGATCTGGCCGCTGCCGTCGAACCGCACCAGCCCCTCGGCCGTGGCATCGAGCAGCAGCCGCGACGGCGTGTCGAGCCGGGTACGGGCGGGATCGGCCGGGCGTGGCGGTGCGCCGATCGCGCTGACGATCACCGGCCCCGAATCGGGGCGCTGGTCGCAGCCGGCCAGCGCAGACGCGCCGATCCCCAGCAGCAACAGGATGGTGCGGACGACGGGACTCGAACCCGTACTCCAAAGGAAGCCGATTTTAAGTCGGAAGCGTCTACCGATTTCGCCACGTCCGCACACGGTTGCACGACAAGCGCAACCAGCGCCGACCGTCAACCCGCTACGGGCGGGAAGCGCGATCAGACGTTGAGGCGCGCGCGCATTTCCTTGCCGGGCTTGAAATAGGGGACGCGCTTGGCCTCGACCTCAACGGTCTCGCCGGTGCGCGGATTGCGGCCGATGCGGGCATCGCGGGCGCGGGTGGAAAAGGCGCCGAAGCCACGCAGCTCGACGCGGCCGTTGGAGGCGAGGCGCCGTGCGATCTCGTCGAAGAAGGTCGAGACGATGGCGTCGACCTCGGCTCCCGACAGGTTCGGGTTCAGCTCACACAATTTTTGAACAAGTTCAGAACGGATCATCGCAAAACTCCCCCCCGGTTGATGCAACCGTGGCTTGATAGAGATCAATGGGGTCCGCGTATAGGGCCAAAATGAACTTAAACATAGAAACTTGGGCTGGAGCGGTACGAAACCACTCCAGCCCGAGCCGTCTTACTTCTTGTCGGCGTCCGCGACGCGGGCCTTGAGGGCCTCGCCGAGGATGTTGCCGAGCGTCGCGCCCGAGTCGGACGAACCGTACTGCGCAACCGCCTGCTTCTCTTCGGAGATCTGCATTGCCTTGATCGAGAAGGTAGGCTTCTTCGACCGGTCGAAGCCGGTCACCATCGCGTCGAACTTCTGGCCGACCTGGAAACGCTCCGGACGCTGCTCGTCGCGGTCGCGACCCAGATCCGTGCGCTTGATGAAGCCGGTCGCGCCATCGTCGCCCTGCTGCACTTCGAGGCCCGCGTCGCGGACTTCGAGGACGGTCACGGTGACGATCGCATTCTTGTTCAGGCGATCGCCCGATGCCGCGATGCCGCCGGCCGACGGGCCGCCGCGCTCGAGCTGCTTCATGCCGAGGCTAATGCGCTCCTTCTCGGCGTCGATGTCGAGCACCACCGCCTGCACGGTCTCGCCCTTGCGGTGCAGGTTGAGGGCATCCTCACCCGACACGCCCCAGGCGATGTCCGACATGTGGACCATGCCGTCGACGTCGTTGTCCAGACCGATGAACAGACCGAATTCGGTCGCATTCTTGACTTCGCCCTCGACGGTCGAACCGATCGGATGGGCGGCGGCGAACGCTTCCCACGGATTGTTCTGCGCCTGCTTGAGGCCGAGGCTGATGCGACGCTTGTCCTCGTCGACCTCGAGCACGACGACATCGACTTCCTGCGAGGTCGAGACGATCTTGCCTGGATGGACGTTCTTCTTGGTCCAGGACATTTCCGAAACGTGGACGAGGCCTTCGATGCCCGCTTCCAGCTCGACGAACGCACCATATTCGGTGATGTTCGTGACGCGGCCCGACAGCTTGGCGCCGATCGGATACTTGGCGCTCGCGCCGTCCCACGGATCCGACTCGAGCTGCTTCATGCCGAGGCTGATGCGCTGCGTGTCCTTGTTGATGCGGATGATCTGCACCTTCACCGTGTCGCCGATCGCGATCATCTCGGACGGATGATTGACGCGCTTGTAGCTGAGGTCGGTGACGTGGAGCAGGCCGTCGATACCGCCGAGGTCGACGAACGCACCGTAATCGGTGATGTTCTTGACGACGCCGTCGATGATCTGACCCTCGGCGAGGCTCTGGATCAGGCCCGAACGCTGCTCGGCGCGGGTCTCTTCCAGCACCGCGCGACGCGACACGACGATGTTCCCGCGCTTGCGGTCCATCTTGAGGATCTGGAACGGCTGGGGGATGTCCATCAGCGGCGTGACGTCGCGGACGGGGCGGATATCGACCTGGCTGCCCGGCAGGAACGCGACGGCGCCCGACAGGTCGACGGTGAAGCCGCCCTTGACGCGGCCGAAGATCACGCCCTCGACGCGCGCGGTCTTGCTGAACTCGAGCTCGAGCTTGTCCCAGGCGGCTTCGCGGCGGGCGCGATCGCGGCTGAGCATCGCTTCGCCATGCATGTTCTCGACGCGGTCGACATAGACCTCGACCTCGTCGCCGACCTTCAGGTCGGCCTTCTGGCCCGGTGCGGCAAATTCGCGCAGCGGCACGCGGCCTTCGGACTTCAGGCCGACGTCGATGACGGCAAGGTCGTTCTCGATCGCGGTGACGGTACCGTGAACGACACGGCCCTCGAAGCTGTCGGCGCCGCCGAACATGTCATCGAGCATTGCGGCGAAATCGTCGCGGGTAGGAGTGGGCTGGGTAGCCATAGGGTTAGAGTGTCCTCGGGTTTATCTGTTTCCGGCCAAGCGGTTGGATCCGCTGGTCTTGGCTGAAAACGCCGCGGCGACCCCATGCCGGTCGCGGCATCCATTAAGCGTCGGCAGGCGGAGGAATGCGATGCGCTGCTTGCGAAAAGGGCGCGAACGGCCCGGCCGGACGCGCCTACCTCCACGAACATCAGCTCGCAGGACCGGCGGGCCATAATCGAAAGCCCGCGTTTTGGCAAGGTAACGGCACGGACGCGTCCGGCGGCGGGTCGTGGCGCGTCAGGCAGCCCTAGCGACGTGGATGTGGACGGTCAGGCCCGCCGCCGTGGCGATGTTGACGAGCGCGTCGAGCGAGAATTTGGCCATCTTGCCCTGCAACAGGTCGTTGAGGCGCGGACGGGTGATGCCGAGCCGGGCGGCAGCGATGTCCTGCGCGACGTTCCAGGACCGGATATGGCTCTTCAACGTCGACAGCAGCTCGGATCGGGCCTGGAGATTCGCCGCTTCTGCCGGGGTATCGGCCAGTGCGTCGAACACGCTGTCGAATGTCTGCGCTTCGGTCATCATGACCTCCATAGGCTCAAGCGGTGTCTGGCAAGGTCGATATCGCGCTGCGGCGTTTTCTGGGTCTTCTTCCGAAAGGCGTGGAGGACGAGCACCGCATCCGGCAAGGTTGCAAGGTAGATCACGCGGAACGCACCCGATTGCTCGCGTATCCGGATTTCACAGACGCCTTGGCCGATCGTCGTCATCGGCTTCCAGTCGTCCGGCAGGCGGCCCTGCTGTACTTGGTGAAGCTGGTGCCCCGCCGAGGCCCGTGCATCCTCCGGGAATTCCCGAAGACGATCGAGACTGTCGCCGACGAAGGTGATCGGTTTCACGGTGATGGTGTATCAGAAACGATACATGCCGGCAATGACGTCGGAACCGGGTTGCCGCGAGGAGTGCCGGCGTCGTCAGACCGGGCTGGCGCCGGCGCTCGGCTGCTGGCGGGCGCGGGTGGCGGTGCGGGCGTCGACCATGGCGATCGCGCGGGCGATGCTCGCCTCGATCGTCATCTGGCTGGTGTCGAGCAAAGCGGCGTCGGCGGCCATGCTGAGCGGCGCGGTGGAACGGGCGCTGTCGCGCGTGTCGCGGGCGCGGATGTCCATCAGTACCTTGACGAAGGTGACGTCGATGCCCTTGCCGAGCAATTCCTTGTGGCGGCGCTGCGCGCGGATCTGCGGGGTCGCCTTGACGAACAATTTGGCGTCGGCGTCGGGCGCGATCACCGTGCCGATGTCGCGACCGTCGAGCACCGCGCCGCCGGGCTGGCGGGCGAAGCGCTTCTGGCGCTGCAGCAGCGAGGCGCGCACCAGCGGATGGACCGAGACGATCGAGGCGAGCTGGCCGATGTCGTCGGTGCGCAGCACGAGATCGTCGAGCAGCGCCTCGTCGAAATCGCAGGCGGCGACTGCATCGGCTTCCCTGGCGGGGTTGAGCTCCATCCGCTGCACGTTGAACGCCACGGCACGATAGAGCAGTCCGGTGTCGAGGTGCGGGAGGCCGTAATGCTGCGCGAGCGCCCTGGCGATGGTGCCTTTGCCCGACGCTGCTGGGCCGTCCACTGCGATGATCATGCTTCCTCCGACACTTCGTCCAATGTCTTATAGAAGACGGGATAGCTGGTCGCCACCGGCGCGACGTCGTCGATCGTGACGGGACGTGCCGCATGCAGGCCGGCGACCGTCATACTCATCGCGATGCGGTGATCGAGCTGCGAGGCGATGCGGCCGCCGCCCGGGATGGCGTCGCCGCCGGTGCCGGTGATCGCGAGACCGTCCTCATATTCCTCGCACGGGACGCCGCAGGCCTCCAGCGCCGCCTTCATCGCGGCGATCCGGTCGGATTCCTTGACGCGCAGCTCGTGTGCGCCGCGCGCGACGGTGCGGCCCTTGGCGAAGGCGGCGGCGACGAACAGCACCGGATATTCGTCGATCATGCTCGGCGCGAGATCGGGCGGCACATCGATCGCGGTGAGGGGGGCGTGGCGGACGCGCAGGTCGGCGACCGGCTCGCCGCCGACCTCACGCCGGTCGAGTTCGGTGATGTCCGCGCCCATCAGCCGCAGCGCCGCGACCAGTCCGGTGCGGGTGACGTTGAGCCCGACGTTGCGGACGACGAGGTCGGAGCCGGGGACGATCGACGCGGCGACTAGCCAGAAGGCGGCCGAGGAGGGATCGCCGGGGACGGTGATCGTCTGCGGCCTGAGTTCGGCCTCGCCGCGGATCGCGATGATGCGGCCGGCGTCACTCTCCTCGATGGTGATGTCGGCGCCGAAGCCGCGCAGCATCCGCTCGCTATGGTCGCGGGTCGCGACCGGCTCGATGACGCGGGTGATGCCGGGCGTGTTGAGCCCGGCGAGCAGCACCGCCGACTTGACCTGCGCCGAGGCAACCGGGAGCGTATAGGTGATCGGCACCGCCGGGCACATGCCGCGCAGCATCAGCGGCAGCTTGCCGCCGGGGCTGGCGGTGACGTCGGCGCCCATCTGCGACAAAGGTTCGATGACGCGGCCCATCGGCCGGCCCGACAGCGAGGCGTCGCCGGTGAAGGTGGCGGTGATCGGATGGCTCGCGACGAGGCCCATCAGCAGCCGCGTCGAGGTGCCGCTGTTGCCCATCTCCAGCGCGGTCGCGGGTTGCAGCAGGCCGCCGACGCCGACGCCGTCGACGCGCCACGCGCCGTCGCCGGTCCGCTCGATCGTCGCGCCCATCGCGCGCAGCGCCGCGGCGGTGGCGAGCACGTCCTCGCCTTCGAGCAGGCCGGTGATGTGGCTGGTGCCGACCGCCAGCGCCGAGAACATCAGCGAGCGGTGGCTGATCGACTTGTCGCCGGGGACCTGGAGGGTGCCGGTGAGGGGCCCGCGCGGGGCCACGCTCAGTTCCTGGGGAAGGGAGTGCGCCATGGGTCGAGGGCTTTGACAGCCACCTTGCGCTATGGCAAGGCGCCCACCAAGTCACGGGCTGGGGCAACCTTTGCCTGCGACACCCAATTCCGAAAGGCACAACACGGCATGATCAAGCCGGAATGGGGCACGAAGCGTACGTGCCCGAAATGCGCCACGCGCTTCTACGACCTCGAGAAGGACGACCCCGTCACCTGCATCAATTGCGGCACGACGTGGAATCCGGAGCCGATCCTGAAATCCAAGCAGCCGCTGCCGTTCGAGCAGGCCAAGCCCGACACCAAGGAAGCCGATCGCGACCTGGAAGGCGAGGACGAGGATCTGGAAGCGCTGGGCGAAGAGGAAGAGCCCTCGGCCGATGACGAAGTCGATCTCGGTGGCGACGACGATCTGGGCGTGGAAGCGCCGAACGACGAAGACGAACATTGATCTGAAAAAAGGCATGGCAGGCATCGATTCAGCGCTTGCCATGCCCCGGTGCCCCCGCTAGTGGGGCGCCTCCCGAAACGAATGGGGCCGTAGCTCAGCTGGGAGAGCGCTGCAATGGCATTGCAGAGGTCAGGGGTTCGATCCCCCTCGGCTCCACCATTCGTTTCGTTCTGCCGCTGCGGGCGGTAGAAATCCCAAAGCATCGGGTTGGTCCAGCGACTGTCACTCCGGTGACGGGCGCCGTTTCTGTTTAGGCTCGTCTTGCGCCGTGCCGGTCGTTGCCGGCTTACTTCAAGCCTTCGTCGTGGTTTCGACCTGTTGTCGTGGGGCAACGGGCCGCGAGGGTGCGTCTTCCTTTCCCGCTTGGACATCGCTGGAGAGGGGCCCCGAGCCATGTTCGGGATGACGGAGCAGGTGACGTGACGGCCTTCTTGTGCCTCCACGCCTTCGCGCAGATCAAAAGCGGCTTGCCGGCGCTGCATGAACCGGAACGCTGCGACCACCAACGGCTATCCGGATCGCGCGGGTGACGCTATCCGGCGGGGATGGTTGCCAATCTCTCGACCCCGCCGACCGTCGTCCCGGTCGGCGACAATCCCGTGCCGATCTGGGGCATGACCAATGCCGAACGGCTGCGGCGGATGGCCGTCGCGCGCAAGCTGCCGTTCGGAGAGGCTGCCGGCGGCGACGTGCTGCTCGCCAATCTCGCCTTCGCCTTCGATCCGTCGTGGCTGCCGCATCTGCTCGGCCTGCCGGGGACGGTGATGACCCGCGCGGGCGTGCCGGTCCTCGCCCATGTCGCCGCCGATCAGGCCGACCGGGTGCGGGCGGCGATGCTGGCCGACCGACCGCTCGCGGCGGAGGGGCTGGCGGTGATCGAGGCGGAGGACGAGAACGGTATCTTCAACGAGGCCTTGCGCAAGCGCGAACGGCCGTTCGCCGAGCGGCTGACCCCGGCCAGCGTCCCCGCGATCGAACGCGCGAGCTATACCGGCGCCTACAAGGGCGTGACCGACCTCCTCACCAAATATCTCTGGCCCGAATGGGCGTTATGGCTGACCCGGCTGTGCGCGCGCGCCGGCATCTCGCCCAATCAGGTGACCGCGATCGGTTCGGTGCTGTGCATCATCGCGACGGTCGCCTTCTGGTACGGCTGGTTCTGGAGCGGGCTGGCGATCGGCCTCGTCTTCATGGTGCTCGACACCGTCGACGGCAAACTGGCGCGCTGCACGATCACCTCGTCCGCGCTGGGCAACGCCTGGGACCATGGCGTCGACCTCGTCCATCCGCCCTTCTGGTGGTGGGCCTGGGCGACGGGGTGCGCCGCCTACGGCCGGCCGCTCGATCATGACACGTTCGTCGCGGTGATCGCGGCGATGCTGTTCGGCTATGTCGCGCAGCGGCTGATCGAGGGGGCGTTCATCGCCAAATTCGGGATGCATATCCACGTCTGGGAGCGGTTCGATAGCCGCTTCCGGCTCGTCACCGCGCGGCGCAACCCGAATATGGTGATCCTGTTCGCCGGGCTGCTGATCGGGCGGCCCGACTGGGGGATCGTCGCGGTGGCGGTGTGGACGATGCTGTCGCTCGTCGTCCATCTCGTCCGACTGGGGCAGGCGATGGCGGCCAGGGCGCGCGGGCGGAGGATCGTGAGCTGGCTGGCATGAGTCCCGAAATACCGGATGCCGGGATCGAGGCGGGCATGTTCCCCGGCGGGCCGATGCGCGCGATCGCGCGCAACCTCGGCTGGATGCTGGCGAGCCGCGGCGTGCTCGCGGTGCTCAGCCTCGTCTATCTGGCGATCGTCACACGCACGCTCGGCGTGTCGGGATTCGGCCGCTTCGCGCTGATCACCGGCGCGAGCCAGGCGCTGGCCACCGTCGTCGGCTTCCAGACGTGGCAGATCATCGTCCGCTACGGCACCGAGCATCTCGCCCCAGGCGGCGAGACGCGGCTGGCGCGGCTGTTCAAGGCGTGCGGGCTGCTCGATCTCGCCAGCGCGATCCTCGGCGTGATCCTCGCCGCGATCATCATCCGCATCTGGGGCGAGCCGCTCGGCGTGCGCCCGGTCCATATGCGCGCGACGATGCTGTTCACGATCGCCCAATTGCTGTCGATCCGCTCGACCCCGCTCGGCATCCTGCGGCTGCGCGACCGCTTCTCCTTCGCCGCTGCGGCGGACAGCGTGACACCGGTGATGCGGCTGCTCGGCGCGGCCACCGCGGCGATCTTCGTCCCCTCAGTCAGCGGCTTCCTCGTCGCCTGGGGGCTGGCCGAGGTGCTGACCGCCGCGGCCTATTGGGCGGCGCTGGCGCGGACCGGCGACCTCAAACTGCTGTTCGCGCGTGGCGTCGGGGTGCGCGACGTCGTCGTCGACCATCCCGGCATCATCCGCTTCTCGCTCGCCACCAACGCCAGTTCGTCGCTCGGCCTGTCGAGCAAGCAGATCCCGCTGCTGCTGGTCGGCGGCACCGTCGGCACCGCCTCGGCGGGCGCGTTCCGGCTCGCGCTGCAACTGGCGCAGGCGCTGACCAAGGTGTCGCAATTGCTTGCCCGCGCCGCCTTTCCGGAGATCGTGCGCGCGGTCGCCGCGGGGGGGCTCGCGCGGGTGCGGCGGATGATCCTGCGCTCTTTCCTGATGGCGACCATCGTCGGCGCGGTTGCCTTCCTGCTCGTCGTGCTGCTCGGCCATCCGGTGCTGACGCTGATGGGCGGCAAGGAGTTCGGCCGCGCCTATCCGATCCTGCTGTGGCTCGCCGCGGCGGGGTGTATCGATCTCGTCACCGTCGGCTTCGAGCCGCTGCTGCTCGCCGCCAACCGGATCGGCGCGACCTTCATCGCGCGCGTCGTCGGCATCGTCGCGCTGTTCGCGGTGAGCTTCTGGCTGAGCCCATCACTGGAGGTGATCGGCGTGTCGATCGCGGTGCTGGTCAACGCGCTGGTCGTCGCGATCCTGCTCGGGCTGGCGACGCAATCCCTGCTGCGAGTGAAACCAACCGATCGGGCGCGAGTTTGATCGCGACAGGCTGCCCGAGCGAAATACCGTAAATATCGGCTCAATTTCTTGTTGGGGCCGCAATCCTGCCCATTTCCTCTGTGACAGTTTGATGAAGAACTCGTGACGGAAGGGCGCAGGTTGGCGACTCGGATTGATGGACGATTGCCGGTCGGGCAGACGCTGGCGGGCCGCGTCGGCGACGTGCTGTGCCGCCGCAATGCGCTGGCGGATGCGCCGCGCACCGGTCGCCTGCCGACGCCCCGCGCGCCGGTCCCCGCGCCCGCGCCGCTGCGCGTCGGCGTGATCGCCAACGGGCGGAGCCATCGCAACCTCAAGCAGGGCATGCGGCTCGATCACTGGCCCGACGTCTCCTATGCCGCGCCTGACACGTTCGAGGCGCTGGAAGAGACGCTGCGCGATTATGCGGCGCGCGACATCGGGCTGCTGGTGGTCAATGGCGGCGACGGCACGTTGCGCGACGTGATGACCGCGGCGGCGCGGGTGTTCGAGACGCTGCCGGCGATGGCGATCATCCCGTCGGGCAAAACCAATGCGCTGGCGCTCGACCTCGGCATTCCCGACGACTGGACGGTGCGCGACGCGATCGCGGCGGCACGCGCCGGGCGCTTCGTGCAGCGGGCGCCGGTCGAGATCCTGCGGGGGCAGGACAAACGGCCCGCGGCGCGCGGTTTCCTGCTCGGCATGGGCGGCTTCGTCCGCGCCACCGAGCTGGCGCAGAGCACGCATCGCGTCGGCGCGTTCAACGGCGTCGCGGTGGCGCTGTCGCTCGGCTGGAGCATGGCGCAGACGATGTTCGGCGGTGCCGACAACGAATGGCGACGCGGCACGACGATCCGCATCGGCGAGGACGGTCGTGCGCCGGTGACGCGGCAGCTCTATCTGCTGCTCGCCTCGACGCTGGAGCGGATGCCGGTCGGGCTGAAGCCGTTCGGGCGGCCGCGGCCCGGGCTCAAGCTGCTGACGGTCGACGCGCCACCGCGCCACCTGTTCCGGATGCTGTCGCCGATCCTGACCGGCACGCCGGGCAGTCCGGCGGTCGCCAAGGGCTTCGCGCGCACCGATCCGCACCAGCTCCGCGTCACCGCGGACGAGGGCTTCATCCTCGACGGCGAATTGTTCACCGGCGGCGACCTGACCATCCGGGCGGGAGCGTCGATCCGGTTCGCCGCCCCGTGACGCAGACGCTGCTGTCGTTCGTCGCCGACGAGCTGGAGGCGGCGGTGAGCGCGCCGATCGCCGCCGCCGCGCGTGAGGTGACGCGGCGGCTCGGCGGCGTCGCGGTGCTGTTCTACGGATCGGTGCTGCGCACCGGCGATCTGGACGGTGTGCTCGACTTCTACGTTCTGACCCCGCCGGTGCGCGGCTGGGGCCTGCGGGCTTGGGCGACGCGGACGCTGTGGCCCGACGTCAGCTTCCACGAGATCACGCTGGGCACGCGGGTGATCCGCGCCAAGGTGGCGGCGATGCCGCTCGACACCTTCTGCCGCGCGGTCGAGGGGCGGACGATCGACACGACGATCTGGACGCGCTTCGCGCAGCCTGCCGCGTTGGTCTGGGCGGCCGATCCGCTGGTGCAGGCGCGGGTGGTGCGCGCGGTGACCTATGCGACGGCGACCGCGGCGCGATTCGCCGCGGTGCTCGGGCCGCAGCACGGCCGGCCGGCCGATTTCTGGCTGGCACTGTTCCGCCAGACCTATTCGGCCGAGCTGCGCGTCGAGGCGCCGGGGCGCGAGCGGCAGATCCTCGCCTTCGTGCCCGACCGGTTCGACGCGCTGCTGCCGCTGGCGTGGCAGGGGGCGGGGATCGGCCACGAGCGGCGGGGCGGAGAATATGCGCCCGTCGTCGCCGAGCGCGACGTGCGTGCGACGCTCGCCGCCTGGTGGCTGCGCCAACGGCTCGGCAAATGGCTCAACGTGGCGCGGCTGATGAAGGCCGCGTTCACCTTCGAAGGCGCGGGCCGGTACGGGTTATGGAAGCTGCAGCGCCATACCGGCGTCGACCTGCCGCTGACGCGCTGGCGCGAGCGGCATCCCATTCTCGCTGCGCCCGGCGTGATGTGGCGGGTGTGGCAGACGCGCGCGTCATGAGCTTCAACGCCCTGGTACTGGCGGGATCGCGTGGCGGCGTCGATCCGCTGGCGGACTATGCCGGCGTGACGGACAAGACGCTGATCCGGATCGGCGGCGCGACGATGCTGGAACGCGTGATCGTCGCGTTGCGCGCGGCGGGCGCGGCGCAGATCGCGGTGTCCGCCAATGCCCCGGCGGTGCGGGCGGAGGCGCTGCGGCTGGGCGCCGAGCCGATCGATGCGGCGGCGGGGCCGAGCCTCAGCACGTTGCAGGGGCTGCGCGCGCTCGGCGCGCCGTTGCTGGTCACCACTGCCGACCATGCTCTGCTGCGGCCCGAATGGATCACCGACTTCCTCGCCGATGCGCCGGCCGACGCGGATGCCGCCGCGCTGCTCGCGCGACGCGACACGGTCGAACGCGACGCACCGCCGACGCGGCGCACCTATCTGCGCTTCGCCGATGGCGGCTGGTCGGGGTGCAACCTGTTCCTGTTGCGCACTCCCGCGGCGGAGGCGGCGGTCGGCCTGTGGATGTCGGTCGAGCGGGATCGCAAGCGGCCGTGGCGGATCGTCCGGCGGCTGGGGTCGGGGACGCTGCTGCGCTATGTCACCGGGCGGCTGACGCTCG
This sequence comes from Sphingomonas sp. GW821-FHT02B09, assembly GCF_059421875.1. Taxonomy (NCBI): domain Bacteria; kingdom Pseudomonadati; phylum Pseudomonadota; class Alphaproteobacteria; order Sphingomonadales; family Sphingomonadaceae; genus Sphingomonas; species Sphingomonas sp. GW821-FHT02B09. The sequence continues at coordinate 1,159,995 of NZ_JBWKVV010000002.1, forward strand.
ATGCGGCGCTGGGGCGGCTGGGCGCGCTGGTCGGGGTGCGGGCGGCGGCGGTGGCGGCGCGGCACGGGCTGGCCGCGGTCGACGTCGACAAGCCGGCGGACCTCGATCTGGTGCGCGGGCTGGTCGAGCGGAGCTGACGCTCAGTCGTTCCAGTCGACGATCCGCCAGCCGCGCTCCTCGGCGACGCGGTGCAGCGCCGCATGCGGGTTGACCACGATCGCCTCGTCCGCCCAGTCGAAGCTGGGCACGTCGGAGATATGGTCCGAATAGACGCGGACGTATGCGGCGGCGCGGTCGATGCCCTCCGCCGCCAGCCAGGCCTCGATCATCGCGCGCTTGGCGGGGCCGTAGCAATTGCCGCCCGCGATCCGCGGCAGCAGGTGGCCGCGCGCGTCGATCGCGGTGGCGGTGGCGATCAGCGCGTCGGCGGCGATGTCGCGCGCGATCGCCTCGGCATAGAAGCGATAGGCGGCGGTGGCGACGACGATGCGATAGCCGGCGGCGCGGTCGGCGGCGATCTGCGCGCGCGCCTTGCGGCGGATCTGCGCCGGACCGAAGCGGACGAGCCAGTCCGCCGCGAGCCGCTCCGCCCGCGCCGGTGACAGCGTGCCGAGCGCGGCGCGGTGCATCACCTGCTTCAGCCGGTCGCGGTGGATCAGCCCCGCGCCCTTGAGCGCGGCGGCGCCGAGCACGACCGGCAGCAGCGCCAGCCGCCATGGCGCGTGACGCAGCACGGCATGGAGCAGGAACGGCGTCCAGGTCGGCGCGCGGGTGATCGTCCGGTCGAGGTCGTAGATCGCGATTCGTCGAAGCGTTTCAGGAGGGTAGACTGTCGGCTGCATGACGTTGCGATGACAAGCGAAGGTGGCATTGGCATGGCGGCGCGGAAGCGGTTGCGGCGCGCCGATCCGCGCGCTACGCGCAGCGTCCCATGCGGTCCTATCAGCCTTCGTCGGACCGTCGCCGGGCAATTTCCCTCGCGCTGACGATCGCCGCGCATCTGCTGATCGCGTTCCTGCTGTGGCAGCTCGCGCCGGTGTTCGACCAGACCAAGGAGCCGGGGCGGTCGCTGACCGTCAACATGCTGCCGGTCGGCGACAATGAATCGACCGCGACCAAGTCGACCAAGGCGCCCGCGCGCGCCGCCGCCAAGGCGAGCCGCCGCACCGCGCCCGAACCGCCCGCCGCCCCCAAGACGCCGGCGCCCGACACCTCCGTGCCGCCGCCGGTCGATACGCCGTTCCCCGGCTATCTGGTGCTCAACAAGAACGATTTCGCCGCGTCGGATGTCGGCAAGCTGCCGTCGCGCAAATCGGGCGGCAGCGCCGGCAAGCAGCTCGCCGCGGCGGATGGCGCGGGTGACGGCGATGCGGGCGATTCGAGCGCGGCGGCGGGGGTCGGGCCGGGTGGTCAGCGGCTCTACAACGCCGAATGGTATGTCGAGCCGGCGCAGTCGCAGCTCTCGCCCTATCTGCCGCCCAACGTCCCCAAAGGCGCCTGGGCGGAGATCGCCTGCCGCACCGCCGCGCGATATGCGGTGGAGGATTGCGTCCAGCTCGGCGATTCGCAGCCGGGATCGGGGCTGGCGCGCAGCATCCGCGAGGCGGCGTGGCAGTTCAAGGTCCGCCCGCCGCGGATCAACGGCAAGCCGCAGATCGGCGCCTGGGTGCGCATTCGGATCAGCTTTACGAAGTGAGCGTCCCAGGTGCCCCGCTTCGCGAGGGAGGTATTCGTCACCCCCGCTCCCGCGCGCGGCGGTACGTGCCGAGCAGCCGCAGCCATTTGGAGTGAAAGCCCAGTTCCTCCAGCGCATTGTCGACCGCGGGATCGCCGGGTTTGCCCTCGATGTCCGCGTAGAATTCGGTCGCGGCGAACGTCCCCGACCGCTGGTAGCTTTCCAGCTTGGTCATGTTGACGCCGTTGGTCGCGAAGCCGCCCATCGCCTTGTACAGCGCGGCAGGGACGTTCTTCACCTCGAAGATCAGCGTCGTCATCCACGGGCCGTCGCCGACCGGCGGCTTGCCGCCGCGCGCCAGCACGACGAAGCGGGTCGTATTGTGGTCCGCGTCGGCGATGTCGACGCCGAGCAGGTTGAGCCCGTACAGCGCCGCCGCGCCCGGTGGTGCGAGCGCGGCGATGCGCGGGTCGCCGCGCTCGGCGACATAGGCCGCGGCGCCGGCGGTGTCGGGATAGGACACCTGATGGATGCCGTGCGCCTTCAGCCAGTGACGGCACTGGCCGAGCGCCTGCGGATGGCTCATCGCCTCCTCGACCTCGTCGCGGCTGCCGGAGCCCATCAGCGCGTGGCGGATCGGCAGGAAATGCTCGCCGGTGATGACCAGCCCCGATTCCGGCAGTAGGAAATGGATGTCGGCGACGCGGCCGTGCAGCGAATTCTCGATCGGGATCATCGCGCAATCGGCGCGGCCGTCGCGCACCGCGTCGATCGCATCCTCGAAGGTGAAGCAAGGCAGCGGCAGGCCGTCGGGGAAGGCCTCGGCGACCGCGACATGGCTGTTGGCGCCGGGCGCGCCCTGGAAGGCGACCGCGCGCTCGGGGGCTGCTGCGGCGGCGGCGGTCATCGCGGCGACGATCGGGCGGGCGGGGGCGGCGTAGGTCTCCATCGCGCCGAGCCGGTAAAGCCCCGGCCGCCGGCCAGCAAGCGCGCGCTTGCGGAGCAACCCGCCGTTTCCTATGGGATCACGGCGCATAGCAAAAAATAGGGGCAGCGTTAGGCAGATGGATAACCGCACCAACACGATCGCCGGGTGGACGCTGGCAGCCTGCGGGATTGCGCTCGGTCTGTCGATCGTCGGCGGCATGGCCTTCCACAGCGAACGCCCCGAAAAGCCCGGCTATGCCATCGAAGGCGTCGAGGCCGAGGGCGGGGCGGGCGGTGCTGCCGCCGAAGTGCCGATCGCCACGCTGCTGCCGACCGCCGACGTCGCCAAGGGTGCGGAAGTGTTCAAGAAGTGCGCGGCCTGTCACACCGTGACGCAGGGCGGCGCCAATGGCATCGGCCCGAACCTGTACGGTACGCTCGGCGAGGGCATCGGTCAGGGCAAGGGTGGCTTCGCCTTCTCCGACGCGCTGAAGGGCGTCGGCGGCAATTGGGACTTCGACAAGATGAACGCGTGGCTGACCAGCCCGCGCAAGTTCGCGCCCGGCACCAAGATGACCTTCGCCGGCCTCGGCAATCCGCAGGATCGCGCCAACGTGATCGCCTATCTCAATTCGCAGGGTTCGAACCTGCCGCTGCCCGCGGCGCCGGCGGCCGGGGCTGCCGCGGCCAAGCCCGACGCCAAGGCGCCGGAAGGCAAGGATTCGGTGACCAACACCGATGCGGTCAACAACCTCGGCAACACCGGCACGCCGGCGTCGGGCGCACCGTCGGTCGATCCCAACGCCGCCAAGGAAGGCGCCAAGGCGGGGAAGTAAGCGGGGTCATCGCTGATCCACCACGCGTTCCGACCCCGCGCCGGCTTCGTCGTCTAGTCCCCTCTCCCGCTGGGAGAGGGGAAGGCGCGTAGCGCCGAGGGGTGAGGGCGGGGCGAGACGGAGGTGACGGCGCCCACTTGATCGTCATCCCCGCGGAGGCGGGGATCCATACACGCTGACGATGCGGCCGAAGCCCGACCCGCGCGTCTGGATCCCCGCCTTTGCGGGGATGACCTAGTGGGGGTAGGCGTCCCGCTTACCCGTCCTTCTTCGCCTGTTCCTCGTAGAAGGCGCGGACCACGTCCCATGCCTCTTCGGCGGTTTCGACATAGGTGAAGATGCCGAGGTCGCGCTGGCTGACGACGCCCTCGTCGACCAGCGCCTGGAAGTTGACGACCTTCTCCCAGAATTCGCGACCGAACAGCAGCACGGGAATCGGCTTGATCTTGCCGGTCTGGATCAGCGTCAGCAGTTCGAACAGCTCGTCGAACGTGCCGAAGCCGCCCGGGAACGCCGCGAGCGCGCGGGCGCGCAGCAGGAAGTGCATCTTGCGGAGCGCGAAATAGTGGAACTGGAAGCTCAGCGACGGCGTGACGTACGGATTGGGGGCCTGTTCGTGCGGCAGGACGATGTTCAGGCCGATCGATTCGGCGCCGACGTCGGTCGCGCCGCGGTTGGCGGCCTCCATGATCGACGGGCCGCCGCCCGAGCAGACGACGAACTGGCGCATGCCGTGCTGGTCGCGCGGCACGCGGCTGGCGATCTGCGCCAGTTCGCGCGCGACGTCGTAATAGCGGCTCTTGGCGACGAGCCGCTCGGCGATCGCGCGCGCGGTGTCGTCGCTGGCGATGTCGAGCATCGCCTGCGCCTTGGCCGGCTCGGGGATGCGCGCCGAGCCGTACATCACGAAGGTCGAGGCGATCTTCGCCTCCTCGAGCAGCAATTCGGGCTTGAGCAGCTCGAGCTGGAAGCGGACGGGACGCAAATCCTCGCGCAACAGGAAGTCCATGTCCTGGAAGGCGAGCTTGTAGGCGGGATGTTCTGTCTGCGGCGTCGAGATCGCCTGCTGCGCGCTGGCGGCGTCCTGGCTGGCGCGGGGGAAGACCCGTTCGGGAAGGCGTGTATCGGTCATCCGCGGGCGTTAGAGCAAAGCCCGAAGGGGCTCAACGCCCGATTCAGCGGCACATTCCGGCACGATCGTCCTCGAGGTGCAAGTGGTTGCGATGCGCCGCATTATAGGCCGGCGACAGCACCGTGCCGAAGCGCTTGCAGGCCGAGGCGTGGATCGTCGACAGGAAGCGCTGCACCTGCGGGTCGGGCGAGGTCCAGTCATTGAGGATCGTCACCCGCCGCCCGTCCTTGAGCGTGACGCCGCCGACGTCGACCGCATTGGCGATCGCATGGCCCGACCGCCGGTCGCCACCACGGCGCGTGCCGATGACGTTGCGGCATGCATAGCTGCCCATACCCTGCACGCTGGCGAGCTCGCTCCCGAGGATCTGATACGCCGCCGGCGCCAGCGCGTTGCGCACCCAGCCGGAAAAGGCACGCGCCTCGCCGCAGCGGATCGCGGTGATGCCGGTCACCGGCACGCCGATGTCGAGCAACTGCACCGCCCCCGACAGGCCGCAGCCGTTGCCGAAATCCTTGTCGGGCAGCGAACGATAGCCGACCCCCATCGTGCGCAGGTCGGCGAGGCATTGCGCGGTCTGCCGCGCGGAGACGGTGACGATCGATTCGCGCGTCGGGGCGGGACGTTCGGTCCGGCCGCAGGCGGCGAGCAGGGTCAGCACCATCACGGTGCCGATGAGACGCAAATACTGGAACACGGCTGCAATCATGCGCCAGACGGTCCGCTACAAACAAGCCCGGCCCGGCACGATCCCGGCTTGCACGATGCACCGACCGTCTCTAGGGCGGTCGACGGGCCACGCCGCCCCAACGCGGCGCGTGCTCTCTGTGAGGAGAGATACATTGACGGATTCTGTTACCGCCCCCGACGTCCGGGGTGCGTCCAAGCCAGCCACGAAGCCGGCTCGTCCCTTTTTCAGCTCCGGTCCCTGCGCCAAGCCACCCGGCTGGGACGCGTCGCAGCTCGCCACCGACTCGCTCGGCCGCTCGCATCGCTCGAAGATCGGCAAGCAGCGCCTCCAATATGCCATTGACCTGATGCGCGAGACGCTCGGTCTGCCCGACACGCACCGGATCGGCATCGTCCCCGGCTCGGACACCGGCGCGTTCGAAATGGCGATGTGGACGATGCTGGGCGCACGGCCGGTCACGACGCTCGCCTGGGAGAGCTTCGGCGAGGGCTGGGTGACCGATGCGGTCAAGCAGCTCAAGATCGATCCCACCGTCATCCGCGCCGATTACGGCCAGCTCCCCGACCTGAACGCGGTCGACTGGTCGAACGACGTGCTGTTCACCTGGAACGGCACCACCAGCGGCGTGCGCGTGCCGAACGCCGACTGGATCCCGGCGGACCGTGAGGGCCTCAGCTTCGCCGACGCGACCTCGGGCGTGTTCGCCTATGACATCGACTGGGCGAAGATCGACGTCGCGACGTTCAGTTGGCAGAAGGTGCTGGGCGGCGAGGGCGGCCATGGCGTGCTGATCCTCGGCCCGCGTGCGGTCGAGCGGCTGGAAAGCTATACGCCGGCCTGGCCGCTGCCGAAGGTGTTCCGCCTCGTCTCCAAGGGCAAGCTGACCGAGGGCGTGTTCAAGGGCGAGACGATCAACACGCCGTCGATGCTCGCGGTCGAGGACGTCATCGTCAGCCTCGAATGGGCGAAGTCGCTCGGCGAACGCGGCCTGATCGGCCGCTCGGACGCCAATGCCGCGGCGCTCGACAAGATCGTGGCGGAGCGCGACTGGCTCGGCCATCTCGCCGCCGATCCGGCGACGCGGTCGAAGACCAGCGTCTGCCTCACCGTCAAAGGCGCCGACGAGGCGTTCATCAAGGCGATGGCGTCGGCGCTCGAGAAGGAAGGCGCCGCCTATGACGTCGCCGGCTATCGCGACGCGCCGCCGGGCCTGCGCATCTGGTGCGGCGCGACGGTCGACACCGCCGATATCGAGGCGCTCGGCCCGTGGCTCGACTGGGCCTACGCCACCGCCAAGGCTGCGGCCTAACGCCAAACCGTCATCCCCGCGCAGGCGGGGATCCATACACGCAGGTCGTCGAAGGAGCCGCAACGTCAGCGGCTATGGATCCCCGCCTTCGCGGGGATGACGATCGTTGTTTGAAGGAATTACCCATGCCCAAAGTCCTCATCAGCGACAAAATGGACCCCAAGGCCGCGCAGATCTTCCGCGAGCGTGGCGTCGAGGTCGACGAGATCACCGGCAAGACCCCTGACGAACTGATCGCGATCATCGGCCAGTATGACGGCCTCGCGATCCGCAGCTCGACCAAGGTGACCAAGGCGATCCTCGAACATGCGACCAATCTGAAGGTCGTCGGCCGCGCCGGCATCGGCGTCGACAATGTCGATATCCCCGCCGCCAGCGCCAAGGGCGTGGTGGTGATGAACACGCCGTTCGGCAATTCGATCACCACCGCCGAACATGCCATCGCGCTGATGTTCGCGCTCGCCCGCCAGCTCCCCGAGGCCGATGCCTCGACCCAGGCGGGCAAGTGGGAGAAGAACCGCTTCATGGGCGTCGAGCTGACCGCCAAGACGCTCGGCCTGATCGGCGCGGGCAATATCGGCTCGATCGTCGCCGACCGCGCGCGCGGGCTCAAGATGAAGGTGGTGGCGTTCGATCCGTTCCTCACCCCCGAGCGCGCGGTGGAGATGGGCGTCGAGAAGGTGACGCTCGACGAATTGCTGGCGCGCGCCGACTTCATCACGCTGCACACGCCGCTGACCGACCAGACGCGCAACATCCTCTCCGCCGAGGCGCTGGCCAAGACCAAGAAGGGCGTGCGGATCATCAACTGCGCGCGCGGCGGCCTGATCGACGAGGCGGCGCTCAAGGCAGGGCTCGACAGCGGCCATATCGGCGGCGCCGCGCTCGACGTGTTCGTCGAGGAACCGGCCAAGGCCTCGCCGCTGTTCGGTACGCCCAATTTCGTCAGCACGCCGCATCTCGGCGCGTCGACCACCGAGGCGCAGGTCAACGTCGCGATCCAGGTCGCCGAGCAGATGGCCGACTTCCTCGTCTCGGGCGGCGTCACCAACGCGCTCAACATGCCGAGCCTCTCGGCGGAGGAAGCGCCCAAGCTCAAGCCCTATATGGCGCTCGCCGAAAAGCTCGGCAGCCTCGTCGGCCAGCTCACCACCGGCGCGATCACGCGCATCTCGGTCCATACCGAGGGCGCGGCGGCGGAACTGAACGCCAAGCCGATCACCAGCGCGGTGCTGGCCGGTTTCCTGCGCAACCAGACCGACACGGTCAACATGGTCAACGCGCCGCTGCTGGCGCGCGACCGCGGCGTCGAGGTGCGCGAGGTGCGCACCGAGCGCGAGGGCGATTACCACACGCTGCTGCGCGTCTCGGTAAAGACTGCCGACGGCGAGCGCTCGGTCGCGGGTACGCTGTTCGGCGATCAGGCGCCGCGCCTCGTCGAACTGTTCGGCATCAAGGTCGAGGCCGATCTGGTCGGGCCGATGCTCTATGTCGTCAACGAGGATGCGCCGGGCTTCATCGGCCGGCTCGGCACCGCGCTGGGCGAGGCGGGGGTCAATATCGGCACCTTCCACCTCGGCCGCCGCTCGGCGGGCGGCGAGGCGGTGCTGCTGCTCTCGGTCGACGAGTCGGTGGACGGCGAACTCCTCGCCAAGGTCAAGGCGCTGCCCGGCGTCAAGACCGCGATGGGCCTGACGTTCTGATCGCTCGATGCTGACGGGGCAGGGGCGACGCCGTCGCGATACGGCGTTGCCCCCGTTCCCGCCCATGGATAGGGGAGGCGCACGATGACACCCCTGCTTCCCGAAGGCTTTCGCGACCGATTGCCGCCGCACGCCGATGCCGCCGCCGCCGTCGAGACGCGCGTGCTCGAAGCGGCGCGCCTCTACGGCTATGAGCGCGCCGATCCGCCGCTGGTCGAATATGCCGATGCCTTGGGCTCGCGGCTCAAGGACGGCGCGCTGACCGATGCGGTGCGCTACGTCGATCCGGTGTCGCAGCGTACGCTCGCGATCCGTCCCGACGTCACCGCGCAGATCGCGCGGATCGCGGCGACGCGCATGGGCCACCACCCGCGGCCGGTGCGATTGTCCTATGCCGGCCCGGTGCTCAAGCTGCGCAGCCCCGAACTCGCGCCGGCGCGCGAATGGCGGCAGATTGGCTGCGAGCTGATCGGCCTCGATTCGATCCCCGCCGCGCAGGAGGTGGTTGCGGTGGCCGTCTCGGCGCTGGCTGCGGCGGGGGCGACCGGCCTCTCGATCGATTTCACCTTGCCCGATCTGGTGGATACGCTGGCGGCGGGGCCGTTGCCGGTCGCCGCCGATCGGATCGCGTTGTTGCAGGACCGGCTCGACGCCAAGGATGCCGGCGCGGTCGCGGCGATCGCGCCCGGCTATCTGCCGCTGATCGAGGCGGCGGGTCCGTTCGACAGCGCGATCGCACGGTTGCGCGCCTTCGATACCGGGCAGGTGCTCGCCAGCCGGCTCGACGGGCTCGCCGCGATCGCCGCGGGCCTGGGGGAGGGCGTCGCGCTGACGCTCGACCCGACCGAGCGGCATGGCTTCGAGTATCAGTCGTGGCTCGGCTTTTCGCTGTTCATCGCCGGCGCGGCGCGCGAGGTCGGCCGCGGTGGTACCTATGCGGTGATGCACGAGGATGGCGCGGAAGAGGCGGCGACCGGTTTCTCGCTCTATGCCGATGCGATCCTCGCGACCGCGGGCGCCGTCGATCGCCGCCGGCTGTTCCTGCCGTTCGGCACGCCGCCCGAGGCGGGCACCGCGATGCGTGCCGCCGGCTGGGTCGCGGTCGCCGCGCTGACGCCCGCCGACACGCCCGAAGCGCAGCTCTGCACGCACCTCTACGTCGACGGCAAGGCGCGGGCGCGGGACTAAGCGGGGGGAGAACTTAGTGAGTGCAACGACGCTTCCGGGGTTCGGGCATGACCCAACTTGCGGTTTGCACGCTCGCTGGGTCGAACCGGTCGGCAAGAGAGTCGCGTATCAACGCGAGCTTTCGTTGCAAGCGCCCGTGGAAGCAAAGATAATTATTCACCTTTATGGTTATTGGTCGATCGAGATCGATCAGGCGATCGGACAGTCTTAGCTCCAACCCATTCGGAATATTGCCGTCGAGCCGAATTTGCTGGCCCTCGACCTGTGCGACGATCGCGAAATCTGAACTGCCCGGATCGATACTGGGAAGCTGCAGCCAGTAAAAGCGTTCGTGCAGTGGATCGTCCTGCACCCAATTCTTGATCTGCCGCCAGACGACGCGACGGGGCCAGGGATTGCGGGTGAATTGCGCCATCCACGGCACCGCTTCCGCATCGCGTCGGTTCATCCAATGCGGCGACTCTGGATAAATACGCGACAGATACACATATCCGTCTGGGTCGGCCGTGTGCAGCCGTTCCAGTTCCTGCGTTTTCTCGACGGCGAGTTTGTTGCGATCATAGGCGCTGTCCGCGCCGCCGACGAACAGCGCGAAGGGCAGGTTGCGCAGCGGCAGCAGCGACACATCGCCCGGATGCCCCGCCATCATCGCCGCCGCCGCAAAGCGGTCGGCAAGCCGCGGCGCGAGCCGCCATACGCCGTCGCCACCAGCCGAATAGCCCATCAGGTATACGCGATCAGGATCGACGCCGTTGATCGCCACTTCCGCGTCGATCAGTTGCTGGAGCATCGGATCGATATGCCCCTCGTGCCACAGGTTCCACGTATTGGTCGGCGCCCGCGGTGCGAGATAGATGCCCTCCGCCGGCCGATAGAGATCGACCTGATTGCGCCACTGCTGGTCGTTGACCTCGGCAGGGGCGTTGCCGCCGCCATGCAGCGAGATCCACAGGCTATGGCCATGCGGCGGCGCCTCGCCGTAGGTGCGCGTCTCGAAACGCATGGTCTTGTCGCCGAGCGTGACCGCCTTCGCCGCGAGCAGCGCGCGCCATACGGTCTCGCCGTCGTGCCGACGTTCCGCCGCGATCCGGACGATCGCAGCCTCGGCATCATGTCGACTCAATGGTCGGTCGTCGTCGCTGCGCGCGGCGGCGAGGGTGGGGCTGACGAGCAGCACGAGGGCGGCGAAAAGACGCAAGAGCATCATCAGATTATAGAGGGAACACCCTTGTGCGCGACATTGTTTCGTATCCGAAACGGCACTTAGAGACGAGGGGAGGCGTCGCTTATCCTGTCGGCGGCGGCGATCCTGCCGTCGATCCGATGGCGAGCATCATGTCGTTCGGCGACTTGTGCCTTTTCCTGGGGGCGTTGTTCGGCTTCGGTACCCTTCTGCTGAAGGTTGTCGAGGTGGCGCGTCACCGGTAGGCCACGGGCGGGGGCGCGCGGCAACGCGTCCCCAAACGAAAGAACCCCCGTCACGGCAATGACGGGGGTTCATCCAATGGCAAAGCCATGTCGTTCGGCATCACGTTTATAGCGAACCCGCGTCGCGATGACAATCGTCCGCCTAACGGTTGACCCTGCGGGCGCACCCCGTTAGGCGCGCCTTCGCATCTCAGGACCGTTCGTGTGCCGAGTCCTGTCGAAGGGCGCACGGATCAACGCCGGCAGGCGGAGACCTGTATCCATGGCCAATGTAGCAGTCATCGGCGCGCAATGGGGCGACGAAGGCAAGGGCAAGATCGTCGATTGGCTCGCTGAGCGTGCTGATATGGTGGTGCGTTTCCAGGGTGGGCATAATGCCGGCCACACGCTCGTCGTCGGCGACAACGTCTATAAATTGTCGCTTTTGCCCTCGGGCATCGTCCGCGGCACGCCGAGCGTGATCGGCAACGGCGTCGTGCTCGACCCCTGGGCGCTCAAGGCGGAGATCGAGCGGCTGGCGGCGCAGGGCGTCTCGGCGACGCCGGAAACTTTGCGCATCGCCGACAATTGCGCGCTGATCCTGCCGCTGCACCGCGATCTCGACGGGTTGCGTGAGGATGCGTCGGGCGCCGGCAAGATCGGCACCACGCGGCGCGGCATCGGCCCCGCCTATGAGGACAAGGTCGGCCGCCGGGCGATCCGCGTCTGCGATCTCGCGCATCTCGACGATCTCGGCCCACAGCTCGACCGGCTGCTCGCGCATCACGACGCGTTGCGCGCCGGCTTCGGCTCGCCGGCGATCGACCGCGAGGGCCTGATCGCCGAACTGCGCGACATCGCCGGCTTCGTGTTGCCCTTCGCCAAGCCGGTGTGGCGTGACCTCAACGAAGCGCGCGCCGCGGGCAAGCGCATCCTGTTCGAGGGCGCGCAGGGCGTGCTGCTCGACGTCGATCACGGCACCTATCCGTTCGTCACCTCGTCCAACACGATCGCCGGCACCGCGGCAGGCGGGTCGGGCTTGGGGCCGGCGGCGGTGGGCTTCGTGCTCGGCATCGCCAAAGCCTATACCACCCGCGTCGGCTCGGGACCCTTCCCGACGGAGCTGGAGGATGAAACGGGCGAGCGGCTCGGCGTGCGTGGTCACGAATTCGGCACGGTGACCGGGCGCAAGCGGCGCTGCGGCTGGATCGACACGGTGCTGCTGCGCCAGTCGGCGGCGGTCGGCGGCATCACCGGGATCGCGCTGACAAAGATCGACGTGCTCGACGGCTTCGAGCAGGTGAAGATCTGCACCGGCTATCGCCTCCGCGGTCAGGAGCTCGACTATTTCCCGGCGCATGCCGCAGATCAGGCGGCGGTCGAGCCGATCTACGAAGTCATGGAAGGCTGGCAGGAATCGACTGCGGGTGCGCGCAGCTGGGCCGACCTGCCGGCGCAGGCGATCAAGTATATCCGTCGCGTCGAGGAGCTGATCCGCTGCCCGGTGGCGCTGGTTTCGACCAGTCCCGAGCGCGAGGATACGATCCTCGTCCGTGATCCCTTCGCCGACTGACGACAGACACGAAAAAGCCGGGCGGTGTGACCCGCCCGGCTTTTTCTTCATCGGTCAGGATGCTTATTGCGGCGTCGGGGTGCCGCCGGTGGTCGACCCGGCCGTGCCGCCCATCGTGCCGGTGGTCGAGGTGCCACCCATGGTGCCGGTCGTGCCGCCGCCCATCGTGCCGGTGGTCGAACCCGTGCCGGTGCCCGTGGTGCCGCCCATCGTGTCGGTCGAGCCGCCCATCGTGCCCGTCGTCGAGCCGCTGTCGGTGGTCGACGTCGAACCAGTGCCGGTCGAGCGGCCGCTACGGCTGCTGCGCGACTTCTTGGCCGAACGGCTCTGCGTCATGCTGCCCGACGTAGCCGACGAATCGGTCGGCGAGGTCGTCGTCTGACCGCCCATCGCGCCGCCCATCGTTCCCGTGGGGCTGCCGGATGTCGTGCCGCCCATCGTTCCGCCTGCGGTGCCACCCGTCGTCGTCTGTGCATAGGCTGCGGCGGGGATCAGCATGGCTGCTGCCATGATTGGAATGATCTTACGCATCGTTCTCTCCTGCAAATTCTTGCACGGCCCCAACGGGTTGGGTTAGAGAGTGTTCCATTTGGTTAACGATTAGCGTCCCGTCTGGCCCCGATGCAGCAACGCCTGGTCGGCAAGCACCAATGCCGTCATCGCCTCGACCACGGGCACGCCGCGGATGCCGACGCAGGGGTCGTGGCGCCCCTTGGTGACGATATCCGCAGCCTGGCCGGTGCGATCGATCGTCTCGACCGGGATCAGGATCGAACTGGTCGGCTTGAACGCGACGCGCAGCCGGATCGGCTGGCCGGTGGCGATACCGCCGGTGATGCCGCCGGCATGGTTGGCGAGGAAATCGGGGCCGTCCGCGCCCGGACGCATCGCATCGGCATTGGCCTCGCCGGTCAGCGCCGCGGCGGCGAAGCCGTCGCCGATCTCGACGCCCTTGACCGCGTTGATGCCCATACAGGCGTGCGCCAGCTCGGCGTCGAGCTTGGCATAAAGCGGCGCGCCCCAGCCGGCGGGAACGCCCGTCGCCTCGCAGGCGACGACCGCGCCGAGGGACGATCCCGCCTTGCGTGCGCCATCGACCAGCGCCTCCCAGCGCGCGGCGGCGGCGGGATCGGGGCAGAAGAAGGGATTGGCGTCGATCGCGGCATCGTCGAACGCGGCATAATCGATGGCGTCGCCGCCGATCGCCTCGACCCAGCCGCGGATGCGCACCTGCGGGATCACCGCGCGCGCCACCGCGCCCGCCGCGACGCGCGACGCGGTCTCGCGCGCCGACGAGCGTCCGCCGCCGCGATAGTCGCGGAACCCGTATTTGGCGTCATAGGCGTAATCGGCATGGCCGGGGCGATAGGCGAGCGCGACCTCGGAATAATCTTTCGACCGCTGGTCGACGTTTTCGATCATCAGGCTGATCGGCGTGCCGGTGGTGCGGCCCTCGAACACGCCCGACAGGATGCGCACCTGATCCGGCTCGCGGCGCTGCGTGGTGAAGCGCGACGTGCCGGGACGGCGCTTGTCGAGCCACGGCTGGATATCCGCCTCGGCAAGCGCGATGCCCGGCGGGCAGCCGTCGACGACCGCGCCGATCGCAGGCCCGTGGCTCTCGCCCCAGGTGGTGAAGCGGAACAGATGGCCGAAACTGTTGATGCTCATGCGGCGTGCGACCGGCTGCCGGTCATGTCGCCGCGCCCGGCGAGGATGCCGGCGATCGAAATGTCCTCGTCGAGCGCATCCCAGTGCAGGCCGCTTGGGCTGATTTCGACCTGGCGTCGTGCTTCCGCCGAGCCATGGAGCAGCCGCGGGAACCAGGCGAGCGGCACGCCGACCGTCCGGCCGTCCTCTAGCCGGACCCACATCTGGTCGTCATCGAAATCGACGCTAAGCGCCCGTGCCGAAGTGGTCATGCCACGCTCCCTCAATATCGTCCCGCCGTGCCTCGACGATCTCGGTAATCCACCGCTGCGTCCGTGCGTCGAAACCGTTGTTGTCGGCATAATGCACGTCGGGATAAAGCCACAGCTTGGCGTCGCGGCCATCCTTGCTGACGTGGATATGCAACGGCTCGCGCGGATCGCCTTCGTTCGAGAAGAAATGGAACCGAAATCCACGCTCCCGAAAGACGAGGGGCATCACGCCAACGCGATATCCGGCGCATCCTCGGCCTTCATGCCGATCACGTTATAGCCCGCGTCGACATGGTGGATCTCGCCGGTGACGCCGCTCGCCAGGTCGCTCAGCATATAGAGGCCGGCGCCGCCGACATCCTCGATCGTCACGGTGCGGCGCAGCGGCGCGTTCAGCTCGTTCCACTTGAGGATATAGTTGAAGTCGCCGATGCCGCGCGCCGCCAGCGTCTGGATCGGGCCGGCGGAGATCGCGTTGATGCGGATATTGTCGGGGCCGAGGTCGACCGCGAGATATTTGACGCTGGTTTCCAGCGCCGCCTTGGCGACGCCCATCACGTTGTAATGCGGGATGACCTTTTCGGCGCCATAATAGGTCAGCGTCAGGATCGAGCCGCCCTCGGGCATTAGCTTGCGCGCGCGCTGCGCCACCGCGACCAGCGAATAGGCCGAGATGTTCATCGTCATCAGGAAATTGTCGAGCGTCGTGTCGTAATAGCGTCCGCGCAGCTGCGACTTGTCGGAGAAGCCGATCGCATGAACGACGAAGTCGATCGTCGGCCATTCCGCTTCCAGCGCCGCGAAGGTCGCGTCAAGCGCCGCCATGTCGGACACGTCGCAGTCGAACAGCCGCGCGACGCCCAGTTGCTCGGCGAGCGGGCGTACCCGCTTCTCCATCGCCGCGCCCTGATACGAAAAGGCGAGCTCGGCGCCATGTTCGGACAAGTGCTTCGCGATACCCCAGGCCAGCGACTTGTCGTTCGCCAGGCCCATGATCAGCCCGCGCTTGCCCGCCATCAAACCCGTCACGCCGTCTTCGCCTCCGCTGTCGTTGACGCCCCCTGTAGCGCCGGTTCGGGGGGTTCCGCCAGTGCCGCGTTGAGATGCGCGCCGAACACCAACCCCAGCCCGATCAAATAGAAGAACAGCAGCATGACGACGACGCCGGCAAGGCTGCCATAGGTCAGGTCGTAGCCGCCCAATTGCCCGAGCACCCAGGGCAGCAGCGTCGTCATGCCGACCCACCAAACGGTGGTGAAGGCCGCGCCGGGCCATTTGCGGCAATTGGAGTAACGGTATTTCGACGGCGTCACCGAATAGAAGAGCAGATAGAGCGCGCCGAACATCACCAGCCCGGGAATCACCCGCGACAGGCCGACCCAGCCCGCGACGCCCTCGGCGAAGGGCAGCAGGCGATAGATGAACTGTTCCGCCGCGGTCAGGATACCCTGAACGAGGAAGCTCATCAGCGCGATGATGACCGACAGGATGATGACCCCGGACGAGGACAGACGCGAGCGCCAGAACGGCACGCTCGCCTTCACGCCATAGGCGCGATGAAAGATGTCGCGGATCGTCTCGACGAAGCTGCCGACCGTCCACAGCCCGACCAGCCCGCCCAGCCACAGCAGCGAGCCGGTCCGCGCGACGAGCACGTCGGCGATCGGCTTGCGCAGGATGTCGGCGACGTTGGGCGGCAGCACGTGCAGGAACGAGGCGACCGCGCGCTGCGTCTCGGCGCTCTGGCCGAGCAGCGACAGCACCGCCGCGGCAGTGATGAAGAACGGGAACACCGTCATCAGCGCGAGATAGGCGAGATTGCCGGCGTGGATGAAGCCGTCGTTGAACACCCCGAGCACGGCGCGCTTGGTGATCTCCCAGGCGGCCGGGCCGGGCTTCAGCTTGGCGAGCTGGTGGCGGGCGCCGTGGCGCTGATGCGCACGGTCTTCGGGCGTAAGGGCTGCGGTCTCGGTCACGTCGGCGTCAGACGCCCATTGCCCCGCGCGGGTTCCGTACGTCGTTCCAACCGGCGACGAACTGTTGCAAGGCTGCATCATCCGCGGGCACGTCGATCATCAGCGTGACGAGCTGGTCGCCGCGCGTACCATCCTTCTTGTGGAAGCCCTTGCCCTTCAGGCGCAGCGTCTTGCCCGAACTCGTCCCCTTCGGGATGGTCAGCATCACCGGCTTGTCGACCGTCGGCGCGCGCACCGAGCCGCCCGCCACTGCTTCCTTGAGCGTGAGCGGCAGGTCGAGCCGGACGTCGTCGCCATCGCGGGTGAAGAAGCGGTGCGGCTGCACCTCGATCGAGACGATCGCATCGCCCGCGCCGCCGGGACCCGGCTCGCCCTTGCCGGCGAGCTTCATCTGCGTGCCGCTTTCGACGCCCGCGGGCAGCTTGAGGTCGATCGTCTTGCCGTCACCGAGCGTCACGCGCTGCGGCGCCAGCGTCGCGGCATCGACGAAGGGCACCTGCAGCCGATAGGTGATGTTGGCGCCCTTGGGTTGCGGACGCCGGCCGAAGCCGCTGGCGAAGCCGCCGCCGCCGCGCGTCTGGCCGCCGCCGAACAGGCCTTCGAAGATGTCGCTCATATCGGCGTCGCCGCCGGTGCCGAATTCATAGCCGGCGCTGCTGAACCCGCCGGGGCCGCTGCGCGCCGCGCCGGGCCGGGCACCGCCATAGCCGAACGGTGCGGCGGGATTGCCGTCGCCATCGATCTCGCCGCGGTCGAAGCGGGCGCGCTTGTCCTTGTCGCTCAGCAGGTCGTAGGCATTGGTGACCTGGCTGAACCGCTCCGACGCCTTGGGATTGTCCTTGTTGCGATCGGGATGCAGTTCCTTGGCAAGCTTGCGATACGCTTTCTTGATGTCCGCCTCGGACGCGCCGCGGGCGACGCCCAAGGTTTGATATGGATCGGCCATTGGTTCCCCATTGGTGTATTACGGACCTATGTGGGGGAGGGCGGCGCGCAACGCAATCGCTCGCTGCATCGTTGGTGGAATCGCGCGTGATGATCGACGGTGGCTTTGCGGACGTGACGGCTTCGCGTCTTCGCGTGAACCCCGACCCATCCGCCAAGCAAAAGGACCGGCCGCACGGGGCGACCGGTCCTTCCTGCTTCAGCGCGCCGGCGTGGGTGCCGGGGCCGGTGCCGCGGCCGGAGCATTGGCCGCGGGCGGCGGCGGCGGCACGGCGCTACCGTTGGCGGGCGGCGGCGGGGGCGGCGGTGCGTCGCGACCGGCACCCGGGGGCGGCGGGGGCGGCGGGGTTCCGGCCGGACCGGCACCCGGCGGGGGCGGCGGCGGGCCGTCGGGGCGACCTGCGCCCGGCCCACCCGGGCCGCCGGGGCCACCCGGTCCATGCGGACCGGGCCGCGGACCGACTTCGCTCACCTGACCCGAGGGGCCGACGAGGAAGTGCGCGCGCAACTGCCCCTCGTCATAGCGGCCCTGCACCAGCACCGCATTGCCGCGGGTGACGTTGGCGGTGCCGTCGCGGCCCGCGTCGATCATCGCGCGGCCGCTGCCGTCCTGCACCACGAACCGGTCGCCGAACACCTCCGCGACGCGGCCCTTGACCGTGACGATGCCGCCGCTGCTGGCGAGCTTGGCGATCGGCGTTGCGATCGTCGGGGCCATCTCGATGCTCGGGCGGGTGAGGGCGACCGCGCCCGCGCCGCCGGCGGCGCCGACCGCGACCAGTGCGGCTGCACCGAGTGCCAGGCGCTGGCGGGTGCCGATATGTAGTCTTGCCATCGATCGTCTCCTTCGTGTGTCGATGACCGGCTTCTAGGGTGATTCGTCCGACCCCCGCTGAACCGGGCGGTTCAGTTTCGGTTTAGTGGGGGAGGATAGGGCCACATCATGCGCATCTTGCTTGTCGAAGACGATTCCGACCTGGGCCCGGCGATCGCGCGCGCGCTGCGCGCCGAACATTTCGCGGTCGACCTCGTCGCCGACGGCATCGACGCCGGCCATCTCGGCGAGACGGAAAGCTACGACGCCGCGGTGCTCGACCTCGGGCTGACCGGCAAGGACGGCATCGCCGTGCTGCGCGACTGGCGCGCGGCGGGGCGCGCGCTGCCGGTGCTGATCCTCACCGCGCGCGACGGCTGGTCGGACAAGGTGGCGGGCTTCAAGGCGGGCGCCGACGATTATCTGGTCAAGCCGTTCCGCGTCGAGGAACTGGTGATGCGGCTGCGCGCGCTGGTCCGCCGCGCCGCCGGCCATGCCCAGCCGGTGCTCGCCTGCGGGCGGCTGTCGTTCGATACGCAGATCGGCCATTTCGAGCTCGACGGCCTGCCGCTCAAGCTCACCGCGTTCGAATGGCGCGTGCTGTCGGCGCTGATGCTGCGGCGCGAGGCGGTGATCGAGCGGCTCGATCTGCTCGAACGCGTCTACGAAGGCGATGCCGATGTCGATTCGAACAGCCTCGAGGTGATCGTCGGCCGGTTGCGCCGCAAGATCGGCGCCGAGATGATCGAGACGATCCGCGGCCGCGGCTATCGCCTGACCTGCGGCGAGGGCTGAGGCGATGCCCAAATCCATTCAGGGCCGTATGCTGCTGTTGTCGGCGGTGGCGATCCTCGCCGCGCTCGGCATCGCCGGCTGGGCGATCGGCGGCGTGCTCGAACGCGTCGTCACCGAGGGGATCGACCGCCGGCTCGATGCCGAGATCGCGTTGCTCGCCAGCACGGTCGATCGCGACGGTCGTATCGATCGCGCCCGGCTCACCGCGCGGGCGGGGGCGCTGGAGGCGGGGCGCGGCTGGCACTGGCGGATCGAGGCGCCGGACGGCGCGATCGGCTCGACCGATACGCCGCGGCTGCATGGCGGGCCGGGGCCGGGCGACGGTCCGCTGCCGGGACCACCGGGGCCGCCGATGCTGCGCGACGAAGCCGATGCGCCGCAGGTGCTCGAAGGCGAGGATCGGGCCGGGCGCAGCGTCCATGCGCGCCGGCTGGTGATGCAGACCGGCCGCGGCGACGTGGCGCTGCTCGCGGTCGCGCCGCGCGCCGTCATCGCACGGCCGTTGCGCGACGCGCTGGTGCCGCTGCTCGCCGCGCTCGCGATCCTCGCCGGGCTGCTCGCGGTCGCGACGATCGTGCAGTTGCGGCTCGGCTTGCGTCCGCTCGCCCGGATGCGCGCGCAGGTCGCCGCGATCCGCGACGGCACGCGGACCGAGGTCGACGAGGACCAGCCGGTCGAGCTGCGCGGCCTCGCGACGGAACTCAACGCGCTCGCCGGCGATCGCGCCGCGGCGCTCGCCACCGCGCGCCAGTCCGCCGCCAATCTCGCGCATGCGCTCAAGACCCCGGTGGCGACGCTCGCGCTCGCGCTGCGCGACGATCCGGCCGCCGCGGTGCAGGTCGCGCGGATCGACGCCACGATCCGCCACCATCTGTCGCGTGCGCGCGCCGGCACCGGCGATACGCGCGCCAGCACCCGCGTCGCGCCGGCGGTCGCCGATCTCGCGGTGGCGATCGGCCGGCTCCACGCCGCGCGCGGCATCGCGGTGACGCATGCGGTCGCGGGCGATCCGGTCGCGGCGATGGATGCGCAGGATTTCGACGAACTGCTTGGCAACCTCCTCGATAATGCCGCGCGCCACGCCCGCGCGGAGGTGAGGGTCGAAGTGCGCGTGCAGCCCGGCGATGCGCGTCGCCTCGACCTGATCGTCACCGACGACGGCCCCGGCATTCCTGCCGCCGACCGCGCCCGCGTCACCGAGCCGGGCGTGCGGCTCGACGAGCGTGGCGAGGGCCATGGCTTCGGCCTCGCCATCGTCCGCGAACTCGCCGAGCTGCACGGCGGCCGGCTGACGCTCGCCGAGCGCGACGGCGGCGGGCTGGAGGCATGCGTCAGCCTGCCCGCACGGCACCAAACCGGCGCCGAAGCGTAACGCCTCCGTCCCCCACGCGAGGTCTCCATGTCTTCTGCCTTGTTCCAGCCGATCACCATCGGCAGCACAACCCTGTCCAATCGCATCGTCATCGCGCCGATGTGCCAATATTCCGCCGAGAACGGCCGGATGACCGACTGGCATCTGATCCACCTCGGCCATCTCGCCTTGTCCGGCGCGGGCCTGCTGACGATCGAGGCGACCGCGATCGTGCCGGAGGGGCGGATCACCTATGGCGACGTCGGCCTGTGGGACGATGCGACCGAGGCGGCGATGGCCCGCGTGCTCGAATCGATCCGCCGCCATTCGGACATGCCGATCGCGATCCAGCTCGCCCATGCCGGCCGCAAGGCATCGACCGACCTGCCATGGAAGGGCGGCAAGCAGATCGCGCGCGACCACGCCGACGGCTGGCAGACGGTCGCACCGTCGCCGCTGCCCTTCGCCGAGGGCGAGAATCTGCCGACCGAACTGACCGAGGACGATCTTAAGCGGCTCGTCGACGCCTTCGCCGAATCGGCCCGCCGCGCCGCGCGGCTCGGCATCGACGCGGTGCAGCTCCATGGCGCGCACGGCTATCTGCTGCATCAATTCCTCTCGCCGCTCTCCAACCGGCGCACCGATGATTATGGCGGCAGCCTCGAAAACCGGATGCGCTTCCCGCTCGAAGTGCATGACGCGGTGCGCGCCGCTTTCCCCGCCGACAAGCCGGTGACGATGCGCGTCTCGGGCAGCGACTGGGTCGCGGGCGGCTGGGATGCCGATCAGACCGTCGCCTTCGCTCGGGCGCTCGAGGCGCGCGGCTGCGCGGCGATCCACGTGTCGAGCGGCGGGCTCGACCCGCGGCAGGAGATTCCGACCGGCCCGAGCTATCAGGTGCCGCTCGCCCGCGCGGTGAAACAGGGGTGCGGCCTGCCGGTGGTCGCGGTCGGACTCATCACCGATTACGAACAGGCGGAGGCGATCGTCGGCACCGGCGACGCCGATATGATCGCGCTCGCCCGCACCATCCTCTACGATCCGCGCTGGCCGTGGCATGCCGCCGCGCATCTCGGCGCGCACGTCAAGGCGCCCGACCAGTATCTGCGCTCGCAGCCGCGCCAGTATCGCGATCTGTTCGACATGGATTGAGCCCGCGCGCGGCTTTTGTCAGACTAGACGAAAGCCGCGCTTCGGTGGATGGAGCGCGCGACCCCAAGTGGAGAGGAATTGCGCGATGACCGATCACAATGTTCGTACCGTTCTGCCGGTGCAGGCGATCCTCGGCGAGGGCCCGGTCTGGGTGGGGCGCGAACAGGCTTTGTGGTTCGTCGACATCAAGAGCCGCCACATCCACCGTTTCGACCCGGCGTCGGGTGAGGCGCAACGCTGGGATGCCCCCGATCAGGTCGGTTGGATGCTGCCGAGCGCCGACGGCGGGATGATCGCCGGCCTGCGCACCGGGCTGCACCGCTTCGATCCGGCGGACGGCAGCTTCACCTTCCTCGCCCGGCCGGAGGGCGATCCCGCCGGCAACCGGCTCAACGACGCCGCGACCGACGGCGCGGGCCGGATCTGGTTCGGCACGATGGACGATGCCGAGACCGACATGAGCGGCCGCGTCTATCGCCACGCCACCGGCGTCGTCACCGACAGCGGCCTCGCGCCCGTGTGCATCACCAACGGCCCCGCGATCGCCGGCGACGGCGTGACGCTCTACCACACCGACACGATCGGCAAGACGATCTGGCGCGCGACGATCAGTGCCGACGGCACGCTCGGCGAGGCGGTGCCGTTCGTGACGATCGAGGACGGCGCCGGCCATCCCGACGGCTCGGTGGTCGATGCCGAGGGGTGTCTCTGGGTCGCGCTATGGGGCGGCTGGGGCGTGCGGCGCTACGACCCGTTGGGCACGCTGATCGGCACGGTCAGATTGCCGGCATCGAACATCACCAAGATCGCCTTCGGCGGCCCCGATCTGCGCACCGCTTATGCGACGAGTGCGCGCAAGGGGCTCGACGAAGCGGCGCTGGCGGATCAGCCCGAAGCGGGCAATCTGTTCGCCTTCGATCCCGGCGTCGCGGGCGTGCCAGTGACGCCGGTCGCGCTGTAGGGCTACCCGTTCCGGGCGCATCCAAGCGTCCGCCGGGTTCCTATCGGAGTGTTCCTGCGAACGCAGGAACCCAGGGCCAAGCAGAGCAACGGCTGACGGTGTGCGGAATCCTGGGCTCCTGCTTTCGCAGGAGCACGGGTGAGGGTTGCAGATGCCGCGGCTCTTTTTGGCAGTACGTCGGGGCGAGGGGAACGGCATGGGCCTCCAGCCGTACCCCAGCCGCCCGGTGGACCCCGCAACCAGTCCGGGGTGACGGGTGGGTGGGGAACGGGTGCAGCCCTACGCCACCGCCGATCCTCCCCCGCCGAAGCGAGGGAGGAGTCGGTCCGCCTTTACCGCGGGCTCGCCTCGCGCTTGCCGTCGAGGCGACGGGCGATACCCCAGCCATTGTCGTCGTGCAGCGCCTCGGGCAGCAGCGCCGGCGCGAGGTTCTGGAAGCAGACCGGACGCAGGAAGCGCGCGATCGCCAGCGTGCCGACCGACGTCGTCCGCCCGTCACTCGTCGCCGGGAAGGGACCGCTGTGGACCATCGCCGGCGCCACCTCGACACCCGTCGGCCAGCCGTTCGCCAGAATACGGCCGACGCGGCGCGCGATCACCGGCACCAGCTTCGCCGCCTCCGCCTCGTCGGCCGGATCGACCTGCAGCGTCGCGGTGAGCTGGCCTTCCAGCTTGGCGATCACCGCGGCGATCTCGCCGAGGTCGCGGCAGCGCACCAGCATCGACGACGAACCGAACACCTCGTGCGAGAGCTTGACGTCTGCGAGGAACTGGTCGGCGGTCGTCTCGAAGAAGGCGCCGACGGCCTGGTTGACGCCCTCGCCGGTCTTGCCGCGCGCGACGGTGCGCACCGCCTCATGGCCGGCAAGCGCCGCGACGCCCTGCTCGAAGCTGGCGTGGATACCGGGCGACAGCATCGTCGCCGGCGCGCTGTCGGTCAGCGCCGCGCCCGCCGCCTCAACGAACGCGTCGAGATCGGGGCCGTCGACCGCCAGCACGAGGCCGGGGTTGGTGCAGAACTGGCCGGCACCCATCGTCAGCGACCCGACGAACTCCTTGGCCAGCGCCGCCCCGCGCGCGGCGAGCGCGGCGGGGAAGAGGACCACCGGATTGATGCTCGACATTTCGGCATAGACCGGGATCGGCTCGTCACGCTCGGCGGCGATGCGGACGAGGGCGAGGCCACCGCCGCGCGAACCGGTGAAGCCGACCGCCTGGATGCGCGGATCGGCGACCAGCGCGCCGCCCAGTTCGTTGGTCTCGCCGGGCAGATAGGAGAAGACGCCCGCGGGCAGGCCGGCGTCCGCGACGGCCTTCTGGATCGCGCGCGCGACCAGCTCGCCGGTGCCGGGATGCGAGGGATGACCCTTCACCACCACCGGACAGCCGGCAGCGAGCGCCGAGGCGGTGTCGCCGCCCGCGACCGAAAAGGCGAGCGGGAAGTTGGACGCGCCGAACACCGCGACCGGGCCGATCGCGAGATTGACGCGGCGCAGGTCGGGGCGCGGCAGCGGCGCGCGGTCGGGCAAGGCGGGGTCGATCGTCGCGTCGAGGAAGTCGCCCTGACGCACGACGCCGGCGAACAGCTTGAGCTGGCCGACGGTGCGGCCACGCTCGCCCTCGAGGCGGGCGCGCGGCAGGCCGCTCTCCGCCATCGCGCGCTCGATCAGCTCGTCACCGATATCGAGGATGTTCTGCGCGATGCCCTCGAGGAAGGCGGCACGCGATTCGAGGTCGGTCGCGGCATAGGTCGCGAACGCGTCTTCGGCGAGCGTGCAGGCCTCGGCCACCGCATCGGCATTCGCCGACGAAAAGTCCGGGGTCAGCGTCTCGCCGCTTGCCGGATTTACCGCGGTGAACCGGTTCGCGGCCTGGCGTGCTTCGCCACCGATCAGCAGGGCGCCGTCGATCATGGAAATACCTCTCTCGGAAATTGTCAGAGTTATTCTAGGGACCCGATCACTCCGCGACAATGGTAGACGTCGCGCCGGTCGCGCACCTGCGATGCAAGAGACGATAAAGGCGCGGTCAGCGATCGGCGACGAACGTCACGTCATCCTCGGTGTTGTGCGGGTCGAGGTCCCAGTCCGCGGCAACCTCTTCGACCGCGCGGCGCGCGATCGCATCGAGTTCCTCGGGGCAGAAGGCCTGGACGTCCCAATTGTGGCCGGACGCGCCGTCCCAGGGATCGGCGAGCGTCGGCAGCATGAACTCGATCCTCGCCCCCTCGCTGTCGAGCGACAGGCGGAGCGCCGCCTGGTTGAGTTCGTCGCGCAGCGCCGATGCGCCGAGCACCGGCCGGCTCATCGCGACACCCCCTGCGACACTGACGCGGGCGGGAGAGAATAAGGAACCGCCATGACCATCTCCTTCGAGTCCGCAGCAAGCGCAGCGCGACCGGGATCGTTCCCGATCCGCGTCGTCCTTGCAACGTCGATGTCACATACCGCGTAAGGTGGCCGGTACACCGCTCTGAATAAGCGAGGTTTGTCATTCTCCTCGGCGCCGGAAACCGCCAAGGGGGCGCGATGCGTCTTCTGCTTTCCACCGCCGCCCTGTTCGCCTCGGCGATCGCCGTCCCTGCGCTGGCGCAGGCCGATCCCGACGTCGCGCCCGATATCGTCGTCACCGGCCGCGGCCTGCCCGATTCGCCCGGCGAGCGCGCCTTCGACATCGTCACCATCGACCGCGACCGGCTTCAGGCCAATGCCAGCGCGCGGCTGGAAAGCGTGCTCGCCGATGTCGCCGGCTTGCAGCAGTTCCGCCGGTCCGACAGTCGCACCGCTAATCCCACCAGCCAGGGCATCACCCTGCGCGGGATCGGCGGCAATGCCTCCAGCCGTGCGCTGCTGATCCTCGACGGCGTGCCGCAGGCCGATCCGTTCGGCGGCTGGGTCGCGTTTCCGGCCTATGCCACGGGGCGGCTGGGGCAGGTGCGGGTGACGCGCGGCGGCGGCAGCGGCTATTTCGGCCCCGGTGCGCTCGCCGGCACCGTCCAGCTCGACAGCGCCACCCCCGACCAGCTCGCGCCGCTCGACGCCAGCCTGTTCTACGGCAGCCGCGATTCGATCGAGGCGCAGGGCGCCGCGGCGCTGGTCCGCGACGGCGGCTTCGCGACGCTGTCGGGGGCCTATGCACGCGGCGACGGCTTCGTGCCGACGGTCGCATCGAGCCGCGGCCCGGTCGACCGCGCCGCGCCCTACGAACAGGCATCGGGGGCGCTGCGCACCGTCGTGACCGTCGCGCCGTCGACCGAGGTGCAGGCCAACGTCAGCGCCTTCACCGACCGGCGCGACCGCGGCACGGCGTTCACCGCGAACCGGTCGGACGGCGCCGACGCCAGCCTGCGCCTCGTCGGCCGCGGCGCCTGGGGCTGGTCGGCGCTCGCCTATCTGCAGACGCGTGCCTTCGCCTCCAGCTTCGCCAGCATCAACGCGGCGCGGACGACCGTCAGCCAGTCGCTGAACCAATATAACACGCCCGCCACCGGGCTCGGCGCGCGGCTGGAGGTGCAGCCGCCGGTCGGCGCGGCGCTCGACCTGCGGCTCGGCGCCGACATCCGCGACGTCTCCGGCAAGACGCAGGAGCTGTTCACTTTCGTCAACGCCAGCCCCACCCGCCGCCGCGAGGCGGGCGGGTCGAGCCGGACCCAGGGCCTGTTCGCCGACGGCAGCGTCGCGCTCGGCGACCTGACGCTGACCGGGGCGGGGCGCATCGACTGGTGGCGGATAGACGGCGGCTATCTTCGCGAGCGCCCGCTCGCCGGCGGCGCGGCGCTGACCGACAATCGCTTCGCCGATCGCGACGGCAGTGAATTCACTGGCCGGCTCGGCGCCGCGTGGCGCGCCGCCGCGGCGGTGACGGTGCGCGCGGCGGCCTATCGCGGCTGGCGGCTGCCGACGCTCAACGAACTCTATCGCCCCTTCCGCGTCGGCAACGACGTCACCGCCGCCAATGCCGGCCTCTCGCCCGAGCGGCTGACGGGGATCGAGGGCGGCGTGACGCTGACGCCCTTCGCCGGCGCCAGCCTCGCCGCGACGCTGTTCCACAACCAGCTCGACGATGCGATCGCCAACGTGACGCTCGCCGCGACGCCGACCAGCGCCATGCGTGTCCGCCGCAACCTCGACGCGATCCGCTCGACCGGGGTCGAGGTCGATGCGCGCTATGCGACCGGGCCGTTCACCGCGCTCGCCTCGTGGAGCCATGTCGACGCACGCGTCCGCGCCTCGGGCGCGGCGGTGGCGCTCGACGGTCTGCGTCCGGCGCAGACGCCGCGCGACGCGCTATCCGGGACGCTCGGCTGGCGGCAGCGGCGCGCGGCCGTGTCGGCGACGCTGCGTCACGTCGCGCGCCAGTTCGACGACGACCAGAACAGTCGCAGCCTCGCCCCCGCGACGACGCTCGACGGCTATGCCGCGCTGCCGGTGACGCGCGTGCTGACGATCGAGGCGCGTGCCGAGAACGTCTTCGACGCGCGCGTCGAGGCCGGGATCAGCGGCGCCAACATCGTCGAGCGCGCGACGCCGCGCACGCTGTGGATCGGGGTACGCGCGCGGCTCGATTGAACCGGCGTGGCTCGACGCCGGCAGCCGGGGCGATTACACGCCCCGGCGTGACCGCTCCCCTCCGCCTCCGCCTCGACCGCCATGCCCTCGCCGACAATTGGCGCGCGCTCGACCGGATGAGCGGCACGGCGGCGTGCGGAGCGGCGATCAAGGCGGACGGCTACGGCCTCGGCGCGACCGAGGTCGCAGGGCAGCTCGCCGCCGCCGGCTGCCGCGACTTCTTCGTCGCGACCTGGGCCGAGGCGGCGCGGCTGGGGCCGCTCGGCCTGCCTTTGTCGGTGCTGCACGGCGTCCGCGCCGAGGACATGCCGCTGGCGCTGCAGGGCATCGCGCGCCCGGTGCTCAACAGCGAGACGCAGGTCGCCCGCTGGCGCGCGGCGGGCGGCGGTGCCTGCGACGTGATGGTCGACACCGGGATCAACCGGCTCGGCGTCTCGCCGGCGGCGGTGCGCGACGGCCTGCTCGACGGGCTGACGATCGAGACGCTGATCAGCCATCTCGCCTGCGCCGACGAGGACAGCGCGATGAACGATCGCCAGCGCGCCGCCTTCGCGGCGCTGGCGGGGGTGACGGGCGCGCGCCGGATGAGCCTCGCCAATTCCGCCGGTATCGCGCTCGGGGCGGGGTACGCCTTCGATCTCACCCGCCCGGGAATCGCGCTGTACGGCGGCATCGTCCGGCCGGAATTCGCGGGCACGATCCGCCAGGTGGCGACGCCCGAGGCGCAGGTGCTGCAACGCCGCACCGTCCTCGCCGGCGAGACGGTCGGCTACAATGCGACCTGGACCGCGCCGCGCGCGACCGAGGTGGCGATCCTCAATCTCGGCTATGCCGACGGCTATGTCCGCGGCTTCTCCGACCGCGGCAGTGCGGGCGGGGGGACGCTGCCGGTGATCGGGCGGGTCTCGATGGACCTGATGGCGCTCGACGTCACCGCCGCGCCGAATCTGGCGGAGGGCGACTGGGTCGCGCTCGACTTCGCGCTGCCGACGGCGGCGGCGGCAAGCGGGATGTCGCAATATGAGCTGCTGACGCTGCTGGGGCAGCGGTATGCGCGGGGGTGGGGGTAATCAGGCCGCTTCGGGGCCGGTCCATACGTCGAATGGCCGCGCCCGGATCCATCGCGTCGCGAGCCATTTGACGCCGCTGCGGACCGGCTCGCCGGCGTGGCGGGCGGTGGCCAGCGGCCGGCCCTGCGCGTCGACATTGTCGAAGATGATCGCATCGCCCGCCTTCGGGCGGATGGTCAGGCCGTGGTCGGGGAACGTCGTCTCGCCGCCGCCGAAGCCGTCGTTGAGATAGACGAGCACCGTCGCGACGCGCTGGTTGCGCACCTGGGGCAGGACGTCGGCGTGAAGGCGGAATTGCTGGCCGGGGCGATAGCGCAGGACGGTCAACGCCTCACCCTGCGCCACCTGGGTGTCGCTGAGCGCGGCGATCCGGACGTTGATCGCACGGATGACCGGGTCTTCGCGCAGCGGGCTCAGCACGCCCGCATCCGAGGTGCGGATCGGGTGCGGGATCGGCCGCCCGGTCTGCGGGTCGACCACCGCAGCCGGCGCGAGCAGATCGTTGGCGGCATTGGCGATATGCGCGCATTCGGCTGCGGTCAGCGCCCCCGCCACGCGGCGAACGCTGCGATCCTTGGTCAACGCCTCGCTCTCGAACGGCATGGCGGGCAGGCCATCCTCGGTGATCGCCATTGCCGACAGCAGCGTTTGGAGATGCCGGGCGTGCGGGTCGCCTGCCGCTGCCGCCACCGCGAGCAGCCGCATCGCGCCGCGCCAGTCGGCCGGCGCGCCGGTGCCGTTGGACGCAAGCGCGACCTCGATCAGCCGTGCCTCGGCATGTCCGCTGTGCGCCGCGCGCCGCAACGTCGCGCGCGCGGCTGGCAGGTCGCGGGGCAGGGGGCGGCCCTGGAGCAGCCACAAGGCTTGCTGGAACAAGGCGTCGCCGTGATCGGTCGCCGCGAGCCTGGCGACCGTCGCGATCGCTTCGGCGGTGCGGCCGGCGCGCAACATCGCATCGACGGCGGCCATCGGGTCGTTCTGCATCCGTGGAGACTGGACGAAAAAAGGGCCGGTGGAAACCACCGGCCCTAGTTTTGTCGTTGCTATCTGAGCGACTTAGAAGCGAGCGGTCACGCCGGCATAGAAGCGGCGGCCGACGTTGTCGAAGATCCCGCTGCCCGCACCGATGCCGGTCGCGCCGAGCGGCGGCAGGCGGTCGGTGATGTTGTCGATGCCGAAGTAGAAGTCCGAACGCTCCGTGATGTTGATGCCGAACTTGGTGCCGATGTAGAGCACGTCCGGATAAAAAGCGATGTCGTAATCGTCGAGGTTCTGCGGCGGCCGGCCTTGGACCGTCTCGTGATTCTCGATCGCCCCGACCGACTGCTTGGACAAATAGCGGAACGAGGTGTTGACATACATCGGGCCGAAGTCGGCATTGATGAACATCGAAACCTGATCCTTGGGATTGCCGAGTTCGCCGTTGAGGCGGTCAGCGAACCCGGGCTGCGCCGGGTTCAGGAACTGGTCGTTCTGCAGGAAATGCGTGTAGATGACCTGCGCACCCAGGCGGACATTGCCGACCTTGCGGTTGTAGCTGATCTGGCTGTCGATACCGCGAACCTGCAGCTTGGCGTAGTTCAGCGGGATCTGCAGCAGGCTGCCTTCCACAATACGATAGGCCTGCTCGCCGGCAGGGCCGGTGCCACCAGCGGCAACGCGCTGGAACTGGTTGCAGAACTGGTTGTCTTGGATCGACGGCGAGTCATAGCAGGCGTTGACGATGTTCTGCGCCGTCGGCGCCGTGATGACGTTGTTCACCTTGATGTTGTAGTAATCGACCGAGAGCGTCAGGCCCGGCACGACGCGCGGCTGGATGACGGCGCCGTACGTGTAGGAGTCGGACTTTTCCGCGGCCAGATTGGCGTTACCACCACTCTGCGTTTCCAGCGACTGGGCGTATTGGAAGTTATAGCCCGCCGGAATGCCGGCCGCCGCGCAATTCGCCGCGCGATACTGCGTACCGCGTGCCAGATTGTCGGCCGCGCAGGGGTCGAGGAAGCCCGGTGCGAAGTTCTGGCCAGGCGCCGAGAACTGCTCGCTCAGGTTCGGGGCACGCACCGCCCGGCCGTAATTGGCACGCAGGCGGATGTCCTCGATCGGTGCCCATTCGCCCTTCAGGTTGTAGCTGTAGACCGTGCCGGCAGAGCCCTTGTAGTCGGATACGCGGCCCGACGCGCTCAGGGTGACTTCCTTGGTCAGGAACGTGTCCTTCAGCAGCGGGACGCGCAATTCGCCGAACGCTTCCTTCACTTCGAACGCGGGCGGCGTGAACGGTGCCAGCGCGTTGTAGAAGGTGTAGCCCTGCTCGACATAGGGATCGGCGCGGAAATAGTTGGTCTCACGGCGATATTCACCGCCGACCGATACACCGATGCCACCGCCGGGCAGGCTGAAGAACGCCGACGTGTCGCCCGACACGGTGCCGAGCACGTCGAACTGCGTGATCTTGCCGTTGGAGGTCGTGTTGCGGAGTACGAAGTCGCGCGCCGCCTGCGAGATGCCGCCGACGCCGAACGGATTGAGCGGCTGGCAGGCTGCGATGTCGTTGGTCAGGTTGGCCGCATTGCCGGTCAGGTCCTGCCCGGGCAGCCCGATCAGCGCACCGGCATTGGCACGATTGCGATCGAGTTTGGCCCCGCAGACGATCTGACCGCTGGCCGGATCGCGCACCGCATCGAGCGCCAGCGCCAGACGCTGGGTGTCGACGTTGCCGAGCACCCGGGTCTTCTCACGGAATTCGCCGTAGTTGGCCGAAACCTCATAGTTGAAGTTCTGGGCGAAGTCGCCGCGAACGCCGCCGACGATGCGATAGGTCTCGCGAGTCGCGTCTTCGGTGCGCGAGCCGAGGTCGGTCAGGTTCTTACGCAGGATGAAGCGATACGAACCGGCTGCGATCTGCGACGTCAACGTCGCCTGCTGCGCCGCGGTCAGTGCCGCACCGTTGGTCGGGCTGATACCGTTGTTGACTGCCGCCTGCGCCTGCGCCGCGAGCGTCGCACTCGCCGTCGGGCTCAGGAACGGATTGTCCAGGCGCGGGCGCTCGTAGGTGCCGTCGATCGTGCTGCCGGTGTAGAAGGCCGGGCCCGAGCCGCCGAGCGAAACCGAACGCGTCCGCACGTACTTTGCTTCGATGAAGGGCACGAAGGCCGGCGAAACCTCGAAATGGCCGAGGATGTTGGCGGCGTAGCGGTCGAGCCGCGGCAGCAGCTGGAGCAGCACGCCTTCACGGCCGGTGTTGCCGTTGCCACCGACGTAGCTGATGCCAGCCGGGCTTGCCGTAGGTGCAGTTGCCGTACCCTGAGCGACGCCGATCGCGGTGCCGGTCTGCGCCGCGATGGTACCACCGGGCTGGAACAGATAGTTGCAGGTGAATGCGCGGCCCAGGCCGTCACGACCGCAACGCGCGGTGGTATTGGCCCCCGGCGCGGCGCCCGGGAAAGCGACGAGGCCGCCGTCCGAGATGGTGCCCAACCGAAGGTCATTGAAGAACGTCGCGTCCGGACGGCCGTCGAAGTTCAGGTTGCCGTTGACGCCCGCACCAGCGGCGTCGACGTTGGTGGTGACGAAGCCGTCGCGGCGGCGATAGGACTTGCGGTCAGAGCCGAACAGATCCTCCGAATGGGTATATTCGGCGTTGACGGCGATGTTGCCACGGCCATCGGCGAAGTTCTTGCCGGCGGTGCCGCTGATGAAATAGCTGCCCGCGTCGCCCTTGTCGCTGACGCCGCCCTGCGCGCGCAGCTGCAGACCCTCGAACTTGTCCTTCATGACGAAGTTCACGACACCGGCGATCGCGTCCGAGCCGTAGACGGCCGAGTTGCCACCGGTCACGATGTCGACGCGCTCGACGAGGTCGGTTGGGATCGTGTTGACATCGACCGAGACGGCGTTGTTGAGGATGTCGGCGCCGACATGGCGGCGGCCGTTGACCAGCACCAGCGTACGCGACGTGCCGAGACCACGCAGATCGAGCAGGTTCAGCGCACCGGTGCCGAGGAAGCGCGTCGAGTTGGACTGGCTGTACGTGCTCTGCAGCTGCGGCAGATCGTTCAGTGCGTCACCGATCGACGTACGGGCGGTCTGCGTCAGCTGCTGGACCGAGATCGTGGTGATGGGAACCGCCGAAACCTCGTTCGGCGTGCGGATGCGCGAGCCGGTAACGACGATTTCCTGGCCCGAACGCGCGTCGTCTTCCGGCTCGGTCGAGGCGGTCGGAATGTCCGTGCGTGCCGGGGCGGTCGCGTCCGGCGTCGTCTGGGCTTCGGGCGCCGTCTGCGCAAAGGCGTTGGTGGCGAGCAACATCCCGCCCGCGAGCGCACTCGCGGAGAGCAACCAGTTCTTCATAAAAGTCCCCTGTGTCAGGCGTTGTTCGCCTTTGTCAGGAGACCATGTTGGCGCAACCGGATGGAAGCGGACAAGCCGGTTTGCGACAGAAACAGTCGTAATCGAGCGGTTTAGTCAAAAGTGTCGCTAAAATGACACAAAAATTACAGCTTTTATGTCCGCATGTTGCGCATTCGTCAGCGAGTGCGTCACCGCTCGACGCACATCGCGATCCCCATGCCCCCGCCGATGCACAAGGTCGCCAGCCCCTTCTTCGCGTCGCGCTTTTCCATCTCGTAGAGCAGCGTGGTCAGCACGCGCGCGCCGCTGGCGCCGATCGGGTGGCCGATCGCGATCGCGCCGCCGTTGACGTTGACCTTGCCCGCATCCCAGCCGAGCTCCTTGCCGACCGACAGCGCCTGCGCCGCGAACGCCTCGTTCGCCTCGATCAGGTCGAGGTCGGCGAGCGTCCAGCCGGCCTTCTCCAGCGCCTTCCTCGATGCCGGCACCGGGCCGATGCCCATCACCGACGGATCGACGCCCGCGCTCGCCCAGCTCCGGATCGTCGCGAGCACCGGCGCGCCGCGCGCCTCGGCCTCGGCGCGGCTCATCAGCACCAGCGCCGCGGCGCCGTCGTTGAGGCCGCTGGCATTGGCGGCGGTGACGGTGCCGTCCTTCTTGAACGCCGGCCGTACGCCGCCGACGCTGTCGAGCGTCGCGCCGGCGCGGATATATTCGTCGTCCGCCACGACGGTGTCGCCCTTGCGGCCCTTGATCGTCACCGGCGCGATCTCGTCCTTGAACCGGCCGCTGCCGCGCGCGGCCTCCGCCTTGTTCTGGCTGGCGACCGAGAAGGCGTCCTGGTCGGCGCGCGTCACCTGATATTGCTCGGCGAGATTCTCCGCGGTGATCCCCATGTGATAGCCGTTGAACACGTCGGTGAGGCCATCGATCACCATCGTGTCGACGAGGCTGACCGCACCCATCTTGGTGCCGCCGCGCATCGTCTGCGCATGCGCGCTCATCGACATGCTTTCCTGCCCGCCGGCGACGACGATCGTCGCGTCGCCGGTCTGGATCGCCTGACAGGCGAGCGCGACCGCGCGCAGGCCCGAGCCGCACACCTGGTTGACGCCCCAGGCCGGCACCTCCTTGGGGATGCCCGCCGCCATCGACGCCTGCCGCGCCGGATTCTGGCCCTGCGCCGCGGTGAGCACCTGGCCGAGGATCACCTCCGACACGTCGGCACCGTCGACGCCGGCCTGCGCGAGCGCCGCCTCGATCGCGACGCGGCCCAATTCGTGCGCGGGGGTGGCGGCGAAGGCGCCGAGGAAGCTGCCGACGGGGGTACGCTTGGCGGCGGTGATGACGATCTCGGTCATGATGGTCCTGCTCCTACTTTGGTGCGTGTCTACCCGGCGGCAGCGCCGCGATCCAGTGCGCGAGCGGCTCCCACAGCATCGTCCGCCCACGCCCGCCGACGATCATCCCGACATGGCCGAGGCCGAGGTCGCGCCGGTCGGCGAGCCCCGCGGCGGTGGCCGCCGGGACGATCCGGTCGGTGAGCGAGACGAACTCGACCGCCGGGCAGGCGAGCCGAGACGGGGAAGCGGGGGCGCCGCGGACGATCCATCCGCCGGTGCCCGGCCGGTCGGCGGCGACGAACCGCTCGAACAGGTCGCGCGCCGCGGCGAGCGGCAGCGGCGCTCCGGCATTGGCCCAATCCTCCAGCCGGACGAAGGCGCGCGCCGCCGCACCCTCGGGGTCGAGCCGCACGAACGATTCGTATTTGGCGATCGTCCGCGCCGGATCGAGCCGCCAGAAGCCTGCCTGCAACACCTCCATCGGCAGCACGCCGAGCGCCTCGGCGGTCGGCTTCGCCGCCTGCCACAGGTCGAGCATGCCGGGCGCGGACTCGCCATAGCCGGCGAAACGCCACGGCGCGGCGATCGTCGCGAGGCCGGCGACCGGGGTGGCGCCCGCCGCCGCCAGCGCCATCGTCCCGCCGAGGCAATAGCCGACCAGCACCGGCGGCTCGTCGAGCTGCTCGATCAGCGGCAGCAGCAGCGATTCGATATGGCCGGTCATGTCCATGTCGCGATCGGCCGCGCCCGGCTCGCCCCAGTCGACCAGCGCGACGCGGCAGCCCTGTGCCGCCATCCAGCGCACCAGCGACGTCTCGCCGAGATCGAGGATCGCCGGTGGATTGATCAGCGACGGCACGAACACGACCATCCGGCCGCGCCCGCCATAATAACGCAGGCACGCGCGCCCGGCGGTGGCGAGTGCTGGCATCGGCGGCGGCGGGGCGGGGCGTGGCGCCTGCTGATAGGCGGCGAGCCCGGCGAGCGCCGCCGCGGTGCGCGCCGGATCTGCTGCGGTTTCGCTGCGCAGCATGTCGAGGAACAGCGGCAACGGTCGCGGGCTGTGTTGCGGTGCGAAAAATTGCGGCGTACCATCGGCATCAGTCACGGCAAAGGACCGTCGCGCGACAGGGGAGCGATATGAAGAAACAGGCCAGGGCCGACGGAATCGTCATCATCAAGAAATACGCCAATCGGCGCCTCTATAATACCGAGACCTCGTCCTACATCACGCTCGAGCATCTGGCGACGATGACCCGCGAGGGGCGCGACTTCAAGGTCGTCGACGCCAAGACCGACGATGATATCACCCACAACGTGCTGACCCAGATCATCATGGAAGAGGAAAGCCGCGGCCAGACGATGCTGCCGGTCAGTTTCCTGCGCCAGCTCATCTCCATGTACGGCGATTCGATGCAGGCGATGGTGCCGGGCTATCTGGAAGCGTCGATGGACAGTTTCCGCCGCAACCAGGAACAGTTCAAGTCGGCGGTCGAGGGCGCCTTCGCGCACTCCCCCTTCGCGGAGATCGCCAAGCGCAACCTGCAGATGCTCGAGGTCGCCGCGCAGGCGTTCCAGACGCCGGGCGTCGCCCCGGTGACCCCGCCACCGTCGCCCACGGCGAGCAAGGACGACCAGATCGCCGCACTGAAGGCGGAGCTGACGCGGTTGCAGGACAAGGTCGAGAAGCTCGGCTGAGCGCGGACGATGCCGGCGATGTTCTGGGCGGCGGGTGCGTCGGTGCTGCTCGCGCTTGCAGCGGCATTCGCCGACCGCCGCCGCCGGCTGCGGGTCGATCCCGACCGTGTCGGCTTCGTCGACTGGCGCACCGTCCAGATGGCGGCCCTGCTCGCGACGATCCTGCTGGTGAGCATCGGCCTGCACACGCAATAGGGCGTATGCCCTCCGCGAGTTGGCGCCGCTTTGCGGGCGGGAAGGCAGGATTGTTCGCGCGAAGACGCGAAGACGCGAAGAGAAGGGTTCGCGCAGAGGCGCGGAGGCGCAGAGATGGTGCGCCCGGCGCGAAGCGCCATGCATCCACGATGAGGAAGACTGAAGGCCGCTGGCGCGGCCGGACCATCTCTGCGTCTCCGCGCCTCTGCGCGCAAAAAACCTTCTTCTCTTCGCGCCTTCGCGTCTTCGCGTGAGCCAAGCTTCTTCCGCTGACGTCCCCGCCTCAGTAGAATTGCCGCAAGGTCAGCCTCCGCACCGTCCCGTCGCACAGGCCGAGTCGCACCGCCGTACCCGGCGCGCCGATCGCCCATTTCGCCAGTGCGCTCGTCGGATAGTCCGTGGTGACCGGCTGGTCGTTGATCCGGCAGATCGTCTCGCCTGGCTGCCACCCCGCCGCGGCAGCCGGCCCGCCGCGCATGACGTGCAGCACCTTGAGCCGGTCGCGCTCCAGCCCGACCAGCAATCCGCTGGTCGAGCGCAGCGGCGGGGCGTTCGCCTCCGGCCCCGGCTTGAGCACCATCCGCCCGGCGCCGGGGTCGAGCAGCACGCGGTAATTCTGGAGCAGCCCCGACCCGATCCGCCCTGCCACGCCGATCGTCTCCGAGAAGCCGCCCGCCGGCTCGACCCGCGCCTCGACGTTGCGCACCACCTGCTGCCCCAGCGACACCGCGGGCAGGATGGCGAGCGTGCTCACCGTCTCGCCGGCGAGGCCGAAGGAGATCGTCGTCGTGGTCGGCAGCCGCGCGATCCCCGCCGTTCTGGCGGATGCGGCGGACAAGGTCAGCGCCGAGCCGTCGCCGGTGTCGACGATCATCGGCGCCAGCCGCCTGGTCGCGATCGTCGCGCTGCTTTCGTAGACGCGGCGGCCGGGCGAGATGGCCAGCGGCGCGATCGCCCCGACGAACGGCAGCCGGCCCGACGGCAGCAGGCGGAAGCGGTGGTTGGCGTAATCGATGTCGAGCGCCTGCCCGCCGGTGACGTCGCGCCCGATCAGCATGTCGACCGCCTGCGCGCTGCCGGTAGCGAGCGCGGGCAGGTCGGCGACGGTGACGCCGCCGCCGGTGCGGGTGAGCCCGCCGATCGCCAGCCGCCGCGTCGCGAGCCAGCCCACCGCCACCGCGCCATTGCCGCCGCCGCCGATCGCGGTCGCCTGGCCGTTGGCGGTGACCCGCGTCGGATCGGCGGCGGCGGATTTGGCGGCGAGCACCGAATAGCTCACCCCGGTATCGAGGATCGCGGTCACCGGCCGTTCGTCGAGCGTCAGCGTGAAGCGGATCTGGTTGCCCGGCGTCAGGTCGAACGACACCCAGCGCGCCTCGCTGTCGGCGGCGAGCGTGACGACCCCTTCACGTCCCGCGGGTTGGGGCGAGGCGGCGAGCAGGACGAGGGGCAGGAGCAGATGCATCCGCCGACCCTAACGGCGGAACGCCGGCGCTGCCACAAGGGGTTGGGGCGCGGCGCACCGGGCCTCTATGCGCCCCGTTGGTGCTGAGCTTGTCGAAGCACCATGGGACTCACCGCCCTTCGACAGGCTCAGGGCTGACGGTCCGGGGGCGTTCGTGCGGTCGATAACGCCGATCCTACAGGCACGCCTCCAGAAACGCCTGATCGAAGCCGAACTGCTTCGCCTTGTCGAGCGTATAGGGGCGCAGCCCCATCGAGCGGTACTCGCCGATGATCTTGCCGTCGGCGCTTTCGTCGAGATATTCAAACTTGAACAATTCCTGCGTCACGATCACCGGCCCTTCCATGCCGATCACCTCGGTGACGTTGGTGACGCGGCGCGAGCCGTCGCGCAGGCGCTTCACCTGGATGATGAGCTCGACCGAATCGGCGATCTGGCGGCTGATCGCCTCCTTGGGCACCTTGATGTCCGACATCATCACCATATTCTCCATACGGGCGAGCGCCTCGCGCGGGGAATTGGCGTGGAGCGTGCACATCGAGCCGTCGTGACCGGTGTTCATCGCGGCGAGCATGTCGAAACACTCGCTGCCGCGGATCTCGCCCAGGATGATGCGATCGGGGCGCATACGCAGCGCGTTCTTGACGAGGTCGCGGATGCTGATCTCGCCTTGCCCCTCCAGATTGGCCGGCCGCGTCTCGAGCGGCAGCCAGTGCGGCTGTTGCAGGCGAAGCTCGGCGGCGTCCTCGATCGTCAGCACGCGCTCGCCGGGGTCGATCATCTTCGACAAGGCATTGAGCATCGTCGTCTTGCCCGAACCGGTGCCGCCCGAGATGACGACGTTGAACCGGCTCGCGCCCGCGATCTTGAGCGCGGTCGCCATCTTGGGGCTCATGCTGCCGAATCCCGCCATCATGTCGAGCGTGATCGGCTTGGCGGAGAATTTGCGGATCGAGATCGCGGTGCCGCGCAGCGACAGCGGCGGCACGATGACGTTGACGCGGCTGCCGTCCTTGAGGCGCGCATCGGCGAGCGGCGTGGTCTGGTCGACGCGGCGGCCGACCGAATTGACGATCCGCTGCGCGATCTGGAACAGATGCTCCTCGTCGCGGAACTGGATCTGCGCCAGCTCCAGCTTGCCCTTGCGCTCGACATAGGTCTGGTCGGGGCCGTTGACCATGATGTCGGTGATCGCCGGATCGGCGAGCAATTCCTCGAGCGGCCCCAGGCCGAGCAGCTCGTCGACCAGCACCTTTTCCAGCGCGAACTGTTCGCGGCGGTTGAGCGTCAGCTTGAGCTCGGCGAGCACCTCGCCGATGATTGGGCGGAATTCCTCGGCGAGCTCGTCCTTGCCGAGCGTCGCGGCGGCCTCGGGATCGACGCGTTCGAGCAGGCGCGGCAGCACCTGTTCCTTGATCTTGTGGATCGACGCCTCGAAGCCCTCGCCGCGGCTGCTGCCGGCATCGCCGCTGGCATTCTGCCGGTCGGTGAGCCGCTGCATCGCGTCGAGCGTGCCCGCGGGCAGGCTGCCGGCGAGCGGGTCGTCGGCGGGCAGCCCGCCGGGCAGCGGCATCGTCTCGATCGGCGGGAACTGGCTGCCGGGTGCGGCTTCGTCGGCGCGCGGCGCCGGGCTGCCCTGCATCGGGCGCGCCACGCCGAACGCCGGCCGTGCCGGCTGTCCGTTACCCATTCCGTTGCGACGCCCGAACGCGCTCATACACCAATCCTCGACCTTCAGTGACGGCGGTAGGCATCAGAGTTTGAGATTTTCCTAACCAAACCAAAACGGTGCGGCAGGGGCCGATCGCCGTGCTTGACAGCGGCGCGCCGAGGCCGTTCGGAAGGCGCGACATGCGCCGCCTCCTGCTCCTGCTTCTCGCCCTGCTCGGCGCCCCGTTCTGGGCGACGCCCGCCGCCGCCGACGACATCGGTGCGACCGCGCGCGGCGTCGTCCGCGTCGTCACCATCGCCGTCGTCGACGGGCAGGTGGTCGGCTTCGGCCACGGCAGCGGCGTCGCGATCGCACCCAATCGCATCGTCACCAACGCGCACGTCATGGAACTGGCGGAACGCTATCCCGACAATGTCGTGATCGGCGTGGTGCCGTCGGAAGGCGACAAGAGCTACCAGGGCCGCGTCGTCGCCTATGACGCGAAGCGCGACCTCGCGCTGATCGAATTCGCCGGCGCTCGGCTTCCCGCGGCCGCGCTCTATACCGGGCCGGTGAGCGAGGGCGATCCGGTGGTCGCGCTCGGCTATCCCGGCAACGTCGATCTCGCGACCGCGCAATCGGCCGCGGATTACATCCGCCCAACCTCGCCGGTCCGTTCGGAAGGCGTCTTCTCCGGCCGGCGCAGCCTGACCGGGATCGAGGTGCTGCTCCACACCGCCAGCATCGCGCGCGGCAATTCGGGCGGGCCGTTGCTCGACCGCTGCGGCCGGGTGATCGGCATCAATTCGGCGATCACTCGCGGCGAGGAGGGCGATGGCTCGTTCGGCTTCGCGATCGCCGATACCGAGCTGTCCGCCTTCCTGCGCGAGGCGAAACAGCCTTATGCCAGCGTCGGCACCGCCTGCACCTCGATCGAGGAACGGCTGCGCGACGACAGCGCGGCGGATGTGCGCGCGCGCAGCGATGCCCTGACCAGCCAGCGCGACGCCGCCACCCGCGCGGCGATGGGCCGCGAAGAGGCGCTCGCCCGCGCCCGCGAGACCGCGCAGACCCGGCGCGAGAACGTCATGGGGTTCGCCGGCCTGCTGCTGGTGCTGGGCGCGATGGGGATCGGCGCGGCCGGGCTGTTCGCAGTGCAGGGGCAGGGGCAGGGGCAGCGGCGGCGGACGATCTGGGCGGCGAGCCTTGGCGGCCTCGTTATGGTCGTCGCGATGCTCGTCTTCGTGCTGCGACCGAAGGGCGAGCCCGCCGTCCCGCCGCCACCCGCGGCGATCAGTCAGGTCGTACCCAATGCGCCGCTCGGCAAGCTCACCTGCGTCTTCCAGCCCGAACGCAGCCGCGTCACCGTCTCGCCGACCAGCGACGTCGCGCTGCACTGGGGGCGCAGCGGGTGCGGCGGCGGCGTGCAATATCTGCCGACCGGCGACCGCTGGGAGCGCGTGGTGGTGCCCGACGGCGAACAGACGGTGTCGGTCGTCGCCTTCGACCCGCTCACCCGCCGCTATACCGACATCCGCTACATGCTCGGCGCG
Source organism: Sphingomonas sp. GW821-FHT02B09 (assembly GCF_059421875.1). Taxonomy (NCBI): domain Bacteria; kingdom Pseudomonadati; phylum Pseudomonadota; class Alphaproteobacteria; order Sphingomonadales; family Sphingomonadaceae; genus Sphingomonas; species Sphingomonas sp. GW821-FHT02B09. Next base: position 1,200,242 of record NZ_JBWKVV010000002.1, read on the forward strand.
CAGGCGATGGCGCAGGCGCGCAAGTTGCAGCAGGGGCAGGGCACGGCATCCCGCTGCACCGTCGACCCCGCCGCGATCGAGCGCCTCGCCCAGCAGCAATCGGCGATCCGCACGACGCTGCCGCCGCTGCCCAACGAGAAGCTGGTCTATAGTTGTCGTACGGGCTGACAAACGTATCGAGCCCGGTCTAGGTTGGGTCCGGGCATGTTGGGGGGCAGGACATGAATCGGTTGAAGTTGGCGGCGTGGCTGGTCGCGATGTGCTGCGCGCAGCCCGCGGCGGCGGAATGGTTCGAGGCGACCTCGAAGCATTTCATCGTCTACGCCAATGGGACTGCCGATTCGGTGCAGAAACGCGCCGAGCGGCTCGAACAGTTCGACAGCCTGGTCCGTTACTATAGGTCGATCCCCGCGGACGAGGGCGACGGTTCGAACAAGCTGACCGTCTACGTCGTCGCCAACGACGCGGCGGTCCGCAGGCTGTTTGGCCAGGGCGGCAAGAACGTCGCCGGCTTCTATCAGGGGCGCGCCAGCGGATCGGTCGCTTTCACTCCGGCGCAGGGTGGCGATCGCGATGACGTCAACGCGCTTCAGCCGCAGATCGTGCTGTTCCACGAATATGCCCATCACCTCATGCTCGGCAATCTCACGATCGCGTTGCCCGCCTGGTATGCGGAAGGCTATCCCGAATTCCTGTCCACCGCGCGGTTCGAAAAGGATTTCGTCTGGCTCGGCGCACCCGCGCAGCATCGCGCCTACGACCTGCTGCTCGGCAACGAGCTCACCGCGGAACAGCTCTTCGCGCTCGACCCGTCGAAGAAGATGCGCGACGGGCAGGTCGCCTCGCTCTACGCGCGCGGCTGGCTGCTCACCCATTATTTGCTGATCGACCAGAAGCGGGCCGTGCAACTCGACGCCTATCTGGCGGCGATCAACGACGGCAAGCCGGGGGTCGAGGCGGCACGCGCGGCGTTCGGCGATCTCGACGTGCTCAACCGCGTGCTGTCGTCCTACCTGCACAAATCGACGATGTCGGCCTACAAGATCCCGCTTACCCGGCTGACCACGCCGGTCGTCACCGTCCGGCCGCTGTCGGCGGGCGAGCGCGAGATGATCACGCTGCGCATGCGCTCGGACCGCGGCGTCGATCGCGAGACCGCGCAGCCGATCCTCGCCGCCGCGCTGCCGATCGCCGACCGCTATCCCAAGGATGCGATGGTGCAGGGCTGGTTCGCCGAGATGGCACTCGACGCCGGCCGCAACGACCTCGCCGATGCCGCCGCCGACCGTGCGCTGGCGATCGATCCCAAATCGTCGCAGGCCCTGGTCTACAAGGCGCAGGTGCATCTGCGCCGCGCGCGCGAGGCAAAGGTGACCGATCCGCAGGTGTGGCGCGAAGCGCGCAGTTGGCTGCTCCGCGCGAACAAGCTCGACACCAACGACGCCTATGCGCTGACGCTCTTCTATTCGAGCTTCGGCATGGCGGGGGCGCCGGCCACCGACAATGCCAAGGCCGCGCTGCGTCGCGCCCACGAGCTGGTACCGCAGGACGAGGGTCTCGCTTATGCCTATGCGACGCAGCTGCTGGTCGACGACAAGCGCGACGAGGCCCGCACGGCGCTGCGTCCGCTCGCCTATTCGGCGCACAGCAATCCCGACAATGCCGCCGCCAGGCTCATCACCGCGCTCGCGACCGGCAAGACCGGCCCGCAGGCGCTCGCCTCGCTCGGCGGGGACGCCGCCAAGGTGACGATCGAGAATTAGGCCGGCCGACATTCATCGGCGCCCGCGATACCACCGGTCCGTAACCCCGGACTTGATCCGGCGTCCCGCTACGTCCTTCACGCTTGCCATCGGGGAGAAGCGGGGGCCCGGGGGTGACGAAAGGGTGAAAGTGTCGCGCCTAGGCGCAGAGGTAACGCGGCCCTGTCATCGCAACGGAGCCGCAGATGCGACTAGCGCAACACGCTCTGCGCCTCTGCGCCTCTGCGCGAACCTGATACGTCTTCGGCGATCCGCAGCGGCCCGGCTCACCCGCCCTCGCGCGCCAGCAGGGCGCGCTTGCGCTCGACGCCATAGGCATAGCCGCCGAGCCCGCCGTCGCTGCGCGTGACGCGGTGGCAGGGGACGACCACCGCCAGCGGATTGCTGCCGCACGCCGTCCCCGCCGCGCGCATCGCGCCCGGCTGGCCGGCGAGCGCGGCCAGCTCGGCATAGCTGCGCGTCTCGCCCGCCGGGATCGTCTTCAGCGCCTGCCACACCGCCTCCTGAAAGGCGGTGCCGCGCACGTCGAGCGGCAGCGCGGCGTCGCGGCCCGGCGTCTCGACCAGCGCCACCACCGCCGCGGCAAGGCCGGCCAGCGCCGCATCGCCCGGCGCGATCTCCGCCCGCGGGAAGCGTGCCGCCAGCGCCGCCGCATCCTCGTCGAACGCCACCCGGCACAGCCCCTTGTCGGTCGCCGCGATGAGCAACGGCCCCAGCGAGGTCGCGACCTGCGTCCAGCGGATCGTCGCGCCCGCACCGCCGCGCGCCCAGACCGACGGCGCCATGCCGAGCCGCCTGGCGCCATCGGCGTAGAAGCGGCTCGCCGCGCCATAGCCCGCGTCGTAGATCGCATCGGTGACGCGGTCCGCCTGCTGCAACGCGTCCGCCGCGCGTCCGGAGCGCAGCGCGCGCGCATAAGCGGCGGGGCTGACCCCGGTCGCGCGGGTGAACAAGCGCTGGAAATGATGCGGCGCATAGCCGACCCGTGCGGCGAGCGCCGCCAGCCCGACCGGTTCCTCCGCCGCCGCGATCAGCGCGATCGCCTCGGCCACCGCCCGGCTGTCGCGGGCGACATCGTCGGGTTTGCAGCGCAGGCAGGCGCGATAGCCCGCCGCGCGCGCCGCCGCGCCGTCGGCGAGGAAGCTGACGTTGTCGCGCCGCGGATGCCGCGCGGGGCAGCTCGGCTTGCAATAGATGCCCGTGGTGCGCACCGCGACGACGAACGCGCCGTCCTGCGTCCGGTCGCGGCGCTCGAAGGCGGCCCAGGCCGCGTCCTGATCGATGGTGCTCATGCCGCTCCAATAGCCGATCGCGCGCCGCGCCCCATCCCGCGGCTTGCTTTCAAAAGCCGCTGCCCGTCACCGGCGGCCGGCTGCGCATCAGCGCGACGTCCTGCGCCCCCGCCGCCAGCGCGGTCACGCGCGCCAGCCCCTTGCTCACCTCGCCGCCGGCATAAGGCGCGAACAGCCGCGCGCGGGCATAGCGATCCGCCGCCTCGCGATACCGCCCGGCCGATTCCGCGCACAAAGCCAGATTGAACGCCGTCGCGCCATTGTCCGGCGCCATCCGGTCGACCTCGGCGAAGACCGCGCAGGCGGCGGCGGGATCGTGCTTGGTTAGCTTCACCGCCTGTTTGAACCGCGCCGCGGCATCGGCGGGCAGGCCGTCGCGCGTCTCGATCACGCGGACGGTATAATCCTCCGCATGCGGGGCGAGATCGTGCTGCACCTCGGCGGCGACCGATTCGACCATGCCGCTCACCACGCCGTCGACATTGGTCGCGACGCCGCGGTCCTCGCACCAGTCGCTGCGGTCGTCGCGCGTCTTGGCGACCGCATAGGGTAGCGCGCCGGTGCGCCGCCGCACCTCCAGATCGGCGCGCAACGCCACGGTGCGGCGGACGCAGGCGACGCTATAGCGCTCCCTGCGCGTGCATTTGCCGTCCTTCTTCTCGACGCAGCGCTCGCGCCCCTCGCGATAGTCGCTGCTCGCGACCTGCACGCCGGTGCGGCCGGTGAGCAGCCCGTCGGGGCGCAAGGCCGGCGGGATCAGCCGGACGTGCGGCAGACCGTCCGCGCCGAGCTTCGCCAGCCGCCGCTCGATCGCATCGGCGAGCTCCGCACCGTCCGGCCCGGTGAACGGCCCGACGCCGATCGTCGGCAACAGGCTCGCCTCGCGTGCCTGCGCTGCGAAGACGCCCTCGACGCGCAGCGTCTCGGCGGCCGCGGGCAGGGCGAGCATCGCTCCGATCGCCACCGCCGCCCACCATTGCATCGTCGTGTCTCCATCTGCCGGGATCGGGCTTACCCGCCCGATCCTGAACGAAAGCCCTAACTCCTCCCCCGCAAGGGGGAGGGGGACCGTCCGGCGCAAGCCGGATGGTGGAGGGGGAGGTAAGGGCGGGAGCCTCCATCCTAACCTCCCCCTCCGTCAGCGCTGCGCGCCGCCACCTCCCCCTTGCGGGGGAGGAATTGCCGCGCTCAAACCCCCGCCGGCACACCACTTTGCGCGCTCGATACTTGCACTGACCGCCCCCTCATGCTAGCCGCCCGCCACCCATAGCAGGCGTGCATCGCGCGCCCTCTTCCCCATGGGCCAACATTCGGCACGAGGACTTCAGCTCCGTGGAGACATCCATCGGTACTTCTGGCGGCGGTATTCAGGCGAGCCTGGGTGGGCGTTACGCGATCGCCCTGTTCGATCTCGCGCGCGACGCCAGGACGATCGACACCGTCGAATCCAGCCTCGCCACGGTGCGCGACGCGCTGAACGAAAGCGACGATTTCCGCGCACTCACCGTCAGCCCGCTGGTCGCCCGCGGCGCCGCGGTCAAGGCGGTGCTCGCCACGGCCGATGCGCTCGGCATCGACGCCACCACCAAGAATTTCCTCGGCGTCCTCGCCGAGAACCGCCGCCTCGGCCAGCTTCCCGCGATCATCCGCGCCTTCCGCCAGCTCGCCGCGCGTCACCGCGGCGAGATCGCCGCCGAGGTGACCAGCGCGCATCCGCTGAACGACGAGCAGGTCGTCGAGCTCAAGCAGCAGCTCCGCCAGCGCGTCGGCCGCGACGTCTCCGTCGACCTGTCGGTCGACCCCGATTTGCTCGGCGGCCTGGTCGTCCGCATCGGTTCACAGATGATCGATTCGTCGATCCGCACCCGTCTCAATACTCTCGCGCACGCGATGAAGGGCTAACTCACGATGGATATCCGCGCCGCAGAAATCTCCAAGGTCATCAAGGACCAGATCAGCAACTTCGGCACCGAAGCGCAGGTCACCGAAACCGGTCAGGTGTTGTCGGTCGGCGACGGCATCGCGCGCATCTACGGTCTCGACAACGTCCAGGCGGGCGAGATGGTCGAATTCGCCAACGGCGTGCAGGGCATGGCGCTCAACCTCGAGGCCGATAACGTCGGCGTCGTGATCTTCGGCTCGGACTCGGAGATCCGCGAGGGCGATATCGTCAAGCGCACCGGCACGATCGTCGACGTGCCCGTCGGCAAGGGCCTGCTCGGCCGCGTCGTCGATGGCCTCGGCAACCCGATCGACGGCAAGGGCCCGATCGTCGCCGAGAAGCGCAGCCGCGTCGAGGTCAAGGCACCGGGCATCATCCCGCGCCAGTCGGTCAGCGAGCCGATGCAGTCGGGCCTCAAGGCGATCGACGCGCTCGTTCCCGTCGGCCGCGGCCAGCGCGAGCTGATCATCGGCGATCGCCAGACCGGCAAGTCGGCGGTCGCGATCGACACCTTCATCAACCAGAAGACGATCAACCAGTCGTCGGACGAGTCGAAGAAGCTGTATTGCGTCTATGTCGCGGTCGGCCAGAAGCGCTCGACCGTCGCGCAGCTCGTCAAGACGCTCGAAGAGAATGGCGCGATGGACTATTCCATCGTCGTTGCCGCGACCGCGTCGGAGCCCGCACCGCTCCAGTTCCTCGCGCCCTATACCGGCACCGCGATGGGCGAATATTTCCGTGACAACGGCATGCACGCGCTGATCGTGTTCGACGATCTGTCGAAGCAGGCGGTCGCCTATCGCCAGATGTCGTTGCTGCTGCGCCGTCCGCCGGGCCGCGAAGCCTATCCGGGCGACGTCTTCTATCTGCACAGCCGCCTGCTCGAGCGCGCCGCCAAGATGTCGGACGCCAATGGCGGCGGCTCGCTCACCGCGCTGCCGATCATCGAGACGCAGGCGGGCGACGTGTCGGCCTATATCCCGACCAACGTGATCTCGATCACCGACGGCCAGATCTTCCTCGAAACCGATTTGTTCTTCGCCGGCATCCGCCCGGCGATCAACGTCGGCCTGTCGGTCAGCCGCGTCGGCTCGGCCGCGCAGACCAAGGCGATGAAGAAGGTGTCGGGCTCGATCAAGCTCGAGCTCGCCCAGTATCGCGAGATGGCGGCGTTCGCGCAGTTCGGTTCGGACCTCGACGCCTCGACGCAGCGCCTGCTCAACCGCGGCGCGCGCCTCACCGAATTGCTCAAGCAGGCGCAATTCTCGCCGATGCCCTTCGAGGAGCAGACCGCGTCGATCTTCGCCGGCACCAACGGCTATCTCGACAAGGTCGCGGTAACCGACGTCGTCCGCTACGAGCAGGCGATGTTGCAGGATCTGCGCGCCAACCACGCCGGCGTCCTCACCAAGATCCGCGAGACGCGGGATCTCGGCGACGAGGCCAAGTCGGGGCTGAAGGCCGCGCTCGACCAGTTCGCGAAGACCTTCGCGTAACATCCGGTGCTCCTGCGCAAGCAGGAGCCCAGAGCCCAGAGCGGCTCGCTTGGTAACCCTGGGCTCCTGCCTGCGCAGGAGCACATGAAGGACAACAATGGCGTCGTTGAAGGCCCTCAAGATCCGGATCAACTCGGTCAAATCGACCCAGAAGATCACCAAGGCGATGAAGATGGTCGCCGCCGCCAAGCTGCGCCGCGCGCAGGAGGCAGCGCAGGCCGGCCGTCCCTATGCGGAGCGGCTGGAGGCGGTCGTCTCCAGCCTGTCGCGCCAGCTCGCCGGCGGGGCGACCGTGTCGCCGCTGCTGTCGGGCACCGGCAAGGACCAGGTGCATCTGATCGTCGTCGCCACCTCGGAGCGCGGTCTGGCGGGTGCGTTCAACACCAACATCGTCCGCGCCGCGCGCCGCAAGGCGGAGGAGCTGGAGGCGCAGGGCAAGACCGTGCGCTTCTATCTCGCCGGCAAGAAGGGGCGGGTGCTCAGGCGCTTCTACCCGAACGCGATCCTCGCCGATCACGAGCTGGGCGGCCACAAGACGCTCGGCTTCCAGCAGGCCCGCGAAGTCGCCGACGACCTGCTCGCACGCTATGCCGCGGGCGAGTTCGACGTCGCGCATCTGTTCTACGCCAAATTCGTCTCGGCGCTGGTGCAGCTCCCCGTCGGTCGCCAGATCATCCCGGTCGCGGTCGACGAGACCAAGGCGGACGTGCCGGTCACCTCGGCGGGCGCCGTGGTGGAATATGAGCCCGACGAGGAGCAGATCCTCGCCGACCTGCTGCCGCGCAACGTCGCGATCCAGGTGTTCCGCGCGATGCTCGAAAACGCCGCATCCGAGCAGGGCAGCCGCATGAACGCGATGGACAATGCCACCCGCAACGCGGGCGACATGATCAATCGCCTGTCGATCCAGTATAACCGCACGCGTCAGGCCGCGATCACGACCGAGCTGGTCGAGATCATCTCCGGCGCCGAAGCGCTCTAACGAATCCGAAGCAGGAAGAACCGCCATGGCAACCGCCGCAGACGACATCCGCCCGACCCAGTCGACGGGCAGCAGCAACACCACCGGCACGATCGCCCAGGTCATCGGCGCCGTCGTCGACGTCCACTTCCCGGACAATCTGCCGGCGATCCTCTCGGCGCTCGAGACCGACAACAACGGCAACAAGCTGGTGCTCGAAGTCGCGCAGCATCTCGGCGAGAACACCGTCCGCACGATCGCGATGGACGCGACCGAGGGCCTGACCCGCGGCCAGACCGTCCGCGACACCGGCGCGCAGATCAGCGTCCCCGTCGGCCCGGCGACGCTCGGCCGCATCATGAACGTCATCGGCGAGCCGATCGACGAGCGCGGCCCGGTGCAGACCGACCTGCGCGCGCCGATCCATGCCGAGGCGCCGCTGTTCGTCGACCAGTCGACCGAGAACGCGATCCTCGTCACCGGCATCAAGGTCATTGACCTGCTCGCGCCTTATGCCAAGGGTGGCAAGATCGGCCTGTTCGGCGGCGCCGGCGTCGGCAAGACCGTGCTGATCCAGGAACTGATCAACAACATCGCCAAGGGCCACGGCGGCACCTCGGTGTTCGCCGGCGTCGGCGAGCGGACCCGCGAGGGCAACGACCTCTATCACGAATTCCTCGACGCGGGCGTCATCGCCAAGGATGCCGAGGGCAATCCGACCAGCGAGGGCTCGAAGGTCGCTTTGGTGTTCGGCCAGATGAACGAGCCGCCGGGCGCCCGCGCCCGCGTCGCGCTGTCGGGCCTGACCATCGCGGAATATTTCCGCGACCAGGAAGGGCAGGACGTGCTGTTCTTCGTCGACAACATCTTTCGCTTCACCCAGGCGGGCGCGGAAGTGTCGGCATTGCTCGGCCGCATCCCGTCGGCGGTGGGCTATCAACCGACGCTGTCGACCGACATGGGCGCGCTGCAGGAGCGCATCACCTCGACCAACAAGGGTTCGATCACCTCGGTGCAGGCCGTGTACGTCCCCGCGGACGATCTTACCGACCCGGCGCCGGCGACCTCGTTCGCCCATCTGGACGCGACGACCGTGCTCAACCGCGCGATCTCGGAACTCGGCATCTATCCGGCGGTCGATCCGCTCGATTCGACCAGCCGCGTGCTCGAACCGCGCGTCGTCGGCCAGGAGCATTACGACACCGCCCGCGCGGTCCAGTCGCTGCTCCAGCGCTACAAGTCGTTGCAGGACATCATCGCCATCCTCGGCATGGACGAATTGTCCGAAGAGGATAAGCTGACGGTGACGCGCGCGCGCAAGATCCAGAAGTTCCTCAGCCAGCCCTTCCACGTCGCCGAGGTCTTCACCGGCATCAGCGGCAAGTTCGTGCAGATCGAGGATACGGTCCGCTCGTTCAAGGCGGTGGTCGACGGCGAATACGACCATCTGCCCGAGGCGGCCTTCTACATGGTCGGCGGCATCGACGAGGTCGTCGCCAAGGCCGAGAAGCTCGCGCAGGAAGCGTAATCGACTTCGGCAGGAGGTTCGGTTAGGCTGGGTCCGTGAACGTCGATACGCTCTCGATCGCCCGGGACCTGAAGGCCACCGAACTTCCCGCCGCGCAGGCGGAGGCGATCGCTGCTGCCATCGGTCGGGCGGTAACGGACGGGGTTGCGACCAAGTCCGATATCCAGCTCATGGAAGAACGGCTCAGCGCGCGACTGGAAAGCGCGAAGACGCAGTTGCTGACTTGGCTGATGGGCGTCATCGTCGCCACGGCTGGCATTCTGATCGCAGTGTTGAAGCTGTGATCGATCCATTCCGCGCGCGCGGAAATTGGGTGATCGCCCAGTTTGTCGCCGCCATGTACATCATTGCCTGCATCACGGGCATCGCGCTCAGGACCTTGCGATAACATGCTCCATTTCGAACTCGTCACGCCTGAGAAGCTCGTCCGTTCCGAGGACGTCTATATGGTCGTCGTCCCCGGCACCGAGGGTGACTTCGGCGTCCTCGAAGGCCATGCACCGCTGATGTCGACGGTGCGCGACGGCGCGCTGTCGGTCTATCGCACCGAGGGCGGCCAGCCCGAGACGATCGCGATTCAGGGCGGTTTCGCCGAGGTCAACGCCAAGGGCCTGACCGTGCTGGCCGAACGCGCCGCCTGAGGCCCGACGGGCCGCGCTGTCCTACACGGCGCGCCGCTGCTAGGGGAGGGCCGTACACCCGGCTCTTTCCCATCTGTGCAGAAACGGAAACGATCGGGAGGCGATCGTTTCCATTAAGGTGTCCATGTTGTCCATGTTCGTGCAGCAACCGCCTGGATCGACGGCATATTCGCGCGAGCCGGGCCTCATGCCGCGAACAGCGACGGCCCCTTCTTCACCACCGTCACGCCTGCCGCATCGGTCACCGCATAGGTGAACCCCGGCAGCAGGCAGAAGGCGCCGACCTCGCCCTTCGGCGACAGCGCGAGAAAGCCGACCTGCGTCCCCTTGATCGCATCGCCGCGCAGCTTGGCGATATGGCGGACTACCTCCTCGCACGCCGCCTGCGGCGACAGGCCGGCGCGCATCGACGCGACCACGCGCGCACTGCCAGACACCCGCGTCACTTCCTCGCCGAGCCCGGTCGAGGTCGCCGCGCCGACGCCCGCCTCGACGTAAAGGCCCGCGCCGACCTGCGGCGAATCGCCGACCCGCCCACGCATCTTGAACGCCATGCCGGAGGTCGTGCACGCCCCTGCCATCCGCCCGTCCGCGGTCCGCGCGAGCAGGCCGATCGTGTCATGGTCGAGCGCGCCGCCGCGGGGCCGGCGGTTCTCGATGTTCGCTTCCGGTCTGTATTGCGAGGTCTTGAGCCAGTCGCGCCATGCCTTTTCCGCTTCGGGGGTGAGCAGATTGACCTTGGGGAAGCCCTGGTCGCGGGCGAAGCGCGTCGCGCCTTCGCCGACGATGAACGTGTGCGGCGTCTTCTCCATCACCCGCCGCGCGACCGAGATGGCGTGGACCGTATCCTCCAGCGCCGCCACCGCACCGACGCCGCCGCGGTCGTCCATGATGACCGCGTCGAGCGTGACATGGCCGTCGCGATCGGGATAGCCGCTATAGCCGACCGAATGGTTATTCGGGTCCGCCTCGGGCACCATGCCGCCTGCCTCGACCGCGTCGATCAGCGTGCCGCCCGCCTTGATCCGCGCGAAGGCGGCGTCATTGGCCGCCGCACCGAAATCCCAGGTCGAGACGATCATCGCGCCGCCGCCGGGCTGCGCCGCTCCGGCCAGTGATGCCACGCCCGCAGTCGCCGCTGCCCCGCCGAGAAATCCGCGCCGTGTCGTCATTCGCCACACCCCCTGTTGGACCTGAATTGGTCCGCTAAAGGAAGTTATACGGATCGACGTCCACCGTCACGCGTGCTTTTGCCGGCCAGTCGAGTGCGCCCAGCCAGTCGCGGATCACGTCCTGCACGTCGAGCGCGCGGCGGGCATGGACGAGCAGCCGATAGCGGTGGCGGCCGCGCAGCATCGCCAGCGGCGCGGGGGCAGGGCCATAGACCGCCATGCCGTCGACCTGCGGCGCCGAGCGCGCCACCAGCCGCGCGATCTCGTTGGCGCAGGCCTGTTCCTCCGACGAGACGACGATCGCCGCATAGCGACCGAACGGCGGCGCACCGGCGTCGCGTCGCGCCTCGGTCTCCGCCTCATAAAAGGCGTCGGCGTCGCCGGTGACCAGCGCCTGCATCACCTGCGCCTTGGGGCTGTGCGTCTGGATGAACACATGGCCCGGCTTGGCGCCGCGCCCGGCGCGTCCCGACACCTGGCGGATCTGCTGGAAGGTGCGCTCGGCAGCGCGAAGGTCGCCGCCCTCCAGTCCGAGGTCGGCGTCGACAACCCCGACCAGCGTGAGGTTGGGAAAGTGATAGCCCTTGGTCACCAACTGCGTGCCGACGACGATGTCGATGTCGCCCGCCTCCATCCGCCCGACGAATTCCGCCGCCTTGGCCGGCGACCAGATCGTGTCGGAGGTGACGACCGCGGTCTTCGCCTCGGGGAACAGCGCGGTGACCTCGTCGGCGATCCGCTCGACGCCGGGCCCGCAGGCGACGAGGCTGTCCTCCTCCTTGCATTCGGGGCAGGCGCGCGGCGTCGGCAGGACATGGCCGCAATGATGGCAGGCGAGCCGCCGCGTCAGCCGATGCTCGACCATCCACGCGGTGCAATTGGGACATTGGAACCGATGCCCGCAGGTCCGGCACAGCGTAAGCGGTGCATAGCCGCGGCGGTTGAGGAAGAGGAGCGACTGTTCGCCCTTGGCCAGCGTCTCCTCCAGCGCGGTGACGAGCTTGGGCGCGAGCCAGCGGCCGCGTTCGGGCGGCTGCTGGATCAGGTCGATCGCTTCGATCGTCGGCATCTCCGCGGCGCCGTAGCGGCCGGGCAGCTTGAGTTCGGCATAGCGGCCGAGCGCGACCTGCTGCCGCGTCTCGATCGCCGGCGTGGCGCTGGCGAGGATCACCGGACAGCCCTCGAACTTGCCACGCATCACCGCGACGTCGCGGGCGTGGTAATGGACGCCCTCTTCCTGCTTGAAGCTCGTCTCATGCGCCTCGTCGACGACGATCAGCCCGAGGTTGCGATAGGGCAGGAACAGCGCCGAGCGCGCGCCGACCGTCACCAGCGCCTCGCCGGTCGCGATCGCCCGCCACGCCCGGCGGCGCTGGGTCGAGCGCAGTCCGGAATGCCACGCCACCGGCTCGCAGCCGAAACGGTCGTGGAAGCGCTTGAGGAACGGCTCGGTCAGCGCGATCTCGGGCAGCAGGACGAGACATTGCCGCGCCTGCCGGATCGCCTCGGCGACCGCTTCGAAATAGACCTCGGTCTTGCCCGAGCCGGTGACGCCGTCGAGCAGGGTGGGGCGGAATGCGTGCGCGGCGACCCCCTCGACCAGAGTCGCCGCCGCCGCCTGCTGTTCGCCGGCGAGTTGCGGCGGGCCGAAGGCGGGATCGGGATGCGGATAGGGGCTGTCGATCGCCACTTCGACCGCCTCGATCGCGCCCGCCTTGACGAGGCCGCGGATCACCGCGTCGGAGACGTCGGCGGCGGTGGCGAGTTCGCGGATCAGGCCCTGCCGGTCGCCGATCCGCTCCAGCGCCTGTTCGCGCTGCGGCGTGAGGCGCGGCGGGACGATGCCGGTGGCGCGATATTCGGTGGCGGTGCGCGATCCCTCCAGCGCGGAGGTGGAGGCGAGCGTCATCCGCACCACCGCGGCGGGCGGCGCGAGATAATAATCTGCGGTCCACTCTACCAGCCGGCGCAGCGGCGCGGCGAGCGGCGGGACGTCGACCGTACCGAGCAGCGGCCGCAGCCGGTTGTCGCCGACCTCTGCATCCGAGGGCAGCCGCTCGGGTTCCCAGACGACGCCGAGCAGCTGACGCGGCCCCAAGGGCGCGATGACGACCGAGCCCGGCTCGACCGCCATGCCCGCCGGCACGCGATAATCGAGCGGACCGAGCGCGGAGTTGAGGACGAGGACGCGGGCACGCGAGGACATGACGCGCCCCATATGGGGGCTCGGCGACTCGTCGGAAAGCGTTAAGCGGCCTTGCGGACGTTCGCGCGCTGCGTCTGGCCGACGCGGGCGCGTTTCGCGGCATAGAGGACGACGTCCGCGCGGCGGGCGAAATCGCGCAGCGAATGGCAATCGGCGTCGAACGTCGCGAGCCCGACCGAACCGGCGCTCGTCATCGTGATGCCACCGCTCTCGACCGGGATGTGCAATGCCGCCTCGAGCCGATCACGTAGCCGGTCGGGGTCGGCGATCATCACCGGATCGGTGATCACCACCGCGAATTCGTCGCCGCCGATCCGCGCGGTGAAGCAATTGCGCAGCCACGGTTCGGTCAGCGCCGCGCCGGTCAACCGCAGCACGTCGTCGCCGACGCCGTGGCCCAGCGCATCGTTGATGTCCTTGAAGCCGTCGAGGTCGATCAGCGCCAGCATCCGCGGCGATCCGTCGATCCGCGCCCGCCGCATCGCGTGATCCAGCTCGCGGTCGAACGCCGCGCGATTGGGAATACCGGTCAGCGCGTCGGTATCCGCGGAATGGCGCAGCCGCGTTTCCAGCTCATGCTGTCCGGTGATGTCCTGAAACACGCCGACCAGCGCCTGGACGATGCCGTCGGACGCCTCGACCTCGGCGGCGGCACGCACCCGGCGGCGGCGGCCGTCGGCGGTGATCAGATCGGTGTCGAATTCGAACGGCTCGCCGGTCTCCAGCGCCTGGCGGATCGTATCAGCGACCATCATGCGGGCGTGCGGCGGATAGAAATCGAGCGCGCCGTCGAGCGGCGGCACCGCGCCGACCGGCAGGCCGTGGATGCGGAACACGTTCTCCGACCATTCGAGCGCCGAATCGGCCACCGACATGCGCCACGACCCGATCATCGCGATCCGCTCGGCCTGCCGGAAGATGCGCTCCTTGCGCTCGAGCCGGCGGACCAGCTCCTCGCCGGTGGTGGCGATGCGGATCGCCTCGATCGCGGTCCGCCGCGCCGCGATGAGCGCCTCGGCGAGGCTGGCGAGGTGCTCCAAGGCGGCATGGCCGGCGGCGTTGAGCGAGCGCGGACTGGTGTCGAGGACGCAGAGCGTGCCGATCGGCTGACGGACGCCGGCGCCGTCGGCGACATGGATCGCGGTCCCGGCATAGAAGCGAATGCCGGCATCGGTGACCAGCGGGAAGCTGTTGAACCGCACATCCTGCGTGAGATCGTCGACGATCAGCGGCCGATCCTGGCGGATCGTGCGATCGCAGAAGGCGACGTCGCGATCGAGTTCCCGTTCGCCGGGCACCGTGCTCGCCTTGATCCACAGCCGTTTTTGGTCGATCAGCGTCAGCAGCGCGATCGGACAGCCGAGCAGCTCCGCCGCCAGCGCGACGAGCGCATCGAACTCCTTCTCGGGTTCGCTGTCGAGCAGCGCCAGCGCATGCAGCGCGGCGAGTCGGCCGGCTTCGTCATAGGATGGATGGGACGACGACTGATGATCATTCATGGCCACTATGATGTTGTCCCAAAAGGGTTAAAATGTTCTTCTTGAGCTGCCCTGCGGGTGCCGTGGCGGGGTCGCGATGAGCGCATCCGGGCCTCCCTTGTCGGTCAGCTGGGCGGCGCATCTCGCCCGCGACCGGCGGCGGTCGGCGCATACCGTCCGCGCCTATCAGGCGACCGCCGAGCGGCTTACCGCCTTTCTCCAGGCGCATTGGGGCGCACGTGCCGATGCGGCGGCGCTGGCGCAGGTGACGGCGGCGGACCTGCGCGCCTTCCTCGCCGCGCGCCGCGCGGAAGGGCTGGGCAATGCCTCCGCCGCGCGCGAGCTGTCGGCGGTGCGCGGCTTCCTCGCCTTTGCGGTGCCGGACGGCGTGGTGCCGCGGTTGCGTGGACCGCGGGTGAAGGTCGGGGTGCCGCGGCCGGTGTCGCCCGACGAGGCGCTGGCGCTCGCCGGTGCGGTGGCGGATGCGGCGGTCGAGCCATGGATCGGCGCGCGCGACTGGGCGGTGCTGCTGCTGCTCTACGGTGCCGGGCTGCGGATCGGCGAGGCGATCGCGCTGCCGGCGGCGGTGCTGCCGCTCGGCGAGACGCTGGTGGTGACCGGCAAGCGCGACAAGACGCGGATCGTCCCGTTGCTGCCGCAGGTCCGCGAAGCGATCGGGACTTATGTGGCGCAGCAGCCCTGGGTGCTCGATCCGCAGGCGCCCCTGTTCCGCGGCGCCAAGGGCGGGCCGCTGTCGCCCGGCATGGTCCGCAAGGCGGTGCAGCGGGCGCGGGGCCAGCTCGGGCTCGGCGAGCGGACGACCCCCCATGCGCTGCGACACAGTTTCGCGACGCATCTGCTCGGTCGGGGCGCGGACCTGCGCGCGTTGCAGGAGTTGCTGGGTCATGCCAGCCTGAGCTCGACCCAGGTCTATACCGCGGTGGACGCGGCGCACCTGCTCGACGTCTACCGCAACGCCCACCCGCATGGCTGAGGATAATTCCTCCCCCTGGCGGGGGAGGAAAGGGCGGGAGCATCGCGGGGCTTCCACCTTTTCCTCCCCCTCCGTCAGCGCGCTGCGCTGCCACCTCCCCCTGGCGGGGGAGGAGTTCGCACGAACGTCACCGCCCCCGCGGCTTCCATGTCGCGACGCGCCAGATGTACGCGATCACGATCAGCACCATGATCGCCACCGCCAGCGGTCCGACATAATGGTCCAGCTCGGCGAAGCGCGCACCGAGGTACAGGCCGGCGCCGGCGAGGATGCTGTTCCAGATTAGGCTGCCCGCAAAGGTCCAGACGAGGAACCGCCACACCGGCATGCAGGTGATGCCGGCCGGCAGCGAGATGATCGTCCGGAAGGTCGGCATGAAGCGGAACACGAACACCACCCAGCCGCCGCGCCGGACGAAGAAGCGGTGCAGCGCCTCGACATCCTCCCATTCCATCGTCAGCCAGCGGCCGTGCCGTTCGACGAAGGGGCGGAAGCGGACGTAGCCGACGTGACTGCCGATATGATACCAGACGTAATTGCCCGCCGTCGTCCCCGCGGTGCCCCACAGGACGAGCGGCACCATCGCCATGTCGCCGCGCGCGACCGCCATCCCGCCTAGGCCCATGATCACCTCCGACGGGATCGGCGGGATGATATTCTCCAGCGCCATGAGCAGGAAGATGCCGATATAGCCGCCCCAGGCGATGCCGTTGAGGATGAACTCGGTCATGCCGGGGGGTAACGGCGGAGCCGTCAGCCGCGTTCCGACACCCTGCGCTCGATCGCGTCCCAGATCAGGCCGGCGACGTCGGTGCCGTCGAACCGCTCGATCGCGACGATCCCCGTCGGCGAGGTGACGTTGATCTCGGTCAGCCATTCGCCGCCGATCACGTCGATGCCGACGAAGATCAGGCCGCGGCGCTTCAGCTCGGGGCCGAGCGCGTCGCAGATCTCGCGCTCGCGGTCGGTCAGCTCGGTCTTCACCGCCGAACCGCCGACCGCGAGGTTGGAGCGGATCTCGCCCTCGCCGGGCAGCCGGTTGATCGCACCGGCGACGACGCCGTCGACCAGCACGATACGCTTGTCGCCCTTCGCCACCGCCGGCAGGAACGCCTGGATCATATGCGGCTCGCGCCACGTCTGGTTGAACACCTCGATCAGCGCGGACAGGTTGGCGCCGTCGCTGCCGACCTTGAAGATCGCCTTGCCGCCGTTGCCGTGGAGCGGCTTGACGACGATCTCGCCATGTTCGGCGAGGAAGGCGCGCGCCTCGTCGAGGCTGCGGGTGATCAGCGTCGGCGGCATGAAGCGCGCATAATCGAGCACGAACACCTTTTCGGGCGCGTTGCGGACGCTGACCGGGTCGTTGACCACCAGCGTCCGGTCGGCGATCCGCTCGAGCAGGTGCGTCGCGGTGATATAGCCGAGGTCGAACGGCGGGTCCTGCCGCATCAGCACGACATCGGCCTGCTCGCCGAGGTCGAGGCTGACCGGGGGATCGAACCGGAAATGATCGCCGTCGACCCGCTGCACGGTGACGGGATGCGCCTTCGCCCAGACGCGGCCGTCGCGATAGTTGAGGTCTTCGGCGTCGTAATGGAACAGGCGGTGGCCGCGCGCCTGGCCGGCGAGCATCAGCGCGAAGGTCGAATCCCCCGCGATGGCGATGCTGTCGAGCGGGTCCATCTGGACGGCGACGGTGAGGGGCATCGGGACACTCGCGGGCTGTTGATCTCGGGCGGGACTTAGGGTGGCGGGGCCGGAATGTCACCGTCTGCGCAGGTCCCGCGCGGCTTCATCCGCCGATCCACGCATTCTCGATATGCCGTGGCCGCGTCCCGGGCGCGAGCAGGATCACGTCGATGCGGATGTCGTCGCCGGGACCGGCGTAGCGCGGCATCAGCAGCTCGGCGGCCGCCGCGACGCGGGCGAGGCGCCGTTCGTCGATGGCGAAGTCGAGTTCCGCGACGGTGCGGCGCGTCTTGACCTCGACGAAGGCGATCAGGTTGTCCTTGCGCGCGACGAGGTCGACCTCGCCTGCCGGCGTGCGGACGCGGCGATCGAGCACCGTCCAGCCCTTGAGCCGCAACCACCAGCCGGCGAGCCGCTCGCCGCGACGACCCGCCGCCTCCGCAGTGCGACGCTCGGTGGTGGAGGCGCGGCGAGGGGGACGCATCGGCACACGCTGCCGTACCCGTCGGCGTCGTGCAAGCCGCGGTCGCGTCCGATCGATCTATAATGAACGACTGCAACCGTACCGGAGCGCCGGTGCGGGTATGGCCCGTCCAATCGAGAGTGAAGCGATGCTCGCAACCGACCAGCTGGAACGAGAGATCATCGCCGAACTTGGCCGCCAGGTCGGCAGGCGGTTGAACTCCGACGAGCTTTGCCGGCTCAGCTTGATGGTCTTCTTTGAGCAGCGATTGCATGACGACCCCGGCCCGGTGGCGCAGATCCTGTTGCGTATCGCCCTCAAGGCGTCGCCCTATGCGACGAACGTCGCGGAGGTCCGAAATGCCTATCGCGAAATCACCCGGCTGCGTGCGGCGCGCGACATGCCGGCGTTGATCGACTGGCTGTCGACCTGCGACCGCCATGCCCTGCCGCTGCCGGTGGTCATTTCATGCGATAAATATCTCGACAAGGCGCGGCACGTGGCGCGCGCGCTGACCGACCGCTATTTCGGCATCACCCCGATCATCGTCACCGGCGGCGATACGTTGGACTTCGCGCAGGACGGACGGATCCTGCGCCTGCCGGTCAGCGACGTCTATGAAGCGCTGCCGTTCAAGATCTTCGAGACCTTGGTGTTTCTGGACGCATTGGGCGCGTCTTACGGGGTCATAAAGATCGACGACGATCTGGACGTTGTCCCGCATGCGGCGCTGGATATCGACGCGGTGCGATCCGCTTTCGCAGGCGTCGACTATATGGGGCTCGCGCTGTCGTCGCTGCATCACGATCGCGCCTGGCATCAGGGGAAATGCGCGTCGGCGGTCGCGCCCGTCTACGGCAAGCCGTTCATCGCACCCTGGGCGCGAGGGGCGCTGTACTTCCTGTCGAAAACGACGATCGAGAAGCTCGCGGCGCAGTATCTGCGCTTTCCCGGCTGCCTCGCCGGTGAGCTCTACGAGGACAAAGCGGTCGGCGACGTGCTGCATGCGCTCGGCGTCCATGTGGTGGATCGTCCCCTCGAGGATCTGCTCGGCGTCCGCACCGACGCGCCGGAACGCACCGTCTTGGCGGCAGAATGACCGCGGTGCAAAGGACCGATCGACATTCAGGATGTTGAACAACAGTCCACACCCCGGCGGCCAGGGCTATCGCCTATGGACGTAAGCGTAAGTCCCTCGTGTTCCAAACTCACCCCGTCACCCCGGACGTGTTCCGGGGTCCACCCTGCGGCGAGGAGAAAGGCTTGATTCGAAACCGTTCTCCCGCGGCCCGGTGGACCCCGGAACAAGTCCGGGGTGACGAATCCAATGAAAAGACCGATCGAGCCTCATCACCGTAGCCATATGCGACGGCACTGGCGGGGGCAGGGGAAGAGTTGCCGGATTGTCGATCCAGCCTAATTCACGACGCGGAAGGAATAGCTGTAGTCCGTACGCGGCGCACCGGTGATGCCGGCGATCGTCACCGTATAAGTGACGCCCGCCTGCAATCCGGCGACGCGCCATTGCAGGTTGTTGGCGAGGCCATAGCCTTCGTTGTCGCTGGTCACGTCCGACACGGCGAGCGCGCCACCGGGGCCGGTGACGGTGATCGTCGCGCGATCGTAGCGGACGTTGGCGTTGGCGCCGAACGTACCCGTCGTCCCCGCGACCACGCTGAAGGACAGGTAGCTCGACAGCGTGAAGTAGCGCGCCGGATAGTCGCCCTGCGGGTAAGCGACATAAGCGGGCAGGCCGGTCGGCGCGGTGACGCCGCCGGCGAAGTTGAAGACGCGCATCGAGGCGGCGCTGGCGCGGCTGCCGTCGGGGAGGACGAGCGCGACGCGGCCATAGGAGGTCTTGCCGAGGAACGGATTGAGGATCCAGCGGCGGTGGCCGATCGACGCGCTGCCGCCCTCGGTCAGCCACAGGCCGAGATAGCTGTCCTCGCTGTCGAAACCGAGCCCGGTCCCCCAGCCGCCGATCAAGTTGCTCGCACCGGCCGCGGCGGCGCCGCTGGCGGTGTAGCAGGTCCAGCTCGTCGGCGGCGTGTGGCTGAGCTGCTTGTTGACCGCCATCATCAGCGACGAATCCGCCTCCGCCGCATCCTCCGCCTCCGAATAGGTCACTGCGGGAAGCTGGTGCAAGGCGCGGATCGCGTTGAGCTTGGCGAGGAAGTCGGCCTTGACGCTCGCCTTCAGCGTGCCGGCGCGGCAGGTCGCGGCATCGGGCTGGACGTCGTAGAGCGCGGCGGCGGCGCCCGCCCAGGTCGTCGGGGCGGGCGTGGGGGTCGGCGTCGGTGCCGGCGTGGGTGTGGGGCTGGGCGTGGCGGTCGGCGCCGGCGTCGGCGCAGGCGCAGAGACGACGGGCACCGCCGCCGAACCGCCGCTACCGTCGCTGCCGCCGCATCCCGCCAGGGCCATCAGGAGCGTCGAGGTGACGCCGGTCTTCCACATCTGCATGCGTCGACCATAGCCGTGGACTCATTGACAAGTCGTTGAAGTACGACGCTATTTACCGCCTTCACGGCACAGGTCGGCGCGCCGCTATTCGCCCTTCATCGCCAGCGCCCGGGCGTAGAGCGTCTTGCGGTCGAGCCCGAACGCCTTCGCCACCTCGCCGGCGGCCTTGGCGACGGGCAGGCGGGTCAGCGCCTCGACCAGCGCGGCATCGGCATCCTGCGGATCGGGCGGCGGCGCCTCGCCGGGCGGCGCGACGACGATGACGATCTCGCCCTTCGGCGGCGCATCGGCATAGCGCGCGGCAAGGTGGGTGAGGGTGCCGGTGACCGCTTCCTCATAGCGTTTGGTGATCTCGCGCGTCACCGCCGCGTCGCGGTCGCCGAGTCCCTCGGCCAGCGCGGCGAGGCAGGCCGACAGGCGCGGACCGGATTCGTAGAGGACGAGCGTGGCGCGGATCGTGGCGATTTCGGCGATCGCCGAGCTCCGCGCCTGCGCCTTGCTCGGCAGGAAGCCGGCGAACAGGAAGCGGTCGGTCGGCAGGCCGGCGAGCGTCAGCGCGGCGACCGCGGCGCAGGGGCCGGGGATGGTGACGACATGCCGGCCGGCGGCGCGCGCGTCGCGGACCAGCTTGTAGCCGGGGTCGGAGATCAGCGGCGTGCCGGCGTCGGAGACGAGCGCGACCGCCTCGGTCGCCATGCGCGCGATCAAGCCGGGGCGCATCCCTTCGGCATTGTGATCGTGATAGGGGAGCATCGGGCGTTTCGCGCCGATATGGCGGAGCAGGCCGGCGGTGACGCGGCTGTCCTCCACCGCTATCACGTCGGCGCGGGTCAATATGTCGGCGGCGCGCGGCGACAGGTCAGCAAGATTGCCGATCGGCGTCGCGACGATGTAGAGCCCGGGTTCTAAAGGTTCGGATATGGCCACAGGGGACGTCATGGCAGAGGCAGCTACACTTGGACAGCCGGGAGCGCGACAGCCGTGGCTGCGGCGCGGCATCGCGCTGGTCGCCGCGGCGATGCTCGCCGCCTGTTCGACCGTGGTGCCGCGTGCGCCGGTGACCGCACCCGAGCGGGCGCCGCGCCCTGCCGCGAACCGGCCCGAGCCGGTCGAGGCGGGGCTGCCGCGCGACACCGCGCGCAATCGCGTCGCGCTGCTGGTGCCGCTGTCGGGCAGCAACGCGGGCGTCGGCCGCTCGATCGCCAATGCGACGATGCTGGCGGTGCTCGACACCGGCACCGACAAGGTGCGGATCACCAATTACGACACCGCGACGGGTGCGGCGGCGGCGGCGCAGCGCGCGATCGCCGAGGGCGCGCAACTGATCCTCGGGCCGCTGCTATCCGACGACGTGCGCGCGGTGGCGCCGATCGCCAAGGCGGCGGGCGTGCCGGTGCTGAGCTTCTCCAACGACGCGTCGGTGGCGGGCAACGGCACCTATCTGATGGGCTATGCGCCGGCGCAGTCGATCGACCGCGTCGTGCAATATGCCACCAGCCGCGGCGTGACGAGCTTCGCCGGGCTGATCCCCAACGGCCTGTATGGCGAGCGCGCCTCGACCGCCTTCCTGCGCTCGGTCGAGGGGGCGGGCGGCTCGGTCGTGTCGCTGCAGACCTATGGCCGGGTGGCGGGCGGCATCGCCGGCGCGGTGACGCGGCTCAACGCCAAGGCGCCCTACGGCGCGGTGCTGATCGCCGACGGCGCGGCGAGCGCGGGCGTCGCCGCGCCATTGGTCAAGCGCGGCAGCGGCGCCTCGACGCGGCTGCTCGGCACCGAATTGTGGAATTCGGAAACGAGCCTCGCCACCAGGCCGGCGCTCAACGGCGCGTGGTTCGCGAGCGTTGGGAACACGCTCTACCGGCAATATGCGACCAAATATCGCGCGCGCTACAATGCGGCGCCGTACCGGCTGTCGAGCCTCGGCTATGACGCGGTGCTGCTGACGGTACGCATCTCGCGCGACTGGCCGGTGGGGCGGCCGTTCCCCGAGGCACGGCTGCGCGACGCGGACGGCTTCGCGGGGATCGACGGGGCGTTCCGCTTCGGCCGCGACGGCGTCGCCGAGCGGGCGCTGGAAGTGCAGGAGATCCAGAACGGCACGACCGTGACCGTATCGCCGGCCCCGAGCGGTTTCGGCCGATAGAATCGGAAAATCCTCCCCCGTAAGGGGGAGGTGGCACGGCGAAGCCGTGACGGAGGGGGAGGACAGGGCGGAGCTACCTTATCGCACTCCCGCCCGGTCCAACCCCCTAACGGGGGAGGATTCAGGCGTCCTTCACCACCAGCGGCAGGATCGCGTCGAGCAGGAGCGTGCCCGCCTCCGTCACCCGCAGCCGCCCGGGATCACGCGCGACGAGGCCCTGCGCCTCGAGCCGCTCCACCGCAGCCCAGTCGATCGGCGCGGTACCGCCGGCGAGCGTCGCGACGTGCGTCAGGTCGATGCCCTCGCGCAGGCGTAGGCCCATCACCAGCGCTTCGCTGGCGCGGTCGTGTGCGACCAGCGGCTCCTCGATCTGGAGGCCGTGGCCGTTGCGGGCGACGGCGGATAGCCAATTCTCCGGCTTCTTGTGGCGCTGCGTCGCCAGTCCGCCCCGGCGGCCATGTGCGCCCGGGCCGATCCCGGCATAATCGCGGTAGCGCCAATAGGTGAGGTTATGGCGGCTCTCCGCCCCGTGCTGCGCGTGGTTCGAGGTCTCGTAGGCCGGCAGCCCCGCCGCATCGGTCAGCGCACGCGTCGCCTCGAACAGGTCGGCGGCGGCATCGCCGTCGGGGATGGTTAGGCGGCCCTTGGCGGCCTCGGTCGCGAAGCGCGTGCCGGGCTCGATCGTCAATTGATAGAGCGAGAGATGCTCGGTGCCGAACGACAGCGCCCGCGTCAGCTCGGCTTCCCAGGCGGGCAGGCGCTGATCGGGGAGCGCGTAGATCAGGTCGAAGCTGACCCGCGCGAAATGCCGCTGCGCGGTGGCGAGCGCCGCCAGCCCCTCGTCGACGCCATGCGCGCGGTCGAGGAAACGCAAGGCGCGATCATCCAGCGATTGCAACCCCAGCGAGACGCGGTTGACCCCCGCCGCGGCGATATCGGCGAAGCGCGCCGCCTCGACCGAGGAGGGATTGGCCTCGAGCGTGATCTCGATATCGGCGGTCGGCTGCCAGTGCGTCTGCGCGGCGGCAAGGATCGCGGCGACGGTGGCGGGCGGCATCAGCGACGGCGTGCCGCCGCCGAAGAAGATCGAGCCGAGCCGGCGGCCGGGCAGCGCGCGCGCCTCGTGCGCGAGGTCGGCGAGCAGCGCGTCGCGCCACGCCTCCTGATCGACCGTGTCGCGGACGTGGCTGTTGAAGTCGCAATAGGGGCATTTCGAGACGCAAAACGGCCAGTGGACGTACAGCGCGAGCGGCGTCTTGTCGGAATCCATGATGCTGCCGATATGGCGGCAATGACATGGAAACGCCACTCATGGCTCGCAGCGGGCCTGCTCTTCGCCACCGGATGCACGCAGGGCCCCGAGCGCGTCGTCGAGCCGCGCGCGAGCGCCGCGCCGGCCCCACGCGGGTCGGTGCTGCTGCGCGAGGCGATGCTGACCGGGCAGAATCGCGCCCGCGCCGATGTCGGCGTCGCGCCGCTGACGTGGAGCGAGCCGCTCGCCGCCTCGGCCCTCGCCTATGCGCAGGTGATGGCGCGCACCGGGCGGTTCGAACATGCGCCGCAGTCGCTGGGGATGGACCGCGAGGGCGAGAATCTCTGGACCGGCACGCGCGGCGCCTATCGGTTCGACGAGATGGTCGGCCATTGGGTGGCGGAGAAGAAGGACTTCGTGAACCTGCCGGTGCCGCAATCGAGCAAGACCGGACGCTGGGAGGACGTCGGCCATTACACGCAGATCGTCTGGCGCGGGACGACGCAGGTCGGCTGCGCGCTGGCGAGCAACGCAAAGGACGATTTCGTGGTGTGCCGCTATGCGCCGCCGGGCAATGTCTGGGGGACGGTGGCGTATTGAGGGCGGAACGCCAGCTCTTCCCCCTTGAGCGCGGTGCTATAGCATATGGCTATGGTGATGAGGTGCATTCGGCTTCCTCATCGGATTCGTCACCCCGGCCCTGCGCCGGGGTCCCGCTTCCTCCAGCAAGACGAAGAAGCGGGATGCCGGATCGAGTCCGGCATGACGGGGATATGAATGCCGCGCACCACCCCAAACGGTCATATGCGATTGCCTTGCCCTTGCGGGGAAGGAATCAGGGGATCGTCGCCGTCGTATACGGCGCATAAACCCGCCAGCCGAGCATCGTATAGAGCGCGGCGCCCATCGCGGTGGCGGTCAGCACTTGACGTGACGTCGACGTGCAATGTGCGCCGAGCGCCATCATCAGCGCTCTCCCCAATCCGCGGCGGCGGTGCGCGTCCTCGACCACGATGCGGTCGTAGACGAAGATGCCGTCAAGCTCCGCCGCATGGCCGCTCGCCGCAAGGCCGCGATCGGGTGCGGCGATCGTCACGTGCGTGACGGCGCCGTCGCGGACCGTCGCCAGCCGATAGCCCGGCGGCACGACCGGCGGCGTCAGGGCAGCCCGCTCCGGCACCATCATGCAATTGGCGTCGGTGATCGTCCAATGCGGCGGCAGCAGCGCACGGAACGTGTCGGCGCCGGCGCAGAGCTTCACGAAAACGCCCGGCGTGTCGATCGTCGCGAGTAGGGCGGTCAGGCCCGGACCGGCCTCGGCGAAGAGATGGCGGCGGCGTTCGACCGGTCCGCCGGTGTCGACGCGCCAGCCGCCATGGTCGGCGACCGGCGCGGGCAGGCCGCGCGACAGCGAGCGGGCGGCGAGCCAGCCCCCTACGAGGACCGGATCGACGCCCGTCATCGCCTCAGAGGACCGCGGCGACCAACTGGCGGAACGCGTCGGCGCGGTGGCTGATCGCATGCTTGGCGGCGGCGTCCATCTCGCCGAACGTCTCAGTCCCGCCCTCGGGCAGGAACATCGCGTCATAGCCGAAGCCGTTGCCGCCGCGCGGTGGCCACACCAGCGTGCCGTCGACGCGACCCTCGAACCATTCGACATGACCGTCGGGCCAGGCGAGCGCCAGTGCGCAGACGAAATGCGCGCTGCGCGGCAGGTCGGGCTCTTCGTTGAGGCGGTCCTCGACCAGCCGCATCGCGAGGTCGAAGTCCTTGGCTTCGCCGGCCCAGCGCGCGGAGAAGATGCCGGGGTCGCCGCCCAGCGCATCGACGCACAGGCCGCTGTCGTCGGCGAGCGCGGGCAGGCCGGACAGGTCCGCCGCCTGCAAGGCCTTCAACTCGGCGTTGGCGACGAAGGTGGTGCCGGTTTCCTCGGGCTCGGGCAGGTCGAGCTCGCCCGCCGAGACGGGCTCGATGCCATAGGGGCCGAGCAGCTCGGCGATCTCACGCACCTTGCCCGCATTGTGGCTGGCGATGACCAGCCGGCCGGGGGCGAGCTTGCGGATCGCCTGCGGCGTGTCGCCTTCGCCGCTCATCGGACAGCGCGATCCTGCGCGGCGAAGATCTCGGTGCAGCCGATCCGCGCGAGGCGGAGCAGGCGGAGCAGCGCCTCCTCGTCATAGGTGGCGTGTTCGGCGGTCGCCTGCGCCTCGGCGATATTGCCGTTCTCGAGCAGGACGAAATTGCCGTCGGCATCCGCCGCCGAATCCTCGAGATAGTCGAGGTCGAGCACCGGCGTGCCCTGATAGATGCCGCAGCTCACCGCGGCGATCTTCTGCCGGATCGGGTCGACGGTCAGCTTGCCGCTGGTCAGCAAAGTGTTGACCGCGAGGCGCAGCGCGACCCAGGCGCCCGAGATCGCGGCGGTGCGGGTGCCGCCGTCGGCCTGGAGGACGTCGCAGTCGAGCGTGATCTGGCGCTCGCCGAGCAGCTTCATGTCGACCACCGAGCGCAGCGAGCGGCCGATCAGCCGCTGGATCTCCTGCGTGCGACCCGACTGTTTGCCCTTGGCGGCCTCGCGGCTGCCGCGGGTGTGGGTGGCGCGGGGCAGCATGCCATATTCGGCGGTCACCCAGCCTTCGCCCTTGCCGCGCAGGAACGGCGGCACGCGCTCCTCGAGGCTGGCCGTGACGAGCACCTTGGTGTCGCCGAAGCCGACCAGCACCGATCCCTCGGCGTGGCGGGTGAAGTTCGGTTCGATGGTGATCGCCCGCATCTGGTCGGGGGCGCGGCCACTGGGGCGCATTCAACTCTCCTCAAGGTTCGATGGCGCAGCCCTAGACGGCACCGCTGGCACACGCCAGTGGTGAGCAAAGGGGAGAAGGGCATGCGTAAGCGGTTCGCGGGTCTGGCATTGGCGGCGATGAGCCTGTCAGCCTGTGTGGTGGTCGACGCATCGCGCGACGGGGCGACGTCGGCGGCGGTGGCAAGCGAGACGATCCATTACGAAACCGGCGCGTGCTTTGGCACCTGTCCGGTTTACACGGTGACGATCGCGCCGGACGGCAAGGGCACGTTCGAGGGGCAGCGATTCACCGCGGTGACCGGGACGCGCAGCTTTCAGGCGTCGCCGGCGGCCTATCATCTGTTCGCGGCACGGCTGGCGCCATATCGTCCCCGCGGCGAGCGATCCTTGCGGGCGGGCGAGCCCGGTTGCACCCCGGCGGCGACCGACCAGTCGTCCGTCGACGTGCGGTGGACGGGCGGTGGCGCCGCGGCATCGCATCTCGACGCCTATTTCGGCTGCGACATGGCGCAGAATGCCGCGATGTTCCGCGCGTTGCGGGAGGCGCCGCAGGTGTTGCCGATCGGCGCCTTTATCGGCGACGGCGCGCGCCCTAGATAAGGCATATGGCACCACCGGTCACCGAGCTTACCGATCGCGCCCGCGACATCTTTCGTGCGGTGGTCGACGGCTATGTCGAAAACGGCATGCCGGTGGGGTCGAAGACGATCGCGATCGCCTCCGGCCTCAATCTGTCGCCGGCGTCGATCCGCGGGGTGATGCAGGAGCTGGAGGAACTGGGGCTGCTCGCCAGTCCGCATACCAGCGCCGGCCGCATTCCGACCGAACGCGGCCTGCGCCTGTTCGTCGACGGGATGATGCAGGCGCTCGAACCCTCCGCCGAGGAACGCGCGGCGATCGAGGCGCGCGCCGGGCATCGCGGTCCGGTCGAAGAGGCGCTGGCGGCGACGACCGCGGCGCTGTCCGGCCTGTCGGCCTGTGCGGGGCTGGTGATGGTGCCCAAGCGTGAGCTGGCGCTGCGCTCGATCGGCTTCGTCGCGCTGTCGCCCGATCAGGCGATGGCGGTACTGGTCAGCGAGGACGGGTCGGTCGAGAACCGGGTGATCCAATTGCCCGCCGGGATGACGCCCTCGGCCTTGGTCGAGGCGGGCAATTACATGACCGCGACGCTGTCTGGCCTGACGCTCGCCGAGGCGCGGGCCCGCGTCGGGCGGCAGATGGCGGAGGGCGAGGCGGCACTCGACGGCGCGGCGCGGGCGCTGGTCGAAGCCGGCCTTGCGGTGTGGAGCGAGGATGGCGCACGGCGGCCGGTGCTGATCGTGCGCGGCCAGGGGCGGCTGATCGACGCCGCCGCCGCTGCCGACCTCGACCGGGTGCGCGACCTGCTCGACGATCTCGAGGGCAAACAGGAAATCGCGCAATTGCTCGACAGCGCGAGCGCCGGCGACGCGACCCGCATCTTCATCGGCGCGGAGAACAAATTGTTCGCCTTGTCAGGGTCTTCGGTGATCGCGCGGCCGTTCCGCGGACCCGGCGGCAGGGTGGTCGGCGTGGTCGGGGTGATCGGGCCGACGCGGTTGAACTATGCGCGCGTCGTGCCCATGGTGGATTTCACGGCGGCAACGCTCGCCCGTTTGATGGGCTGACACTACAGGGACCTACATGACCGAAGAGACCAAGATCGACGTAGAAGCACTGCGCCAGGAGACGGCGGAGGCCGCTCCCGAAGTGGCGGAGCATGACGATGCGGCGGCGCGGATCGCCGACCTCGAGAACCAGCTCGCCGACGCCAAGCAGCAGACGCTCTATGCGCAGGCGGAGATCCAGAACGTCCGCCGCCGTACCGAGAAGGAAGTGGCCGACGCGCGCAACTATGCGACCACCTCGTTCGCGCGCGACATTCTGTCGGTCGCCGACAATCTGGCGCGCGGCCTGTCGGCGATCCCCGCCGACCTGCGCGGCGACGAGCGGCTGAAGGGGCTGGTCACCGGTCTGGAAGCGACCGGGCGCGAGCTGGACAGCGTGTTCACGCGCAACGGCATCACCAAGGTCGAGGCGATGGGCGCGATGCTCGATCCCAACAAGCATCAGGCGATGATGGAAGTGCCGAGCGATGCCGAGCCCGGCACGATCGTGCAGGAGATGCAGGCGGGCTATATGCTCAAGGATCGCCTGCTGCGCCCGGCGCTGGTCGGCGTGGCGAAGAAGCCGGATTGAGGTGCGCGGCGGCGCGGGATCAGACCTGCGCCGCCTTCAAAACATCGTTGATCCGCGCCTGCCAGCCCGGACCGGTGGCGCGGAACTTGTCGATCACGTCGGGATCGAGGCGTAAAGTCACCTGCTTCTTGGTCGGCGTTGCTTGGGCACCACGTCGGCGCAGGCGCTCACGCCGTTCCGCCAGCGCCTGTTGCAGCGCTTCTTCGGTGATATCGCCGTCCTCGGGATCGTTCGGATCGGCCTTAATTGCTATCGTAGATACGGCGTTCGCCATCATTGCTTCTCCTGACCGAGATCATCCGGATCGTCTGATCCCGATAAACATGGACCGCGGTCCACAAGCGTCCTTCCACCATACCGATCGCCCTGAAGCGCCGCTCGCCATCTTCGACGCGGATAGTCGGAACGATCACCGCCGCATCATCGGCCCAAATGCGCTCACCGAAGGCCAGCGACACGCCATGTTTGGTGCGATTGATCACGTCCTTCGCCGGATCGAACGTGATGTCCATAGCTAATCGTAACTACGATCTGCACTTCAATCAAGTGGACGCTATGCCATTGGCAAGGCTAGTATCGTCGCCATGAACCCCAATCTCACCACCGATCGCCCGACCTTCGTCACGCATCTCGAATGCTCGCTGACCGGCGAGCGCTACGAGGCGGATCGGCTGCATGGTCTATCCCGCGCCGGCCGGCCGTTGCTGGTGCGCTACGACCTCGACGCGGTGACGGCGACCCTGTCACGCGACGCGCTGGCGGCGCGGCAGACCGACATGTGGCGGTGGCGCGAGCTGCTCCCGGTGCGGCGCACCGAGGATGTCGTCAGCCTCGGCGAGATCGAGACGCCGCTGATCCCGATCCCAAAAAGCGCGGGCAGTGCCAACGTCTGGGTCAAGGACGAGGGGCGGTTGCCGACCGGCAGCTTCAAGGCGCGCGGGCCGGTGATGGCGGTGGCGATGGCCAAGGAGCTTGGCGTCACCCGCATCGCGATGCCGACCAACGGCAATGCCGGCGCGGCGCTTGCCGCTTATGCGACCCGGGTGGGGATCGAGACGATCGTCTTCTGCCCCGAGGATACGCCCGAGGTGAACGTGCGCGAGATCGCGATGCAGGGCGCGCGGGTGTGGCGGGTCAACGGCCTGATCGACGATTGCGGCGCGATCGTCGGCAAGGGCGCCGCCGAGGGACGCTGGTTCGATTTCTCCACGCTCAAGGAGCCGTACCGGATCGAGGGCAAGAAGACGATGGGGCTGGAGCTCGCCGCGCAATTCGGCTGGGAGCTACCCGATGCGATCTTCTACCCGACCGGCGGCGGCACCGGCCTGATCGGCATGTGGAAGGCGTTCGACGAACTGGAGGCGCTCGGCTGGATCGGCGCCAAGCGGCCGCGCATGTATGCGGTGCAGGCATCGGGGTGCGCGCCGATCGTCCGCGCCTTCGAGGACGGCGTCGAACATGCGGAACGCTGGGAGGATGCGCATACCGTCGCGGCGGGGATCCGCGTGCCCAAGGCGGTGGGCGACTTCCTGATCCTGCGCGCCGTGCGCGCGAGCGGCGGCAAGGCGCTGGGGGTCGGCGATCCCGCGATCCTCAAGGCGGTCGACGAGGCGGCGCGCAAGGACGGACTGCTGCTGTGTCCGGAAGGCGGCGCGACGCTCGCCGCCTATCGCGAGGCGCTGCGCATCGGCGAGGTTGACGAGGACGAGCGGGTGGTGCTGTTCAACTGCGCGACCGGGCTCAAATATCCGATGCCCGAGGCGCCGCGCACGCTCGACCGGCATGGCGCGATCGACTTCGACATGCTGTAAATCATCCCCCGTTGACCCTGAGCCTGTCGAAGGGGCATTGAGACTCACCCACCCTTCGACAGGCTCAGGGCGAACGGAAGGTCTTGCGGCGGGCGCTCAGCCGAACGGCAGCAGCGTCTCATATTGCGCGAGGCTCGGCGCGCCGGGTACGCGCGCGCCGTGGCGGAGCAGGAAGGCGTGACGGACGATCTCGCCCTGTTGCTCGATGCCGTAGCGGTGGAGCGGCTGGCCGGGCTTGATCGCATAATCGTAGCGGCACCACGGATGGCGCGCGAGCGGCAGGAAGATGCCGCGCTGATGCTGCCAGATGTGGACCATCTCGTGGATGAACAGCCCCTGGTCGGTGAGCGCAGCGGCGGCGAAATCGTCGCGCCAGCCCTGCCCCTTGGGGTGGAAGTGAATGCAGCCGCGCGGCGCCATCACCGTGTCGCGCGGCTGGAAGAACGCCCATTTGCTGCGCGACAGGCGCACCGCGTCATAGTCGATCGTGTCGCGGAAGACCGACGCCGCGAGCGCGCGTTCGCCTGCGGTGAGGGGGCGGCGTGCATCCGCCATCAGAAATCGGGCGCCGGCGCGGCTGCGCCCACCGTCATCGCGTCGACGTACAGCCGGCCGCCATTGCCGAAGTTGAGCGTCAGCTTGTAGATCTTGCCCGCCTTCGCCTTGGAATTGATGTCGAACAGCATGACGTGGCGGCCGCCCGGAGTGAAGGCGACCTCGGTCTTCGCCGGCACGGCCACTTGGGCGAGCGGCTTCATCGCGGCCATGCCGTTCCGGCCGGTCATGCTCTCGTGCATCTCGGCGCGCACCGCGATGTTGGCGGTGACGTCGATCAGCGTCGCGTCGGACCGCCCGCCGTGCAGCGTGAAATAGGCCGCACCCGGCCGGCCCGGCACCGCCGGCAGGCGGATCCAGGCGTCGTCCACCTCGACCCGGTCGGGTCCGCCGCAGCCGGCCAGTGCAGCGGCGAGCACCAGCATCGTTCCCACTCGCGTCCGGCGCATCGTCGCTCCTCTTCCCGCACATGCGATCATTTCTGTCACAGCCCTATGGTCGCCACCGTCTTGCGGCAAGCGGAACCCCACCTATATCGCCGCCATACACAGGAGCTTTCGCTGCCGTAACGGGGCAAAAGTTCCCTGCGTCCGGCAATGAATTTTGCCATCGTTTCGTATGTGAGGGGCTCAGTAAGCACACATGGCTAAAGTAATCGGTATCGACCTCGGCACGACCAACAGCTGCGTCGCAGTGATGGAGGGCGGCAAGCCCAAGGTGATCGAGAATGCGGAAGGCGCGCGCACCACGCCGTCGATCGTCGCCTTCGCCAAGGACGGCGAGCGGCTGGTCGGCCAGCCGGCGAAGCGTCAGGCCGTCACCAACGGCGACAACACGATCTTCGCGGTGAAGCGCCTGATCGGCCGCCGGTTCGACGATCCGATCACCAAGAAGGACACCGAGCTGGTTCCGTACCACATCGTGCGCGGCCAGAACGGCGACGCATGGGTGCAGGCCGGCGGCAAGGATTATTCGCCGTCGCAGATCAGCGCCTTCACGCTGCAGAAGATGAAGGAAACCGCCGAGAGCTATCTCGGCGAGACGGTGACGCAGGCGGTCATCACGGTTCCGGCCTATTTCAACGACGCGCAGCGTCAGGCGACCAAGGACGCCGGCCAGATCGCCGGCCTCGAGGTGCTGCGCATCATCAACGAGCCGACCGCGGCGGCGCTCGCCTACGGCCTCGAGAAGCAGGACGGCAAGACGATCGCGGTCTACGATCTCGGCGGCGGCACGTTCGACGTCTCGATCCTCGAGATCGGCGACGGCGTGTTCGAGGTGAAGGCGACCAACGGTGACACCTTCCTCGGCGGTGAGGATTTCGACAACAAGCTGGTCGAATATCTCGCCGAAGGCTTCAAGAAGGACGAGGGCATCGACCTCGCCAAGGACAAGCTGGCGCTCCAGCGTCTGAAGGAAGCCGCCGAGAAGGCGAAGATCGAGCTGTCGTCGGCAGCCTCGACCGAGGTGAACCTGCCGTTCATCACCGCCGACCAGAACGGCCCGAAGCATCTCGTCAAGACGATCAGCCGCGCCGATCTGGAGCGTCTCGTCGACGACCTGATCAAGCGGACGATCGAGCCGATGAAGAAGGCGCTCGCCGATGCCGGCGTGAAGACCGACGACATCAGCGAGGTCGTCCTCGTCGGCGGCATGACGCGCATGCCGAAGGTCCGCGAGGCGGTGAAGAACTTCTTCGGCAAGGAGCCGCACACCGGCGTCAACCCGGACGAGGTCGTCGCGATGGGCGCCGCGATCCAGGCGGGCGTGCTGCAGGGTGACGTCAAGGACGTGCTGCTGCTCGACGTGACGCCGCTGTCGCTCGGCATCGAGACGCTGGGTGGCGTGTTTACCCGGATGATCGACCGCAACACGACGATCCCGACCAAGAAGTCGCAGACCTATTCGACCGCTGACGACAACCAGGGCGCGGTGACGATCCGCGTGTTCCAGGGCGAGCGCGAGATGGCGGCGGACAACAAGCTGCTCGGCCAGTTCGATCTGGTCGGCATCCCGCCGGCGCCGCGCGGCGTGCCGCAGATCGAGGTCACGTTCGACATCGACGCCAACGGCATCGTCAACGTCTCGGCCAAGGACAAGGGCACGGGCAAGGAGCAGCAGATCCGCATCCAGGCATCTGGTGGTCTGTCGGACAACGACATCGAGCAGATGGTCCGCGACGCGGAGAAGTTCGCCGAGGAGGACAAGAAGCGTCGGGCCGGCGCCGAGGCGAAGAACAACGCCGAATCGCTGATCCACACGACCGAGCGGCAGCTCGCCGACAATGGCGACAAGGTCGACGAGGCGCTGAAGGGCGAGATCCAGTCGGCGATCGACGCCGCCAAGGCGGCGGTCGAGACCGGGGATGCCGATCAGATGACCGAGAAGAGCCAGGCGCTCGCGCAGGTCGCGATGAAGCTCGGCCAGGCGATCTACGAGAAGCAGGCCCAGGCCGATGCCTCGCCCGAAGGCGGTGCCGGTGAGGCACCGAAGGACGATGTGGTCGATGCCGAATTCTCGGAAGTCGACGACCACAAGGCGTAACATCCATGATCTCCACCGTCATGCCTGCGGCGGTCCCGGCGAAGCGATGCTTCGCCGGTGGCCTGCGCGCCGGCAGCTCCCGTCATCGGGGAGGCCCCGGCATGCGCCGGGGTGACGGCCGGGGGGCGGCGAGGCGATCATGAGCAGCACAGTCGATTATTACGAATTGCTCGAATGCGAGCGCGGCGCGGACGGCGCGACGATCAAGTCGTCCTATCGCAAGCTCGCGATGAAATATCACCCGGACAAGAATGCCGGGTGCAAGGACAGCGAAGCCAAGTTCAAGGCGGTCAGCGAAGCCTATGAGGTCCTGAAGGACCCGCAGAAGCGCGCGGCCTATGATCGCTACGGTCATGCCGCGTTCCAGAACGGCGGCGGCGGTGGCGGCGCGCAGGACTTCGGCGGCTTCTCCGACATCTTCGAATCGGTGTTCGGCGAGTTCATGGGCGGTGCGCGTGGCGGTGGCCGGGCGCAGCAGCGCCGTGGTGCCGATCTGCGCTACGACATGGAAGTCAGCCTCGAAGAGGCGTTCCATGGCAAGGCGACCGAGATCACCGTCGACGTCTCGGCGCAATGCGACACGTGCCACGGCTCGGGCGCCAAGCCCGGGACGCATGCCTCGACCTGCCGCCAGTGCAACGGCCACGGCAAGGTGCGCGCGCAGCAGGGCTTCTTCGTCGTCGAGCGTGCCTGTCCGGTGTGTCAGGGCGCGGGCGAGATCATCGCCGATCCCTGCCCGGACTGCCGCGGCGAGGGTCGGGTCGAGAAGACCAAGACGCTGAGCGTCAACGTGCCGCCCGGCGTGGACGAAGGCACGCGCATCCGTTTGTCCGGCGAGGGCGAGGCGGGGCCGCGCGGCGCGCCGGCGGGCGACCTGTACATCTTCCTGCACGTCAAGCGGCATCCGATCTTCGAGCGCGAGGGCACCACCCTGTTCGCGCGCGCGCCGATCAGCTTCACGACCGCAGCGCTCGGTGGCGCATTGTCGATCCCCGGGCTCGACGGGCGGACGCACGAGATCAAGATCCCGGCCGGGATCCAGTCGGGCAAGCAACTGCGCCAGCGCGGTGCCGGCATGCCGGTGTTGCAGGGGCGCGGGCAGGGCGATCTCGTCGTGCAGATCGAGGTCGAGACGCCGACGAAACTATCGGTGCGACAGCGCGAATTGCTCGAACTATTCCGCGAGACCGAGACGGGCGACGAATGCCCCGACAGTCAGGGCTTCTTCGCCAAATTGAAGGGCGTATTCGCGGCGGAGTGATTTTGGGCCGATACGGTCGCCCGACCTATCCGTCATGCCGGACTTGATCCGGCATCCCGCTTCCTTCACCCCCTCAAAAGCGGGGCCCCGGCGCAAGGCCGGGGTGACGGGTGATGGTCTGATGTCGGCTCTGGTCCCACGCCATCTTGCGCCCACGCCGCGGATGCGGATGATGCGCGCGTCATAGATCGGGGGACATGCATGCGCGGACAGGTGTTGGGGGTGGATCAGCGGACCGGCGAGGGGCTGGTCGCCGGCGACGACGGTCGGCGCTATCGCTTTACCCCTGAAGATTGGGCGCAGCGCGGCGAACCGGCGATCGGCCTCCAGGTCGATTTCGAGGCCGAAGGCGATCGTGCGCTCAGCGTCTTTCCGATGCCATCTGCCCGCGGTGTCGCCACGGCGCCGCCGCCGCCAGCGTCGCGCGAGCCGGTGACCGATCGCAACAAGATCGTCGCGGCGGTGCTCGCCTTCTTTCTCGGGACGCTCGGTATCCACCGTTTCTATCTGGGGCGGACCGGATCGGGGATCGTGATGTTGGTGATGACGATCACCGTCGTCGGAATGCTCGTCACCGCGCCATGGGCATTCATCGACATGATCCGCTATCTCGTCATGCCCGAGCGGGAATTCGCGGCGCGTTATGCACGCCGTTGAATCTGCGGCCCCAAGCCGCGCCCTCTCGGCCGATAAGGACAAGGGGGCGGGCGGGCCGATGGGTCAAAGGGTTGAAATGATCACCCCGACCACCAGCGCCTGAGCCGCGATCGCCAGCACGCTGCTGGCTGCGGTTTCGAACATGCGCATGGAAGGTCTCCGATACCGGAGGAATATCCGGTAAGCGGGAGATGGCGATAATTGCTTGATATCGCAATATTGTTGCTTGCATGCCCAAGTGCGTTTCACGCAACTGCAACATTTGCTTGGGGCCGTCCGGCTTGTCAGGCGGCGGCACGATAGGTCACACTGCCGTCTTTCCGTCAGGAGATCCGGATGCCTCGTCTATCCTTCGCTGCCGCACTCGCCATTGCCGCACTTACGCTACCTGCCGCCGTCGATGCGCGCGTTGCCGCACCGCGGGTGGGAGCGACGAGCTTCGAGCAATTGTCGCAGCCTTTGCCCTTGCCCTATGACGGCAATGCCGATGCCAAGGCAGCGGTCGCCGCGGCCAAGGCGCGTGCGCTCAAGGGACACAAGAAGCTGCTGATCGATCTCGGCGGCAATTGGTGTCTCGACTGCCGGTTGCTCGCCGGAGTGATGGAGCTGCCGACGATGCGCGGCTTCGTCGCGCGGCATTACGAAGTGGTCACGGTGGATATCGGCCGGTTCGACAGGAACCTCGACATTCCGGCACGTTACGGGATCAAGGGACGGCTGGCCGGCGTGCCGGCGCTGCTGATCGTCGATCCCCGGACCGACAAATTGGTCAATGCCGGGCGCGAGACCGCGTTGGCGGATGCGCGCTCGCTATCGCCGCAGGGGCTCGCCGACTGGCTGGCGCAATGGGTGTGAGGTGATGCAATCCTCCCCCGCAAGGGGGAGGACTTCGCCTTACCCGAACACGCGTGCGAAGATCGTGTCGACGTGCTTGAGGTGATAGCCGAGGTCGAACTTCTCCTCGAGCTGCGCCGGCGACAGCGCCGCGGTGACCTCGGGATCGGCCTTGAGCAATTCGAGCAGCGAGAGCCGGCCGTCCGATTCCCACACCTTCATCGCGTTGCGCTGGACGAGGCGATACGAATCCTCGCGGCTGACGCCCGCCTGGGTGAGCGCGAGCAGCACGCGCTGCGAATGGACGAGCCCGCCCATCTTGTTGAGATTCTTGTCCATCCGCTCAGGGTAGACGAGCAGCTTGTCGATCACGCCGGTGAGGCGCGCGAGCGCGAAGTCGAGCGTGATCGTCGCGTCGGGGCCGATATAACGCTCGACCGACGAGTGCGAGATGTCGCGCTCGTGCCACAGCGCTACATTCTCCAGCGCCGGCGTGACATAGCCGCGCACCATCCGCGCGAGGCCGGTGAGGTTCTCGGTCAGCACCGGATTGCGCTTGTGCGGCATCGCCGACGAGCCCTTCTGGCCGGGCGAGAAATATTCCTCCGCCTCGAGCACTTCGGTGCGCTGGAGATGGCGGACCTCGGTGGCGAGCCGCTCGATCGACGAGGCGATGACGCCCAGCGTGGCGAAGAACATCGCATGGCGGTCGCGCGGGATGACCTGCGTCGAGACCGGCTCGACCGACAGGCCGAGCTTCGCGGCGACATGCTCCTCCACCGACGGATCGATATTGGCGAAGGTGCCGACCGCGCCCGAGATCGCGCAGGTGGCGATATCGGCGCGTGCCGCGATCAGCCGGGTCTTGCAACGGTCGAACTCGGCATAGGCCTGCGCCAGCTTGAGGCCGAAGGTAACCGGCTCGGCATGGATGCCGTGGCTGCGGCCGATCGTCGGCGTCATCTTGTGCTCGACCGCGCGACGCTTGAGCACCGCGAGCAACGCATCGAGGTCGGCGAGCAGGATGTCGGCGGCGCGCGCCAGCTGCACCGCGAGGCAGGTGTCGAGCACGTCCGACGAGGTCATGCCCTGGTGCATGAAGCGCGCCTGATCGCCAACATTGTCCGCCACCCAGGTGAGGAAGGCGATGACGTCATGCTTGGTGACCGCCTCGATCGCGTCGATCGCGGGCACGTCGATGGCGGGATCGGTGCGCCACCATGCCCACAGCGCCTCGGCGGCTTCCTTTGGCACGACGCCGAGGTCGGCGAGCGCGTCGGTGGCATGCGCCTCGATCTCGAACCAGATGCGGAAGCGCGCCTCCGGGGTCCAGATCGCGGTCATCTCGGGGCGGGAATAACGGGGGACCATGGTGTTCCTTCGTCCTGACGGGAGCACGGCTCGTCGCGGCCATTTCGGCCCGACTCGCGGATTTCTGCGGCGCAGTAGCAGCGTGCGCGGTCCGGGACAAACCTCCCGATCCGGAACCATTGTATCGGCAGAATCATTTCCCACATCAAGTATGCGACGCGGTCGGCACAGTCGATCGTCGCATGCTTCATGTAGAACGATGGGAGACAGATAATGCTGAAATATGCTCTTCTCGCCGGAGTGATCACGCTCTCCGCGCCGGCTCTGGCGCAAACGCAGACGAATACTGCACCGACGCAGGCGATACCGGGACAAACTGTGCCGGGATCGGGATCTGTTGAGGCGCAGCCGCAATCGACGGCGCCAGCGGATACGACGACTGCAACCGACGGCGCGCAGACGGCGACGACGCAGCCCGCAGCGGGCGCCGATCAGGTCGCGACCGTGGTGCAGACCGAATTCCCGACCTACGACGCCAATCAGGACGGCAAGCTCGAAAAGGCGGAATTCGCCAGCTGGATGGTCAAGCTGAAGCAGGCGAGCGATCCCAAGGCGAGCGCCGAAAGCGCCGTGACCAAGAAATGGGTAAGCGCCGCCTTCGCCCAGGCCGACACCGACAAGAGCCAGTCGATTTCGCAACCCGAACTGATCGGCTTCTTGAGCAAGGCGCAGTCGTAACCGTGCCGCCAGTACCGGCCCGATGACGAGAACGAGGCCGCCGGTGCGAACCGGCGGCCTTTTTCGTCATGCCGGCGAGGGTCTCAGATCAGACCCTGCGCCTTCAGGCTGACATGGCCGTTGACGCCGATGATGATGTGGTCGTGCAGCACGATGCCCATCGCCGCGCCGGCGTCGGCGATGGTGCGGGTGATGGCGATGTCGGCGCGGCTGGGGGCGGGGTCGCCCGAGGGATGGTTGTGGACGAGGATGATCGCCGCCGAGCCCAGGTCGATCGCGCGGCGGATCACCTCGCGGACTTGGACCGCCGCCTGATCGATCGAGCCCTCGCTCATGATTTCGTCGCGGATCAGCATGTTGCGCGTGTTGAGGTGGAGGACGCGGAACCGCTCGATGCCGTGATGCGCCATGTCGGCGCGCAAATAATCGAGCAGCGCCTGCCAATTGCTCAGGATCGGGCGGTCGGTCGCTTCGGCTCGAAGCAGCCGGATCGCGATTCCATGCGCGATCTTGATCGCGGCGGCGGCGGAGGGGCCGACGCCCCTGACGCGGCCGAGCGCCTCGACGTCGGCGGCGAGCAGCCCGCCGATACCGCCGAACTCGCGCAGCAGCGCCTTGGCGATCGGCTTGGTGTCGATCCGCGGAATCGCGAGCATCAGCAGATATTCGATCAGCTCATGGTCGAGCAACGCGTCGCCGCCACCGGCGAGCAGCCGCCCGCGCAGCCGTTCGCGGTGGCCGGCGGTGTCACCCGGCGGGGAAGGGGGAGCGGCCATCGCGGCGGAGGCTATCGTTGGTCCGGCATGGGCGCAATTGCGCGGATGCATCGCCCCCGCCTATGAGGGGCGACGATGGGCGAGGGCGTGGACGAGTTGAACGATGCGCCCGCGCGGCAACGCCGCTTCGCGTCGTGGAGCCGACGGCGGCGGATCGCGCTCGGCGCGGCGCTCGTCGTCCTCGTCGCGCTGATCGGTCTGTGGGTCGAGCGCAAGCCGATCGCCAGCCGGGTCATCGACGGCGAACTCGCCAGGCGCGGCGTCGTCGCGCGCTACGACGTGCGCGATCTGGGGTTCGGGCGGCAGCGGCTGACCAACGTGGTGATCGGCGATCCCCGCGATCCCGATCTCGTCGCCGACTGGCTGGAGACGCGGACGCGGATCGGCTTCGGCGGCGCCAGCCTCGACGCGGTGCGCGCCGGACACGTGCGGTTGCGCGGGCGGATGATCGACGGACGGCTGTCGCTGGGCGAGATCGACAAATTGATCCCGCCGTCGTCGGGCAAGGCCTTCGCGCTGCCGGCGCTGGATGTCGACATCGCGGATGCACGGATGCGGCTGGAGACGCCGCTCGGCGTCGCGGGGCTGCGCATCGCCGGGCGCGGACGGCTGGACGGCGGCTTTGCCGGCACCGCGGCGGTGGTGAGCGATCGGCTGGCGCAGGGCGACTGCGGCGCGGACGGGCTGCGCGCGGCGCTCAGGGTCGCGGTGATCGCCGGTGCGCCGCGATTGCGGGGGCCGGTTCAGGTCGCCGCCGGGCGCTGCGCCGGCGTCGACGTGCGGCGCGGCGGGGCGGATATCGACGTGGTGCTGACGCCGGCGCTGGACGGCTGGCGCGGCAGCGCGCGGCTGGCGAGCGGGCCGGTCCGCGGCGCCGGTGCCCGGGTCGCCGGGCTGCGCGGCGACGTGACCTTCGACGGGGCGGCGCAGGCGACCGGCGGGACCGCGGACCTCACCGCCAGCAATGTGGCGATCGCCGGCGCGTCCGCGGGGACGTTGGGGATGGCGGGACGCTATCGGATCGGTGCGGTACAGGCCTTCGCCGGCACCGTCCGCGTCGCCGACGCGCGCATCGCGGCCGATGGGCTGCCGAGCATCGGGGCCACGACCGGCGCGGGAACGCCGGCCGCGCCGCTGATCGCCGCCGTGTCGCAGGCGGTGCGGGGCGCGGCGAACGGGTTCGGCGGGTCGGCGGCGCTGGCGGTCCGGCAGAGCGGCGGCGCGGGGCAGGCGCGCGTCACCGCCGCGTCGCTGCAATCGGCGAGCGGCGCCCGGCTGCGGATCGCTGGCGGTGCGGGGCTGACCTTCGGCTGGCCCGGTACGCGGCTACGCATCGATACGCGGCTCGCCATGGCCGGCGGGGGGTTGCCCGACGCGCAGGTCGCACTGGCACAGGCCCGCGTCGGCGCACCGATCACCGGCCGCGCGACGATCGCACCCTATGCCGCCGGCGGCGCACGGCTGGCGCTGGCGCCGGTCGTCTTCACCGCGACACCGGGGGGAGCGACGCGGATCGCCACGCGCGTCGCGCTGTCGGGGCCGCTCGGCGACGGCCGGGTCGATGGCCTGGCGCTGCCGGTCGATCTGCGCTGGAACGGACGCGGGACGCTGGTCGCCAATCCCGCATGTACCCCGGTCGCGATCCAGCGGCTGGCGGTGGCGGGGCTGGTGCTCGATCCGCTGCGCACGACGCTCTGCCCGATCGCCGGCGCGATGGTTACGCTGGCGGATGGACGACTGGCCGGCGGCGCACGGCT
This sequence comes from Sphingomonas sp. GW821-FHT02B09, assembly GCF_059421875.1. Classification (NCBI taxonomy): domain Bacteria; kingdom Pseudomonadati; phylum Pseudomonadota; class Alphaproteobacteria; order Sphingomonadales; family Sphingomonadaceae; genus Sphingomonas; species Sphingomonas sp. GW821-FHT02B09. The sequence continues at coordinate 1,240,989 of NZ_JBWKVV010000002.1, forward strand.
GCCGGCGGTGCGACTGGCGGGGCGGCTCGGACAGACGCCGCTGACCGTTGCGGCAAGCGGCGCCCAATTGCGGCTTGGCGACGGCGGCTTCGTGCTCGACAGCGTCGCCGCGCGGCTGGGCAGTCCTGAACGCATCACCCGCATCGATCTCGCGCAACTGACCGGCCGGATCGCCGGCGGCGGCGTCGCCGGCACGTTCGGCGGCGGCGCGGGCCAGATCGCCAACGTGCCGCTGCTGCTCGGCGCGGCGGCGGGCGACTGGTCGCTGCGCGGCGGCGCGCTGCGGCTGACGGCGACGATGACGGTCGACGATGCCGCGCCCGATCCGCGCTTCAAGACGCTGGCGGTGCGCGACGTCACGCTCGACCTTGTCAACGGCGCGATCGCCGCGCGCGGCACGCTCTACGAGCCGATGAAGAACGTGAAGGTCGCCGATGTCGCGATCGGCCATACGCTGGCGAGCGGCCGCGGCACCGCCGATCTGACCGTGCCGGGGATCGCCTTCACCAAGGACTTCCAGCCCGAATTGCTCACCCGGCTGACCTTCGGCGTCGTTGCCGACGTGCGCGGCAGCGTCACCGGCGATGGCCATATCGCGTGGAGCCCCGACGGCGTCGGCTCGACCGGCACGTTCGCGACGAAGGACACCGATCTCGCCGCCGCCTTCGGCCCGGTCACCGGGATCAGCACGACGCTGCGCTTCACCGACCTGCTCGGGCTGGCGAGCGCGCCGGCGCAGGTGGCGACGATCAAGACGGTCAATCCCGGCATCGCGGTGACCGACGGCACGATCGTCTATCAATTGCTCCCCGATCTGCGCGTGCGGATCGACAGCGGCCGCTGGCCGTTCGCCGGCGGCACGATGACGCTGCTGCCGACGACGCTCGACTTCACCGAAGCCGCGGCGCGGCGGATGACCTTCCGCATCCAGGGCGCGGCGGCGGACCAGTTCCTCGAACAGTTCGATTTCAAGAACCTGTCCGCGACCGGCGTCTTCGACGGCGAACTGCCGATGATCTTCGACGTGCAGGGCGGCCGGATCGAGGGCGGGCGGCTCGCGGTGCGACCGGGCGGCGGCAGCCTCGCCTATGTCGGCGACCTGTCGCAAAAGGATCTGGGGCTGTGGGGCAATATCGCCTTCCAGGCGCTGAAATCGCTGCGCTATCGCAACCTGACGATCGGCATGAACGGGCCGCTCGCCGGCGAGATGGTGACCGAGGTGCGCTTCGCCGGCGTGACGCAGGGGCAGGGGGCGAAGAGCAACTTCCTCGTCCGCCGGCTGCAGCGGCTGCCGTTCGTGTTCAACATCCGGATCAAGGCGCCCTTCCGCGGGCTGCTCGATTCGGCGCAGTCCTTCTACGACCCCAGCCGGCTGATCCAGCGCAACCTGCCCGCGCTGCTCGAACGGCAGCAGCAGCAGCGCCAGAGCGCCCCCATTCAGCCCCCCGCAAGCGGACTCGTGCCATGACCGAAACAGGATTGAAGATGGAGCAGCGAATCACGACCTTGAGACGCATGACGGGGCTGGCCGGGATCGGTCTGGCGGCGACGACGCTTGGTGGCTGCATCAACGTCTCGGCGCCCGACAAGCCGATCGAGATCAACCTCAACATCAGCGTCACGCAGGAGGTCGTCTATCGTCTCGATGGCGAGGCGAAGTCGCTGATCCAGCAGAATCCTGGGATATTCTGATATGAAGACGAAGCTTTTGATCGTTGCCGGCGCGGTGGCCCTGCTGGGGCTGTCGACGATGGCGATGGCGCAGCGCGACCCGGCCTATGCCGCCGCGCGCGAGGCGAAGCAGGTCGGCGAACAGCCCGACGGCTATCTCGGCGTGGTGAGCGGCGGCGCGTCGGTGCAGGCGCTGGTCCGCGACATCAACATCAAGCGCAAGGCCGCCTATACCGCGAGCGCGCAGGCGAGCGGCGCGACGGTGGAGCAATTCGCCTTCACCAGCGGCTGCAATCTGGTGGCGAAGGTCGGCCAGGGCGAGATGTACAAGACGCCGTCCGGCCAGTGGAAGGAAAACACCGGCACCCCCGAACTCGACCCACGCTGCAAGTAAGGTAAGTCCTCCCCTTGGCGGGGAGGACTTATGTCTCGCCAAACCCATCGGGGAACCAGACGGTTGACACCCCGGCACCCCCCACCTAAACGGGCCACGCCTTGGCGGGATCGCTCGCCCCGCGCGTTTTCTCCCCCGGCTGGCATTAACAGGCGAGGGTATGCGCGTGGCGGAAGACGAGACCGGGCGAGACTTCACCAGCGCGGACGATCCGCGGCTTTCCGCGCTCGACGAGCGGCTGAAGGAAGCCCGGCATGCCGAAGCGTTGCGGACGGGGCAGGGGGCGCCGACGGCCGATGCGGGATATTCGCTCGGCAATCGCGTGCTCGCGGCCCTGATCGGAAGCCTCGTCGGCAGTGCGCTGATCGGCTGGTGTATCGACCGCTGGTTTGGCACGACCCCATGGGCGCTGATCGTGATGCTGTTCCTAGGAATCGCCGTCGCGTTCAGGCAGATCATTCGGATTGCAGGCGAACGCCCGGAATAACCGGGCGTTTGTCGTATTAGGGAGCGAACGGGCCAAGTGGCGGCAGAATCGGGCAGCAAGATCGATCCGATGCACCAGTTCCTGATCGAACCTTTGTTCGTTCGGCATTGGGTCGTCGCGGGATACGACATCTCGTTCACCAACTCGGCGTTGTGGATGGTGATCACGCTCGCCAGCCTGTGGCTGTTCATGCTCGGCGGAATGAAGCGCGAGCTCGTCCCCGGCCGCTGGCAGGCCGCGGTCGAGGGCTTCACCGGCTTCGTCTCGAACATGCTGACGTCGAATATCGGGCCGCAGGGCAAGCGTTTTGTCCCCTACGTCTTCTCGTTGTTCATGTTCATCCTCTTCGCCAACATCTGGGGCCTGACTCCGGTCGGCATCGTGCCGGGCTGGCATCCGTTCACCATCACCAGCCACCTTACCGTCACCGGTGTGCTCGCGGTGATCAGCTTCGCGATCGTGCTGATCGTCGGCTTCGGCAAGCACGGCTTCCACTTCTTCAGCCTGTTCGTGCCGCACGGCACGCCGAAGCTGATGATCCCGCTGATCTTCGTCGTCGAGCTGATGAGCTTCCTGGTGCGCCCCTTCTCGCTGGGTCTGCGACTGTTCGTCGCGATGACCGCGGGGCATATCCTGCTCAAGGTGCTCGCCGCGTTCGTCATCAGCGGTCTCAACCTTGGTGCCGGCTACGGCCTGCTGATCTCGCTGCCCAGCTTCCTGCTGATGATCGGCATCACGCTGCTCGAGCTGCTGGTCGCCGCCATCCAGGCGTATGTCTTTGCGCTGCTGACGAGCGTCTATCTCAACGACGCCGTCAACCTGCACTGAGTTTTTCGTTCCAACCTTTAGATTTGATACGGGAGTTTTGACATGGACGCAGAAGCCGCCAAGATGATCGGTGCCGGTCTGGCCGCGATCGGCATGGGCCTCGCCTCGCTCGGCGTGGGCAACGTGTTCGCCAAGTTCCTCGAGGGTGCGCTGCGCAACCCGGGTGCCGCGGACAGCCAGCAGGGCCGTCTGTTCATCGGTTTCGCGGGCGCCGAACTGCTCGGCCTGCTCGCCTTCGTGACGATGATCATCCTGCTCTTCGTCGCCTAACATCGGACGTGTCCGCCGGGCGTGCGCGCCCGGCGACTCTTCGAGGTCGCGCAAAAGGTCCTAAATGCCTCAGATTTCGCAGATCGCTGCCACCTACGCCTCGCAGATCTTCTGGCTGCTCGTCACCTTTGGCATCCTGTATTTCGGGATCGGCAAGATGATGGTGCCACGGGTCATCGCGACCGTGGACGCGCGTGAAGGCCAGATCGCGGCTGACCTTGCCGCGGCCGAACAGGCCCGTCTCGCCGCCGACCAGGTCGAGGCGGCATGGCGCCTGAAGATGGACGAGGCGCGTTCCGCGGCGCTCGCCGAGACCACCGCCGCCAAGGCACAGGCCGCCAAGGCGGCCGAAAGCCAGATCCGGTCCGCCGATGCGGAACTCGCCGAGCGGCTCGCGCATCACGACCTCGCGGTCGGCAATGCCAAAGCGCAGGCGATGCTCAACCTCCAGTCTGTCGCGGCGGATGTCGCGCAGGAACTGGTCGCCAAGGTTTCGGGTCTGACCGTCAGCATCGATGCCGCCGCGGATGCGGTGCGCCGGAGCAATGCGCATGGCTAATTCCGCCAGCAATCTCGTCGCCGCCAATCTCTCGGATGCGGCATCGGCCGAAGCGATGCAGCCGCAGAACGTCCGTGACGGCAGCCAGTTGACTGCCAACGTTTCCGAGCCGGGTGCGGACCATGCCGTCGAGGCGACCGCGCTGGGCTTCAACACCACCGGCTGGGTGGGCATCGCTGCGCTCGTCGTGCTGATCGGCATGCTGGTCGTGAAGGTGCCGGCGAAGATCGCCGCCAGCCTCGACAAGCAGATCGCCGCGGTTCGCCAGCAGCTCGACGAGGCCAAGACGCTGCGTGCCGAGGCCGAGGTGCTGCGCAACGAATATGCGGCGAAGGCCAAGGCGGCCGAGGCGGATGCGGTGACGATGCGGCATCACGCCCAGCAGGAAGCCAATCAGATCATCGCCAAGGCGAAGCATGATGCGGAGGAGCTGATGGCCCGCCGCACCAAGCGCGCGGAAGACAAAATCGCCGCCGCCGAGCGGACCGCGATCGCCGAGGTCCGTGCTTTGGCCGCGGAGACGGCGTCGAAGGCAGCGGCGGTGCTGATCGCCGAGCAGCTCGACGCGCAGGCGGACCGGGCGATGATCGATCGCTCGATCGCTGGGCTTAGCCGGGTGAATTGATCCTTTAATTCCTCCCTCGCTTTGGCGGGGGAGGGGGACCGCCGGCCGGAGGCCGGTGGTGGAGGGGGTGTCTCGGCACACGGCGAACTCGCCGTATCCTCCCCCTCCGTCAGGCCTTCGGCCTGCCACCTCCCCCTTGCGGGGGAGGAATTCGGGGCCTCCCGCCCCTCATATCTCAGACGCGCGTCTCTTCCCGGGTTTCCGGCGCCGTCCTGCATCCACGAGCCCGTACAGGAGTAACATCCATGTCGTGGCTCATCCTGGGCGTCGCCGTTTTCACCGAAATCTGCTGGGCGCTCAGCCTGAAATGGGCGGCGACGCTCGCGACGTGGCAAGCGTCGAGCGTTCCGATCATTTTGTCCTTCGTCAACATGGGGCTGCTCGCGCTCGCGATGCGCGGCCTGCCCGCCGGTACGGCCTATGCGGTGTGGACCGGCTGCGGCGCGGTCGGCGTCATCATCGGCGGCGTGCTGCTGTTCGGTGACAAGGTCGGCATGGTGCAGGCGTGTTTCATGGCATTGACCGTGATCGGCATCGTCGGCACCAAGATGTTCGCGCAGGCCTGACCCTTTCGCACCGGCGCGGGGCTGCTACAACGGGGTACGGCGCGCCCTTGCGCGGCCGGATCGAGGTGGCCCGATGTCGATGCTTCTGTTCGCCGCGCTGATGCTGGCGCAATCCTCGCAGGCCGCGCAAGCGGCGGACAAATTCGCGCTCGACCTGCCGGCCGACGAGACGGTGACCGCGCCGGCGGAGCCTGTCGCGCCGGTCGCACCCGTTGCTGCGGCGACCCCGGCCGCCCCGGCGGCGGGCGGCTATTCGCTCGATACGCCGATCGCGGACCTGATCGCCGAACCGCGCGCGAAGGCGATCCTCGATCGCGACGTGCCGGGGATGAGCGACGACCCCAATCTGCCGAAGTTCCAGTCGCTGTCGCTGCGCAGGCTCGCACCGCTCAGCGGCGGGCAGATGACGCCGACGCTGCTCGCGAAGGTGGCGGCGGATCTGGAAGCGATCGAGGGGGCGTCGACTCTGGTCAAGAAGGTCCAGAGCCGCCGCGCGCTGCCATCGGGGCGGTAACCCCCGTTCCTCGCATTGGCGGGGGACGAATTCCCCGCGTCGTCGCAAGCCTCTAGCCCCGCACCGCCGCGACTCCTACATGCCGCTCATGTCCGGTTACGGTCCTCCCGATCGATTCAACGAAGAACGCGCCACCTTCACCGTCCGCGGGTCCGATACGCCGGATCTCGACGCGGGGATCGCCGCGATCCGCAACGTCCTCGCCACGCTGCCGAGCCGCTCCGGCGTGTATCGCATGCACGATGCCAAGGGCGACGTCCTCTATGTCGGCAAGGCGCGCTCGCTCAAGCAGCGCGTCGCCAATTACACGCAGGTCAAGGGGCTGACCAAGCGGCTGCAGCGGATGATCGCGCAGACGCGGTCGATGACGATCGTCACCACCAACAACGAGGCGGAGGCGCTGCTGCTCGAGGCGCAGCTCATCAAACGCTATCGTCCCGCCTACAACGTGCTGCTGCGCGACGATAAGTCGTTCCCGTTCATCCTGCTGCGCGGCGATCACGATTTTCCGCGCGTCCAGAAGCATCGCGGCGCGCGCCGCGCGCCGGGCAATTACTACGGCCCCTTCGCCAGCGCGGGCAGCGTCAACAACACGCTCAACGCCTTGCAAAAACTGTTCTTGTTGCGCTCCTGCACCGACGGTTTCTTCAAGACGCGCGACCGGCCGTGCCTGCTCTACCAGATCAAGCGCTGCTCGGCGCCGTGCGTCGGCCGCGTGGGCAAGGACGAATATCAGGAGCTGGTCGACGATTGCCGCGACTTCCTCGCCGGCAAGTCGACCAAGGTGCAGGCCAAGCTCGGCGCGCAGATGCAGGCGGCCGCGGAGAACATGGATTTCGAGCTGGCCGCGCTGATCCGCGACCGGCTGAAGGCGCTCACCTTCGTCCAGGGGTCGCAGGCGATCAACGCCGAGGGGGTCGGGGACGCCGACGTCTTCGCGCTCGCCTGCCGCGACGGGACGATGGGCATCCAGGCGTTCTTCATTCGCGGCGGCCAGAATTGGGGCCATCGCAGCTTCTTCCCGCAGCATACCAACGAGGTGCCCGAGGACGAGGTGCTGGCGAGCTTCCTCACCCAATTCTACGAGGAGGTGCCGCCGCCCAAGACGATCCTGCTCGACCGCGATCTGACCGAGGGTGCGTTGCTCGGCGAAGCGCTCGGCGAGCGTGCGGGCTACAAGGTCGCGCTGTCGGTGCCGCAGCGCGGCGACCGGCGGCGGCTGATGGATCAGGCCAAGCGCAACGCGATCGAGGCGCTCGAACGGCGGCTGGCGGAGAGCACGACGCAGGCGCGGCTGCTGCGCGAGGTGGCGGACCTGTTCGACCTGCCCGAGCCGCCCGACCGGATCGAGGTCTACGACAACAGCCATATCCAGGGGACGAACGCGCTGGGTGCGATGGTCGTCGCCGGGCCGGAGGGCTTCCGCAAGGGCCAGTATCGCAAGTTCAACATCAAGGGCAACGAGGCGGCGACCGACAGCGACGTCGGCATGATGCGCGAGGTGTTCCGCCGCCGCTTCGCGCGCCAGCTCGACGAAGCCCCCGATCGCGACGACGGTACCTGGCCCGATCTGGTGCTGATCGACGGCGGCAAACCACAGCTCCATGCCGCCAAGGCGGTGCTCGAGGATCTCGGCATCGAGGACGTGTGCATGGTCGGCGTCGCCAAGGGGCCGCATCACGGCCGCGACGGGCGCGAGGTGTTCCACATGCTCGACGGGCGCGAATTCCAGCTGCCGGTCAATGCCCCGGTGCTCTTCTACCTCCAGCGCCTGCGCGACGAGGTGCACCGGTTCGCGATCGGCGCGCATCGCGACAAGCGCTCGAAGGCGATCGGTGCGAGCCCGCTCGACGAGGTGCCGGGCATCGGCCCCGCGCGCAAGAAGGCGCTGCTGATGCATTTCGGCACCGGCCGCGCGGTGCGCAACGCCAGCCTCGAGGATCTCAAGAAGGCGCCGGGCGTGTCGGCGGGCGTCGCGCAGCAGGTGTACGACTTCTACCACGCACGGTGATGGCCCTACCAATTGTTCATGTCCCTGCCGTATGGCCGGGCCATGGTGACCCGCGTCTTCCTCACGATCGACACCGAATTCGCCTGGCGGCATCACGCTGCCGGGCTCGACGTCGAAACGATCTATGCGCGGTCGATCGAACCCGCCGGCGTGGGGCTGAGCTATCAGCTCGATCTGCTCGCCGAGCACGGTTTGAAGGCATGTTTCTTTGTCGATCCGATGCCGGCGCTGATCTTCGGCCTCGCGCCGGTCAAGCGGATGGTCGATACCATTCTCGCGGCGGGGCAGGAGGTGCAGCTCCATCTCCATCCCAATTGGACCGCGGCGCGGGTCGGTGACCGCGGCGCGCATTACGCCCGCTTCCAGCTGCACGAATATACGTTGGCCGAGCAGCGCGACCTGCTGCGCGGCGCGGTCGAACTGCTGGTCGCCGCCGGTGCGCCGGCGCCGATCGCGTTTCGCGCCGGCGGCTATGCGGCGAACGAGGATACGCTGATCGCGCTCGCCGAGCTCGGTTTCGCTTATGACAGCAGCCACAATGGCGCCGAGGCGGCGGAAAGCCGGATCGCGCTGCCGCCCGCGCAGATCGCGCCGATCGACCATCATCTGATCGAGGTGCCGGTGACGGTGATCGAGGATGCGCCGGGCATGTGGCGCACCTTCCAATTATGCGCGCTGTCGGGGGCGGAGACTGCGGCGGCGCTCGATCATGCCGCGGCGGAGGATCATGCCGCGGTGACGATCGTCAGCCACGGCTTCGAGCTCGCCAACCGGCTCGGCACGCGCGCCAATGGCGTGCACGTCCGGCGTTTCGATACCTTGTGCCGGCTGCTGGCATTGCGCACCGACGCGCTGCCGACGGCGCATTTCACCGACCGGCCTGCGCTGGCGCTGGGGCAGGACGATCGCCCGCTCGGCGCCAATGCTCTCCGCCGGCGGTTGCGGCAGGCCGAGCAACTGTGGTCGAATTGGGTCGCGGAACGCGGCGTATGACGGTGGTGGCGCTCAAGTTCCAGATCGGGGCGCGGACCGTGGCAGCGGTGCGGCGACGGCTGGTGCGGGTGGCGCTGTCGCTCGACGAGGTGCTGGCGGGGCAGGTGCCGATGCTGCCGGAGACCGATGGCGACGGCTATCTGATTACCTCGTTGCCTGCATCGCTCGCCGCCGCGGTGGAGCGTGGCGGCCGTGTCGCGATGGTGCGCCAGCGCTATACGCGGTTCTATACCGATCTGGGCATCGGCCATGCGGCGTGGCTCGCGGGCCTGTCGGGCTCGGCGCGGTCGACGCTGAAGCGCAAGACGCGGAAGATCGAGGCGGCGGGGCTGGAGATTCACGCCTATCGAACCGCGGCAGAGTTCGCCGCTTTCTACCCGCTGGCGCGAGCCGTGTCGGCGACGACCTATCAGGAACGCCTGCTCGACGCCGGCCTGCCCGAGGATCCGGCGGCGGTGGCGCATCTGTCGGCGCTGGCGGCGGCGGACGGGCTGCGTGCGTGGCTGCTGCTGATCGGCGGGGTGCCGGCGGCCTATCTGTGTTGTACCGCGCAGGGGTCTGCGTTGCGTTACGATCATGTCGGCCATGATCCGGCGTGGGGCGAGCTGTCGCCCGGTACGGTGCTGCATGCGGCGGCGATGCGCGATCTGTTCGACGACCGGTTCGCGCGCTTCGACTTCACCGAGGGCGAGGGCCAGCACAAGCGCCAGTTCGCCACGGACGGCGTGCCTTGCGTCGACCTGTTGCTGCTCCGCCCGACGTTGGCGAACCGGGCGACGCTGGCGGCGCTGGCGGGGTTCGACAGCGCGATGGCGCGGGCGAAACGGGCGGCGCAGCATCCGCGGGTGGCGGCGCTGGCGAAGCGGGTGCGGCGGTAGCGTGCCGTCGGTCCTGCCTCTGGCGGGAAAGGGCCGGGGGGCTATATCCCCTTGATGCACCTGCGCGCCGAAGCCATCGTTCTCGCGATCCGCGCGCATGGTGAGCACGGTGCGGTGGTGCGCGCGCTGACCCGCGGCGACGGCGTCCAGCCCGGCTATGTCCGCGGCGGCCGGTCGCGCCATCTGCGCCCCGTGTTGCAGCCGGCCAATGCGATCGCCGGCGAATGGCGGGCGCGCACCGGCGAACAGCTCGCCGCGCTCACCGTCGAGCCGCTGCACAGCCGCGCCGCGCTGCACGGCGAACCCTTGCCCGCCGCGGCGCTCGCCTGGGTTACCGCCTTGACCGCCGCGGCGCTGCCCGAGGCGCAGCCTTATCCGCGGCTCTACGACGCGCTCGGCGCGGTGCTCGACGCGGTCGAGGCGGCGCCGGCGGCGCGCGGCTGGGCGACCGCGCTCGTCCGCTACGAATTGCTGCTGCTCGCCGAACTCGGCTTCGGCCTCGATCTCACCGCCTGCGTCGTCACCGGCGGCGAGGAGGATCTCGGCTTCGTCTCCCCCCGCAGCGGCGGCGCGGTCAGCCGCGGCGCGGCCTATGGCTATGAGGCGCGGCTGTTCGCGCTGCCCGCCTTCCTCACCGAAGGCGGCGCGGCCGACTGGCCCGATATCCTCGCCGGCCTCGCCATCACCGGCCATTTCCTCGCGCGCGATCTGCTCACCGATCGCCGCGCCGATCCGCTCGTCGCGCGCGAACGGCTGGTCGCGATGCTGAAAAGGGCCGTTGCGTGAAGCCCGGCGCCGCGGCTAGGCAGCGGCCATGGCATTGATCGCACTCCTGCCGGGCGACGGCATCGGCCCCGAAGTCATCACCCAGGCGCGCCGCGTGCTCGACGCACTCGATCTCGACCTGACCTATGAGGAGGCGCCGGTCGGCGGCGTCGCCTATCACAGCGTCGGCCATCCGCTGCCCGAGGCGACGCTCGACGTCGCGCGGCGTGCGGATGCACTGCTGTTCGGGGCGGTCGGCGATCCGACCTGCGATTCGCTCGAACGCGCGCTGCGCCCCGAACAGGCGATCCTCGGGCTGCGCAAGCATCTGTCGCTCTTCTCGAACCTGCGCCCGGCGACGCTGTTCGAGGGGCTGGAGGACGCCTCGGCGCTGAAGCCCGACGTCGCGCGCCAGATCGACCTCGTCATCGTCCGCGAACTCAACGGCGACGTCTATTTCGGCGAGAAGGGGCGTCGCACCACCGCCGCGGGTCATCGCGAAGGCTATGACATCATGAGCTACGACGAAACCGAGGTGCGGCGCATCGCCCGCGTCGGGTTCGAGACGGCGCGCAAGCGGCGCGGCCAGCTCTGCTCGGTCGACAAGGCCAACGTGCTCGAAACCTCGCAATTGTGGCGCGACGTGGTGATCGAGGTGTCGGCGGATTATCCCGACGTGACGCTGACCCATATGTACGTCGACAATGCCGCGATGCAGCTCGTGCGCAATCCCGGCCAGTTCGACGTGATCGTCACCGGCAATCTGTTCGGCGACATCCTGTCGGATCAGGCGTCGATGTGCGCCGGCTCGATCGGCATGCTGCCCTCGGCGAGCCTCGATGATGCGGGCAAGGGGCTGTACGAGCCGATCCACGGCTCGGCCCCCGATATCGCCGGACAGGGCAAGGCCAACCCTTGCGCCGCGATCCTGTCGGCGGCGATGATGCTGCGCCATTCTCTCGGGAACGGCGCGGCGGCGGACCGGATCGAGGCGGCGGTGGCGCAGGCGATCCGCGACGGCGCGCGCACCGCCGATCTCGGCGGGACGATGAGCACGGCCGCAATGGGGGACGCCGTCCTCGCCGTCCTGTGAGCGCGCTGCTCGAGATCGCGGTCGTCATCCCGACGTTCAACGAACGCGCCAATGTGCCGACGCTGATCGCCAGGCTCGATCAGGCGCTGGCCGGGCGGCGCTGGGAAGCGATCTTCGTCGACGACGACAGTCCCGACGGCACCGCCGAGGCGGCGCGCGAGCTGGGGCGGGTCGATACGCGGGTGCGGGTGATCCATCGCATCGGCCGGCGCGGACTGTCGTCCGCCTGTATCGAGGGGATGTGCGCGACCGCCGCGCCGGTGGTCGCGGTGATCGACGGCGATCTGCAGCATGACGAGACGTTGCTGCCCAAGATGCTCAACCTGTTGCAGGCTGATGCCGATCTCGACGTGGTGGTCGGCTCGCGCTTCGTCGACGGCGGGGGGACCGGCGACTGGGACCGCGACCGCGTCGCCAAATCGGCGTTCGCGACGCGGCTGTCGCGCCGGGTGCTCAAGGGCGACCTCAGCGATCCGATGAGCGGCTTCTTCGCGATCCGCACCGCTCATGCGCGGCGGCTCGCCCCCGAATTGTCGGCGATCGGCTTCAAGATCCTGCTCGATTTGATGACCGCCAGCGCCGAACCGCTGCGCTTCGCCGAACTGCCCTATACCTTCCGGGTGCGGACGGAGGGCGAGTCGAAACTCGATCACGTCGTCGCGATGGAATATCTAATCGCGCTCTACGACCGCATGTTCGGGCGGTTCGTGCCGGTGCGCTTTGCGATGTTCTCGTGCATCGGCGTGCTCGGCGTCGGCGTGCATATGGGCGTGCTCGGCGTCGCGATGCTGTTCGGCGCGGCCTTCCTCGGCGCGCAGATCCTCGGCGCGCTGGCGGCGATGACGTTCAATTTCGCGCTCAACAACGCGCTGACCTATCGCGACCGGCGGCTGAAGGGCGTGCGGCAATGGCTCGACGGCTGGGTGTCGTTCTGCGTCGTCTGTTCGGTCGGGCTGGTCGCGAACGTCGGCATCGCCGCCTTCGTCCACGACGTCCACAACGAGGGCGCGGCGGCGTCCGCGCTGCTCGGGATATTGGTGGGCGCGGTGTGGAATTACGCGCTGTCGTCGAAATTCGTATGGGGTCGGTACTGACGCGACGGTATCTCCCTCCCGAATTTCGATGTCAGACCCAGCTCTTCAGCCACATCCAGCCATGGAACGACCCCGGCCCGCGCAGCGCCGCGGCGGACAGGATCGGGTGGAAGTGGATGAACAGCACCGCGCTCGCGGCGAGGAACGCCTCGTCCCAATAGCGCAGGCGCACCCGCCAGTGATCGAAGGCCGCGGCGATCGCCATCGCCAGCCAGATGCTCGACAGACAGTAATAATAATAGAAGCCCAACGACTTGGGGATGAGCGCCCACATCGCGATGCTGGCGATCCACAGCAAGGCGACGCCGCCGGTCCGCGCGTCGCCGTCGCGCACCCATGCCGCGATCCCGGCGACCACCGCGACCAGCCCGCCCCACATCACCACCGGATTGCCGAGCATCAGGATGCCGCGCTGCGCGCCGTCCGCCGGCTCGTAGAAATACCAGACCGGCCGCCAGTCGAACGGCCACGTCCACCAACTCGACTGATAGGTATGCGGCGGCAGCACCTGCGTCTGCTGGCGGTACATGTCGAGCTGGAAGGGAAGCAGTCGCGCGAACGTCAACGGCTGGTCGGCGTAGAAGAAGGCGGGCCAGAATGTCGCGAAATAGGCGAGCATCGCCACCCCGCCGAGCAGCGGCAACGCGACCAGCGGATGGAGACCGGGCCAGAGGTCCGGCCGCCGCCGGCGCGCGACCAGATAGGTCGCGCCGGCAAAGCCTAGATACGGCAGCGCGGTCCATTTCGTCCCCACCGCCAGCCCGAGCAGCAGCGCGCCGAGCAGCCACCGCCACCACACCGCCGCGCCCCGCGCGCGCATCGCCCATAACAGCGCGGCCAGTCCGGTGACGACGAACGCCGCCATGAACCCGTCGAGCATCGCGATCCGCGCCTGCACGAAGACGGTGAAGTTGAGCAGCGTCAGCGCCGCGCCGAGGCTCGCGGTGCGCACCCGCCCGAACACCAGCCAGAGGATCGCGAACACCCCCGTCACCACCGCGCTCGCCGCGACGGTCGACAGCGCGCGCCAGCCGAGCGGGCCGTCGCCGAAGATCGTCATCCCCAGCGCGATCAGCGTCTTGCCGAGCAAGGGATGCTCGATGTTCACCGGCCCGACCAGTCCGCGCAGCATCCGCGCCGCGGGGACGTAATGGACCTCGTCGAAGACGAGCACGTGCGGCGTGGTCAGCCGCCAGCAGAACAGCAACTGCGCGACGAGGCCGATGGCGAGCGCGGCGGGCAGGGGGCGGGAGAAGAGGCGCACGTCGGTCTTGTCCTCGTGGAGGGGCGGCTTGGCAAGATCAACTCTCCGGACTCGGGAGGAGCAGGAAGCCCGCAACGCTTGCACCGCCCGCACCCGTCCGGCTAAGCGCATCGCATGAAGCGCAAGGCAGGACAGGACCGCTCGATCACCGCCAACTGGCGTCCGGCGACGCTCGCCATCCGTGGCGGCACCGCGCGCAGCGAATATGGCGAGACCAGCGAGGCGCTGTTCCTCACCTCGGGCTATACCTACGACAAGGCGGCCGATGCCGCGGCGCGCTTCGCCGGCGAGCAGGAGGGGATGACCTATTCCCGCCTCCAGAACCCGACCGTCGAGATGCTCGAACAGCGGATCGCGCTGCTCGAAGGTGCCGAGGCGTGCCGGACGATGGCGACCGGCATGGCGGCGATGACCGCGGCGCTGCTCTGCCAGTTGCAGGCCGGCGACCATCTCGTCGGCGGTCGCGCCGCTTTCGGCTCGTGCCGATGGCTGACCGACACGTTGCTGCCGAAATTCGGCATCGCGACGACGGTGGTCGATGCGCGCGACCCGCAGGCGTTCCTCGACGCGGTGCGGCCCGAGACGAAGGTCTTCTTCTTCGAAACGCCCGCCAATCCGACGATGGACGTCGTCGATCTGCGCGCCGTCTGCGGCATCGCGCGCGAGCGCGGCATCGTCAGCGTCGTCGACAATGCCTTCGCCACCCCGGCGCTCCAGCGGCCGATGGACTTCGGCGCCGACGTCACCGCCTATTCGGCGACCAAGATGATGGACGGGCAGGGCCGCGTGCTCGCCGGCGCGGTGTGCGGCAGCAAGGACTTCATCGACAACACCCTGCTGCCCTTCACCCGCAACACCGGCCCGACGCTGTCGCCGTTCAACGCCTGGGTGGTGCTCAAGGGGCTGGAGACGCTCGATCTGCGCATCCAGCGCCAGTCGCAGAGCGCGATTACCGTCGGCCGCTTCCTCGAAGGCCGCGTGCCGCGCATCCTCCATCCCGGCCTGCCCAGCCATCCGCAGCACGACCTGGCGATGAGCCAGATGTCGGCGACCGGCCCGATCTTCGCCTTCGAGGTCGCCGATCGCGCACAGGCGCACGGGCTGCTCGACGCGCTGGCGCTGATCGACATTTCGAACAACATCGGCGATTCGCGCTCGCTGATGACGCACCCCGCCTCGACCACGCACGCCGGCGTCGCCGAGGACAAGCGGATCGAGATGGGGATCAACGAGGGCATGCTGCGCCTCAACGTCGGGCTGGAAGATCCGCAGGACCTGATCGACGATCTCGACCAGGCGCTGCGGCAGGTCGGTCTGTGAAGGAATTCTTCCCGCATGCCGCGACCACCGACGGGGTGACGGTACGCGTGGCGGTAAGCTATCTGCCCGAACAGTCCGAGCCGCGGCGTGGCCGCTGGTTCTGGGCCTATCATATCCGCATCGAGAATGAATCGGCGCGCGCGGTGCAGTTGCTGACCCGTCATTGGGTGATCATCGACGGACGTGGTGCCCGCCATTCGGTGGAGGGCGAGGGTGTCGTCGGCGAGCAGCCGCTGATCGCGCCCGGCGCGAGCTTCGACTATGTCTCGGGCTGCCCGTTGCAGACGCCGAGCGGGGTGATGCAGGGCAGCTATAGGATGATCGACGAGGACGGTGCCTGCTTCGACGCGGCGATCCCCAAATTCGCGCTGCTCGCGTCGGCGGTCGAATCGTGAAGCGGACACATCTGCCGCTCAACGGGCTGCGTGTGCTCGACGCCGCGGCGCGCCACCTGAGCTTCACCCGCGCCGCCGACGAGCTGGCGGTGACTCCCGCCGCGGTCGGCCAGCAGATCCGCGCGCTGGAGGATACGCTGGGCGTCGTGCTGTTCCGCCGCACCACGCGGGGGTTGGAGCTGACGCCCGAGGCGGACGCCGGACTGGGTGCGCTGCGCGACGGCTTCCTCCAGTTCGAGGAGGCGGTCCGCGCGATGCAGGCCGGTCAATCGTCCAAATCGCTGACCATCGCCGCACCGCGCGACCTGACCGAGAAATGGCTGATGCCGCGGCTCGCCGAGGTCGCGCAGCGCGACGGCGAGTTGCGCTTCGTGCTAATCGCGGCGGACGATGCGGTCGATTTCACCGAAGCGAACCTCGACTTGGCTATCCGCTGGGGCGAAGGGCCGGGCGAGCATGAGGGCGAGGCGCTCGAGTCGGAGGGCATGGTGACGATCGCCGCGCCCGGCGCGGCGGAGACGCTGATCGCCTGGCCGGGCTGCCCCGGTGGCGACGGCCATGCGCTGGTCCGCGTCGCCGATGCGGGTCTTGCGATCGATGCGGCGGTGGCGGGGCTCGGCCGTGCGACGGTGTCCGAACTGCTCGCCGCGCGCGACATCGCCAACGGCAAGGTCGCGGTCGTCGGCGATCCGCAGCCGTCGCGCTGCGGTTATTGGCTGGTCGCGCCGCTGCCGCAATGGCGGCAGGCGAAGGTCCGGGCGCTGGTAGACGCGCTGACCGGGTGAGCGATACGCCGACGCTGACGACGGCGCGGCTGACGTTGCGGCCGTTGGCGCTGGACGACGCCGAGGCACTGTTTCCCGCCATGGCGGACCCCGAGGTGATGCATTGGTGGTCGCGCGGACCGTTCGCGTCGGTCGAGGAATTGCGCTCCTATTTCGCGGACATGCGACTAGGGCAGCGCGCCTGGGCGGCGGTGCGGGCGGGCGAGGCGGCGGCGATCGGCTTCGTCTATGTCGGCGAGAGGCGGCCCGGGGTCAGCGAGATCGGCTATCTTTTCGCACGGGCGACGTGGGGGAGCGGCGTGGCGCGCGAAGCGGTGAGCGCGGTGATCGCGCAGCTGTTCGGCGAAGGCACGCGGCGCCTCTTCGCCGAT
Organism: Sphingomonas sp. GW821-FHT02B09; assembly: GCF_059421875.1. Classification (NCBI taxonomy): domain Bacteria; kingdom Pseudomonadati; phylum Pseudomonadota; class Alphaproteobacteria; order Sphingomonadales; family Sphingomonadaceae; genus Sphingomonas; species Sphingomonas sp. GW821-FHT02B09. The sequence continues at coordinate 1,257,872 of NZ_JBWKVV010000002.1, forward strand.
ATCGATCCCGACGCGGTCGCCTCCGCACGGCTGCTGGAGCGGATCGGCTTCACGTGCGAGGGACGGCTGCGCGCCGAATGGCAGACGCATATCGGGGTGCGCGATACGTTGATCTACGCGATGTTGCGCAGCGAGTGGCTGGCGCGCGACGCCGCCATGTCAGGACGCCAATAGCCCCAGCGCCCGCGTGACCAGCGCCATCAGCCGGGGCTCGTCGACCGCGCCGTCGGCGCTGTGCCAGCTCGCGCAGATCGCATACCAGCGGCCGGTCCTCGTCTGCGCCAGCAGGTTGAGCGCGATGACGCCGGGTTCTGAGCCGCCCTTGAAGCCGACATAGGCGAAGCGCGCCGCGGTCGCGGGATCCACGCCGTGGTTGATCGACAGGATGTCGCGCACCATCGGGCCGGCATCGCGGAGATCGGCGAGCAGGCGTGCCATGTCGCGCGGGGCGGCGAACCATTCGACGGTCTCGCTGGCTAGCGGACCCGAGGAGAACATCAGCGGGTCGAGACGGGCGGCGTCGAGCCGCGTCGCTTCGGTCGCCAGCAGCGCGCGCCGACCCGTGGCGTCCGCCGCGGTCCAAGCGGCGGTGAGTGCGGGGTCGGCCTTGATCGCGAAGGCTTCGCGGGTGGTCAGGACCGGGCCGGTGGCGCCGTATCGCGCCGCCATCGCATCCACCTCGCGGCGGCCGAGCAGGCGGACCAGCGTGTCGGTGGCGGTGTTGTCGCTGATCGAGATCATCAGCGTCGCCAGCGTCTGGAGCGTTACCGGCGTGGTTCGCGGCCAGTTTTGAAGGATGCCGGAGGGGAGCGACGGCGGCCCGACCGTCACGACGTCGTCCCAGTGGCGCGTCCCCGCCGCGACCTGCCGCGCCGCCTCGGCGAGGACCCAGAGCTTGAACGCCGAGCCGAGCGGGGCGGGGGTGTCGGCGCGGGTTTCGGCGAGCGGCGCGGGTTGCGGGCCGTCGAGCGCGTAGATGCCGACCTGCGCGATGCCGGGCAAGGCGGCGAGGTCGGCCTGCACCTTGGCGGGCGTGTCGCCGCGCAAGTCGGTGCCGGTGATCAGCAGGCCGGCGATCGCATGCGGCGCGGCGGGATCGAGCGACAGGCGCAGCGTCGCGGTGCCGCGGTCATAGTCGATCACCGCCGTCGCCGCCCAGCGACCGGCGGGATCGAGGCGGGCGACGCGGCGCGGCTCGCCGAGCGTGGCGCGCAATTGCGCGGCGAGGGCTGTCCATTGCGCGGACGGTACCGCCTGGCGGAAGGCGGCGGTGAAGAGGGCGTCGTAGCCGGGGCGGCCGGCGAGCACCGGGATCAGCGCGGTGGCGCGGGTGTGGACGGCGGGGTCCGCCACGGGGGCAGCCGCGGCGGCGGGGGGCGTCTGCGCCGATGCCGCGAGCGGCGTCAGCGCGATCAGCGCCGTCGCCGCCAGCGCGATCAGTTCTTGAGCTTCCAGCCTCGCTTGAGCAGCTGATAGCATAAGACCCCCAGTGCGATGTCCACCGCGAGGATCGCGATGCTGCCGACCATGATGGGCGAATCGGCGGTGCCGAGGAAGCCGTATCGGAAGCCGGAGATGATGTAGAAGAAGGGATTGGCGTGGCTGAACGCGCGGAAGGCGGGGGCGAGCCGGTCGACCGAGTAGAAGGTACCCGACAGCAGCGACAGCGGCGCGATGACGAAATTGGTCACCGCGGCGGCATGGTCGAACTTTTCCGCCCAGATCGACGTCAGCACGCCGAGGAACGACAGGAAGGCGGCGCCGAGCAGGCCGAACCACAGGATCGCCAGCGGGTGGGTCGGCGTGACGTGGACGCCGGGGTAGAGCGCCATTGCGCACCAGCAGATGAAGCCGACGATGAACGCCCGCGTCATCGCGCCCCCGACCAGCGCGGCGAGCAATTCCCACGTCGATAGAGGCGGTTGCAGGTAATCGACGATCGTCCCCTGGATCTTGCCGACGAGCAGCGAGAAGCTGGCGTTGGCGAAGGCGGGGCCCATCATCCCCTGGCTGATGATGAGGCCGGGGGCGATGAAATCGGCGAAGGGAACGGTGATGCCGCCGACCACGACCGGGCTTTTCGCGCCGGTGGCGATGGTGAAGACGATCAGGAACAGCAACGTGGTGATCGATGGCGCCCACACTGTCTGGAGGTGGACCTTGAAGAACCGGCGCACCTCCTTCACATAGAGGGTCTTCAGGCCGCCCCAGTTCACGTTCCGGATGACCGGAACGCCGGGTGCGGACCGGATTGCCGATTGGATCTCGCCGATTGGGGGCTGGCTGCTCATGGCCGAAGCGGGTAACCGCAGCCGCAGCCGCCCGCAACCCGGCGCAAGTGTAAGGAACGTGATAATGTCCTGGACCGACGAGCGGATCGACACGCTCAAGACGATGTGGGAGGCGGGGCAGACCGCCAGCCAGATCGCCGAGGCGCTGGGCGGCGTCAGTCGCAACGCGGTGATCGGCAAGGCCCACCGCCTGGGCCTCCAGTCGCGCCCGTCGCCGGTGAAGCCGAACGAGCCGGTCGCCGCGGCGCCGGTGCCCGACGTGCCGCTGCCCGAGGCCGAGCCCGAACCCGCGCCGCCACCGGTGGTCGCGGCGCCCCCGGCCCCCCCGCGTCCGGCGCCGGAGCCGGTCGTCGTCGCGGCCGATGCCGACGAGGACGAGGATGACGCCGTCGAGGACGATGCGGACGAGGAGGAGGACGAAGAGGTCGTCGCCGCCCCCAAGCGCGAGCCGCAGCCGATCCTGCGCTCGGTCGGTCCCGGCGGGTTCGTCCGCCAGTCGCCCGGCGAGCAGCAGCCGCCCTCCACTCCAGCGCCGCCGCGCCGGCTGGTGCCCGCCAAGCCGTCGCCCGAGATCGCCGGCAAGACGACGCTGCTCGACCTCAACGACCGGATCTGCAAATGGCCGCTCGGCCATCCCGGCGAACCGGACTTCCACTTCTGCGGCGACAAGGTGAACCCCGGTTTCCCGTATTGCGTCGCGCATTGCGGCCACGCCTATCAGGCGCAGCTGCCGCGCCGCGACCGGCGTCCGCCGCCGCCGCTGCCGTTCGGTGGCCCGCGCGTGCGCTGAGCCATCGCGATTTGGGTGTGAAGGAGGCCGCTTCCCGCGAGGGGGCGGCCTTTTTCTTTGCTGGTGATGGCGTGGGCTTGAATCGCCGGGGGCAATCCAGCCCGGCACTTCCTGACGGGGAGGACCTCACTCCGGCCGCTGGATGTCGATCCCGCCGAGAAAGGCCGTCGTCCCTTTCTCGTGTTCCCGCGAAGGCGGGAACCCAGGGCCAAGCGAAACAACATCTTGTAGCGTGCGTGACTCCTGGGCTCCCGCCTGCGCGGGAGTACTGGGAGAGGTTTGCGGCGGTGCCGCGAAGCCTGGGGTCCGGTTAGGATGAAGCGTCGTAAGTTATTCCAAAGCTTCACTCAACTGGGCCCCGGCCTACGCCGGGGTACTCGCTTGGGGTGTCGGGGACCGACCTTCGCATAGGGCTTGCGGGAGGCCGAGGGACCACGTCCATGTTGGACGACATGGACAACATGGACACCTTAACGGAAACGATCGATTTCCATCGTTTCCAAATCTGTCATGATCGTGGTGCGGCGATGAGAAGGAGCGTCGCCACGGGAGATATCACGTGCCCGGCGTGTAGGACAGACGGCGGTCCTCCCGCGTGATGCATGCAGCAAAAAGGGACCGGCTTCCTGCGAAGCCGATCCCTTTCGAACGGGCGTGACGATCGCGCTTAGAAGCGGAAGGCCGCCGTCGCGCGCAGCGAATGCCAGCGGAACTTCTCGTCCGAGCGACGGAAGTCGGTCGTGGTGCCGCCGACGACGAACGGGTTGGTCGCGGGCGCGCTGCCCTGCGCCACGCGGACGCGGGCGTCGTCGTCGTTATACTGGTGGTAGGTGTATTCCATACCGACCGAGAAATGCTCGCCGAGCTTCTGCTCGATGCCGCCGCCGCCGACGATGCCGAACTGCTTGCGCTTGCCCGACTGGGTGAAGGCGTTCGCAGTGTTGGTCGAGGTGAAGCTGCGGTCGATATTGGCATAGCCCGGACCGAAGGTGCCGTAGAACAGCGTCGTGCCGGGCGCATAGCCGACGCGGCCGCGGATGCTCGCTTCCCACTTCACGTCGCGGGTCATCACGTAATTGGCCGGCGTGGTCGAGAAGCCGCTGACGCTGTCGGTGATCTCGGTCTTGCCGAATTCGCCGAGCGCACCGATCACGATGTTGCCGGTCTGCGAATCCATGCCGATACGACCATAATAGGACCAGCCGTCCTTATCGTTGGCGCAGCCGGCGGGCAGCGGCGTCGCGGCGCGGGCGCGACCGTTGCAGAAACCCGGAGTGAAGGCGTTGCCGCCGTTCGCGATCACCGTGTCGCCGAAGCTGCCGTTCGAGCCGCGGTCAAACAGGATCGTCGAACCGGTGTCGTTGGGCTGGACGTCATAGCCGCCGGCGGCGCCGACATAGATGCCCGAGAACGGCGCCGGATCGCCGGCGTCCTGCGCCTGGGCGGCGGTGGCGAAGGTGACGGCGGCGAGGGCGCCGAGCAGCAGGGTGGTACGCATAGTCTCTCCCGGAGTGTTTGCAGCAGCTCAGGAACGTGCGGGATGCCGTTGATATGCATCAGCATTTTGATTCACTTAAAGTGTGGCTTTCATGCATCAGCATAGACATATTCGAGCAACATGGGGCGGCTGAATCGCCATTGCCCGGCGCTGGTATCGGCGGCGATGTTCCCTTATGGTTCCCGGTAATGGCCAAAGACCTTTTTGCGTCCGCCGCGGCGCCCGAGAGCAATTACGACGCATCTTCGATCGAGGTGCTGGAGGGGCTCGAACCCGTCCGCCGTCGCCCCGGCATGTACGTCGGCGGCACCGACGAGCGTGCGCTGCACCATCTCGCCGCCGAAGTGCTCGACAATGCGATGGACGAGGCGGTCGCCGGCCATGCGACGCGGATCGAGGTGACGCTGGAGCCGGGCAACCGCCTGACGATCACCGACAATGGCCGCGGCATTCCGGTCGACCCGCACCCCAAGTTTCCCGACAAGAGCGCGCTCGAGGTGATCCTGTCGACGCTGCACTCGGGCGGCAAGTTCGCCGGCAAGGCCTATGCGACCAGCGGCGGCCTGCACGGCGTCGGCGTATCGGTGGTCAATGCGCTGTCGTCGGACACGCTGGTCGAGGTGGCGCGCGAGCGGCAGCTCTATCGCCAGCGGTTCAGCCGCGGCGTGACGCAGGGGCCGCTGGAGCATGTCGGCGCGGCGCCCAACCGGCGCGGCACCTCGGTTGCCTTCACGCCGGATACCGAGATCTTCGGGCCGGAGCTCGCGTTCAAGCCCAAGCGGCTCTACCAGCTCGCGCGGTCGAAGGCCTATCTGTTCGCCGGGGTCGAGATCCGCTGGCATTGCGCGCCCGAGCTGGTCGAGGGGACCGACACCCCGGCCGAGGCGGTGTTCCAATTCCCCGGCGGCCTCGCCGACCACCTCAAGGAACAGGTCGGCGGGCGCGAGTGCGCGACGTCGGACTTCTTCGCGGGCAATCAGGATTTCCCCGGCGCACAGGGCCGCGTCGAATGGGCGGTCGCCTGGCCGTTGTGGAGCGACGGCAGCTACAGCTGGTATTGCAACACGATCCCGACCCCCGACGGCGGCACGCACGAACAGGGGCTGCGGCAGGCGCTGGTCCGCGGCCTGCGCGCGTTCGGCGAGCTGATCCACCAGAAGAAGGCCAAGGAGATCACCGCCGACGACGTGATGGTTGGCAGCGAGCTGATGCTCAGCGTCTTCATCCGCGATCCGCAATTCCAGAGCCAGACCAAGGACCGCCTCACCAGCCCGGAGGCGGCGGGGCTGGTCGAAAAGGCGGTGCGCGACCATTTCGACCATTGGCTCGGCCACAATATGGACCGTGGCAAGGCGCTGCTCGGCTATGTGCTCGAGCGGATGGACGAGCGGCTGCGCCGCAAGCAGGAGCGCGAGGTCAAGCGCAAGACCGCGACCAGCGCGCGCAAGCTGCGCCTGCCCGGCAAGCTGACCGACTGCGCCAACGACGGCAACGAGGGTACCGAGCTGTTCATCGTCGAGGGCGATTCGGCGGGCGGCTCGGCGAAACAGGCACGCGACCGCAAGACGCAGGCGATCCTGCCAATCCGCGGCAAGATCCTCAACGTCGCCAGTGCGACGAGCGCCAAGATCGTCGCCAATCAAGAGATCGCCGATCTGATCCAGGCATTGGGCTGCGGCACGCGCAAGGAGTGCGACGCGAGCCAGCTGCGCTACGAGCGCGTCGTCATCATGACCGACGCCGACGTCGACGGTGCGCATATCGCGACGTTGCTGATGACCTTCTTCTTCCAGGAGATGCCCGATCTGGTGCGGCGCGGGCATCTGTATCTGGCGCAGCCGCCGCTCTATCGGCTGACGGTCGGCGCCAAGTCGCTGTACGCGCGCGACGACGCGCATCGCGCCGAGCTGGAGAAGACCGCGTTCAAGGGCAAGAAGGTCGAGGTGGCGCGGTTCAAGGGGCTCGGCGAGATGAATCCGGGGCAGCTTCGCGAGACGACGATGGACCCCAAGACGCGCGGCATGATCCGCATCACCCTGCCGCAGGAATATGAGGAGCGGGCGGGGGTGAAGGATCTGGTCGACCGGCTGATGGGCAACAATCCGGCGCACCGCTTCGCCTTCATCCAGGAGAATGCCGCGCGGCTGGACGAGGAGGCGATCGACGCCTGACCAACCGTGTACCCCGGCGGAGGCCGGGGTCCAGTTGGGTGAAGGTTCGGAATGACTTGCAACAGCCTTCCCAACTGGGCCCCGGCCTTCGCCGGGGTACGTCAGATGTTTCGTATAAGCCTCGATCCGTTCCGGGGGGCATCAGATCGTAAGGAAACGGCGTCATCGCAAGCCGTTCTTCTTGCCGTCAGCGCTGGGCGGCGCCATCCCGGGTTTCGCATTCCGCTTTGTGGAGCAGGTGGATCGTCTCGTCCTCTTCGCACACGACGAAGCCGATGTCCTCGAGCGCGAGCTTGAGGTGGATGCGCGTGAGGTGATCCCCCTCCTCGAAGGCGAAGACAGAGTCGGCAGGATCGATCATCCGCGTCCAACTCCACCCATTTGTCGCCGTTCCACCCATTAACCACTTAAATAGGTTAAATAAGACGAACGGTTAACCTCAATGTGGCGGCCATTGCGGCGGCGGCGAGGGCATATCGCGCGCCTGGAGCCGGCCATGCGAAAAGCCGGCGTGCCAGGCGGCGAGGATCAGCACCGAGCTGTGATCGAAGGGGCAATCGCGTGCGCTGCCGTCGACGCCGGACAGGCGGCCGTCCTCGAAGGCGGTCTGCAGGTCGGCGAGATGGCTGGGGGCGGGGGGCTGGGTCATGCCGTCCGATCCGCCTAGCGCCGCACCGGGCCAGGGCGGAAGGTGCGCGGATCGGCGGCGGCCTCGGCCCCGTCGGGCGTGTCGAACAGATGTTCGAGCATCGCCGCCATCGCGGTATAGCCCTTGCCGGTCAGCCGGACGCGGACGCGGCGATGATCGGTCGGGTCGGGGTGGCGCGACAGCAGTTCGGCCTCCTGCAACCGGTCGATGCGGCGCATCGCGCTGGTCGTGCTCTCGCCGGACATCAGCGTCAGGTCCTTGACGTACAGGCGCTCGCCGGTGCCGGCGGCGACGAACAGGTCGATCATCATGTCCCAGGCGGGATCAACGAGCAGGTCGCGCGGCAGGAAGTGGCTCATCCGCGCCCGCAGCTGACGGGCCTGACGTGCGCGGGCGAGCAGCACGGGCGAGAAGGTCGCGGTGGCGTCACCGCCGTCGAGCGGGGTGGCGCCGGCGAGGGCGGCATGGTCGAGAGGCGGGCTCATCGTTCGCGCAGCGCCTCCTGCGCACGGTTGAGGGGTTTGAGCAGATATTGCAGCACGGTCTTGCTGCCGGTGTGGATGTCGACGGTGGCGACCATGCCGGGGGTGATCGGAAAGCGGCGACCCGCCTTGTTGGTCAGCGAATCCGATTTGGTGCGGACGAAGACGCGATAATAAAGCACGTCGGGCTTCACCTCGTCGCGGATCGTGTCGGGCGAGATGGTGGTGACGACGCCGTCGAGGCCGCCGTAGATCGAATAGTCATAGGCCGTGACCTTGACCTTGGCGGCCTGGCCGGGACGGATGAAGGCGATGTCGCGCGGCTGGATGCGCGCCTCGATCAGCAGGCGTTCGTCGAGCGGCACGATCTCCATGACCTTGCCGTTGGGCGGGATGACGCCGCCGATCGTCGACACCTCGATGTTCTTGACCACGCCGCGCACGGGCGAGCGCAGCGTGAGGCGACTCAGCGTGTCGGAGCGGCCGCGGACGACGGGGCCGAGCGAGTCGACCTGCTCCATGACCTTGGCGAGGTCCTGCCGCGCCTCGACCATATATTGCGAGCGCAGGTCGGCCTTCTTGAGTTCGAGCTCGGCGCGCTGGCGTTGCAGGCGCAGCACCTCGACGTTGCTCGCCGCGCCGACGGTGATCAGCGACTGGCCGATCGACACTTCGCGGCCGATCAGCGCGAGGCTCTGGTCGATCAACTGAATCGAGGATTGCAGGCTGCGGCGGCGGGTCTCGTAGAGGCTGGTTTCCGCCGCCTTGAGCTCGGGAAAGCGGTCGAGCTCCGGGGAGAAGCGCAGCGGCGTGCCGTTGGCCTCGGCCTGCAGCCGGCCGGCGCTGGCGAGCGCGGCGCGGTATTTGGCGGCGCTTTCCTCGACGGTGGAGCCCGCCTGCGTCGGGTCGAGCTGCGCGAGCAACTGGCCGGGTTTGACGATATCGTCCTGATGGACGAGCAATTTGGCGAGGATGCCGCCCTCGAGCGATTGCAGCACCTGTTCGCGGCTGGTCGGCACGACGCGCGCCTCGCCGGTCGCGACCTCGTCGAGGCTGGCGAACCAGGCCCAGCCGAGCGCGGCGACGAACAGGGCGGCGAGCAGCCAGATCAGGCGGGTGGCGGTGAGGCGCGCAGCCTCGCCGTCGCCGCCGAACAGATGGTCGTCGTCGGCGGTGATGCTGGTCATGCCGCTGCACTCCTTGTGCCACGCATCGTGGCGAGGATCTGGTCGCGCGGGCCGTCGAGAATGACGCCGCCCTGGTCGATGATGATGATGCGGTCGACGATATCGAGCATCCGCATCCGGTGGGTGGCGACGACGAGCGTCCGGTCGCGACCCCATTCGCCGAGTCGCTGGATGAAGTGGCGTTCGGTGGCCTCGTCCATCGCCGCGGTGGGCTCGTCGAGCAGCGCGACCATCGGCTGGCGGAGCAGCAGCCGGGCGAGGAGCAGCGCCTGCACCTGCCCGCCGGACAGGCCACGCCCGCCCTCCTGCACGACATGGCCGAGGCCGTCGCGCATCCGGCGGAGCATCGCGTCGGCCCCGACCATGGCGAGCACCGCCATGATCTCGGTATCGGACGCCGACGGCGCGCCGAGGGTCAGGTTCTCGCGCAGCGTGCCGTGGAACAGCCGGCTCGACTGGGTGAGCAGCCCGACGTCGCGGCGGACGTCGGCGGGATCGATCTGGTGCAGCGCGAGACCGTCGAGCAGCACCTCGCCCGAGACGGGTTGCAGCATGCCCGACAGGCCCTGGAGCAGGGTCGACTTGCCGGCGCCGTTGCGGCCAAGCAGCGCGATCCGTTCGCCCGCGGCGATCTCCAGCCCGCCAACGGTCAGCGCGGGCGGCGCGTTGGGATCGGCGTAGGTGAACACCGCCGAGCGCAGGGTGAAGGCGCCGGTGACTGCGGGCAGCGGGATGCGGTGGTCGGCGTCGGCGCTGTCGACCGGCAGGGCCATGATCTGGTTGAGGCTGCCCATCGCGACCTTGGCGTGCTGCCAGCGGCCGAGCAATTGCGTGACCTGCGCCATCGGCGCCATCATCCGCGAGCCGAGGATCGAGGTGGCGACGAGCACGCCGGTGGTGATGCTGCCCGAGATGACGAGCGGCGCGCCGACGAAGATGATCGCGGCATAGACGCCGTTCTGCACGCTCTGCGTCCATACCGATAGGCCGTTGGTGAGGCCGCGCAGGCGCAATTGCGCCTCGCCGGCGACGGCATTGTAGTGGTTCCACTGCTGGTGGAAGCGGTCCTCCGCCTGGAGCGCCTTGATGTCCTCGATGCCCTGCACCGCCTCGACCAGCATCGCGTTGCGCAGCGAGGATTCGCGCATCGATTCGGTCGCCAGCATGCGCAGCCGGCGCTGGGCGAGCAGGCCGGGGAGCAGGAGCAGGACGAGCGCGACGACCGGCACCAGCGCGAGCAGGCCGCCGATGTACCAGAGCAGGCCGAGGAACATCAGAAAGAAAGGAAGGTCGGCGACGGTGGCGATCGTCGTCGAGGTCAGCATGTCGCGGACCTGGTCAAGGTCGCGGAGCTGGGCGATGAAGGTGCCGGTCGAGGCCGGGCGCGACTGGTTGCGGACGCGCAGCGCGTGGCCGAAGACCCGGTCGGAGATGCGCAGATCGGCGCGCTTGCCGAGCACGTCGACGATGTTGGTGCGCAGCCGCCGCAAGGCGAAATCGAACGCGATCGAGACGAGCACGCCGACGAACAGGATGGTCAGCGTCGGGATCGACGCCGCGGGCACGACGCGGTCGTAGACCTGCATCGAGAACAGCACGCCGGCGAGGCCGAGCAGGTTGGTGACGACCGAAGCGACCATGACATGGCCGTAGGCGGGGGCGTCGCGCATCAGGATCTGGCGCAGCCAGTGATCCTCGAACGGGCGGATATAGGTGTCGACGCGCGCGTCGGGCGAGGAGCGCGACGGTCGTGGCACGACGAAGCCGGTGGCGGCGGCGCGCAGCTCGGCCAGCGACAGGCGGGTCTGGCCGCCGCGGTCGCCGGGCAGCACCAGCCGCGCCTGATCGTCGCCGTCGATGCCGTCGATCAGGGCGATCTCGCCATCGGCGAGGCGGACGATCATCGGCAGGCGCCAGCCGCTGAGCTTGACCTCCTGCGGCGTCGAGAAGCGGACGGTGAGACCGGTGGCGCGGGCGAGCGCGAGGATGCGCGCGTCCTCGTCGCCGCCGAGATCCCATTGCGCGGCAAGGCGCGCACGCTGTTCGGAGACAGGCAGGCGATAGTGGCGGGCGACGCGGGCGAGCAGTTCGAGCCAGCCGTCGACGGCGACGGGCGCCGCCGGAGCGATCGCGGCGGTCACAGCGTCACCCCACGCACCGAGGTGCCCGAGAGGCCGAAGGCGTCGCGCATCCGGCCCGAGACGTAGAGGCAGTCGATCTGCAGGCGGCGCAGGTTCTGGGTGGTGTTGACCGCGTCGAAGCGCACCTGTTGCAGCTCCTGTTCGGCGTTGAGCAGATCGACCAAGGTGCGGGTTCCCATTTCGAGATACTGAATGCGGTAGAGGCGGCCGGTCTCGCGCATATTGTCCTCGCGCGAGGCCAGCGTGGTGGCGAGGCGGGAGAGGCTGTCGATCTGCTGCTGCGCCTCGGCGAGCTGCTGGCTGCTCTCGTTGCGGACGCGCCGCGCGCTCGCCTCGGCGGCGTCGAGGCGATAGGCGGCGCTGCGCACCCGCGCCTTGGTGAGGCCGCCGGCGAAGATGTTGCTCGTGACGCGCAGGCCGAAATTGTAGATGCTGCGGTCGCCGAACGGCGAATTGACGTCGGTCGAGGCATCGCCGCCGAACGACAGCGTCGGATAGCGGTCGGCGCGGCTGCGGCGCAGGTTGGCGGCGGCGCGCTCGGTCTCGGCATCGGCGGCGGCGACCGCGGGCACGCTCTGCCACGACGGCGCGGGGCCGGCGCAGCCCTGCATCAGCCAGCCGGGTACGTCGGCGGCGACGCCGGCGGGCGCGGGATGGCCGAGCAGGAAGGCGAGGTTGCTGGTCCAGCGCCGCTCCTCCGCCTCGACCTGGGTGAGGCTGGCCTCGGCCGCCTCGACGCGGGCCTGCGCCTGCAAGGCGTCCGACCGGGTAGCGGCGCCCATCGTCGAGCGCTGGCCGACGAGTGCGCTGATCTGGCGGATGCGATCGGCCTGATCGCGGGCGATGGCCCGCTGCGCGGTGGCCCGCTGCAGTTCGATGATCGCATAAGCGGTGTCGCGGACCAATGTGTCGACCGCGAGCAGCATCTCGGCGCGGCTGGCGCGGGTGCCGGCGCGGGCGGCGGCGACGTCGCTCGACACCTTGCCGAAGTCGTAGAGCATCTGCGACGCGCTGAATTGCGGGCGTGGCGACCAGGTGCCCGACACGCGGCTGTCATAGCCGCTGCCGAGCCCGGCGCTGACCGTCGGCAGATAGCCGGCGCGTGCCGCGGCGACCTCCTCGCCGCTGGCGGCAAGCGTGCCGGCGGCCTCGATCACCGAGGGATGCCAGGCGACGGCGTCGCGCGCGGCGCTTTCCAGCGTGACCGGGACGGGCGCATCCGCGGCCATGCCGCTGCCTGCGAGGGCGACGGTCATCACCGCGCCCGTCGCAGCCAATAGTCTGGGTAACCGTCTCGGGAAACGCATCGCAACCGGGTCCTCTCTTGCCGTGCAAAAGAGGCCCGGTTGCTTAACAAAGAGTAGAATTCAGCCCTTTGTCATCAATACTTTAGATGCAGTTTGAGGTGCTTAAACAACATGATTGACAGTAGTTGCATGATGCGTCTGATCATCCAGCGTCGCGAGATAGTCGAGCGGGTCGGCGACGACCGCGGCGGCGACCGGTACCACTGCCGCGCTGTGATCGGCGCCCGACGCATCGGCGTGGATGCCATTCTGCTGCGTGGCGAGATAGTGCGAGAGCACATCTTCCAGTTCGCCGCGCCCTTCGAACAGTTCGTAGGTGGCGAGCCCGATCGCCGCGCCATCGCCCGTCGCGGCGACCGCGGGTGCGGTGGCGAGATGGGCATCGGCGGTCACCGCGTGCGTATCCAGTGAAACCACATCGGGTTCGATACTGTAGACGGGTGCGACCGCATAATGGACCATCGCCGAGGCATTGTCGCCCGGCACGTCGATCGTGACGGTCAGAGTCGTGGTCGCGGCGACTCCATTGGGCTGCACCAACTGGTAGGTGAACGAGTCGGTCAGGTCGGTGGTCGAATAGGCCAGCGTCGTACTCGGCTGGTAGACGTAATGGCCGACCTCATCGACGGTCAGCGTGCCGTGCGTGCCGTTGATGACGAGCGGGGTATTGCCGACCTCCGTAAAGGTGCTGCCGGTGGCGACGCGGACCGCGACGAAGCTCGAATGGGCGTCGTCGTTGGCGAGCAGGCTGCCCTCCACCGCTGCCGGGCTGACGACGACATGGCGGTCGAGCAGCGTCGTCGTGCGGTCCAGCGTGACGCTGGTGTCGAACCGCGTGCCGACCAGCGCGTCGGCGGCGAGCGTATAACGGTAATTGCCCGCCGGCAGGTCGTTGAGCGTGAAGCTGGTGCTGGCGCTGCCGACGCCGGCCAGCGCCAGGTTGGTGATCGTCTGGGTGGTGCCGGCGGTGAGATTGGTCAGCGTCAGCGTATAGGTAGGGGCGACGCTGAGCAGGCCTACCGTGGAGGCGCGGATGGTGATGTCCGCATCGGTGTTGGGCGCGATCGAGAACGTATCGGTCCGCTCGCCGTGCGAGCCGACCGCGACCGGCAACAGCGGCACCTGCACCGCGGGGGTCGCGGTGAAGCTGTAGGTGATCGGCGCCGCCGCCTCGACGACGTTGGCATAAGTGACCGGCGCCACCGCGACATCGGCGACGCCGACCGGCGCGCCGGTGATCGCGCCGCTGCCGACGGTGATCGACAGATTGGCGCGCTCCACCTCATTGTCGCTAGGGTCGATGATCGCATAGCTGAAGACGTCGGTACGGCCGATCGCCGCCGCATTCGCATCGGGCGTGTAGCTGTAGCTGCCGTCGAGGTTGATCACCAGCGTGCCCCATTCGCCGTCGACGACGGTGCCGTCCGCGGTGACGGCGACGGTCGCGCCGGTGACGGTGTTGGTGACGCTGGTCACGTGCGTGCCGGGCGAGACCACGTCGACCGCGCCGCCGACGCCGGGGTCGGTGATGACGTTGCCGGTCGCCGCGACCGGGCGCACCCCGCCGACATCGGTATAGTCGATATCGGTGCCGCTGACCGCGAGGCTGCCGAGCAGACCGACGCCGACGCCGAGCCCGCTTTGATAGGTGAGGAAGGCGCGATATTCGCCGGGCGTGAGCGTCTGGCTGGCGGTGAGGTTGCCGTTCAGCAGGCCGAGTTCGAGCAGAGAGCCGCCCGGAGCGCCGTTGACTGCAACCCATTGCGTGCCGTCGAAGCGCTGGACGACGACGCTATAGCCGCTGGTGACGCCGATGTTGAGCGTCGCGTCATAGGTGAAGCTGGCGGCGAGGTTGTGGCCGTCCTGCACGGTGAAGCGGACGCTGGGCGTGCCGAGCACCTGCGCCTGCAGGTTGAGCACGCCGGCGGAGACCAAGGCGAGGTAGTTGGCGCTGCCGATCGCGGTGGGCGCGGCGGCGACGACGGGGAGGAGGTCGATCGTCGCCGTCGCGGCGTTGCCGAACGCCTGGATATCGAACGGCGCGACGACCGTCGCGGCGCCCGAGACGTTGCCGGCCGCATCGGCCAGGGTCACCGCCAGCGTCGCGCCGGCGACCTGCGGCGTGGTCAGCGTGACGGTGAAGCTGCCGTCGGCGCCGACGACGCCGTTGCCGAGGACGCTCGTGCCGCTGCGCACCTCGACGCGGGCGCCGGCCTCGCCGGTGCCGGTGAGCGTCGTGCCGGTCGGGTTGACCGCCAGCGCGGCGGGCGCCGCGGGCGCGGTGATGTCGGGCGCGACGACGGTGATCCCGGCCGAGACGTTGCGCGCCGCGTCGGTCTGCACCGCGGTCAGCGTCTCGCCGTTGCGCTGCGGCGTGGCGAGGGTGACCAGATAGCTGCCCGAGGTGGTGACCAGCGCGGTGCCGAGGTCGACGCCGCCGGCACGGATCGTCACGGTCGCGCCGGGCTCGCCGGTGCCGGTCACCTGACTGCCGGCGGCGATCACCGTGGCGGTCGGCGCGGCGGGCGCGGTGATGTCGGGAGCGAGCGCCAGGACCGACGTGGCGGGGCCGTTGGCGACTGCCTGCACGACGGTGAGCGTCTCGCCGTTGCGCTGCGGGGTGGACAGGCCGATCGTGTAGGTGCCGTCGCCGGCCGCGGTGACCGTGCCGAGCGCGGTGCCGTTGAGCGTGACGGTGATCGCGGCGCCGGCGGCACCGGTGCCGGTCACGGTGGTGCCGTCGGGCGATACGGTGGCGGTGAGCGGGGCCGGTCCGGCCAGCAGCGGTGCGCCGGCGGTGGTGGGGATCGAGACGTTGCCGCTGGTGTCGCTCTGCGTGACGGTCAGCGTCTGGCCGCCGGTCTGCGGCTGGGTGAGCTGGACCGTATAGCTGCGATCCGGGTCGACCACCGCGGTGCCGAGCGGCACGTTGCCGGCGCCGAGGACGGTCACGGTGGCGCCGGGCTCGCCGGTGCCGGTGACCAGGACGCCGTCCGCCGTCACCGTCGCGACCGGCGCGGCGGGGGGCGTGGTATCGGGGGCGATCGTAGCGGTGACCGGCGAAACGCCGCCGCCGTCGCTCTGGCGGACGCCGAGCAGCTCGCCGTTGGTCTGCGCAGTGGCGAGCGCCACGGTGTAGCTGCCGTCGGCGGCGGCGACGGTACGGCCCAGTTCGGTGCCACCCGGAGCGGTGACGACGATGGTCGCGCCGGCTTCGCCGAAGCCGCTGACGCTGGCGCCGCCGGCCGCGACGGTCGCGGTGGGGGCGGCGGGGGCGACGAGGTCCGGCGCGGTGAGCGCGAAGCCCGGCGACGTGTTGCCGGTGGGGTCGGCCTGCCGGATGGTGAGCGGTTCGCCGTCGATCTGCGCGGTGGCGAGCGGGATCGTGAAGCTGCCGTCCGCCGCGACCACCGCGGTGCCGAGCACCGTGCCGGCGGCGCCGGTGGCGGTGACGGTCGCGCCGGCCTCGCCGAAGCCGGTGATGCTCGCGCCGTCGCCGGCGACCGTGCCGGTGGGGGCAAGCGGTGCGGTGGTGTCGGGGGCGGTCGCGGTCGCGACGGGGGAGGCGTTGCCGCCGCCGTCGACCTGGATCGCGGTGAAGCCTTCGCCGTTCAGCCGTGCCGGCGAGAGCGGGACGCTGAAATTGCCCGCGGCGTCCGCCGTCACGGTGGCGACGAAGCCGCCGGGGCCGGTGACGGTGACGGTCGCATTGGCCTCGCCGATGCCACTGGCGAGCGTGCCGTCGCCGGCGATGGCGAGCGTCGGCGCGGCGGGCGGCGTGATGTCGGGGGCGAGCGCCGCGATCGGCGGCGAGACGTTGCCGCCGCCGTCGGTCTGGGTGGCGAGCAGCCGCTCGCCATTGGCCTGCGGGGTGGAGAGGGTGACGGCGTAGCTGCCGTCGGCGGCGACGACGGTGACGCCGATCGGCGCACCGGCGGGATCGGTGACGACGATCCGCGCGCCGGCCTCGCCGGTGCCGGTGACGGTGGTGCCGTCGGGGGAGACGGTCGCGGAGGGCGCGGCCGGCGCGATCAGGTCGGGCGCGGTGACGGTGCCGGGGAGCGAGACGTTGCTTGCGGCATCCGCCTGCGTCGCGGTCAGCGTGCCGCCGTTGTTCTGCTGCGGGGTGAGCGTGACGGTGAAGCTGCCGTCCGCCGCGACGGTCGCGGTGCCGAGCGCGGCGCCAGCGGCGTTGGTGATCGTCACCACCGCGCCGGCCTCGCCGGTCCCGGTCACGACGGTGCCGTCGCCGTTGATCGCGAGCGTCGGCGCGGCGGGCGCGGTAAAATCGGGCGCGGTGACGGTGACGGTCGGCGAGACGTTGCCGGTCGCGTCGGTGAGCGTCACGCGGATGCTCTCGCCGTCGATCAGCGCGGTGGCGAGCGGCACGTTGAAGCCGCCGGTGGTGTCGACGGTGCCGGTGCCGAGCAGCGTGCCGGCGGCATCGCGGACCATGGCGATCGTGCCGGGCTCGCCGGTGCCGCTGACGAAGGTGCCGTCGACGGCGACGCTGGCGACCGGGGCGAGCGGTGCGGTGAAGTCCGGCGCGACCAGCGGGATCGCGGGCGAGACGTTGCCGGTGCGGTCCGCCTGGGTGACGGCGAGCACTTGGCCGTCGACCTGCGGCGCAGACAGCGTGACCGCATAGCTGCCGGCGGTGGTGACGGTGGCGGTGCCGAGCGACGTGCCGTTGAGGTCGCGCACGACGATCGTCGCGCCGGCCTCGCCGGTGCCGGTGACGACGGCGCCGCTCGGATCGAGCGTCGCGGTCGGTGCCGCCGGGGCGGTGAGGTCGGGCGCGATCGCGGTGGTCGGCGGCGAAGCGCCGATCGCGTCGCTCTGAGTGACGAAGACGGTCTCGCCGTTGACGCGCGGGGTGGCGAGGGCGACGCTGTAGCTGCCGTCGGCCGCGGCGATGCCGGTGGCGATGACGGTGCCGGTGGCGCTGTAGACGGTGATCGTCGCGGCACCCATCGCGCGTCCGGTCACCGCGGTGCCGTCGCCGGTCACCGTCGCCGACGGCGGCATCGGGACGACGCCGGGGGCGAGGTCCGGCGCGGTGGCGCTGACCACCGGCGACACGTTGTTCGCCGGGTCGGTCTGGCGGACGGTGAGCACCTCGCCATCGACCTGCGCCGACGACAGCGTCGCGGTGTAGCTTCCGTCGGCAGCGACGATGGCGGTGCCGATCTCGAGCCCGACAGGATTGCGGATCGAGATGGTCGCGCCGGCCTCGCCGGTGCCGGTGACCGACAGGCCATCGCCGCCGACCGTCGCGGTGGGGGCGAGCGGTGCGGTGATGTCGGGCGCGGTCAGCGCGACGGTGGGCGAGGCGTTGCCGGCTGCGTCGCTCTGGCCGACGACGAGCGTCTGGCGGTCGACCTGCGGGGTGGCGAGCGTGACCGAATAATTGCCCTGCGCGGTGACGGTCGCGGTACCGAGCAGCGCACCCGCGCCGTCGCGGACGCTGACCGTCGCGCCGATCTCGCCGGTGCCGGTGACGATGCTGCCGCTGGCATCGAGCGTCGCGGCGGGAGCCGCCGGCGGGGTGAGGTCGGGCGCGGTGAAGGCGAGCGGCGGCGAGGCGTTGCCGGCCGGATCGGTCTGGACGACGGTGAGCGCCTCGCCGTTCGCCTGCGGGGTGGCGAGCGTGACGGCATAGCCACCGTTGGCAGCGACGGTGTCGCTGCCGAGCACGGTGCCGTCGGCGGCGGTGACGGTGACGGTCGCGCCGGGTTCGCCGACACCGATCACGGTGCTGCCGCCGGCGGCGACGGACGCGGTCGGTGCGCCGGGCGCGGTGAAGTCGGGTGCGGTGATCGTCGTCGCGGGCGAGGCGTTGCCGGTCGGATCCGCCTGCGTGACGGTGACGGTCTGGCCGTCGCCTTGCTGCGCGGTCAGCGCGACGGTGTAGCTGCCGTCCGGCGCGACGAGCGCGGTGCCGAGCGGATTGCCGGTTGCGTCGCGGACGGTGACGGTCGCACCGGCCTCGCCGATGCCGGTGACGCTGTTGCCGTCGGGCGCGACGGTGGCGGAGGGCGCGACGGGCGCGGTGGTGTCGGGGGCAGCTATGCCGGTCGCGGCGGACACATTGCCCGCGCCGTCCGCCTGGGTGACGGCGAGCGTGCCGCCGTTCGCCTGCGGCGTGGCGAGCTGTACGGCATATTCGCCGGACGCATTGGCGGTGGCGGTGCCGATCGCGGCGCCGCCGGCGTCGCGGACGGTGACGGTCGCGCCTGCCTCGGCGGTGCCGGTGATGATCTGGCCGGTGGCGTCGATCGTCGCGCTCGGCGCGGCGGGGGCGGTGAGATCGGGGGCGATCGCGGTCGCGGGCGGCGACACCGCACCGGCGGCATCCGCCTGGGTGACGCGGATCGTCTCGCCGTCGAGCCGCGCCGGGGTCAGCGTGACGCTGTAGCTGCCGTCGGCGGCGGCGGTGCCGGTGCCGATCGCAACGCCGTTGGCGTCATAGAGCGTGATCGTCGCGCCGCCGACGGCGACGCCGGTGACTGCGGTGCCGTCGCCGGTCACCGCCGCGGTCGGCGCGGCGGGCGGGACGTCGACGACCAGATCGGGCGCGGTCGCAGTGGCGACGGGCGACAGGTTGCCGGCGGCATCGGCCTGACGGACGCTCAGCACCTCGCCGTCGATCTGGGGCGTGGACAAGGTGGCGGCATAGGTGCCGTCGGCGGCGACGGTGGCGGTGGCGATCACCGTGCCGAGCGGATCGCGGATGGTGACGGCGGCGCCCGGCTCGCCGACGCCGCTGACGCTCGCGCCGTCGGCGGCGATCGTGATGGTCGGCGCGGCGGGCGCGGTGAGGTCGGGCGCGGTGAGCGGCGTCGCCGGCGAGGCGTTGCCGGCGGCGTCGGTCTGGGTGACCGCGAGGCTCTGGCTGTCGATCTGCGGGGTGGCGAGGACGACCGCATAGGCGCCCTGTGCGCCGACGGTCGCCGTACCGAGCGCGGTGCCGGCGGCGTCCCGCACGACGATCGTGGCGCCGGGCTCGCCGGTGCCGGTCACGGTGGTGCCGGTCGCGTCGAGCGTGGCGACCGGCGCGGCGGGCGGCGTGATGTCGGGCGCGGTCAGCGCGAGCGGTGTCGCCTGATTGCCGGCGGCGTCGCTCTCGCGCACCGTCAGCGCCTCGCCATTGGCCTGCGCCGGGGTCAGCGCGACGACGTAGGTGCCGTCGGCACCGACCAGCGCGGTGCCGAGCACGGTGCCGGCGGCGTTGACGATGGTGATGCGTGCGCCCGCCTCGCCGGCGCCGCTGACCGAGGTGCCGTCGCCGGTGATCGTCGCGGTCGGCTGGGCCGGGGCGGTGAGATCGGGAGCGACGGTGCTGGCGGTGCCCGAGGCGTTGCCGGCGGCGTCGGTCTGGCGCGCGTCGAGCCGCTCGCCGTTGACCTGTGCGGTGGCGAGCGTCGCGCTGTAGCTGCCGTCGGCGGCGACGGTGGCGGTGGCGAGTATGGTGCCGGCGGGATCGGTGATCGTGACGCGGGCGCCCGGCTCACCGGTGCCGGTGACGACGGTGCCGGTGCCGTCGACCGCGACGGTCGGTGCGGCGGGGGCGGTGATGTCGGGCGCGGCGACCGCGACGGTCGGCGAGACGTTGCCGGCGGCGTCACTCTGGCTGACGCTCAGCGCGCCGCCATTGGCCTGGGGCGTCGACAGCGTGACGGTGTAGCTGCCGTCGGCGGCGACGAGCGCGGTGCCGAGCACGGTGCCGGCGGCGTCGCGGACGGTGACGGTGGCGCCAGCCTCGCCGCGGCCGCTGACGGTCGCGCCGGTGGCATCGACCGCGGCGGTGGGCGCAACCGGGGCGGTGAGGTCGGGCGCCTGGATGACGAGGGTGGGGGAGACGTTGCCGGCGGTGTCGGTCTGGGTGACGGTGAGCCGCTCGTTGTCGATCCGCGCCGGGGCGATGACGACGGTATAGCTGCCGTCGGCGGCGACCACGGTGGTGGCGATCACGGTGCCGGCGGCGTCGCGGACGGTGATGGTGGCGCCGGCCTCGCCACGACCGGTGATCGCGGCGCCGTCGCCGCGGACGGCGGCGACGGGTATGGCGGGGGGCGTGGTGTCGGGTGTGCCGGTGCCGACACCGGTCCCGGTGCCCGGATCGGGCGTCGGTGTGCCGCTGCCGGCGGCGCTGGCGTCATCGCCGCCGCCGCCGGCGATCGCGACGATGCCGCCGGCCGCGGCAGCGCCGCCGAGCAGCATCGCGGGCAGCGCCAGCGACGACCCGCCCTCGCCCGCGACGGCGGTGAGGTCGGCGAGGTCGCGCAGCGATGCGAAGCGCGGGACGCCGCCGCTGCCACGCGCCACCCAGAGGTGGCCGTCGGGCTCGCGCAGGACGAGGTCGTTCGCCACCGTCGCATTGGCGGGGTAGAAATCGGCGATCCGTACGGTCTGACCGTCAACGAGGCGGACGACGAGATCCTGACCCTGGCGATCCATCCCGGCGATCTGGGCACGCGTGAGATCGAGGCGGACGATGCTCGGCGCGTCGAGATCGACGCTGTTGCCCGCGACTTCGTTCACGGCGCCGGTCGCCTTCGAGATCACTTCGACGTTCATGGCCTATTCCTCTACTGGCACTTCGCTGCACGACATCGTCCGTGTCGGACCGAGGTGCGATTTAATCTATGCTAGTAAAGTCGGCTCCCAAGCCGAAGCTGCTTCGATACCGATATCGGTTTGAAATCCTGTTGTCGGTTCCGCGCCACACTCTAGCCTGATCAACAGAGAGGAGAGAGGCGCGGACCATGAATCCTGAAGCCGAATACTTGCGCCGCCGGGAGTTGCACGAATTGCACATGGCGCGGCGGGCGCAGTGCAAGCGGGCACGGCGGGTGCATCATCATCTGGCCGCCATCTACGCGACGCGGCGTGCCGACCTCGGTCCGGCGTCCGCAGAGGTGCTTCGCGTGCCTGCACCGTGGCGTGCGTGGCGCGCCTTTTGGCGGCTGGTGTGGGATTGAGCGGAACGTGCCGGGCGCTCGTTCGTCCAATGCTGCGAACGCATGGATGGGAGCGAATCGGCAATGGCGATCTTCAACAAGGACATGGTCGAACTCGCCGGCCGCAACGACCTTTGGCAGAAAGAGGTCTATCGCGACGCCAAGGTGCAGATCGTATTGATGGCGATCCCTGCCGGCGAGGAGATCGGCATGGAGACGCATCCCGCCGACCAGACGACCTTCATCGTCGAGGGCGAGGCGCAGGTAGTGATCGACGGTCATTCGACCAAGGCGACGCCCAACCACCTCGTCGTGGTGCCGAAGGGCGCACAGCACAATATCGTCAACAAGGGCGCGGGCGCGCTCAAGCTGTTCTCGGTCTACGCGCCCCCGGCGGAGCCGGAGGGTGCCGCCTTCAAGACCAAGGCAGAGGCGGAAGAGGCCGAGAAGGGTCTGCTCGCCAAGGCGGTCGATGCGGTAAAGGATGCCGTCGGGCATTAAGCCCGGACGGCATTTCCGGAGACGTCGCTCCATCGGGGGACTCGCGGTCCGCCAATGGAGACGATTGTCATTTGATTTTTAGCGGGCTTGGTTGCATCCACCACCGCGCGGCACGAGTGTCGATCGGAGCGGAGGTTCGCGCATGGATATCGACAACGCCGTCCGTCTCGACGAGGCGCGGCACCTGATTTCGCAGGCCCTGGAACTGGCCGTGGCAGCCGACGAGACGCTGGCTGCCGCCGAGCTGGAGCAGGCGCTCGACACGGTGACGCGCCGTGCCGACGCGCTGCGCTTCAATTCAGAGTCGCCCCCGCGGCGCCCGTCCGCGACTCAATGATCGCCTGACACGCTTCGGCGGCCATGACGAAGCCCGCCTCGGTCAGCGTGACCCTGCCGTCGCGCTCCATGACGAGATCGCGATCGACGAGGACGTCGAGCCAACGGCGGGCGACCGGGCCGGAAACGCCCGTGGCGGTGATCAGCGGCGGCACCATCATCGCCTGATCGTCGGCGGCGAACAGCGCGTACAGCAGGTCGATCGGCGGGTTGTTGACGAATTCGGCCGGCATCACCGATCGTAGCGCGCTGCGGGCGGCAATCAGATCGCGCGCCACCCCGCGCAATTGTTCCAGCATCACCGGCGAGCGTGCGGCGATCGCTCTGGCCCAGAAGTCTACAAGGCGCGCTTGCGGCATGGCTCCCAGTCCTCTCTTGATTATCTTGATGCCTCCGTGCCGGAGGCAGCGCGGTGAAACAACCTATAACAACTGATTTGGATCAAATACTTAGTTAATGTCATCATAATCAGACAATTCGATACCAGATCGCGTCTTGCGCGAAGATTTCCGCCGCGGTGCGGGTGTCGCCGTCGGCGAATCGGATCGTCGCGTCGGGCACCGCGGTGCCGCGGACGAGCGCGGCGACATGCAGGCTGCGGCCGCCGGTGCTGCGGGTGAAGGCGAGGATGCGGTCGCTGCCCTCGACCGTGGCGGGCCGATAGTCGCCGTCGGCGAACAGCGCCGGATCGGCGCGGCGGCGGGCGAGCAGGGCGGCGATCAACCGCAGCTTGCCCGGGACCGCATCGCCGCCGAGCAACGCCGTGCGCGCAGCATAATCGACCGGGCGGCGGTTGTCGGGATCGACGAGGCTGAGGTCGGCGAGTTCGGTGCCCTGATAGAGGTCGGGCACGCCCGGCACCGTATAGCGCAGCAGCGTCTGTACGAGCGTGTTGGCGCGGGCCGCGGGCGCCAGCTTCGCGACGAAGGCGGTGATCTCGGCGACGAAGCGCGGATCGGCGAGATAGGCGTCGATCAGCGCGGCGGCGGCGGCCTCATAGTCCTCGTCGGGCGCTTCCCACGACGAGCGGAGCTTGGCCTCGCGTAGCGCCTTCTGCTGCCATGCCTTGAGCCGGTCGGCGAAGTCGCCGGCCGCGCCGTCCTCGGGCCAGGCGCCGACGATCGTCTGGAGCAGCATGTAGCGATCGCCGCCGTCGACGTCGTGATCCCAGCCCCATGACAGCGCCTCCCACGCCTCGACCCGCGCGCGCCATGCGTCGGGGATCGTGCTCAGGACCGCGAGCCGGGCGCGGACATCCTCGCCGCGCTTGTGGTCGTGCGTCGCGGTGGTCAGCATCGCATGCGGCACGTCGCGCGCCCGATCGGCCATGATCCGGTGGAAGGCGTCGACGGGCACGCCGAGAATCGTCGCGTCGAAGCCGACGTCGTTGCGCGACAGCAATCGGCCCGAACGGTAGAAGGCGGTATCCTCGACCGATTTGGCGGCGATCGGGGCGGATAGCTGCTGGAAGCGACGCACCGCGTCGGCGGCATCGCCCGAAGATCCCTGCGGCCCCTCCCCGGCGAGCCAGGCGAGGATGCGGTCGACGACATGCGCTTCGCCGGGCGGGATCAGCCACGACACGCGCTCGCGGACGAGGCCGCGGATCGCCGCGTCCTGCGGCGCGGCGGCGCTGCCGGTGCCATAGGTGCGATAGACCGGGAACACCCAGAGCAGCCGCTCGATCGCGCGGCGCAGCATCGCCGGGGTGACCGCCTCGTCGTCGTTCAGCGCGACGAAGGCAGCGACGCAGGCGTCGAGCTGGCCGGAGAATTGCCACGCGAGCAGATCCTGCCGCGCCTCGAACTCCTCCGCCTCGAACCCCTGATAGCGGCCGCTCACCTCCTGCCACAATTCCTCGAGCGGCAGCGCGCCGAGCGGGTCGTGGATCAGTGTCGCGACCTGTTCCATGAAATCGTAGCCGCTGGTGCCGTCGACGCCCCAGCCGAGCGGCTGGCCTTCGCCCGCACCGAGGATCTTCTCGATGACGATCCAGGCGTCGGGGCCGAGCCGCTCGCGCAACGTGCGGCAATAGCCGATCGGGTCGGTGAGGCCGTCGACGTGATCGATGCGGACGCCGTCGATCAGCCCCTCGTCGTAGAGGCGGAAATACAGCGCGTGCGTCGCCTCGAACACCGCGGGATCCTCGATGCGGACGCCGGCGAGGTCGTTGACGGTGAAGAAGCGGCGCCAGTTGAGTGCGTCGTTGGCGACGCGCCAGCTCGCCAGCCGGTAATGCTGGCGGTCGAGCAGCGTGGCGAGGTCGCTTTCCTGCACGTCGGGGCGCAGCGGGAAGCGATGCTCGCCGTAAGCGACGATCGCGTCGCCTTCGACCGCGAGGTCGCCGTTGGCGATCGTCGCCGCAAGCGTGTCGCCGAGCACCGGCAGCAGCAGCCGCCGCGACCAGTCGATATCGAAGAACCGGGCGTAGGCGCTCGCCTGTCCGTTGGCGAGCACGTCGTTCCACCAGGCGTTGCCGCCGCCGGCGACGCCCATATGGTTGGGGACGATATCGATAACGACGCCCATGTTCCGCGCCTTGAGCGCGGCGACGAGGCTGCGGAAGCCGTCCTCGCCGCCGAGCTCGGGGTTGATGCGGGTCGGATCGACGACGTCATAGCCGTGCGTCGAGCCCTTGGCGGCGACGGTGATCGGCGAGGCGTAGAGATGGCTGATCCCGAGATCGTCGAGATACGGCACCAGCGCCTCGGCATCGGCGAAGGTGAAGCCGGCGTGGAACTGCATGCGATAGGTGGCGCGGGGCGTCATGCGGAACTCTTTGCTGAAAGGAGGGCGGCGCGACGCGCGACCTCGGGCCGGGCGAGCAGCGCCTCGGTCGTGTCGGGCATGCGGCGGCGCCAGTTGGGATGTTCGTCCGTGGTGCCGGGCAGGTTGGGCTGTTCGGCGATGCCGACGAGGTCTTCGAGCGGGACGATGGTGAGTGGGCAGGGTGCCTGACGCGTGAAGGCGATCGCGGCGTCGATCGCCGGTGCGGCGTCGTTGGGGACCGGACCGGCGGCGACGCCCGCCGTGGTACAGGCGGTCCACAGCGCCTTCTTCTCGCCGATGCGGCGCAGCCGGTCGGCGGGTTCGTCGCTTCCGCTGCGCTTCAACTTGTGGTTCCAGGTGATGTCGCGGCCCGTCCACCAGCCCGCGAGCGTCGCGGTGTCGTGCGTGCCGGTCATCGCCACCGCCTGCGCGTCCCACCCGCTGGAGGGCGTGAAGCCCGTGTCGTCGCGCTCGAAGGGGAGGACGCGCATGCCGAGCATGCCGCGCTTCGCCATCGTGTCGCGGAAGCCCGGCGGCACGGTGCCGAGATCCTCGCCGATGACGATCGCCCCGGCGCGATGCGATTCGAGCGCGAGGATGCGCAGCAGGTCGGCGAAGGGCATCGCCAGATAGGCGCCGTCGCTCGCCTTGCCGCCGTCGGGGATGACCCACAGCCGCTTGAGCCCGAGCGCATGGTCGATGCGCAGGCCCCCGGCATGGCGGAGCGCGGCGCGGACGGTGCGGATGAAGCCGTCGAAGCCGGTCCGGCGCAGCGCGAAGGGGGAGAGCGCGGTGATCCCCCAATTCTGGCCCTGCGGCCCGAGCGGATCGGGCGGCGCGCCGATCGACAGGCCGGTCAGCAGATCGTCGCGGCGGTTCCAGCCGTGGCTGCCGCCCGCGTCCATGCCGACCGCGAGGTCGGCGATCAGGCCGATTCGCATGCCGGCATCGCGCGCCGCCGCCTGCGCCTGCGCGAGGCTGGCGTCGGTGAGCCATTGCAGGAAGGCGTAAAAGGCGACGTCCGGCGCGTGATCCGCGACGAAGCGGGCGACCGCGGGGCCGGCGGGGTCGTGATAATCGGCGGGCCAGTCCTGCCAGCCGCGTGCCTGCGTGGCGGCGAAGAAATGCGCGTGCAGCGCGTCGAACCGGGCGTGTTCGTCCCAGTCCGGGCGGGCCGCGCGAGCGGCGTCGAAGCGGGCGCGCAACCCGGCCGGCGCGCGATCGAAGGCGGTGCGGAGCTGCGCAAGGCGTTCGGGCCAGCCGGTCTGCCAGTCTATCAGCTCGCCACCGACCGGGCCGGCGTCCGTCACGCCGGCAAGGGCGGGGTCGGCGAGGAGCGCGTGGTGGAACAGCCGGCTCGACGGCGCATAGGGGCTGAACCGCGTCGCATCGGCGGGGAAGAGCGCATGCGTCGGGCTGATCGCGAGCGTGTCCGCACCGGCGTCGGCGAAGGCGCGCGCGGCCTCGGCGAGCGTGCCGAGGTCGCCGTACGGTGCCGGTCGCGACCCGCGCAATGCGGGGATCTGGACCGCCGGCCCCCAGCTATGACCGGGCGGCGGCGCGATGCAGCGCGGCGGCGCGATGGCGAGCGTGACGACACCGCCCGCGGTGTCGAGGCGGTGATAGCCGGGCTCGGCGATACCGGGGATGGTGCCGTCCGCGGCGATGGCGACCGCGCGGGTGGTGCCGTCCTCGAGCATCAGGCGCGCCGCGCCGGGCTTGGCAGCAGTCGCGACCGGGCAACCCGTGTCGCCGGTGACGAACGGCACGCCGTCGACCCGCGTGTCGAGCGTATCGAGGATCGCGCGCAGCACCGCATCGTCGACGCGGTGCCGGCGGCCGTCGGCATCCTCCCATTCGGCCTGCAGCCCGGTGGCTTGGGCTTCGGTGGCGAGGTCGGTCATCGCATCCCCCCTCGGAACCCCGGCGAAGGCCGGGGCCCGGTTGGGAAAGTCGTGCTTATGACGCGATGCGCTTTGTGCGTGGCGTCTCCCAACTGGGCCCCGGCCTTCGCCGGGGTACTGAGATGGGTTCGCGCAGAGGCGCAGAGAACGCGGAGTGGGTCACGCGGCGTAGCCGATGTCGTGGCCCTGTCATCCGATCCGATGAAGCGGGATTCACGCGAAGACGCGAAGACGCGAAGAAGAAGGGCGGGAGCCCGCCCGTGCGGGACACCTTCGCGTCTTCGCGTCTTCGCGTGACCATCATCTTCGTAAAAAGGGCTGCCGCCGGCCCCGATCCCTCTGCGTCCTCCGCGCCTCTGTGCGCCCATCATTTCGCGATCCACGCGCGGAAGCGTTCGCCCTCGGCGTGCAGCAGCTCGCCTTCACCCTCCGGCAGCGGCGCCGGCTGATAGGCGAGATCGAGCGCGATCGTCAGCACGCTGCCGTCGCCGAGCCGCCAGCGCGCGGTGACGGCCGCCTCGCCCGTCGCCTCCGCCCCCAGCGCCTTCGCCCCCGCCAGATGCGGCGCGATCGCGCTCCGACGCAGCGCGATCAGGTCGCGGATCAGCGTCCGCCAGCCGTGCGCATCCGGTCCCGGCTCGGGGCGCGAGCGCTCGAACGTCTCGGGCGCATTGGGATCGGGGATGCGCTCGCGCGCCGCCGGGTCGGCGAAGGCGTCGAACTTGGCGAATTCCTTGCGCCGCCCCTCGCGCACCGCGTCGGCGAGGTCGTCGTGGAAATCGGTGAAGAACAGGAACGGCGTCTCGCTGCCTTCGGTGTCGCCCATGAACAGCATCGGCACCTGCGGCCCGAGCAGCAGCAGGGCGGTCGCGGCACGCAGCCGGGCGGTGTCGGTGAGGACGGTGAGCCGCTCGCCGAGCGCGCGGTTGCCGACCTGATCGTGGTTCTGGAGAAAGGCGACGAAGCGCGTCGGCGACAGATGCGCACTCGGCGTACCGCGCGGTGTGCCGTCGTGATTGGCCGAAGGTTCGCCCTGATAGATGAAGCCTTCGGCGAGGCAGCGCGCCAGCCGCTCGGCGGGCCTGTCGGCGAAGTCGCTGTAATAGGCGCTGGTCTCGCCGGTGAGCAGCACGTGGAGGACGTTGTGGAAATCGTCGTTCCACTGTGCGTCATAGCCGCCGTCGTGGAGGCGCTCGGCGTCGTTGCGCTCGTTTTCAAGGACGAGGTGGATGTGGCGATCGGGGAAGGCCGCGCGGATCTCCGCCGCCATCGCATCGAGGAAGTCGGTGTTGTCGATCGCATGGACCGCGTCGAAGCGCAGCCCGTCGATGCGATAGTCGCCGAGCCACATCAGCGCATTGTCGACGAAGAAGCGATGCACCGCGTCGCGCTCGACCGCGACCGCGCCGCCCCAGGGCGTATGGACGTCGGCATCGAAGAAATCGGGGGCATAGGCCGACAGGTAATTCCCGTCGGGGCCGAAGTGATTGTAGACGACGTCGAGGAAGACCGAGAGGCCGAAGGCATGCGCCTCGTCGACCAACGCCTTGAGCTCGGCGGGCGCGCCATAGGCTTCGGCGGGGGCATAGGGCAGGACGCCGTCATAGCCCCAGTTGCGCGTACCGCCGAAGGCGTTGACCGGCATCAGCTCGATCGCGGTGATGCCGAGCGCGGCGAGCGTCGGGATCTGGTCCATGACGCCGCGAAAGCCGCCGAGCACGCCGGCGTGCAGCTCGATCAGCACCGTGTCCTCCCACGGCCGGCCGCGCCAGTCGGGGACCGTCCAGGCGTAGGCGGGATCGATGACGAGGCTCCAGCCGTGGACGCCGCCCGATTGTGCGCGGCTCGCCGGATCGGGCACCGCAAGATCGTCGAGTCGAAAGCGGTAGCGGGTGCCGGCCGGGGCGTCCGCGGTGGCGACGAACCAGCCGTCGTCCTCCGCCGTCATCGCGGTCGATGCGCTGCCGTCGATCTTCAGCGTCACCGAGTCGCACGCCGGCGCCCAGAGCGCGAAGCGCGTCCGCCCGTCGTCGAGCAGCTCGGCGCCCCAGCGGCGGCTCATGCCGCATCCTCCTCGAAGGTCAGCGTCCAAGTGACCAGCACCGCGCCCTGCGGCGCCACCTCGTAGCTGTCCTCGATCGCCAGCTCGCCCTGCTCGGGCCTAGCGCTGTCGATCAGCACGGTGCGGCCGGCATGCGGCGGCGGCAGGTGGAACGTCACCGGATCGGCCGAACCGTTGATGAGCAGCGACACCGCCTCGACCTCGCCCGCCTCGTTGCGGCTGGCGCGGCGCATCATCAGCGCGCGACCCTCGGGGTTCTGCCAATCCTCGGGGCTCAGCCGCTCGCCGCGCTCGTCCCACCATTCGACGTCGTTGATGCCGTGGCCTGGCGAATCCTGCCCGTAGAGGAAGGTCGCGGCGCGCAGCACCGGATAGCGACGGCGCAGGTCGGCCAGCCGCGCGACATAGTCAATCTGCGTCTGCCCGGCCTCGCTCGCCGCCGCCTGCCAGTCGAGCCAACTGATCTCGTTGTCCTGGCAATAGGCGTTGTTGTTGCCCTGCTGCGTCCGCCCGAATTCGTCGCCGGCGACGAGCATCGGCGTGCCGAGCGAGGCGAGCAGCGTCGTCAGCATCGACCGCTGGACGCGGCCGCGCGCGTCGTTGATCGCGGGATCGTCGGTCGGGCCTTCCTGGCCCCAGTTGCGTGAATGGTTGTTGTCGTGGCCGTCGCGATTGTCCTCGCCATTGGCCTCGTTGTGGCGCTCTTCGTACATCACCGTGTCGGCGAGGGTGAAGCCGTCGTGCGCGGACAGCAGGTTGATGCTCGCCCACGGCCGGCGCGAGCGGCGGTCGAACAGGTCGCCCGAGCCCGCGAGCCGCGCGGCGAGATCGGCGCGCTGGCCGGCGTCGCCGCGCCAGAACTGGCGGACGGTGTCGCGATATTTGTCGTTCCACTCGGCGAAACCGGGCGGGAAATTGCCGAGCTGATAGCCGCCGGGGCCGACGTCCCACGGCTCCGCCATCAGCTTGAGGCGACCGAGCACCGGATCCTGCCGCACCACGTCGAAGAAGGCGGCGCCGGGGTCGAAGCCGTCGTCCTCGCGGCCGAGCGTCAGGCCGAGGTCGAAGCGGAAACCATCGATGCCGAAGCTCGTCGCCCAATAGCGCAGCGAATCGGTCACCATCTGGATGACGCGCGCCTTGCTGAGGTTGAGCGTGTTGCCGGTGCCGGTGTCGTTTATCGAATAACGCGGCTGATCCTTGACCAGCCGGTAATAGCTCGCATTGTCCAACCCGCGCCACGACAGCGTCGGGCCTTTCTCCGAGCCTTCGCACGTGTGGTTGTAGACGACGTCGAGGATCACCTCGATCCCCGCCTTGTGCAGGCGGTGGACGGCGCGGCGCAGCTCGTCCTGGCTGTCGGTCGACATATAGGCCTGTTCGGGCGCGAAGAAGCCGAGCG
This sequence comes from Sphingomonas sp. GW821-FHT02B09, assembly GCF_059421875.1. Classification (NCBI taxonomy): domain Bacteria; kingdom Pseudomonadati; phylum Pseudomonadota; class Alphaproteobacteria; order Sphingomonadales; family Sphingomonadaceae; genus Sphingomonas; species Sphingomonas sp. GW821-FHT02B09. The sequence continues at coordinate 1,288,325 of NZ_JBWKVV010000002.1, forward strand.
TGTTATAGCCCCAATAGTTCTTCAGGCCCTTTTCCTGCAGGAAGCGGTCCTGCGTGAAGCTGTGAATCGGCAGCAGCTCGAGCGCGGTGACGCCGATCCGCTTGAGATGCGCGATCACCGCGGGATGGCCGAGCGCGGCATAGGTCCCGCGTTCGCGCGGCGGGACCAGCTCCATCAGCTTGGTCAGGCCCTTGACGTGCGCCTCGTAGATCACGGTTTCGGACCAGGGCGTGTTGGGCTTGGTGTCGCGCGACCAGTCCCAATGGTCGTCGACCACCACCGCCTTGGGCATCGCCGGCGCGCTGTCGCGCTTGTCGAAGCTCAGGTCCTCGCGCGCGTGGCCGACCTTGTAGCCGTGCAGCGCATCGGTCCATTTGATCTGGCCGTGCAGCCGCCGCGCATAGGGATCGAGCAGCAATTTGTTGGGATTGAAGCGATGGCCGTTGTCGGGCTCGTAGCGGCCGTGCGCGCGATAGCCGTAGATCAGGCCGGGCGCGGCATCGGGCAGATAGCCGTGGAACACCTCGTCGGTACATTCGGGCAGCGTGATCCGCTGAAGCTCGCGCTTGCCGGAGGGATCGAAGACGCAGAGTTCGATACGATCGGCATTGGCGCTGAAGACCGCGAAATTGACGCCGAGGCCATCGAACGTAGCGCCCAGCGGATAGGGCGAGCCCGGATCGAGCCGGTCGGGCAAGGCATGCACGTGTTGGAAACCCCCATGATGATCGTCGCTGCGCCAAACGCAGGTGCGGCATGGAAGCTCCCGCGCGAAAACGCGGGCGGCGCGCCGGCGGTCGGGCCGGCGCGCCTGCACGGGTCAGCGCTTGGCGAGCGGGTCGATGCCGGCGCCGCGCCACTGGCTGAGCGATTTGCACTCGCGGCGGCGGATGTGCGAGCCGGTGACGTCGTCGACCAGGCAGACGCGCGGATTATAGTCCGGGCGCGCCATCGTCGCGGCGGCAGCCGTTGCCGCGGTCGCGACGGGGGTGGCCGATGCGGTGGGCGTCGAGGCGGGCTGCGGCGCGGCGGTGGTCGACAGGAGCGCGGCGGCGATGGTGGTGATGAGCATGATGTTCCTCCCAAGGACACAGCCCGATGTGGCTGTACCCGTAGCAGTGCATTATGCATGCCAAACACCTCATAGGAGGGCGGCGGGCGTTTTCGGGGCTGTTTGCGCCGCGTGGCGCGCCAACATCTGGCTTCCGGCGCCGAAGCTCGGGATCAGCGCGCCGGCTTGCTGAGGAAGCGCGAGCCGATCGCGCAGAAGCGCCATGGCGTCTCGACGGCGCGGGTGATGCCGATGCGGGTGCCGGCATGGGTCGGGATGGCGGCGCCGGCGGCGTCCAGCGCGAACGGCGGCAGGTCGAGCGCGGCGCCGTCGAGCGCCTTGTCGACGCCGAGCGCCTGACAGAGCCGCCCCGGTCCGGCGCAAAGCAGGCGCGGATCGGCGAGGCCGCGGCGGGCGATCATCGTCGCGATGCCGTCGGTCGGTTCGAGCGCGCGGATCAGCACCGCGCTGCCCGGGAGGCAGACGACATTGAGGCACCAGTGGATGCCGTAGCTGCGGTAGACATAGGCGTGGCCGGCGGGGCCGAACATCGCCGCATTGCGCGCCGTCGGCCCGTTCGCGCTGTGCGAGGCGGGGTCGTCGGCGTCGTAGGCCTCGGTCTCGACGATCGTGCCGCCGACGCCGTTGACCAGCAAGGTCGCGCCGATGAGATCGCGGGCGACGGTCGCCACGTCGCGGTCGAAGAAGGCGGGGGGAAGGGGCATTGCGGTGGGGTTAGGCGTGCAAGGCGTGGTGGGACAAGCCTATCTCACTACGTGCGAGGGAGGCCCTATTGGATGAAGCCCGAGCCGCCTGAGATCGCTGCGAAAGGTCCCCAGTGCTCCTGCGAAAGCAGGAGCCCGGGAGTCCCGAATGCCAAGCAACGTTGTTTTGCTTGGCCCTGGGCTCCTGCGTTCGCAGGAGCACGGTGCTGATCCACCGGCGTGCTGCCTCTCGCTGAAGGCCCGCGGGTCAGCCCCATTCCTCCAGCAGCGTCTCGATCCGCTCGAGCCGGGCGTGGGCGTCTTCGATCCGCTCGGAAAGGATCAGGCGGCCGTTCTTCTCCGTGAAGCCCGTCGGCGGGGCGATCGGCTTGCGCGGGGTCAGCGCGATCGCGCCGGGTCCGGCGTCGATCCGCTGGATGTCCGCCGCGCGCGCGGCGACGCGGATACGGGCGACGGCGAACAAAAGCCGCACCGTCTCGGGGAGGTCGCCGAAACGATCCTCCAATTCGTCGGTCAGCGCGTCGAGACCGTCGGCTTCCTCGATCCGCGCGAGCCGGGCGTAGGTGGTGACGCGAAGCTCCGCCTCCGGCATCCAGTCGTCGGGCAGACAGCCGTCGATGCCGAGGTGCAGTTCGGGACTCCAGCGCTCCACCGTCTCGCCGCGGGCGGTGCGCAGCGCGCTTTCGAGCAGATGCTGGTACAAATCGATGCCGATCAGCTTCATATGCCCCGCCTGCGTCTCGCCGAGCAGATCGCCGGCGCCGCGCATATCGAGATCGCGCGCGCTGATCGCAAAGCCGGCGCCGAGCCGGTCGAACGCCTCCAGCGTCTTGAGCCGTTTGAGCGTGCGCGGCGCGATCGTCGCCTCGGGATCAGTGAGCAGCAGCACCTGACCGCGGCGGATGCCGCGACCGACGCGGCCGCGCAACTGATGGAGCTGCGACAGGCCGAAGCGGTCGGCACGCCAGATCACCATCGTATTGGCGCGCGGCACGTCCAGTCCCGCCTCGATGATGTTGGTGGCGAGCAGCACGTCGCCGTCACCGCCGGCGAAACGCACCATCGCCTCGTCGATCTCGGCGGCGGGCATCTTGCCGTGCGCCTGGACGATGTCGAGCTCGGGCACCGATTTGGCGAGCTTCTCGGCGAGCGGTGCCATGTCCTCGATCCGCGGCACGACGACGAAGCTCTGGCCGCCGCGGGTGCGCTCGCGCAGCAATGCGGTGCGCACCACGGTCGCGTCGAACGCGCCGACGACGGTACGGATCGGTTGGCGCCGCGCCGGCGGGGTGGCGATGACCGAGAGCTGCTGGAGCCCGATCAGCGCGGTCTGGAGCGTGCGCGGGATCGGCGTGGCGCTGAGCGTCAGTACGTGGCCGGCGCCGAGATCGCGCAGCCGCGTCTTGTCGGCGGCGCCGAACCTTTGTTCCTCGTCGATGATGACGAGCGCGAGGTCCTTGTAGGCGATGCCCTTGGCGGCGACCGCGCCGGTGCCGACGACGACGTGCACCGATCCGTCGGCGAGCCCCGCCTTGATCCGCTTGCGGTCGGCGGCGGCGGTGAGGCGCGACAGGCCGGCGACGACGATGCCGGTGCCCTCGAACCGCGCGGCGAAGCTTTCGAGATGCTGGCGCGCGAGCACGGTGGTCGGCGCGGCGATCGCGACCTGATGGCCGGCGAGCGCGGCGATCGCGGCGGCGCGCAGCGCGACCTCGGTCTTGCCATAGCCGACGTCGCCGATGACCAGCCGGTCCATCGGCTTGCCCGAGGCGAGGTCGTCGCGGACCGCAGCGATGGCGCGCGCCTGATCGGGCGTCTCGGTGAAAGCGAAGCCCGCCGCGAAGCGTTCGTAGGCGGCGATGTCGGGGACGAGTTTGGGCGCGGCGCGGCGGTCGCGCTCGGTGGCGAGCGCGGTGAGGCCGCGCGCGCTCTCGGCGATGGCGGCGTCGATCGCGCCGCGCCGCTTGAGCCAGCTCGCGCCGTCCAGCTTGTCGAGCGTCACCGCCTCGGCATCGGCGCCGTAGCGCCAGATGCGGTCGGCTTCGGCGACCGGGACGAGACGGACGCCGTCGTCGGCATAGGTCAGCGCGATCGCGTCGCCGGCCTCGTCGGGCAAGGATTGCAGGCCGCTGACCACGGCGAGGCCGTGATCCTCGTGCACGACGACATCGCCGAGGCGGATCTCGCCATAATCGAACAGGCCGGTGTCGGCGACGGGCGTGGAGGGATCGTCGCGTTCGGCACGGCTGCCGAGCAGATCGGCGGCAGCGATCGCGAGCACGCCGTCACGGTGGAAGCCCCGATCGGCGGCGAGCGGCAGCAGGTGGATGCTGCCCGGCGCGGCGGCGACGATCGCCGGCCATGACGCAGCCTCTTCGACCGGGAGCTTGAGCGTCTTGGCGATGCGGCGTTGCAGGAAGCGCAGATCGCGCGGGCCGCCGAGGATCGCGAGCCGGTCGCCGGCGTCGATCGCGGCGCGCGCCGCCTTGGCGAAGGCACGCATCGGCGCCTTGCTCTCGACGAAGCGCGGCGGCGGGTCGCCGGCCCGCTCCAGCGGCGGCATCGCGCGGCCGGCGACCGCCTTGCGCCAGCGGGCGTCGCCGAGCGTGTCGGCAATCGCGCGGGTCGGGCGGCGCTTGGCGGCGTCGGCGGCGAGCGCGAGGAAGCGTGCGCGGCGTGCGTCGGCGGCAGGTTCGATGCCGATGCGCGCGTCGGGCACATGATCGCAGAGCGGCACGCCCTCGTCGGCGAGCGGCGGTTCGGCGACGCGGCCGAGTTCGCGCGTGTCGATATCGCCGGTGGTGCGCTGGTCGCCGGGGTCGAAGCAGCGCAGGCTGACGACGCGGCCGTCGCCGGCCGCGACGCGTAGCGGCAGGCCGGCATCGGCGGGAAAGACGTCCAGTACCTGCCCGCGCAACGCGATCTCGCCGGGTTCGTCGACGGTCTCGTCCGGGGTGTAGCCGATCTCGGTCAGGCTGGCGAACAGCGCCTCGAGATCGATCGGCGCGCCGGCATCGACGCGGGGCGGCGCGGCGGCGAAGGATTGCGGCGCCGGATAGGCGCGGGCGAGCGCTTCGCCGGTGGTGATGCAGGCGATGCGCGGTCGCTCGGCCGCGTCGAGCAGCAGCCGGATGCGGCGCAGCGCCGAGACGCGCTGGCCGACGTTGCCGGGCGAGGCGGGAGCGGCGTCGCCGGGCAAGGCATCGCTGCCCGGGCAGAACAGCACTTCGGCGTCGGGCATCACGAGTGCGAGCGCATGACTGAGCGCGACGCCACGTGGTTCGTCGGCGACGGCATAGAGGAGGTCGTCGGTGGCAAGGCGTTCGGCGAGCGCGGCGGCGGTTTCGGCGATGCCGAGCGGATCGGCGACGGGCGGTTCGGGAGCCAGCAGGGGCGCGTCGGCGGGAGGGCTGGCTTTGGCCGGCATAGACCTATGGTGTCTTTCGCTTTGGGGAGTGCTGCCGAACGGCCGGTCGGCGACGACGTTCCTCACCGGGCAATGCGAAAGTTGTGGATGGTGTTTCGGGCCGCGGCGATCGATACGTTTGGCTATTGCAGACGTAGGTTGCATCGATCCTCAGTGTTCCTGCGGAGGCAGGAACCCAGGGCCAAACAGAACGACGGTAATGTCCAGAACCCTGGGCTCCTGCTTGAGCAGGAGCACGGATGCGGCTCAGTCGACCTGCGCCAGATAGCGTTCGAGATCGTCGCTGCCGCCGATCTGTTCGCCGTCGATGAACACCAGCGGCGTGGTGGCGACGTCATGCTCGGCCTTGAACGCCTCGACCTCCTCGCGCGAACGGAGGATCTGGTCGTCGACCTCGAAGCCTTCGGATTGCAGGATCTGCTTGGCGCGGACGCCGAACGGGCAGATGTGGTCGGGCAGGACCATGCGGTACAAGGTTGCGGTGCGGCTGTCGGCCATGTCGGGTCCTTTTGGGTCGTAAATGAAATACGGCAAGGTAACCTGAAATCCGTTGGTGCTGAGCTTGTCGAAGCACGGTGGGACTCACCTGCCCCCTTCGACGCCGCCTACGGCGTCGCTCAGGACAGGCTTCGACAGGCTCAGGGCGAACGGCTCAGGCTGTACCGGTCTCCTCACGCTATAGCGCGGCAGCGTCGCGTGCGTTCCGTCAGCCGGCGGGTTTGAGTCCGGCGGCGACCAGCGGGGTGAGGCGGTCGGCGATGCGCGCGACGCCGGTCGCATTGGGGTGGACGCGGTCGGCCTGCATCAGCTGCGGATTGCCGATCACGCCGTCGAGGACGAAGGGATAGAGGCCGGCCTGGTCGCGCTTCGCCAGATCGGGCCAGATGCGGTCGAAGGCGGTGACGTACGCCGCGCCGAGATTGGGCGGTGCCTTCATGCCGGTGAGCACCACCGGCAGGCCGCGCTTGTGCAATTCGTCGAGCATCGCGGTCATGTTGGCGCGCGTCTCGGCGGCGGGGAGCTGGCGCAGCACGTCGTTGCCGCCGAGGCCGAGCAGCACGAGATCGGGCTTGCGCGGCAGATTGTCGAGCACGAAGCCGAGCCGCTGCCGGCCCGCCGCAGTGGTGTCGCCCGAGACGCCGGCGTTGACGATCGTCGCGTTGATCCCGTCGCGAAGCAGCCGAGCCTGCACCGCGTCGGGCAGGCTCTGGCCACGGTCGAGGCCGTAACCGGCATAGAGGCTGTCGCCGAAGGCCAGCACCAGCCGTTCGGGGCCGGCAGGGCGCGACGCCGTCGCACTTGCCGTCGCAATGGGCGTCGCGGTCGGCGCGGGCGCCGGCCGGTCGCAGCCGGCGAGCATCAGGGCTTGGCCGAGCGCGGCCGCTGCCGCATAGCGTATCATCAGCCCCTTCAAGGCCTTGTCCTCCCGATATGACCGAACCCGCTATGGTGATCGACGCGCGCGATGTCACGCTGACGCTCGGCGAAACCGCGATCCTGCGCGGCATCGACCTCTCCGTCGGGCGCGGCGAGAGCGTCGCGCTGCTCGGCACCTCGGGGTCGGGCAAGTCGTCGCTGATGGCGGTGCTCGCCGGGCTGGAGCGGGCGAGCGGCGGACGCGTGACGGTCGACGGGCTCGACTTCGGCCGCCTCGACGAGGATGCGCTCGCGCGTGCCCGTCGCGGGCGGATCGGGATCGTGCTGCAGGCCTTCCACCTGCTGCCGACGATGACTGCGCGCGAGAATGTCGCGGTGCCGATGGAATTGGCCGGGGCGGCGGACGCGTGGGAGCGGGCCGCGGCGGAGCTGGCGGCGGTCGGCCTCGGTCACCGGCTCGATCACTATCCCTCGCAATTGTCGGGCGGCGAGCAGCAGCGCGTCGCGATCGCACGGGCGCTCGGGCCGCGGCCGCCGCTGGTCTTCGCCGACGAGCCGACCGGCAATCTCGACACCGCGACCGGCGCGGCGATCATGGACCTGCTGTTCGCGCGCCGCGCGGCGATCGGCGCGACGCTGGTAGTCATCACCCACGACCGCAGCCTCGCCGAACGCTGCGACCGGGTGGTGACGCTCGCCGACGGGCGGATCGTTTGAGCGGCTGGGCCTCGGCGTGGCGGCTGGCGCGGCGCGAGCTCGACTGGCGGTTCCGCGGGCTGCGGCTGCTCGTCGTCTGCCTGTTGCTCGGCGTCGCGGCGCTGGCCGCGATCGGCGGCCTTGCCGATGCGGTGGGCCGCGAACTGGCGGCGCGCGGCGCGGTGATCCTCGGCGGCGACGTCGAATTCGCGGTGTCGCAGCGATCGGCGGGCGATGCCGAGCGCGCGGCGATGACGCGCGCCGGCGTCGTCTCTCAGACGGTGCGGATGCAGGCCAATGCGGTCGCCGGCGGCAGCGCCGCGCCGATCCAGCTGAAGGCGGTCGATGCCGCCTATCCGCTCTACGGCCGGGTGACGCTGACGGGCGGGCGGCGCGTCGGGGCGCCGCCGCCGGGGCAGGCGTGGATCGCGCTGGCGCTCGCCGAGCGGCTGCGGTTGCGGCCCGGTGCGCGCTTCATGGTGGGGGCGGCGGGGCTGACCGTCGGCGGGATCATCGCCGACGAGCCCGACCGGCTCGGCGAGGGGTTCACGCTCGGGCCGGTGGCGATCATCGCGCTGGCGACGCTGCCGGCGACGCAATTGATCCAGCCGGGCAGCCTCTATGAGACGCGCTATCGCCTGCGCCTGCCCGCCGGCAGCGATCCCGCGCGAATCGCCAAAGCGTTCGAGGCGCGTTTCGCCACCGCCGGCTGGGAGAGCAAGACGCGCGAGCGCGCCTCGCCGGGGGCGTCGCGCTTCGTCGACCGGATGGGCGAGTTCCTGACGCTGGTCGGGCTCGCCGCGCTGGCGATCGCCGGGATCGGCGTCGGCAACGGCGTCGCCTCGTTCCTCGCCGGCCGGCGTGGCGGTATCGCGACGCTCAAGGTGCTCGGCGCGACCACGGTCGACGTCGCCCGCCTCTATGCGATCGAGATCGGTGCGGCGGCGCTGGTGGGGATCGCCGGGGGGCTGGCGATCGGCATCGCCGCGGTGCCGCTGCTCGGCAAAGCGTTGGCGGGCGCGTTGCCGGTGGTGCCGGACCTGACGCTGGAGCCGTGGCCGCTGCTGCGCGCGGCGGCCTATGGCGGGTTGATCGCGATCGCCTTCGCCGCGTCGCCGCTCGCCGCGGCGGGGGCGACGCCGGCGGCGGGGCTGCTGCGCGGCGCGCTCGCGCCGATGCGCGCGGCGTCGTGGCGGGGGCGGGGGATCGCCGTGCTCGCCGGCGGCGCGGCGGTCGCGCTGGCCATCGCCACCTCGGCGCAACCGGTGATGGCGGCGGGCTTCCTCGCCGCGGTGGCGGGGGCGCTGCTGCTGCTCGGCGGGCTCGGGCGGCTGGTGCGCGCCGCCGCGGTGCGGCTGCCGCGATCGCGACGGCCGCTGCTGCGGCTCGCCATCGCCGCGCTGCACCGGCCGGGGGCGCGGACCGAGGCGCTGGTGGTGGCGCTGGGGCTCGGGCTGACGCTGTTCGTGCTGCTCGCCGCGATCCGCACCAGCATCGACGCCAATATTGCCACCACCGTCCCCGCGCGCGCGCCGGCGCTGTTCGCGCTCGACGTGCCGCGCCCGCGCGAGGCCGAGTTCCGCCGCATCGTCACCGCCGCGGTGCTGGCGGCGGTGGTCAAGACGGTGCCGATCCTGCGCGGCACGATCACCGGCTATCGCGACATCCGCGTCGCCGATCTCAAGACCTTGCCCGAGGGCGCCTGGGCGCTGCGCGGCGAGCGCGGCCTGACCTATGCCGCGACGCTGCCGGAAGGGAGCACGCTCGCCGCCGGCCGTTGGTGGCCGAAGGATTATGCCGGACCGCCGCTCGTCTCGGTCGACGAGCGGCTCGCCGAGGCGCTCGATCTCAAGCTCGGCGATCCGCTGACGGTCAGCCTGCTCGGCGTCGAGCGCACCGCGCACGTCGCCTCGTTCCGGCGCATCCAATGGGATACCTTGGGGTTCAACTTCGTGCTGGTCTTCTCGCCCAATACGCTGGCGGACGCGCCGCACAATCTCGCCGCGACGATCGACCTGCCGCGGGGGCGCGAGGGGCGGGTGACGCGCGCGCTGCTCGCGCCCTTTCCGTCGGTGTCGGTGATCGAGGTGCGCGGCGTGCTGACGCAGGTGCGCGATCTCGTCGGGCAGGTCGCGGCGGCGATCGCCGCGGCGGCGGGCGTGGCGGTGGCGGCGGGGATCGCGGTGCTAATCGGCGCGATCGCCGCGGCGCGCGAGGCGCGCACCTATGACGCGGTGATCCTGCGCACGCTGGGAGCGACGCGCGGCCAGTTGCTGGCGGCGCAGGCGCTCGAATATCTGCTGCTCGGCGCGGTGGTGACGCTGGTCGCGCTGGCGCTCGGGCTAGGCGGAGCGTGGTATGTCGTGGTGCGGATGTTCGACTTCGCCTGGGCGCCCGATCCGGTCGCGGTGGGCGTGACGCTGCTGGTGGGGCTGGGGGTGACGCTCGGCATCGGATTGGCGGGCGCTTGGCCGATATTGAGCGTGCGGCCGGCACGGGCGCTGCGGGAGGTGTGACCCTCAATTCCTCCCCCGCAAGGGGGAGAGGGACCGTCCGGCGTCAGCCGGATGGTGGAGGGGGAGGACAGGGCGGGAGCTTTGTAACGACCCTCCCGCCTGTCCTCCCCCTCCGTCACGCCTTCGGCGCGCCACCTCCCCCTGGCGGGGGAGGAATTGAGTCAGGTCCAGTAGAGGATGCGGGCTTGCGGCAGGTGCCGGGCTACCTCCGCCGCGAAGAAGCGTTTCAGCGTCCCCATCGTCGCAGCGTCGTAGACGTATTTGAGCGAGCCGAACTTCGTCCGTTTCTCCACACGGTTCTCTGCGCCCATGTCGAGCTTCGAGGACGGATACCAGCTGTCGAGCACCGCCTTCGATCCCGGCGTGTAGCGATGCGTAATCAGCTCGATCGTGCAGTCCGTCGTGACGTCGGCGAGTGCCGCGCCAGCCTGGGCGATCAGTTCGCCATAGGCCGCCTCCCAGCCCTCGGCGGCGATGATCGGCGCGATCGTCAGGCCGATCGGATAGCCGGCGTGGCCCATCCGCGCGAGCGCGGCGAGCCGGGCCGCGACCGGGCTCGTCCCGCCCTCGAACCGCGCGAAGCGCGCCGGGTTGATCGAGGCGCGCATCCGCGTCCGGCCCTGATGATCGAGGCTGAGCAACGGCTCGACCGCGTCGAACTTGGTGGTGAAGCGCAATTGCACCGGCGCCTGCCACGCCCCGAACGCCGAAATCAGCGCCGACAGCGATCCGGTGAGATGTTCGAGCGCGAGCGGATCGGTGTAGCAGCTCGCTTCATAGGTCGTCCCTTCGTCGGCGCGCGCTGCGGAGCGCGAGGTGACCGTGCCCTCGCCGAGATAGTGCGGCAGTGCGGCGACGATCGCGGGCAGATTGGCGTAGGCGCGGGTGATCGGCGGCCCCTTCAGCGAACCCGCGAGATAGCAATAGCTGCAATGCGCCGGGCAACCCTCGGCGAGATCGACGCGCCAGTCGGCGGAGGGCGCGATCGGTTGCAGACGCAGCTTGCCCGGCGGCGCGACCACCACCGCCAGCGTCTTCTTGGCAGCGGCATAAGCGGCGGCGGCATCGTCGGGCAGGCCGAGCGCCAGCCGGTTGGAGGCGAGCCGCTCGACCGGGATACCCAGCGCCTCCGCACGCGCCGCAATGGCCTGGCCGTGCTCCCATGCCAGCGCCGAGCGGGTGATGAGGACGCGCCGCGGCAGCCACGGACGCGTCGGCCGGGTCTCGCTCACGGCAGGGCCTCGAACCAGGCGGCATAGGGCGTGTTCGCCGCCATGCGGCGGTTGAGATCGGGTGCGCCATCGTCCCACCACACCGGGCCGCGCTCGCCGAGCGCCTGTTTGGCGGCGTCGACGCGGCTGCGGGCGTCGCGCTCGCCGGCGGCATTCCCGGCGCGCAACGCGGTGCCGACGTCGCGGCGGGCCTGCATCAGATCGTGGACCAGTGCCGCGCGACGATCCTCGCCGAGCGCGGGGTTGGTGCGGCGCCACAGGCGTCCGCGCACCACGATATAGCGGCCATCGGGGGTCGTGGGAGGGTCGGCATCGCGCATCTAGGTCCAACGCACCAGCCCGCCACGCGTCGCAAGTCCTTGGTGCGTGGTGGAAAGATCGTCGGCTCGCCCTACATTGCCGGCGACTTCCGAGGACAATCGATGACGCGTTCGCCGGCCACTGCCGATCCCCTGCTGCTGGCCTATGGCGACAGCCTGATCGCCGGTTACGGCCTTGCCGCCGCCGACGCCTTTCCCGCCCGGCTCGAACGGGCGCTGCGTAGCGACTGGCCCGATGCGGCGGTGATCGCGGCGGGGCGGTCGGGCGACACGTCGCAGGATGCGCTCGCGCGGCTGCCGCGAACGCTCGCCGGGCTGTCGCGCCGGCCCGATCTCGCCGTGGTGCAGATCGGCGCCAACGACGTGCTGCGGGGCATCGCGCCTGCACGGCTGCGCGCCAATCTCGACGCGATGCTGATCGAGTTCGCCCGTTGCGGCATAGCCGTGTTGATGACGACGATCGAGCCGCCCGCGCTGTTTGCCGAGCGGACGCGTGGCTATGCCGGCATCCATGCCGCGGCGGCGCGGCAGCATGGTGCGGCGACCTGCGCCTTCTTTCCCGCCGGGGTGCTCGGCCATCCCGCGATGACGCTGGCGGATCGTATCCACCCCAATGCCCGCGCGATCGATCTCGTCATCGACGCGGTCGCGCCCGCGGTCACGGCGGCGCTGCGATCGGCGGCACGGGCGGCGGCCTGACGCTTGTCTTTGCAAAGGCGTCGGGCGAGGAGAGGCCGATGGACCGCATGACGCTGTACTTCGATGGGGGATCGCGGCCCAATCCCGACCGGATGGAGATTGCGGTGGTGAGCGGCGGGCGCACCTATATCCGTGATGATCTGGGTCCCGGCGACAATTGCACCGCGGAATGGCTGGCGTTGCTCTATGCGGTCGAGATCGCGGTGGCGGCGGGGGCCGCAGATGCGGTGTTCGTCGGCGATGCGCGCACGATCGTCGAGCAGGCGCTGGGCCGTTGGCGCTGTCGCAGCCCGCAATTGCAGCCGCACCTCGCCGCCTACCGCATCGCGACCGCGGGATTCGCGCGCGTTCATGTCCGCCATGTCGGCCGATCGAAGAACCTCGCCGGCATCGCGCTCGCCCGCCGGCACCCGCGCTGAACCAGGTTCATTTCGCACATGCGGAAACACTGGGGTGTCTGCGCGTTGGTCGGCGTCATCATTCAACAGGAGCGAAGCACATGAACCAGGATCAGATCGAAGGTACCGCGGGCGATCTCACCGGCAAGCTGAAGGAAGGCCTGGGCAAGGCGACCGGCGACACCGAGACGCAGAACGCCGGCGTGGTCGATCAGATCAGCGGCAAGGTGCAGAAGACCTTCGGCGATACGAAGGAAACCGTCGCCAAGAATGCCGCGCCGCTCGCCGACAAGGCGCGCAAGTTCGCCAACGAGCGTCCGTTCGCGGCAGCTGCGCTTGCCGGTGTGGTCGGTCTCGCGATCCTGAACACGCTGCGCGGCAAGACCTCGGCGTAATCGCCGGTCGGCATCGCATACGAAAAAGGGGCGTCGGCAACAGCCGGCGCCCCTTCTCGTTCGGTGCGGGAGCGCGGCCGGATCGCCCGGCCGCGCGTCGTATCAGGACTTGAGGCCCTTGGCCATGTTAAGATGCGCGGTCACGGTCGGGACGAGGCCGGTCGCGAAGGTCTTGAGCGCCGGCACGTCGCCGGTCGCGGCGTAACCGCGGAGCAGGTCGAGCGTCTGCTGATGACCCGACTGCTGGGCGGTGATGTAGGCCGCGTCGAAATCGGCGCCCTTCTTGGTCTTCAGCGAATCGACGATCGTCTGCTGCTCGGCGCTGAGCTTCGGATCGGGGGTCAGCGCCGGGGTCAGGCCGGCGGTGGTCGCCTTGAGCTTGTCGGTCGAGGCGGTGTGGGCGGTGATCATCTGGTTGGCGTATTTCTTCACCGCCGCCGAGCTGCTGTTGTCGAGCGCGAGCTTGGACGTCGCGATCTCGAACGCGTCGCTCGCCGCCGCCGAGTTGACGAAGGCCTGGCCGCCGGTCGCGGGGGCGACGGCGTTGGCGGTGCCGGCGGTGTTCGCGTCGAACGCCGTCGTGTCGTTGGTCGCGAGCGCGGTGTCGTTCGCGGCGGTCGTGTCGGTCTTCTGGCCGCAGGCGGCGAGCGCCAGCGCCGATGCCGACAGGATAACTATGGTTTTTCCGAGCATCTGTATCTCCCTCGTTGCGCGGCCTGAACGTCCGGGTGTTGCGAGGCGTTCCGCTTTCCGTGGGGAGCGTTCCGGGCGGCCCGACGTTGCATGTCTCATCCCCACCCACAGGAGACACGCGTTGAGCATTTTCGGCAACATCATGGGCAAGATCTTCCACCACAAGCAGGATGCCGCGCCGGCCCCCGCCGCGCCGCAGACCACGCAGGCGGCACCGACGCCGACGCCTGCACCGACCGCCGCGCCCGCCGCTGCACCGGAAGCGCCCGCCCAGCCGGTCGACGTCGGCGCGGTGCTGTCGGAAATGGCGACGATGAAGAACGGCGGCGGCAACTATCAGTCGTCGATCGTCGACCTGCTCAAGCTGCTCGACCTCGATTCCAGCCTCGCCGCGCGCAAGGAACTGGGACAGGAGCTGGGCGTGCACGCAGGTGACGACGGCAGCGCCGAGCAGAACATCGCGCTGCATCGCGCGGTGATGGCGAAGCTCGCCGAGAATGGCGGCATCGTTCCCGACAGCCTGCGCGGCTGACCGGACAGGCGGGAGCGGGCGGTTCGCGCCCGCTCCCGTTTTCGCTTACGCCAGCGCCGCGCGCGGGATCGGGTGGCGGCGGTGCAGCATCGCCGCCACCTCGTCGCGCGGGACGCTGTGGCCGAACCAGAAGCCCTGACCGACGTCGCAGCCCTGACCGAGCAGGTAGCGCGCCTGATCCTCGGTCTCGATCCCCTCGGCAACCACGGTCATGCCGAGGCGATGGCCTAGCGCCACCACCGCATCGACGATCGCCGCATCGCCCGCGTCCCGGTCGATATGGCTGATGAAGCTGCGGTCGATCTTGATAGTATGGACCGGAAACGCCTTGAGGTGGGTCAGCGAGGCATAGCCGGTGCCGAAATCGTCGAGCGCGATGTGCACGCCGGCACGGCTGAACGTCTCCAGCATCGTCGCGACGCATTCGGCGCCGCGACCGACGAACACCGTCTCGGTCACCTCCAGCTCGAGCCGGTCGAACGGCACGCCGGCCCGCTCCAGGCGGCCGAGGATGCGGTCGGTGAGGTCGTCGCGGCGGAATTCCGCCGGCGACAGGTTGAAGGCGATCCGCCCGAAATCGAGCCCGGCATCGAGCCAGCGGCGCATGTCGCCGACGATCGCACCGAGCATCCGCTCGCTCAGCCCCAGCGCCAGCTCGAAATCCTCGAACGCCGCGCAGATCGTCGCGGGCGCCTGCGGGCCGAAGGTCGGATGCTGCCAGCGCAGCAGCGCCTCGAACCCGCACACCCGCCCGGTGTCCAGTGCCACCTTGGGCTGGTAATATGGCAGGATCCGGTCGTCGCGGATCACGTCGCGCGCGATGCTGAGCATCGACGAGCGGCGTTGCAGGTCGGCGCGCATCGGCGGTTCGAACATCAGCAAGCCGCCGCGATATTGCGCCTTGGCGGCATAGAGCGCGATGTCCGCCGCCTTGAGCAGTTCGGCAGCGGTCTCGCCATGCGTGGGGAACAGCGAGCCGCCGGCGGTCGCCTGGCAATCGAGGATGCGGCCCTCGTGCGACAGCGGCTCGCGCACGGCGTGCAGCGCGGTGCGGACGCGGTCGATCACCGCCGGCGCGTCGCCGTGGCTCGCGATCACCGCGGCGAATTCGTCGCCACCGAGCCGTGCCAGCGTGCAACCCGCGCCGAGCGCGCGATGCAGCCGTTCGCCGAGCGTGCGCAGCACGACATCGCCGGCGTCATGGCCGATCGTGTCGTTGGTCTCCTTGAGGTCGTCGACGTCGAGCAGCACCAGCGTGACCTCGCCGCCCGCCGCGCGTGCCTGCGCGATCGCCGCCTCGAGCCGCTCGCCGAATTTGGCGCGATTGGGCAGGCCGGTGAGCGCGTCGTGGTGCGCGGCGAAGCGGATACGCTCTTCGGCAGTGCGTTCCTCGGTGACGTCGCGGGTGGTGACGAGGACGCGGCTGAGCTTGCCCGACGGCGCCTCGATCCGCCAGCCGCCGGTCCTGATCCAGCGTTCCTCGCCGGTGTCGGCGCGGTGGATGCGCAGGATGGTGTCGAAGCGATGACTGCCGTCGCCGGCGTCGACCGCGGAGATTAGCGCCTGCAGGCGGTGGCGATCCTCGGGAACGACCAGATCGAGCGCGACCGGCACCGACGCGGCGGCGTCGAGCGGCAGGCCGAGCATCGCCTTGAGCTCGTCCGACCATTGGCGCTGGCCCGAGGTCGCATCATAGTCCCAGATGCCGAGTCCGGCGGCATGCGCGGCGAGGCGGAAGCGCCGCTCGCTGTCGCGCAGCGCGCGTTCGGTCAGCTTGCGATCGTGGATGTCCTCCAGCGTCCCGTACCAGCGGATCGTCGCGCCGGATTCGTCGTGCCGGGCGGTCGCGCGCGAGCGGAACCAGCGATAGTCGCCGTCGGGGGACCGCAGCCGGTATTCGAGGTCGATCGCCCTTCCGGTCGCCACCGAGGCCCGCCATGCCGACATCGTCGGCGCGCGATCCTCGGGATGGAGCGCTCTCAGCCAGCGCGTTCCCATCGCGTCGCCCGCCGCGCCGCCGGTCACCGCCTTCCAGCGCGAGCTGACCGTCTCGACGAGGCCGTCGGGGCCGGCCGTCCAGGTGATCTGCGGATTGAGTTCAACGGTGTGGCGATAATGTTCCTCGCTCTCGCGCAGCCGCTCCTCGGCGGCGCGGCGGGCGGAGATGTCCTGCGCGATCGTGATCGTCGAGATCGCGGTGCCGGCGGCGTCGCAGACGAACGAAACGTTGATGTCACACCACAAGGCGCTGCCATCCGGCCGGACGAAACGAGCCTCGACCTCGAACGGCGTCGAGCGCGCGCGATGGTCGTCGTAGGTGGCGAGGACGCTAGGCAGATCCTCGGGGTGGAGGAACGCGTCGATCGACAGGCCGGTCAGTTCGGCCGCGCGCCGCCCGACGAGTTCGCAGAACCGGTCGTTGACCGCGAGCACGCGGTGGCGGCGGTCGCGGTGCAGCAGGCCGATGCGCGCGCGGCTCAGGACCGTGCTGAGCGGCAGTCCGGTGTCGAGACCGGCGACGGCGCGGGCGACCGCGGCGCGGATAGCGGCCGGATCGATCGGCGGTTCTTCGCGACATGCCGAGTCGACTTCGACCAAGTCTTTGCGATCAAATCCGCTTTCCTCCCAACGATCCACTTTTCTATCCTTCGCGCGATCGGTCGCCCGTCCGGCTTGGGTGGCGGTCGCTTAACGAAGGGTAACGGAACCGTTTTGACTGGTTCGCCGGCGCACTCAGCCGGCGAGGGGCAGTTGCTGCGCGAGTGTGGCGTTCTGCCGGCGCATGTGCCGCAGCGCTTCGGCAACGCGATCCGCGTCGAGCGCGTCGACGATCGGGTCGTAGCCGGTCGGCATGATCCCCTGGCCGAGCAGCACCGCCACCCAGCTCGGCACGGTGAACAGCTCGTCGTCGTAGCGGAAGATGCGCCCCTTCTCGGCGAACAGCGCGAGCTTGCGTGCCAGCGTCTCGGGCAGCGCCATCGATCCCACGTGCCGCCAGAACGGCGTGTCGCGGCGGCGCGTCGCGGCGTAATGGAGGATGATGAAATCGCGGATCGCGGTGTAGTGATCGGCCATCAGCCGGTTGTATTCGTCGCGTACGACCGGGCTGAAGCGATCGTCCGGGAACAGCGCGAACAGCTTCGCTATCCCTTCCTGGATGAGGTGGATGCTGGTCGATTCGAGCGGTTCGAGGAAGCCGCCGGCGAGGCCGAGCGCGACGACGTTGCCCGCCCAGCTCTGCCGCCGCCGGCCGGCGGTGAACGACAGGCGGCGCGGCGTGGCGGTCGGCGCGGCGTCGAGATTGGCCAACAGGATGCGCTCGGCGGAGTCGTCGTCGGTGAAGGCGCTGGCATAGACGTGGCCGTTGCCGGTGCGGTGTTGCAGCGGGATGCGCCATTGCCAGCCGGCGTCATGCGCGGTGGCGCGAGTATAGGGCAGCAGCGGCTGTGTCCGTTCGGTCGGCACCGCGATCGCGCGATCGCAGGGCAGCCAGTGCGACCAATCCTCGAAGCCGACGCCCATCGCCTCGCCGAGCAACAGGCTGCGAAAGCCCGAGCAATCGAGGAACAGGTCGCCCGCGATCCGCCGGTCCCCCTCCAGCCGCACCGCCGTCACATGGCCGCGTTCGTCCTGCTCGACGCCGGTGATCCGCCCCTCGACGCGCACCGTGCCCTGCTCCTCGGCGCGGCGGCGCAGAAAGGCGGCGTAGAGGCCGGCGTCGAAATGATAGGCATAATCGACTCCCGACAGCGGCGAGCGCGGGTCGGGGGAGGGCGGTGCGAAGCGGCCGGCGCGCGCGGCGACGGCGGCCATCGCATAGCCCTCGAAGTCGCCGATGCCCGGCCGCTCGCGCAGCTTGAGCCAGAGCTGGTGGAAGTTGAGCCCTTCGATGTCGCGACCGGGCGTGCCGAACGGGTGCATGTAGCGCTCGCCCAGCGCGCCCCAGTCGACGAATTCGATGCCGAGCTTGGGCGTGCCGCCGGTCGCGCGCAGGAAGTCCGCCTCGTCGATCCCCAGCCGGGCATTGAAACCGCGGATCGGCGGGATCGTCGCCTCGCCGACGCCGACGGTGCCGATCGCGTCGGATTCGACCAAGGTTATCGTCCGCTGCCCGTCGTTGAGGAAGCGCGAGGCGGCGGCCGCCGCCATCCAGCCGGCGGTGCCACCGCCGACGATCACCACCCGGCCGATCGGTGTTCCGCTCATCGCCTGCCCCGTTGCGCCGCCATTAGATACTCCGGATAGGCAGGCAGGCCGGCGGGTAGCGCAGCGACCGCGTTGCGCAATTGCGTCAGCGCGGCGACCGCGCTCACCCGCGGCACCGACAGCGCCAACGGATCGGCGCGTACCGGCCGGACGCCGAGCCCGATCAGCGCCTGCTGCCACGCCGCCTGTGGCAGCATCTCCTCTTCCAGCGGCGGCAACGTGCCGCGCTGGCCGAATTGGGCGAGCGCCGTTGCCAGTTCGGCAGGCGGTTGCTGCGAGCGCCGCGCGTGCCAGAAATCGCCGCGCCGCCGGCCGACCAGATAGAAGGCCGCGGCATAGGCATGGAGCCGGTCGGCGCGCAGCGTCGCGCGTCGGTTGTATTCGGCGACGAGCAGCGGCTCGGGCGTCCGTGCCGGCATCAATGCCAGCGCCAGTTCGAGCTGCGCCAGCGCCAGCGTATAGCCATGCCAGCCCAATGGCCCCAGCGTCGCAGCCGCATCGCCGAGCGCCAGTACGTTGCCGGCAAAGGGAACGACCTGCCGCCGCGGACGGATCGTGATGCGCTCGCTTCGGCCCGGCATCTGCTTGGCGGCGCGCGCGTCGCTGGTCGTGGCGCTGGCATAAGCGACGCCGGCGAGCGTGCGACCCGCCAGCGGCCAGCGCGCGGTCCAGCCGTCGGTGGTCGCGTCGTACCGGTCGAGCGGCGACGGGCGCGGCGGCGCGGCGGCGAGCAGCAGCCGGTCGACGGGCAGGGTGATGGCCCAGTCGAGCCACGCGGTGTCCTCCGCGGCGAGCAGGGCGGCGGGTCCGGTCGCATCGACGAACAGGTCGCCGGTCAGCGCGCCACCGTCGTCCATGGCGAGCGCGCGCACGGTTTCGCCGTCGCGGACGACGCGAAGCTGCTGCGGTGCGACGGCGCGCACCCGCGCCGCGCGCAGCGCCGCGGCGAAGAAGGGCGTCGCGGCCTCGGCGTCGAGCCGCAGCGTGTAATTGACGCGCGACAGCAAGGATCGCGGATCGCTCGCCGGTGGCGCGAACCGTTCCGCCGCCGCCAGCGTCGCGGCGGGAACCAGCGCGTCATAGGGGCCGTCGCCGTGCGCCAGCCACATCTGGTGCACCGCCGCGCCGGCGAGGTTGGGCACGCCGTCGCCCTCGCCGATCGTAAAGGCCGCATCGCCCCAGGCGAAGCGTTCGCCGACGCGGTGCGTCGCCGCCCCCGCGGCGACCATCGCCGCCTCGTCCAGGCCCAGCGCGTCGAATGCCTCGGCGACCTGCGGCGTCACCGCGGGCAGGCGATCGGCGAGCGCCGCCGGGTCGGGCGCGGTGGCGACGAGGGTCACCGTCGCGTGCGGCAGCGCGCGCGCGAAGCCGAGCGCCGCGGTCAAGGCGACGAGGCCGCCGCCGACCACGACGACGCTCTGCAGGCTTTCGCGACGGTTCACGCCGCTGCCCGTAGATAGGTAGCGTGATCGGGCATCGTCGCGACCGCGGCGGCGATACCGCCGCGCAGGGCGGCCAATGCGCGATCGAGCGCGGCGCCGTCGGGCAGATCGGCGCGCGGGTCCCAGCCGTCGGGCACGACGTTCTGGCCGAGATAGACCGCGACCCAGCTCGGTTCGAGGAACAGGCCGTGGCTGTAGCGCGACACCTGCGCGGTCTGCCGCCACAGCGCCATTTTCTCGGCGAGGCTGTCGGGGATCGTCATCGTGCGGACGTGGTCCCAGAAGGGCGAATCGTCGCGTGTCGTCGCGTGATAATGGAGGATCAGGAAGTCGCGCAGCCGGTCGTATTCGGCGTCGACCAAGGCATTGAAGCCGTCGCGGTCGGCATCGGTGACGCGGGCTGCGGGGAAATGCTCGACCAATTGCGTGATCGCCATCTGCACCAGATAGATGCTGGTCGATTCCAGCGGTTCGAGGAACCCCGAGGCGAGGCCGATCGACAGCACGTTGCCGACCCAGCTGCGCCGCCGCCGCCCGGCGCGGAAGCGCAGATGGCGCGGCTCGGCGAGCGGCGGACTCTCCAGCGCGTCGACCAGCGCGTCGGTCGCCGCGCCTTCGGACAGATGCGCGCTCGAATAGACGTAGCCGTTGCCGATGCGGTGGGTGAGGGGGATGCGCCAGCGCCAGCCGGCGGCCATCGCGGTGGCGCGGGTGTACGGCTCGATGCCGCCGGCGGGCGAGGCGCAGGGCGCGGCGACGGCGCGGTCGCAGGGCAGCCAGTGCGACCAATCCTCCCACGCCTCGTCCATCGCGCCGCCGATCAGCAGCGCGCGAAACCCCGAGCAGTCGATGAACAGATCGCCCTCAATCCGCTGGCCATCGGCGAGTGTGATCGCGACGACGTCGCCGCTGTCCGCATCGCGGTCGACGCCGGTCACCAGACCCTCGGTGCGCACCGCGCCGCGCGCCTCGGCATGGGCGCGCAGGAAAGGCGCGAAGCGGGTCGCGTCGAATTGATAGGCATAGCCGAAGGCGCTCGCCAGATCGTGCGGATCGCTGCCCGGGCGGGTGAAGCGTAGCGCGGCAGCGGCGACCACCGCGGTCGAATAGTCGCCGATCGCCGCGGTCGCGCCGGCGTGATGGCGTCGCAGCCAATAATGGTGGAAGCCGACGCCGTCGAGCGGCCGGCCGTAGCTGCCGAACGGGTGGATGTAGGAATCGCCGATCGCGCCGAAGTCGCGGAACTCAATGCCGAGCTTGAACGTCGCATGGGTGGCGGCCATGAACGCCGCCTCGTCGATGCCGAGCCGGGTGACGAAGGCGCGCAGATGCGGCAGCGTCGCCTCGCCGACGCCGACGATGCCGATCTCCTGCGATTCGACCAGGTGGACCTTCGCGGCGCCGGGGGCCAGCGTCGCCAGCGCGGCGGCGGTCATCCAGCCGGCGGTGCCGCCCCCGACGATCACCACCCTGATCCGCTGCTCCGCCCGCACTGGCCGCTCTCCCCTCATATTCCCCGTCCAAGTCCAGACCTCTACAGGGAATGTCCATCGTTGACAGCGGCTTCGTGGCACGGCTTTGGTGCCGCTACCACGATGTAGATGGCTCCCGGGGAGAGGATGATGGTTTTGAGGTTCGGTACGGCTTGCGCAGCGCTCGCGCTGATGGTGGGCGCGTCGCCCGCAATTGCGCAGCAGCAGGCGGCCAGCGCCGCCGTTCCCGCTGCCGCTACCGCGCATCCCGAGCAATGGCCGCTGCTGCCGATGCAGTTGAAGCGCGACGCCAAGGTCGAGGCACGCGTCGCCGCGATCCTCGCCAAGATGAGTATCGAGGACAAGGTCGGCCAGCTCATCCAGGTCGACATCGCCAGCATCACGCCCAAGGATCTCGAGACGTACAAGCTCGGCTCGATCCTCAACGGCGGCAATTCGGCGCCCAACGGCGACGAATTCGCACCGGCGCCGGAATGGCTCAAGCTGTTCGACGCCTTCTACGACGCCTCGGTCAAGCGCTCGGACGGCCGCCCGGTGGTGCCGGTGATCTGGGGTACCGACGCGGTGCACGGCGCCAACAATATCGTCGGCGCGACGCTGTTCCCGCATAACATCGGCCTCGGCGCGATGCGCGATCCGGCGCTGATCAAGAAGATCGGCGCGGTCACCGCCGCCGAAACCGCCGCGACCGGCATCGACTGGAGCTTCGCGCCGACCGTCGCGGTGGTGCAGGACGATCGCTGGGGCCGCACCTACGAAAGCTATTCCGAAGACCCGGCGATCGTCGCTTCCTATGCCGGCCAGATGGTCGAGGGCATCCAGGGCACGATCGGTCAGGACTTCATGAAGCCCGGCCATGTCATCGCCTCGGTCAAGCACTTCCTCGGCGACGGCGGCACCGGCGGCCACGACCAGGGCGATACGCGCGTGTCGGAGACGGTGCTGCGCGAGGTGCATGGCGCAGGCTATATGACCGCGCTGCCCGCCGGCGCGCTGACGGTAATGCCGAGCTTTTCGAGCTGGAACGGCGAGAAGATGACGGGCAACAAGAGCCTGCTCACCGGCGTGCTGAAGGACCGCTGGGGCTTTCAGGGGTTCACCATCGGCGACTGGAACGCGCACGGCCAGGTGACGGGCTGCACCAACGAGGATTGCGCCGCCGCGATCAACGCCGGGCTCGACATGTTCATGTATTCCGGCCCGAAGTGGAAGGAACTCTACGCCAACACGCTGCGCGAGGCGAAGGCCGGCACGATCCCCGCCGCGCGGCTCGACGATGCGGTGCGCCGCATCCTGCGCGTCAAGGTGATCGCCGGCACGTTCGACAACGGCCGGCCGTCGGCGCGGCCGATGTCGGGCAAGTTCGCGCTGCTCGGCGCGCCCGAACATCGCGCGATCGCGCGGCAGGCGGTGCGCGAATCGCTCGTGCTGCTCAAGAACAACGGCGGCGTGCTGCCGGTGAAGCCGGGTGCCACCATCCTCGTCGCCGGGCGCGGTGCCGACAATATCGGCCAACAGGCCGGCGGCTGGTCGATCACCTGGCAGGGCACCGACGTCGCCAACAAGGATTTCCCCAACGGCCAGTCGATCTGGTCGGGGATCGATGCGGCGGCGCGCGCCGCCGGCGGCAAGGCGACGCTCGCCGTCGACGGTGCCTTCACCGCGAAGCCCGACGTCGCGATCGTCGTGTTCGGCGAGACGCCCTATGCCGAATTCACCGGCGACCGGCCGAGCCTCGAATACAGCCCCGACGACAAGAGCGATCTCGCGCTGCTCAAGAAGCTCAAGGCGGCGGGCGTGCCAACCGTCGCGGTCTTCCTCTCGGGCCGGCCGATGTGGGTCAATCCGGAAATGAACGCCGCCGACGCCTTCGTCGCCGCCTTCCTGCCGGGGACCGAGGGCGGCGGCGTCGCCGACGTGCTGGTCGCCGGCAAAAGCGGGCGTCCGGTCGCCGACTTCCACGGCAAATTGAGCTTCAGCTGGCCGAAGCGGATCGACCAGAATGTGCTCAACCGCACCGATCCGGGCTACGACCCGCTGTTCCCGATCGGCTTCGGCCTGACCTATGCCGACAAGGCGACGCTCGCCCGGCTCGACGAGACCAAGCCCAAGGTCGCGGCGGGCGACCAGAATGCGTTGTTCGTGCGCGGCCGCGTCGCCGGGGGTGCTCGAATTGGCACGACCGGCGCGGCGGTGCAGACCCGCACCGACCGGCGCGGGCAGGAGGACAGCCTGCGCCTGACCTACAGGGGCGCGGGCAGCGTCTCGATCGAACAGGCGATGCCGATCGACCTGACGCGCGAATCCAACGGCGATCTCAGCCTGATCGTCGAATATCGCGTCACCGCCAAGCCGACCGGCGCGGTCACCGTCGGCGTCGCCGATACGGGTAAGTCCACAACGGTCGCATTGACGAACCAGCTTGCGGTGGGCGATTGGGCGACCGTGGCGGTGCCGCTGCGGTGCTTCGCCAGTCAGGGGGTCGTGATGAACAAGGTGACCAAGCCGTTCGAACTGGCGAGCAGCGGTGCGCTCGGCATCGACGTGTCGTCCATCCGCATCGGCAGCGCCACCACGCCGATCGCCTGCGGTGCCAAATGAGCGGGGGTGATCTGTCGCGCCGCGGCCTGATCGGCGGCGCGGCGCTGCTGACGCTCGCCGGCGCGGCGGGTGCGCAGACCGTCGCCGGGGAGGAGGTCGTGCCGCTGTGGCCGGGCCGCATCCCCGGCGCGCCGGGCAAGACGATCCCGCGCAAGATCGAGGAGCGGTCGAAGACCGCGGGCTTCACCGACCGCTGGGTGACCGGCGTCGACGTGCCCGCGCTGGTCGTCAAGCGGCCGGCGCGTCCCAACGGTGCGGCGGTGCTGCTGGTGCCCGGCGGCGGCTATGGCTTCCTCGCCTATGACAATGAGGGGATCGAACAGGCGCGCTGGCTCAATGCGCTGGGCGTCACCTGCTTCATCCTGCTCTATCGCCTGCCGGGCGAAGGCTGGAGCGAGCGGCGGCTGGTGCCGCTGCAGGACGCGCAGCGTGCAATGCGCGTGATCCGCAGCCGGGCGGGCAGCTTCGGCGTCGATGCCAAGCGGATCGCGGTGATCGGCTTCTCGGCGGGCGGGCATCTCGCCGGTTCGCTGGCGACGCGGCATGGCGAGCGCGTCTATGCGCCGGTCGATGCCGCCGACACGCTGTCGGCGCGGCCCGATCTCGCCGGGCTGATCTATCCGGTGATCAGCATGGACGCGGCGATCACCCACCGGGGCTCGCGCGACAATCTGCTGGGGGCGACGCCGTCGGCGGAAGAGGTCGCGGCGGCGTCGGTCGAAAAGCGCGTCACGGCGGAGACGCCGCCGGTCTTCCTCGTCCACGCCGGTGACGATGGCGCGGTGCCGATCGCCAACAGCCTTACCATGTATGCGGCGCTGCTCGCGGCGAAACGCCCGGCGGAGATGCATGTGTTCGACGAAGGCGGGCACGGCTTCGGCGTGCGGCTGGCGAAGACGGTGCCGACGGCGGCCTGGCCGACGCTGTTCGCAGCCTATGCCGCGCGCAAGGGTGTGTTTCCCGGCTGAGACACTGATCGCTTAGGGCGAACGGCGAGAGTGGTTCGAATCCTCACCGCATCCACCCCGTCACCCCGGACTCGTTCCGGGGTCCACCGGGCCTCACGGGCTCCGCCTGATCCTCAGGCCCCTCTCCCAGCCGCGGGGTGGACCCCGGAACAAGTCCGGGGTGACGGATGGCTCAAGGCCATCCCCTGAGCCAACGGGTCGGCGACCGGCGGAGCGCTCGTTCCACCAGTCGCCGTTTGGTCACTTCATCCGGATCGTCATCGCCTTGCCGGTGTAGCTTACCCGCGTCGCGCCATTTTCGGCGAAGTCCAGCGCTTCGGCCTTGCCCGGCGTATGGAAGCGAACCGAAACCGCGCGCGTCGCGACCATGCCCGGATAGCTGCCCTCGCGCGCGCCGATCGTCAGCGTCTTCGCCTGCTCGTTCCACGTCAGCGGCACGCGCGCGAACTTGCCTGATTCGTAACCGGGGGTCACGCCGTCGTCCTCGTACAGCGAGAACGCACCGTCCTTGCCGGTGAAGACGTGCAGCACGATCGGCCCGCCCGGCTGTTCGCGCGCATATTGCACCGCCGGCCCGGTCGGCAGGATCGCACCCGCACGGACGAACAGCGGCATCCGCTCGTAGGGCGCGGCGGCGGTGATCGACTGGCCACCCGTGTAGTGCTTGCCGCTGGCGAAATCGTACCAGTCCGCCCCCGCCGGCAGATACACCGAGCGCGAGCGCGCCTTAAACGCCGTCACCGGCGCGACAAGCAGATCGCGGCCGAAGAGATATTCGTCGTCGACGTTCCACGTCTTGCGATCGGCGGCATAGTCCATCACCAGCCCGCGCATGATGCTGCCGTCCTTGTGATAGGTGTCGGCCGCGGTCGTGTAGATATACGGCATCAGCCGATAGCGGAGCTGGTCGTACCAGAGCATCGACGATGCCATCGCCGGATCGCTCGCGCTCAATTCGTAGATCTCGCGCTTGGGCGTCTCGCCATGGCTGCGGAACAGCGGGCTGAGCGCGCCGAACTGGAACCAGCGCAGGTTGAGCTCGCGCCATTCGGGCAGCGCCGCCGGCTCGGCATTGGTGTAGCGATCCTCGACCGCGAAGCCGCCAATATCGTGCGTCCAATTGGGCACGCCCGACATCGACAGATTGACGCCCGCCGAAATCTGGTCGCGCAGATCGTCCCAGCGCGCCGCGACGTCGCCCGACCACAAGGCCGCGCTCGCGCGTTGCAGGCCGGCGAAGCCCGAGCGCGTCAGGATGAACGGCCGCTTGTCGGTGTTGGTCTCGCGCAGCCCCTCGGCGAAGCCCGCCGCATGGACCAGCGGGAAGCTGTTGAAATAGGCGCCGCCCGGCCCGAAGGCGTTCGGCCCCATCACATATTTACGCTCTTCGATCGACAGGTTGGAATGGATGTCGGGCTCGGTCGCGTCCATCCACCAGGCGTCGATGCCGAGCTTGACCAGATTGTCGCGCACCTGCCGGTAATAGATCTTGCGCGCTTCGGGATAATAAGGATCGTAATCGGTGTTGAGGTAGCCGGGCCCGACCCAGTCCTTGTTCTTCAGCTTGAGATTGCCCTGATACAGGAAGCCCTTGGCGGCCAGTTCCTTGGCATTGTCGGTATTGGGATAGAATTTCGGCCAGACCGAGATCATCAATTGCGCGTTGAGCTTGTGGACCTCGTCCACCATCCCCTGCGGATCGGGGAAGCGCGTCTTGTCGAACTGGTGGCTGCCCCATTGATCCTGCGGCCAGTAGAACCAATCCTCGACGATATTGTCGAGCGGGATCTGCCGCTTGCGATATTCGCGCACGACCCCGACCAATTGCTCCTGCGTTTCGTAGCGCTGGCGGCTCTGCCAGAAGCCATAGGCCCATTGCGGCATCATCGGCGCCTTGCCGGTCAATCCGCGATAGCCCGCGACGACCGCGTCCATATCGGCGCCGGCGACGACGTAATAATCGACCGCCTTGCCCGCCTCCGACGACAGCCACAGCGAGTGGCGATCGGGCTGGGGCAGGGGATCGTTGTGGAAGAACGCCATATAGCCGGCGTTCGGCTCCCATTCGATGCGGATCGCGACCGGCTTGCCGGCGGTCATCGGCAGCTCGACGTTATGATACCAGGGGTTCCAATTCTGCCGCCAGCGATCGAGCACCAGCTTGTCGTCGGCATAGACCTTGAAATAGCTCGAGCCGTAGACGCGGAACTTGTGCAGGCCGGTGACGGTGGGATCGACGGTGCCGGTCCAGATCACGCGTTGCTTGCCGACGACCTTGCCGGCGGTGTTCTGGCCGCTGTCCGCCGAGGCGACGGTCTGCGCCTTGGCTTGCGCCGGCCAGCGCGCCTGATCCTTGATATATTGATAGTTGATCGTCGCTTCCTGGCGCGTCGCCGCCAGTCTGTCGCCAAGGTAATATTGCGCGGTCCAGCCCGGCTTGCCGCCGTTCGACACCTTCATATCGTCGCCGACCAAGGCATAGGGCTTGGGATTGCCGAAGCGGGTGATCGAATTATTGTCCCACAACAGCCCGTAATTGCGCGTCGAGACGACGAACGGGATGGCGATGTCCATATTGTGCTGGGCGAGTTCGACGTCCTCGCCATTATAGTTCATCTGCCGATTCTGATGCTGGCCGAGGCCGTAGAAGCCTTCGTCGGTCGCGCGGTTGAACTGCTGCTGCGTGGCGACATAGCCCTTGCCCTCGACGCTGGGGGCGAAGGCGGCGCGGGCGGCCTCGTCGAGCAGCACCTTGCCCGCCGCGTCGCGGACGGTGAGGTGGCCGTCGGACAGGCGGATTTCGGCGCTCGCCTTGGCGAGCTTGAGCGTGACGACGCCGGCGCCTTCGCTGATCGTCGGCGCGCCGTGCGGCTTGGCGACCACCATCAGGCTGTCGGGCAGGGTGAGATCGGTGCCGGGCACGGCGGTGACGCGGAAGCTGTCGTCGCCATAAGCGACGACGCGGACGCGCTTGGCGGGGCCGCTGTCGGGCGTGACGACGACGCCCTGGTCGATCTTCTGCACTTCGGAGGCGAGCGCCATGCCCGAGACGGAGACGGCGAGGCCCGCGACGGCGCGGGCGAGGAAACGGAAGGTCATCGGTCTGATCCTGATCTGATCGGGCTGAATGGGAAACGCCGTTCGCCCTGAGCCTGTCGAAGGGCAGTGCCACATGCGACGCCGCCGCTTATGGACGCCGCTGCTTCGACAGGCTCAGCACGAACGGGGATAAGGTCAACGATAGGTGCCGAGCGTCACGCGGAGCAGCGTGGGCTTGGTGAGATTAAGGCCATAATCGGTCTGGTCGCCGTTCCAGACGCGCAGCGTCGTCCAGGTGCCGGCGGCGTCGAAACTGCCTTCCTCGACGCTGAGATATTGCGTGTTCTCGCCCTTCGTCTCGGTGGCGCGGTCGATCTTGATCCGCACATCGGAGCCGGCGAGCAGGAAGCGGTCCGGCCCGAGCTGCGCCACCGCGACGCCGCCGACCGGCTGGTCGCGGGTCGGATTGGGGTCGGACTTCAACCATTGCGAGTCGCGATCACCGAACTGCCACTGGCCGTATTGCGCGGTGATCTTCCACCGCCCCAGCACGCCGCTCTCGTCCGAGGCATCGGCGGGCTTGGCGCTGCCCCAGGTCGGATGCTCCAGCGCGACCTTCGCCCAGCCGCGCGCGTTGGGGGCCATCAGCGCGAATTTGTCGCCAAAAGCCGCGATCGTCTCGGCGTCGATCACCTTGCTGCCGAGCGGGTAGTTGACATAGCCGGTGTCGTCGAAGCCGAACGGCGAGAAACCGATGCCGCCATGGCCGAGCACCGGCCACAGATAGCGAGCATAGGCGATCGCATTGCCCGTCTCCGGGATCATCAGCGCATTGTCGGGCCGCCCGTAGAGCTTGAGGAAGGCGGCATAGGTCTTGGGGTCGGCATTGTAGAGATCGGGCGCGACGACATCGAGATGCGGCGCGGCGGCCTTCCACACGTCGATGATCGTCCAGTTCGGCCCGCCGCTCGCGCCGCCGTCCTCGCCCGGCGTGGCGAAGGGGCTGCCGACCGCGGCATTGGCGTACATCGGCAGGTCGAGCACCGCGCGGCCCGCCGCGGCGATCTCGTCGACGTAGCGCGCGACGTACCAGCCGTTGAACGCCGCCTCGGCGACCTTGCCGTAGACGGTCGTCCAGTCGCCGCGCTTGCCGGTCTTCCTGGCGAGCGCCGCCGGGATCGGCTGGCGGAACAGCGCCTGTGCGGCGGGCGAGAGATCGCGGTTCTGGCCGTAGACGCCGGTCTCGTTCTCGACCTGCACCATGATGACGCGATGGTCGGGATCGTTGGCCTTGAGGTGCTGCATCAATGCGACGAAGGCGCGCTTGTCCGCCTCCAGCGTGGTGCGTGCGTGCGGGGTGAAGGTGGGGTGCGTCGAGCCGTCCGCCTTGCGCATCCGCGGGAAGCGCTTGGGATCGCTCTTCACCCAGGCGGGGGTGTAGCTCGGCCCGGTGTTTTTCCAGGTGCCGAACCACAATAGCACCAGCCGCGTGTCATGCGTCCGCGCGCCGGCGAGCAGGGCGTCGACATAGCTGAAGTCGAACTGCCCCTCGACCGGCTCGACCTGTTCCCAGGCGACCGGGATCTCGAGCGTGTTGGCGTGGATACGCTCCACCATCGGCCAGACCTTGGGCAGCATGCCGGCGTAATTGCTGCTGTTGTTCGCCTGGATGCCGAGCATCAGGAACGGCGCGCCGTCGACCATCAGCGCATGACGCCCGTCGCGTTCGACCATTTTCGGAAGCGGAGCGGCGGTCTGCGCCTGCGCCGCGAACGTTCCGAACCCCAAAGCGGCCGCTGCCAAAGGCGCGGTGAACCACCGCCTGTTCCTGCCCGTCATCGTCATCCTCCCAGATCACATCGGCCCACACGGGTGCCGCTTTGCTGATGGTGGCGCTACCAAGCGGTGAGGCGAATGTCGATAAGTAAGACATAATAGATGGTTAGCGCGATGCGTCGGGGCGCAGGGAAGGGATTGATAAGGGACGTTTATCCGCGCGAGCCCTGGTTCGTCCCATGCGCCGGCCTGCGAGGTTCGAACCGCTTCCAAATGACATCCGTCACCCCGGACTCGTTCCGGGGTCCACCCGGCCGCAAGCGAGCGACTCATTTTCAAACCCCTCTCCTCGCCGCGAGGTGGACCCGGAACGAGTCCGGGGTGACGGGGTGGGCGGGGCGTATGAGCGCCACGGCGATTTGCCTTCGCCGACTGGGTGGCTCTCGCGCCGCTGCTCCGGCGGCCCCTGCGCTGTTATACTCCCGCTATGCTCTTCTCGATCCCCTGTGATTCGCCGGTCGGTACGTTGACGCTGGTGGCGAGCGACGTCGGTCTCGTTGCGGTGTTGTGGCCGGACGACGATCCCTCGCGCGTTCGCCTCGGTCCGCTCGTCGCTGGCGGCGATCACCCGATCCTTGTCGAGACCGCCCGCCAGCTGCGCGGCTATTTCGCTGGCGAGCGCACGGCCTTCGACCTGCCGCTGGACTGGCGGGGCACCGCTTTCCAGAAACAGGTATGGGCGGCGCTGCTGACCATCCCTTATGGCGAGACGCGCAGTTATGGCGCCTTGGCGCGGGCGATCGGGCGGCCGGCGGCGTCGCGTGCGGTCGGCGCGGCGAACGGTCGCAACCCGTTGTCGATCGTCGCGCCCTGCCATCGCGTGGTCGGCAGCGCCGGCCATCTCACCGGCTTCGCCGGCGGTCTGCCGGCCAAGGCACTGTTGCTCGCGCTGGAGCGGCGCGCCGGCGAATTGCCGTTGTGATCGGCCTGTGCAACTTTCTGCACACATCGCTGCTCCCGCCGTGCCCCGCCGCGTGAGCGGGCGAGGGGGTGTGCAAATAAGTCATTGAAAACAAACGATTCTTAACTTCCGCTCGTGGCATTGCCTGTCCGCTGCGGATCGCGGCATTGTCTGGCGACGCACCACGGCCAGAAGAGCCGATCTGCGCCGTCATAGAGGATGAGAGGCACCCATGAGCATCACCGTCGCCGCGACGCCGTCCGGAGGACCCGTCTTACCCCCGGCCGCCAAGCCCTGGTATGCGCAACTGTATTTGCAGGTGCTCGTCGCGATCGTCGCCGGTGTCCTGCTCGGCCATTTCGCACCCCAGGCCGGCGAGGCGATGAAGCCGATCGGCGATGCCTTCATCAAATTGGTCAAGATGGTGATCGCGCCGGTGATCTTCCTCACCATCGTCACTGGTATCGCGGGTATGCGCGATCTCGGCGCGGTCGGCCGCGTCGCCGGCAAGGCGTTCGTCTATTTCCTGTTCTTCTCGACGCTCGCGCTGATCGTCGGCCTGATCGTCGCCAACGTGGTGCGGCCGGGCGCGGGGCTCAACATCGATCCCGCCAGCCTCGACACCAGCAAGGTCGCCGAATTCGCCGAGAAGGCACATGAATCGACGATCACCGGCTTCCTGACCGGCATCATCCCCGACACGTTCCTGTCGTCGCTGACGCAGGGCAACATCCTGCAGGTGCTGTTCGTCTCGATCCTGTTCGGCATCGCGCTGGCGCTGATCGGCGATCGCGGCACCAAGGTGCTGAGCGTGCTCGAGGACGTCTCGCTCGCCTTCTTCAAGGTGGTCAGCATCGTCATGAAGGCGGCGCCGATCGGCGCGTTCGGCGCGATGGCCTTCACCATCGGCAAATATGGCGTCGGCACGCTCGCCAATCTCGCGATGCTGGTCGGCACCTTCTATTTCACCTCGCTGCTGTTCGTCCTCGTCGTGCTCGGCACGGTGAGCTGGCTGTGCGGTTTCTCGATCCTGCGGCTGATCTCCTATCTCAAGGCGGAGCTGCTGCTGGTGCTCGGCACCTCGTCGTCGGAAAGCGCGCTGCCCGCGCTGATCGAGAAGATGGAGCGCGCCGGCTGCCCCAAGTCGATCGTCGGCCTCGTCGTGCCGACCGGCTATTCGTTCAACCTCGACGGCACCAACATCTACATGACGCTGGCGGCGTTGTTCATCGCGCAGGCGTGCAACGTCGACCTGACGCTCGGCCAGCAATTGCTGCTGCTCGGCGTGGCGATGCTGTCGTCGAAGGGCGCGGCGGGGGTCACCGGTGCGGGCTTCATCACGCTCGCCGCGACGCTGTCGATCGTACCGAGCGTGCCCGTCGCCGGCATGGCGCTGATCCTCGGCGTCGACCGCTTCATGAGCGAATGCCGCAGCCTGACCAACTTCATCGGCAATGCGGTGGCGACCGTGGTCGTATCGCGCTGGGAAGGACGGCTCGATACCGCGCAGCTTCACGCCGCGCTGCATGGCGAGGCCCTGCGCGTCGACCAGCTGCCCGCCGAGGCGGTGCCCGCCGAATAACGCGTCGCGTCCTCCCCCGTCGGTCGCCGCGCGCCCTCATCCTTCTCCCGATTGGGGAAGGACAGAGCCGGAGGCGGCGACGGGTGAGGGCGACGATCGCCCATAAGGATATCCCCATGTTGCTCCGTGCTCGCGCCCTCGCCGGCGCCACTGCTCTGCTCACCCTCGTCACCACCGCCGCCACTGCGCAGACCAGCGTCGCGCCGAGCGAATCCGGCCAGACCCGCGATCCCGCGACGCCGACGGTGACCAGCTATCCCGCCGCCGCCGCGGGTGACGGCGCGACCACCAACGGCTTCAATCTGTCGCGCTGGGCGGAGGATTGGCGCAGCTATCGCGATCCCGCCAAGCGCGACGACTTCCTCGATCGGCTCAAGTTCCTGCCGCTCGATGGCGATGGCGACGTCTATCTGACGCTGTCGGGCGAGGTGCGGTTGCGGGTCAACCATACCACCAACCCCAATCTGCGCGATTCGCGTGCGCAGCGGCAGGACATCAACCGCATCGTCGGCGGCGCCGATTTGCACGTCGGTCCGCATTTCCGCGCCTTCGCGGAGATCGCGCATGGCGGCATCTCCGGCGTCGAGCTCGGCGCGCCGGCGGCGACGCTGCGCAACGACCTCGTGCTGCAACAGGCGTTCGTCGAGGGTAACGCCGAGGTCGACGGCATCGCGATCGGTGCGCGCTACGGCCGGCAGGAATTCACCGACGGTCCCAATCTGCTGACCTCGCAGCGCGACAACAATACCATCCGCTACACGCTCAACGGCATCCGCGCCTGGGCACGCGGCAGCCGGGTGCGCGCCGATCTCTTCGACTTCAAGCCGACGCAATATGGCGACCTCGGCACCGACGACGACATCAGCGATCCGGCACGGCGTTTCTCGGGCGTGACGCTGGGCTATGCCGTGCCGAACGGCTGGTTCGGCGGCTCGAAGATCTTCGTCGATCCGTTCTTCTGGCGGCGACGCAATACGGTGGGCGCCTGGGGCGGCCGCATCGGCCCGGCGACGCGCTATTATGTCGGCACGCATATCTATGGCGACGCCGGCCCGGTGACGGTCGACTGGACGATCAACCATCAATACGGCCATTACATCAACCAGGACATCGACGCCTGGCAGCTGTTCTTTGCGCAGACCTATCGACTCGGCAAATCCAAGACCGCGCCGCGCGTCGGTATCCATATGGACTATGCGAGCGGCGGCGGCGGGTATGGCGACGGCAAGCTGCGCGATGCCTATGCGCCGTTCGGCAACAACATCTATTACAGCTACGGCCTGTTCCTGACCCCGTCGAACCTGATCGCGGTGGCACCCAATTTCACCTTCTCGCCCGTGAAGACGGTGCGCGTCACCGCCGAATATCAGCTCGCGTGGCGCGACAGCGTCACCGACGCGGTCTATCGCGCCAACGGCCAGCCATTCGCCGGCACGCAGCGCGTCGGCGATGCCAAGATCGGCGACGTGATGCGGCTGCAGGCGGTCTGGTCGATCAGCCCGCGCCTGTCGTTCACCGGCCGCTACGAGCATCTCGCCGCCGGCCCGTCGCTGTCCAAGGCGGGGTTCAAGAGCTCCGACTTCATGGCCGGCTGGCTCAGCTTCCGCTTCTGAGGAGGCCCGGAAGCTTCCGCGCTGCTCGTTGCCGATGCGGTCCATTGCTGTGCCGTCCCGCCCGCGACGGACTGTTCCACGCCGTACAGGCACGCGGTTTCGTCGATCCGGTATGGACGCCGCGACCCGCGCGGGTCAAAGGCGGGGGATGAGCGATGACCTGCTGATCCAGACAGAGGGTGCCGTCGGCCGGCTGCGCCTCAACCGTCCCAAGGCGCTGCATGCGCTCAACCGCGCCATGTGCGACGGCATGCTCGCCGCGCTGGAGGCGTGGCGGAGCGACGCGGGCGTCGCCGCGGTGCTGCTCGACCATGCCGAGGGGCGCGGCTTCTGTGCCGGGGGCGACATCCGCATGCTGAGCGAGAGCGGCGCGACCGACGGCGCCGCGGCGCGCGGTTTCTTCCTCAGCGAATACCGGCTCAACCAACGGCTGTTCACTTATGCCAAGCCGACGGTGTCGGTGATGGATGGGGTGACGATGGGCGGCGGTGTCGGCATCGCCTTGCCCTGCCGCTACCGCATCGCCACCGAGAATACGCGATTTGCGATGCCGGAGACGGGGATCGGCCTGTTCCCCGATGTCGGCGGCGGCTGGTATCTGGCGCGGCTGCCGGGACGGATCGGTCAGTTCCTCGCGCTTACCGGCCATCGCCTCGACGGCGCCGAGGCGCATGCGCTGGGGCTCGCGACGCATTATCTGCCTGGCGCCGCGGTGGAAGCCGCCAAGGCGGCGATCGTCGCCGATCCGCGTGAGATCGACGGCGCGCTCGATCGGCTCGCCGTGACGCCGCCGGCCGCGAAGCTGCTGTCGCACCGCGACGAGATCGACCGGCTGTTCGCCTCCGATACGCTGGAGGACGTGCTGGCGACGCTCGAAGCCGACGACGGCGTCTTCGCCGCCGAACAGCTCGCCATCCTGCGCACCAAGTCGCCGCAGGCGATGAAGGTGTCGCTGCGGCTGCTCTACGACGGCGGGCTGATGCAGAGCTTCGCCGACGAGATGGTGCAGGAATATGCCGTCGCCTGCCGCGTCGTGCAGCGCCACGACTTCCTCGAAGGGGTGCGCGCGGTGATCGTCGACAAGGACCATGCGCCGCGCTGGCAGCCGGCGACCGCCGAGGACGTCACCGACCACGTCATCGACCAGATCTTCGCGCCGATGCCCGAGGGCGAGGCGTGGACGCCCGCATAAGGAGAGCCGCCGTGTCCGATTATCAGACCATCCTCGTCGAGCGGCGCGATCGCGTCACGCTCATCACGCTCAACCGGCCCGAGGCGCTCAACGCGCTCAACGCGCAGGTGCTCGCCGACCTGCTCGCCGCGCTGGCGGCGTTCGATGCCGATCCCGATCAGGGCTGCGCGGTGCTGACCGGCAGCGCCAAGGCGTTCGCGGCGGGGGCGGACATCAAGGAAATGCAGGCGATGGACTTCGCCGCCATGTACGGCCGCAATCATTTCGCCGGCTACGAGACGCTGACCGCGACGCGCAAGCCGATCATCGCCGCGGTGGCGGGCTATGCGCTCGGCGGCGGTTGCGAGCTGGCGATGATGTGCGATTTCATCCTCGCCGCCGATACCGCCAAGTTCGGCCAGCCCGAGGTCAAGCTGGCGGTCAGCCCCGGTATGGGCGGCTCGCAGCGGCTCGCCCGCGCGGTCGGCAAGGCCAAGGCGATGGAGATGTGCCTCACCGGCCGGATGATGGATGCCGCCGAGGCGGAGCGCGCCGGATTGGTGAGCCGGGTGATCCCCGCCGCGGAGCTGGTCGAGGAAGCGATGAAGACTGCCGCGACGATCGCCGGCATGGCGCCGCTCGCGGTGCTGGCGAACAAGGAGATGGTCGACGCCGCGTTCGAGACGACGCTGGCGCAGGGCGTCCAGTTCGAGCGGCGGCTGTTCCACGGGCTGTTCGGTACCGCGGACCAGAAGGAAGGCATGGCGGCGTTCGTCGAGAAGCGGCCGGGGGCGTGGACGGGGCGGTAAGGCTACACACCCCTCCCCTGAAGGGGAGGGGCTTACCGTCCCAGGAACCGTTCCACCGCGGCAAGCGCCTGCGCCTGCACCGCTCCCGGTGCGTCGCTTGCGTCGATCACCGCATGCCGCTCCGGCGCTGCCGCCGCCTGCGTCAGGAACGCCTCGCGGATGCGCTGGTGGAAGGCGAGGTCGAGGCTCTCGAACCGCCCTTCGTCGATCCCCCCGTCGGACAGACGTTTGCGGCTGCGCGCCAGCCCCACCGCCGGATCGACGTCGAGCACCAAAGTCAGGTCGGGCCACAGATCGTCGACCATCGCGGCGTGGAGTTCGAGGATCAGCGCTTCCGACATGCCGCGCCCGGCGCCCTGATAGGCGAGCGTCGACCCGGCGTAGCGATCGGACACGACGACCCGCCCCGCCGCCACCGCCGGCAACACGACGCGCGCGACATGCTGCACCCGTGCCGCGGTCATCAGCAGCAGCTCCGCGCGCGGCTCCCAGGCGGCGTCCTCGCCCGCCAGCAGCAGCCCGCGCAACGCCTCGCCCTGCGGCGTGCCGCCCGGCTCGCGGGTGCCGACCACGTCGTGGCCGCGCGCCTGCAGACCGGCGACGAGTCGGCGGACGACGCCGCTCTTGCCCGAGCCGTCGACGCCTTCGACGGCGATGAACGCCCCCGCCATCAGTCGCGCCGCCAGATCTGCGACTTGCAGATGAACCCGCCGATCAGGCAGCCGCGCACGTTGAGCGTGTCGCCGTCCACCATCGTGACGCTCGATCCGAACGCCCGGCCCATATCGGGGACATAGATCTGTCCCGACCAGCGCCGCTTGCCGTCCGCCTTATAGTCGCGCAGCAAGGCGGTGCCGATCAGCGGCGGATATCCCTTTTCCGCGACGTCGCTCTTCGACTTGTCGCTGGCGCGGATCACCCAGCCACACACTTTGTCGCCGCAGCGCCCGGTTCGCACCGCGACGCTGTTCTTGGGATTGTGCCAGGTGCCGAGGATCGCCGCCGACGGCGGGACCGCCGGCGCAGCGGCGGCGAGGAGCAGGGACAGGATCACGGACGGGAGATGGTCGGCCGCGCTCAGCCGCGCAACTGCTGATGGTGGCGGATCACCTCGTCGATGATGAAGCGCAGGAATTTCTCGCTGAACTCGGGATCGAGCTCCGCCTCCTCGGCGAGCCGGCGCAGCCGCGCGATCTGGCGTTCCTCGCGGCCGGGATCGGCGGCGGGCAGGCCCGAGGTCGCCTTGTGACGCCCGACCGCCTGCGTCACCTTGAACCGTTCGGCGAGCAGATGGACCAGCGCCGCATCGATGTTGTCGATGCTCTTGCGATATCCCTGCAGCACGTCGTCGCTCATGCCTCGCCTTTCCTTGGTCGCTGTCCGCCTCCCATGGGGTGTGTTGCACCCGCGAGCAAGACTTGCGTTCGCGAAGGCGAGAGGCCACAGCGCAGGGCGAGATGACCGCAACCATCCATCGCCTCGACAACCGCGAACCGTCGCTGGAGCCGCTGCTCCAGCTCGTCGCGGGGGACATGAACGCCGTCAACACGGTGATCCTCGACCGTATGCAGTCGCAAATCCCGCTGATCCCGGAACTTGCCGGGCATCTCATCGCCGGCGGCGGCAAGCGGATGCGGCCGATGCTGACGCTCAGCAGCGCGCGGCTGATCGGCTATACCGGCACGCGGCACCACCGCCTCGCCGCCTCGGTCGAATTCATCCATACCGCGACGCTGCTCCACGACGACGTCGTCGACGGGTCGGACCTGCGCCGCGGCAAGCGCACCGCCAACATCATCTGGGGCAATCCGGCGAGCGTGCTGGTCGGCGACTTCCTGTTCAGCCGCAGTTTCGAGCTGATGGTCGAGGACGGCAGCCTCAAGGTGCTGAAGATCCTGTCGAACGCCTCGGCGGTGATCGCGGAGGGCGAGGTCAACCAGCTCACCGCCGCGCGCCGCGTCGACCTCGGCGAGGACCGCTATCTCGACATCATCAACGCCAAGACCGCGGCGCTGTTCGCCGCCGCCTGCCGCATTTCCGCGGTGGTCGCCGAACGGCCCGAGGGCGAGGAACTGGCGCTCGACGCTTATGGCCGCAACCTCGGCATCGCCTTCCAGCTCGTCGACGACGCGATCGATTACGTGTCGGACGCAGGGACGATGGGCAAGGATGCCGGCGACGATTTCCGCGAGGGCAAGATGACGCTGCCGGTGATCCTCGCCTACGCCCGCGGCGACGCGGAGGATCGCAAGTTCTGGAAGGACGCGATCGAGGGGCGGCGCCAGTCCGACGCGGATTTCGCCCACGCCATCGATCTGGTGCGCAAGACGCGTTCGGTCGACGACACGCTCGCCCGCGCCCGCCACTACGGCCAGCGCGCGATCGATGCGATCGGCGGCTTCGCCAACGGCAAGGCCAAGGACGCGATGATCGAGGCGGTCGAGTTCGCGGTCGCGCGAGCCTATTGAGGGCTAGGGCGCGCGCCTCAACACGCGACGCAATCCCCGCCCATTTCGACCTGCAAGGTCGCATGGCCGATCGCGAACCGCTCGTGCAACATGCCGCGCGCCGCGACGAGGAAACCGTCGCCGGGATGACCGGTCGGGATCACCAGATGCGCGGTCAGCACCGGCTCGGTGGTCGACATCGCCCAGATGTGCAGGTCGTGGACCTTGGTCACGCCGGGCAGCGCCTCCAGCGCGCCGGTGACCGCATCGTAATCGATCGCCCGCGGCACCGCGGCGAGGCTCATCTCGACCGTCTCGCGCAGCAGGCCCCAGGTCTGCCAGAAGATCAGCGCGGCGATGACGAGGCTGACCAGCGGATCGATCCACCCCAGGCCGGTTGCCCAGATCGCGACGCCGGCCAGCACCACGCCCGCCGACACCATCGCGTCGCTGAGCATGTGGAGATAGGCGCCGCGGATATTGATGTCGCCCTTACGCCCGCGCGCGAACAGCCAGGCGGTGAAGGCGTTGATCGCGATGCCGATGCCGGCGACGATCGAGACGGTAAGGCCGGCGACGACGGGCGGATCGCCCAGCCGCTGCACCGCCTCGGTGACGATCGCGCCGAGCGCGACGAGCAGGAACAGCGCGTTGGCGAGCGCGGCGAGGATCGTCGATCCCTTCAGCCCATAGGTGAAGCGCTTGGTCGGCGCGGTCCGCGCCAGCGCCGCGCCGCCCCAGGCGACGGCGAGGCCGAGCACGTCGGACAGATTATGGCCGGCGTCGGCGAGCAGCGCAACCGAGCCGGTCCACAGCCCGGCCCCCCCTTCGGCGAGGACATAGGCGATGTTGAGCGCGATCCCGATCGCAAAGGCGCGGTCGAACGACGCGGGGGCGTGGGAATGGCCGTGGCCCTGGCCGTGACCATGGCTATGACCGTGGTCGTGGCCGCCGTGATCGTGTCCGTGGTGATGATGTCCGCCCAATGGTCCCGTCCGGCTGCCGTCGTGATGCCATGCCTATCACCCGCGGGGCGGGAGATACTAGGACGCGGGCGATGACCTTTTCGTCATCTGGCGGGGAGGGCGGATTGACCCCGACCCGGATCGTCATCCCGGTGCAAGCCGGGACTTCTGCAAACGTCTGCATCGCCGGTAAAGCATCACAGTGCTCCCGCGCAGGCGGGAGCCCAGGGTCAGGCAAAACAACGTCTTATGGCGCTTAAAACTCCTGGGCTCCTGCTTTCGCAGGAGCACTGGGTCGGTTGTCCAAAGGTTTTATGAGGGCCGAGATGACGGTCGTTCGGCGTCAGGACTTGCCGAACATCCCGCCGAGGCCGCCGAGCAGGCCGCCGAGGCCGCCCTGTTCGCCGTTCGCGCCGCCGAGCAGCGCGCCGAGATTGCCGAGCGCGCCTTCGCCGCCGAGATGGCCGAGGATCTGCTGGAGCACGTCGGGCGAGAGGCCGGTCGAATCGGCGGCGCCTGCGACGGTGTCGCCGGGCTGGGTGTGCGCCTCGCCGAGTGCGCTGATCGCCGCGGTCAGCTGTTCGGGCGACAGGCCGATGCGTTCGGCGAGATTGGTGATCGCGGGATTGCCGGCCACCTGGCCGAGGATGCCGTCCAACAGACCCATGTGCATGTCCTTCGTTGAGTCCGGCGAGGATAGCAGATCGCGTGTATCGCGTCGCGCGGCGATCCATGGCATGGCGCCGCGACCGTGACCGACCTGCCGATCCTCGCCGTCCTGCCCGATATGCTCGCCGTGTTGCGCGCGCGGCCCAATGCGGTGCTCGTCGCGCCGCCGGGGGCGGGCAAGACCACCGCGGTTGCGCCCGCGCTGCTGCGCGAGGATTGGTGCAGCGGCGAGATCCTGCTGCTCTCGCCGCGGCGGCTCGCGGCGCGGGCGGCGGCGGAGCGGATGGCGGCGCTGGCCGGCGAAGCGGTCGGCGGCACCTTCGGCTATGCGACGCGGATGGACAGCCGGCGCTCCGCCGCGACGCGGGTGACAGTGGTCACCGAAGGCATCTTCGTCGCGCGTATCCAGAGCGATCCCGAACTCGCCGGCATCTCGGCGGTGCTGTTCGACGAGGTCCATGAACGCAGCCTCGACGGCGATTTCGGCCTCGCGCTCGCGCTCGATGCGCAAGGGGCGCTGCGGCCCGACCTGCGCATCGTCGCGATGTCGGCGACGCTGGACGGCGCACGGTTCGCCAGCCTGCTTGGCGAGGCACCGGTGATCGAGAGCGAGGGGCGCAGCTATCCGCTCGCACTGCGCCACTTGGGCCGTGCGGGCGATGGCCGGATCGAGGATGCGATGGCGAGCGCGATCCGCCGCGCGCTCGGCGAGGCGGAGGGCGGCGTGCTCGCCTTCCTGCCCGGCGTCGCCGAGATCGAGCGCACCGCCGAACGGCTCGCCGGCCTGCCCGACGATATCGTCATCCACGAACTGCACGGCAGCCTCGATCCCGCCGCGCAGCGTGCCGCGATCAAGCCCGAGCCCGATGGCCGGCGCAAGCTGGTGCTCGCCACCTCGATCGCCGAGACCAGTTTGACGCTCGACGGCATCCGCATCGTCGTCGATTCGGGACTGGCGCGACGGCCGCGCTATGATCGTGCCGCGGGGATGACGCGGCTGGTGACCGAGCGGGCGAGCCAGGCGGCGGTGATCCAGCGCGCCGGCCGTGCGGCGCGACTCGGGCCGGGCGTGGCCTATCGCTTGTGGGAGGAGGCGGCGACCGGGGGCCTGCCGCGGTTCGATCCGCCGGAGATCCTCGAGGCCGATCTGTCCGGCCTCGTCCTCGCCGCGGCGCTATGGGGCGTCCACGATCCGCGCGACCTCGCCTTTCTCGATCCGCCGCCCGCCGCGGCGGTGGCGGAGGCACGCGAGCGGCTGACCGCTTTGGAGGCGATCGACGGCGACGGCCGGCCGACCGCGCACGGGCGGCGGATCGCGGCGATGCCGATGCCGCCGCGGCTCGCCCATATGCTGCTGCGCGCCGGCGAGATGGGGCAGGGGCGGATCGCCGCCGAGGTGGCGGTGCTGCTGTCCGAGCGCGGGCTCGGCGGCACCGATCCCGATCTCGATGCGCGGTTGCGGCGCTGGCGCGGCGAGCGCGGCACCAAGGCGGTGGCGGCGCGCAAGCTCGCCGAACGCTGGGCGAAACTGGGCGGCGACGGCGGCAGCGCCGAGGGCGTCGAGGTGGCGATCGCGCTCGCCTTCCCCGACCGGATCGCGCGCGCGCGCGACGCCAGCGGCGAATATTGGGCGTCGGTCGGCGGGCGCGGCTTCCGGCTCGATCCGGCGACCGCGCTGGCGCGCAGCGAATGGCTGGCGGTGGCGGAGACGCAGGGGGCGGCGTCGGGCGCGCGCATCCTCGCCGCGGCGCCGATCACGCTGGCGACGATCGAACGGCTGTTCGCCGACCGGATCGAGACGCGCCGGACGGTGGATTTCGATCCGGCGACCGGCGGCGTGACGACGCTGCGCGAGCGGCGGCTCGGCGCGCTGCGGCTGTCGTCGGGACCCGATTCGCAGGCCGATCCCGCGGCGGTGGCGGCGGCGCTGCTCGAAGGCGTGCGGACGCATGGCCTTGCGCTGCTGCCGTGGCGCGAGGGCGGCGAGGCGCTGAAGGCGCGCGCGCGCTATGCCGGGATCGGGCTCGACGCGATGCTGGTCGAGCGGCTCGACGAATGGCTGCCGCCGCTGCTCGCGGGCAAGCGGCGGCTCGACGCGATCCCCGGCGGTGCGCTGACCGATGCGGTCCGCAACCTGATCGGCTGGGACGCGATGCGGCAGGTCGACCGGCTCGCGCCCGCCGATTTCACGAGCCCCGCCGGCAGCACGCACGCCATCGATTATGCGGCGGAGGGCGGCCCCAAAGTCGAGCTGCGCGTGCAGGCCTTGTTCGGGCTGGCCGAGCATCCGCGCATCGGATCGGAGCGGGTGGCGCTGGTGCTCAGCCTGACCTCGCCCGCGGGCCGGCCGATCCAGACGACGCGCGACCTGCCGGGCTTCTGGGCGGGAAGCTGGAGCGCGGTGGCGAAGGAGATGCGCGGCCGCTATCCCAAACATCCCTGGCCCGACGATCCCGCCGCCGCGGCCGCGACGCTGCGCACCAAAAAGGCGGATGCGCGCGCCGCCGGGACGCGCTAAGGAGCCGCCATGCCTACCGCCCGTATCTTCCAGCGCCCCAAGAACGCGATGCAGTCCGGCAAAGCCCGGACCCAGACGTGGAGCCTCGAATTCGAGCCCGCCGAGCCGAAACAGCCCGATCCGCTCACCGGCTGGGCCGGCAGCGGCGACACGCGCGAGCAGGTGAAGCTCAGCTTCCCGACGCAGGAGGCGGCGATCGCCTATTGCGAGGCGCAGGGCTTCGATTACGAGCTGATCCCGGCACCCGAGCGCAAGCTGAAGCTGCAGGCCTACGCCGACAATTTCCGGTAAGATTGGTGGCTGTCGTCCTGAGGTAACTGCCACCTGATTCCCCCGTCACCCCGGACTCGTTCCGGGGTCCACCGGGCCGCAAGCGCGCGGATGGAGCCTCCAGCCATTCACCTAGCCGCGAAGTGGACCCCGGAACGAGTCCGGGGTGACGGGCGTGGGGGCGCGCGTCGCGAACCTACCCGCTGCGCAGCTACCGGCCCATTGCTTCCTCGAGCAACCCGCTGCCCAGCAGCAACAGCATCTTGGCGTCGATCGCCACCCCCTCGCGCCGTTTGGTCGCGACGAAGCCCGCGACCGCCTCCGGCGCGACGCGGTGGACGGTGATATTCTCCTGCGCATCGCCGCCGCCGTCGCCGGTCCGCGTCAGCCCGGTGGCGAGCACCAAGGTGAAGCTTTCCGAGGTCATGCCCGGCGACGAATAATATTCGCCGCGTTCCTCGACGAAGGCGGCGTGATAGCCGGTCTCTTCCTCCAGTTCGCGCCGAGCCGCCTCGGCGACGCTCTCACCGGCGCTCTCGTCGCCGACCAGCCCGGCGGGCAGTTCGAGACAGGTGCGGCCCAACGGCACGCGATGCTGCTCGACCAGCAACAGCTGCCCCTCGCCGTCGATTGCGACGATCACCGCCGCGGCGATCGCGCCGATCCGCTCGGCATATTCCCAGGTGCCGCTCTTGCGGACGGAAAGGTATTTACCCTTCCAGACGGTTTCGGTGGTCATAGTTCGATCAATCGGTCCGGCAGTTCGTTGATGTCGTCCGCCCGCGGCGGGAATTGTTCGGCGAGGACGAGGCCGATCTGGCGCACCGCCTCGGCCATGCCGTCACCCGGGCGGCCGTCACGCGTCGCCGCGATCAGCGCCGCCATCGCTGCGCCCCAGACCTTGGGATCGACGCGATTGTGGATCGAGCTGTCCGCGATGATCTCGGCGCGATGTTCGTCGAGCGACAGATACAGGAGCACCCCCGTCGCCTCCAGCGTCCGCGCCTCGGCCGCGGTGCGGAACAGCATCAGCGCGCGCGCATGCACGCGCCGCGCGGCGGTGCTTCCCGGCGTCAGCGCCAGCCGCAGCGGCATATAGGCGAGCGCCAGCCGCACGACGAGGAAGGTCACCACGAGCAGCACCAGCGCGACGGTAAACAGCCCGCCCGGCGCCGGTGCGCCGTCCCACGGGTCGGCGACCAGTCCGTGCAGCCGCACCGCCGCATCGGGCCAAAGCGCCAGCAGCGCGAGCACGAACAGCATCGCCAGCACCGCCCAGTGCAGCGCGACGTCGTGATATTTGTCGGAGCGGCGCGCGACGATCGTGACGATCTCGCCGGCGGTGCTCCGTTCCGCCTCGGCCACCGCCGCGGCGACGCGGGCGCGATCGGTATCGGTCAGTTGCATGTCACCAATTCCCCGAAGC
Source organism: Sphingomonas sp. GW821-FHT02B09 (assembly GCF_059421875.1). NCBI lineage: Bacteria > Pseudomonadati > Pseudomonadota > Alphaproteobacteria > Sphingomonadales > Sphingomonadaceae > Sphingomonas > Sphingomonas sp. GW821-FHT02B09. Next base: position 1,332,342 of record NZ_JBWKVV010000002.1, read on the forward strand.
GCCGCCGCCACCGAAGTCGCCGCCACCGCCGCCGGTGAAGCCGCCGCCGCCCCAGCTGCCATCGCTGCCGCCATCGGAACCGCCGCCCCAACCACCGCCGCCACCACCGCCCTGCGAGCGGCCGATCTCATTGGCGATGCCCCACAGGACGATCGGCAGCGCGCTGCCGCCGCCGTCATCGTAACGCCGTCCCCAGGGACCGGCGCGCTTGCGACCACGGAACAGCGGGATCAGCACGAACAGCAGGATCACGCCCCAGATGATGAGGCCGAACGGTACGCCGCCGCCCTGCCGCGAGGTGGATCGCTTATGGGCCTGATCGAACTGCTTTGCGGCGGCATCGAGCCGCGATTGCGCCTCCTCGGGCGAGGCGCGCAATTGCTGCGACAGAGCATCGACGCCGGCGTTCATCGCACCGGGAATGTCCCCCGCCTTGAGCCGTGGAATCATGTCCTGATTGATGATGACGCTGGAAAGCGCGTCGGTCACGATCGGCTCCAGCCCACGGCCGACCTCGATACGTGCCCCCCGCCGACCGGCGGGCTCGTTCGGCGCGATGAACAGGATCGCGCCATTGTTGACGTCGCGCAGGCCGACGCCCCAGTTGCGGCCGAGCTTGTAGCCGTATTCCTCAAGCGGATAGCCTTGCAGGTCGGGGATCGTCGCGACGACGAGCTGGCGCTTCGTCTCCTTCTGCAGGGCCTCCAGCTTCGCGGTCAGCGCTGCCTCCTGATCGGGCGGCAGCACGTTCGCGGCATCGACGACGAGACCGGTGAATTTGGGAAAGGTCTGCGCCGACACCGGCGTGACCATCATCCACGCCAGCATCAGCAACAGCGCCGCCCGCCACGCGGCCAGCATCCGGGCGAGCATTGGGGTCACCCTCAGCTCGCATTCCCGAAGTTGACCGTCGGTGCATTCTCTGCGTTCGCCGCCGTCGCGGTAAAGGGGACGATCGGCTTGGCGCCGTAGAAGATCTTCGCGCCGACCGCGTCGGGGAAGGTGCGGATGCGCGTGTTATAGGCCTGCACCGCATTGTTGTAATCGGTCCGCGCGATGGTGATGCGATTCTCGGTGCCTTCGAGCTGGCTCATCAGCGTGGTGTAATTGCCCTGCGACTTGAGCTCGGGATAGGCCTCCTGCAGGCGTTGCAGCGACAGCGTCACGGCATTCTGCGCGCGCTCGAACTGCTGCACCTTGGCGGGATCGGTGAGCTGATCACCCGACAGCTTGATCTGGTTGGCGCCGGCGCGCGCCTGCGTCACCTGGACGAGAACGTCCTTCTCCTGCGCGCCCGCGGCCTTCACCGTCGCGACGAGATTGGGGATCAGGTCGGCGCGGCGCTGATACTGGTTCTGGACGTCGGCCCAGCGCGCCTTGGCGTTCTCCTCGGCGGTCGGCACGGAGTTGATGCCGCAGCCGGCCAGCGACACCGAAGCGGTGGCGACCAAAGCAAAAGCGGCAACGGGTCGAAGCGACGACATGAACATCTCCTGCAATATCTGTCCTATGCATATAGGACAGTGGACGGGCTTGGCGAAGGGGTAATCGCCGCCTAACCTCAGCCATCGGGCAGGTAACGAGGGAAGCGCGATCATGTTCAAGGAATTCAAGACGTTCATCGCACGGGGCAACGTGCTCGATCTCGCCGTGGCGGTGATCATCGGTGCCGCCTTCGGCAAGATCGTCACCTCGCTGACCGAGGACGTGATCATGCCGGTGATCGGCAAGATTTTCGGCGGGCTCGATTTCTCGGGCTATTTCCTGCGCATGGGGCCGGTGCCGGCGAATTATGCGGGGTCGCTGAGCGATTATGCGGCGCTCAAGAAGGCGGGGGTGCCGCTGCTCGGCTATGGCGCGTTCATCACCCAGGCGGCCAATTTCGTCATCGTCGCCTTCATCATCTTCATGATCGTGCGCGCGGTGAACCGGCTGATCCCCAAGCCGAAGGCCGAGGTCGCGGTACCGGTCGAACCGGCGGATGTGACGTTGCTGCGCGAGATCCGCGACGAACTGAAGGCACGGCCGCGGGTTTGAGTTTACCATCGTCATCCCGGCGAAAGCCGGGACCCATGGTGTCGGTGGGGCCGATGATGCGGGCCGACTCTGCCGGCGCCGTATCCATGGGTCCTGACGTTCGTCGGGATGACGAATGGGCGTTACGCCGCGACGAGATGCTCGGCGGTCGCCTCCGCGAGGCTGGTGCCGTCGAGGATCCGTGCGGTTTCGTCGCGGACGCGCATCATCGCGTGGCGGATCGCGCAGTCGGTCTCGCTGTAGCAGTCGGTGCACGAGCGATAGGCGGTGCGGCTGACGCAGGGGACCAGCGCCAGCGGCCCTTCGATCACCCGGATGACCTCGCCAAGCGAGATCAGCCGCGCCGGCCGCGACAGGACGTAGCCGCCCATCTTGCCGCGCGTGCTGGTCAGCAGGCCGGCATCGCGCAGATCCGCGAGGATCAGCTCGAGGAACTTGCGCGGCACGTTCGCCGCGACCGCGATCCGGCCCATCGGGATCGGTGGACTGGCGACGGGCGCCTGGGCGAGGAACAGCATCGCGCGCAGCGCGTAGCGGGAACGCTGGGTCAACATGATGCCGGCCCTATGACGCCATAATGTGTCGAACGAAAGGCGTGGATTGCAGCGGCTGCACGTTGCGCCTATATGACACTCGCCGGCTTCCAGCCGGCTATGGCGATAAACGGTGGCGTTGAATAGACGCAGCGGACCCGGGGGCAGTACCCGGCGGCTCCACCACCGCAGCTGAGCGATCAGCTTCGATGACGGGGCCGAACTAGGATCGACGTGTGTTGAAGGGCGCTGTCTTTCGCTCGGAATGGGACCACCGCAACGGCCCATTACACAAGTGCCAACGATAACGAAGCACTCGCGATTGCGGCGTAACTGAGGGCCTAACGGCCTAAGGTTATTCCAAGATTACGCGGTTGGACCCACCGGGCAACAGAAGGGATTCCAGCGGTACGGGGAGCACCGGGCAACAGAAGCTCCCCACCTCACATCATTGTAGAGCGCCTCAGAGCGGTGCCGCGCGCGCCTTGTAGGCTTGTCCGTAGGATATGCGCCGCAACAGTCGTTCCGCCGGACCCATTTCGTGATGGGCCAGCCACCAGCGGCACAGCAGCGCCGAGACCGCCCAGATCGCCGCGGCGATCAGCCACAGCTGCGGCAGCGTGAAGATGCCGACATAGCCCGCCGCATAGAAGATCAGCGCACCGAGGATCGATTGCAGGCAATAGACCGACAAGGTCATCCGCCCGAGCGCGCGCAGCGTCACCGCCTGGCCGAACCATCCGGCGCGGAAGGCGAGCACCGCCAGCCCGACGTGGCCGATCGTCACCAACAGCCGGGCTGGCTCGAACGCCGCCTCCATGACCACCCAGGCCCATCCCGGCGCCGCGGGCGAGCCCATGTCGAGCCCGGTCTTCGCGAGCAGCGCGACGTGCAGCCCGCGGAGCAGCAATCCGCCGGCATAGCCGCCGATCGCCATCCGCCAATAGGTCGCCGCGGGTGCCGCGCCGGTGAGGATGCCGAGCCGGAAAAGCGCCATGCCGATCAGCATGAAGCTGATGCTCTCGGCGATGTCGACCCAGCCGGTGATCGTCAGATTCTCGCGCATCCAATAGCCGCCGCTCCAGTGGAGCAGCGTGAGCGCGTGCGTCCGCTTGGCGATCCGCTCGGCGCGTTCTTCGGCGGTGGGGCGGATGCTGGTGCGATGATCGCGCTCGGCCTGGATCGCGAGGCGATCGTCGCTGCTCACCGGCAGGCCGCGGGCGAGGCGCAAGCCAGCGGCCTGTCCCTGTTCGAGCTGTGCGACCTGCTGATGCGTCCACACCGCGGCGTTGGCGGCGAGGCCGGCGGTAAGCAGCGCGGCGGCGAGCAGCAGCGTGCGCGGACGCGCGGCGCGGAAGGCGAGCAAGAACAGGCCGCTGATCCCGTAATTCCAAAGGATCTCGCCCGGCCACAGGAACAGCAGCCATTGCGCGACGCCGAAGCCCATCAACGCCAGCGATCGCCGCACCCAGACGTCGAGCGGCTGCGGCGACGAATCCGCCCCCTCGGCACGCCGCAGCATGATCACCATGCTCGCGCCGAACAGCATCGTGAACAGACCGCGCATCGCACCCTGTACGAACAGCGTCTGTAGCCCCCAGGCGATCCATTCGCCGGTCCAGCCGGCCGGGAAGCGGGTCAGCGGATAATCGGCGACATCCCCCATGCCATGGATGTTCATCAACAGGATGCCGCAGATCGCGATGCCACGCAGCACGTCCAGCGTGTGGATGCGCTGCGCCGGCTGACTGTCGGTCGTGCGATACGGGGCGGTCGGCTGGAAAGGCGCGTTCATGTTCGGATAACCTGCCATGGGTCGCACGGACGCGAGCATGTCCGGACCCCGCCCGCCAATGCGCCAAGTCGGTCCCGGACACCATCCGTTACAAGCGGTTAACGTCGTGTCATAGCGGGATGCGCCACGCAGACCGATCGCCGCGGAACCGTGCGCCGCGACGCCGGTTCGCCCTTGCACGACGATCAGCGTTGATGGGGGTGACGGGCATGGACGATCGCGAACACGGGGTGCACAGCCCTTGGGCGTTGCCGGCGGGCGGCTGGAAGGCCGTCCTCAAACGGACCTGGGCGGAGACCGGCCGCGACAATGTCGGCCTGATCGCTGCCGGTGTCGCCTTCTACGGGTTTCTGGCGCTGGTGCCGCTGCTCGGCGTCACCGTGCTGAGCTACGGCCTGATCGCCGATCAGCAGACCGTGATCGCCGACGTCAACCGGCTGGCGGCGGTGATGCCCGCCGATGCCGCGACGCTGGTCGGCGAGCAATTGATGAACGTCGTCAAATCGTCGGACGGCAAGAAGGGCTTCGGGCTGCTGCTCGCGCTGGCGCTGGCGCTGTTCGGTGCGCGCAACGGCGCCGGCGCGGTGATCACCGCGCTCAACATCGCCTATGAGGAAGAGGAGAAGCGCGGCTTCATCCGGGTCAATCTGCTCGCGCTCGGCATCACCGCGGCGGCGGTGATCGTCGCTCTGGTCGCCGCGCTGGTGATCGCGGCACTCGCCAAGCTCGAGGCGCTGCTGCCGGGGGCACCGGGCGTCGTCGTGGTCGGCGGCAAGCTCGCCTCGTACCTGCTGCTGCTCGTCGCCGGCTCGGCCGCGGCGGCGGCGCTCTACCGCTTCGGGCCGTCGCGGGCACGGGCGCGCTGGACCTGGCTGACGCCGGGCTCGCTGTTCGCCGCGGGCGGGTGGCTGCTGCTCAGCCTGGGCTTCGGCCTCTACGTCGCCAATTTCGGTAATTACAACGCGACCTACGGCTCGTTGAGCGCGGTGGTGGTGATGCTGACCTGGTTCTACCTGTCTGCCTATATTCTGGTCTTCGGCGCCGAGCTGAACGCCGAGCTGGAACATCAGACGGCCGCAGATACCACCACCGGCGTCGCCCGGCCGCTGGGCAGTCGCGGCTCGTGGGTGGCGGATCACGTCGCCGGCGACGGCGCGGCGCGCGGCGTGCGTGACGACGGCGAGGCGGCGTTGCCCGCCGATCGCGATGGCCATGCCGCCGCCGCGGATTTCGCGGCAAGCCGCGCGGCGGCGCGGGCGGGGCAGGTCGCGGGGCTTGGCAAGGCCGGGCTGATCACCAGCGCCTCGGCGACGCTCGGCCTGCGCCTGTTGCGCAAGCGGGGGCAGGCGCGGACCGGCGTCGCCGTGCTCGGCGCCAGCGCGCTGGCCGCGTGGCTGACGCGGGAGCGGGCGCAGGTGCAGGCGGTGTTGTTCGATCTCGACGGGACGCTGGTCGACAGCAACGATTTCCACGTCGCGGCGTGGCACGCCGCCTTCGCCGAAGCCGGGCATGGCGTCGATTGCGACGCGATCCGCGGCCAGATCGGCAAGGGCGGCGATTTGCTCGTGCCCGCGTTGCTGCCGGCGCTGGCGCCAAAGGATCGCGAACGGCTGGCGGCGCGACAAGGCGAGCTGTTCAAGGCGCGCTATCGCGACCGCGTCCGTCCGTTTCCCGGTGCAGCCGAACTCGTCCGGCGTGTCGCGGCGAGCGGGCGCAGGGTGGTGCTCGCCTCGTCGGCGAGCAGCGAGGATCTGGCGCATTACCAGCGCCTCCTCGCCATCGCCGACGTGGTGGATGCGACGGTGTCGAAGGACGACGTCGCCACCAGCAAGCCGGCGGGCGACATCTTCGCCGCGGCACTGGCCAAGGCGGGCGTCGCACCGAGGGGTGCGATCGTGATCGGCGATACGCCCTATGACATCACTGCGGCGCAACGCTGCGGCGTGGCCGCGGTGGCGGTCCGCTCCGGCGGTTTCGACGAGGCGGCGCTGCGTGGCGCGGTGGCACGCTACGACGATGTCGCTGCCTTGCTGCGACGGTTTGCGGCGTCGCCACTGAACCGCTGACCGCGCCGTCTGCAAACGGTAGCACCTCATCTCCCTATCTGCTACAGACTCGCAATAGCAGATAGGGAGATGGCAGATGGTGACCGGTGGGATCGAAGCGCAACGGCGGTCTGACGACGATATCCGACCGATGATGAGCGGTGCGGGCACCCAGTTGATGCTGGTGGCGGCGATGCTCCTCATCATCGCTGCCCTGTTCCGATGGCGCGAGAACGGCTGGGGGGCGGCCGTTTGGCTGGCGATGGTCGTCGCGATGACCGCGATCCGCCTGCCGCACGCGACCCGCAACCGCAGCAACCGCGTCGTTACGGTGCGCAAGGGGCGGGACGAGGTGCTGCTGCTTACCGGCATGTTCGCGACGATGATGCTGCTGCCGCTGCTGCACCTCGCCACCGGACTGTTCGCCTTCGCCGATTATCGCCTGCCCGACTGGGCGACGGCGATCGGCGCACTCGCACTGCTGCCGATGCTCTGGCTCTTCTGGCGCAGCCACGCCGATCTCGGTCGCAACTGGAGCCCGGGACTTGAAGTGCGGGACGGACATGATCTCGTCACCGGCGGCGTCTACGCGCGATGGCGGCACCCGATGTACGTGGCGATCTGGCTGGCCGTGCTGGCGCAGCCGTTGCTGATCCACAATGGCGTCGGCGGGATGCTTGCCATACCCGCTTTCGCCGCGATGTGGTGGCTGCGCGTGCCGCAGGAGGAAGCGATGCTGCGCGAGCGGTTCGGCGAGGCGTATGACGCTTATTGCGCGCGGGTGGGACGGCTGTGGCCGCGGGTGCGGTCATGACCGTGCCCTCGACCGTGGTCGCCCGGGCCGCGCGCTGCTGGCGCGCGGCGCGCGACCGGCGCGAGCCGGTGCAGCAGCGGCTTCACGCGCTGCTCGCGCCGCTCGGCTATGACATGCTGGCGCCGGTGATCGACAGCGTCATGACCCTGGGGGAGGCGTGTCTCGGCCGGCCGCTTTGCCGCGGATGTCCGTTCGGGCCGGATGGCGACGAGGCCTTGCTGTGCCGGCTGATCGCCGATCCGCGACGTCTGCAGCGGCTGGCGCCGTGCATGACGGCGCGGCGCGATCCGACGGCACGCGCGATCTTCGCCGGAGCGCTCGCCTCGACCGTGGTGATGATGGAGATGGCTTGACCAGCAACGGTGGCGGGGAATGCCGGATTTCACCAAAAGCCGCTCTCGTAAGGTGCGCAAAACGCGCCCTATTTTCACGATTGAGCGGGCGGCTTGGTCCGGACGGGCTCTTCATAGCACGGTCCGTTCCAGGAAAAAATGCTCATTCCGGCACCCTACAATCGATGCAACTCGCGTTCCGTCTCTCGACGGGACCACGCCCCTGGCATGGCAGGCTCCCAGCCAGCCTTCCGGAGACGACCGAGCGCCTGCGATACAGTGACGTCCATGGCGAAGGCGATCTCGGAAAGCGTGATGATCTCGCGGGCTCGCTGCTCGACGTCAGCGACCTGATAAAGCTGCGTCGTTCTACCGGAAACCGGAAGGCCCTTCAGGACGCGTGTACCCGTTGCGCTGATGTTCAGGGTGGCCAATGCCTCGCGCTGGACCATCGACGGGGAGAAACGAAAGTGCGGGAACGACGCCCGATCGAAATGGAGATCCTCGAGCCCCTTCGCCAAGGACCTCGGAACCTGGATGCGATCGACCAGCAGAGCGTCACCGCCCTGCAGCATGTAGTCGACCTTGCCCGCCAGCAGCGCCTCGAACATCGGTCCCCAGGGCTTCTGACGTCCGCCGACCGCAAGCAGCGCGTATCTGAGGGTGACCGGATCGCGTACGGCGGGACAGGCTCCAGCCTCGACCCGACTCAGGAAGTCAGCCGCCCCTGCTGACGAAATTCTGGGCGCGGCATCCGGCAGGCTAGGCGCCGTGGCAGCGAGGACGTCGGTCACGATCAGCTGTTCGACGCCATGGAACGACAGGCCATGACGACTGGCGAACGCCTGTACCTCGATGCCGTCATGCCACCCCTCGGCCAGCGCCGAAAGTTCGGTTCGGTCGAATGCAGGCATCATGCGATCACCGAACGGCTTCTGGTGAGGCGTGATGGCAGCTGCCTGCCAGAAGCCCATCAGCGTATCCGGGGTCATCCGACCTTCCCTGGCTGCGAGGTGGATGCCAATGAGATCATCGTCGCGCCGCAGTGAGGAGCGTGTCTGTTTCGGCGTAGTCCGGTCGACGCCGAGGCTGCGGTACGCCGAACCGAGACGTCTCCACGTGTAGAATGTGACGTCAGGGGCAGGCACAAGGTCATCGAACCCTGACGGCCACATCCTTACGGCGCGACAGGCTGCATGCATCGCGGTGCAAGCGGCCATGTCCAAGCCCGGCTTGTCGCCATCGGACGCCCGATCGCCGAGCAGAGCGTTCATGACGCCGACTATTACTTCGTAGATTCGGCCACGATCGGCTACGGCCAGCGTCGGCGGAAGCGCGCATCCCTTCGCGCGCTCCTCCTCGGACGTGCCGACGAGACGCAGCAGCAGCGACAGATCCTCCTGCATGATTTCCGGTACCGGGTGCGGCTCCAGAGCGGCCAGCGGCTCGCCGCACCTGTCACAGCATTCGACCGGAGCAAGCGTGCGCGTCCAACCCTGGATCACGCCCTTCTCACCTTCGCAGTGACACCGATCCTTTAGCAGGTCCCAGCCGTGCAGGCAGAAGGGGATATCCCGGAGTTCCCAGAGGGCCAGATGCACCGGCCGAACCGCCAGAGACGTCGGAGAGAAGCGCCTCACGTTGGTTTCGATACGCGCCGTATGCATCCGCGTCCCGAAGAACGAGACATGGCGGGCGTCGAGCGGTTCGTAGCGGCGAAGCCGGATCTCGTCTTCCGTCGTCCGAATCGCATAGGCCAGATCGGCCGTAACGACATTCGGGTCCTCCGATACCAGGACACGGTTGCGATTGGCGAGGCCGAGGTACCGCAGCACGCCCCAGCTGTTAGGTACGAAGTTACCTGCGCAGGCCCTCGCCACGACGCTCCTCAGCGACTCTCCCTCCGCCGGCGTCGTCGAAGAGAAGAGCCTCCGCTTGATCGCTGCCGACGACGTCCGATCCAGAACTACGCCGCTGCGCGGCGGGAGCTGGGCATGCGCCCGCCGGAGGAACTCCCCGGCGGGCGTACGGACCGGATCGATGTCGGCCACGAGCGATCAGGCCCCTTCGAACGGATTGGACTTGGCGAAGCCGAGTTCGATCGACCACTGATCCACGGCGGTCCGGAGATCGGCGATGGTGATGACGCCGCGGTGGTCGCGGGTCGCCTCGCGCAGCGCCATGAGCATCACGCGCATCACCTGCCCCACGATGCCGTCGCAGACCTCGCCGAGCGCGATCGCCACGTCCTCCTTATCCAAGCCGGCGGGCGCCGCAACGATGCCGTCAGACACCATGCGAGCGTCGAGAGCCTCCAGGAACCCGCACCAGAGATCCCAGTCCTCGTCATCGTTCACGTCGAGCGGACCCATCCGGCACGGCGAGAACAGGCGACCGGACAGTTCCCTATCGGCTCCGACGATGGGAACCGCCTCCTCCGTTCCAAGCAGCACGATCGGAACCTTGCCGGTGTCAAGCATGATCTTCAGTTCCGCAGTGATCTCGCTGCCGAAGCCGGTCTTGCGGCCACCGTGATGCGTCTCGTCGATCACCAGCAGCTCCACCCCCGCCGCGTCCATGGCAACCATCGCCCGACGGCGCAGGGTGTGTTCGGTGCCCGACATGGCGAAGCCGTCACCGAGTTCCGACATGATGGACACGTAGAGGTCACGTGCGGACCCGCTCGTGCCGAGCCGGGCATGGACCACCGGCAGCGTTCCCGGTGCGCATTCCGACAGCAGCATCGCCTTGTACTGAGCCGCGGCGGTGGACTTGCCGCAGCCGGTGCGCTCGAAGATGGTGACCCCGAGCTGCTGCTCGCCGCGCATGTCCAGGCCGAGCAGGCGCAGTTCCTCGAATTCGGCCATGGCCTCGATCTGACGGGGATACGGCAGGCGGATCCGCATCAGCTGGGACATGGCGCGCGCCACCTTGGCGGAACGGGACCCGATCGGGCTGGCGCGGAAGCGGCGAAATGCGTCCCGCATCTCTTCCGACAGGGCGACCTGCCCCTCCTCGGCATCCTGAACGACCGGCAGTTCCGCCGGATCATGGTCGATGGACGTGAGCGGGTTCAGATCGCTCGGGACCGCTTCCCCAAAGGCCGTGTCGGCCGGGGTCCCTCCGATCGGCATGCCGGCGTCGCGCGTATCGCGGCGGGTCTTGTCGTGCCGCAGCTCACGGCGGGGCTTGTGTCCCGCCGAGGCCCGGCCGGGCTTCTGCGAAGCATTCTTTCCAACGGAATACGACATCATACGTCTCCCCAATTGAGGCGGGTGGAACGGGCGCGTCGTGGCGCTCGCTGGTCGGCCATGTCGGCCGACTGGCGTGGAGATCCGGCGTCGCGCGGATCTTCGTCTCGGGAAATCTGCCTGCGGCTGGAACGCCGGTGAGCTGGCGCTGGCGCAGTCGATGGCGCCTTGCGCTTCATCCGCTCCGGCTCGTTCGTCGACTTCGAAGCCGAACGCGGCGTCCTGATGGCCGCGTCCTTGCGGATCGGCGCAGCGGACTCGTTCAGTGCCGGGGCGAACCGTTCGGGCGGTGGCGGCGGGAACCGCCCGACGGGTTCGTCCACAACCTCGACGTACTGTCCGAACGTATGCCTCACGCGGGGATTGTCGATCGCCTTGGCGAGGGTAGAGCGTTCGCGTTCCGCGGCCGCAGCGTCGACGTTCGCGATCTCCTCGAACAGCCTCGCCCTGACGACCGCCTGCTGCTTGGGCGTGCAATACTCCATCGCCTCGCGCTCGGCGAACTCCAGGCATCGCTCATGCAGCCATAGTGGCATCCCGTCGGCAGCGGGATCGGTGCAGTGGAACGTGACCCATTCGGCGCCGGTCTTCGCGTGCGGATTCCAGACCTGCATGCGCCCGATGTTCTCGTCGTCGACACGGATCTTGACCGCGAACGACAGTTTCCTGCGGTCGTCACGGGTACGCCGCTTCTGCTTCGGGGTGATGTCGCCGGCGGGCACACGACGAGCCGACTCGAAGTCCTGGATCACCTCCTTCATCTTCTGCGCACCGGCCGTGTAACGCCGATAGAACTTCTCGATCCCGGCAGGCGTCAGCGTCACGTTCTCGTCGTAGACCCGGCCGATCTCCCGGGCGAACCTGTCCACGTCCTCGATGACGGGTAGCTTCCGGTGGCCGAGTTCCTTTTTCCACACCAGGGCAGGCTGACGCTGGTCCAGTGCTTTATTCCGGGTGACGTTATAGGTCATCACCGCAAGCGCGAGCAGGCGTCGTCCGGTCTGGATCGAGCAGAGAACATGACGTTTCGGATCGAAGCCATAGAGGCGCATCCGGGCTATGTCGTAGCTGGCATCCTCCATGTGATTGAACACGAGATCGAGGAACGTTCCGATCACTCGCTCCATGTGGCTCTTGTCGCGCGGCATGTCGGCGCCGACGAAGCGAGTACCGATGTATGCGTCGGCAAGGTTGTCTTCGGCTGACCGTCCATGCTGGGCCATCGAATTGTCGAAACCGATGCGATCGGAGCGCAGCCGCAGCCACGGCAGGTTCTCGTCGATCTCGAGCAGGTGTTCGGGCACGTCCTTGGGGGAGTTGGCGCTGAGCACGGTACGCAGCAGCGTCGCGGTCGAGCCGGCGCCAGGGCTGAGATCATACCCCGGAACGACGCGCGTCTTGTCCTCCAGCATCAGCGTCAAGACGGCGTCGCCGATGGGAATTCCGGTCTCGCCGTCGACGAAGAACACCTTGGGTACGGGCGTGTCGTCGATCCAGCACAGGGCCCCGACATGGGTCGGCAGGTCACTGACGCCGCCGCCACCGTAGCGAGCATAGCCGGCCCGCGTCGTTGTTTTCAGTTCGTAGCTCTTCTTGTTCTGCAGCTCCCGGCACAGCCGCCAGAACGACGTGTACGAGATGGCGGTGTAGGGGCGCTCGGGGCGAGGGTATTCTGCAGGGATGTTTCCGATCTCCACGCTATCGCTGTCTGGATCGACGAGAAGGAAGCGACTGGGTTGCCCACCCTCGTTGATCCTCGTGATCTCCGCGTCGTAGCGGTCATAGTTCTTGCGCACGTCGCCACGCACGCTGGTCGCCCGGATCGACCAGTACCGCAGAATCTCGAGCGGGTGCTCGAGCTTGCGCACCTTGGGCATCCTGCCGGTCATCGAGATGCCGTCGCGCTCCTTGCGCCGTCCGGACTCGCCGCGCTCGCGCAGCCACTCGCGCAATGCGGACGGCGACATCGCCCGGGCGCCGGGCAACGAGGAGATGGCCTCATCGCTGAGCGCCTCGGTCATGAATTCGGTCAGCTTCCGATCCGACTTGCTACACGGTGCCGAATCATAGCGGCGCAGGATCGCCGTCCGGAACGTGCAGGACGAATCGACCTTGCGTGCCTGCCGTGCGTCCCATTCCTGCTGACGCGCGTACTCACGCGCCGCGGTTCCGAGCGGCCTGTTACGGACGACGAACCGGTTTTCACGCATCAGCGCACCGATCTCGTCGCAGGACGGCTTGCGAGGAAAGCCGTTTCGGTCAGCCACCATGAAGTCGGGCTTCGACGATCCGGCGGGCGCGCGGAGCGTCACCGCCCCATCCGGATCCACCCGCTCGAAGAAGTAGGGAACGCCGTCGATCTCGACCGGATCGCCCGCCTCGATGGCTACATTCCAGCTCGTGCTCATATCGCTCGCCTACTGATCACAGCCGGATCTCCGATGGATCCAGGCGCACGCGCACAGGGGTCAGTCGCGCATTGCCGCCCAGTCGGCTGTCCAGATCGGTGACGAACAGGCCGCGAGCCAGAAGGCACTCGATCGCGGCATACGCATCTAGGGGATCGCCAGGGGCAAGCTGCTCGCCCAGCTGGTCCCACGCGACGGGGCTGCCGCGACCGACCACCCTCAAGGCGACGTTTTCCTGGAACGGAGAGAGCAAGAGACCGCGGCGGCTGAAGATGCCTTCGACATTCCGCCTGCGGAGCCTGGGTTCGATGCCGAAGACGTCCTCGTCATAGAGAACGCGAAACCGCCAGCCGCAGCGGCGCGAGACCTCTTTCACATCCGCGAGCCTGTCCCGGAGGTCGGCATCCAGATCAGCCGGGCTGCGCTTTACCTCGATCAGCTCGATCGTCCCGTCGACGAACTGCCGCAGCGCGTCGGGCCGGTATCTGAACACATCGCCGGGACGCGAAATCTCGAACTGCCCCGGGTGGCACTGATAGTCCCCGACGTGACCATCAACCTCGTTCCAATAGGCGAGGAACTCCTCGCCTTTGCCTTCCCCGAGCTGCGTCAGTCCCGTCTTGCGGGATGTGAAGCGGAAACGGGAGTGCTTGGATCCGCGCGTGATGACCGGACGCTGATGGCCGCCGTGCTGAAAGACGGTGAACCGCGCGATCCGCGTCCCGAACCTTATCGTCTCCACGCCATCGAGGACGCGCTGGAAAAGGCGACGAGAAGGCCGCACCGACGTATCGGTGCGGTTCGCAATCAGACCGGACGCGGACGCAACCATTGCATCGTCCTCAGACGTACCGATCCGGGCGGCTCCACCGACGAACGTCGCGACGCTCCGCTCCCGCCCGATCATGGCGGCGCGACCACGAGCGCGCCGGCGCCGCCGACCGTGCCCAGTCGACGTTCAGGGACGCTCCGAGTCGTGCCGAAGAGACGGGCTGCATCTCATGCAGCCACGCTGCGGAAACGTCGTCGGCCCGCTCCCCACAGCTACCGGGACTGAGATCCGACCGGATCACCCCATTGTCGATGCTGACGGCCACCTGCCGCGAGGCGATCTGGCATCCCAACGCGTCTGCAGCGGTGGTCACCGGCACGCCGGCTGCGAGGGCCGCACGGCCGAGCACGTCGGCGATGGTTTCGTGCCTTCCAGCATCGGCGAGAGACGAGCGCACCGCATGCAGGGCGGCGAAGGGTGCGCCTCGTTCGACCGCGCGGCACAGCCATGCGGCGTTGGACACCCGGTGAAAGTCCAGGTGTCTGTCAGTGATCAGTCCCCACAACAGACCGTGCGCGCGATAGGCTGCCCACGTGGTCTGCACGGAGCCGTCGAGAAGGCTGCCGGCCTTCTCCTGCTCGGTGCAGACCGTCACCGCCTGGATCTTCGTGCTACCACCCACCGTCACCTGGACCAGCAGATCGGGCGCGAGATCTCCGTCGATGCACGAGAGGACTTCCTCCGACCAGCCCGGGCCACCCTGTGCTAGTACGTCGTCCACCGACACTACATCACGGAGGCCCTGGTTCCACTCGAGATCCGCCACCGCGCTGACGAGCAGGGCCGACCGATGCACCAGCAGACGCCCCGTGTTCATGCCCCGGATGCGGAAGGAACCGTCGTTCTGTCTGATGTCGGACGGGAGGAGCGCGAGGTGCGAGGGGAGGTCCTCGACATACGGATGCACGAGGTTCTGCGCGGCAGTGGCGTTCATGAATTTTCTCCAGGCATGAGGGGTCATTCGCGCAACGGTGGGTCGCGCGTCGTCAGGTCGGACATTGGAACAGAACAGGAATCACGCTAACGCAGCGTGACAGGACTTAGTTTCAGGATGAGTTATATTTATCTTATCCTAAAAATCCTCTCGCCCATCGCGACGTAGAAATTCCGTGGCCCAGCCTTAGGCACGCGTGACGAAGCTGCGACAGATGTCCCTAGGGGGGAGCGGTGGCGAACGGCGGACAGGTCATTCGACACCGTCCTCCAGACGCTTCAGTTCCTTCCTTCCGGCAGTAGTGATGCTCCAGCGGCCCACGTCCTTGTGGTGAAGGACGAGAGGGGCACGATCCTCTGACGATGCTGCCATCTTGGCGAGAAGCGGCGATAGCGAGGTGCGCTCGATCTCGCTGGCGCCCGGGAAGCGCTCCTTTGAGATATTGATCATCTCGATGGCCATCAGTCCGTCCTCGCCCGCATCGGCCATGATGCGCAGCGACCGGTATTTCTGGGTCAGTTTCGGTCCCGTGGCCTTCTTCGATCCGGCTCTCTCGGAGCGCACCGACGTAGCGGTCGATGCATCGGTATCTGACACCGTGATCAGGACGGTACCGCCAGTGACCCTCGTCCGGATGCCGCGGAGGAATGCCATGTTCTCCTCACGCACGGCGATCCGAGCCGTCGCGTCAGCCAACAGCTTACGATCGTGATCATTCGCAGTCTCGAGGGCTGCGATCTCAGCATCGATATCGAGCGTGACCATGCCGGCGGGTGGTGAGGATTCGCGTGCCATGGAGGCTCAATGCATCAAAGCCTCACCTGTTGCAAGGTTTTATAGTTTTTCCTGAAGCGAAGGAGGATGAGAATGTCAGATGGTCAGCGAGAAGGCGACGCCATCGTCGACGCCGCGAAGGCGATCGTCGCCGAGACGAAGCGCATAGATACCAAGCTCAGCGAGATCGACGAGCATGTGCGGAAACGTAAGGAGGCAGTGCGCAGGCTGGCTGCCCTCACCGACGTCACGGTAGACGTCATGCCCGCCACCATGTCGATCGTCGCCTACGAGGACATCATGCTCCTCGAGATATACAAGGCTGGAGCCGCAGGAACGACGAGGTACCATCTCAAGCAGATCTGGAAGAGCAGGTTCGGCCGGGAAGGTGCCCCCAGCGCGCTCGACGACACGCTGAAGTCGCTCGTCGATCAGGGCAGGATCGTCGATCGAGGCGGCACCTGGGCGATACTCCCTGTCGAGACGCCGCTATCCGCGACGGGGGCGGCGGGCAGCATGAAGGACCGCGTCATACGCATTCTTGAGGCGAGGACGTCGGGCATCAGGCTGCAGTCGATCAGCGATGAACTTGCGAGGATCTACGGAACCGACGTGCCGGTCAATGTCATCAGCCCCCTGCTGAGCCGATTGAAGCGTGCGGGACTTATCGTGCATGAGAGCCATCGCTGGCGACTGATCGCTCCTGCACGGCGGGGCGACACCGAGACGTAGGACGCCATCGCCCGCGCCCCATCCGGAAAGCCTCATGCCCATATCCAGAAAATCCTAGGGACAAGGAGTCTTTTCTGGTTCTGCCTCGTTCTGCTGTCCGGACCCTCTGTGGTCCTCATCCAGAAACCGACGCCACTCCGGCGCCGCAGCAGCGGAGCTCTGCCGATGTACAATCATGCCCTCGAACGTGAGCTGAACGCCCACGATCGCTACCACTCCGCGCCCCTCTGCTGGTGGCGCACGCTTGCCGCCGAGGAGTTTGCCGAGAACGCCGACATCGTCGAGGCGGCGGTCGCTTCGATCGCCGCCGTCTCCCGTCTCGCGCCCGCCCGTCTGATCGACGAGCTTACGACCGCCATGGAAGAGGAGCGCGCCAGGGCCTGGAACGAGCTCGCCTTCTTCTACATGCAACTCGACGGGATGCAGCTCGGCCTCTGCGCGGAGATCGCCGGAAGCGCCGCGGCGCTCAGCGCCAACATCCTCGATCCGCTGGGACTGGTGACGCTGCTGAATCTTTTGTCCCAACCCTACACGACGATGAACCCCGCCGCTCGTCTCGCCACGGCCGCGACCTGGCTGGGGGAACGTGGCGTACTGCTCAACCGCACCACCATGGCGTCGGTCGAGTGGATGCCGGCATGGACGCCGAAGGACGCTACGGCCTTCGATGGCAGCGAGGGAGAGGAATGATGCGCGACTTCCCCCTCAAGCGCACCGCCAAGACTTCAAAAGGCTCATCCGCAAGCTCCGACATCGTCGTTGAGGGACAGCCGGTCGATGTCGCCTACCGCGTCCCGGCGGTGCAGCCCGCCGCAGCGGGACCGTGGCGGGCTGAGGCGGACAAGATCGCGTGGACCGATCCGCATACTGGGTACCCCTGCATCATCAGGCGCGAGCGGAACGGAGGCCATCTCGCCTTCTTCGTCGGCCTGCCGGAAAGTCATCCGCTGTACGGATGGGAAGCGAAGGCGATCCCGGCCAGTCTCGTCGACGTGCCTGGGGGTCTCGACTACTCGGCGCCGTGTGACCAGAACGGCCCGGAGGACCGGTCGATCTGCCATGTCCCCACGGGGTCGACCCACGACAACGTGTGGTGGCTCGGCACCAGATGCAACAGCATCACCGACCTCATCCCCGACAACCAGCAGCACGCGGCGAGGGCCCAGCGCCTCGGCATCGCGCAGGAATATCGTTCGGTTGGCGAGCTCTTCACCCGCTGCACCATCCTCGCGTCGAACCTCCAAGACCTCGAAGCCGAGGGAGATCGGCGATGATCGCGCAGAACATCGCGCATGACGGTGCCCTGGCCTGGGGCTGGTGGATGCGCGCGGTCGGCAGGCCGGACGGCGGAACGGTCATCGTCGACGAGCATGGGCGAGAATGGCGAAACATGCGCGAGGCGCTCTGGGCCGGCCGGCTCGGCATGAGCCTCGACAACCCCGTCATCGTCGAGGAGGGACTCGAACTGCTGCTCGCCGTGCTGGCATCCCGGTCGCGCGGCATCGTCGGCCCGGTCGAGATGTCGGCGGCGGCCTTTGGCAACGATCGGTTCTATCGGCTGTGGACGTACTGGATCCTGTCGACCGGGCTGGTCGAACTCGGAGACAAGATGCGCATCCCGTTCGACGCGAAGGTGAGCGCCGAAGGCGCCTCCGTCATCAGAATGCTCGTCGCGACCAGATCGCCTGAACTCGCCGCCGTCGCGATCGGCAAGGATGCGTTGAGGTTCTTCGGCGAGCAGGGATCGACGACCGAGTGCGATCGCGAGGCCTTCGATGCCGCCGAGGCCGCGCTCCGGCGCTTTCCGTACGCTATGGTGCGGGAGGACCGGTTCGGCCAGCACCTCGTCGCGCTGCTGCATCGCGATCTCGACGATCCCATCCCCATGGCCCGCACCATCTGGAGCTTTGCCTGCCCGGACGCCAACAGCCGCGACCGCCTGCACCGGTGGATGCACGACCGTCTCGATCGCTGGTCGCACTGGGGGGATCTGGTCGGGAAGAAGGGACCGCATGCCCTCACGCAGCACCTGCTGGCACTGATCGTCGTGGGCGACACCATGTCCACGCCGCCGGCCGGCCGACCGCAGACGGGAATGCCGCTCGCGATCCCGTACCGCCCGTGACGGCGCGTACCCGATGACCCGTCGTACCTTCGACGATCGCCGCGACGCTTCCGTCGCGGCGGTCACCCCCGGCCTCGCTTTCGATCCCCAGACTCCAAGTGCTGGCGGGCGCGTCGAGCTGCCGGCCGTTCTCGTCGGCGCTCTGGAGGCGACGGACACCAGCATCGAGGGATTACTGGATCGGCTCAGGCAGGGCTCGATCTGGCAAGACGAGGCCATTCGCTCTGCCGATCGTGAGATCGAGATACAGGCCTATCTGCCACCCGAAGGACTGCGGCGCATGATCCGCATCGGTCGAAGTATCTACTTCCATCATCCGCTCAGGATATTCCATGCTTTCGGCATGCTGCTGCCCGCGATCGACGTCGGCGACGGCGTCCCGCTGGCCCGCATCCTGACGCACGAGATGCTCGACACCATCCCGATCAGGGCCACCCGGATCACACCCCTGAACGCGATCACGACCATGCCGACCCTCGGCATCTGCATCCACGTCACCATGCCTATGGTCGAAGCCCCGCAACGGCATGTCCAACCGTAGCGCCTTCCAGGCGCCTCGGCGCCTGATGACGATCAGGCTATGGCGCGTAATACTGCTCTTGCCGTAGGCGTAGAACCCCTCCTACAGCGCCGGTGCGCCGCGAGGGCTGCGTTTCGTCGCCTCCTGCTCGACAAGGTCCGAGACCCGGCCTGCGGTACCCTCCGGCTGCGACAGCGAGATCGTACCTTCGCGCGCATTCACGTCGGCCGAGAGCCGGAAGACGCCGCCCTCGCCGAGACACGCTGCCTGACCACACCATCGCGCATGCAGGCCCTCGCCGTCGATGGTCCCGCTATCCCTGGACGGCGGACCGTACTTGCCCACCAGCAGCATGCGCCAGGCAGCGGGTTCGGTGCCTGCGGGCACGAGATAGGTGATGCTGCGGACCCGTGCACCGTCCGGCCATCCGAGCATGCGGATCATGACCTTGCCGCCCTTTCCGTCGTCGATGTCGGCGTTGTCCAGGACACTGCCGCCCTTCAGCGGCAGCCTGCCGCCGCGCAGGTTGACGGCCTGACGGACGCGATCCTCGAAGGTGACCGCGCGTGTCCGGCGCCTCACCGTCATGCCGCGCTCCTTCAGGACACGTTCCGCCTCGGCCTCGGTCATCCCGAGGCGGAAGCCGGCGAGATCGAAGGTGGCTGGGCTGCCCTTCGTCGTCTGCGTCGCGACCGCGTCCACGCCGATCCGGCCGGAGGCTGCCGGCTGCGCCGCCGCGAGGGCGAGCGCCATCAAGTGCATCATCGCTATTCCTTTCAGATGTCGATCTCGCCTGATTGCCGCAGCGAGCGGATGCGCAGCTGCGCCACGCCGCCGATGACGAGGTAGGCGATCAGGTAGGGGAGGCCGTGCTGTGCGAGCCCGATCGTCATCGCGACCGCCGTCAGCGCGCCCACAATGAAGGGCACGGTCCGGAGCGAGCACAGCACGGCGTAGAGGATCCAGGACGCGGTGGGGCGGACCATCGCCGCGATCGCGGTGGCGACGCACACCGCCGCACCGAGCGGATCGCTGTTGGTGAATAGCGTCACGACCATGCCCGGGGCGATCAGGAAGAAGCCGCCGAGGATGAAGATCGGGACGAAGGGTACCGTCTGTACCGGCACGCTCAGGCCCCGGAGGCCGGCGTCGATCCCTTCGTAGCGGCCGTCTCGGCCATCGCGTTCATGTGTCCAGCCTGATTTCCAGTCATCGTCGCCCTCCGTGATGGAAGGACGCCGCCCCAGGCGGCGGCATCCCGTGGAACGGGATGCCGGCCCCCTGAGCCGGGCGTTGGAAACCTGAATTGGAACAGGCGCGGAAACCTTTAACCGGGTGGTCTGGACATACGTCACCGCCACCCGGCCGAAGAGCTCTTCGACCGTCGCTGGTCTTTCGACCGACTTCCAATTTTCAGGGTTTCCACGCCCCGGCCCGAGAACTGCGTCCCGTGCACCGGTGAATATAGGTCGCTAGTTTCTGGATGGCGAAGGTTTTTTAGGATGGATCAGCTGGTAACCATCGGCACCCCGGCCTCTCCTGCGGAATATGGCCACATATTCCTGATCCTGGCGCTCGCGTCGGCCGGGCCGGTCCTGACTCTGCCCTCGCGCTTGCCCGTCGGCCTACCCGAGGGTGGCGACGAACGAGTATGGTGTACCGGCGGACGTCGCCTGCGCATCACCAGCACCACGCCACGCGAGCATGACGGCTCATGCCGCTCAAACAGACCTTGCCCTCGAAGAAATGGCGGAAGCACCGCGCAATGCATTCCTTCGCGCGATTGAATGGATGGTGGGGCGGTCACGCGAGGGCAACGTCCCCGTAGCCCACAGAACTCTGCGATGCCTGTTCAAACGGCTTAACCGTCAGCTTCCACGCCGATGCGTGGTGCCGGACGGCGGCGGGAGCTGACCTCTCCCGCGCATTGATCGCCTCCGACACTATGCTCCGCTACTGGCGGGATCACGCCCGCCCAGAAGATTGTCGATACCCATGGGTACGTAGCCGGGCCGGAGGCATCTGGCGGCTACCTGATGCTGGACGCGTGCTGGCGCGTGCGCCGCCGGACCGCCACCGCGCACGGGTAACCGGCATCCACGACGGCCCCGACCTGATCAACGTCAAGATCAGCGTACTCATGCTGCTCGCGCCCTGCTTGCCGTCTGCGACTTGTCCCACGCCCATGCAGACATGCCGTTCCGGCGGATGATCTCCGACGCACCCGGCAGGGGGCGGGGCTTCGTCGACGTCGGTGTCCGGACCGAGCCCCTCATGAGACAGCGTCATCGCGGCTGCCTGCCAGATCCTCGCCCGCCACCTGCATGCGGGCGGGGAGTGCCTCGGCGAACGGCGTACGCCAGCCCGGCGAAGGCAGGCCGGTCCGATCTCGCCCTCGTTCGCACATTTCGCGGCATCGCCCGCGCGCCCTTCCAGTCGCCGTGCCGCACACCCGTCGCCATCCACGAAAGCAGAGAACTCGGGAGAACGAGCTTGATCCAAGAAATTCTGATCGCCCTAACCTTGGCGCATGGTCCATCAGCCAAGGCTGTTCCAGCGCAGACGGGTGCCGGAGCGCAGCAGACGGAAGGCGTTGCCGACCCCCGCATAGTCCCGCTTCTCGTTCCTGCTGCGGTCGCCATGATCCGTGTACGATGCCCGCAGCACGACGTCGGCTCGACCGCCGGGACCATCTGCCAAGGCGGAGACGTGGCGATTTCCGGCCACGAGAGGAACCGCTCTGGTCATATCCGCACCACCGGCCAGTTCCTCCAGGAGCAAGGCCTGGAAATCGGAAAGTCGCCCGCCGGCACGACAGGCGCCCTCGATACGGACGGAGAAAAGGCTCGACGCTCCGGTGTTGCGAATCCGAACGAGAAGACGGTGTCCAGCGACGTCTACGCGGATGGGCGAGAGTGCGAGCCGACCAACTGTCTGGCCGTGCGCCGATCGCCCTACGAACAGGGCGGTGATCGCGCTGAAGAGAGCGACGAGCGCGACAGCGACGCTCGTGATGAGCGGCAGTATCCAAGGCGCCTCCTCGTTATCGCGCTCAACCTTCTTCTTCTCACCGTCAACATCGCCACCGTGATGCTGGTTGGCCTGCGGTGGGGGCGCTGCGCAACCCGCCTGTCGATCGCCGCGTGCGCAGCACTCACCCTCTGGTGGATGCATATTCTGCAGATCGTGTGAAATTCGCAGCGAGGTGGGGGCAGTGCAGGCATCAGCCGAGACCGTCACAAACGGAACAGCCAGAATGGCCAGCATGGGGCCTGCGAAGTGGAAGAATCTACGGTAACTATGCATCGACCTCGACTAGGCATCCGACCGTAAAGGATCTGTTGCATTCCCTGAGCCGGGAGGTTGTCCTGCGCGATCCCGCCGCTCAGCTGGTCCACCGACGACGTCGTCGTGGCGCATGCGATCACTACCCCAGCCTCCGCAAGCGCGTACATCTTCGCGCTTGTCGTACTCTACTCCGTCTGGAATCTTCCAACTGTAGGAACGGAATCGCGGTATTGCTATTCGTCGGTCATTGCACAAGATCGGCCAGAACGGACCGAACATACGTCGCTGCTCGGCGCATCCCGGCATTGGGCGCTCGTAGCCTACAGTTGCAATGGGATAGACCGTGTTCTGCTGTACGTGCATCGATCTGACCTGAGACCGCACACCCTCCGATCGTCGAATTAATTGTTTCGATACAGGATAGGCGTAGCGAAGCGGCATGGAAGTCAAAGCCGCCACGACCACTTCGCAATCCGGTGCGATCCTTCAGAAAGCCTTCGCAGGTAGCGCATCTTCATTCACGAAATTGCTACGCGGCGCCGCAGTCGGACCCGACACGGCGTCCGAGGGCGGCGGTTCCACCGTCTTTGAGGCTCGGAGCGCAGTAGCGAATTTCGATCTGTCGCTCCGCGCTGACGACCCTGCCTCAGCCTCCACATATGTTGGAGCGGCTCATCAGGTCAGCATCGTTCAGGGACTGCCTGCGGGTGTCTACGACTTCACGGCCATAACGCCCCGACAGATGTCGATCGTCGGCGGCGCGCTGATCGCCGGTGGGATCGTGCGGCCGGCTGGCATCGCGGGGGCGCTTGATCTTGCGGCTGAGGCCTCGACCACCGACACGCCGGTGAACTTCTTCGCCTATCTCCATCAGCAGGCCGGCGAGAACGAGAAGAGCGCCGGCGGGATGAGCGTGGCCTTCCAGCAGCGAAACGCCATCGCGACGCTGACCAGGCTGCAGAGCGCATCCGACATGCCCATCACCTTCGACCAGAACTATCCCACTGCGCCCAGAGCGCCGACTGCGGCGGAGATGGACTCGAAGATGAAGGATGCCATCGCCGCCTTCACCAAGGAGGCGTCGCTGACCCCGGCGCAGCGCATACGTCGCGACGTCCTCAAGGACATGAAGATCACGGAGAATGACATCAAGGCCATGCCGCAGGCGGAGCGGGACGCGGCCGAAAAGAAGATCGGCGAGGAGGTTCTGCGCCGCCTCGAGACGATCGGTGCCGCGCAGGACGCGGACGATCGCCAGGCCTGATAGAGCGATTCTCGG
Source organism: Sphingomonas sp. GW821-FHT02B09 (assembly GCF_059421875.1). Lineage (NCBI taxonomy): Bacteria > Pseudomonadati > Pseudomonadota > Alphaproteobacteria > Sphingomonadales > Sphingomonadaceae > Sphingomonas > Sphingomonas sp. GW821-FHT02B09. The sequence continues at coordinate 1,356,041 of NZ_JBWKVV010000002.1, forward strand.
TCAGCGACTTCGCTCCGCACTTGCTACACAGTCCGAAACGGATAGAACAGCGCGGCGGTCGACGGGAGCGAGTCATGGTGATCTACGACGAGACTGCCGTTGCCATGCGGCTGTACCAGGAGCGTCGTCGGCGGGCGGAGGTGTTCAAGGGCGCGCGGCTATACGAACCCTCATGGGATCTGCTGCTCTTCCTTTTCATCCACAAGGACAGGAACGTGACGGTCGGCGAGGCCTGCATAGGGACGGGAGCTCCCCGGACGACGGGACTTCGGCACGTCGAGGAGATGAAGAGAACCGGATACGTCGAGTATCACGAGGTGCTCCATGACAAGCGTACGAACCATGTGGCTCTATCCGCGACCGGGACGTCGCTGATGAGCGAGTATCTCGCGACTTGCCGATAGGCTGGAGCCGTCAGCGGCGACCATAATGGGCTGGATCGTCCAGCTGTTGGATCGCCAGGGAGATGCTGCAGGCGACTAGCGAGGATACGGTGCCGTCGATCCCATCGGCCATCACGAGCGCCTGCATGAGCAGCAGACGGACCGTCGAAAGTCTCGGATCGACGCCGCGCCGGGCGGACTTCATCGCGTCTTCGGTCGGTAAGCCGTAAGCCATCGGGCTGCACTCCGGGCAATCGCCGGAAACCCTTATGTCGCATCGTAGTTAACACTTCAACAAAATTGAGGCGGCATTTTCCGACGAACATCTGCACGACACTCGTTCAGGCGCGCAACAACTCTACGACTATCGGGCTCCGCTCTCGAAACGTAAGTCCTCTTGCTGCGCGCCTTGGCCCGCTTCCTCGCCTGGTCGGCGACGAGCATGTCTGGCTGAGCGGTCGAATCGGACACAATACCCGACTCGTTAACGATCATGCCCTACACCGCAGACGGAAGGGGCAGACGTGACACACCATATTGAAGCGGCGCGGCTAGATGCACTTCATCAACTCGGGCTACTCGATACGCCGCCGAGTGAGAGCTTTGATCGCATTACTCGGATGGCAAGCCGCATATTCGATCTGCCCATCGCCGCCGTCTCGCTGACCGACCAGGACAGGCAGTGGTTCAAGTCACGCGTAGGCGTGGAGCATATATGCATCCCTCGCGACGGGGCGCCCTGCGCTGCGGTGGCCGAGTCGACTTGCCCACTGGTGATCGAGGATCTCCGTACCGATCCCCGCTTCGCGGACAGCGTCCTCGGTCGTGGAGGGGCCCGCTTCTACGCCGGCGTTCCGCTGGTGACGAAGGACGGCCATGGGCTGGGCGCGCTATGCGTCCTCGGCATGGAGCCTCGAAAGGCAACCGACGAGGAACTCGAGGCGCTTACCGATCTGGCCGCCATGGTCATGGCGCAGATTGAATTGCAGTACGCGTTCGGACGCATCGACCCGGTGAGCGGGCTACCCAACCGGAACCAGTTCCGCGACGATCTGGTCGATCTTGCTCGCGACAGGCCGGGCGAGCCGCGCTTCGCCGTCTTGGTCGATCTCGCCCGGGACGACCAGATCGGCAGGATCGTCCGTGCCCTCGGGGCGGAAAGGGTGGACGATCTGATCGTAGAAGCCGCCGCGGCCATGCGCCGGGCGCTGGGTCCGGATCGAACGCCCTACCATGTGGGCAACACGCAGTTCGCCTTCGTCTCTCTCTCGGGGGGAGACGAGGCATCATACGTCCGCCTTCTGGAAGCCTCGTTCGCCGAGCTGAGGTCGTCTTCCTCGGTCCGGTTCGTCACGAGCGTGGCGATCGGCGTCAGACCCTTCATGCTCGGCGAGGTCCCAGCCGACGACGTGCTACGCGGCGCCGCCACCGCCGCCCAGGACGCCAGGGGCGCCGATGGCATCGTGGCGATCTACTCTCCCGTCAACGATGCCGCTCAGCGCCGCCAATACATGATCGTGAAGGATCTGGCTGGCGCCTTGACTTCGGTCGACCAGCTCAGGCTGGTCTACCAGCCGCGCATCGACCTGAAGACCGGCAGCTGCATCGGCGCGGAAGCGCTTCTTCGCTGGCGGCATCCGACCGTGGGCGACATACCACCTGCCGAGTTCATCCCGATCGTCGAACAGACGTCGCTCGCGCGACCGATGACGCGATGGGTGATCGAAACCTCCCTCGATCAGCTGTCGAAATGGCGAGCCAGCGGGCTTGACCTGACGCTCTCCGTCAACATGTCCGCTGCCAATCTCAGCGAAGCAGATCTGCCGGAGCATCTCCAGGATAGCCTGCTGCGTCGGGGACTGGTCCCTGGCGACCTCGAACTGGAGCTGACGGAAAGCGCGATCATGCAGAGCCCTGAGCGGGCGCTCGAAGTCATCGGATCCCTCGCCGCGACGGGCGTCCGCCTGGCGATCGACGATTTCGGCACCGGACACAGCAGTCTCGCCTATCTGCAGCGCCTCCCCATGCACGTGGTAAAGATCGACCAATCCTTCGTCCGCCGCCTCGTCGCAGAGTCTCCGGCCGAGCGCGACCTGATGGAAACCATGGTGGGACTGGCGCACCGCCTCGGATACCGCGTCGTCGCGGAAGGCGTGGAGACCCTCGCGGCCGCTTCGCTGCTTCATTCCTTCGGATGCGAGGAGGTTCAAGGCTACCTATACTCCCCGCCGCTCGAAACCGACGCTTTCGATCGTTTTTTTAAACGCCATGGTTATTCATTTTTAGATGGCCGTGGCACGTCGCAAATGAGCAACGCCGGTTGATCGACGGAGCTGTCATACGGCCTTCCACAACGGCACCCTTGATGTCGACGCACGATATATCGATCGCATCGAGCAGGGCTTCTGCTCTGCCATGCCCGAGCGAAGGGATCCCTGCGTGCGACGGGCCCGCTCGACTTGTGGAGGCGACCCGATGAACGGCGCCGTATACGCTCTCATCGTCAACGTCTGCGTAGCCCTCCTCTTCGCCACCACGTTCGCGGTGATCCGGCTGTCCTATCCCAGCCAACGGTCGGCAGGCCTGTTCTGTGCGACGTATCTATTAGGCATGCTGGCACCATTGAGCGAGCTCGGCATCAGGTTCACGGAACACGTGGAAGCGCTGAAGGCGACGAGCTACGCCAGCCTTCTCGCGTCCGCGCTGGTGACGCTGATCGGCGTCGCGGCGCTTGCCGGGACGCCGATCAGACGGCCGATCGTCATCGCACTGGCGATCTGCGGCACATGTTGTCGCGCGGCAATCTGGAATGGTCCGAGGAGCACGCTCGGCTTTGGTCTCGTCTTCCAGGCCCCATTCCTCGCGACCTTCCTGCTGTGCTCGTGGACATGTGCAAGAAGCGCCCGTCGAACCCACGACGGTCTCTGGCTGACGCTGGCGATCGTCTTCGGTGCCATGTCGACGTACTTTTCGACGAAGCCCTTCTTCGCGGCCGCGTTCGGGGCCGGCGCCACCGCCAAGGACTACGTCGCAAGCTCCTACGCCCTCTTGTCGCAGGCATTGGGCGGGATCATGATCGTCATGTCGGGGCTCGTGATCCTCCTGATCATCGTCCGATCGGTGCTGGATGGATCCATCAGGGACGCCGAGACGGACCCCCTGACGGGCGTCTTCAACCGTCGTGGCCTAGAACGTCGGGCATTCTCGCTGGTCGGGCGCGCAGCACAGTCCGTAGAGCCTCTGGCCGTCATCCTCCTCGATCTCGATCACTTCAAGCAGGTGAACGACGTTTTCGGCCATGCCACCGGGGACGCCGTGCTTCGCGCGTTCGCCGACGCTCTGACATCCTCTGTGCCGCCATCCGCGGTCGTCGCCCGGACGGGCGGCGAGGAGTTCGCGATACTGCTCGAACGCACCACCATGCGTGGCGCGGCCCTCGCCGCGGAAGGCATACGCAAGGCCACCAGCACGCTGGGCGACCATCTCCCGCCCGTCACCGTCAGCGGCGGGATCGCCGAGCTGAAGACGGGGGATACGCTGGCGTCACTGTTCGACAGAGCCGATGCGCGAGCCTATCTCGCGAAGGCGAACGGCCGGGATCAGATGCATCACGGCTTCTAGCAGAACCTTGCGTCTAGCGGAGCCGATCGGTCTAGAAGATAGCCGCGTCAGCGTGGGACCACGCCCTCCGCCGGTCTTGCCACCAGCTTTCTCAATAATCGAGGTGCCCAACATAGATTGGGCGGCCGCAAGATGACTTCGGCTTGCGGTGAAGACCGGCCTGCTGGTATCACGTCTGCATGATCCGCTGGGTAACGACCGATCCTCAAGTTCTCGCGACCTGGACCGACAAGCAGATGCTCGCCGCCTATTCTCTCACACGCGGAACTCCCGACGACGACGAAGCGAAGGCAGTCGCCGCCGAGATGCTGCGGCGAGGCTTTCCGCTGTGATCTGGCAGCACCGATAGTGCTACAAGTCTTGCTGCGCATGTTGCGACATGTCGCTCCCTCGGGATGGTTCACGGATGCGGAGAAGCATCGCTTCTTCCGTGAGTCCGCCTTCAACGCGAACGAAGGAACGGAGCCATGAAGCAGACGGACGCTCTACCCCTTCTGGATCGCCTGCTTTCGTGGGCTCTGCGGCATCCCACCAAGAAGCCGACCCAGTATTGCAGCGCCATAGGGGCGGTGCTCGCAGTGGGGCTCTTCCGGGCGGTCGTGGTCTCCGCCATCGTGCCATGGCTGCTGTTCATACCTGTCGTCCTCATGATGGGACTGCTGTTCGGGCGCCAGCTCGGCCTTCACACCGCCGTCCTGTCGGCAGCTGTCGCCGCGGCCTCGATAGGCCATCGCGCGGAGCACCTATGGCTTAGCGGACCCCAATGGACGGGAACCGCCATGTTCCTGCTCGTGGCATCCGGGATCGCGGTCCTCGGCGCCGAGCTCCGAGCGGCGTTCGCCCGCAACTCACATCTAGAGGCGCAGAACGACGCAAGCCAGACGACGCTGCGGGCCGTGATTGAGAACGCTCCCGTCGGACTGTCGCTGGCTGGAAGTAACGGCGAGTCGGTGTTGATCAACGAACAGATGCGAGTGCTGCTCGGCAGGGACATTTCGATCGGCGGCCTCGAGCGATACCTGAGTGCAGGGGCGATACACGAGGACGGATCGAGCTACGCTCTCGTTCAATATCCGCAGGTCGACGCAATCACTCGGGGCATCGAGACGCGGGCCGCGCCCTTCCTCGTAGAACGCCCGGACGGCAGTCGCCTGCGTACCGAGATCAGTTCGGTCCCACTGCTCGATCCCGCCGGCGGGATCGCCGGGGCGATCAGCGTCATCGTCGACGTCGAGGAGCGTGAACGGGCCATCGAGCACCAAGCGCTCCTGATCGGCGAGCTCGCTCATCGAATGAAGAACACCATCGCGATGGTGCAGGCCATCGTGCATCAGTCGCTTCGGTCGGCATCGACGCTTGCCGAGGCCAAGGAGAGCGTGCTCAGTCGCTTCGAGGCGCTGGTGCGGGCGCAGGACCTTCTGACACGCCGCGACTGGAAGGCAGGAGATCTCGCCCACGTCGTTCAGGCTGCACTCGAAACGGTCGCGGATCCCGACCGTCTCGCTATCGACGGCTGTCCGGTCGAAGTCGGCGCCCGCGCCGCCCTTTCGATGACGCTGGTGATGCACGAGCTCGCCACTAACGCACTCAAATACGGTGCGCTGTCCGTGCCGGATGGTCGAGTGGAAATAGGGTGGCGGATAGAGACTGTCGAAGGGTCCGAGCGTGTCGTGCTGACATGGCAGGAGCGGGACGGGCCGCCAGTCGTCCCTCCTTCCCGAAAAGGCTTCGGGACCAGGCTCATCGACACGATGGGGCGGACGTTCGGCGGCCGCAGCGAGCTCCTGTATCCGCCCGACGGCCTCCGCTGGACCGTCGAGGCCGACGCACGCCAGCTTCGATCGCTGTAGATCTTCGGAACCGCGCAGACGGCGACAGGTTGAAGACGCCATGCCGAGCAGAGCCAAAACCGTTGTCCTGGTCGTCGAGGACGAGCCTATCATCATGATGGACGCAATGCAGTGCCTGGAGGACGCGGGCTTCGAGGTGGTCGACGCCTACGACGTCGAACATGCGCTCGTTCGGCTCGGCCAGCGTCCTGACATCGGAGCCGTCTTCACCGACGTCAACATGCCGGGCCGGTTCGATGGCGTGGAGCTCGCCCGCATGGTCAACGAGCGCCGTCCGGACGTCGTCGTCATCGTGACGTCCGGCGCGGTGGAAGTGCATACGTCGGATCTTCCGGAAGGAGGCAGTTTCGTTCCCAAACCGTACCGCGGCGAGCATGTCGCGAGACTTATCGAGGAGTTGGTCGCCTGACCGTCGGGTAGCCCGGCGTCATGCCACTATCCTGCTACGAGGACAATGACGGCCAAGGGGGTAGAGTGCGCGAAGTCTTCGAACTGAAGGGCAAGTGCCGGGCGTCGGTGCCAACAGAGCCTCGTCAGGGTCGGCCGGCCGAAACGACCCCGTCATAACGATGCTGACGGATCCCGGAGCGGGACAGTCCTAGATCGCCCTTGGTCTTTGTGCCTGATATGTAAGGCACTCTCACTATTTATCGCGATAATTATCAGCGATGGAGCGGCGCATGTGACCCTAAAGTGCTCGAGAGGAACAATGAAAGTCATCGCGTTTCTAACTGCCTGGACCATGCTCTCACTTCTGGCGGGCCTGGGCTTCAGCCTGTTCGTAACCCTACGATCCCGATCGCAGATATAAAGGTGACGATAAAGCTGACGACTGCGGACGACTGTCAACGGCGGAGCAAAAGTCGGCCACCGTGGCGGAGTAAAAGCCGGCCGGTCGAGGCGTGTGCTGACGATATGAGAAGGGCCCCGATCGGGGCCCTTCTCATATCGTTGCTGCCTCTGGTGTGGCGGTCAGGGTGACAGGATTTCACTGGTGTCCGGGTCGACCATATCACTGGCCTGGTTTTGCTCCGCCGCGCGGCGTCGGCGTCCGGTGGAGTGTTTGAGGCGGTAGCTGTCGCCGTTCATCGTCAGGATGGTGGCATGGTGGGTCAGCCGGTCGAGCAGCGCGCCAGTCAGCCGTTCGGAGGCGAGCACCTGCGTCCAGTCTTCAAAGGGCAGGTTGGAGGTGATGATGGTCGAGCCGCGCTCGTAGCGTTGCGACAGCACCTCGAAGAGCAGTTCTGCCCCGGTCGGCGACAACGGGACGTAGCCGAGTTCGTCGACGACGAGCAGCTTTACCGCTGCCATTTCCCGCTGGAGCTTGAGGAGGCGACGCTCATCGCGTGCCTCCATCAGCTGGTTCACCAGCGAGGCCGCGGTGGTGAAGGCGACCGTAAAGCCCTTCTGGCAAGCCGCCAGGCCGAGCGCCAGGGCGACATGGGTCTTGCCGGTGCCGCTGTTGCCGAGCGCGATGACGTTCTCGCGTCGCAGGATGTATTCGCAGCGGGCAAGCTCGAGCACCATCATCCGGTTGAGACTGGGGATGGCAGTGAAGTCGAAGGTGTCGAAGTTCTTCACCGCCGGGAAGCGCGCCGCACGGATCCGCCGCTCGATGGTCCGGCGCTCGCGGTCGAGAAGTTCCAGCTCGACGAGCCGCAGCAGGTAGCGCGGGTGGTCGATGCCGCCCTGCGCGCATTCGCGCGCCACTTTCCCATATTCGCGCAGCACGGTCGGCAACTTGAGCTGTTTGAGATGGTGGGCGAGAAGTACCCGCGGCGTGCCAGCGGTCGTGCCCCTCGGCATGGCATCCTTGCCCGTCATGCCGCCAGTACCGCATAGTCGGCCGCGCGCGTCGTCTTCACGTCCATCTTGGGCACGTGTGGATACGCCACCAGATCGAGCCGGGGCGGACGGCGCTCGATACGCGCCAGCGCGATGAGCTTGACCGCGTCGAAGCCGGGCGCCCCCAACTGGATCGCCTCGGTCACTGCGTCCGTGACGATGGGAAGCGGCATGGCTTCCAGCAGTCGCAGCACCTGAATGAACTCGCGTTTGCCCTTGTTGCCCATCCGGGCTTCGAGCAGGTGGCGCAGGTGCTGGAAGATGTCCGGCAGGTTCCAGTCCTGCAGGGCGGCTGCCTGGTCGAGCGCACCGGGCTTGGTCTCGATAAGCGCCAGATAGTGCAGCGGGTTGGAGACGAACACGCCTTCGCCGTAGCAGCGCGCGTGCCGGGCGATCTCCTCGCCCGCACAGAGGATGACGACCTCGTCAACGAAGCCTTTCACCACCACGTCGCGAAAGCCATACGCGGTCGGCACCGAATAGTCGTTGGTCCGGTAGCGCACCAGCGCCGTGGATGACACGCGCCCGGCCCGTTTCTCGCATGGCTCCAGCGGCACGGCCGGCAGAGGCTGTAACGCGGCCATGTCAGCGACCAGCCGCTCGCCGATGGTGTCGGCGTGACGACCGGCATGCTCGTCCTGCCGCCCACGGCAGCGCCGCTCGAGCCCGGTGTTGAGATCATCGAAGCTCGCGACCACCGGCACGGGCACCATGAAGTTGTTGCGCGCGAACTTCACCAGCCCCTCGACCTTGCCCTTGTCATTGCCCCGTGCCGGGCGGCCGAAGCGATCCCGGAACAGATAATGGCTGACCAGTTCGGTGAAGGCACGGGTGCGCTCGCGCGTCCCGTCGCCACAGATCTTGGCCACGGCGATGGTCGTGTTGTCGTAAAGGACGGACAGCGGCACACCCCCGAAGAACGCGAACGCCGACACGTGCCCGTCGAGAAACGCTTCCGTCGTCTCACGAGGGTACGCCTTGACGAAGCACGCATCGGACTGTGGCAACGACATGCAGAAATAGTGGATCTTCATCCGCTCCCCGCCGACCACCGCGACCGCCACCAAAGTCGACCTGCGCATGCCCCGGCGGGTGTGCCAGCGGCACGAACGTTTCGCGGCTGCGCGCGCGGCATAGCCGCACATGGTCCTTCACCATCGTGTAGCCGCCCGTATAGCCATGCTCGTCGCGCAGCCGCTCGAAGATCCGTTTGGCCGTATGCTGCTGCTTACCCGGCGCCTCCCGGTCCGCATCCAGGATTGCGTCGATGACAGGCAGCAGCGCCCCCAGCTTCGGCTTGGTCGGAGGCTTCGTCCGTCGGTATCCTGGTGGCGCCGAATACAGGCACATCTTGCGGACCGTGTCCCGGCTCAGCCCGAACACGCTTGCTGCCTCGCGGCGACTATGGCCCTCGACGAATACGAACCGCCTGACTGCTGCGTAGCTCTCCACGACAAACATCCCCGCCGCCCCGAAAAACGGGCAGCTTAACCACTGGCCGGATTTTACTCCGCCCCCGCCAGCACTGTGCCGGCGGTACCGTGGCCGGGTTTGTCACCGCCCTTCACAGCCGTGGCCCAGATGAATCCTACCAGTTCGCGAGCGACCGCAGTCGCGGCGACGTTGCTGCGCTTTCCGCATCCCTCC